>CACZCK010000009.1 GCA_902779675.1 uncultured Coriobacteriaceae bacterium | reverse complement strand
CGAGAGGCGGACTCAATGGAACCGGATGAGGCAGGCAACGACGAGGGGTACGATAGCTTGTAACGTTGGATCTTGGTCCAAGTTCACCACCGCAGTCCCATCTGGGGAACTATCGGTTGACAAAAACAAAGATCATCGTGTTCGCCAAGGGCCTCAAGATCACCAAGATGGACGAGACCTTTGAGCACGTCTTAACCGGAGCAACCTTCGAGCTGTACCGTACCGCGCGAACTGGCGAGACAGGTGCACCGCTGGAAGGAGTGACTGGCAGCTACACCAAG
Source organism: uncultured Coriobacteriaceae bacterium (assembly GCA_902779675.1). GTDB lineage: Bacteria > Actinomycetota > Coriobacteriia > Coriobacteriales > Atopobiaceae > UBA1367. The sequence goes on along the minus strand of CACZCK010000009.1, from coordinate 92,645 downwards.
GTTGCCGACCTTGATGCTAGCGAAGATGGTTATGCGACCTTGGAGCATGTAAAGGGCCTGAAGTCTGGCGAGACGTACTACCTTGTTGAGAAGGACGCCCCTGAGGGTTGCCTGAAGCTGGACCACCCGGTTAAGGTCAACCTGAACATCACCAACCATTACTATCCTGCAGGTTCGGGATTGACCTATATGCGGAATAACGAAGGTGAGAGCACCCACGGACAGGGCTTGTACGATTGGGCGCAGAAGGCGACCCTGACCCTTGACGAAGATACGGCCGTTCGTCGCACGAACAACGACGGCACCATCGACTTGACGCACGAAGGCATTGATGAGGACTTTAGTGTGGAGCTCATGTTCTACAGCATCGCAAACGGCAGCGGTGCCGAGCTTCCCGCGGCGGGGGCCCGGGTACAGTGGCACTGTACGTGGCTGGTGTGGTGCTGATTATGGGCGCTAGCCTGGCTATGCTGCGCAAGCGTGATGTCGCAGCATAAGGAATAGGTGATGCTCCTGAACGCCTGGCGTTGATCGCGCACGGCAGGGGGTTGCACAAGAGCGCGGAAGGGGAGGCCAGCTCATCGTTGGTGGGCTGGCCTCCTTGCGTGCGGACCATTGATCTTGAGATGTGGGCACGTGGGGTTCTTTGAAGTGTTGAGTGGCCTGAATGCGCATGCTTTCGGATGCTCATTGGCATGCCAGCGGAGCGTGCGGTTGGCTGAATCCGCTTAATGCCAAAGATAAAAGGCATTAAGCGGATTGCGGGGCGTTGAGCCATGGCGACACGCCCCGCAAAGCCCTTATTGCCAGAAAAGACGGACAATAAGCGGACTTGGCATAACCAGTGGGGTCTTCGACTTCGGAGAACCGCCCCAGATGGTCGAAGCCCCGCTCGCCTGCGGGTCGATTAGCAGCGTGAACACAGCATAACAGCAGGTAAATGCATCAATAGTGCACCAATGTGCCTGACTGTGTTTGACATGACGCGCATGACGTCATACTTGCGCGAATGACTCAAAAATGCCCCAAACGTCAATTCGCACTAAGTTCGGCAGGTCCAGATTTTGCGAGAATTAGAAATGAGTAAGTATGACATGCCCCACCATACGCCGTGCCGCAAGACAAGACGCAGGCGGAGCAAAGAGCAACGTATTCGTCAGTTGGTTCCATGCTGGTAGGGATTGCCGCGCGCACCATCGCCGGCACAAGGGGGCAGCCATTCGGGCTTGTGCTGCCGCGCCCTCGCAACATGCGGACCTAATTCCTCTTGGGAGGCGTTCGGTACATGAAGAGTCCGACAAGGCGTCACGCAAAGCGCATCATCCGCAGCGACAAGCGCCACCGCGAGACGCTGGCACTCTTTGGCATCGTGTCCATGTTGGTGGTCGCTTGCGTTGCATTTGCATTCCGCCTCAATGGCCGCGCGCAGACGCACGAGGTGCAGGTGCTGGAGTGCCCCGTCACGGGCACCGTGGCGCACCATCACGACGGCAGTTGCTACGACGACAACGGCAACCTGATCTGCACGCTGCCCGAGATAGACGCACACGTGCATACCGATGCATGTTACGACGAGCAGACCACACTGGTTTGTGGACTCGATGAGACGCCTGCTCACTACCACGACGAATCCTGCTACGACGAAGAGGGCAACCTGATTTGTGGTCTGGACGAGACTCCGGGCCACATGCATTCCGATGCCTGCTACGAGACCACGCGCACGCTGGCCTGTGGCCAGCAGGAGACTGCCGAGCACGTACACGGCCCCGGTTGCTTCAAGACGTACGAGGTCAGCGACACCATGCCTGCCCAGACCTTCGAGCACGTCTTTACCGACAAGCACGACCGTCAGGTGCTCAAGGTGTTCGTGGACGCTCCCGAGGACGCACTGCCCGACGGCGCCACCATGGAGGCCAAGTGGGTGAGCGCCAAGAAGCTCGACACCGACCTCGTGGAGAAGGCCATCGCCAAGAAGACCGACGGCAAGATGCTGGACTTCCAGGCCGTGGACATCACCTTCTATGACGTGACGGGTGCCGAGATCGAGCCCCAGAAGGACGTCACCGTCACCTTTACCTCCGACCTCATCGACACCGACGACAAGCCCGTCGTGGTGCACGTCGAGAGCGAGAAGGAGGCCATCGCCCGTGGGGAGGCTCAGGGCAAGTCCGAGGTCGAGATCGAGGCCGATGTCGTGGACCAGCTGAGCGAGAAGGAGCTCAAGAAGCGCGACGTCAAGCTGAGCGACGACGAGCTGGCCTTTGACTCCGATCAGTTCAGCACCTATGTGCTGGCCGTGACGAGCCTGCAGAAGAAGATGAAGGCCACCGATGACTCCACGGTGACCGTGGTGGTAAGCGCGCCGGCCGAGGCGGGTATCCCGCAGGACGCGAGCCTGCAGGTGACCGAGATCGCCAGCGACACCGACGAGTACGCCGACTATCAGGCGCGCGCGACGCAGGCTATGGGTACGCCCGACGCGCAGGTGGCCGTGGCGCGCTTCTTTGACATCACCATCGTGGACGGGGAGGGCAAGGCCATCCAGCCTCAGGCGCCCGTGACCGTCAAGACCAAGCTGACCGATGCGGCAGAGCTCGATGACGCCGTGACCGAGGCCGCCGTGGTGCACTTCGGTGAGCAGGACGAGCTGATGGACGCCAAGGAGTCCAACGGCGTGAGCACCTTCAAGGCCAACGGCTTCTCGGTGTATGGATTCGTGTACACCGTGGACTTCCACTACGAGGTCAACGGGCAGGCGTACGAGTACAACCTGGCCGGCGGCGACGTGGTGACCCTCAGCGAGCTGCTGCAGGCGATGGGTCTGATGGGCACCAACGAGGCCACCGATTTCGTGGCCAAGGTCGCTAACGTGCAGCTCTCCGACCCGAGCCTCGTGGCCACCACCAAGCTCGGCCAGAGTATGACGGCGGGCCAGCTCAAGCAGGCTCTGGGCGTCGAGCCCGAATACTCTGCTCAGCTCACCAGCGAGCAGCGCGCACAGATGGACGCCAAGCAGCTGGCCGAGGGCGATTGGGCGCTCGTGGCGCTCAAGTCGTTCGATACGACCGAGATGCTGACCATCACCATGGACAACGGCGACCAGTTCCAGATCAAGGTCACTGATGCTCGCATCATGACCAACGTGCTGACCGCTGACGGGCAAGCCTACGAGGTCTCCGTGACCTACGACGAGAAGGCAAAAATCCCCGAAGACGCGCACCTCAAGGTCGAAGAGATCCTTCCGGGCAGCAAGGAGTATGACGCCTATCACGAGCAGGCCGTGAAGGCCGCCGTAGGCGAGGAAGCCTACGAGGAGTCGCTGAATGCTGCAGCGGAGGCGCAGGAGCAGGAGTCCGGATCGGTGCTGGACAAGCTCGCCAACGCGTTCTCGGGCTTTGTGGGCAGCGTGACGGGCAATGCCTCCGAGACCGACGACGACCAGGCCCTGATCGAGGAAGAGGAGTACGCGCGCTTCTTTGACATCAGCATCTTGAGTGGCGGCAAGCAGGTGGAGCCGAAGGCCAACGTGCAGGTTGACATCAAGCTGCTCGACGCGCCCGCCTCGCCCAGCGCCAAGCCCTCGGTGGTCCACTTCGCGCAGGATGGCCTTGAAGTCATGGAGGTCACCGAACCCGAGTGCGAAGGCTCCGAAGAAACCATCTCGTTTGCGACCAACGAGTTCTCGGTCTACTCCGTGGTGTACACCGTTGACTTCCACTACAGCGTGGACGGCAAGACCTATACCTACAGCATCCCCGGTGGCACGGCTGTGAACCTTCGCGAGCTGCTGCCTGTGATTGGCGTGATTACCGACGACGCCGACACCAAGATCGACGAGGTTCAGAAGTTCGACGACCAGATCGTGGACGTCACGTTCTCGGATGACAGCCTAGTTCGTGTCGCCCATCCCCAGAGCGACATTACGCTCAAGGAGCTCAAGGACCAGCTCGGCGTGACAAGCATCATCAGCGCTGCGTATGCGGTGGAAAAGCCCGACGAAACTCCCGCCAAGCAAGGTCTGGACGACGGTGCGTATGTGATTGATAGAAGTGCTGGCGATACCGACGGCCTGAGCTTTACCGCCCCCGAGGTGGACGAGCAGAGCCAGCCGGTGGCACCGGAACCGCAGGTCAAGGAGGACGCGGCTGCCGAGACTGAGGGCGATGAGCCGGAGGTCAAGGGTGACGCCGAGCCGACCATCACCGTCATTACCGATGACGACGTGATCAAGGCGGGCACGTGGGTGCTCATCAGCCTCAAGCCCTTTACCAGCGACGAGCTGCTCACTGTGACCATGAAGAACGGCGATGTGTTCACCGTCCAGGTGACGGACGAGCTGAACGGTCGGTGTGAAGTCTATTTCGACGGAACACTCGGGCAAAGCAGCCAGACCAATGCGAGCAGGCGCTTCTATAACGGGGCGTCGAATGCGAAGAGCATGGTAGCTAAGGGTGACACCATTACCATGCCAAACGTAGGCGAAACGGTGCGATGGGATCCATTCAGAACATACCAAGTAACCGCCCCTACAGGCACTGGTTATGACTACACGCTTAACGGCTGGTACATGATCAATGCCGCGAATGGCGAGAAGAGCTACTACAAGCCTGGCGACACCGTAACGGTCAACCACGATATGGTGTTCTACGCAGATTGGGTTCCTACCACTTATTCTAAGGGACCTAAGTCCGGTGCAGGCATCGTAGACACTCCGTCTACGCTCGGCTTTGTCAAGACGGAATTGTTTGACTACAACGAGCTCATCAATACCTATGGTACGAGCGTTAACGTTAGCTATGGGAACGTTAACAGCGAAAGAAGACACACCGACCGCTGGAATTCCAACAGCAACTTTGACTTCATCAGCTGGAACTACAACGGTAACCCTAGCTATTCCATTGGTATGCCAGGTAACCTGCAGGAAGCGAGCCAGTACCGCTATGACACCCTTACCAAGGGCATCTATGCCAACAACCAGGCCTTCATCGACAACATCTTTGACAGCAGCGTTGACATGGTCGGCAAGGTCAACGTCGGTGAAGGCGACCGCCTGTTCAACTACAACCCCTCAACAGGCGAATACTACTACGACAGTGACAAGAACGCTGCAACGTACAACCAACAACAGGGGCGCTTCTATGTCTATCAGGGCAAAGAGTATCTGAACGACAATGACGGCAATCCCATGACCAACTTCCTGCCGTTCAACGACAATCCCAACGGAGGGTCTGGCCCGCAGAACACAGGCGCCACCAACTACTGGTTTGGCATGAAGAACACCATCGACTTCTACCTACCAGATGACGTGGCAACCAGCAACGGCGAAGGTAACAAGAACCCCGTCTCTGGTGACAACATGGTTTTCAAGTTCTCGGGTGATGACGACGTGTGGGTCTTTGTCGAGGAGCTCGATGACGATGGCAACGTCATTCCTGGTTCACGCCATCAGGTGCTCGACCTGGGTGGCATTCACAACCGCGCGGGCGGCTTCGTGGACTTCTCCACAGGTACGGTGACCACCTTCAAGGGCACGATCGAGAACCGCCAGAACGTGGTGGTCGATACAACGGCATCTGAGGCACTCAAGCAGGTCAAGAGCGGCAACTGCCGTATGACGGTGTACTACCTGGAGCGCGGCAGCTCCCTGTCCAACTGCTCAATCTACTTCAACCTCATGCCGCAGCCCAAGACCCTCGAGCTTTCCAAGCGCCTGGAAGGCCTCACCGATGGCGAGCGTGCAAAGTACACCGACGAGGAGTTCACGTATGAGCTGATTGTCAATGGTGGGCCATACAACAGCACTGCTGACGAGCGCTACTGGGCCGTCTACTACGACTCGGCCACTGGCCAGAAGATCATGGAAGACGACGGCAGCGGCCACAGCGTCGTCAAGAAGCGTCAGATCATTGACGGTCAGATCACGATCAAGGATGGCGAGACCGTCAAGATTCCGCGCCTGGATCGCTTTGACACCTTCTACGTGGCAGAGGAAAAGGGCCTGAACATGAACCAGTTCGAGGTCCCGCATGCCGAGCGTAAATACGTTGACAGCAAGGCTGTCGAGCACGAAGAGGATGTCACGCTTCATGCCGAGCACTCTAACGTGGAGGATGTGGACGACTGGGCAACCCCGCGCTACGAGCTGGAAGACACCGAGAAGGTGACCTTTACCAATACGCTGCGCGAGACCGAGCTTGAGGTCAAGAAGATCTGGAGGGACGCCGAGACCAAGACGTCACACCCAGAAATCAGCTTCACGGTCGAGGCGACCATCGATGTCAACGGCGAACCCGTACGCTACAAGGTCGACCAGCTTCGCGATGAGAACAACTCGGGGGAAAACAAGGTCTTTACCTTGAGTACACCAGATGGTGCTACTGAGGCTGCCTATCTCATAAAGCAGTTACCCGTGGTGACGCCTGCGACTGCAGGAGACTTGGCCGGCAAGGAGATTACCTACACGGTCTCAGAGGTTACGGTTGATGAATACACCACAACCTACGATGTCAAGGAGGACCGCTGGGACATCGATGTCATGAAGCTTTGGGCGGACTCCGCTCACAACGCAGAGACCGTAAGGGTGAAGCTACAGCGTACGAGTGACGGCAAGTACTATTCCGGTTCCGTCAATGGTGAGGCCACCTTTGCGGACAGCGTAGACTTCACCACGCTCGCGCAAGACACGCTGGGCAACTATGTCGCACGCTTCGAAGGCGTGCCGAGGGGCGATACCTACAAGATCGTTCAGGACACCGATCAGAACCAGAACACCACTGGCTTGGTCATGTACAAGCGCAACGTGGTTGACCACGAGATCACCAACACCGAGGACAACCATAAGATCACGGTCATCAAGGAGTGGCTGGACGCTGATGGTCACCCCATGCAGGCAGCGCCACAGGACAAGATCGGCTACACCGTGTACGAGACCTACCACGAGCATAAGTGGGGCGAGTGGAAGGACAAGCCGGGCGAGGCGGCGACCGAGACAGATCCTGGCAGGGAGATTCGTGTCTGCGAGTACGACAGTAGTCACGTGCAGGAGCGCGTAAAGGCCGCCACGGGTCACATTCACAACTGGGAGACAACAGTTCACGAACCCACGTGTACCGAGCAGGGCTACACGAACTATCACTGCACCAAGGACTCGACCCACGATTATGACGACAACTACGTACCGGCTCTTGGGCATGCCTATACATATACGGATACCGCTGCAACCTGCACCGAAGATGGTGTACGTACCTACACCTGCAGTCGCTGCAACGATACGTATACGGTGAGCCTCCCCGCCCTGGGCCACGATTGGAGCGAGTGGGTGCCTAATCCTGACGGCAAGACCGAGACCCGTACGTGCGGTAGGAACCAGCAGCACAAGGAGACGAGGGACATCTCGCCGTACACGGAAAACCTGCCATTTGCGCCAGATCTACCCTATGCACCAGAGGAGAACCTGAGTGAGATTCTGCCGGTTCCTTCCACCCCCTTCGACGGGAACCAGCAGGCTAAGTTCACACCAACAGGCGTCTTCGAGTGCGACGGGAAGTACTACATCATCTATGGCACCACGACGAGGAACTGGAGCAACGTCTGGGATCAGAGCAGAAACACTTATAAGTTCGATGAGCTCAAGAACTCTGGCATCTGCATCGAGCTGCCGGGGCAACCTACCATCTATGACGAGTACTCGTTCACGCAAGGTGATCACTATCAGTCGTATAACGGCAGAAGAAACGACCTGCGCAAGGGCGATTTGTACCATGCGACTGATGGGTCTTGGTACCTGTACATCGATAACGCAAGCGACGGCATGGCGCCACCTAACGAGCGTTGGATGAAGCTCGATACCGGTGAATCCACTGTCACGTCCAGCGGCACCAATGGCGCCGGAACCAACGGCGTTGCACAAAATGCTTCGCGCAAGCTGTCCGCCATGCGCCAGATGGTTGCCAACGTGCTCCTCAATGCAGCCAACAACGGTGCCGGCGGTCAGGACGACAGCGGAGCCCAGCGTGGCGATGGCGCGACGCCCGAGTTTGCCATTCCCACGACGCTCAGCTCGCTCGAATCCGAATATCCCACGGTGGAGAGCGAAGGTAAGCGCACCGACGGTCACGGCAACTATCTGATCGTCTATGGCACCTACGAGCTCAAGCACAGCGAGCACCCTGACTGGACCATGCAGATCAAGGTGCCCAAGCCCGAAGACGAATGGTCCAACCATCGCTACTACGTCGTGGAGACCGACCCCAGTACGGGTTACACCACCAGGTACACGTACGAGGACAAGAACGCGCAGGGCGAGGGTTACACCGAGGTCTCTTCCGAAAGTGGCATCAAGGAAGAGGGTCGCGTGACCATCACCAACCAGGAGAAGCCGCTTGAGACCGAGATAACGATCATAAAGACCAATGAGAAGGGTGACCCCATCCCAGGTGCTAAGTTCCAGCTCACCAAGAAGGTTGACGGTGAGTACGTCAAGTTCGAGAACGCTGCGTTTGAGACTGATGCCGAGAATCAGAACAAGAAGACTGGGCCATTTGAGGTGAGCTCGACTACTGGTGTCACGCTGAAGCTGGAGCAGGGCGAGTATCAGCTCGAAGAGGTCAAGGCACCTGAGGGATATGTAATCTCGCAGAAGTATTGGACTTTCAGCATTGGTCAGGATGGAGAACTCACAGGCGATCGTGCGAATGGTCTGACCATTTCCATTCCCAACGAGCCTGGTGCTGAGCTTCCCGCAGCTGGTGGTTCTGGTCCCGTGTTCCTCAACATCCTGGCCTTCACCATGATCTCGGCCGTGATCTTCACGTACGTACTGCGCGGCAAGCGCCAGTACGCATACGCTCGTGCGACTTCTGGGCGTCGCCCAGCTCGTCGTGGCACGCCGCGCAGGGATTCGAGGCGCTAGTCATGGGTGCCGCGAAGCTTACATACCAACTGACGGCAGGGGAGCGCCTCGCTTGTGGCGAGGCCGCCCCGGCCGCCCGCGCGGGCTTCCTGGGCCGAGAGGCCAGAGGTAGGAAACCTGCAGCTAGATATGCTCGTCGCGCGCTGGCGGACATCCATGTGGACTCATACGGCACGGCTGCTGCTGATGCCGTTGGGCTAACCGGCTTCGTGTCGAGGCGCAGGCGGAAAGGAGGGTCGAGGATCTAGGCCTCTGCTCGACGCCAAGTCGCGCCGAGAACGAAGCTGAAAAGTTGCTTGAACGGCATCCAAGTAGCACGAGGGTGCACACACAAGCAACAATTTACGGTTAAAGTAGTATCGTAAGTTCTGTCTACCAAAGATAAGGAACGGAACAAGGAAAGGAAGTAAGATGAAGCACTTGAAAAAGGTCATCGCTCTGGTGCTGACACTGGTCACCGCCTTCGCGATGGCGACCCCGGCGTTTGCGGCTGACCCGGCGCCCGCCGGCGGGTTGACGGTCGACCCGAAAATCTCCGTGACCGGGCTGCAGGATGGAGACACTGTCAATTTCATTAAGATCCTCAAGTGGGACAATGGCTGGAAGAAGAACGATGGCGTGACCCTTACCGATGCCGAACTCGCCACCATTGTTGGCGACAAGACGACGCCCGGCGCTATTAGTGCAGCGCTTGCAGGCAAGCTCGCCAAGGACAACACGACCGCAAAGTATGGTCCTCTTACCGCTGCTGGTGGCAAGGTCGAGCAGGCGAATCCTGATGCTGGTCTCTACATGGCCATCATTACTCCGGCAAAGACTGGCTACACCTACAACCCCGTCTTCGTTGGCGCTGACTATAAGCAGAACGCTTCTGGTGACTCCAGCACGTGGAACGTCACGACCGACCTCTCCTACTCTGACAGTGCGGCAGCCAAGAAGAGCGAGGTTACACTTGAGAAGAGCGCTCAAGACGCCACCAGCGTTGACAGCAATACGCAGGAGACCGTGGGCGTTGGCGACAATGTGACCTTTACCGTTACGACCGTTATCCCCGGCTTCGCAGACAACTACACCAAGCCCGTCTTCAAGGTCACCGACGTGCTGTCCACTGGTCTTGAACTCGATGACAGCACCATCACTCTCGTTAAGCCTACTGGCCTCACCAAGGATACTCACTATACGGTGACTCCCGACGGAAAGACGGGCTTCACCCTCGCCTTCACCGACACCTACCTGAAGACGGTCAAGACTGCAACCCCTGTCGAGATTACCTACGAAGCCAAGGTCACGAGTGCTGCAGCCACGTCCGTTAACCACGAGGACAACACTGTTACGGTCAACTATTCCAACAGCCCGTCTGACCAAGTAGGTAACGGCACCCTGAAGGATAAGACCAACCACTACACCTTCGATATCGACGGCGATCTCTTTGGCGAGACCACCTACAAGACCACTGAAGTCGTGAAGGTTGGCGTTGACAAGGACGGCAACGAGATTACCGAAACTGTCACGCTCAGCAACGGCAAGACGGTCGGCGCTCTTCAGGGCGCAGAGTTCAAGCTCTACAAGGATCAGGCTTGCACCCAGGAGTACAGCAACGACGTGTTCCAGAACCCCATCATTACTGATGGCCAGGGTCGCATGTCCATCAAGGGTCTCGACGCGGGCAAGTACTGGGTCAAGGAGACCAAGGCTCCGGACGGATACATTGCTGATACTGAGGCGCACTCCATCGAGATCAAGGCTGAGGTCGAAGAGGTCACTGTTACCGAGGGTACGGGTAACGACGCCATCACCTACAAGACCAACGTCCTCAAGTCCTACACCGTCGAGATCGACGGTACCGAGACCGCCAAGTACAACATCACCAACAACGCTGCCACCACAAAGATCACCACGGTTGATCATGGCGACACCGTGGTCGGCACCGATACTACGAGCGGCAAGATTAAGAACACCCAGGGTGTTGAGCTCCCCAGCACCGGTGGCATGGGCACCAAGATCCTGTACACCATCGGTGGCCTGATGGTCGTCGCTGGCGGCGTGTTCCTGGCTGCCAAGAAGCGCATGAGCACCATCAAGGAGTAGCCCTAGCTAGCTAGATACCTCACGCGCAAAGCGCTAAGACAGGGAGGGTCCGGACTTGGTCCGGGCCCTCCCTTTCCTGTCCAGGGTGACTGCATGCATCGCCCTGCAGCGATTCGATAAGCCCGATGGAATCGCCCTGGTTAGCAGCATGTTCACTACCAACTTAGGACGATGTGTGAACGTCGAGGGCTTCCTCTCATTGGGTCTCAAGCCTGCGAACGAGTCGAATGAACGCACAGTTTCGCTCCAGGCGCCTCTCTACCCAGCGGTAAAGGAGTCCAGCGAGGACATGGCATCTTTGTCCTCAACGCATTTTGGAACTGCAGGGCTGCTTTCGTTAAGCAGTATTCTGCTATCAAGGTACAGCTGCCACAAAGACCAGTTCGAAGGTACCGTGACCTGCAGATCTGTTTCAACAAAGGTGATGGTGGCCGTTAGGGCTCATTCGACTTGCGGGCTAGCATTGATGTGCGAGCGGGAGGGAGCCTCAGACGTACCGGACAACATCCGCACACTAGACGACGCTGGACAAGCGGCCAGCTTGCCCAGCGTCACAATTAAGCGGTGACCATGACGGAGCAGGGTGTCTCCTTCAGAGCGACGCCTTGCATGCGTGTAAACAAACGCGCGGCCAGACTAAAGCCTCGCTTCGATCTCCTCGCGGGAGAAGCCGAATAGGGTGGAGGCGTCTTCGAGCGAGAGCATCCCGCGCTCCACGGACGTGGCGGCTCTCGCGAGGTTGGCGTCCCGCTGGGTTGCCGCCTCTTCCTCGCGTCCCTCCTCGCGACCCCTCGCAAGGGCTACCTCGGTGTAGTGCTTCTTCAGGCGGCGCATGGTGTCGGCCTCGTCGTACTCGGTAAGAATGTAGTCCTTCACCTCGGCCCTCCTTCTAGCCAGGTAGTCCGCCAGCGTGCCTTCCGCAATGCACCTGTCCAACGCCCATTCTACCGCCTCAGACACGTCCATGCCCTGCTCCCGACCTTGCCGTATGGTCCATATCAGACGCGAATAGCCTTCCAATGCGGAGCACTTTTCCATCAGCTCGTTGTTGTATCCAACATTGATGTTGTAGACCGTCGTGATGACCTCAAGCGCGTCGGTGATCCCGTCGCGCTGGAAATTTGGGCCTATGAATGAGTCGGATAGTCGCATGATCTCCCGTTCGGGACGCTCAATTGCGCCAATGTAGAACACGGCGTAGCGCGGCCGCGGTAGCGGCACCCTCTCATCGCTATACACCGAATAGTCGTTGTCGTGGACCCACTTGTTGTAGAGGTGCGTAAAGTAGTTGAGTGCCCTGAGCGGCATGTTGGGGTTGTGCGTGGACTGGTGCTCCCACAGCACCAACTCTTCGCCGATCAGGAATGAGACGTCGTTCTTTACGCTCATGTACAGCACGTTTTCGAGTGTGGTTATCTGGATCACGGACGGGTCGTCGTACGAGGAGCCGTTGAGGGCGTTGTAGAGACTCAAGGCGTTGGCCTTGTTCTCCTCAGCTCCAAAGAGGTCGCGAAAGACCGAGTCCTTGTGCTCCCTGTTTGCTGTATAGCTGATGATGCTCGAGTCGCGTTCCATGCTGCCTCCGATTCGCTGTTCGGCCATCGTGGGCAGACAGGTTACTCCTGGCATGTCGCAGCAAATCACGTTCAAGTCACACCAAAGTCGCAGCTATCAAGCACGATCTCAGGCAACTTGAGCCTCTGTGTGGGAGTGTTCGTGCGTGCAACTTTGCTGCGACATGTCGCACGCGGCGTTTGGCATCAAGTAATCAACACGAACGCAAAAAGAAGGGTCCGGACTTGGTCCGGACCCTCCCTGTCTTAGCGCTTTGCGCGTGAGGATTGCTAGCTGGCTAGAGCTACTCCTCGATGGTGCTCATGCGCTTCTTGGCAGCCAGGAACACGCCGCCGGCGACGACCATCAGACCACCGATGGTGTACAGGATCTTGGTGCCCATGCCACCGGTGCTGGGGAGCGCGGTGCCCTTGACGTTGACGAACGGGAAGGTCGTCGAAGTCTTATCAACGGTCGTCTCAATAGTTGCAGCTTCATCGCTCCTATTGGTGATGGTATAGGTAGACGTGCTGCCGTCCACGGTCACGGTGTAGCTCTCGAGCTCATCGGTGCCAGTCTTGTACTTCGGGGTGATGACGACGGTGTGCTCTTTCGAATCCTTGACGTAGCCAGCCGGAGCAGCGGTCTCGGTGAGAGTGTAGGTGCCAGCGTCCAGGCCATTGAAGGAGATGTAGCCTTCGGCAGTAGACTCAGCAGTCTTCTCGACGCCGGAGAGGTCGCCCGTGCCCACCAGCTTGAAGGTTGCCCCAGCGAGCGGAGTCTCCTCGGTCCACTGCTTGCCTTCCACCCAAGAGGTGAACTTGGTGATGGTATCGCCATTCTCGTCAACGCCGATCTTGATGAGCTCGCGGCTCTTCTCACCACCGTGATCCTGACCATTCATGTTGGCATCGATGGAGAAGGTGTAGTGACGGGTGATGTCTTCCTTATCCTTGGTCGTGGTCGGCGTGTTGGAGAAGGTCAGCTTGGCCTTGTTGTCCATGTAGGTGACGTTGTTGGTAGCCTCAGTGGTGACCTCCGCGGAGTACGTAATCTCGACAGCGGGAGTGGCGCCATTGAGACCGGTCAGATAAGTCGCCGAGAACTCAACCGTATAGCCACTGTCAGACGTCGTGATGGTCACGTCATCATTGGTTTCGGTAGTAGACTTTGTGCCATACTTAACGGTCACATTGCCCTTGAGTTTCAGACCAGCGGAGAGGGTATCCTCGACCTTGAACTGAGGATTGGTGAACTGTTTACCGTAGGAAGGAATCGTGGTCGTGACCTTGAAGGGAATCACGTCGCCGACCTTAACATCGACATACTTGTCAGTGCTGTTGACTACCTTGTCGAAGGGAACCGAAGAGCTCTTCACAACCGTAGAATCCGTATAAGCGGTGCTGAAATCGACGGTGTTGCCACCCTCCTTGTAGTCAGCGGAGACGAACGCAGGATTGTACACGGTGTCCTTGTTGTCGTCTGCAGGAGTGGCCTTGACGTAGTACAGACCAGCGGCAACGCCCGTGGCAGTCCACTTGCCACTAGCCTCGGTCATGGCGATACCATCACCACTAACCTTCCCTGCGATGGTAGCAGCCTCATCAGCGGAGATGCCGTCAACGAGGTTCTAAAGGGTAACACCGCAGCTCGTGCCGAGAGTGGTAAGGGCCCAGTTGCCGTTCTTCCACTCGACGAGCTGAAACGCCTCTGCCGTGTCGCCAGCCGTGAGACCAGTGGCCTCGATCGTGTTCTCGGCATCAGCCGCAAACGCCGGCGTCGCCATCGCAAGGGCGGTGACTACTGTCAGCACCAGTGCGATAATCTTTCTAATCACTTTGGTGTTGTCGGGCTGCTTCAGCAAAGCGTTATTGATTCAAAAACTGATGCTAATAAAGCCACGTTCTCGCTCGATGCCATGCTGAGCGTGAACGCGGTCGTCCCACTTACAGGAGCCCGACATGGAAGTGAAGGTCATCCAACCCACCTTACCCGCCTTATCCCAAGACGCGCCGCAGCGCCCACCCATCCTGCGCGTCGCAGCCTACTGCCGTGTCTCCACCGACACCGACGAGCAGCTCACCTCCTACGAATCACAGCGTAACCACTACATCTCCTACATCGCCGAGCACGACGACTGGCAGCTCGCGGGCATCTACGCCGACGCGGGTATCTCGGGTACGCAGGCTATCCGCCGCCCGCAGTTCTTGGCGCTTATCGACGCCTGCGAGCGCGGCCAGATCGACCTCGTCATCACCAAGAGCATCTCGCGCTTTGCGCGCAACACCATGGATTGCCTCACCTACATCCGCCAGCTCAAGCAGCTGGGCATTCCCGTCATCTTTGAGAAGGAGTCCATCAACACCATGGAAGCCTCGGGCGAGGTGCTCATCACCATCCTTGCTTCGCTCGCCCAACAGGAGTCCGCCTCCATCAGCCAAAACGTCAAGATGGGCATCCGCTATGTGATGAAGGAGGGGCGCGGGCGCGTCAACTACACACGCTTCTTGGGTTACACCAAGGGGCCAACGCCGGGCTCGCTGGTCATCGTCCCGCACGAGGCTGACGTCGTGCGCTACATCTACCGCTCCTACCTGGACGGATATAGCCCCCAGCTCATAGCCTCGGATCTAGAGGCAAGAGGAATCCGCGCGCCATCGGGCGGTACGCGCTGGCATGCCTCCACCATCGCCAGCATGCTGCGCAACGAAAAGTACTGTGGCGACCTGCTGATGCAGAAGTACTACACCCCCGACTTCCTGACCCACAAGATCGTGCGCAACAACGGCGAACTGCCGCAGTACCTGGTGCGCAACCACCACGAGCCCATCGTTCCAAGGGCGGTCTTTGCGCAGGTGCAGGGGGAGCGCATGCTTCGGTCCAGCATGCGTGGGGATCCCTCGGCTCTGCGGTTTGGCAGCCGCCACGCGCTGACGGGGCGCATGCGGTGCGCCCGCTGCGGAGCCGTGCTCAGGCGTGTTGCCCAGACGCGTGGCGGCCAGATTCTCTGGCGCTGCCCAAACCGCTTGCCTAAAAGCCCTGACAAACCCGTCTGTACCGCGCCAGACGTGCGCGAGGCTGCCGTCCGAGAGGCCCTGGCGCAGGCTTTTGCCCAACTACCGCTCCACCGCAGCGAGCTCGCCTCGGACGCACGGCGCCTCTGGCTGCAGGTAAGGCTTGAGCAACCCGAGACCCTTCGTCGCGCACGTCTGGCAAAGCGCCAGATGCAGCTGCGCCTGCTGCTCGAGCTCATCGATTGCATGACGCTCGGCGCGCCCGTGGCACAGTTGCCCGAGGCTAGGGGAGGAGAGCTCGCGCCAGACCCCTGTACAAACCCCGTGACCTGCGGCAACATGCCCACCTTGCCTGCCGCTTGCACCGACTACGAGCAGTTCTTCTTGCGCACCCGCACTATGCCCAAAACCCTTTTGGGCACAGCCGCCCAGACCCCTGACCAGTTTGACGATACAACGATAGTGCGCTATCTGAAATCAATCGTCGTCGATGTCAGATGGTTTGAAATCATATTTAAGTCTGACCTTTCGATAAGGGTTTCGACACCTTGCGCCTGAGGTTCAAATTGTTCACGAACGGCAGACAATCGGCACCAATTGCCTGAGGTGCCTTTTACGAGAAAGCTATACTAATAAAAGTAATGTAGGTGGGTTATGCATGGCCACTCTGACGGCGCTTTCGCGCAAAACGACATCTATGGCCTGCGTTTCCTGAGTACGACAGGCGCCTTGCGCCGTGGGAGTCAGATTGGCCTTTGGTCCCTTCATAGGTCGCAAGAAAGCAGCTGCTAAAGGCGCTCTCGACGCCTCGCAGACGTCGGCTGCCGCGCCAAAAATGCGCCCACGCAAGCGCATCTCTGTCTCGACGCTCATCGCGCTGGCCATCGTGCTGGCTGGTGCTGGTCTCATTGCGTATCCCACCTTTGCCGACTGGTGGAACAACTACCACCAGTACCGCGCCATCTCCGAGTACGTACAGGCCGTCGAGGACACCAGCCAAGAGGACATCGACCGCATGCTGGACGAGGCCCACGCGTATAACCAGCGCCTGGTGACCAAGAGCAACCGCTTCTCGCCCTCCAAGGAGGACGAGAAAGAATACAACAGCGTGCTCAACCTCACGGGCACGGGCGTCATCGGCTACATCCAGATCCACTCCATCGGCGTCAACCTGCCTATCTACCACGGTGTAGACGAAGACGTCCTGCAGATGGCCATTGGCCACATTGAGGGCTCCAGCTTCCCGGTGGGTGGGCCCACCACTCACGCGGTGGTCTCGGGCCACCGTGGTCTGCCCAGCGCCAAGCTTTTCACCGACCTCGACAAGCTCGTGGAGGGCGACACCTTTACCATCACGGTTCTCACGCAGACCATCACCTACGAGGTGGACCAGATTCGTATCGTTGAGCCGCAGGACATGAGCGACCTCAGCTTTATTCAGGACGGCGACTACGTCACTCTGGTCACCTGCACGCCGTACGGCGTCAACACCCACCGTCTGCTGGTGCGCGCGCATCGCATCGAGAACCTGACGGGCACAGTGGCCATCCCCGCCGAGGGCGTGCAGATTCCCAGCTACATTGCGGTGCCGGCAGTGGCTATCCCCATGCTCTTTATCTACCTGCTGGTCACCCTCATCTACTACCGCCTGCGCGGCCCCGAGGTCGACAAGGACAAGGCCCTGGCCCAGATTCGCGAGTTCGAGGAAGAGCGGGTAGGCGCTCACTTTGGCACTAATGCGGAGGCGCCCCAGGCGCAGCCCACAACAACGGATACGACTGACACTATCGATGACTAGCAAGAGGAAGGGAGAGCACGTGCATAAGACAAGGAGAAGCCGCAGCATTGTGGCACTGGCTATGGGCTTGCTTATGGCGCTTGCACTCGGAAGCGTCCCAGCCCTGGCAGAAGGATGGCCGAGCGGTCCCAAGTCCATTACGGCTGAGATTGTAAATAACGAATACAAGGCAGACATCGAGGGTATCGCCGAGAAGGATGCCGTCGTGGTTGATGCGTACCGGATTGCGACAGTCACGCATGATGGCGACGCGCTCTCGTCCATGATTCTTGAGGCGCCGTTCAAGGACCTGCAGTCGCTGATGGATAGCGGCGACTGGAAGAAGTTGGCCGAAGGTGCCGCCAAGGTGGTCAGCGATGGCAAGCAGGGTAACGTTGCCGTTCGTCACGGCAAGCTCGGCGCGAAGATTCCCCTGGCTGCTGGCGATGACCAGGGCGACGGTGTGTGGCTGATCATGCCTCGTGGTGCTAGCCAGAAGGCCGGCTCGCTCACGGCGTACAGCGGCAATTACACGTACACCTTTACCCCGAGCTTGGTGACGCTGCCCACCAAGGACGATGTGGACGACGCTAAGAAGCTCAACTCGGCTTACGGTGAGTGGGTTGCCGAAGCTACGGTCGAGATCAAGCCCGAGCGCTCCAAGATCGTCGAGCCGCCCGACACGCCGCGAAAGGTCGTCAAGACGGGCGAGGAGACGACCCTGACGCCCTTCTACGTGGCCATGGGTGTGAGTGGCGGCCTGCTGGCCCTGCTGGCAATCCAGGGCGTGTTCAACCGCAAGCGCGAGGCTGACAAGAAGTCGGCATAACGGGCCAGCTGCACAGCGTCCCATAGACGATGCCATAGCAACTCATGACGGGAGGGTCTCGGTGTCGAGGCCCTCCCGTTTGCTGTGCCGAGCGGACTCTGCGGTCGCATCTGATTGTGCTTGCAATTCCGCAATCACAGGGTCTATAGTGACCGTAATGAAACGCCTGTCACAAAGGAGGTGCACATGGACGGCGACAGTTGCAAACCCTGCCTATCCAACCAAGCCATGGGCGCCGCGGTGACCGCATAGCGTTCAGCCCTCCCACCGAGAACTGACCCCTCATCCCACCCCATGGCCACGCATCGTCATGCCTTGGCCTTGCCTCGGTATCGGGAGAGGGGGTCCATCATGTTCAAGAGGACTCAGAACCGCATTCGTCCCACCAACCCCACGGGCGTCATGGAGCAGACGTGGCTGGCCTATGTGGCCACGCTCGACGTGCCTGGCGTCTATGACGAGCTGCGCACCCGCCGCGCCGGCCTCACGGCTGCCGAGGTGGAGCGCTCCCGTGAGGAGCACGGGGCCAACCACATGCAGCAGACCCAGCGCACCCCCGCTTACCTGCGCTTCTTGCAGGCGTGCGGCGACCCGTTCGTACTGATCTTGCTGGTGCTCGGCGCTGTCTCGTTTGCCACGGACGTGGTCTTCGCCGCACCCGGCACCAAGGACGCCGCCACACCCATCCTCATCGGCGCCATGGCGCTGGTGTCGGTGGTGCTGCGCTTCGTGCAGGAGGCGCGCGGGTCCGACGCCGCGGCCGCCCTTGCCGAGACGATCGAGACTACCTGCTGTGTGGAGCGCAGTGGCACCGGCCGTTCCGAGATTCCGCTTGACGAAGTGGTCGTGGGCGATGTGGTGCACCTTGCCGCGGGAGACATCGTGCCGGCCGACCTGCGCATCGTAGCAGCGCGCGACCTGTTTGTGGGCCAGTCGGCCCTGACGGGAGAGTCCGATGCCATCGAGAAGGTGCCCGCCGCCACCGATGGTTTGGTGCCGCCGCTCGAGGCCTCCAACCTGGCGTTTCTGGGGACCACGGTGGTCTCGGGCACCGGCGTGGGCGTGGCCGTGCGCGTGGGTGAGGAGACCGAGCTGGGCTCCATCGCCTCGCGCCTGGAGGCCAGCGAGAAGCAGACTGCCTACAACCGTGGCATCGCCGACGTGTCGCTGCTGCTGGTGCGCCTGATGCTGGTGGTCGTGCCCATCGTGTTTGCCATCAATGCGCTCACCAAGCACAACTGGCTCGATGCGCTGCTCTTCTCGCTGTCGGTGGCCGTTGGTCTCACGCCCGAGATGCTGCCCATGATTGTGACCACCTGCCTGGCAAAGGGCGCCGTGGACCTCAGCCGTGGGCGCGTGATCGTCAAGCGGCTGGACGCCATCCAGAACCTGGGTTCCATCGACGTGCTGTGCTGCGACAAGACGGGCACCCTCACCGAGGACCGCGTGGTGCTGGAGCGCCATCTGGACGTGGCCGGCCACGAGGACGCGCGCGTGCTGCGCCACGCCTTCCTCAACAGCCACTTTGAGACGGGCATGCTCAACCTCATCGACGCGGCCATCATCCGCTGTGCGCACGAGGAGACGGGCCTCGACGACCAGGCGCTGGTGGAGGACAACTTCCTGATCGACGAGCTGCCTTTTGACTACGAGCGTCGCCGCGTGAGCGTGGTGGTGGGCGACGAGCAGGGCAAGACCACCATGATCACCAAAGGCGCTCTGGAGGAGATCCTGGGCGTGTGCAGCCATGTTGAGCTTGGGGGCAGGGTGTTTGCCCTCACGCCTGACCTGGAAGCAGAGGTACTGGAGCAGGGGCGCTCACTCTCGGACGACGGCATGCGGGTGCTGGGCGTGGCGCGCAAGGACGAGCCGGCTGGCGTGGGCGAGCTGACGGTGGAGCACGAGACAGCTATGACGCTTATCGGCTACCTGGCCTTTCTCGACCCGCCCAAGCAGGACGCGGGCCAGGCCATCGAGGCTCTGGCGGCACACGGCGTGGTCACCAAGGTGCTCACGGGTGACTCCACGCGCGTGGCGTGCCACGTGTGTGGGCGCTTGGGGCTCGACGTGACGGGCGTGCTGGACGGCACGCAGGTCGAGGCGCTTTCGGACGACGAGCTGCGCCAGGCGGTGGAGGCGACCACGGTCTTTGCCAAGCTCAGCCCCGATCAGAAGGCGCGCGTGGTGGCTGCGCTGCAGGACAGGGGCCATGTGGTGGGGTTCATGGGCGACGGCGTTAACGACGCGGCCGCCATGCGCCAGGCCGACTGCGGTGTGAGCGTGGACACGGGTGCCGACGTGGCCAAGGAGGCAGCCGACATCATCCTGCTGGAGAAGGACCTGATGGTGCTGGAGCGCGGCGTGGAGGGTGGTCGCCGGACGTTTGCCAACATGAACAAGTACGTCAAGATGACGGCCAGCTCCAACTTTGGCAACGTCTTTAGCGTGCTGGTGGCCAGCGCGTTTTTGCCCTTCCTGCCCATGACGGCCGTGCAGCTGCTCTTTCTCAACTTTGTGTACGACCTCACCTGCATTGCCATGCCGTGGGACGACGTGGACGACGAGGCCCTGCGCGCGCCGCGCACGTGGGACCCAGGCTCCATCTCGGCATTCATGCGGTGGATGGGACCCATCAGCTCGGTCTTTGACGTGGTGACCTTCGCGCTGCTGTACCTGGTGGTGTGCCCGGCAGCCTGCGGTGGGGCGTGGGGAGCGCTGGATGCGGCCGGACAGCTGCGCTTTGCGGCCACGTTCCAGGCCGGATGGCTGCTGGAGAGCATGGTCACGCAGGTGCTGGCCGTGCATCTGCTGCGCACCGAGCGCCTGCCCTTCGTGCAGAGCCGGGCAAGCTGGCAGATCTGCGTGCTGGGCGCTGCGGGTGTGGCCGTGGCTGCGCTCATGTGCTGCACACCGCTGGGCTATGTCATAGACCTGGCGGTGCTGCCGCCGGTGGCCGTGGCGGCCGTGGCACTGGTGGCCGTTGCCTACGCGGCGAGCGTGCTGGCGGTGCGCCGCGCCTACGTGGCCCGCCATGGCAGCCTGCTGTAGGGTGTCGGCGCTCCTTCTACGAGGGCCGGACGCCTGTGCATCCACGAATGCGCAGGCGTCCGGCCTTTTTCGCGCGCGTGCGGCGGGGGAGACGCTCCGATGGGCTAATATGGCGAACCGTCCCCAGCGTGCGGCAAAAGGAGGCCCTGTGGAAGAGCACGGCGCGGTGCGCTTCGTCGACCGCCCCTGGTTCAACAAGCTCTGCATCCTGCTGGTGGCGCCCTTTGGCGTGCTTTCGAGCGTGCTGGTGTACGGCGAGCGCGTGACGGTGCGGATGGTTGCGGGCTTTGCGCTCATCTTTGTGGCGATGGTCGTGTCGGAGGCGGGAGATGCGCTACGAGAGCGGCTGCGCGCCTTCTGACGCGCAAGCGGCATGGGGCTTGCGAAATGAGTGAGACGTGGCGATGGTGCAGCCGGTATAACCCCCAAAAGGAAGAAGCGGGGAATAACAAGATTAGCCTCTGGTAGGCTTGTGAAATGACACCATCATGCGTGGTGTGGAAAAGGGAGGCACGCGATGCAAAAGACCTCGAATCAGCTAATTGTCCAGATTCGTCAGCAGCTGGGTGAAGACGGCTTCGAGCGGTTGGACGCTTGCGAAAGCGATGAGGAGCGCCTGCAGCTTCTGAAAGATAGCGGTGTGGAGCTTCCTGACGAGCTGTTAGACGGCATTGCCGGCGGCGGTGTTTTCGATCTGCTCAGGTGGCTTGGCCAGAAGACGTGGAATGAGATTTAAGGATTGATTTCATAGACACAAGTGCAGGAGCACTACCGTACGACAGGGTGTGCCCTCAAGGGAGTCTCCCCTTGGGGACACCGTCAACGGAAGGACCCTCATGGCATCCGACGCGCACGACATCTCACGCGACCAGTTCATGCTCACGGGCAGCTTGGCCCAGCAGGGCTACGACTGGTGGTGGCATTCCTTTACGGCCCGCCATGCCATGACGGGGGAGGAGCGCGCCTTCTTCATCGAGTTCTTCACCTGCAACCCGGCGCTCGGCGGCCCCGAGGCGCTCTTTGGCCTGGCGCCGGACGGTACGCGCGACGGGCGCAAACCCTCCTACCTCATGGTCAAGTGCGGCACCTGGGGCGCTGGAGCCAAGCAGCTGCACCGCTTCTTTGGATGGGATGAGGTGGACCTGGGGCGTGGCGTGCCCTTCTATGTGGCGGCCGACGACTGCATCTGCTGCGAGACGGACCTGGTGGGTCACGTGCGCGTGACACCGGAGGAGGCCGCCGCGCATCCCGCCTGGATGAGCGATGCGGGTGAGATGGCCTTTGACCTGCGGCTCGACAAGCAGGTGGCCTTCAATGTGGGCTACGGGGCCTCGGAGCCCATTCGTGCCACCGAGGCCTTCCAGATGTTCTGGCATGCCGAGGGAATAAAGACCGCCTATACGGGTGAGGTCTGGCTCGACGGGCAGCGCTATGTGGTGGACCCCGACACGTGTTTTGGCTATGCGGACAAGAACTGGGGAAGCGACTTCACCACGCCGTGGGTGTGGCTAGCCAGCAACGACGTGACCAGTCGCCTGACGGGAGAGCGGCTGCACAACACGGCGCTGGAGATTGGCGGCGGGCGTCCCAAGGTGGGCCATCTCGCGCTCGACCGCAAGCTGCTCGGCGAGCTGGTGTACGAGGGCGAACCCTTTGAGTTCAACTTCTCCAAGCTGTGGACGGGTAGCCAGACTCACTTTTCTTGCCACGAGACAGCGACGCATATCGTGTGGCATGTGGAGCAGGAGACCTTCACCGCGCGCCTGGTGACTGACATCACCTGTCCCAAGGACGAGATGCTGCTCATACGCTACGAGGCGCCGGACGGCCAGGCGCGTCACAACCGGCTGTGGAACGGCGGCACGGGAACCGGACGCGTACAGCTGTTTGCGCGCGACGGCTTTGAATGGCAGCTGGTGGATGACCTGGACGTGGGACACGTGGGCTGCGAGTACGGCGAGTACGACGCGACGCGCCCATACGGCCGCTGAGGCACCGCATTGCCCCCTTGTCCCATGACCCCTGCTCCTAGAGATGAGTCAAGGGCAGGGTCCCTCTTGGGGGTCAGCAGGTGAAGGTCATGCCCGGGTGCAGGCCCGTGACGCGTCCGGGTAGTGCGTGCTGCAGCAGCCGGAGGGCGTGGGTGCCGGTGCAGTGGCCGGTGTAGACATGCCCGATGCCGGCATCGCTGATGGCAGCCGCTGCCAGCGCAATCTCCTCGTCGGTGGCATGCACCAGATGGAGCCCTCCCACGTAGGCGGCAATGCGCGCTCCGGGGAAGGCCGCGGCAGCCTCGGCGGCAATGACCGGGAGCCCCGCATGCGAGCAGCTGTTGAAGACGACCAGCTGAGGCGTGTCGTCCGGCGCCGGCGCAAGCTCCACGACGAGGCTCGTCTCGTGGGCGAAGTCATCGGGTATCCAGCCGTCCCGCGTACGCAGGAGCATGCCGGCGCGCTCGCCCGCCGCGGCGAGGTCCGGCGTGGTGTGGGGCACCAGGTGCACGCCTGGCGCGATGGTGGTCAGGCGGCCGGTGGACACGCGCACGAGCCGCTGGCCAAACCGCTCGAGCAGGCCCGGCGTGGGGCCGATGTAGTGCGGCTCGGTCGTGCCCGCCTTGGTCGACCAGCAGGTCTCCGCGCAGGCTTCGCTCAGGTAGACGGGCGCGCTGGCATTGGCGACACAGAACGCGGGCAGGCCGTTGGCATGATCGTAGTGAGCGTGGCTGAGCACCGCGCAGTCGACGGCCGCAAGGTCGACGTCCAGCGCTGTCGCATTGCGCGCGAAGGCGTCGGACTGGCCAACGTCGAGCAGGATGCGCGTCGCGCGGCCCTCGCGCTCGTAGCACAGGTGCACGGACAATCCGTGCTCGGCGGCAAGCCCTGCGACCGGGGTGTTCTCCACTAACACGGTGGCTGTGAGGATCGCGCCCATGTCTTCTCCTATCCAAGTCCGTACATGTGGGCCAGCTCCGGCACCAGTTGGGCGAGCACGTCTTGGTAGGCGCAGCCATCGTCGGTGAGGTAGCAGGTGTTCTGACGCCGGCAGCCCCCGTTGCAGATGCGAGCGTAGGGGCAGGTGGCGCAGGGCTCGCGCCGGCACGCCTGGCAGGCAAGAAACGCCTCGGCGCCCGCGCTGGTGGCAAGCTCGCGCAGCGACGCATCCGCCAGATTTCCCAGCCGGTACTCGTCCAGACAGTAGAAGTCGCAGGGATACACGTCGCCGTTGGCCTCAATCACATACTACACCGGCGACTACGGCTTGGTGGAGAAGGTACAGAACTGCTTTGAGGACTGCCTCACCAACGTGCCGCTCATCGTGAAGCCTGCCGCGCGCTTTGCCTGCAAGCCGCGCGTGACCCCGGCGCTGGCCGCGCATCTCCACGCAGCACGAGGAAGGCTCCAACCACACGCGCGCCACGATGATCCGCATGGGCAAGCTCAAGTACACGATGCGCCTCTACGAGCGTGATACCCTCTACGACCTCGACCTCGATCCGCACGAGCAGGTCAATCGCATCGACGACCCGGCGTATGCCGAAAAGGTTGCTGAGATGCGCGAGCGCATGCTGGCCTGGTACCAGGAGACGGCCGACTGGGTGCCCAACCGCAAGACATGCGTTAGTACCGTTGTGAAACGGGGCAGGTGTCAAGAGACCTGCCCCCACCATCGCTTCCCGTGAAAGCGTTGCGCTCACATTCCCAACATGGACACGATAACGTTCAGCGCGCCACAGCCCAGCATGACGGGCAAGGGACTCAGCTTTTTCCCATGTATGAGGTAAAAGGCAAAAGCCATGACTGCAACCGCATAGGTCCCGTGCAGGATATCCGCTTGCGCCTCGCTCGGCATGACTGCGTTCATCCCCAGCTTGATCATGGTGGAGACAATGAGCGCCAAAGCCATGCATTTTAGCGTGAGGACGATGCTCTGAACCAGGACCGTGTTCTTGTACTTGCGGAAGAGGAATAGCAGCGAGACGGATACGATGCACGGTATGAGGATGCAGCCAAGGGTCGCGGCGATGGCTCCGGGCATGCCCGCAACCTTCATGCCTACAAAGGTGGCGCTGTTGATGAGAATGGGGCCTGGTGTGATTTCGTCCAAAGCGAGCAGGTCGGCAAACTCGGCGTAGGTCATGAAGCCTTCGTTTGTAACCACCTCCTGCTCGACTAAGGGGATGGCTGCATAGGCGCCGCCGAATGCGATAGCTCCGATTCGCAGGAAGGCGATAAAGACGCGCAGGAGGATCATCGAGTCAGTCATGCTGCCTCGACCTCCCTCTTTACGAGCAAAGCCCTTATAGCGCCGGCCACGCCACAGCCGATGGCGAGCCACATGATGGAGCAGTTTGTGAGCCGCACATACAGGAAGGCTATCGCCATGACGACGAGTGGGTAGATGCCCGGCTTCTTCGTGACGTTGAGGAAGAGTCCGATGCAGACGTCAAGCAACATGGCCACGACGCCCATCTGCATGCCGCGCATGAAGATGGTGACGTAGGGATTGCTCACGATGGTTTGATAGAAGATGGAGACAAGCACCATAATCGCGAACGGTGGGGTGATGACGCCCCAGACCGCAGCGAGCGAGCCGAGGATGCCTGCGCTCTGGAAGCCCACGACCATGGATGAGGTGACTGCCATGGGTCCGGGACAGCTCTGGGCGATGGCGATGTAGTCGCTCATCTCGTCCTCGGTGAACCATTTACGCTTGTTGACGAAGTCGTCTCTCATCACGGCGATGATTGCGTAGCCGGAGTTGGCGGTTGCGCTAATGGTTAACGTTGCGAGGAAAAGGGCAATCAACCTGCCGAAGAGTCCGCCTCTGCGCTGCACTTTGTTTGGCATGAGTTCTTATCCCACTCCTTTGTGGTTGCCTCTCCTGTCTACTATAGAAGCACCCGCTCCCGTTCTCTTTGAAGAAATGTTCCGAGACGATACGCTTGAGACGGCAGTATCACCTCCAGAGGTGGAAGCGCGATTGACGAAAGGAGGGTCCATGGACATCAAGGACCTTAACCCTGACATTATCGAGCTGGCCAAGGCATGCAAGTCGAGCGAGGAACTCGTAGCGCTCGCTACGGAGCAGGGCCAAGAGCTGACCGACGAGCAGCTAGAGGTTATCGCTGGTGGCGCTTGGTACGATTGCGACGGCCACGAAGGAAACGTGGGCGGCACGTAGGCGACGCCTCGTTTTACCCATAACAGCTTGCTGAGCCTGCGCGAGCAGACATCAGGCAGACGGAGCCCCCTGCGACGTGCTGCAAGCCAGCTTGTCGCAGGGGGCTCCGTCGTGCATGTAGGACCGCGATCGGCCTAGAACCCAAGCACGTCATTCACTAGGATCACGTGGATGCGGCCCTCGTGGCGCGAGTAGCGCGTGATGAGGAACTGGCAGCAGATGGTGTCGGGAGACTTGCAGTTTGCGCAGGCACCCGTCTTTGTGCAGGGCGTAGAGAGTCCAAAGCGCTGCGCGTTGATCGGCGCGGCAACGTTGCGGGCACGCTTCATGGCGCCATCGATATCGCCGCACACCTTGTTCATCCCCACAATGAAGATGACCTTCTTGGGCCCCTGCGCGATGGCCGACACGCGGTTGGCATTACCGTCGATGTTGACCAGCACGCCGTCGTCGGTCATGGCGTTTACGCTGGACAAGAAGACGTCCGCGTCGTATGCGGCAAGCATCGCCGCGCGCTTGTCGTCCCACTCGTCGCGGTCGATGAAGTTGTACAGGCCCGCTTTGAGGGCATCGACGAGGCCGATCTCGTAGGCGCTCATGGCGCCACCCATGGTGACGGAGCTCTGCTCGTCTATGAGGCCGAGGGCGATCTGCAGGGCCTCCTCCTTGGTTGCGGCGTAGTGGCCGGTCATGTTGCGGGATGCAAGGCCCTTGATGGTCTTCTGGGCGAGCAGCTCGTTGCGTTGGGTGACGGGATCCATGCGCACTCCTCTCCTGAGTGGGCGAGCCATAAAGTGCCTGCATTGTAGCCCAGGGCGCTTTGGGAGAGGGTGACGCATCGCCCTGCGGAGGGGCTGTGCCACGATGGCGAGTCATATGGAGGCCGTCAACCATGGCAACGTGTCGCGCTCCTATCTGCGTACCTTTGTGGACCGTCTGGGCGTGGGCGAGCAGGTACTCATTCCCGCCGACGGCGAGGAGCTTGAGTTCTGAAGACGCTGGCTGGGCGGGCCGTATAGGCGTCGGATTGCGATCCGTCCTGACGATGGCCTTCTTCCGGCCTGCTACTGTCGTTCCGTCATGAGCTGTGCGAGCAGCGTGGCAGCAAAGTCGCGGCCAATGAGGTCGGTGTTGATCATGAGATCGTAGGTGGCGGGCTCGCCCCACGTGGTTCCGTCGTCTGCCAGTGCGTGCCAGCTTCGGCGGTGCGCGTTCTCGTAGGCGATGGCGGCATCGAGCTCGGCATCGCTCGTGAGCTGCGCATATAGCGGCGAGACCTTGGCGCGCACGCGCATGGCGGGTCGGTCGGCCGCATAGGTCATGGCACTGGCGCAGGTCTTGCCCAGGCCCTGCACAAAAGCCTTGCCCACGCGGTCGTGAATGAGGCAGGGACCCTGCGCGAGTGCGCGCTCGGCAGCGAGGCGGTAGGCCGCGATGATGTGCTGGTACTCCTCACTTTGGCGCAGCTCGTCGAGGTCGGCATCTGGCGCGGCCGACTTGGCCTCGAAGGCGTCCGCGTCGTCCGCAGTCACCCCGCACTCGGGAACCAGGTCGAGTAGCGTTACCGTGTCATGATAGGTCCAACCTGCGGCTTTGCAGGCACGCACGGCAATCATGCGTCCCATGGAGCAGTAGGCGCTATCGAGCACCACGCAGTCGGGCACCTCATAGTCGCGCTCGAACTCGCTCATGCCGGCGGTGCTGGCCACGTTGCGCATGTCCTCTGCCATCTTCTTCTCCCTTGTGGTCGTCGGGGGCTCGCGCCAGGTCGTTTTATTGCGTTTTCACTGCCTTCTTAGGTGCTTTTTGGGCTTGATACTCTGACCATGTGCGCACTCGGCGGGGATACCTTTTTGGCCGCATGCGATCTAGCAGGCATTTTCTGATTTTGAGCCAATTGTAGATGCGTCGAGTGCGCACATGGTCAAAGTATCACGGTCCTTTCTGCTCGTTTGCCTGGCCGTTGTCTGTGGTTTTCGGCTGCGATGGGTGCGCATCGGTCGTCGTGGTACGCCGCTGGCGGGACCGTGGCGCCGCCCCACCACACTAGCATGAAACGAGGCACAAGACGCTGAGCTCGGGCGATGGCCGATTGGTAACCTGCGTACGCGGGTGGCGGGCGTAAGGTAGGGATATGCCACATCGACCGAAGGGAGCCCCATGGAGCGCACGCGTTGGTACAAGGACGCCGTCTTCTATCAGATCTGGCCGCGGAGCTTCTGCGATGGCAACGGCGACGGCATTGGTGACCTGTGGGGTGTGCTGGGCAAGCTCGACTACATTGCCAGCTTGGGCGTGACGGGCATCTGGTTTAGCCCACTGTATCCCAGTCCGCAGGCGGACTTTGGCTACGACATTGCGGACTACTACGACATCAATCCCGAGTACGGCACGCTGGATGTCTTTCGCCAGGTGCTCGAAGGCGCCCACGAGCGCGGTCTGCGCGTGATCATGGACCTGGTGGTCAACCACACCTCCGACGAGTGCGCCTGGTTTGTGCAGAGCCGCAGCTCGCGCGACAACCGCTACGCCGACTGGTACGTCTGGCGCGATGGCAGGACGCCCGGCGCGCCCGAGGCCGGCGGTACGCCGCCCAACAACTGGGATAGTCTCTTTGAGGGTGACGCCTGGGAGTACGAACCCGCGCGCGACCAGTGGTACCTGCACATCTTTGCCAAGAAGCAGCCTGACCTCAACATGGACAACCCCGAGGTGCGTGCCGAGGTAGAGCGCATCATGCGCTTCTGGCTCGAGATGGGTGTGGATGGCTTCCGCGAGGACGTGATCACCTACATCAGCAAGGACCCGGCTCTGCCCGATGACAACCCGCTCAAGCCCGCGGCTCGCGGCATGCGCTTCTACGACCACGGTCCGCGTGTGCACGAGTACCTGCGGCAATTCCGCCACAATGTGCTCGACGCATACGACTGCATGACAGTGGGTGAGGCGCCCATGATCAGCGCGCAGAAGGCGCTGGAGTACTGCGCCGAGGGTCCCGAGCAGGAGCTGGACATGATGTTCACCTTCGAGCACATGGGGGCCGACTGCGTGGTGACCGACTGGATTCCGCGGCCGTTTGACCTGCGCGCCTACAAGCGCGCGCTGGGGCGCTGGCAGACGGGGCTGGCGCAGGATGCTTGGAACTCGCTTTATCTTGAGAACCACGACCATCCGCGCATCATCAGCCGCTACGGTAGCGAGCGGTATCGGGTGGAGAGCGGTAAGAGCCTGGCCTGCAGCTACCTCTTCTTGCGCGGGACGCCCTTCGTGTACCAGGGGCAGGAGATCGGCATGACCAACACCTACCTGACTCGCGTGGAGGATTCTGCCGACGTCTCGACGTTCAACCAGGTGGCGCGGCTGCGCAAGATGGGTGTGCCCGAGGCAGCCTGCTTGCGCCTGGCTAACCGCGCCACGCGCGACCATGCGCGCACGCCCATGCAGTGGAGCGCGGAGCCTGGTGCCGGGTTTGTGGGCGGAGATGGCACGGCCCAGCCGTGGTTCCCGATTAACACCAACTATCGACAGATCAACGTGGCAGCGGCCGAGGAGGATCCGGACTCGCTGCTGGCCTTCTACCGGGAGGCCATTGCACTGCGTCGGCGGCTGCCGGTGGTACGCGAAGGATCGTATCGCGAGCTCAAGCAGGCGAGTGCGCAACTGTACGCCCATGTTCGCGAGGGCGTTGGGCAGAAGCTGCTGGTAGTGTGCTCGTTCACGGGCAGGACGGCGTACTTCTCGGCGCCGGGCGACTTGCCGCTCGCAGAGGCCGAGCTCTGTCTTTGTGGCTACGAGGACGCACCGACCGAGGGCAACGCCTTCTTCCTGCGGCCCTACGAGTGCCGCGTGTACCTGTGGCAGGAGGTCTGACACTTGCTTCGCGCAAAAGGGAGTACCCCTTTTGCGCGAAAGGCCGTGGGCCGGTGTCGTTAGCCCTCGCTTGCGGACGACTGCAGCGTGACCAGCACGATGGTGGCTACCATGAGCACCAGGCCAGCCCAGTCGGCCCACGAGAAGGCCGTGTGCAGCAGCAGAGCGGTGAGCACCGTGGCGCTCACGGGCTCGGCCGTGCCCAGCATGTTGCCGCGCACCGGGCCCACCAGCGAGATGCCGTGCAGAAAGAGGCCGTAGGCGCCAAAGGTTCCCACGAGCGAAGCTACGCCCAGTACGGCCCAGCAGTCCAGCGAGAGAGCAGGAAACCCGCTGCTCAGCCCCCTTGTCAGAGTCCAGAAGGCCAGTCCGCTCACACCGGCGACGGCCATGCCCACACCCGTGGTGGCCAGACTGCCCCAGCGCTCGAACAGCGGCTTCGGGTAGCTGGTGTAGAAGACGGCCGCGGCTGCCGTGGCCACGCCAAACACCAGACCCAGCAGGGGCAAGTGCAGCGTGTTCGGGTCGCCACCCGTGGCAATGAGGAAGGTGGCCAGCGCCGCACAGGCGAGGGCGGCCAGTTCGAGGCGTCGGGGCAGGCGGCGATCGGTGAGGCAGGCGAGCCCCAGCACCATGGGCACATTGAGGCTCTGCAGCACGGTGGCCGTGCCCGCGTTGGTGTAGCTGATGGTGGTGGCGTACAGCGTGGAGTTGAGGAACAGTCCCGCCGTGCCAAAAATCGCTAGCCTGCGGCGCGAGTCGGCGTCGGCGAGCATCTTGCGCAGCTGGTCGCGGTGCCCCAGCAGCAGCACCGCCAAAAACATGATGCCTGCGCCCACCTGGCGCAGCGCCGTGAGCAGCAGCGAGTCGATGGCAGAATGCGCAAACAGGTACTGCACGCACGTGCCGCTCATTCCCCAGGCGATGGCGCCTGCGAGCGTCGACGCGATTCCCTCGATCATGCGATTCTGCCTCATGGACCCTCCTTCGGTGCAAGTGTCCATGATAGCCTCACGAGAGCGTAAAAACCGCTCGCCGCACCATTCGACCAATATCATCCAAATGGGTGAGAGACCCTATGGCACCAGCGGATACTCTTAGTTGATGGGCACATCGGGCGAGTCTCGCTTACAGGAAGGGTAGGTGCGACGATGGCTCTGTTTGGCAAGCTGTTTGAGAAGAAGAACTGCGCGATCTGTGGCAAGGAGCTGGGCGTCTTTGGCAAGACCAAGATCAGCGAGGCGTACCTGTGCAAGGACTGCTCGGGTAAGCTCTCGCCCTACTTCCACGGCTACCGCACCGCAACCGTCGATGATATACAGGCTCAGCTGGCCTACCGCGAAGCCAACAAGGCCGAGGTCGACGCGTTCCACGTGACGCGCACGCTGGGCACCAACACCAAGGTCTACCTCGACGAAGACCGCTCCAAGGTGATTGTGACCAACGCCTCGCCAAGCGGCTGGGCATCGCGCAACCCCGACGTGCTCGAGTTCTCGCAGATCACCGGCTGCGACTACCGGGTCAAGGAGAGCAAGACCGAGATCAGGCGCAAGGACGCCGAGGGCCACGAGGTCTCGTACGACCCACCGCGCTACGACATCGACTACGACTTCTATGCGACCATCTACGTGAGCCATCCCTACATCGAGCAGATCGAGCTTAGGGTCAACGAGAACCGCATCGAGAACAAGGGGTCGGCGGAGTACCGGCAGGCCGAGCAGCTTGCCCGCGATATCAAGGAGGCCCTCACGGGCATCCGCGCCGAGCAGCGTGCCGCCACGGCGCCTAAGGCACCCGTCACCTGTCCCAACTGCCTGGCCACCACTGCGCCCGACGCGTCGGGATGCTGCCCGTACTGCGGTAGCAGCCTGGCCAGCCTGGCCGCACAGCAGGTTGGGCAGCGCACCGAGCACACCGAGCCGGTGCAGCGCCGCGAGGAGGGATCCGACGAGCACGACTTTGGCGGCGAGGGCTTTGGCCGGCGCTCCTCCGGCCAGCCGCGGCAGCAGGATGCGGCAACCACAAAGCCAGCAGTGACGGGCAGGGCCAAGGCGGACTTCAAGCGCCGCCAGAACCAGTAGCAACCACAAGGACAGGGACCGCTTCTCCACACGACGGATACGGAGGCAAACATGGGACTTCTTCGTGCAGGCATCGGCGCGGCGGCTGGCGTTCTCAGCGAGCAGTGGCGCGACTACATCTACTGTGATGCGATTCCCAACGACGTGCTCGTGGTCAAGGGGCGCAAGCGCACCGGCGGCTCGGACAACCTTCTGAGCAACGGCTCCATCATTGCGGTCAACGAGGGGCAGTGCATGCTCATCGTGCACCAGGGCGCCGTGATCGACGTGTGCGCCGAGCCGGGTGAGTTTCTCTTTGAGAGCGAGTCCGAGCCGTCTGTCTTCTACGGCGACCTGGGCGATCAGCTTGAGGCCACGTTCAAGCGCATTGGCGAGCGCTTCACCTTTGGCGGGGACGCTGCCAACGACGTGCGCGTCTACTTTGTCAACACCAAGGAAATCATGGGCAACAAGTACGGCACCCCGGCGCCCGTGACCGTGCGCGTGGTCGACGCCAACATCGGCCTGGACACCGACATCCACTGCCGCTGCAACGGCGAGTATTCCTTCCGCATCGTTGACCCGCTGCTCTTTTACAAGTACGTGGCTGGCAACGTGCGCGACAGCTACCGCGTGGACCAGCTGGCTCCCACGATGCGCAGCGAGTTTCTGACTGCGCTGCAGCCGGGCTTTGGCCGCCTGTCGACCATGGGCATCCGCTTTAGCATGTTCCCCGCGCACGCCATGGAGTTGTCGGAGGCCATGGAGGCCGAGCTCTCCGCCAAGTGGACCGAGAAGCGCGGCATCGCCGTGGTCAGCGTGGGCATCAACACCATTGCCGCCCTCCCCGAGGAGGAAGAAGAGATCCGGCAGATGCAGATGACGGCCGTCATGCGCGACCCCAACATGCGTGAGGCCAACCGCGCGATGGCGGAGGGCAAGCGCACGGTGGCCGAGGGCGACGCGCTCAAGATTGCCGCTGGTAACGAGGCCGGGGCTATGGTGGGCTTCGCGGGCATGAACATGATGCAGGGCGCCTCCAACAACACGCAGGTCGGCCACGGCTACCCGCCCGCCAACCAGTACATCCCCTACGAGCAGCCGGCCAACGCCTACCAGGTGACGGCTCCAGGGCAGGTGGTGCCCCCGCAGGCACCCGCGGCACCCGCGGCCGATGGCTGGGCCTGCCCCAGCTGTGGCGCCACCAACACCGGCAAGTTCTGCAGCGAGTGCGGCACGCCCAAGCCTGCCCCCGCAGGCACGTGGAAGTGTCCCAGCTGCGGCACCGAGAACACCGGCAAGTTCTGCAGCGAGTGCGGCACGCCCAGGCCCGCGTCTGGCTCCTGGACCTGCCCAGACTGCGGACACGAGAACACGGGCAAGTTCTGCATGGAGTGCGGGCATCCGCGTCCGTAGCACAGCGACGGGCAACGTGGGCCTTTTTGGCGGGGCGAGCGGTCGGCTCGCCTCGCTGGCTTTGTGGCGACAGGGTCGCCGGTGCCGGACTCTATGCCTGACCGAGCAATTGGTGCACCTTGGCCTGTGGTAGGGGCTCGGCCCGCGCAGTGCATGATAGGGTAGGCGCAAGGAATGCATCCTTTGGGGAAAGGGACTCACATGGCTCAGTATCTGGTCTTGGACATCGGCGGCACCTTCATCAAGTATGCAATCATGGACGACGACGCCCAGTTCATCGAGCAGGGCAAGGTTCCTGCCAACACCATGTCGGAAGAGGCGACCCTCGCATCGCTGCAGGCGGTCAAGGACGCGGTCGCGTCGTTCGACTACGAGGGTGTGGCCATCTCGATGCCGGGCCGCATCGACACGGCCAAGGGCTGGGCCTACACCGGCGGCGCTTTCACGTGGCTGCACGACTACCCGGCGGCCGAGAAGTACGGCGCGGTCTTTGGCAAGCGTTGCGTCATTGCCAACGACGGCAAGTGCGCGGCCATCGCCGAGAGCTGGTCGGGCGCTCTGGCCGACGTGGACTCCGGCGCCGTGCTGGTGCTGGGCACCGGCGTGGGCGGCGGCATCGTGCTCAACAAGAAGGTCTGGATGGGCTGCTCGGGCGGCGCGGGCGAGCTGAGCTGGCTGGTGTGCGACTACCCCGCCATCCACGAGGGCCACGCGGGCAGCGCCATCTGGGCGGGCAAGATTGCCGCAGGCGCCATCGTGCCCAAGTTCGGTCTGGCCAAGGGTCTGGCCAACGCCGACGGCATCATGCTCTTTGACGCCTACGAGGCGGGCGACGAGGATGCCAAGGCCGTGATGGACGAGTACGCCGTGTGGGCCTCCTCGGGCATCGTTACGCTTCAGGCCGTGCTCGACCTGCAGCGCTACGCCATCGGCGGCGGCATCAGCGCCCGTCCCGAGACGACCGACCTCATCCGCGACGCGGTGGACAAGCTCTACGAGATCCATCCGTACCTGCCGTTCTCCAAGCCCGAGATCGTCACCTGCAAGTACGGTAACGAGGCCAACCTCATCGGTGCTCTGGCGTTCTACCTCGAGCAGGTCTAGCGTCAGCTCTCAAGCCCGGTAGCGCGGGGCACCCGTCGGAGTCGCTTCGACGGGTGCCCCGCGCCTGTGTGTCGGCGGCCACATGGTTGCGGCTTGGGGTACGATGTGCACATCAACGGTTCAACCGATAACGAGAGGCAGGCTCCATGGCAGCCGACAAGCGCACCAAGATCGCCGAGATGATCGCCGACACCGCGGGCAGGCTCTACGACGCCAATTTTGACCCGCAGGTGATCGAGGCGCTGGGCGAGTGCAAGGAGCTCTGCTACGACTACAACCAGCTGCGCCCACGTGAGGTGGAGGCCCGCACGGAGCTGCTGCGTACCATCGTTGGGTCGATGGGGGAGCATGCCACCATCCAGCAGCCCTTCTGGTGCGACTATGGCCGCAACATCCACCTGGGCGAGAACTTCTATGCCAACCACGGTCTCACCATCCTGGACGGTGCGCCGGTGACCTTTGGGCACGACGTGTACCTGGCCCCTAACTGCACTTTCTCCACGGCGGGGCACCCCATCGACACCGAGCGCCGCAACCAGGGGCTGGAGTTTGCGCTGCCCATCACGGTGGGCGACAACGTGTGGATGGGCATGGGCGTGATGGTGTGTCCAGGCGTGACCATTGGCAGCAATGTGGTGATTGGCGCAGGTAGCGTGGTGGTCAAGGACATCCCCTCGGGCGTGGTGGCCGTGGGCAACCCCTGCCGCGTGATGCGGCAGATCACCGAGGCCGACGCCCAGCGCTACGAGTTGTACCAGCCCGAGGGCTAGGCGGGCGGCTACGGCTGCTTCGCTGTCACATGGCGCCTTTTACCTGTGCAGATGGTATGTATGACGAAGAGTCATGGCGTATCTGGGACAGATGGGTCAGTCTGACCGTATGAATGGATGCCAGTTGGTTGGAGTTCGTCGCGGATGGAGGATCCCATGAACGCCCAGCGTCGTTTTGCCCTGTTGCTCTCTCTGACTCTTGCCGCCGCGCCGCTGGCGGCGTGCGGTGGTTCCAACGGTGCTGCGGAGCCCGATCCCGAGCCCGCTGCCACCGAGCAGCCTGCCGAGGAGCAGGGTGGTACGGAGCAGACCGGCATCGCCAACCCGTTCGTGGACTGCGAGACGGCCTACGATGCAGCTCAGCTTGCGGGCTTTGATGTCAACTTCCCCGAGTCGGTGCAGGGTTATTCCGAGCGCGCCTACCAGGCCGTCGAGGGTCAGATGGCGCAGTGCTTCTACTCCGATGGCGAGCAGCGCGTGCTCGTGCGCAAGGCCGTGGACGACGGCTCTGGCGACATTAGCGGCGACTATGGCGAGTATGCCAGCAAGACCACAGTGACCGTGGGTGACGTCGAGGTGACCGAGAAGGGCGACGGAGACCTGGTCTACGTGGCCATCTGGGCCAAGGGCGGGTACCTGTTTGCCATCGATGCCGACGCGGGGCTCTCTGCCACCGAGATCGAGACCCTGGTCCACGCCACGATGTAGTTCCGCTTCGCGCAAAGCAACAAAAGGGGGTTACCCCTTTCTGTCCGGGCAGAAAGGGGTAATCCCCTTTTGTTGCTTTGCGCGAACCCTTCTAGCGCGATGGTGTACCCTGATACCTCGCGAGAGGGGATGATCAGCGGCAATGACGACGGAACGAAGCGCAACGATACGACTGGCGGCCTCGGAGGTCATCTTTGGCACGCTGGGGCTGTTCGTGCGGCTAATTCCGTTGACTCCCACGGCGCTGGCTGCCTCGCGTGGCATCCTCGGCGCGCTCGTGCTCCTCGTGTACCTGCGTCTTTCTGGCAAGACGCTGCAGCTGCCCCGCAAGGTGCGCACGCTGGCCGTGCTGCTTGCCTCGGGCGTCTGTCTCACGCTCAACTGGGCCCTGCTCTTTAAGGCCTATGGGCTCACCACCCTGGCCACGGCCGAGCTTGCCTACGAGATGGCGCCCGTCATGGTGATGGCGGTCTCGCCCTTCGTGCTCGACGAGCACCTGACCACCACGCGCAAGGTGTGCCTGTGTCTGGCGCTGGCAGGCATCGTGGCTGTGTCGGGCGTGCTCGAGCCAGGCGCGACGGTGGGCGTCACGCTGCAGGGCGTGGCCTTTGGCCTTGGGGCCGCCTGCTTCTATGCTGCGGTAATGGTGCTCAACCAGCTGCTGGGCGATGTGGACCCACTCACCAAGACCACGGTGCAGCTGGGCGTTGCTGGTCTGGCGCTGCTGCCGCAGGTGCTCTTGGCGGGTGATGCTGGTTGGCAGGCCCTTGGCTTCCAGGCTTGGGTGATGCTCGCCATCGTGTGTGTGGTGCACACGGGCGTGGCCTTTATCCTGTGGTTCTCGTCGCTGCACAATCTGAGCGCGCAAAAGGTGGCCATCTTCAACTACATCGATCCGGCGGTGGCGCTGCTGGTGAGTGCCTTGGTCTTTGGCGAGCACATGACGCCCCTAGCCATGGTTGGCGCTGTGCTCATCCTAGGGTCCACGCTGGTGAGCGAGCTGCTGGAGATGCGTCAGTAGGGGAGGGGCTCCCGTAGCGGCAGGATCTGCGGACCAGTGTCCGACAAAAGGGGGTAACCCCTTTCTGTACGTCAGACCATCCCGCGGGTGTATTGGCCTAGA
Source organism: uncultured Coriobacteriaceae bacterium (assembly GCA_902779675.1). GTDB lineage: Bacteria > Actinomycetota > Coriobacteriia > Coriobacteriales > Atopobiaceae > UBA1367. The sequence goes on along the minus strand of CACZCK010000009.1, from coordinate 55,192 downwards.
CTGGTGCATGCCGAAAATGCTCGCACCACCCCAACCGAAGGGACTCCCATGATCAAGCTCGTGCTCTCCGACATGGACGGAACGCTGCTGCCTCAGGGCGGCGAGCACGTGTCGTACCGCACCGTCAAGGCCATTCGGGCGCTGCTCGATGCGGGCGTGCGCTTTGCCCCGGCCACTGGCCGTCAGGCCTACGAGCTTGACCAGCGCTTCTTTGGTGCGCGCGATTGCTACCAGACGGCCATTACCGCCAACGGCAAGCGAGTCTACGTCGATGGCGAACTGCGCCGCGAGATTCTGGTCGAGCGTAGCGTGCTCGAGCGGCTGTACAATCTGCTCGCCGATGTGCCCAACACCTTCTTGGTGGTGGAGACGGCCGACAACTGGGGCGGTACGCGCCCATGGTACTGCGTGGGCGCCCGTGCGGGCGACGCGGAGTGGTTTGGCCGCAACGTCGGGTTCTTGGCCGAGGCATGCGATGCGCTCCCAGACGAGCCCGCCATCTCGGCCGAGATCGCGTGCGCGGGTAGCGACGAGCAGTACGAGGCGATACTTGCGCAGGCGCGCGAGCTGGTGCCTGAGTGCGACTTTGCGACCTCGCAGGTGCACTGGGCCGACGTGATGCCACGCGGCATCAACAAGGGCTTCGGCCTCGGCGTGCTTCTCGACGAGCTGGGTATATCTGTCGGCGAGGCGCTCTTCTTTGGCGATGCGGACAACGACCTGCCCCTCATGGAACTCGTGCCCGACTCGGTGGCGGTGGCCAACGCCACGCCCACGGCGGCTGAGGCGGCTCGCTGGCATGTGGGAGACGTGGCGGACGACGGCGTGGCACAGGCGCTGGAGGAGCTGGTGCTTGCGCAGCGGCAGGACCGTACGCCTGCGTTCATGCAGGGTACCTGGCAGCCACCCGTGCCCGATGACGAGGACGGGGACGAGGCGGGGGAGGACCTTGCCTCAGAGATGATTCACCAGCTACTTGCCGCGCACCTTGGACCAGAACTTGGTGGAGAGGCTGGCCCGGTGGGTGGTGCCAGCGGGGATGCCGCGCAGCTTTGACCAGTGTGAGCTCACCTGCAGCAGCAGAAAGATGACGGCCGCGATCTTGCAGTCCCACGGCATGCTGACGCACGCAACCACCGTGTAGAAGGCTATGGCGACCACAGCGCCCACGCTCAGGAAACCCGACAGGATGATGGTGACAACGCCCACCACGCCCGCGAGGATGCCCCACAGCGGGTTCATGAGGATGATGGTGGACGCGATGGTGGTCACGCCCTTGCCGCCCTTAAAGCGGTGCCAGAAGGGGTAGATGTGACCCAGCGTGGTGCCAAGGCCGGTCCAGGCGACCACCACCTGCCAGCCCTGCACAGGAAAGAGCCTGCTGAGCACCAGCACGGGCAGCAACGTCTTGAGAATGTCGCCCGCCAGGCATGCGAGCGCGGCCTTGGTGCCCAGCTCGTGGCCCACGTTGGCCATGCCGGGGTTGCCATCACCCAGCTCGAAGACGGAGCGTCCGGCTATGCGGCGCGCCACGATCTCGGCCGTGAGCACCGACCCGCAAAGATAGCCCACCAACAGGCAAATCAAGCAATTGAGCATATTGCGACCTCACCTTACAAAGACTTGACCCGAATAGTATAGCCGCCCACGCGACGTGGGCGGCTACAAGAGGTGCGGGTATGTGCCGGCGAGGCGCTAGCAGACGTTCAGGAACTCGAAACGGCCCATCTCATAGGCGTAGCTCTCGGCAGCCTTGAAGCTGGAGCTGATGCGCAGGTTGGTGATCTCCTGCGGCCACCAGCGGGTGCTCATGGTGTGCTCGCCGCCGTTGACGTAGATCTCGATGGCGGAGGTGTCCACGACCATGCGCAGACTCTCGAGCTTGCCGGCAGAGAGCTCGGCCAGCGGCAGGCGGCGCACGGTGCGGTAGCCGCCCGCGATGCCCTTGAACGAGAGCTCGATCATGTCGTTGATGACGGCCAGCTCGACGTCGGCGTTGAGCAGGATGCGACCCTCGCCCTCGATGCCTGTGAGGTAGACGTCGGCGGTGCCGTTGGCAAAGCGCGCGCCGATGGCGCCCTCGATGTCGTGGGCGTCGTAGTTGGAGGAGCCCAGCTTGCCCACGTTGTCCACGGAGCCCTCGGGCGTGAAGTCCACGCGCGCGCCGTGCAGGGCGTCGTACTCGGGCAGCGGCCACTGGCAGATCTTGCCAGCGTCGTTGAGCGAAAGCTCACGCAGCCAGGTGAGGGTGTGCAGCCACTCGTAGGTGGGCACCTGGTACTGGCCTTCAATGTCGGGCAGGCCCATCCAGCCCTCCAGAATCTGGCGGCCTTTCTCGTCGGTAAAGACCTGCGGGGCGTAGAAGTCAAAGCCGTAGTCGAGCTCCACGAAGGTGTTCTCGTCGATGCAGCCGTAGGGTTTCTCGGCGTCCATGAGCTCCTTGTCGCCGGAGAGCAGGTCGATGACGGTGCCCTCGACGGGGAAGTAGCCGCTGTTGAAGTTGTTCTGGAACTTGGTCATGCCGCTAGGCACGCCCTGCGGGCACACGAAGAAGAACTCCTTGCCACCGAGCGTCACGATGTTGGGGCACTCCCACATGTAGCCGAATGGCTTGCCGCTGATGGTGGTGCAGCTGCCGGCGAGCTTCCAGTCGTTGACGCCGTCGGGGCTCTGGTAGAGGAGCATGGCGGGGTGGTCGTCCATGGTGCGAGCGCCCAGCAGCATGTTCCAGGTGTCGTTCTGCCACCAGACCTTGGGGTCGCGCACGTGGCAGCTGCAGTAATCGGGGTAGCCGCTGTTGTCCAGCACCAGCTTACGGTCGGAGAAGGTGCGGCCGTCCTTGCTGATGACGAGCGTCTCGTTGGCTTGACGGCCGTCGTAGTCGTAGTTGTGCTCGCCCGGCTCCAGCACGTTGCCGGTGTAGTAGCACCACATCTCGCCGTCGCGCACAACGGCACTGCCCGAGTAGCTGCCGTTCTTATCCAGCTCCATCTCGGGGATAATTGCGCCGCGGTGGAATTCCCAGGTGGTTAGGTCGCGGCTGGTCCAATGGCCCCAGCCGTGGCCGGCCCACGGCCAGCGCGGGGCGTACTGGTGGAAGATGTGGTACTCGCCGTTGAACTGGCACAGGCCGTTGGGGTCGGAGAGCCAGCCCACTGCGGTCTGAAGGTGGAACCCGAGCCTCCAGTTATGCTGGCGATAGTCGAGGTTGACGTGCATTTGCATGGGTGGTCTCCTCTCGTTGCGCTGAGAACGTTCTCAGTATCGCACGGCATGTGGGCATGAGGGAGGGAGCAGCCGCATATGCGACTGCCCCCTCGGTTGGCGGTGTTGTTAGCCCTGCGCTGACTCAAAAGGGATACTCCCCTTTGAGTCACTCCTAGATAAGCGTTCCCTCGGGCGTCTTGACGTACGCTTCGACATAATCAAGGGAGGTTTCTCCCGTGAGCTGCATGTAGAGTGCCTGCTGCATTGCGGCATCGGGGATGATGTCGACCTGCCACACATCGCCCCCATCGCCGACGAGGATGAGATAATCATCGGCGCCACCGTAGACGACACCCTTGCCCCACGTGTTGTCGTCATTGAACTTCTGGTCTTTCGATTCGCCCATCGGACCCTCGGCGACGGCCTTGTAGGCATCCTGGATATCGGGGTAGTCCGCCTTCGAGACGCCGACGACGGCAATGAATGGCTTGCCCAACTCCTGCTCGGCATTTATCTGGGTGACGTCGTAGCTGGCGGGCCCTGGCAGGACCTCTGCCGTCTCGTCATAGATGAGGAACCAGCCGTGATCGCTTTCCCAGCGCTTGCTGTCCATGTTAAAGAGGTAGCCGTTGCCATCGTTGGTGAGGACGCTGCCGAAGTCGAGGCCGTACTTATCGCGCATGACGCCAAGCTCGTCGATGGCGCACACGTTGAGGGTGCCGAGCTCGTCTACGAAGATGTTCTCGCCGGCATCCTCATCCGAGCTGGCATCAGCCGCGTCCTCTGAGTCCTGATCGGTCGCAGCGGCCTGGTCGTCGGTGGCCTCCGCGTCCTCCGTGGCGGTCGTCTCCGTTGCTGCTGACTCGTCTGAGCTGCCGCCCGAGCAGGCGGTGAGGGCAAGCGGCGAGACCACAAGGACGAGGGCGAGGGCTGGTGTGGCGATAAGGCTGACCCATGCTGCAGAGATTCGCTTCATAAAACTCCTCCTCCGTTGGTAGGCGGCAGGTGCTGTGGCCGCCTGTAGGAACCACAAGTCTCAAGTTTACGGGATACTGTGGTGCGCCAGGACTGGCTTTAGGTATCCTCCGACGCAATCTTCGGTCAGAGGGCGTATCCGAAAGAACGGGTGGCCCCTCTGCTGGGGACCACCCGTCAGACGCACTCGTCTTGTGCGGAACAGTGCCTACGCCTCGTCGGCGGCGTTGGCGAGGACCTCTTCGACGTCGCTGCGCTCGGGCATGGCGGGGATGGCGCCACGGTTGCGGACGCACAGGCTTGCCACGGCGTTGCCGAAGCGCACGAACTGGGCGGCGCGCGCGATGCTCACGTTCTTGGGGTCCAGGCCGCTCTCGACGAAGGCGGTGAGGAAGCCGCCCCAGAACGAGTCGCCGGCGCCCGTGGTGTCAACGGCCTCGACGCGGAAGCTCGGCACCATGCGCGAGCCGTCCTTGGTGGCGACGAAGGCACCGTCGGCGTCAAGCGTGACGACGACAACGCTCGCACCCTGCTCGAGCAACGACGCGGCGGCCTCGGCGGGCTCCTCGAAGTCGGTCAGCAGCGGGCACTCCTCGGCGCTGATCTTGATGAGGTCCATGTACTTGATGAGGGAGCGCATCTGCGCAGAGGCAGCCTCGGCAGAGGTCCACAGGGAGTCACGGTAGTTGGGGTCGTAGGACATGACGCAACCCGCTGCTTTGGCGGCCTCGAGGGCTGCGATGGTGGCGGAGCGGGCGGGCTCGTCGGTGAGGGAGAGCGAGCCGACGTGGAAGACCTTGCTGTCCTTGATGATGTCGAGGGGCAGGTCCTCGGGCTTGAGCTGCGTGTCCGCGCCGGGCTTGCGGGCGAACGAGAAGGAGCGGTCGCCGCTCTCGTCCAGGGCGACGAATGCGAGCGTGGTGAAGAAGTCGGGGTCGGAGATGAGGCCGGTGCAGTCGATGCCGTTGGTCTCGAGGGTCTCGCGCAGGAAGTCGCCGTGCATGTCCTTGCCGACCTTGCCGATGAAGGCGACGTCATGGCCGAGCTTCTTGAGGGCGACGAGCACGTTGGCGGGGGCGCCACCGGGGTTGCGCTCAAAGAGCTTCTGGCCAGCGGGGGACAGGCCGGCGTCGGTAAAGTCGATGAGCACCTCACCAAGAGCAGTAACGGAAATCATAGTGGACGGGCTCCTTTCATCGAGACGTGAAAACGATTCCACACAGACAAATACAGCATACGGTATGGGGGCGGTGGCACCGCGCACGCATTTGCGACCGCCTGCATACACTAGGTGAGGGGAGGCCTGTATCGCACGCCCCTAGAATGGCATGAACATACCTTCGGTGCCCCATTGCCAGCTGCCGCGGACGCCTGCGGCCTCGGCGCCCAGCTCGAAGTGGAGCTTGGCAATGCCCAGGTCGGTGTAGGCAACGTCGCGCTTGGCATTGGGCAGCGTGGCGCGCAGGCCCGCCTGGTCCTGCACGAACACCACGGGCTGCTGGTTGACGGCCGAGGGGCCCTTGATTACGGCGTCGATGCCCGAGCGCACCCAGTCGGGTGCCTCGGCGAGCGTGGTCGGCCCCTGGTAGAGCGCCGCAGGCTTCTTGTCGCGCTTGCGCAGGCCCGCGCGGATGGCACGCTGAGCAAAGGGCTGTCTGGCGGGCATGTGTCCCACGGGAATCACGTCGTGGATGATTTCGCCCTCCTGCAGGGGTACGGTCACGCTGTCGCGGTCGAAGGTCCCGGCGACCCAACAGGTGCCCAGGCCCAGGGCAGTGGCGTGCAGCACGAGCTTCTCTCCAAGGTAGCCAAAGCACTCGCGGCTGTCGTCTTTGTCGGGTCCGAGGAGGACGATGTAGCTGCTCACACCGCCGGCAAACATGCGCGGTGCGAGTATGAGTTCGGGGCCACCATCGTCTGGCCCCACGAGCACGAAGCGCAGCCCGCTCTGGTCACTGAGACGTGCGGCTAGGCTGGCAAGGTCGTCCAGGGTCGCCTGGTCGAGTGGCTCTGTAGTAAAGGCGCGGCACGAGAAGCGTGCGTCGATGGCCTCGTAGGGTGTCATGCTGATCCCTCCCTCACAGGGGCTGTGCATGTGGCTTGCTCAGACAGTGTAGCTGACCAGGTGTCAGATGCCGCAGCAGGCGCTGCCGTAGGCTGCCGAAGGGTGACTGAGAGAGACCAATGCTCGCAAACACTCGCCTGTGCGGTGAGAAGCGACGTAGACGAAGAGGCGGGCGGCCGCATCGCTGCGACCGCCCTCCAGGCAGTGCGTATGTCGTGGGGACGACTTACTTGGTGCAGGTGACGAGCTTGGCGCCAGCGGTGGTCGGGCCAACGATGGGCTCGACGGAGGCGTAGTCGTCGGTGTTGGTAACGATGACCATGGTGGCCGTGGGCTTGCCAGCCTCGGTGATGGCGTCGAGGTCGGCGGTGATCAGCAGCTGACCAGCCTTGACGGTGTCGCCAGCGGCGACGTGGGCCTCGAAGGGACCACCGGCGAGCTCGACGGTGTCGACGCCGATGTGGATGAGGACCTCGGTGCCGTCAGCACCAGCCAGGCCAATGGCATGCTTGGTGTCGAACAGCATGGTGACGGTGCCGTCGATGGGGGAGTAGACCTCACCGGCGGTGGGCTCGACAACGGCGCCGTTGCCCATTGCCAGCGACGCGAAGACGGCGTCGGGGGCGTCGGTCATGGCGATGGCGTTGCCGGTCATGGGGCTGGCCAGAACGCCGGGCTCGGAGACGGCGTCGACCTGGGTCGGAGCGGCGGGAGCCTCGGCCTTGGCAGCCTCGCGGGCGGCAGCGGCCTTGGTCTTCTCGTCGTCAGCGTAGAGCATGAAGGTCACGGCGAAGGACACGGCGAAGGCGACGGCGATGACGATGGTGTACTTCATGGCATCGGCGGTGATGAGGTAGCCGAAGATGCCGGTGATGCCGTAGGCGATGGAGTAGAGGCCCAGCCAGGCGCTGATCAGGCCGCCGGCAGCAGCGCCGCAGATGGCGCCGATGAACGGCTTGACGGCGGGCAGGTTGACGCCGTAGATGGCGGGCTCGGTGATGCCCAGCAGCGAGGAGATGCCGGAGGGAAGGGCGAGGCCCTTCTTCTTGGCGGAGGCGGTCTTCAGGAAGACTGCGAAGCAGGCGGCACCCTGAGCCACGTTGGCGGCGGAGATGATGGGGTTGAAGGCGTCAGCGCCCTGGGCCACGAGGCCAGCCTCAAGCGCGTTGAACATGTGGTGCACGCCGAGAACGACGGTCAGCGGGTAGATAGCGCCAGCAAGTGCGCCACCCAGGCCAAACGGGATGCCCAGCAGGAACTTGAAGAAGTTCATGACGCCTTCCTCGACCCAAGAGAAGATCGGGCCGATGACGACCATGGTGAGCAGGCCGGTGACCAGGACGGTCACGAGCGGGGTCACGAAGAGGTCGAACATATCAGGCACATGCTCGTGCAGCCACTTCTCGAGCTTGCACATGATGAAGACAGCAACCACGACGGGGATGACGTGGCCCTGATAGCCCTGCAGGGGCACAGCGCCCAGCAGCGGCAGGCCAGGGATCAGAGCGACCTGGGGCAGGTAGTTGGCGCTCATGATGGCACTAGCGGTGGCCTCGGAGGCGCTGGCAAGACCGAGGGTCTGGGCGGCAGCGTCGCTACCGACGATGAGGGAGCCCAGGGAGCCGGGGATGGACCAGGCGTTCATGAGGCCGGTGTGGTTCATGATCATGCCGATGACGCCACCGAGGAACTCGTTGCCGCCGAAGACGCGGGCAGCCGAGAAGCCGATGAGGATCTGCAGGAAGACGAACGAGGCGTTAGAGAATGTGTGAATCAGAACGTACCAGGGGTTGAGGTCGAGGGCGCCGCCCATGGCGTTGTTGATGCCCTCGGTGAGGCCCATCATCAGACCGGAGGCCACGATGGCGGGAATGATGGGGACGAAGACGTCGCCCAGAGCCTTGGTGGCGCGCTGGATGGGGTTGCCCTTGGCGGCTGCTGCGGCCTTGGCGTCGTCGGTGGAACCGACGGCGATGTTGCCCTGGGCGCAGAACTCGTCGAAGACCTTGTTGACGGTGCCGGTGCCGTAGATGACCTGAAGCTGGCCAGCGGCCTGGAAATTGCCCTTGGCGAGCGTGGCGTCCTCGACGGCGTCCATGTTCACCTTGGAGTCGTCTGCGATGACGAGACGCAGACGGGTTGCGCAGTGAGCTGCCGAGACGACGTTCTCGGGACCACCGACTGCGGCGAGGATTTCCTTGGCTGCCTGTGCGTGTTCAGCTGCCATAACACCCTCCCTTTCGTGTTGTTCCTACCGTTTCCACAAGACACGTTTTGTGGGCGATGGCACAGCTCGCGGCCAAACAAGCTGTGAAATCGTTCCCACAGGCTCCGATTCTACCGTCTTTTGTAGGATTTGTGAACAGTAAATGGGCAAATAATGAAGCAAAGTGCGGCCATTGGCACACCTTTTTGTACAGTGTGCCGAGGCGGCCCTTTGAGGTGGCTGCCCGTGGCGCCAGAGTTGACGGCTTTGGCACGGGACGCGTGTGGAAGCGCCACGCAAAGAACGGCGCCCGCATTGCTGCGGGCGCCGTCTGGTGGGTCTTGTGGAAACGGTAGGAAAAGGGAAGTTTGGCCGATCTACCATCCAGTGGCGTCACCCACCGGGACGGAACTGGCTACTTGGCCACGGTCACCAGCTTGTCGCCGGCGGTGACGGCGCCTGTCAGCGGGGTGACGGAGGCGTAGTCGTCGGTGTTGGTGACGATGACCATGGTGGCCGTGGGCTTGCCAGCGGCCTCGATGGCGTCGAGGTCAGCGGTGATCAGCAGGTCGCCTGCCTTGACCGCGTCGCCAGCGGCCACGTGAGCGGTGAAGGGCTTGCCCTCGAGCTCGACGGTGTCGACGCCGATGTGGATGAGCACCTCGGTGCCGTCGTTGCCGGCCAGGCCGATGGCATGCTTGGTGTCAAAGAGCATGGTAACGGTGCCAGAGACGGGGGAGTAGACCTCGCCCGCGGTGGGCTCGACCACGGCGCCGTTGCCCATGGCGAGGCTCGCGAACACGGCGTCGGGGGCGTCGGACATGGCCTTGGCGTTGCCAGTCATGGGGCTGGCCAGGACGTTGGCCTCGTCGATGGCGTCGACGTGCGTGGGGGCTGCCGGAGCGGCGGCCTTGGGAGCCTTCTTCTTGTCGGGCTCGTCGCTGTAGAGCATCCAGGTGAGGGCGAAGGCCACGCCGAAGGAGGCGGCGAACATGATGATGTACTGCACCGGCTGGTTGATGCACAGCAGGATGCCAAAGAGGCCGGTGACGCCGGTGCCGGTGGCGCCGAGCTTGGTCAGCGAGCAGATGAAGGCACCAACGGCAGCGCCGGCCATGCCAGCCAGGAACGGCTTGAGCTTGGGCAGGTTCACGCCGAAGATGGCGGGCTCGGTGATGCCCAGCAGGCAGGAGATGCCGGAGGGGATGGCCAGAGCCTTGGTCTTCTCGCTCTTGGTCTTGAGGGCCACGGCCAGGCAGGCGCCGCCCTGGGCGATGTTGGCGGCAGAGGCGATGGGCAGCCAGTAGGTCACGCCGAGGTTACCGAGCATCGAGACGTCGATGGTGGTGTACATCTGATGCAGACCGGTGACGACGGAGGGCGAGTAGATGAGGCCGATGAGGATGTAGCCCAGGCCAAACGGCACGGAGAGCAGGGCCTGGAGCAGGCCGAGGATGGCGTTCTCGAGCCAGACGAAGATCGGGCCGATGAACAGGATGGTGATGTAAGCGGCACCGGAGACCGACACGAGCGGCGTCACAAAGAGGTCGAACATGTCGGGCACGATCTGGTGCATCTTCTTCTCGATCTGGCACAGGATCCAGACGCCCACCAGGATGGGGATGACGTGGCCCTGGTAGCCGATCCAGTCGATGCTGTAGAGGCCGGGGATCACGTCGAGGGTGATCATGGTGCCGTTGGCGATGGCGTCAGCCGCGCCGTAGGCGTTGATGAAGCTGCCGCTGATGAGCAGCGCACCGAAGGAGGCACCCAGGTAGGGGTTGCCACCAAAGACGGTGGCCGCAGAGAAGCCCAGCAGAATCTGCAGGTTAGCGAGTGCGCAGGCGTTGATCAGGCCGGCGATGCGCCACCAGACGCTGTTGGTGTCGAGTACGAAGTAGCCGGCGTTGCCCATGAACTCGATGGCGCCCATGATGCCCATGAGCATACCGGAGGCCACGATGGCCGGGATGATGGGCACGAACACGTCGGAGAGCACCTTGATGGCAGCCATGAACTTGTTCTGGTTGCCGGCGGCGACCTCCTTGAGCTCCTCCTTGGAGACGGCGGAGATGTTGCCCTGCTTGCAGAACTCGTCATAGACCTTGTTGACGGTGCCGGTGCCGTAGATAATCTGCAGCTGGCCAGAGGCCTGGAAGTTGCCCTTGGCGCCGAGTGCGTCCTCGACGGCCTCGGGGTCCACCTTGGAGTCGTCTGCGATGACCAGACGCAGGCGGGTTGCGCAGTGAGCTGCCGAGACGACGTTCTCGGGGCCACCGACTGCGGCCAGGATCTCCCTGGCTGCCTGTGCGACATCTAGTGCCATTGATACCTCCTTGTTGCGTGTTCCATCCTTTCGTATAGACACGCGATGTGCCTGGGGCGGCGCCAGCCCACCGGCATGCTCCGGGCTCCTCGCGCAGCGAGACGTCATCCTGCCGCCAAAAGTGAAATCAATTACACACTTGCTCACATGGAGAAAAGATGAACGACCTCGAAAAAGAACTGTAATCGATTTCACATTGCATAGCAATGCCAAACCACCCATTTTTTGGAAATGGCGGGGGGTACGTACCGCTCGGGGCCTAGATGCCCACGACTTTGTAGCCCAGCACCATGCTGGCGACGCTCTTGACGTTGCCTTTGAGCAGGTCGACCATCATCTCGGCAGCCTTGATGCCGCACTCCTCATAGTCGAAGCGCACCGTGGGAATGGGTCCGGCCACCGCCTGCAGGATGGGGTCGTTGCCAAAGCCCGTGACGCGCGGCATCTTGGCGCGGCGGGTGTTGCCGTAGCGCTCGCGGATGGCCTTGATGGCTCCGGCGGCCATGGCGTCGGTGGCGCACGAGATGACGTCGTACTCGTTGCCACTGGCGAGCAGCTTCTTGACGGCGTAGTAGCCCTCGTCGACCGAGAAGCCGCCGGTCACCACGGTGATGTTCTGCTCGGGCAGGCCCACGCGCTCCAGGCCGGCGAGGAAGCCCTTGCGGCGGTCGCTGCCAAAGGAGCGGTACCGCTTGCCGGCGTCGATGTAGGCGATGCGGCTGGTCATGGTGCAGCCGAGCGAGGAGGCCAGGTCGTAGGCGGCGCCAAAGTTGTCGAAGCGCACGCAGTTGCGGTTGCGGGCGTGCTGGCCCACGATCACGATGGGCACGCGGGCGCGCTCGAACAGCTCGAGGTTGCCCGGCACCGGTGCCGAGCTGATGAGTACGATGCCGTCGATCTGGCGCTCGAGCATGGAGCGCATGGCGTTGAAGTCGGCGTTAGCCTCGTCGCCCACGTAGGCGAGCGAGGCGCCGTACCCTGCGGCAAACAGGTACTTCTCCAGGCCGGCGGTGACGCCGGTCAGGGTGGAGTCGTCGCTCTTGGTGAGCACGATGCCCACGGTGTCCGACTTCTTCATGCGCAGGATGCGGGCGTTGGCGGAGGGCACGTAGCCGGTCTGCTCGATGGCGGCGGCGATGCGCTCGCGCTTCTCCTCGGAGAGGTACCCTCCGTTGAGGAAGCGCGAGACTGCGGCGCTCGATACGCCTGCGAGCTCTGCGACTTCTTTGTTGGTCATGGTGCCCTTGCCGGTCTGTTTGGTCGGTTCATGTAAGTGTAGCGTGAATTTGTCGCCAAAACGGCCCCTATCAGCCGATTTGATGACAGGTTACGGTAAGGAGCCTCTCTGCGTGGAGCCTACCGGCCCCGCTGTCTGCCTCAACGAACAAAAGGGGGTTACCCCTTTCACTGTCCAGTTGACCCCCTTTTGTCGGGACACGTGCTAGCGGGTGGAGTTGCGCCCGTAGATCTCGTAGCCTATCTTGAGCTGCCGCGGGACCTCGTCGCCATCGTCCATCGCCTCGAGGAGCATCTTGGCCGCCTCGCGCCCGCTGGTCTTGTAGAACAGGTGGGCGGAGGTCACCGAGGGCATGAGGATGCGGGAGAGCTCCGAGTCGCCGATGCCGGTGACCTGCACGTCGTCGGGCACGGTGTGGCCGTACTCGCGCAGGCAGGTGATGGCGCCGTAGGCCATGTCGTCGGTGGCGCAGACGATGGCGTCGGTCTCGGGCACGGCATCCATGATCTGCTCGCAGCAGAGGTAGCCCGACTCCACGCTGAAGTCGCCCGTGGCCTGGGCCTCGGGCGCCGGCTCGATGCCGGCGGCGTGGCAGGCGTCGATGAAGCCGCGGTGCCGCATGGCGCCAGCTGCCACGTCGTCGTCGCGTACGCCAATGTAGCCGGGGTGCCGGGCGGTGCGCAGGGCGATCTTGGCCACGTCGAAGGTGGCGCGGTAGTCGTCGTGGTACACGCAGCTAAAGCCCTTGACGTGCTGACCGAGGATGACCACCGGGGTGTTGAGCGCCTTGAGGGCGGCTATGTGCTCGCCGGTGACCACGGTGGCGATAAAGATGACGCCGTCGACGCGTGGGCGGTCCGCCATGACCCTGAGGCAGCGGATCTCCTCATCGGGGTCGTTGTGCGTGTCGGAGAGCAGCGTGTGGTAGGACGTGCCCGAGAGACGCTCGGTGATGCCCGCCACCATGCGGGCCACCGACTGGCTGTTGATCTTGGGGATGATGATGCCCACCAGGTTGGTCTTGCCGGTGCGCAACTGCTGCGCCGACTGCGAGGGGACGTAACCCGTCTCCTTGATGACCTTGCTGATGAGCTTACGCTTCTCTTGACTCACATAGCCATTGTTCAGAAACCGCGAGACGGTCGCGCGAGAAACGCCTGCCATTCTTGCGATTTCGTTAATGTCCATGTTGCCCGATCCGTTATTGATAAGAATCCCCTCCTCTCCATCGTAAGCGCGAGACTCAGTGCCACCGCTAATGAATCGAGAAAAATGCCTGCTAGATATGCGTGCGGTAGTGAGAACGATTCCACCTGAGGCGCGCGGTGGAGCTTTTGTGACCCCCCACCGCGCGCTCATTGCCGAATGTCCTACGAGCAGGTGACCTCGTAGGTGTGGTCCTTCAGGTTGGCGTCGAGCTGTGCCCAGGCGTCACCGGAGGTGCGGCGCATGCTGAACGAGCCGTCCTCGCCGCAGGTGACCTCGAGCTCGCCCTCGATGTCGAAGGCGGGGTGCGTGTTGCGCAGCTCCATGAGTCGCAGCAGCTCCTTGACCACCGGGCGCTCGACCTCGCCGGCGATCTCGGCCTTGCTGTAGTAGTGGCGGTTGATGTTGCGCCCCTCCTTGGTGGACTCGAGCAGCTCGAGGTCGTTCTTGCCGGCGAGCAGGCCCACGTAGTAGACCATGGGGATGCCCTTGGCAAACATCTGGATGGCACGGGCCAGGTCGTAGGCCGCGTCGTCGTTGCCCAGCGCGCTGTAGTAGGTGGTGTTGACCTGGTAGATGTCCAGGTTGTTGTAGGCCTCGGTGTTGTAGATCTTCTTGACGTTGGCGCCCTCGGAGAACATCTTCTCCTTGACCCAGTCGGTCTGGTCGTCGGGCAGCAGGTCCTTGACGTCCACGATGCCCAGGCCGTCGTGGGTGTCGAGCGTGGTGAACTGGTGCTTGGGGCTCATGTCCAGCCAGCGCTTGAGGTACTGGCCGTCGCCGGAGTACAGGGCGTGCAGCGTCAGCACCGGCAGCGCGAAGTCGTAGACCCAGTAGCCCATCTCGCTCACCTTGAACTGCATGGTGTAGTGCTCGTGGATCTCGGGCAGGACCATGATGTCGGCGCCCAGCACGTCCTGCATGGCGTCGAGCAGGTTGCTCGTGTCGGGCTGCTCGAAGAAGCAGCTGCCACCTGCGCGCTTGCAGGCATAGGCAAAGGCGTCCAGACGGATGATGGAGGCGCCGTTGGCGGCCATGTTTTCGAGCGTCTCGCGGAAGAAGCGCTGGGCGCGCTCGCTCTTGACGTTGATGTCGATCTGCTCCTCGCCAAAGGTGCACCAGACCTTCTCGGTGGTGCCGTCGGCGAACTCGGCCTCGACGTAGGGTGCGCGCGGCTTGCGCTTGTAGATGGCGTCCACCTGCTCGTCGGTGGGGAAGCCGCCCTCGGCCGCCCAGAAGTCCTTGTAGCGGATAAAGAAGTCGGCAAACTCGCTGTCGTCCTTCTTGGCCAGGAAGTCCTGGAAGTAGGGGGACTGGCGCGAGATGTGGTTGATCATGAAGTCGAACATCAGGTAGCGGTCATCGCCGATGGCCTTGACGTCTTCCCAGTCGCCGAAGTCGGGGTCCACGATGTCGTAGCGCATGGGGGCAAAGCCGCGGTCGGCCGAGCTGGGGAAGAACGGCAGGATGTGCACACCACCCACTGCCTTGTCCAGATGGGTGTCGAGCACCTCCTTGAGGTCCTTGAGGTTCTCGCCGAGGCTGTCGGCGTAGGTGATGAGCATGCACTTGTTGGAAAGCTTCATGTGGTGTGCTCCTTTCGTTCCGATCGTCGGGGACGGTTCTCCGCGGTCGAACGGGTTGATGGTGACGGGGTGTCTCTCGTTTTCGGACAGCGGGAACCGTCCCCGTTGTCCGACTCTCCCTTGTTCCTACTTGCCGAAGGCCTCGTTCCAGCCCACGAAGTCGATGACCGGGGCTTCGGCGGTGGCGTACATCTGGGCCATGGTGTCGCGCATGGGCCAGACGGTACCCGTTGCGGCCAGGCTGCAGCTTACGTCGAGCTCGGCCTTCTCGGGGCCAAACCAGCGCGAGGCGAAGGTCTCGGCACCGCCGTTGGCAAAGATCTCCACGGCCGAGCCGTCCACCAGTACGCGCAGGTCACAGAGCGCGTCGAGTGGGATGGAACGGTCCTTGCGACCGGCGGCGGATGTCTCGTCGAGATAGCGGATGCCCAGGCGCCCGCCCTCATAGAAGATCTGGAGGCTGTCGTCGAGGGTCAGCGCGCCTTCTCCCTGGATGTCTGTGAGCGCGATGTCGGCCAGACGTCCGGCAACGGTGGCTTGGGCGCCGAGCTCCTGCGCTTCGCCGCGCAGCTCCTCGAGCTCAGGGGCAGGCGTCTGCAGGATGCGGCCGTCGCTGCGGCGGGCGAGCATGCGCGGCACGGTCATGCAGTGCCACCAGTCGAGTCCGTCGGGCACGCTGGTGTAGTTGTCGTCGAAGGTGCCCATCCAGCCCACCAGAATCGTGCGGCCGGCGTCGTCCACGAAGGTCTGCGGGGCATAGAAGTCGTGGCCAAAGTCCCACTGCACAAAGAAGCGCTCGTCGACGACTAGCGTGTCGATGAGGCGCTGGCCCTGGGGCAGCTCGAAGTAGCCGGGCGTCCAGCGGTTGAACCAGCGGTCCTGCAGGCGTGGCAGACCCTGCGGTGAGATGGCCAGGTACTCGTGCCCGTCCAGACGCACGATGTTGGGGCACTCCCACACGAAGCCAAAGGCGTACTCGGAGTCCACAAAGTGCCGGAAGGTCCAGTTGATGCCGTCGTCGGGGGCAGACTCGTAGAGCAGGCACATGCCGCGGTTGTCGATGTGGCGTCCGCCCAGCAGCATCCAGCGGCTGCCGTCCTGCTCCCAGACCTTGGGGTCGCGCACGTGGCAGGTGCACTCCTCGGGATAGTCGCTGTTGCGCAGCAGCACCTGGCGCGGCCCGAGCTCGAGGAAGCCGTCAGGCGAGCCCTCGGGGTGGGTGGCCAGGCAGGTGATGGTGTTCTGCTCGCGGCCCGCGTAGACGTAATCGAAGTCCTTGGGGCTGTGTCCGAGCACCGGCGAGACCACGTTGCCGGTGTAGTACAGGCGCAGCGCGTCGCCACCGTCGGGTGCCGCCCCGCGCTCCACGAAGGCGGAGCCGCTAAAGACACCGTGACGGTCCTCGGCGATGGAGGGCTGCAGCGGCACGCCCTGGTAGCTCCAGTGCACCAGGTCGGGCGAGGTGTAGAGGCCCCAGGCCTTCTGGTCGACCGTCGGCCAGTCGTGGTCGTACTGGTAGAAGAAATGATACTGCCCGCGGAACTGGCACAGGCCGTTGGGGTCGTTGAGCCAGTTGCGAGGCGAACGGAGGTGGAAGCCAACCTCCCAGCTCTTGTTGGGCATGAATGAGCCTTCCTCTCTAGAGGAGCGTCGTGCCGGTCGTGCGCCGCGAGGATGCCGTGGCGCCAGATGCATACACGTTGAGGATATTCCTTGCGGCGGCGTCGCAGGCGGTGCGGGAACGATTCCATGTCAATTGCTCGGGGAGCGGCCGCGCTCAAGAGGAGTAGGATAGGCGCTACACGAAAGGGGGCCAGATGATCGAGGTGTACCGCTCATACGGACGCGAGATGCGTCGCCAAGACCAAATCGTTCCGGGAGCATGGATCGAGCTGACCAGCCCCACCTCGGAGGAGACCGTGCAGATAGCCCAAGCCTTGGGCATCGACGAGGACGACCTGCTTGCCGCCATCGACCCAGAGGAGAAGGCGCGCGTACAGACCGAGGACGACTACACCCTTATCGTCGTGGACATACCCGCGCGCGAGGAGCGCCACCACGAGCAGACCTACAACACCATCCCGCTGGGCATCATCCTCACCCAGGACAACGTGCTCACGGTGTGCTCCGAGGAGACGTCGGTGCTGAGGTCGTTCCACGACACGCGCATCCGCGACGTCGACACCAGCAACCGCCTTGCCTTCGTGTACCGCATCATGCTGCGCATCGCCCTGCGCTACCAGCAGGTGCTGGCCGGTATCGATCGCACGCGCACCGAGTTCGAGGAGCGCATCGAGAACGTGGAGGGCGAGGCAGACCTCATTCGCCTGCACGAGCTGGAGTCGACGCTGGTCTACTTCACCACGTCTTTGCGCGGCAACGCCAACGTGCTCAACCGCCTCACGCGCTACGGCCATCTCAACCAGGCCGAGGACCGCGACATCCTCGACGACGCAATCG
The DNA here is from genome assembly GCA_902779675.1 of uncultured Coriobacteriaceae bacterium. Lineage (GTDB taxonomy): Bacteria > Actinomycetota > Coriobacteriia > Coriobacteriales > Atopobiaceae > UBA1367. The sequence goes on along the minus strand of CACZCK010000009.1, from coordinate 37,924 downwards.
TCGAGAACCAGCAGGCCATCGAGATGGCCCAGATTTATCGCGAGATCATCGACGGCACGCGTGAGTTGGTGTCCACGCTCATGGACTCGCGCCTCAACAGTGTGATGGAGCGCCTGACCTCGGTGACCATCATTCTGTCCATTCCCACGGTGATCAGCGGCGCGTATGGCATGAACGTGGCAGGGCAGTGGATGCCGCTGGCCGACGCGGCCCACGGTTTTGCCATCATCAACTTCATCACGCTGGGCGCCTGCATCGCGCTGGCGCTGCTGCTGCGCAAGCGCAAGCTGCTGTAAGGTCCAGGGGTTATCTCGTCGCTCGGCCTCTCGTGTCGTTCGGCCTAGCCTCCCAGACGATATATCAGGCTCTCGTAGTCGTTTATGGGGTGATACTCGACCGTCGCGTTCGCGATGCCGATGAGCTGCTCGAGCGAGAGGCAGGGGCAGACGAGCACGGAACGGTTGTGGAACTCGTTGCGCAGCGCGACACGCGTCCCGCTTGCGTTGCGGAAGAGTCCGAGCGGGATCTCGCTTACCGGCCCGAAGCTGTCCGGGTCCAGGGAGATGACGATGAGGCCGTTGCTCTCGAAGACATCCTGGCGGCGGTAGGTGGCCTGCACGAGGCTGCCGTCTTGCGTGGCGCTCACCGAGCTGATGCCCTCCACGGTGAGCGATGAGGTCTTGAGCGGGGTGCCGTCAGCTCCCGAGAGCAGGATGAGGTAACCCGCGCGATCCTGCATGAGGACGTTGCCCGTCGTCCCGTCGACGTAGACGCACTGGAAGCCGTTCTCGACCTTTGCGGATTCCCAGACGAGATTGTCGTGCTCGACGTCGTAGAGGCGCACGGAGCCGTCGGTGCAGGCGATCGCGAGACGCGTGCCCGTGCTGTCGATCGATGTGCACGAGCGCAGGCCGTCCCAAGGCTGTGCGCCATCCCAGAGCGACTCGAGCTCGCTTCCGTCGGAGGCGCGGTACGTCTTCAGCCGGACGCCGGCAGTGGTGCTCGACAGATAGTCCATGCGGCCAAGGAGGAGCTGGGCGGCGGCATGGTTGATCTTCGCGTACCCATGGCTCACGACGATCTTCCCTTGCGCGTACCAGCAGTCGTTGACGGGCTCGTCGCACGCGATCTGACAGAGCATCTCTCCCGTGGAGGGGTCCAGAAGGCAGACGCTCTGCTGGTCGTGGGCAAGCAGGACGGTCGTGCCATCCGTCGCCTCGTACTCCTTGAGAGCGGTGGGGTCGCTCGGGTCGAGCGCCATGCCGTCAAGGGTGAAGGAGCCGTCCTGTTCGGCACCCTCCGGTGAGAGGGCATAGACGAGGCTGGAGGTCTTGCCAGCCTGCCGAACGGGGGAGTAGGCGTAGAGCGACCCGTTGCCCGCACGATACATGCCCAGATGGTCCGCATCCGACAGGGGGGCGATCTCGTCGAGGGGGACCACGCGCGTCGTCTCGAGGGTCTCCTGGTCAAGCAGGCTGATCCCCTCGGTGGTGAGCAGGGCGTTCTGCGACCAGACGGGAGTGGTTTCGGTCGTCGTCTCGTAGGTCTCCAGGGCATATCGCTCGCTGGCAAGAATGCCCATCCCGCCAAAGTCGTACACGCGGCATCTGCTCGGATCCGCATTCCAGAGCACGAGCGATATGCCGCCCTGATACACATGGAAGTGGGCGGCCGTCGCCTCTCCGAGGTTCGCGTTGAAGGAGTTCCATGTGGAGACGGACTCGTCGACGCAGTGGAAGACCACGTTTCCCGCGGTTGTGGCGAGATAGTACGAGTCGCCGATGCCCATGCAGTCGAGGATGGGCTCCTTTGGCTCGTATCTGTAGGTCTCCGTCCCCGTCTGCGCGTCGAGGGCCACTATGGCGCTGCGAAGGAGCACGAACTCCTGGTCGCCATCGCCCTCACCGTCGGGGAACGACCCGTAGAATCCCGCCCGCGACGCGAGATACGACCCGTCGGCGCTCACCGAGACCGACTCTTGGGTGGTGTGCGACCAGATCTCCTCCAGGGATGGGCCCAGTCGCTGCACCGTTGCCTGCTGCACGAGTGCGGACGTGTCTGCCCCCAGCGTCTGCTCCGAAAGCGCGAGGAGGTCGTCGCCCAAAAACTGCAGCGCGACCGCCTCGTCTTGGGCGAGCTTCGTCTGTCTGACGTCACCCGTCGAACGGTCGATCGCATAGACGTATCCGTCGACGCCGACGGCAAGCCTCGACCCATCGTCAGAGAAGGCGGCACAGGGATTCTCGAGGCTCAGGACATCCGCAGGCCGGCTATGGCCGTCGTAGGAGAATTCGTCGACGACCGAGCCATCCTCGGTACGCATGACGACCGTGCGCCTGGCGTCGGCCTTCTCGCCCTGGACCGTCAACGTGAAGAGCGAGTCGTCGGCGCTCGCTGCAAAGGCGGAGCTTGGCGTGCATCCCTGGAGGTCGAGGGACCAGACCTGCTCCAGGGTCTCGAGGTCATAGAGCGCGACCGTCTCGACGCCCACGCACAGCAGACCCTTGTCCGCAAAGTGCAGCAGTGGCGTGTGGGTGTAGGCCGTGCCCTCGCCCGCGACCCGCGGAGCGGCCTGCGCGGCTATGGCGCCCGTCTCGTATCCGTCGCGGTCGAACACGTGGATGGCACCCTCGGCATCGCAGGCTGCGATCGAGCCGTCGGAACCATAGGCGGCGCCAGCCCTCTCGAGTCCGCCCAGCGAGAAGTCGGTCGTCCAGTAGAAGTTGTCGACCCTGTTGGGGTAGATGTTCAGCGCCCGTTCCAGGGCCATCTGCGCTGCGGGGACGTAGGGACGATCGGTCGCGTCGGCGGTTTGGGGGAGCGCGGAAAGGCTCACCGCCACCGCCTGATAGCGGTCGCCCTGGTCGATCAGCTCGTTTGCCTCCTCGGCCAGCAGCTCGGACTCGTTGATCTGCGCCAGACGATAGTTCTGGCGGATCTGCGCGCGCTGCCAGAGGGCGAACGACCCGAACGACACCGAGAGTGCGGACACTGCCGACGCGACCGCAAGGGCGACGCGCTGTCTGCGCGCACGCATGCGCTGGCGCAGGTCGTCGTAGCCACAGCCGATGATGGATGCCACGAGGCGCAGCCGCTCGGTATCGAAGTGCTTGCGCGAGAGGTCGCGGAAGTCCGCCGCGAGGGGCTCCTCCTCGACGAGCGTGGAGGTGCCATCGTCGGCGACGACGGTCTTGGTCATCAGCAGCGGCGGGAAGCTCTCGTCGGGCTCGCCCTCGACAAGGGCGATGCGGATGCGGCTGCGTCCATGGTAGGAGGCGTAGAGCTCGACCTCGCGCTGCACCCACTGGCTCGCACGCGTCTGCCGGCTGCATATCACTATGAGCGTCCGCGAGCGCTTGAGGGCCTCGCCGATCTGGTCGGGGAGCGAGCTGGCAATGGGCAGCTCGTCCTCGTCGCGGAAGAGCTTGCCCAGACGCTTCCTGTCCGGGTCCGTGCGCAGGGCCTTGGGGATGCGGAAGCCCTCGATCGCGCGCTGCAGGCGCACGGCCACCTCGTGGTCGTGCGGCAGGTGGCGATAGCTGATGAAGGCCTCGTAGACGTAGTCGTCGTAGCTGGGGGCGCCGGGAACGGGCTGGTCGCACCAGGGGCAGAAGGCCGCTTCCTCGATGATGGCGTGTCCGCAGTTGGGGCAGTTCATGAGGGACTCCCATCGCAGCGGGATGGACGGTCGTGTGGGTCTGGGCATGGGTGGCCCACATCAGACATCAATTGTATCGGAGGCCCACGCGCGATGTCCGCACGGCCAGACGCGCCTGCGACGCACGGCGGTGCGAGGCGCCGCCGACAAGGCGAATAAGCCGTTGGGTGCGGACGTGCGGCCCTGCGCGCATCGCCTGCGGCCGCGCGATAGAATGAGGGGGAGTCGACTCGGCGATGCGACATGGAGGTCTACGATGGCTGATGAGCTGACGCGGACGGATGGGCAGGCGTATCTGGACGGACCCGCCCACAACGAACCCATGAACCCCCAGACGGCAAGCCGCCTGCGCATCGCGGGCATCGTTGCGGCCATCGCCGTCGGGCTGCTCTCGTTCTTCGTGGTGGGGTCGTTCTTCTCGAAGCCCGAGACCTTTGCCAAGACGGTTTCCGTGCTCGACCAGAAGAAGGACACGGTCATGAGCCTCATCGGGGCCTCTACGGCATCGTCGGCGACGATCTCGCTGCTGCCGGGTGACGCGGGCACGCCCATCGCCGAGAAGCTCGTCGACCTGAGCTCCGACTTCCTGGTGGTGCTTGCCGCCATCTACCTGGAGAAGTACCTGCTCACCATCATGGGCTTCGCCTCGTTCAAGGTGCTGGTACCCGTGGCATGCGCGTTGCTGGTGGGCGCGCTCGCCCTGTGGAACCATCCCGTGGGCCGCGCCATGCTGTCGCGCCTGTCCTTCAAGCTGGTGCTGTTCGCGCTCGCCATCTTCTGCGTCGTGCCTGCGAGCGTGTTCGTCTCGGGCATGATCGAGGACACCTACGAGGCGTCCATCCAGGAGACCATCCAGACCGCCGAACAGACCACCGAGGCCATCGAGGAGTCCGCCGACGACGGGCAGGCGACGGACTCGAGCAACCCGCTGTCGTTCCTGCTCGGGATGCCCGAGGAGCTGGGCAAGCTCACCGATGGCGCACGCAACTCGCTCAACAACTTCATCGAGGCCCTCGCGGTGATGATCGTCACCTCGTGCATCATCCCCATCCTGGTGCTGGTCTTCTTCCTGTGGCTGGCCAAGATCATCCTGGGTATCAACATCGACCTGAGCACCGTGCGCCTGCACCGCCACGGCAGGCGCCGCATCTAGCGACGCAGCAGACCGCGTGTCCGCCGACTTCGAACACAAAGGGGTAACCCCTTTGTGTTCAGCATTCCTTTTGGGAGCTACGGGACAAGGCGCGTCCGTTCTTGTCCCATGGGCTCGCGTCTGGCGGTGCTGCTACTCGATGATGGCGCCGCGGCCGGGGCAGATGGTGTAGCTGCCCAGCTCCATGCGCAGCTCCTTGCGGATGACGGCGGCCAGCTCGGGGTTGGTGTCGTAGCTGCAGCGCAGGTGCGGCTGGAGCTCCATGAACTCGCGCTGGAGGTCGGTCAGGCCGCGCTCGTTGATCATGAGGTCGCCGGTGAAGGCGAGCTTGAGCTCGGGGCAGGTGACGATGGTCTCGCCGCGCGAGTGGCCACCCTCGCCCTCGATGACCTTGAAGGTCCAGTCGCCAAAGCGCATGCTGCCGATGAGCTCGAGCGGGTCGTCGTCGGAGCGTCCGCCAATGACCACGCAGCGGCCCAGCTGGGGCACCTCGTAACCCGAGAGGATCTTGCTGAGAGAGTTGTACGGCGCGTGCAGCGGGTTGCGCTCACGGTAGCTGGGCAGGCCCTTGCTCTCCTTGGAGTAGTTGGAGTAGCTCGTGCGGTTGAGGTAGACCGTGTCGAAGAGGCGCACCAGGCCGGCGTTGTCGATGTCGGGGTGCGTTACGATCACGCTCTTGCGGCGGTTGGCAAAGTCGCCAAAGAGGTCGTCGAGCAGCTCGGTCATCTCGGGCTCGAAGCAGCCCAGGCCGCAGTCGATGAACAACAGCGCGCCGTAGTACTCGAGGATGTAGGTGTTGCAGCCAAAGGGCGGCTCGATCATGTACATGGTGAGCTTGTCGGCGAGCTTGCGCTTGGTCACGCGCGCGTCGAACTGCGTGCCCTTGTTGTCCATGATCATCTGGGCAAAGCGCTCGATCTGGCCAAAGACCTCCTCGGGGATCTCGTCGCGCTTGTCCACCACCTGCATGACCTTGTTGGCGTACGACAGGGCGCCGTTGGTCTCGTCCTGCGAGAGGCCCAGCAGTTCGCGCAGCCTGTTGGCAAAGGTGACATAGAAGATGGTGCTGTCGAGCAGGCGGTCGGTGGCCTCGTAGTCCAGCACGCGCACTTCGCAGATCTTGGAGAGGTCGTCGAGCAGGTCCTTGATCTCGGCGGTGTTCTCCACCAGAAGGCCCATCTTGAAGTTCTGGTAGGGGGTGCCGTTCTCCTGCGAGTTGATGTAGGGGATGTTGACCTCGTGGCGCTTGATGACCTCGAGCGTGGGCACCAGCGAGCCGGGCTTGTCGGGCAGCACGAGCTCGATAAGGATGATCTGGCGCATGCCCGGGTCGTCGATGAGGTACTCGATGTCCTTGAGGCGTGCGGCGATGAGCTCCTGCTGGCTCTCGGTGGCGTCGACCTCGATGAGCAGGGTGCGCGTGTCCACGGCGCGGTTGTAGTTGACGCGGACGATGTTGCCCCCGCACTCGGCGATGGCTTTGCTCGCGGTGAGGAAGGCGCCCGCCTGGTCGGGCATGGTGGTGATGTAGGTCTTGCGCATGTGGGCCTCCGGATGCCATTTTGTGCATACGATGATAGGCCATTTGCGCCAAGCTGCGGTTTTGGTATCGGTTTGGAAACGCTCCCGCCGGGTGCGCCTGCCTCGCCCGCGCTTCTTCTATACTGCTTGCGTCGCATCTGTCCGACGTCGCAAGGAGTTGTCTGCCATGTCCATCAGATCAAGTGCCGCCATCGCGATCTGCAAGGCCACCCACCGCGCCATGCGCCTGCTGGGGCGTACGGGCCGCTCGCTGCCTGGCATGATTGCGCTCAAGGTCGATCCCAACATCATCGCCGAGCTCTCGCGCGGCCACAAGTCCATTGTCATCACCGGTACCAACGGCAAGACCACCACGACCCACATCGTGCAGCAGGCCGTCATCAACACCTACGGCACCGCCGCCTACGACCCCTCGTCCACCAACCTCGAGCAGGGCATCGCCACGACGCTCTGCCTCGACAGCACCGTGGGCGGCCGGCGCAAGAGCGACTGGGCCGTTATCGAGAGCGACGAGGGTGGCAGCAAGTACATGCTGCCTGCCATCCGCCCGCAGGTGATGGTGGTCACCAACCTCTACCGCGACCAGGTTGATCGCTACACCAGCTGGACCACCGCGCGCGACTACATCGTGGAGGCGGCCAAGAGCTCGCCCGAGACGGTGCTCGTGCTGGACGCCGACTGCCAGGTGACGGCCTCCATCGCCGAGGCCGTGGACAACAAGGTGGTGTGGTTTGGCGTGGAGTGCCCCGTGTACGAGGAGGGCGTGGCCGACCAGGACGCGCACGTGGAGTGCGTGAACTGCGGCGCCGAGCTGACCTTTGGCAACCGCACCTTTGCCCACCTGGGCGACTATACCTGCCCCAATTGCGGTCGTACGCATCATGCCGCCGACATCGCCTGCACGGCCATCGCCAACCGCCGCGAGAAGAGCTGCACGCTCACGCTGCGCATCGACGGGCAGGAGCACGTGGTGGAGGCCAACGTGCGCGCGGGCTACGACGTGTACAACGCGGTGGCGGCCGTAGCGGGCCTGCTTGCTAGCGGCATGTCGCAGCAGGACGCCTTCGAGGCGCTCGCGCACTTCACGCATGCGGCGCATCGCTTCGAGATCTTTGACGTCGACGGCACGCCCTGCCGCCTGCTGCTGATGAAGAACACCGCCGGCTGCAACCAGCTCATCAACATGCTGGTCTCCGAGGGCGAGCTGCCCCAGCATCTGGTGTGCCTGCTGGCCACCGAGATCATGGACGGCCTCTCTACCGACTGGATCCAGGACGTGCGTTGGGAGCAGATCTGTGGTCCCGACACACAGGTCATCGTGGGTGGCCCCAAGTACGAGGACATGCGCGATCGCCTGCTGCGTGCCGGCGCATCGGAGGGCAACATCCGCGTGCAGACCGATTACGCCGCCCTGGTGAGCGACATCGCGGCCATCGGCGAGCCGGTGACGGTCATCGCCAACTGCTCGACCATCGAGGCCCTGCGCCTCGAGCTGGTCAAGAAGTACCAGCCCCTCGACTACTGGAACGAGTAGCGGCGAGGACCCGGAGCCTACCAAACGGGGCTGCCCCCATTGGAACATGTTCCAATGGGGGCAGCCCCGTTTGGTACGGGCGGATTCCCATGTGAGGAAGCCGCCCGTGTTCTTAGCCCTGCATGTTGCCTTGGGCACCCATTCCAGGGCCCATGCCACCCATCTCACCCATGCCGCCGGGACCCATGCCACCCATCTCGCCGCCGGGGCCCATGCCGCCGCCCATCATCATGGAGTTGGTGATCTCGGTGACCTGCTCGCCGTTGACGGTGATGGTGCCTCCCGTGAAGGACGCAGTGCCGTCGTAGTCGAAGGCGGACTGCGCCGTGATGTCGATGGTGCCGCCGCTCACCAGTAGGTTGCCGTTGGAGTCGAGGGCGTCGGTGTCGCCCTGGGCCATGCTGATCTGGATCTCGCCGTCCGTGACCTCGATGGTGGGGGTACCCAGGCTCTGCGACTTGTACGTGGCGTTGATACCGTCGTCGGTGGCGGCGATGCTCACGCTACCGCCGTTCACCTGAACGTATGTGGCCTCGAGCGCCTCGGCGGCATCGATGGTGAGCGTGCCGTCGTCGATCTGCAGGTAGGTGGTTGCCTGGATGCCGTCGTCGGCGGCGTCGATGGCCAGCGTGCCGCCGCACACGTACACGTAGCCCGTAGTGTCGTCCTCGTCGTCCTCGGCGTGAATAGCATCCTTGCCGCTGACGATGGCCAGCTCGCCATCCGCGATGCGCACAGAGTCGTGCGCCTCGAAGCCGTCGGCGGTCGCGGAGACCTGGTAGCTGCCGCCCGTCACCTTAAGGTCGTCCTTGCTGGTCACACCGTTGCCGGTGGAGCTGATGACCAGCGTGCCTAGGCCGTTGAGCGTGAGGTCGTCCTTGGAGAAGATCACGGCGTCGGTGTTGGTGTCGCCATCGGCCACGAAGGCCCCCGTCACCTGCAGGGTGTTGGTGCTGCCCTCGGTGGTGGTCACGAACACCTTGTCGGCGCTCTTCACGTAGATGGCTGGCGCGTCGGTGTTGGTGATGCTCACCCCGTCGAGTACAAGCTGCACTTTGGCGGTATCGTCGGCCTCCACGGTGACGGTGACTTCGGCCGCCTCACCGCGCAGCACGTAGACGCCCTCCTCGGTAATGCTCACGTCCTGTCCGTCGGTGACGGTGATGACGCTCGCGTCGGTGGTGTCGACCGTCTGCTGCAGGTCACGATCGGTAAAGAGGTCGGTAGTGTCCACGACCCCGTCGGTGCGCATGCTGGCCACGCTCGCGGTGGTGCCGGCTCGGGTGTCGTCCGTTGTTGCATCCTCGGTCAGCGTCTGTGCGACGACTGCAGACCCGGTCTCCTGCTCGGCGCTGGCGCTGGTGCTCGCGCCGCAGCCGATCAGCGTGAGCGTCAGGGTAGCGGCCAGTATGCTGGCGCCTCCCATCCTGACAAACGCACGCCTCATGTCTCTCATGGCATTGCCTCCTTCAGGCTCGTTCCAACCATGTTGGTACGAGCTTAGGGGAGCAAGCTGAGAGCCAGCTTAAAGATGGCATCGCACACACATCCTGTGCGCGATGCCAAAGGGGTTTTCAGGTTTGAGCGCAGAGCGCCGTGCGCTAGCGGCGGGCGGCGCCCTTTCGCATGGCGTAGTAGACCGGCAGGCCCGTAAGGGTGATGGCAATGCTGCACAGGCTCATGATCAGTGCGCGGGGGCCCGAAAACAGCAGCTGGCTGGCAATGACAAAAAGGCCGCTCAAGATAGCTAGGATCGGTACCACTGGGTAGAGGGGCACGCGGTAGCTGCGCTCCCACTCGGGGTGGGTGGTGCGCAGGCGCATGACGCAGGCAAAGGTGAGGGTGTAGAAGACCCAGCACGAGAACACGCCCAGGTCGGTGAGCAGGTCGAACTCGCCACTCAGTGAGTAGAGGCAGGCGAGGGCGCCCACCAGGATCACGGCGTTTGCGGGCACGCGGCGGTCGTTGAGGGTGGCTAGGTGCCTGCTACCGGGCAGCGTCCCCTCCTCGGCCAGCTGGTAGGCCACACGCGAACCCGACATGAGGAAGCCGTTGCCCGCACCAATGACCGAGACGATGATGCCCAGCTTGATGAAGGTGCCGCCCGAGGGGCCAAAGAGCTTGGTGGCGACGGCTGCCGCCGGCGACTCGAGGTTCATGAGCTCGCTGGCGGGGATGACCCATAGGTAGGCCACGTTGATGGCCAGGTACACGGCCATGATGATGGACACGCCGCCCACGATGGCGCGCGGCAGGTCGCGGCCAGGGTCGCGCATCTCACCGGCGATCGTGCCCACGTTGGTCCAGCCCTCGAAGGCAAAGAGCACGGCCAGCAGCGTGGACCCCAGCGTGCCGGGGACGCTCAGGCCTGGCGCCACGAGCGGAGAGACTACCGGGTGGCCTCCGCTGCCCCACAGAAATCCAAAGACCATGAGCAGCACCAATGGGATGAGCTTGCAGATGGTAGCCAGCACCTGCATGCCTCCTGCGGCGCGTGAGCCCATGGCGTTGACGGCCACCAGCGCGACGATGACGGCGATGGCGATGGGCAGCTCGAACTGCGGACCTACGTATTCGGCCAGCTCGGAGCCCACTTTGACCCCATAGCCGGCAAGGAACGACGGATAGAAGATGACCACCTGCATCCAACCAGCCAGAAAGCCCAGGCGTTCGTCGAAGGCCTCGGTGAGGTAGGTCACCATGCCACCGGTCTTGGGAATGAGGATGGCCACCTCGGCAAAGGTAAGCGCGGCGAGGATGCTCACCAGGCCGCCGAGCACCCATGCCAGCATGCCCATGCCCGGTGCGCCGCCCGTCACCTGGTAGATGGCGTAGGGCTTGAAGAACACGCCCGCGCCAATGACGCACCCCACCACCAGCGACGTGGCTGTGGGCCACCCCAGATCTCGCCTCAGCTTGCCTTCAGGCTCCTGCTCGGCCATGCTGTCCTCGCTCTCGTACCATCGTCCCCCTCGATGCGCCGTCTACACTAGCGCCAAGCCGCTACAAAATGCAACGTTTGATGCCGCGCAAGGCACGACTGGACACTCCCCCTTGAGTCAGTTTGCGAGGGGTAGAGAGGGTTAAGGAAACCGAAAGGTTGTCTGCAAGGTTGCCGAAAGGATGGCTTCGTATCTTATGACCATGCAAGGCATCCAAGGTCTGCTTCAAGGAGGAATACCATGTGGACCAGAAAAGAGCTTAAGGCCAAGGCCAAGAAGGCCCTCAAGAACAACTATTGGAAGACGGTGCTCGTTGCGCTGCTGACGCTGGTCATCAGCGGTGGCGCGGGCGCAGCCAGCGCCAGGAGCGAGGTCGGCCCGTTCCAGGCAAACCCCTCGACGCAGTACGTCTACAACGACTTTGACCCCGATGCGGTAGACGACTACTCCGAGGACATCATCGGCGAGTACGGCGACATGGGCAGCGACGCCCAGAGCATCGACGAGCTTCCCGAGGAGATCACCAACTTTATCGACGAGGCGCCTTCCAACCCGGTTCTTCCCGCTGTGGCCGTCGCGACCTTCTCGGTGATCGCGCTCGCGGTGCTGGCAATCGCCCTTGCCGTCGAGGCCCTGCTGGTCAACCCCCTCAAGGTGGGTTGCGTGCGCTTCTTTAGCAACAACCTCAACCGTCCGGCCGAGCTCAAGGACGTGGTCTACGCCTTTGACCACAACTACCTCGAGACGGTCAAGACCATGCTGCTGCGCGACGTGTTCACGATCCTGTGGGGCCTGCTGTTCGTCATCCCGGGCATCGTCAAGAGCTACGAGTACCGCATGATCCCGTACCTGCTGGCCAACGACCCCACCATGACCAGGCGCGAGGCCTTTGAGCAGAGCAAGCGAATGATGACCGGCAACAAGTGGAGCACCTTCGTGCTCGACCTCTCCTTCCTGGGATGGGTCATCCTCTCGGCCCTCACGCTGGGCATCGCAGCCATCTTCTACGTGGCCCCGTACTCCAACATGACCAACGCTGCCCTGTACGAGCGCCTCTGCTTTGGTGCTGCCCCCGGCCCCGACTCCTCGGCCACTGGCTACGGCGTCCACGGCGCCACGCAGATTCCTGTGGCACCTCTCGCCGCCGACGATATCCCCACGCCGGTGTGGGGCGACGACGCAAACGGCACCGCATAGGTCGCCAGCCCGTTGTGAGCATTCCGACCGAGTCGTAGTATCTGAAGGCAGACGATTGCCAAGCCTGCCAACCTGGCCACCCGAGGCACGCCTTGGGTGGCCTGCGCATAGGATTGGCGGAAACAGGGAGGCGAGCACATGGCAGACAGAATCTTGGTGGCAGACGACGAGCGGGACATCCGCAGCGTCCTCGCCCTGTATCTGGAGGATGCCGGCTACGAGGTGGTGGAGGCTGCCGATGGTGCCGAGGCCCTTGAGATACTGCAGACGCAGCCCATAGACCTGTGCCTCCTCGACATCATGATGCCCGTGATGGATGGCTACCACGTGCTTAGGCGCATCCGCGAGACGAGCGACGTGCCCGTGATCGTCATCTCGGCCAAGGGGCAGGACCCCGAGAAGATTCTGGGCCTCAACCTGGGGGCCGACGACTACATGGTCAAGCCCTTCAATCCGCTGGAGGCGGTGGCACGCGTGGGCTCCAACCTGCGTCGCGCCAAGGGCATGGTGCACCGCGCTCAGCGCGACGACGCTGCCCTGCTGCGCTGCCGCGACCTCGAGCTTGACACCGACGCCTGCACGCTGACTCGCGCGGGTCAGCCCGTCGAGCTGACGGCAGTGGAGCTGCGTATCATGACGCTGCTCATGGGGCACCCGGGGCGCGTCTTTACCAAGCAGCAGCTCTACGAGTGCGGCTGGGAGGAGCCCTACGTGGCAGCAGAGAACAGTGTGATGGTCTGCATGAGCAAGCTGCGCGCCAAGTTGGGCGACGACCCACAGGCCTACATCCGCACCATCCGCGGGCTCGGCTACCGTCTGGAGAGGTGAGGGGCATGGCCTTGTTCAGAAGGGCTGCGAACGAGCGTGACGCCGACCAGCGCACATCGGCGGAGGCTACCAACGACCTCATCGCCTATTTGGTGGTGCGTTTCACGCTGGTGCTCTTCGTGGTGATGGTGGCGGAGTCGCTAGCCGTCTGGCTGGCGAGCCTTGCCCTGCAGCCAATCCTGCGTCAGGTAGCCAGCGACACCCAGGCCGCACAGGCCACCACCTCGCTGCTGACGTTGCTGCGGCGGGTGTTTTTGCTGGTACAGGCCATGGCACGTGGCGACTACCTGCAGATGGTGGGCTTCACCCGCGGCTCGCTGGCTGTCCTGCAGCTGCTGATCATGATGCTCCTGCTGGTGTTGCCGCTGTTACTCGGGGCACTCGTCTTCTCGCGCATGGTAGTGAGCAGGGTGTGGGAGCTGCAGCAGCAGCGCGACCGCGAGCTGGCGCTGGTGGACCAGCAGCGCAGCCAGTTCATGACCGATGTGGCGCACGACCTGCGCACACCGCTCATGGCCATAGCGGGTATGGCCCATGCGCTGGCCGATGGCGTGGTGCGCGACGAAGCCATGCGCGACGAGTACGTGGCTTCCATCGCCGACAAGGCCGACAAGATGGGAGGCCTCGTCAACTCGGTGTTCGACTACACCAAGCTGGGAAGTGGGGCCTATGCGCTGGAGCGCGAAGAACTCGACCTGCCGCAACTGCTCCTGCAGGAGGCCGCGATCGCCTACACCGACATCGAAGAAGCCTCCATGAGCCTTTTGGTGGCGGTGCCCGAAGACCCCTGCCCGGTCTACGCCGACAAGGTGCAGCTGGCCCGTGTGGTGGCCAACCTCTTGGCCAACGCGGTGCGGCACAATGCCCCCGGTACCGAGATCGCCCTGATGCTGGTGAGGGAGGCGGGTGTGGCCTACGTGCTGGTGGCCGACACAGGCGAGCCCATCGCCGGCGACCCGACGCGCTTGTTCGAACCCTTTACGCGGGGCGACGCGGCGCGCCTGACGGCGGGTGGCAGCGGCCTGGGCCTCTCCATCTGCAAGCGCATCGCCGACCTGCATGGCTACGAGCTTTCGCTCGTGCAGCCCTACGGCCGCTTTGCCAAGGCCTTCTCGCTGCGCTGCACGGTGGAGGGCTAGCCGCATCGTCGTGGCAGCGGGCTCCTGCGTGCCGTCGGCCGCGCATGACCGAACGTCACCGCACGTTGCGGCGTGCGGCGGGCCTGTGCGTGGTACAACTAGCACATCCGTAAACACTGCGATGCAGGAGGTACGCAATGGGCCTTTGGAATACCCTCGATCAGCTGAAGGGCTGCCACTGGGTCGAGCTCTCCCACCCCCTCAACAACGAGAGCCCCTTCTGGAGCGGCATCCCCGAGGGATCGGTGGAGCTGTGCAAGACCGTCTTCGACTACGACAACCCGATGCTGCGTTGCCGCATCCACACCTTCAAGTTCCCGGGGCAGTTTGGCACCCACATCGACTTCCCCAACCACTTCATCGAGGGTGCGTCGGGTCCTGAGGCCTTTGGCATCGCCGACCACGTGCTGCCGCTGGTGGTCATCGACATTCGCGACAAGGTTGCCGAGAATCCCGAGTATGCCATCACTCTGGCCGACATCGAGGCCTGGGAGGCCGAGTACGGCACCATCCCCGAGGGGACTTTCGTGGCGCTGTGCAGCGGCTGGGGTCATCGCTGGCCCAGCAACGACGCCCTCAACAACTTCGACGAGGAGGGTGGCGAGCATGCCCCTGGCTGGAGCCTGCCCGTGGTGCGCTTCCTCATCGACGAGCGTAACGTGGCGGCCATCGGCCACGAGACCTTCGATACCGACGCCTCGCCCGAGGCTGTCAAGGAGGACGACCTGGCCTGCGAGCGCCTGATTCTTGACTCCGGCCGCTTCCAGGTCGAGCTTATGGACAACCTCGACCAGCTGCCAGCCACCGGCGCCATTATCTTCATTGCCTACCCGCGCGTGGAGGGTGCCACTGGCCTGCCCGTGCGCGCCTGGGCGGTCTTCGAGTAGGAGGCTCGCATGGACTACTTCATGCCGACGCGCCTTCATGTGGGCGAGGGGTGCATCGACAGGCACAAGGACGAGCTGCACGCGCTGGGCGAGCGCTGCCTGCTGGTCGTGAGCGGGCAGGCCGCCAAGGCCAGCGGCGCTCTGGCCGACGTGCAGGCAGCCCTTGAAGCCTGCGGCATTGCCGGCGTGACTTGGGACGGCGTGGCCGAGAACCCGCCCGTGGCAGGCTGCATCGAGGCCGGACGCCTGGCAGCCCAGAGCGGCGCGCAGTTTGTCGTGGGCATCGGTGGCGGCTCGGCGCTCGATGCCGCCAAGGCCACGGCCGTCTTTGCCGCCAATCCCTCGCTCGGCGAGGCGGGCTTCTATGCCCTTGAGTGGGAGCGTAACCCGCTGCCCATCGTGCTGGTGGGCACTACTGCTGGTACGGGCAGCGAGGTGACCAAGGTGTCTGTGCTCACCGACGGTGCCCACCGCAAGCACAGCATCCATGACGACCGCCTGTACGCCACCGTGGCCTTTGGCGACAGCCGCCACACGCACACCTGCCCGCTGGCGGTCACGCTTTCGTGCGGGGTCGACATCTTGGCCCATGCCACCGAGAGCTACTTCAGTCACAAGTCCGACGAGATCTCGCGCGCCTTCGCAGTACGCGCCATCCGTTTGGCAGCCGGTCCGCTCAGGGCCGCTCTCGGTGCCGCAGAGGTGCCGCTCAACGCCTCGCAGCGCCGGGCCCTGTATGAGGCCTCCATCCTGGGCGGCCTTGCCATCAACACCACGGGCACGTGCTTCCCGCACAACGTGGGCTACTACCTCACCGAGAACTACGGGGTGCCCCACGGCTTTGCGTCGGCTGCCTTCATGCCGGCGATGCTCACCCTCGTGCGCGAGGCCGATCCGGCCTATGCGGCGGCGTTCTACGAGCAGATCGGCATGGACGAGGAGGCGTACGTGAGTCTCGTCACCGACGTCTGCCAGCCCGCCGAGCTGGGTCGCATCCACATGAGCGCAGACGAGGTCGAGGCGGCTCTGCCCAGATGGGAGAACAACGGCTCGGTCAAGAACACGTGGGCAGACGTGACGGCTGGGCAGATCGGCGAGATTCTGAGGTCACTGTTCGTCAAGTAGCAGCGCGGCGCCATCGGGCGCCGCTGACAAGGAGAGGGGTACTGGCATGATCCGCAAGAAGGCAGACCAGAAGATCGAGTTCAAGTGCATCCGCAACGGCAATGGCGAGACCGAGCAGCACCTCATCGCCGAGGGCGTTGACGAGCTGTACGGCAAGGGCCGCCTGTTCAACCGCATGATCCTGGCTCCAGGCAACAGCATCGGCGAGCACAAGCACGAGGGCGACAACGAGATCTTCTACTTCCTCTCGGGCACGGGCGAGTACAACGACAACGGCACCTTCGTGCAGGTGGAGCCCGGCGACACCACCGTCTGCAACGACGGCGAGATGCATGGGCTGGTCAACACCGGCGACGTGCCGCTGGAGTTTATCGCGCTGATCCTGTACTAGGCTAGGTGAGCTGTCCTTTTGTGGACGGCAAAGAGAAGGCAGAGGGCCACGCGTCATGCGGCGCGTGGCCCTCTTTGTGCTGATCGGGGTTTCTGCAAGCCGAGCCTAGCGGCAGACGGTGCGTTGCTTGCGTCGCTGCAGCAGCGTCTCGTGGAGCGAGACGTACTTGTCCGATAGGCAGACGAGGACGGCCTCACGCGTGCGCGGGACATGCGTGATGCTGATGGGCCACATGTGGCAGCGGATCACCTGCTGCGTCCGCTCGTCGATGCCAAAGTGAGCGGCTGCATTGCGCCGGGCGCATTCGGCGTGGCGGTAGCTGTGCCGCCAGCCGGCACCATGCCAGTCATAGAGGTAGAAGTCATGCAACAGGGCACCTACCAGCAGGGACGTGCGGTTTACCTTGAGGTGCAGCCGGTGGGCCAGCCACCAGCTGACCTCCGCGACGCTGCGGCAGTGGCTTAGGGTATCGACCGTGCCGTGCTGGACATAACTGGCCATGCGAAGAACGTCCTCGTCGTTCGCATACGGCGCGATCGTATCCTCAAGCTGTCTTCTCTCGTCTGCTGTTAGTCGCATGCTCGTGGCTTTCCTCCCATGTCAAAACGTGGTCATGCTATCTGTTTTGATTTAGTCGCAATGCGGGAAGGGCGGTTTCTCGTGACTTCTGCAGACATGCGACATGGACCGGCGTATGGTTGGCGTTCTTGGCTCAGAGCGTCTACCCTGATGAGTCAAGGGGAGCGTGTAACGAGGGAGACTGATGACCCATGGTTGACGAGGCGATGGTCGACGCTGCGGTGGCCTATGTGCACGAGCTGTTCTGCGACCAGCCAGCGAGTCATGATGCCAACCATACCCTGCGCGTCTACCGCAACGCGATGCGCATCGCACGTCTTGAGCCTGGTTGCGACCAGGAGGTTGTGGCGCTTGCAGCGCTATTGCATGACGCCGACGATCATAAGCTCTTTCATACCGAGGGCAATGCCAACGCTCGAGCATTCCTCGCCCGCCTCGGCCTCGAAACGAGCGAGGTCGAACGGATCTGCGAGGTCATCAATGGCGTTTCATTTAGCCAGAACCGCGGCAGGAGACCAAGGACGCTCGAGGGGATGATCGTGCAGGACGCCGACCGACTGGATGCCCTTGGTGCCATCGGCATCGCCCGCACCTTTGCCTTTGGGGGCGAGCACGGCAGGTCTCTCGAGTCGTCCGTTGCGCACTTCCATGAGAAGCTGCTGCTGCTCAAGGACGAGATGAACACCAGCGCGGGCAGGGAGCTCGCAGCCTCGCGCCACGAGTTCCTTGTTGCGTTTCTGAGCGAGCTGAAAGATGAGGAACAAGCCTGCGAGGCATGACCCCATCTGTCTGTGTCTGCAGTCGCTACACCAGCTCGTCGAGCATCTGTCGGGCGTTGTCCTTTGCCTTCACCTTGCCAAAGGCGCGTGCGATGACGCCCTCCTCGTCGATGAGGTAGGTGCTGCGTACCAGCTTGCGGGTGGTTTTGCCCGTCTTTGTGACGCTTTCGACGAGCACGTCGTAGGCTTCGATTACCTGCAGCTCAGGGTCCGAAAGCAGGGTAAAGGGCAGGCCGTGCTTCTCCTCGAAGCGCTTGTGCGAGGCCACCGTGTCCTTGCTCACACCCAGCACGACGGCGCCCGCCTCGCGGAACTGCGGGTAGAGGTCAGCAAACGAGCAGGCTTGGCTTGTGCAGCCGCTGGTCATGTCCTTGGGATAGAAGTAGAGCACGACCTTCTGGCCGCGGTAGTCGGCCAGGCTGTGCAGGTCTCCGTTCTGGTCTGGCAAGGTGAACTCGGGGGCCTTGGTTCCTACCTCAAGCATGATGTGCTCCCTCCGTATGGTTGCTCTGGCGATTGTCGCACACCTTGTGCAGCCCGCGCATGCTCATGGCCTGCCGGCTCTGGCGTGGCGGGCTATGATGATGCCGCAAGGGAACCGCGCCGGCCTGCCTGCGGATGGGAGTGAGTGAGCATGGGCATGACCATCGACGAGCTGCTGGAGATGCCATACTGGGTGGTGGACATACTGCCGCGGCAGGTACCCGCAGACAGTCCCGGCCAGTATTTTGCCGTGGAGCGCCACTATTTGGAGGAATCGCAGTTCGCGCAGGTCAAGCAGAGGCACATCGACCTCGTGCTCAAGCTCAACTGCTACTTCGACCTGGCTTTGGACGATGAGCAAGAGGTCAACCCCTCTCCCGCGCGGGTGGTGCAGGAGATGAACCGCCGGTACGTGTGCATTCGGATGGGCGACGCCCTGATCGTCTCCGAGCCCGACGACACGTGCCTGACCATCTACAACCCAAATGACGAGCTGCTCGCACTGGTGCGGCAGCTCGCGATGGGGGAGGGTCTGTACCTCTGGCAGCCCTGAGGGCTCTTCCGAGGTGCCCGCCCGTCTGGCTAGGTTGTCTTTGCCTTAGACGATCATCCCGATGACAAAGGCGCAGAGAGCACCGAGTGCCATGGTGGCCGGCAGCGTCACGATCCAGGCGGTAAAGATGCTGCCCGCCATGCCCCACTTGACCTTCTTGGCACCGCGGGCCGAGCCCGTGCCCATGACCGAGGTGGTGAGCACCTGCGTGGTGGAGACGGGCGCGCCGAGCGCCGTCATGGTCTCGATGGCCACGGCCGACGAGAACTCCGAGACGAAGCCCATGACCGGCTCGAGCTTGGTCACGCCGCTGCCGACGGTCTTCATGATGCGCTGACCACCGATGGAAGTGCCCAGTGCCATGGTGGCGGCGCACATGATCTTGACCCACGTGGGCACGCCCGATCCCTCGGGCAGCATGCCCGCGCCGATCATGGCCAGCGTGATGATGCCCATGGTCTTTTGGGCGTCGTTGTTGCCATGGCTGTAGGCCATGAACATCGACGAGCAGATCTGGGCCTTGTGGAAGAAGGCGTTGGCCTTGCTCGGATGCCAGTTGGCGAAGAGCTCGAAGACCAGGCGCATCACTGTAAAGCCCAGGAGCATGCCGATGAGGGGCGAGGTGAATAGCGGGATGACCACCTTCATCAGCACGCCCTTCCACTCGACCGTGGCCACGCTGTGCGAGAAGACCATGGTCGCGCCGATCAGGCTACCGATGAGGGCGTGGCTCGAGCTGGAGGGAATGGAGAACCACCAGGTGAGCAGGTCCCAGATGATGGCGCCGAGCAGCGCCGCCAGGATGACGTAGAGCTCGAGCGAGACGTTGACCAGCCCATGGGCGATGGTCATGGCCACCTTTTCGCTCATGAGCGCGCCGATGAAGTTCATGGTGGCGCTCATGAGGATGGCCACGCGCAGGGGAAGGGCGCGCGTGTAGACCGTGGTGGCAATGGCGTTGGCGGTGTCGTGGAAGCCGTTGATGAACTCGAAGACGATGGCCGCCGCCAAGACGGCCATAAGCAGCGGGCTAAGCATTCTTCATCAACACGCTGCGGACGACGTTGGCAACACCCTTGCACGAGTCCACCGTGCTCTCCATGGTGTCGATCAGCGACTTCCACTTGAGCACCTCGATAGCGTCGGTGTTCTCGCGGAAGATGTTGGCCAGCGCCTGGCGAGAAACCGTGTCGCCCTCGTCCTCGATGGTGCCTACGGTGTGCATCTTCTCGCGCACAACCGGGTCCTTCTTGAAGTTCTCGAAGTGATCGAAGAGGTCGGACAGCTCGCGGCTGGCGCGCAGAGTCAGCTCGGCCATCTGTATGGCCTCGGGGCGCATGTTATCGATGTCGTAGAGGTCGAAGCGCGCAGAGACGTTGTCCATGCCGTCGGTGATGTGGTCGAGCTCGCGTACCAGCAGGTTGATGTCCTCGCGGTCGAAGGGCGTGATGAACGAGTTCTCGAGCAGGGTGAGGGTCTCGCGCATGATGGCATCGCACTTGACCTCGTAGTCCTTGACCTCGGGGATGCGGCCTTTCGACGCGGGCCAGTTGTGCGCGATGTCGTCGAACACCTCTGCGCAGGCGGCCACCTCGTGGGCCAACTCGGCAAACTTGTCAAAGAACTGGTTCTCGATGTGTCGTACTCGACTCATGGCTGATGCTCCTTTTGCTTACGGTGCGCTTGCGCCCCTGTGGTGAGCAAGGGCCGACGTCGCCCGCGCCTCTGTCTCGGGGCGCTCCGAGGCCACGGCGCACAGGCATAGCTGCGTAGCTGATGTTCGTCTAGTAGCATCATGGGGCCGTAAGCGGGTTGTCAGCGTTGGAGGGGCGTACGTATGACCCATTTACCAGCGGTTTTATTGAAACGAGATGTTGTATTTGCAATTTGGGAGGCGTTTGTAAGTTAAGAAACGACAAAACAACTGAACTGGACCTAACCAATTCTTTGCGTAGGCCTTACAAAACTGCGGCCCTGACAACGTTTTGCTTGCCGAGGCCGTCTCATGACAAGTGCGATCGAGGTGTCGGCCCGCTACCTCATGGACGGGCGTTGGGCATCCAAAAGGCCGTCACGCTGCGCCGAAGGCCGCTCCTTGCAAAAGGCACCCTTTTGCATCATGGTGGTGCCTGAATGTTGGTAGCGAACGGGGGTCGCGATGGACGCAGACGAGGCGCAGATGAGTCATGCAGAGGGCGAGGGCCGCGCGCAGGGCCAGTCCCTTTCGGGGCACGAGGCGCACCGCCATCACGCTGGGCACGGGCACCATCACCATCACCATGCAGGCCATGACGGGCACCATCACGACGAGCCGATGAGCCAGGAGGAGGCCGTGCGGTCGCTCCTTGTGCTGGGGCAGGTTGCGCTGGGCTCCCAGGACTTCGAGTCGGCGGTCGAGGCATATGCGAGCGTGCTGAAGCTCGAGCAGAACGAGACCGCGTTCTACAATCTCGGTAGCCTCTATGCGCGTGGCCTTGGGGTCAGACGTGACTTTGCCGAGGCGGCGCGGCTCTTTCATCAGGCGGAGCTTTTGGGCAACGAGCGGGCAGGCAAGCTCTGTGGCAAGTGCATGCTCGACTTTGTGTGCGAGGGCATCGAGCAGAAGTCGGCAGCAGACGTCTACGCTTCCATGGCCGTGTTCGTCTCGCGGGTCTACCCAGAGGCCAGCGACCAGAAGGCGGAGGTCAACCGCGGGCTCTTTGCCATTGCGAGCACCTGCCTTGCCAAGGGGGAGTACGACGAGGCGGCAAAGGTCTTTCGTGCGGGGGCCGAGTTTGGCGCCGACGGATATGCGCAGTATCATCTGGCCCAGCTCTACAACGCCGGTGCCGGCCTGCCCCGAGACGACCTCGCCGCCCTGTACTGGCTCGATTGCGCCGTGGACAACGGTGCGGCCGATGTGGCGCTTGCCGATCGCGACGGCATGCTCGAGGCCTATCGTGCGAGCTGCTCTGCGTTGGAGTTCTGCGAGCTGATGCTTCGCCTGGCCAGCTGGTGCGAGAAGGGCACGCCCGACGTTCCCGCAAGCCCAGAGAAGGCAGCCTGCTGGCGCGCAGCCGTTTAGATGAGCGGTGAGGTGGCGGGGCCGAGCGGAGTGCCCGACTACCGCATGCAGTGGGAGTTCTTTTGGTGCCTCACTCTGATCGACGATGTCATTATGAGCTCGTCGCCGGCGTGCGTCATCGCTCCTATCATGCGACGGCTCGGTGTCGGCTGCGTGGCGACCGACTACGACTGCGGGCTCGACACTGGATGGACGATCCATCTCAGCGAGGACGCGTAACGGAATCGTGCCCCCATGTCGCGCCAAAGACGCATATGCTTGTAACTGCCGTTAGAACAGCCCGCCCCTCCGATGGGGCTCGATCGATTGCGAGGCCGTGGACATGAGAAGGATCCTGGTTGTTGTGGACATGCAGAACGACTTCATCGACGCGGCGCTCGGGACTGCCGAGGCGGTTGCCATCGTCGATGCCGTAAAGGCGAAGATTGCCTCGTATCCCGTCGAGGACGTCATCGCCACCATGGACACCCATGGCGAGAACTACATGGAGACCCAGGAGGGACGGAACCTCCCCGTCGTGCACTGCGTCAAGGGCACGGACGGCTGGAAGATCCGCCCCGACATTGCCGAGCTTCTCGAAGGCGCCAAGATCTATGAGAAGCCGACCTTTGGCAGCACGGCGCTGGCGGCCGACCTCAAAGCCCTCTCCGAGACCGAGGAGATCGAGCTGGAGCTCGTGGGCCTGTGCACCGACATCTGTGTCGTCTCGAACGCGCTGCTCCTCAAGGCCAACATGCCCGAGGTCAAGATCTCTGTCGATGCTGCCTGCTGCGCTGGTGTCACGCCGCAGAAGCATCTGGCGGCGCTCGAGACCATGCGCTCCTGCCAGATCAACGTGATCAACGCCTAGGCAGCGCGGCGAGGACGGTGTCCTCGCGCCCGTGCTCCTGCCAGCAGGGTATGCGGCTCAGCGAGATGCGACAGCCTGTGAGCCTAGGCGTGCCACGCCGTGACGCAAGGCTCGTCCTCGCAGTCCCAGAACCCGCCGCCGGCAATCGCATCCAGCTGCTCCTCGGAGAGCTCGATTCCTGCCTCCTTGGCAAGCTCGACCATCTCCTCGGGGGTCTTGCAGTCACGTGCCTTCTCGCGCAAGTCGGGGCTGATGCCTTTCGAAGTCCATGGTGCGTCTCCTTTCGATTCTCCGCGTGATGGAGGTGCAATCACGCGGCATCCACGGCTGTCGGATGCGTACCTCGTTGCTCATTGTGGGCAATTCGGCGAGGCCCCGATTTGGGCCCGCCTGTTGAGCTCCACTTCGACCCGGTTCAGCGTGCCAAAGAACCTGTACGCGGCCACGGCTGGGCCAAAGAGCAGAAGCCCGAACACGTTCCAGCCAAACATATGCCACCACGAGGTGTAGGGGCCCTTCACGCTCAGCTCGACTGCCCTCGCTTTCAGCTCTTCGGAAATCCTCGCCATCCAGACCAGCGTGTATATGAAAAGCGTCGGAATGCCGAGTGCGTACGCGACCCAGTAGCGCTGCGTCTTATGCCCGAGCACCTCGTCGATCTCGTCTTGGAGGCCCCCGAGCGGCATGTAGAGGAGGAAGAACACTCCGGCGGTGAAGAAGTCGATCAGGCCGAGAAGAAGACCTGGTCGGTTCGTGTGCCTGAACCTCATGGCTGTGTGTCGATTGAGTTGTAGCTCTTGATTCAACATGTTGCTGATGACCTGCTCGCGAACCAGACTGTCTGGGAGGTGTTGTCCCGAGAACCCATTTTACCCGTGAGGCTCAAGCCTCACGGGTACGGTGTGCGCACTCGGCCTTTCTTGGTTGTTCACAACAAGCCGTTTAGCAGCAAATATAAGAAATGTAATAAAAAGTATCCCCGTCGAGTGCGACACCCCCTCATGTTTCGGAGCGTGAAACAGGGTTTGTCGTCGCGTTGTGTGGGCGGACGAGGGTCGCTCTCTGGCTTCGGTCGAGCGCCAAACATATGAATATAGCTAAATGCACGAGATTCCGATCATTTAGTCCGATTGTGTTTGATTGACAATCTCCTGTCGCACACAAGAGCCTTAATCGACCGGAATCTCGTGCATTTAGCAAATATCATTACTTGAATTACTACCATCTATCGGGGGTATTGCAGTTTTGATGCAATATTCCTGCAACTTTATGCATTTGAGTGAACGATGGTCTCTTTCTGGCTCTCGTTCAACTATGAGAAGAGGAGCTTCCAGCAGTTGGGGAGCCGCAGCGACGCTAATACGAGTTCAAGGCGCTGATTCATGTTCCTTCTCAGGGTCGTTGTTGCTTGCCACGTCAATGCGCCGCGTTGATGGCTACCGCACGAGTCATGTACGGCTGCTTTGTCCCCATCGTCCAGGCTGACTTGGCGGACGGATGCGAGAGCTTGTCGCACGGCAGGAGTAAGGCTATCAGTTCAGTTGAAGCGACTTCCGCATTATGGGCGGCTCTATGCAATAGAATGCCGAGAAAAGCATCGCCAGCGATGGGGATCTTTACTATCAGCTGCGAAACCTCCGGGAGGCGCCCGAATGATTTGGAGAAGAAGCCAGAAGAGGGAAAGCGCCAAAGAAAGCGCCATGACCCTCCAAGAGCTGCATGAGTACATGGCCAGCCACTATGGCGCCGAGTCCGACCATCCGATCAAGGAGGAGCACAGCATCACCGTCTTCATGCGTCCGGACAACAAGAAGTGGTTCGCCGCCACCAAGAACATAGGCTGCAAGTCTCTGGGAATCGACCGCGCCGGGCGCATCGACATACTCAACGTGAAACTGGATCCGCGCGTGGTGGCAACGCTTCGTGTGCGCGAGGGCTTTATGCCTGCGTGGTACATGAACCAAAACAGTTGGGTCACCATTCTGCTGGACGGCTCGGTGGCAGATGAGGAGATCCGTGAGTACTTGGACATGGCCTATGCCCTTGCGGGAGACAAGCGGGGCAAGAGGTAGCGAGTTCGTACTCTGACTGTCATGCAAAGGGTGCGGTATATGGATTACGCGACTCGTCAGTCCGAACTGGCTCGCGCTTCGACCTAGTCGAGCGCATCGTGCATCCAGCCGCGCATCTCAGCAGTTGGAGAACGGCCCTGTGTCGTCTGCCTGGTCTTTGCTGCCAGAGGTTCCGCTGTCGGCCACCAGCTCGGGATGTGCCGCGAGGTAGGCGTCAAGCGCCTCCTGTCCCACTGCCTTGAACCGGTTGTACCAGCCATGCCGAAAGAACAGGCAGCTGCTCCTGTCGGGCGCGCAGAAATTGGGACTCTTGGCAATCGCTGCGGCGCGGCACCCGCCGTTGCACTTGTCCACCCACGGGCTGGTGCGGCACTCGTCGTTGCCGTCGCGCACCTGGCCGATGGTGGTGGCGCACCGGCTCATGAAGGGCGTGTCGCCAAGGATCTCGCGCAAGGACGTCTCGAAGACGTTGAGCCAGTCCCGAAGTCCAGATCCTTGGCAGCGCGGGTATAGTACTCCGCAGCCGGTTAGTCCTCTCTCGACAGCTCAATGCCATTGAGCTTTTCGGCGAGGCCCTTGTCTGAGGCGACTTCCCGTATGAATCTCGCCGCATCTTGCTGTGCCATGTTTCCCCCTTTCGTGACCAACTGACACGTATTGAGACGTCAGGTGCCTCTGGTCATTGTTATGGAGCGTCAGTCCAGTCCATCTCATGTACCAGGAACGGCAGGCAAGGACCCGCCAGCGGAAAAAACGAGGTCTTAGCGCATATGCCTTTCGATGCTGGGCCAAAGGAGGGGTGACCAGCAGGCGCGAGGCGCTGGGCGGATGAGCTAGGCCAGGTACATCCGGCTCCTCTTTGCGAGGTCGGCACCCATCTCGTCCATCAGCGCACGCGCCCTGTCCTGACCGGCAATCGCCTGCTTAAGGCGCTCGGCGTACCATGGCGCGTCATCCGCGAGCTGGATACGGATGCCCACCTCCGCGACCTGGTAATAGTGCAGCGCCATCACCGGGTCATACGGGATGTCCCACTCCTTGTTAGCCTCGTCTATGACGAGCTCGGCTAGGCGGAAGGCCGCCTGCGCCTTGATGCCGACGAGGTCGCCGCAGTTGTCGTAGCACTTCTTGTAAAGCTTGTAGGCGGTGCGCAGGTCCCTTTCCACCACTCGCGCCCGCGCGTAGGCGTCTCCCACCTTGTAGATGGCCTCGGGGTAGTTTCCGAGCGCCATCACCTTGACGAACTGCTTGAAGGAGGCCTCGTAGTCGGGCTCGCCCAGATGGCCGTAGCCGTAGAGGTAGCCGAGGTTGATCATGCTCTGGCAGTCGCCCTTCATCTCTGCCATCTTGTAGAGCCTTGCCGCCTCATGGGCGTCGTGCTCGACGAAGCGTCCTATCTGGTGTAGGAAGCCGAGCCAGCGCATGGCGTGGACGTTTTCCTGCACGTCGATGCAGTAGCGAAGGCAGAGCACGAGGCAGCGGCCGTAGTCCGGCTCGTCGGCGTAGCGCGCGACGTCGTCGCCCTCGTTCTGCAGCATGTCGAGGAACCAGTACCAATCGCCGTCCACGATCCTGGTGGCGTAGTTGCTGCACACCTCGGCGCAGTCGCCGTCGTCGGCGAGTGCGAGCCGGTCGGGGTCGTCTCGGATGTAATCGGCCGCCTTCTGCAGCCACTCATAGTCCTCAGCCGAGAAGTATTCTCCAGGCGTCAGCTTTGCCTTCATCTCTCCGTTATCCACCATCGCTCCCCTTGAGAATTGCCGACGTGGTCTTTGCGGCGATGTTCCACGCCCTGCTCTTGATGCTCGCCATCGGTAAACCGCCATTAGAAGCCGATGGAGGCATTGTCCCACGCCAGCCAGACACATATTGTCCCTCGCATGGGACACTGAAGGTGATTTCTGAAAAACGGGAGGTCAGATGGTCATGCGATCGAAGCGCCGTCTCGGATCCTCGCGAGCGTCCCCCAAGAAGAGCATCGTGAGCTCGCGCTTCTCCTCATCTGTCACCAGGTAGATGATCTTCGTGGTCTTGGGCACCGGGTAGCTGCGGCAGGACACAGGCGGCCTGGCCGCCTCGTACTGCGGGTCGTACCGGCGCGCGAGGCCCGGGTTCGATGCCAGGATGTCGATAGAACCCTCTACACGATCGTAGATGGTATCGGGGAGCTCGACCAGCTGCTCTGCGAACTGCCGCGCGTAGCGCACGTCCCAGGCGCTCACGCAGTCGCCCTTGCCGCGCGCATCGCGCGGGCCTCCTCGCGGGTGACGACGTCGCCTACCGCGATGTCGTCGAGACCACGCCTGATGCCGTCGGCGACCGAAAGCTCGTACGCTTGGGCCGCTCGTTCGGCAGAGCTTATAGCGGAGAGGGAGAAGGGGATACCTCGCTCGCGTACGACCGCTCGGGCGAAGATACCGATGGCGGTCGAGGGAGGCAGGCCAATCTCGCGACACACCTCGGTGAAGTCGCGCTTGAGGTCATCCTCTATGCTGATGGTCATGGCCATTGCGTACTCCAATCGTACGTATCAAGTATGTATCTAGCATGTATCATACCACTATTCGACACATTCCATACTAGGCGACCCCATCCCTGCGCAGCAACCACCAGCTGCGCGAACGCCCATACGAGCGTCCGGAGTCACTACATACGAAAACAGGCCCCGAAGGGCCTGCGAGAAGTTGGTCGCGGGGGCAGGATTTCGCCCTAGCGTGCGGAGCGGGTGCCAGTGGCACCCGCGTAGCTGAACCTACGACCTCCGGGTTATGAGTGAGGAACACCAGGCTGACACTGCATGAAAGAATTAGACATTGGTGCTCTGACCTCGGGTTTTCCGTTGACACTAGTTCCTCTGTTCGACACTAGAAGACACTGGTTTTTCGCCGAATGTCCCCTGAATGTCCCCTCGCCTTGAGAGGACTACCAGGGGGAACGGCGCGAAACCGAGGAAGGAAGACCACCATGATGAACAACGAGAAATGGACCGAGCTCCAGCAGGCCGAGGACATGGCCTACTTCAAGGCCGACCTCTGCTGCTATTCGCCCGAAAGCTACAGCCTGGAAGAGAAAAGGGCCATCTGCAACGACATGATCTCCACCAGCAGGGCGGTGCTCGACGCCATGCGCGCCGACTTCGAGCGGCTGCCCGCCGATGCTAGGAGCAAGCTCCTCGATATGCTCTGCCGGTCGGGGGTAGAGAGCCCCGAGTGGTGGGATGTGCTCGTCGGAGAGGGTGACCCGCTGTATCGGGAGCTTGAGGCGATCTGACAACACTTGCTGCGTATTCGCACGGGGTCAGATAGCGTCTTGCTTTTCTAGTTGTAAGGAGGCGGTCATCGCTCCACGACGTACGCCGCGATGATTGACTCCATAAAGAACTGCCTCCCGAGATCTAGTTGTTCGTCCTAGGGAGGCATCGTCCTATGGCGCCACAAGCTCGGCCCACCCAGAAGGGGCAGGTGCGAAGAATGTACTGACATATCGCAGTATTACGATATGATGTACCTATGGATATGACCGAGACATTCAAGGCGCTATCGAACCCCACGCGGCTCCAGATCCTCATGTGGCTGAAGGACCCCGAGGCCAACTTCCCCGAACAGGGAGGACACCCCGGCGTGCCGGACGAACTGAAAGGCGGGGTGTGCGTGGGCTCCATCCGCGACAAGGCGGGCATCTCTCAGTCGACCGCCTCGCAGTACCTCGACGTGTTGCAGCGCTGCGGGCTGCTGCTCTCCGAGCGCCACGGCAAGTGGACCTACTTCCGCCGCAACGAGGAAGCCATAGCCGAGCTGGCTGAATTCGTGGGAGGCGAGCTCTGACACCGCAACCGGACAAATCGGTGAAGCATCTTGGCATGCCATCATGCATCGACATATCACGATATCTAGTCTTAAGGAGGACAGGAAAATGCACTACACGGGACCGGTGATCAGGCCGCCCTACGAGGCGGGGAGCGTCATGCTGGAAGTGACGGTGGGCTGCACGCACGACTCGTGCACCTTCTGCACCTACTACAAGGGCCACCCCTTCCGCCCCGCGCCGCTCGAGCAGGTGCGCGCCGACCTCGCCGAGATCGCGCGCTTTCGCCCCGGCACCGATCATATCTGGGCGGCGGGCGGCGACCCGTTCTCCATGAGCACGCGCAGGCTGCTCGAGCTGGCCGCGCTCGTCCACGAGTACCTGCCGGGCGCCACCATCTCAACCTACGCGCGCGTCGACAGCATGCGCAACAAGACGGTGGACGACCTGCGGGCGCTGCACGACGCGGGCTACACCGACATCATGATCGGCATCGAGTCGGGCGACGATGAGGTGCTTGCGCACGTGAACAAGGGCTACACCGCCGCCGACGTCGTGGAGCAGTGCGGGAAGCTCGACGAGGCAGGGCTGCCCTACAACTGCATCTACCTGGGCGGCATCGCCGGCGCGGGGCGCGCCGAGGAGACCGCAGCGCGCTCGGCGGAAGTGTTCAACCAGATCCGCCCGCAGTTCATGTACCTCACCACCGTCACCATCTTCCCCGACTCCGAGCTCGGCGCCGAGGTTGTGCGGGGCGACTTCGCGCCCATGAGCGAGCTCGAGCGGTTCCGCGAGTTCCGCGCGCTCGTGGCCGCGCTGGAGAATCCCATCGTCATCGACACGCGCCTGGTGACCAACTCCATCGGCTTCGTCGCCGAGCTGCCGGCCGACCGCGAGGAGTGCCTGGCCGCTCTCGACGAAGCCATCGCCGGCTTCTCGGAGGACGACGAGCGGAGGCTCTCGCG
The DNA here is from genome assembly GCA_902779675.1 of uncultured Coriobacteriaceae bacterium. Taxonomy (GTDB): domain Bacteria; phylum Actinomycetota; class Coriobacteriia; order Coriobacteriales; family Atopobiaceae; genus UBA1367. Next base: position 8,379 of record CACZCK010000009.1, on the reverse strand, counting down.
CAGGAGGGCGATGATGCGCACGATCTGACGCGCCGCAACAGGGCGAGATCGTCTTACGCTGCCGTGATGTATCCCGGCATGCTTGCCGTGTCGATGCGGAAGTACGTGTACGCCGTCTTGTTGCTGGTCCATGTGGTGCCGTTGCCGCCAACAAGAGAAGTCGAGCACGAGTAGAAGCACCGAGAGCCCGTGATCCCGCTCGAAGGCAGCGCCCAGCTCGCGTCCGCGTAGATCGTCGTAAGGTGCGAGCACCCCGAGAACGTGTAGAACAGGTCCGTGAGCGTAGACGGGTCGAAGCCCCGGAAGTCGATCGTCGTGAATGCGCAGGAGCTGAACATGTAGCGCATCGAGCGCACGCCCGAGAGGTTGCCCAGGCCGTTCACGCTCGCGAGGTTCGTGCAGCTGTAGAACAGATAGTTGAAGCTCAAATACGAGAAGCCCGCCATGTCGGTCGCGAAGGTCGCGCTCGTGAGGCGCTGGCTTTCGCGCACAGGGGTACCCCCTGTGCGCGAACTGGGTCGAGATACGAAAACAGGCCCCGGAGGGCCTGCGAGAAGTTGGTCGCGGGGGCAGGATTTGAACCTACGACCTCCGGGTTATGAGTTGCCCCCACGCCAGTTAGCAGCCTTGAGCAATTATACGCAAGTGTTGACTCCATTGGTGGGTTTACCTGCGCAAATGCATACCCCTGACACATTGTCACCTGCTAGACAGGTGAGGCCCTTCTTGGCATCATTCGTCCAAAATTCGTCCACGCGACAGCTCCTCGTGGGCGAGAGGCGCAAATCGACGAATGCAAGGAGAGCAGGGTTTGTCAGGAGGAAGAGATGCCCAAGGTCATCGGAGAGGGAACCATCGAGGAGAAGGTTCGCGGCAAGATCTACTACATCAGGCATTGCATAGGTAAAGACCCGATTACCAAGAAGTACGTCAAGTCTCCCAGGAGGACGGTCTACGGCAACAAGGCGGAGGCCAGACGCCAGCTCGAGCTCTACCGCATCGAGCTCGAGCAGGGGTTCGCAAACCTGGAGAAGGTGACGCTCGCGGAGTACGCGGACAAGTGGCTCGAGCGCCGGCAGAAGTCCGACACCCTCTCGCCGCTCACCGTGAAGCGGGACGGCCAGCACGTCAGGAAGATCAAGGAGCTCCTTGGAGCCTACCTCATCAACGAGGTCACGACCGCGACGGTGAACGCTGCCTACGACACGCTCCGCAAGGAGGGGCGCACCGCCTCGTACATCCACAACGTGAACGGCGCCCTCTCGCTGGTGATGAAGTCGGCGGTGCGGGAGGGCCTCATTCCCTACAACCCCTGCGACAACGTGGACGCGCCGAGGCAGAAGCGCAGGGAACGGCACGCGCTCTCCCTCGAGCAGGCGGTGAGGCTCGCCTCCGACCTGCGTTCGGAGAAGAGGACTGGCCACATCGTGGCGGTCTGGCTCGCGCTGGCCACCGGCGTCCGGCGCGGCGAGGCTCTCGGCCTCATGTGGAAGGACGTCGACTTCAGGCGGAAGAGGATTTTCGTGGGGCAGCAGTGGGCCCATGATAAGAAGCTCCGCGCCCCAAAGAGCGAGAAGTCGATGCGCTGGATCGGCATAGACGACGGCACCGTGCTGTTCCTCAAGGAGTGGAAGGCACAGCAGGCCCGTGAGATGGAGGTGCAGGGTATGGACCAGGGCCGTGAGACGCCCGTCTGCACCTCGAGCACCTACGGCCTCATCGATCCCAACTCGTTCTCCCGATGGCGCAGGCAGTTTTTCGTGGAGCACGGGCTCGGGCGCTACGAGGAGGTTACCCAGTACATGCCGAACGTCGGCTGCGACGTTACCAGGCAGACCTACGTCGGGTTCAACTTCCACGAGCTCAGGCACACGCAGGCCACGCTGCTCATCGGCAAGGGGGCGGACATCAAAACCGTGCAGCACCGGCTGGGGCACTCAAGCGCAAGCCTCACCATGGACGTCTATGCCCATGCCATCCCCTCGAACGACGAGGCGGCGGCAGAGATGGTCGGCGACATGCTCAGCGGAAGGAGCACGGAGGCGACGCCGCGGGCGACTGCGCCGACACCGCAGCCCGTCCCCGCACAGCCCACAGCCCCCACCACCGTGCCACAGAGCGACGGCAGTATCGGCGTGTCCAAGGAGCTCATCGGGACGCTCCTCGCGCAGCTTCCGCCCGAGAAGCTGGTCGAGATGCTGAAGTCCGCGGTGTGAGGGAGGCGAGGAGAAGATGGACAAGATCGCAACGGGGGCGTCGTCGCTCAGGGACAACTCGCCCCTGTCCGACAGGCCCGAGTGGCTGTCGCCGAGGGACCTCCAGGAGGTATTCGGCATCGGGCGGACCAAGTCGTTCAACATCTGCAAAGGGCTGCCCCACATCTACATCGGCAGGCGCATCAGGGTGCACAAGTCGACGATTGTCAAAGAGCTCGTCGAGAAAGGGAGGCTAGCTTAGGAGTAGCTCTTTCCCTTTCGTCCGCCTTCGGGTCTCTATTGTCGGTATGGAAACTGGAGAAGCAGGATGCATCGAAAGACAAGCAAGCTATGACACTGCAATGGATTTGCCGTCTATGGTCCACAGTAGGTTCATGGCGCTTTCGACCTCCACCACAACGGATTCGAGCTCGTTAAGCACGCACCCAATCAATTCGCCAAACTCTTCTGCCGTCATGCCGATCGACTCGGATTCAAGCATGTCATGTGTCTGCTCTGACAAGATCGCCTTCCCATTGACCTGCGAGATTGCGTTTACGGCGTTATCAATCTCTGTGGAGGCGCCTTCAAGCGCACCGACAGCGTCTCCAAGGATTCCTCCGAGCTCCATTCCGGTCATCCTAACCCCATCTCACTGGCTTTCACTGAACAGAAACAGCAACAAGCTGACGGAATAGCAAGCGCCTAGCCTGCAGTCCGGATTGAGTTCACCGTCCTGATGTAGTCGGTTAGCTTTCGCTTCTGCTGCTCAAGCTTGGCAATTGCGCCATCCAGGCTACGAATCTGGGTTTTCAGGCCCTGGGACTGTCTTGCTAGCCAAGCCGGAACAGGGATGCCGCCGTACTTTGCTTTCTCGATTTCTGCGCTCGTCGCGTCCAGCTGGGACTTGAGGCGATTGCGCTCGGGGACCATGCGTCTTAGCTCAGGGTCTATCGACCGAGAGATGTAGCTCTGGGCTTGACTCCCGATCTGCTGGCACGTGGACACGATCGAATCGATTACTGACTCGAATCTCGTCAGTGTTGCGATCTTACGCAGCCGCTTGATTGGCCTGATGGCTGACAGGGCTTTGTCCACCCTCATGCTGATCAGGTCATACCCCTCGAAGGTCTCTACGAAGACCCCGTCATCGGGAGCGATGAGCTTCTTGGCAAGTTCGCCGACGTCACGCCTGCCAGAGACTGCTGGGGCCAGCTCTTTGACGATGTGGCTCCTGACGAGGTCCTTCTTGACGATGAGCTGCAGGCCGGTCGACTCGTACCGGCCGAATGCCTTGTCTAGCAGCTCGCAAATCCTCGGGTTCGTCGCAATCCGCTCGACGTCCCAAGCGCCCCTAATCGAGAGGATCGCCTTCACGATGGCGTCGCAGGCCCGCTCCTCGTACGGAGTCAGCTCGAGGCTCATGCTCTCGAATCCCTCGTTCGGGATGAGGGCGTTCGTCGATCCTGACGTGAGGGCGTCGAATCGCTCGAGCGTGGTGATCTGCAGGAAGGTGTCGGTGTTGGCCACGATGGTGAGCAGGCTCGACAGGTCCGCGAGCGACTTGCGGAAGTACTTGTCCACGAAGTCCGCCTCGCCCATCTCCCTGTACTCGGAATGGATTCTCACCGCGTCGTTGAAGCACGCCTCGAAGCTCTCCTCCTCCACCTCGTAGTTGAACGTGTGCTCGGAGAATCTCACCTTCCCCGCGCCATGGAAGAAGATGAGGAACGGCGCGTTGATGGCGCTGACGCCTTTGTAGCTCAGGGTTGTCCAGAAGTACCTCACGCTTCCGTAGCCGAAGTTCGTCTCTTGGAGTAGTTTGAGGTCGCACCTCGGCGCAAGGGTGAGCTTGTAGTTGCTGAAGCCCCTCCTCCTGTGGGAGTACGCCACGACGTTTCTTTTTCGGTCGTAGACCCCGTACAACCTCTCGAGCACGCATGCCCAGTAGTACTCGCCGACCCTCTCGACGACGCACTGGTTGCCGGGCGTTATCGCGTAGTCGAGCACGGCCTCGCCGTATGTCGCGGAGAAGTTCCTGCAGAACGACTTCGGCTCGAAGATTCCCGGATAGATCCGATTCGCCTCCTCGACATAGGTGCGGAAGGTCCGCTCGTACCCATCGAGGGCTGTCATGAGGTGGGGCCTCAGCGCGGTCGCCTGGTGGTAGGCCCATTCGAGCTCCCTGTACGCTGGCTCTTCCAGTCGCGGCTTACAAGCCTCAACAGCCTGGCGAGGGACGTTGAACTCTCTGGTGATCTTTGAGTACGGAGGGAGGAAGTGGGGGCCGGTCGGATAGTGCCAGCCGTCATGAGAGGTTTCAGGGAAGTACGCGGAGTAGTCGACCGTGACGCCCAGCGACCGGTAGACGCCCAACGCGACATCTCGGTAGTGGGCGGCTATGGACGCCACGTCCGTCCCTTGGACCCCCACCACGTTCTCCAGGATCGGGGCGACGCCTTCAAATAGCTTCGCGGCCTGCTCCCTTTCCTCGCTCTTCGTCTTCTCGCTCAGCTCGCGGAGGCGTCCGAGAACCTCATCATCGTAACTGATGGGGTGAAAGGCAGTCTGCAGCGAACCGTCGGCACGCCTCTCGATTACGCACATCTCATCCCGGGTGATTCCATGGCGCCCGTGCTCGTACAGGCTACTCATCCTCGCACCCCTCAAGCCCGTGCTGGTTTGCGGAGGCAAGCGGGTTGAACCGGTTGCTCAGCCTCAGCGAGGCGAGCTCCTGGCCTAGTTTGAATATCCTCTGATCGAGCGAGCGCTCGTAGCGGACCGTCTGCTCCATGGCTTCGCCAGAAAGGATTGGAACGGGGAGGCTCGCAAGGGACGCCTTCGTAAGCCGCCTCCCACTATTGCGCATCCATGCCCTTACGTAGTCGCCACGCATCCAGCACGCGAGGTAGTCCATGTCGACGTCTTCTCCGAGGCGCACCACGAACACGCTGTTGCCGATCAGGGTTTTCTTGCGGATGTGCTCGTACACCGCGACCTCCTTGCTGCTCCTCGACACAAGCAGCACCTTGCCGTCGTGCTCGTCGACGGTGTATCGATCCTGGCCCTCCGGCATGGAGTCGAGCACCTTCGGTCGGATGACCCCGTTCTTGAAGCATGCGCCGTCGATGTAGTACAGGTCGCCTGGATACGCGTAGAACTCGGTGGTGGAAGGGGCGAAGCCGCCCCCCGTCCCAACCAGATAGGCAATCTCACCAATCCCGAAGGGAGTCGCCTCCTTCGAGAGGTCCAGCTCCCTGACGTCAAGGTCCCTCTCGCTCAGGGTCGTGCCGCGACTGATCCTGGACGCCAGCTCTCCGAGCGTCCTCTCCTCCAGCACCTTCGTTCCATGGCGGACGACGCTGGGGATCACGCAGCCATCATTCAGCGCGTGGGTGACTGGCGTTGCGTCGAGGGACCATGGGTCGTCGGGGTCTGAGAGGTCCTCCATGTGGAAGGCACCCGTGGGCTCGCCTTGGGCGAGCAGCACACGCCCACCGGGAATCTCGAGCGACCGCACGAATCCCTCGGGATAGTAGAATCCCTGGGAAAACGTTATGTAAAGGGCAGGATGGGGCCCCTCCTGGCTGTCGGAGGAAGGGTAGAGGACCGCACCCGTCGCCCCCTCGGTGTTGAGCATGCCGACCCAAGCTGGGTTGTACCTGGGCTGCTCGAACGCGGAGAGGTCCAGGTCATAGAACTGTGTGGTCACAAGCAGCTTGAAGGGTCCTTCGGGGACCGAGGTGGTCAGTCCCTTGAAGGCGGTGTGCCACTCAAGGGAGCGAAGCAGCGCGCCGCAGCTCTCGCTCAGAGCCGCAGCGAGGCGATCAAACAGGTCATCAGTTTGCCTAGACCTTGTGTACGCAGGGGGCACAAGCCAGAGCTCCTTAACCCCGACTCCCGCATCCAGAACATGAGCAGCATAGTCAAGGCAGGTGGTTTCGCAAAGGAGAACATCGTCCTGACGAACGCCTATGTAGCGGTCTATGGCCTCGAACGCCTCGTCGGCGATATCGATCTGCCTGGAGCCGTAATCCAGCCATTCGGACTGTGCGCGGCGCACGTCTTCCTCGAGCCGCTGGGCATCAAATACGTTCTGAGTCATGAGTAACCTTCCCATTGTTTTGTGTTCATTCACATTCTAGTGCCGCCGTTAGGAGGCTCATGCGGCAAGCAGGCTCGGTGCAAGCCTGACGCAGGAGCAGCTGAATGCCAGAACTCGCGCAAGCTGTCTGGCGCGTGCGTCCACGGTCACCTTTACGCCGAGGGATTTGAGACGTTCCGCCTGCCTGGCGAAAAGTCCGTCGCCAGAGACGATTACGACCTCTCCGAAGCGCTCCTCCACGTTCTCGTGAGAGAGAACGCTCTCCAAGGCAAGGTCGGCGCCATCGTGGCCCTCCCTCAAGACCACCCTCGCGCCGCTCCACGCATGAGCGGGAAAGAAGTTGTTCTTGTGGCTCACCCCAAGGACGGTCAAATCGCCGGAGTTCGGACGATAAACGCTCTCGACCCTGCGCTCGACACGCACGCAGGACTCCTCGTCGACCACGCCGCACCCTACCGCATTCTCGATATCCACCACAAACAGCCTGCGGGTGGCCCTGTCCCTCTTCCGAAGCTCGGTACGCCTGTTCATGATCCCCGCCTTTCACTCTTGGGACATACTCTATTCTGTGTCCCAAACTCTTTATAGTTGCATCCTACTACTCTGTTTGGGACTCTGTCAACTGTTTGTCCCAAAAATCTTTGTTGGGCACCTGCCTTCTCGCAACAGGTCTCCCAGGACATGTCTCCAGCAGGGAAATCCTGGGGTTGATGTGACCGCGACGCCCCGCCGAGCGACGATCGGCGCCCCGTCACCCCACCCAAAGCGCCTCCAATCCCCTTCGGTCCCTCTGCGGGCAAGCCTCGCACACCGTCGCGGGCCCCTCCCACATCCCGCTCCCGGTGACGGCGGAGGGACTGCCCAGCCCACCCGTGCCCCTCCGCCTTGCATGGCATCCCCGCAGGGGGACCGAAGGGGATTCCCCCGCCTTACAGACGGGAGGACAGGACATGCAGAACCAGATGACGCTCGACCTCGGCATCGAAGAGAAGGTGGACGTGCGCAGCCTGATAGTCCACGGGGACATCGAGCGCGAGACACCCAAGGCCAAGCGCGACCAGCCCGCGCCCGAGTTCGAGCGCATCCTCATGGACGGCGCCGACTGCGCGTTCCGCCGCAGGTGCGGGAACAGGAGCCAGATGCTAGTGCTGCTTGTGACGCAGGGGCAGTACTACGTGACCGACGAGCGCACGGGGAGCCGCCACGCGCTCACCACCGCGAGGCTCGGCACCTTCTGCAAGGGGGCCACGGGCGACGCCCTCACCCCGCCATGGAGCGCGCACCCGCTGCAGGACTACGACGCCAAGGGACGCGCCGCCGTGGTGGCGCTCCTCAACAGCGGCGACTTCCGCGAGATGTGCAAGCGCGACATGGTTGTATTCGTCAATGAGGAAGTCGACACCTTGCTATGTCGACAACCGACAGTTTGATAGCGACCACGCGGACCTGTTTACATGAGGGGCCGTGACCGTTGCCACGGCCCCGAACTGCTAGAACGGTATGTCGGCGAACTGAGCGGCCGCGTCTGTGGCCCACGGCTCCGTCGGCCCCATGTCCTCGGGGTCGGCCACGCACTCCTCGCACCCGAAATCCGAGCAGAGCGTCTCGAAGTCCCAGTGGTCGGTGTAGAAGTCCTCGAGCGCCCAGACGGGGCACCCGCCAAGCTCGCGCGCCCTCTTCCTCGCGGCCTCAAGCGGACTGTCGAATGGCATTGCCGCCTCCCTTCCCGAGCATGAGCGCCTCCTCCATGCGGCGGCTGGCGCCGCCGAACTCGACGAGGCGCCCGTGGTGGACGATGCGGTCTATCAGGGCGGACGCCAGCTTGTCGTCCCCGAGCACGACGCCCCACCTGGAGAACTCTATGTTGGTGGTCAGTATCATCGAGCGCCGCTCGTAGCAGTCGCTCATCACCTGGAAGAGCAGGCGCGCGCCGTCGACGTCGATGGGGACGTACCCGAACTCGTCCAGCACGATCAGGTCGCAGCGCGCGATGTCGGCCATGAGGCGCTCGAGGTCGCCGGAGCGGCTGGCGCGCGTGAGCAGGAGCACGAGCTGGGCGGTGGTGAAGAACCGCACCGC
>CACZCK010000008.1 GCA_902779675.1 uncultured Coriobacteriaceae bacterium | reverse complement strand
CTGGATGGACGGCAGGACGGGCTGCGAGGTCTTCAACCTGGGCACCGGCAACGGCACGAGCGTGCTGGAGATAATCCGCGCCTTCTCCGAGGCCTGCGGGCGCGAGCTGCCCTACGTCATCGAGCCGCGCCGCGCCGGCGACGTCACGGCCAACTGGGCCGACTGCACCAAGGCCCGCGAGATGCTCGGCTGGGAGGCGCAGTTCGACATCGCCGACATGTGCCGCGACAGCTGGAACTGGCAGAGCCACAACCCCAACGGGTACGAGGGCTAGCCGTGGCATCCGACGGCGGAGCGGCCTTTGCCGCCTACCTCGCCCAAAAGCGTCCGCAGATCGAGGACTTTCTCTCGCGCTTTACGCCGCGCCCCGAGGACAGCACCGTCCACGCCGCGGGTGACCTCGCGCGCTACCTGTACGAGCCGCTGGCGCGGTTTACGGCAGGCGGCGGCAAGCGCACGCGCCCGGCACTGTGCTTGCTGGGCGCCGAGGCCGTGGGCGTCGACCCCATCTGCGCGCTCTCGACCGCCGCGGCCATCGAGTACTTTCAGAGCGCCGCGCTGATCCACGACGACATCGCCGACAAGAGCGAGCTGCGTCGCGGCAACCCCTGCCTGCACCTGAGCGACGGGCTGGGCATTGCCATTAACGTGGGTGACCTCGCACTAGTCAGCGTGTACGCGGGACTGCTGGCCGACACCTCGCTCGACAACGACACCTGCGCGCGCATCCTGTGCGAGCTGACCTACATGGAGCAGCGTACGCTGGAGGGCCAGGCGCTCGACCTAGGCTGGGTGCGCGACGGGCTCTGGGACGTCAGCGTCGACGACTACCTGTACATGGCCTCGCACAAGACCGCCTACTACAGCGCTGCCACACCGCTGGCCTGCGGCGCCATTTGCGGTGGTGGCACCGACGAGCAGGTCGAGGCGCTGTTTGCCTTTGGTCTCGACGCGGGACTCGCCTTCCAGCTGCAGGACGACCTGCTCAACCTGGTGGGCGACCAAGCCGAGCAGGGCAAGGACTACCGTTCAGACATCACCGAGGGCAAGCGTACGCTGCTCGCCGTGTGGGCACTCGCGCATCTGGGCGATGCCGACCGAAGCGAGCTGCAGAGCCTGCTCTCCAAGGGCACGAGCGACCAGACCGAGCTCGCGCGAGCGGTCGAGCTCATTGACCAGGCGGGCGCCGTCGAACACGTGCGGCTGCAGGCGCATCAGCTGGTCGAGCGTGCCAAGGGGCACCTCGCGGGTGTGGAGCTCGCCGACCACGCGAGCGAAGTGCTCGAATCTATGGCAGACTTCTTTGTGGAGCGTCTCGGATAGCGCGAGCGCCCACGCCTTTGGGGAGGGACATGGATCCGATTAGGGAGGGCGCGACCGGCGCCGCAGTCGAGGACATTCAGGCGCGCCTGTGCGCGCTGGGATACGAGGCCGACGAGGCCGAACGCGAAGCGCAGACCTTTGGCGCCTCCACCGCGACGGCGGTGGCGCGTTTTAGGCTCGACCACGGCCTGCCTCTAGGCGCCGAGGTCGACACGGCCACGTGGTCCACGCTCGTCGACGAGGGTTATCGCATGGGTGACCGCACGCTGTACCTGCGGCTTCCCAACTTCCATGGGGCTGACGTGCGCCAGCTGCAGAAGTGCCTCAACATTCTGGGCTTCTCGTGCGGCGAACCCGACGGCTACTATGGCGTGCACACCGAGGCCGCCGTCAAGCAGTTCCAGGAGAGCCAGGGCCAGCTTGCCGACGGCATGGCCTTCCCCGACACCTTCGACGCCATCGACCGCCTGCATCACGTGTGGGGAGGCAAGCCCGCCGCGGGTCCGCACCCCATGGGCGGCATGGGCTTCGCACGCGCCGCAGAGGTCCTGGAACGCATGCAGATCTCGATGACCGCCGAGGACCCAATCTCGCGCAACGTGGCCGGCCGTATCTGGAACCTAGCCTCGGCCACCACCGACAAGAACGGCCTCGACCTGGTAAGCACCCCCGAGCAGTCGCGTAGTGGCGACCAGCTGGTGCTCGTGCTGGCTACCACCCCGCTCGTGGGCGGGTCCAAGACGCCCAACCTCACCACCGACGATATCGACACGCTGCCGCAGCGCATTCGCACGGCCTGTGAGAGCTCGCGTCGCAAGCCGCCGCTGGTGCGTCTCGAGCTGCCCTTTGGCCTGGACTACGACGGCACCTTTACCACCGGCGACGCGCAGACCTTTGCCGTGATGCTGCTCGACGCCATCTGCGCGGCCTTCTCGTAGGCCACGACCCCATACGCCAAGCACAAAGGCGGCTACGGAGCGCATCTCCGTGGCCGCCTTTCATAACGATGGTCGCAGGACACCCCTGCGACCATCGCAGTCACTAGCTGTGTTGAACACCGTCTAGAGGTTGAGGTCGCCGCCAAATATGGCCGTGGTGGGCTCGTTGACGTAGACGTGATGGATGGCCTCGGCCAGCTCGTCGGCCACGCTGATGGTCTTGATCTTGGAGCCGGGGCGGTCGGCCATGAAGCACGGGATGGCGTCGGTGACCACGCACTCCTCGATGGGAGCCCCCTGCAGGCGCGTGATGGCCGGGCCCGAGAAGATGCCGTGGGTGGCGCAGACGTAGATGTCGCCCGCACCCTGACGCTTGAGCTCGTTCATGGAACCCACCAGCGTACCCGCCGTGTCGATCATGTCGTCGTTGATGATGCAGGTCTTGCCCTTGATGTCGCCGATGAGGCTCATGACCTCGGCCACGTTGTGGCGCGGGCGACCCTTGTGGGCGATGGCCAGGCTGCAGCCCAGGTAGTCGGAGAGCTTCTTGGCGTGCTTGGCGCGACCGGCATCGGGTGAGACCACGACGGTGTTGTCCCAGTCGAAGTCCTTGGTCTTGAAGTAGTCGCCAAAGAGGTAGAGCGCCGTAAGGTGCGTGACGGGGATGTCAAAGAAGCCCTGGATCTGGCTCTGGTGCAGGTCGAGGGTGATCACGCGGTCGACGCCGGCGGTCTCCAGCAGGTTGGCCACCAGACGTGCGGTGATGGGCTCACGCGAGGCAGCCTTGCGGTCCTGGCGGGCGTAGGCGTAGTGCGGGATAACGGCCGTGACGCTCGCCGCACTGGCGCGCTTGGCGGCATCGGTGGCAATGAGCAGCTCCATCAGCAGGTCGTTGACGTTCTGGCCTGCGATGGACTGAATGATGAAGACCTCGTCGCCACGCACCGACTCGCTGAATCGGGCGTAGACCTCGCCGTTAGCGAACTTTGACAGTTCGAGACCGCTGATCTCGAGGCCGAGGTTGTCGGCGATCTTCTTGGCGAGGGCGTGGTTGCCAGTTCCGGTGTACAGCTTGATGTTCTTCTCGACGTTCAGGGGCTTGCTCAGGTCCTTATACATCTACGCTCGCTCTCTCTCGCTGCGTGCCTTCTGCTCCTGTAACTTGGCCATGCGCTCGGTGGCATAGCCCTCTATCATGACCTGGTCGTTGCGCTCGACGGCAAGGGCGCCCGCGGGAACGTCGCGGGTGATGCAGCTGGACGCGCCTACCAGCGCACCGTCGCCAATGGAGACCGGCGCCACCATCATGGTGTCGGACCCCACGAAGACGTTGTCGCCGATGGAGGTGCGATGCTTGAAGACGCCGTCATAGTTGCAGGTGATGGAGCCAGCGCCAATGTTGACGCCCGAACCCATGGTGGTGTCGCCGATGTAGGAGAGGTGCGGCACCTTGGAGCCCTCGCCGATGGTGGAGTTCTTGATCTCCACGTGGGTGCCCACGTGGGCGCCGTCGCACAGGTGCGTGCCCGGGCGTAGGTAGGCGCGCGGGCCTACGGTCACACCGCTGTCGATAACGGTGTCATAGCCCACGGTCTCCTCGAGGCTCGAGCCGTCGGCAATAGTGACGTTGGTGAGGCGCGTGTTGGGGCCGATGACGCAATCCTCGCCGATGGCGGTGTTGCCCCACAGCATGGTCTGGGGCAGCAGCTCGGTGTCGCGGCCCACGGTGACCTCGGCGCCAACCCACACCTGGTCGGGGTCGAGCATGGTCACGCCGCTGGCCATGAGCTCGCCGTTGATGCGACGCTGCATGATCTTGGTGACCTGCGCGAGCTGCACGCGCGAATTGACGCCCAGCAGCTCGGAATCGTCGGTGGCAAGCAGTGCGGAGACGGGCTCGCCCATCTCGCGGTAGATGCCCACCATGTCGGTGAGGTAGTACTCGCCCTGCGCATTGTTGTTGCCGATCTTGCCGAGGTTCTCGGACAGGCGGCGGCCGCAGAAGCAGTAGATGCCCGAGTTGCACTCGGTGAGAGTGGCCTGCTCCTCGGGCGTGCAGTCCTTGTGCTCGACGATGGCCAGCACGTTGCCCTCGGCGTCGCGCTTGATACGGCCGTAGCCCGTGGGATCGGCGGGGCTCATGGTGAGCACCGTGCAGGCAAAGTGGCCGGCCTTGGTGTGCTCGACCAGATTGGAGATGGTCTCGGCGCGCATGAGCGGCGTATCGCCATACAGCACGACGGTCGGACCGTGGAAGTCGCCGAGTGCCTTCTGCACGCACATCATGGCGTGACCGGTACCCAGGCGCTCGGCCTGCTCCACGCACTCGACATCGGAATCGTTGGCAAAAATGGCGCGAACCTCGTCGGCCCCATGGCCCACAACAACGACGATACGGTCGGCGCCGGCCTTGCGGGCAGCGTTGACCGGCCACCATACCAGCGGCTTATCGAGCAATTTGTGAGCAACTTTAGGATGACGGGACTTCATACGCGTTCCCTCGCCTGCGGCAAGGATGATCGCGGTCATTGGCATTGCAGCCTCCCGGCAGGATCGATATCCCCTAGATAGTGCCAATGCGGCACATTTCTATAGTATCGCAACCGTTGAGCGTCAAACACCTACCGTTCGCGTATGCAGAGTAAGCCCATAGGTATTGCAACAACCGCCTGCCTTTGTCGAGCGACGCCGGCACACCATGTGCATCCCTGCCAGCACGCCAGGGTTGGATACCTGCAGGCGCATGGTCTGCTACACTAGTCCTGCTTGGCTGGAATCCCAGCGCAGCGATGCACTGGGGCATCGTCCAGTGGTTAGGACTGCGGTTTTTGGTGCCGCCAACCTAGGTTCGAATCCTAGTGCCCCAGCCAATGCAAGTGCACAGGCCGGAGACGCACGTCGTCTCCGGCCTTTTGCGAACGGTGGGACGGCTGCAACAAAGGAGGAGGCATGCCTCAGGCACCAAAGGACGTGCGCATCGTGTGCGGGCTGGGCAACCCGGGGTCCGAGTACGCCCTCACGCGCCACAACGCCGGCTTTGCGGTGGTGGACGCGCTGGCAGAGCGCTTTGGCGTGCGGTACTGGAAGAGCGAAGGCGGCTGCGACGTGGCCGTGGTCAAGACGCACTACGGGCTCGAGACGCACGAGGTGATCCTGGCCAAGCCCCAGAGCTACATGAACACCAGTGGTGGCCCGCTGTCAAAGCTGGCACGAGCGCACAAGGTGAGTCCCGCCGAGATACTAGTGGTCCACGACGAGGTAGACCTGCCCCAGGGGCGCATCCAGGTCAAGTTCGGCGGCGGACTCAACGCGCACAACGGCCTGCGCTCCATCGCCGACAAGCTGGGCACCCGCGACTTCTCGCGCGTACGCTGCGGGATCGGCCGCCCACCCGGAAAGATGAGCGTCGCCGACTACGCCCTGCGCAAGCTCAAGGGCAACTTTGCCGAGGAGTTCTTGGTCATGGCCCAGGAGGCCGCCGATACGGTGGAGCGATGCCTCGAGCAGGGTGTGTCATCCCAGCTATAAGATGCCGCGACAAGCCCCAAGGCGCAGCGTGCGCACGGTCGGGTAAGATAGCGTGTGGCAAGCCGTCACCTGTCCCGGAAGGAGACCCATGGAGGCATACAAGCAGGAGTTCATCGAGTTCATGGTGGAGAGCAACGTGCTCAAGTTTGGCGACTTCACCCTCAAGAGCGGCCGCAAGTCACCCTTCTTCATGAACGCAGGCGCCTATGTGACGGGCGGCCAGCTCGAGCGCCTGGGCCGAGCCTACGCGCAGGCCATCCACGAGCGCTTTGGCGACGACTTTGACGTGGTGTTCGGGCCAGCCTACAAGGGCATCCCCCTGTCGGTGATCACGGCCATCGCCTACCACGACCTCTATGGCAAGGAGATTCGCTACTGTTCCGACCGCAAGGAGGCCAAGGACCACGGCGCCGACAAGGGCTCGCTGCTGGGCGCCGAGCTGCACGACGGCGACCGCGTGGTGATCGTGGAGGACGTGACCACCAGCGGCAAGAGCATCGACGAGACCTACCCCAAGCTCAAGGCGGCTGCAGACGTGCAGGTCGTGGGCCTGATGGTCTCGCTTAACCGCCAGGAGGTGGGCAAGGGCGGCGTCAAGGCGGCCATCGACGAGGTGAGCGAGAAGTACGGCTTCCCCACTGCAGCCATCGTGAGCATGAGCGAGGTCGTCGAGGCCCTCGACGGCACGGTGATCACCCCCGAGCTCAAGGCAGCCATCGACGCCTACTACGAGCAGTACGGCGTCAAGGAATAAGCATCCTGTACTAGGGCTGGAACAGTTTCCTCCCGGGTACCTTTCTGTTCCGCCCCCGTAGCACGGGGCGGAACAGAAAGGTACCCGGGAGGAAACTGTTCCAGCTGCTTTTAGCGGTTGGCCTTGAGCGTCGCAAACACCCTCGTGTTGTGGCGCTTGACGTAGGAAATGAGCTGCCCCTCGTGATAGGCGGCACGCGCGTTCTTGGCCTTGATCGGCACGAGCATTGCCCGCATCATACGACTGCGCGGATGGGCGGTGACCACCGCAAGCTGTGCGCGATCGCTGCAGATCATCTGCTCGATCTGGCTGATCTTCTCCTGGGTGGAGAGGGTGCAGGCAGGGTTGCACACGTTTTCGATGCATCCGATGAGTCGCTCGATATAGCGGCGCTGAATCATCTCCATACAGGCGGTGTCGCCGTCCAGTCCCCAGTGGCGGTAGAGGTCGAGCATCCAGCCATGCTCCTCCTCGCGCTTCTCGTAGAGGTTGGGGCGCCAGCGGGCCGTCTCGGACTCGGCGCGCTCACGGATGAAGTGGTAGTATGCGCGCTCGATGACGCCCACGCGCTCGATGTCGCGGATGTAGTCGAGCACGAAGGGGAAGTCGTCCATGAAGGTGGGACGGAAACGGATGCCCAGGCGCTCGATGCGCTCGCGGTCGTAGAGCTTGTTCCACGGCGTGTAGAGGAGGTTCTGGTCGAACAGCTGCCAGGCTGCTGCACGGAACTCCTGCTGCGTGGGATAGAGTGCGTCGGGACGCGACTTGACCTCGGTGGTGTGCTCTCCATCGTTGCCGTAGTAGGTGTCGATATAGAAGCCCGTAATTACCAGATCGAGCCTGCTGCGGCCAGCGAGGGAGACCATGTCCTCGAGCATGCGCGGCTCAATCCAGTCGTCGGCATCCATAAAGTGAATGTAGGTGCCTCGGGCGCGGTCGAGCGCGTAGTTACGCGCTGCAGGGGCGCCGCCGTTCTGGTTGTGGAAGACCGTGATGCGGATGTCGCGCTCAGCCATGCGATCGAGGATCTCGCCCGTGCGATCGGTGGAGCCGTCGTCGACCACCAGCAGCTCGAAGTTGCGCAGTGTCTGATTCTGCAGGCTCTCGACGGCACGACGAACGTAGCGGTCTACGTTGTAGGCCGGCATGATCACCGATACTATGGGTTGCGTTGGTGTCATACCCGTCGGGCTCCATACTGCGTTTGATTGGCTTGCCTTGTGCGCCCCTGTGGGTCGCCTCACGTTGTCAAATTATCCCCTAGCGCCACAGCAGCTTGGTGGACAGTCTGCGGCAGCGACAGGAATTCAGCAGATTCACAGACTCGTGCCCGAACCCCTGTCCTCACTGCCCTTAGAAGACGATGCCCAAAGCGCTTGCCACCAGGCCGCAGGTGACGCCCACCGCATACACGAAGGCGGCAATCTCGACGTTCTGGTGCTGGTCGTAGTTGGTGCGGAAGAGCACAAGCAGGCCCATGCCACCCGACACCAGCAGACCCGCCAGCATCGGGCCTGTGGCCAGCGTGCCGTCGATGTAGAGCTGCGAGATTGCCACTGAGGCACCGCAGTTGGGTATGAGGCCAATCAGGGCGGACAAGAAGACGGCACGCACCGGATGGGTGCCCAGAGCGCCTGCAAGGGCCTCCTGGCCCAGTAGCTCGATGGCCAGACCAAACACCAAGGTGATGCCAAAGATGAACAGCGACACCTCTCCCGTGTGAATCAA
Source organism: uncultured Coriobacteriaceae bacterium (assembly GCA_902779675.1). Taxonomy (GTDB): domain Bacteria; phylum Actinomycetota; class Coriobacteriia; order Coriobacteriales; family Atopobiaceae; genus UBA1367. The sequence goes on along the minus strand of CACZCK010000008.1, from coordinate 118,875 downwards.
GGCGCTGTGCACGATGTGCCACCAACGCCCGTGACCGGCATGGTCGTGATCGTGCGCGTGGCCATGGTCATGGGTGTGGACATGGTCATGGGCGTGGCCATGTTCATGGGTGTGGACATGGCCATGGTCGTGGGCATGACCATGGGCGTGAGCATGACCGTGGTCCGAAGGCTCGGGGAGGTAGGCATCACCGCAATGGCAGTGCGCGCGTGCGCAGAGCTCAGCGATGTGCGGATGGCCGTCACCGGCCTTATGCAGCGCCCGCAGGATCACGTCGACCACCAGGCCCACCACCATGCCAATCAGCACCTTGATGCCCACGATGGCGGCCATTTGCCCAAAGTTCACGCGGTTTGCCATGAACACCGGAATGAGCTCGTCAGAGGTCGACAGGATAACGGCCACCAGTGTGCCTGCCGAAATGACTCGTCCGGCGTAGAGGGTGGCGGCCATGGCCGAGAAGCCGCATTGGGGAAGCGCGCCAAGCGCCGCACCGACCACTGGTCCGCTCTTGTCAGCACGAGCGATGAGCCGCTCGGCGGTGCCAGCGGTGCCGTGCTCGAGAGCCTCCATGGCAATGTAGGTGAGCAGAAGGAACGGAATCAGTTTTATGGTGTCGACGACGCTGTCGACGAGGACGTCGGCAAAGAGCTCCACGCGAGGACCTCCAGGAAGGATGCTGCGGTCAAACGAGAACTAGGGTACCCAAAGATGGAATTCGCCCGTGCCAAGCGTGACGAAATACATCGCATACCCCACAAATGTGCTGGTATGGCGCTATGCCCACGGAGTCAGAAGGCCAGTGGGATACGCCACGTGTACAAAGGTGAGGCCCTCGGGAGGCGCCGTCTGGCCCGCGGCCGTGCGATCGCAGGCCGCAAGCACCTCGGCCACCCACTCTGGCTGGCGCTGGCCTCGGCCCACCTCCACCAGCGTGCCAGTGATGATGCGCACCATGTTGTGCAGGAAGGCGTTGCCCGTCACGTCGATAGCCACCACGGGTTCGCCAAGCTCCTCGACCCGCGAGACGCGAACCTCCTGCAGGCAGCGGCTCAGGGAGCGGCCATCCTCGAGCAGCATGCGCGCAGATGAGACCTTGCAGAAGCTGGTGAAGTCATGTTCCCCCACCAGATGCGCGGCAGCGCGGCTCATGGCGTCCACATCGAGGTCTGGCGCGGGGCGCAGCCACCACGTGTGGCCGTATAGCAGCATGGGACGAGGACGTCCGCAGGAGATGCGATAGCGATAACTGCGCGACTCGGCGTCAAAGCGCGCCGAGAAGTTTGCTGATGCGCGCATGATAGCGCGTACAGACATGTCGTCGGGCACGAGGGCCGTGAGCGACGCCATGAGGCGTCGACCCGATAGTTCGAGCTCGTCACCCCATACGGGCACGCTGACGTACTGAGCCACAGCATGTACGCCTGCGTCGGTCCTGCCTGCGCAGGTGAGCTCCACCTCTCGATGCAGTACCGTCTGCAGAGCCTGCCGGAGCTCGCCGGCCACGGTGCGACAACCCTCTTGCTCGGCAAAGCCCGAGAAGGCACCGCCACGGTACCCCAGCTTGAGCACCAGCTGTGCCTGTGCCGACTCCTGTGCCATGTGCCCTCCTCTCTCGCATCTTGACTGCTCGCACACGGGGACGTTCTCTTTTGCGCGAGAAAAGGGAGGCCGCAGTTCTTACCGCAGCCTCCCTTGTTCAGTGCGTTTTGGCGCGCCTTGTTACTCGGCGGCGTCAACCTTGGTCACGGCAGCCTGCTTGGGGGTGCAGGGCTCGGTGACCAGCTCGATGATGACGACCTCAGCGGCGTCGCCCTTGCGAGGACCGAGCTTCATGATGCGGGTGTAACCGCCGTTGCGGTCGGCCCACATGCCCTGAGCGGCCTTCTCAAAGACCTCGCGCACGAGCTCCTTGTCGCCAACCTTGGCGATAGCCAGACGACGGGAAGCCAGGTCGCCCTTCTTGGCCCAGGTGATGACGCGGTCAACCTCGGGACGGATGGCCTTGGCGCGCACGTCGAGGGTCTTGATGCGGTCGTTGGCAAGAAGCGCCTGGATCAGGCTCTTCTTCATTGCCTTGGTGTGAGAGGCGTCGGTGCCGAGCTTCATGCCCCTCTTCTTGTTGTGCCTCATGGTCTATCTACTCCTCAAATACACGCGAGTGTCTAGGCCTTGAGCCCAAGGCCCATGGCCTCGAGCTTGTCCTTGACTTCCTCGATGGACTTCACGCCAAAGTTGCGGATGTTAAGCAGGTCGTTCTCGGAGAACTCCACCAGCTGACGCACGGAGTGGATGCCAGCGCGCTTGAGGCAGTTATAGGAGCGGACCGAGAGGTCCAGATCCTCAATCTGCTTGTCAAGCTCGGTGTTATCCTCCTCGACACCCACGGCAAAGATCGAGGTGTCCTCCGCGGGCTCCTCCTCATCGGCCAGACCCATGAACGCAGTCATGTGCTGGTTGACGATGTTGGCGGCCTCGACGACGGCGTCGCGCGGAGACACGGAGCCATCGGTCTCGACCTCGAGGATCAGGCGGTCGTAGTTGGTGTGCTGACCCACGCGGCACGGCTCGACGACCTTGGCGCAGCGGCGCACGGGCGAGTAGAGCGAGTCGACGTGGATGAGGCCGATGGGGTCGCCCTCGCGCTCGTTGTCGTCACCGGACACGTAGCCGCGACCGGTGCCGATGCGCATCTGCATGGTGAAGTGCGCATCCTCGCCGAGCGTGCAGATGACATGATCGGCGTTGACCAGCTCGAAGTCTGCCGGGATGGTGAAGTCGCCACCGGTGACGACGCAGGGGCCGTCAACGTTGATGGTGGCAACGCCCTCGTCGGCGGTACCGTTGGAACGGAACACCAGGCCCTTGACGTTGAGAACGATGTCGGTGACATCCTCGTACACGCCCGGCACGGTGGTGAACTCGTGCTGGACGCCATCGATCTGGATGGCCTCCACCGCAGCACCCTCCAGCGAGGAGAGCAGCACGCGGCGCAGGGAATTGCCGAGCGTGTCGCCGTAGCCGCGCTCCAGCGGCTCTGCGCTCACGCGAGCGAGGTTCTCGTTGACCTCCTCTACCGACACCTGCGGTCGGATGAATTCGGACATGAATACCTCCTACCGAATCGGGCTTACTTGGAGTAGAGCTCGACGATGAACTGGGGGTCGATGGTGCCGTCGGTGATCAGGTCGATCTGATCGCGGGTGGGAAGCTGCAGCACGGTGCCACGAAGCTTCTCGATGTCGACCTCAAGCCAGGCGGGAACGGCCATGTGCTCGGAGGAGATGAGAGCCTCCTTGATGGGAAGCAGGTCCTTGGCCTTCTCGGAGACGGCCACGACGTCGCCGGCCTTCACGCGGTAGGACGGGATGTCCACACGCTTGCCGTTCACGGTGATGTGGCCGTGACGGACGGTCTGACGAGCCTCCTTGCGGGTGCGGGCGAAGCCAAGACGGAACACCACGTTGTCGAGACGGCTCTCGAGGATGACCATCAGGTTGGTGCCCGTGATGCCGCTCATCTTCTTGGCGGCGTCGTAGTAGCCACGGAACTGCTTCTCGAGAACGCCGTAGACGAACTTGGCCTTCTGCTTCTCGCGAAGCTGGGCACCGTACTCGCTCTCCTGGCGACGACGGCGGCGCGGCTGACGGTTGGACTTCTTATTGATGCCCAGAACGATCGGGTCGATATCAAGGGACCTGCACCTCTTGAGGACAGGGGTCCTATCAACTGCCATAGTTATGAGTCCTTCCTCGTGCTACACGCGACGGCGCTTCTTGGGGCGGCAGCCGTTGTGCGGAATGGGGGTCTTGTCCTGGATGCCGGAGACCTCGAGGCCAGCGGCCTGGAGGGAGCGGATAGCCGTCTCGCGGCCCGAGCCGGGGCCCTTGACGAAGACGGTGACCTTCTTCAGGCCGTGATCCATGGCGGCCTTGGCGGCAGCCTCGGCAGCCAGCTGAGCGGCGAACGGCGTGGACTTACGGGAGCCCTTGAAGCCGACGGTACCGCCCGACTGCCAGGAGATGACGTTGCCCTGGGGGTCGGTGATCGACACGATCGTGTTGTTGAACGTGGACTTGATGTGAGCCTGGCCCACGGGGATGTTCTTGCGGTCGGCGCGACGGACACGCTGGACGCGCTGGTTCTTCTTCTGTGCCATGTTCTACTCCCTAGCCCCTCTTCTTTGCACCGATCTGGCGACGCTTGCCCTTGCGGGTGCGCGCGTTGGTGTGGGTGCGCTGGCCATGGACAGGGAGACCCTTGCGGTGACGGAGGCCGCGGTAGCAGCCGATCTCCATCAGGCGGGCAGTGTTCTGGCGAACCTCGCGGCGGAGGTCGCCCTCGGTGGTGTAGTGCTCGTGAATGTAGTCACGAAGACGGGTGACCTCATCCTCGGAGAGGTCCTTGGACTTGACGGCGGGGTCGACACCGCAGGCCTCGCAAATCTTGGTTGCGGTGGTGCGGCCGATGCCGTAAATGTAGGTGAGTGCGATCTCCGTACGCTTCTCGCGCGGAAGATCGACGCCATTAATACGGGCCAACTTGGGTCTCCTTCCTTAGCCCTGGCGCTGCTTGTGGCGCGGGTTCTCGCAGATGACGTAAACCTTGCCGTGGCGACGGATGACCTTGCACTTGTCGCACATCTTCTTGACCGAAGGACGTACCTTCATCTGTCTTTCCTTCCGGTAGTACTGATACGTACTGGTAGTACGGGTGGCGAACCAGGTGGAGCTAGTCCGCGCTATGTCTTCGCCCAGCCGCAGGCGTGAATTCCCTCATGAATAGAGACCGCCCGACCGCAGCCGAGCGGGTAGAACCTTGTTGCGACCTGCCTACTTGTAGCGGTAGGTGATGCGACCACGCGTGAGGTCGTACGGAGAGATCTCCACGACGACGCGGTCACCGGGCAGGATGCGGATGTAGTTCATCCTGATCTTGCCGGAGATGGTGCACAGAATGGTCTTGCCGTTCTCGAGCTCCACGTTGAACATGGCGTTGGGAAGGGGCTCGACAACCTTGCCCTCAAGCTCGATTGCATCCTGCTTGCTCACACAGACCTGCCTTCTAGTAGCATTTCACAGCGACCATTAATCTTATCCAAAACAACTACACAAGTCCACAATGCATGGTATCACCACATGTTGTGCGGGTCTGGCAGGGCCGGGGCTGCCGTTTGACCACGCTGCGCAAGGGCGCTCGGGGTGGGGCCGTCCGCAGCTGAGGAATCGCTCGCTTCGCTCGCTACGTCCTCGCTTACGCGGACGGCCCCACCCCGAGCCGCTCCGCTCCTGGTCAAACGGCAGCCCCGGCCCCGCTTCCACCGGCATGTGGTGACTGGGGAGGGAGATGCTGGTTGAGGGTGCATCTCACAAGCACGCGTCCCGGCGCAATGACTACCGCATTGCGCCGGGACGCTTCTTAGCACCAGTTGAGAGTCGTGCGAATAGGTCGATCTGCTATTCGCCGCCCTGCATGTTGCACCACGGACCCTCGTCGTCGGCCGTCATGATGACGGGGCCATCCTTGGTGATGGCGACCGAGTTCTCGTAGTGAGCAGAGGGCAGGCCGTCGTTGGTCACGACCGTCCAGCCGTTCTGGAGGGTGTGGTTCTTGTAGGTGCCCATGGTAATCATGGGCTCGATAGCGATGGTCATACCAACCTGCAGCTTGACGCCACGGCCACGCTTGCCGTAGTTGGGCACGTTGGGATCCTCGTGCATCACGCGGCCAACGCCGTGGCCCACGTACTCGCGCACCACGCCATAGCCGTTGCTCTCGGCGAGATGTTGCACCGCGTAACCGATGTCACCCAGGTGGTTGCCCGGCACGGCCTGCTCGATGCCGGCCTTGAGGCAGTCGCGCGTGCATTCGCACAGGCCCTTGACCTCGTCGGAGACGTTGCCCACGTAGAAGGTCCAGGCGTTGTCGCCCACCCAGCCGCCGACCGTGGCGCCGGTGTCGATGGAGATGATGTCACCCTCGTTGAGGAAGGTCATGGGCGAGGGGATACCGTGGACGATCTCGCTGTTGATGGAGGCGCACACCGACCCGGGAAAGCCGTACAGGCCCTTGAACCCAGGAACGCCGCCGTGAAGACGGATGAACCCCTCGACCGCGGCGTCGATCTCCCTGGTGGAGACGCCAGGACGAATCATCGAACCCGCTAGGCGCAGCGCCGCCTTGGAGAGGGCGCCCGCCTTTTTGAATTCCTCGATCTCCTGCGGTGACTTGATGATAATCATGCTAGTTACGGTTCTTTCTCTCTCCATATTGCCAGGCCAGGCGGCCCCCACCGCCTCATACAGGTGCGTCCCGCACATGCACGGGACGCACCATAGCGCTTTCTGTGTGGCTGTGCCTAGAGACCAAGCTCCTTCTTGACATCGACATAGACCTCGTCGACGGGACGGTCGCCATCGACCTTGATCAGGATGCCCTTGCCACCGTAGTACTCGATGAGCGGAGCGGTCTGGGCCTGGTAGGTGTCGAGGCGCTTCTGGATGGTCTCAGGCTTGTCGTCGTCGCGCTGGTACATCTCGCCACCGCAGCGCGGGCACACGTCGGTGCCGGCAGGAGCGGTGTAGCTGCAGCTACGGCAGGTGCGACGAGAGCTGAGGCGTTCAATGATCACCGGGAAGGCGACGTCAACCAGCAGAGCGCCATCGAGCTTGACGCCCATGCCCTCGAGCTCGGAGTCGAGCGTGACCGCCTGCGCGGTGTTGCGCGGAAAGCCGTCGAGGATGAAGCCCTTCTTGGCGTCGTCGGCCTGCAGACGCTCCTTGACCAGGTCGATGACCAGCTGGTCGGGAACGAGCTTGCCCTCGTCCATGAATGCCTTGGCCTGCTTGCCCAGCTCGCTCTGGGCCTTGACTGCTGCGCGCAGCAGGTCGCCGGTGGAGATGTGGGCCACGCCGTAGTCGGCGACGAGCTTCTGTGCCTGAGTGCCCTTGCCAGCACCGGGAGCGCCGAGGAGAACGAGATTCATGATAGGTACCGCCTTTCATGGGTGGGACAGATACGTTCGTGTCTCTAGTCTACTCGCTTGATGGCTGGCAACCACCCACGCAGAAAGAACCATTCGCCTGACGGTAGCGCCTCCTCTGCACGGACGCCCTGGGAAACGATCTGAATCAAAGAGGAGCATCGCTTCTGAGTCAGCGTGTGTCCCCCGCAACAGAACCTACGCAAAAACGGGCGCCCCGAAGGACGCCCGTCTCTGTTGCGTTGTGTCTCAGATGCCTACTTGAAGAAACCCTCGTAGTTGTGCATCTTGAGCTGGCTCTCCACCGAGGCGATGGTGTCCATCGCAACACCAACCATGATGAGCACCGAGGTGCCGCCGAAAGCCTGAATGAGCTGGTTCGACGTGAAGGTGAAGATGATGGAAGGCACCACAGCCAGTACCGCCATGAAGATGGCGCCGGGGAGCGTGATGTGGTTGAGCACGCTCTGGATGTACTCGGCGGTGGCGGTGCCGGGCCTCACGCCCGGGATGAAGCCGCCGGCCTTCTTGAGCTGGTCGGCCGTCTCCTCGGGGTTGAACACCATGGAGGTGTAGAAGTACGCGAAGAAGACGATGAACACGACCGAGAGCGCCCAGTTGAGCCAACCGGTAGAAATGGCGTTGGCAAAGGCCTGGATCCAGCCGACACGCGGGAAGAAGACCGCGAGCTGCGCCGGCAGGTACAGGATGGCGCTTGCGAAGATGATGGGCACCACGCCTGCAGTGTTGACCTTGATGGGCAGGTAGGTGGACTGTCCACCCATCATCCTGCGACCGACAACGCGCTTGGCGTACTGCACCGGGATGCGGCGCTGGCCGCGCTCGATGTAGACGATCACCGGGATGATGGCCAGGATCACCAGGAAGGTGATGATGGTCAGGATCATACCGTTGGCGGAGGTGGTCACCGACGAGATGAGGGCGGTGGGCAGGCCGCTCATGATGTTGCAGAAGATGATGAGCGACATGCCGTTGCCGATACCACGCTGCGTGATGACCTCACCCAGCCACATGATGATGATGGCGCCAACCACGAGCACGAACACGATGATGATGTTCTCGAGAAACTCGGGAATGCCCATGCCCGAGAAGTTGATGCCATAGCTCTTGAACAGGAACAGGTAGCCGATAGCGTTGATGGTCGCAAGCAAAACCGTGAGATAACGCGTGTACTGCGTGATCTTGCGCTGGCCGCTCTCGCCCTCCTTGGCAAGCTCGCCAAGCGAGGGAATGACCGTCTGCATCATCTGCAGGATGATCTGCGAGGTGATGTACGGCATGATGCCCAGGCTGAACACCGACACGCGGGACAGTGCACCACCAGAGAACAGGTTCAGCACCGCGAGCGCACCGCTCGAAGAGGCAGCATCCCTGTAGGCGTTGAGCATGCCGGAGAAGGGCACGCCGGGAGCCGGCAGGTATGCGCCGAAGCGGTAGAGAAGCAGGATCCCGATGGTGAACAGGATCTTGTTCCTCAGCTCGGGGATGCGGAATGCGTTTGCGAATCCCTTAAGCACGGCTTACTCGACCTTTCCTCCGGCCGCCTCAATCTTGGCCTTGGCAGAGGCGGAGACCTTGTCCACGCACACGGTGAGCTTCTTGGTCAGCTCGCCGTCGCCGAGGACCTTGACGGGGATGTAGTCGTGCTTGATGACGCCCTTGGCGACCAGAGCATCGGCGTCGACGGTCTCGCCGTCCTCGAAGAGGGTCTCGAGGCGAGCAACGTTGACCGGAGCGTACTCGACGCGGTTGTGGTTCTTGAAGCCAGGGAGCTTGGGCAGGCGCATGGCGAGCGGCTGCTGGCCACCCTCGAAGCCCTTGCCCTTGCCGCCGCCGGAGCGGGAAAGCTGGCCCTTGGTGCCACGGCCGGCGGTGGTGCCGTGACCGGAGGAGCTGCCGCGACCAATGCGCTTGCGGTTCTTGGTCGAGCCCTCCGCGGGACGAAGATCATTGAGCTGCATGATGTGGGACTCCTAGTTCTCTTCCACTGCGACGAGGTGCTTGATCTTGAAGATCATGCCGCGAATGCTCGGGTTGTCCGGCTGCTCGACGGTATCGCCGATCTTGCGGAGGCCGAGGGCGCGCGCGGTGGCAGTCTGATCCTTCTTGGTGTTGGTGCAGGCGCTGCGCACCAGGGTGATCTTGAGGGTCTTGTCGGCCATCGTTAGGCCTCCTTCCCGCAGAACATCTCGGCGACGGTCATGCCGCGGCGCTCGGCTGCTTCCTCGGGGCTCGAGAGCTCCTTGAGGCCCTCGGCGGCCGCCTTGATGATGTTGAGAGCGTTGTTGGTGCCCAGCGACTTGGAAAGAATGTTGGTGATGCCAGCAAGCTCGAACAGCGGGCGGACGGGGCCGCCGGCGATGACGCCGGTACCCTCGACAGCGGGCTTGATGAGCACGCGGCCTGCACCATAGTGGCCCTCAACCTCGTGGGGAATGGAGCCGCTCTCGGTCACGGGGACGTGGAACATGTTCTTTTTGGCGTCGTCGACGCCCTTCTGGATGGCCAGGGGCACCTCGGTGGACTTGCCCATGCCGAGGCCGACGTTGCCCTTGCCGTCGCCAACGGCGACGAGGGCGACGAGGCTCATGCGGCGGCCACCCTTGACGACCTTGGAGACGCGGTGAATGTAGACGACGCGCTCCTGAAGGTCGGAGTCATTCTGACGCTTGCGATCACGTGGCATGAAACTATCCTCCTAGAACTTCAGGCCCGCGGCGCGGGCACCGTCAGCGAGAGCCTTGACACGACCATGGTAGAGGTGGCCGCCGCGGTCGAAGGTGACCTCGGTGACACCCTTTGCCAGGGCGCGCTCTCCAACGAGCTTGCCCACGAGCTCGGCTGCCTCCTTGTTGGAGCCGATCTTGCCGGTGGCCTTGAACTCCGGGTCGAGCGTGGAGGCGGCGCAGATGGTCCTGCCCTCCTCGTCGTTGACCAGCTGGGCATAGATGTGGGCATTGGTGCGACGCACGTTGAGGCGCGGACGCTCGGCGGTGCCGAAGATCTTGGCACGAACGCGACGCTTGCGACGCTCGAGCTGCACCTTCTTTGCCTTGAACTTGTTCATTCTTTCTCCTTAACCTCGCCGTCACCTGACAGGGTGACGGACTTTTATGCTACTTGGCGGCCTTGCCGAGCTTCCTGCGGATGTGCTCGCCGACGTAGTGGACGCCCTTGCCCTTGTACGGCTCGGGCGGACGCTTGGCGCGGATCTCGGCGGCAACCTGGCCAACCTGCTCCTTGGAGATGCCCTTGACGTTGATGTGGGTGTTGTCAGGCACCTCGAACGTGATGTTCTCGGGAGCGGGGTACAGGATGGGATGCGAGTAGCCGAGCGAGAGCTCGAGGTCGGTGCCCTTGAGCGTGGCACGATAGCCGACGCCGGTCATCTCGAGCTTCTTCTCGAAGCCCTCAGAGACGCCGACAACCATGTTGTGGATGAGGGTACGGGTGAGGCCCTGCATGGCGTTAGCGGCCTTGTAGTCCTTGGTCTGCTTGAAGTCCTCGTGGGAGAGGTCCTCGGTGCCAGGGGTGCGCGGGATCTTGACGATGACCTGCTCGCCCTCGAGCTCGATGTCGAGCAGCTCAGAGAACGTGCGCTCGAGCTCGCCCTTGGGGCCCTTGACCGCAACGTGCGTACCATCGACTGTCACAGTGACCCCAGCGGGGATCTGGACAGGGTGCTTACCAATACGAGACATTGTCTCCTCCTATCTAATCCTGCCGCGGGGTTACCAGATGTAGCAGATGACCTCGCCGCCGATGCCCAGCTTGCGAGCATCGCGGTCGCACATCATGCCCTTGGAAGTGGAGATGACGGCAGTGCCGAGGCCGCCCAGCACGCGGGGCAGGTCAGCGGCGGAAGAGTAGATGCGCAGGCCCAGCTTGGAGATGCGACGGATGCCACGGATGGTCTTCGCACGCTTGGGACCGTACTTGAGAGTGATGTGGAGGGTCTTCTGGGGCTTGGTGTCCTCGACCTCGTAGCCCGCGATGTAACCCTCCTCGCAGATGACGCGCGCAATCTCGACCAGCACCTTGCTCGAGGGCATGGAGACCTCGGACTTGCCGGCTGAGTTCGCATTGCGGATGCGCGTCAGCATGTCAGCGATGGGATCGGTAACCTTCATACCTTGCTTCTCCTTCGTTCGTGATGAATCTGCGTACCTGGTTCGTGTGCACCCTTAGCGCAGACGCCTAGGCACGTGTGCCCTGGCTTACCAGCTTGCCTTGGTGACGCCAGGAAGCTCGCCCCTGCTCGCCAGCTCGCGGAAGCACACACGGCACAGACCGAACTTGCGATAGACGGAGTGGGGACGCCCACAGCGCTGGCAGCGGTTCTGCGTACGCGTGCTGAACTTCGGCTCGCGGTTAGCCTTGACGATCATCGATGTCTTAGCCACAAATCCTCCTTCAAATATAGGTGGCTCCCGTCCTTTCGACGGGAGCTCCTTACCAAAGTGAATGCGCTAGTTGCGCTTGAACGGGAAGTGGAAGGCCTCGAGCAGCGCCTTGCCCTCCTCGTTGGTGGTAGCGGTGGTAACGATGGTGATGTCCATACCACGGGTGCGGTCGATCTTGTCGTAGTCAATCTCGGGGAAGATCAGCTGCTCGGTGACACCCATGGAGAAGTTGCCGTGACCGTCAAAGCTGGTGGCCTTGATACCGCGGAAGTCGCGGATGCGGGGGATGGCGGTCGCGATCAGGCGATCGAGGAACTCGTACATGCGGTCGCCACGCAGGGTGACCTTGCAGCCAATGGGCATGCCCTGACGCACCTTGAAGTTAGCGATGGACTTGCGGGCGCGACGGATGACGGGCTGCTGACCGGTGATGGTGCGCAGGTCGGCAACGGCGCCATCGATGGCCTTGGAGTCCTGGGCAGCCTCGCCCACACCCATGTTGACGACGATCTTCTCGATCTTGGGGATCATCATCACGTTCTTGTACTCGAACTTCTTCTGCATCTCGTCGCGGACGGTGGAGAAATAGAACTCCTTGAGACGCGGGACGTACTTCTCTTCTGCCATGTTCACTCCTTCGAATCGTAGTGGTTTACGTGCGGGGACGTTGTCTCGCACCACCCGGGTTGGCAGCCCGGGAGCCATTGCTCGCGCTCTCGGCACAGAATACTCCCTACCTAGAGACGCAAGTGTTAACTATATTCCAACGGCAGTCGAAATGCCAATGGGGATAAGAAGCACACAATTTCCACCACCGAACAGGCAGTACCTGACCCAAGGGGGGTCCCTTCTGAGTCAGGGAGCCCCCCCCTGCGTCAGCGGGTGACCACGTTGTGCAGAGGAGCTCCCGTGAGATAGGCCTCGAGGTTGCGCAGTGCGATGCCCACCACGTTGTCGCGCGTCGCCTGCAGGTGCCAGAACCCCGCGACATGCGGGGTGATGAGCGCGTTCTCCTGCTTCCAGAGCGGATGGTTGGCAGGCAGGGGCTCGGGCTTGGTCACGTCGAGCGCGGCACCCGCAAGTTGGCCGCTCTCCAACGCCTCAACCAGCGCTTGGGAGTCCACAAGGTCTCCCCTACCCGCATTGACAAAGTACGAGCCACGCCGCATGGCGGCTAAGAACTCGGCATTTGCCATAAAGCGCGTCTCAGGCGAGCTGGGCAGCACACTGGCCACCACATCTACCTGCGGCAACGCGGTGTGCACCTCGGACAGGGTCAGCATGCGCTCAAAGGGTTCGTGGCACTCTGCCGCCCTCCTGCGCACACCCCAGACGTGCGCGCCCAGAGCAGAGGCCAGTCGCGCGAAAGCGGTGCCGATGTCGCCTGCACCCATCACCAGCACCGTTGCACCTACGAGCGAGGTGACCGGGCCCTCATCGGCCCATTGCGCGTCGTGCTGGTTGTCGCGATAGAGGTGAAGCTTCTTCATGAGGCAGAGCAGCGACGCCAGCATGTGCTCCGACACCGCCTGTCCATAGGCACCCGTGGCGTTGGTGAGCACCGTTGCTGGCGCGAGCGTTCCCTTGCCCAGGTAGTGCTCGTAACCCGCCGAGGAGGTCTGCAGCCATGCCAGCGAATCCGGCGCATGCAGCGTGCGTGCAGGCACGTTGCCCAGAATGACGGTCACGTCGCTCACGTCGTCGTCGGTCACCCGCGGTTCGAGGATGAAGGCAACCTTGCCGCCAGCCCCCTCGACCAGCGAGACAAACGCCTCGCGCTGCGCATCAGACACCGGAAGGGTCACCAGGACCTTCTTGCCTGTCAGATCGACCCGCGACATACGACCACCTCTCACGTCAGGCTCACCCTGCAAGAAAGATATACCTCACCCTATGCTCTACCGACAAGAAGGCGCCCCCACCCCTCTCAGAGCAAGTGAGCTCCAAGAGTTGGTGGGGGCGCCTGTCTTACAGGTTAGGAGAGCTTAGAACTCCGCGCCGCACTTCTTGCAGATGCGGATCTTCTTGCCCTCGGCGTTCTTGCCGTGACCAACGCGGGTCGGCTTGCCGCAGCTGGGGCACACGAGCATGACGTTGGACACGTCGATCGCGGCCTCCTGCTCGATGATGCCACCCTGCTGGTTCATGGGGGTGGGGCGCTGGGCCTTCTTGACGATGGCAACACCCTCGACGACGACCTTGCCCTCGGCGGGCAGCGCGCGCAGGACCTCGCCCTGAGCACCCTTGTCCTTGCCGGAGAGGACCTTGACCTGGTCGCCCTTCTTAACGCTCATCTTAGGCATACGTCTCACGCCTCCTTACAGCGTCTCGGGAGCGAGCGAGACGATCTTCATGTAGCGGTGGTCACGCAGCTCGCGAGCGACGGGCCCGAAGATACGGGTGCCGCGGGGCTCGCCATCCTTGTTGACCAGCACGCAGGCGTTCTGGTCGAACTTGATGTAGCTGCCGTCCTTGCGACGGGTCTCCTTGGTGGTGCGCACGACGACGCAGCGCACGATATCGCCCTTCTTCACCTGGCCACCAGGAGTAGCCTCCTGCACGGCGCAGATGATAACGTCGGCGAGACCGGCGTAACGACGCTTGGAGCCACCAAGGACCTTGATGCACTTCACACGCTTGGCGCCGCTGTTGTCAGCGACGTTGAGCATGGTCTCCATCTGAATCATTTACATCCTCCGAACTCTTCTTGACGAGAGGTGCGCCCGCACGAGCGACGCACATGACAAGAAACAAGCGGTCCTCACTTACTTGGCACGCTCCACGATCTCGACGAGACGCCAGCGCTTGGTCTTGCTCAGCGGGCGGGTCTCCATGACGCGAACGGTGTCGCCGAGGCCGGCCTCGTTCTTCTCGTCATGGCAATGGAGCTTCTTGTGGATGGTCATCATCTTGCCGTACTTGGGATGATGCTTACGGTACTCGATCTGAACCGTGATCGTCTTGTCGCCAGCGAGCGAGATGACGGTCCCGGTGCGCACCTTGCGCGCGTTCCTGATTTCGGTATCAGCCATTTCTTCTTCTCACTCTCGCTAGTTCTGTGCCTTCTCGGCGGCGATCTGACGGGCACGCATCTCGGTCTGGACGCGGGCGATGTCACGCTTGACAGTGGTCACGCGAGCGGTGTTGTCAAGCTGGCTGGTGGCCATCTGGAAGCGCAGGTTGAACAGCTCAGCGCGGCCTTCCTCAAGCTTCTTGGCCAGCTCCTCATCGGTGAGCTCGCGAATCTCCTTGTACTTCATCTGTTACTCCTCCCCGTCCTGATCGGCGCGGGAGACGATCTTGGTCTTGATCGGCAGCTTGTGCTGAGCGAGACGCAGGGCCTCACGAGCCACATCCTCGGGAACGCCATCGATCTCGAACATGATGCGGCCGGGCTTGACGACGGCCACCCACTCCTCGGGGTTGCCCTTGCCCGAACCCATGCGGGTCTCTGCCGGCTTCTTGGTGATGGGCTTGTCAGGGAAGATGGTGATCCAGACCTTGCCGCCACGGCGCATGCGACGGGTCATGGCCACACGAGCGGCCTCGATCTGGCGGTTGGTGATCCAGTGGGCCTCCTCGGCACGCAGGCCAAAGCTGCCCCAGTTGAGCTTGGTGCCACCCTTGGCCTGGCCCTTCATGGAGCCGCGCTGCACCTTGCGGTGAAGAACGCGCTTAGGAGCGAGCATTAGCGACCCCTCCTCTCGTTGTTACGACGGCGAGGACGGCTGGTGCCCTCAAGCGCCGGGTTGGGCGCGGGCTGGCCGGGAAGCTTCTCGCCGAGATAGATCCAAACCTTGACGCCACAGGCACCCATGGTGGTGCGGGCGGTCGCCTCGCCGAAGTCGATCTTGGCGCGCAGGGTATGCAGAGGCACGCGACCCTCGCGGTACCACTCGCGACGGCCCATCTCGGCGCCGTTCAGGCGGCCGGAGCACTGGATACGGATGCCCAGGGCGCCAGCCTTGCGGGCGGACTGGACGGCCTTGCGCATGGCGCGACGGAAGGCGATACGGCCCTCGAGCTGCTCGGCGATGGACTGGGCGACGAGGTTGGCGTCGAGCTCGGGACGCTTGATCTCGATGACGTCGACGTTGACCTGACCCTTGCCGACCTTGGCGATCTTCTCGAGGTCAGCACGCAGGGTGTCGATCTCGGCGCCCTTCTTGCCGATGACGATGCCCGGGCGAGCGGTGTAGATGATGACCTTCACCTTGTCGCCAGCGCGCTCGATCTCGACGCGGGAGAGGGCGGCACGGGCGAGACGCTTCTCGAGGAACTTGCGAATCTCGAGGTCGTTGCCGAGCTTCTCGGCGTAGTCCTTATCGGCGTACCAGCGGGAACGCCACTCCTCGGTGGTGCCGAGGCGGAAGCCGGTAGGATGTACCTTCTGACCCATCCTTACGCCTCCTTTCGAGGTGCGACGATGACGGTGATGTGGCTGGTGCGCTTGTTGATGCGCGACGCAGAGCCCTTGGCGCGAGGACGGATGCGCTTCAGCGTGGGGCCCTCGTCCACATAGGCGGCCGCGATCACGAGGTTCTCGGCGCGCAGGTTGTTGTTGTTCTCGGCGTTGGCCACGGCGGAGCGGACGACCTTGGCGACCGGCTCGGCAGCAGCGCGGGTGGAGAACTGCAGGGCCTCGAGGGCCTGCTCAACGCTCTTGTTGCGGATCTGGTCCACGACCATGCGGACCTTGCGAGGTGCCATGCGGACGTACTTGGCCGTCGCGCGCACCTGGTTGTCGGTAGTGTTAGCCATTTAGTTCCTATCCCCCCTACTTGACCTTGTGGCCAGTGAACTTACGCGTGGGGGCGAACTCGCCCAGCTTGTGGCCGACCATGGACTCGGTGATGTACACGGGGACGTGCTTGCGGCCATCGTGGACGGCGATCGTGTGACCAACCATCTCGGGGAAGATGGTCGAGGAACGCGACCAGGTCTTGATGACCTCCTTCTTGCCAGACTCGTTCATAGCGGCGACACGCGCAAGGAGGCGAGTCTCCACGAACGGGCCCTTCTTGAGACTTCTGCTCATTCTTTCGTTCTCCTACTACTCGTGTTCCGACTACTTGTTCTTGGTCTTACGGCGACGGATGATCAGGCGGTTGCTTGCCTTCTTGGGGTCGCGCGTCTTCTTGCCCTTGGTCGGGATGCCCCACGGGGTGACCGAAGGACGGCCGGAGGTGTGGTTCTTGCCCTCGCCGCCGCCGTGCGGGTGGTCGACGGGGTTCATGACCGTACCGCGGACGGTGGGACGGACGCCAGCCCAACGCTTGCGGCCGGCCTTGCCGACGACGATGTTGGAGTGGTCAGCGTTGCCCACAACGCCGATGGTGGCGCGGCAGGTGAGCAGAACACGACGAAGCTCGGAGGACGGCATGCGCAGGACGGCGTAGCCGTTGTCCTTGCCCATCAGCTGGATGGAGGTGCCGGCGGCGCGGGCCATGGCGGCACCCTTGCCCGGCTGGAACTCGACGGCGTGCACGAGCGTGCCGACGGGGATCTCGGACAGGGGCATGCAGTTGCCCGGCTTGATGTCGACGTCCTTGGTGCCGGAGATGACGGTGTCGCCGACCTTCAGGCCCTGGGGAGCCAGGATGTAGGCCTTGGCGCCATCGACATAGTGCAGCAGCGCGATGCGGGCGGAGCGGTTGGGATCGTACTCGATGGTAGCGACCTTGGCCGGCACGTCGTCCTTGCAGCGCTTGAAGTCGATCTTACGGTACTTGCGCTTGTTGCCACCGCCCTGGTGACGGGTGGTGATGCGGCCGTTGTTGTTACGGCCAGCCTTGTGGGGCAGGGGCTCGAGAAGCGACTTCTCGGGCTTGTCCGTCGTGATCTCGGCAAAGTCGGAGATCGTCTGGAAGCGGCGCCCTGCGCTCGTAGGCTTAAGGTGCTTGACTGCCATTACCTTTCCCTTCTTCTTCCGTTGGCCGCCCCGCTCAGGGATTGGCGGAACGACACCGGATTACCACGGTACCGCGCGTATCCATCACACGCGGCATAAGAGCCTTGGCCCCGGGCGGGACCAAGGCGAGTTACCACTTAGTCCTCGACGGACTGGGGAGCGAAGACCTCGATCTGCTCGCCGGCGGCGAGGGTCACGACAGCCTTCTTCCAGGTGCGGGTCTTGCCCATCTGGTAGCGGACGCGCTTGTTCTTGGCCTTGACCCACATGGTGTTGACCTTGAGCACGTGCACGCCGAACAGCTTCTCGATGGCAGCCGCAATCTCCTCCTTGGGAGCGGTGCGGGCAACCTCGAAGGTGTACTTGCCCTGCTCCATGAGGTCGAAGGAGCGCTCGGTGACGATCGGGCGGATGATCACTTCGTATGCGGACTTCATTTAAGCGAGCACCTCCTCGAGCTCCTTGGCGACCTCGGTGGTCATGACCAGGTAGGCGTTGTCGATCAGGAAGCGGGTGTTGGCCTCGGAGATGCCGATGACCTCGACCTTCTGGATGTTGCGGAACGAGAGGTAGGTGATGACGTCATCATCGGGGACGACGATGGTCACGCGCTTGCCCGCAATGCCGAGGGCGTTGAGGATGGCCTGGGCCTTCTTGGTGGAAGGCTCGTCAAAGCTCAGCTGGTCAAGCAGCACGAGCTCGTTGTCGGCAAGCTTGCCGGAGAGAACCGAGCGCATGGCCAGCTTCTTCTCCTTGTTGTTGGCACGCTTGGCATGGCTGTGGGGCAGGGGCCCGAAGATCACGCCGCCGCCAGTCCACTGGCCAGCACGCGTGGAGCCCTGACGGGCACGGCCGGTGCCCTTCTGACGGTAGGGCTTGCTGCCGCCGCCGGAGACCTCATGGCGGTTCTTGGTGGAATGGGTGCCCTGGCGCAGCGAGGCCTCGTAGGCCACGACCACCTGGTGCACGACCGGGATGTTCGGCTCGATGCCGAACACGTCAGAGGAGAGCTCGACGGTACCGGCCGCCTGCCCCTCGACGTTCTTGACTTCGATGTTGGACATCTGTGTCCTCCTTCAGTGCCTAAAGGCTGTGACGAGGGGCCCTTAGGCCATGCGGATCTGGACGAGGGCGTTCTTGCCACCAGGGACGGCACCCTTGACGAGCATGAGGTTCTGCTCGGCATCGATGCGGACGAGCTTGAGGTTCTTGACCGTGACGCGCTCGTCGCCCATGTGGCCGGCCATGTGCAGGCCCTTGCGGACGCGCGCGGGATAGGCGCACTGACCGATGGAGCCCGGCTTGCGCTGGTTGCGGGAGCCGTGGGTCATGGGCCCGCGGTGGAAGTTCCAACGCTTGATGGTGCCCTGGAAGCCCTTGCCCTTGGAGGTACCGGTGACATCGACTGCCTTGACGTCGGCAAAGTCGGCGACGGTCACCTGGTCGCCCGTGGAGTGCTCCTCGCCGTTCTCGACGCGAACCTCGCGCAGGTAGCGCATCGGCTCGACGCCCTGAGCCGCAAAGTGGCCGGCGAGAGGCTTGTTGACGTGCTTGGGAGTGATGTCGCCAAAGCCGATCTGGACGGCGTCATAGCCGTCGGTCGCCTTGGTCTTGACCTGCGACACCGTGCAGGGGCCAGCCTGGATGACCGTGACGGGCACGACGTTGTCGTCCTCGTCCCAAACCTGCGTCATCCCGATCTTGCGGCCGAGAATCATGTTGACCATTCCTGGTCCTTTCCTTCGGCGGTCATGGGACATCAATGAAAGCGCACCCTGCGCCCTCCCCAGCGGACCGCATCCGACGTGTGCTACCACCTGCGGTTTTGTTAGTGTCGCACCCGCGAGCAGGTGTCCCTACACAGGATGGGACATGCAGGCGAGACATGACTCCGCCACAGTTCAGCAGCTTTTCTAGTTTAGTTGCATGCGGGTGCGATACGCCCGGCCACGTGGTTTTCACAAACTTTCCACCGACGGTGAAACGGGCAGCCCCCTTCCGCCCATGGATGGAAGGGGGCTGCCCGTTTTGTTCGTACGTGTTGTTGTCTACCGAGAGCGCTTAGAGCTTGATCTCGATGTCGACGCCCGCAGGCAGGTCGAGGCGCATCAGGCTATCGACCGTGGAGCTGGAGGGGTCGAGGATGTCGATGAGGCGCTTGTGGGTGCGCATCTCAAACTCCTCGCGGGAATCCTTGTCCTTGTGCGGCGAGCGGATGACCGTGTACAGGTTGCGCTCGGTGGGCAGGGGGATGGGGCCGCTCACGCGGGCGCCGGTGTTCTGGGCGGTCTCGACGATCTTCTTGGCCGACTGGTCAACGACCTCGTGATCGTAGCCCTTGAGGCGAATCCTGATCTTCTGGCTTGACACTGTATACCTCCGTTAGAGCTGAAGCTCGTTGACTAGTGACTTATGCGTTGCCGCCGTGCTTTGCGACGATCTCGTCGCGGACGCCCTTGGGCACGGGCTCGTAGCTGTCGAACTGCATGGTGTAGCTCGCGCGGCCCTGAGTCTGGGAGCGAAGGTCGGTGGCGTAGCCGAACATCTCGCCCAGGGGCACCTTGGCCTTGATGATCTTGGTGTTGGAGCGGTCCTCCATGCCCTCGATCTTGCCACGACGGCTGGACAGGTTGCCCATGACGTCGCCCATGTACTGCTCGGGAGTCTCGACCTCGACGGCCTCCATCGGCTCGAGCAGGATGGGATCGGAGCGGCGCAGGGCCTCCTTGATGGCCATGGAGCCGGCGATCTTGAAGGCGGCCTCGGAGGAGTCGACCTCGTGGTAAGAACCGTCGACCAGGGTCACCTTGATGTCCTGCACGGGGTAACCAGCGATGACGCCGCTCTCCAGCGCCTCCTGGATGCCCTTGTCGATGCTGGGGATGTACTCCTTGGGCACGACGCCGCCCACGGTGGCATCGACGAACTCGTAGCCAAAGCCCGGCTCCTTGGGCTCCAGGTCGATGACGGCGTCGCCGTACTGGCCACGGCCGCCGGACTGGCGGACGAACTTGCCCTGGACGTGCTTGACTTCCTTGCCAGCGGTCTCGCGGTAGGCAACGCAGGCGGTCGACGATGATCTCGAGGTGCAGCTCGCCCATGCCGGCGATGATGGTCTGGCCGGTCTCGTGGTCGGTGCGCACCTGGAAGGTCGGGTCCTCCTCGGCGAGCTTCTGCAGGCCAACGCTCATCTTGTCCTGCTCCGCCTTGCTCTTGGGCTCGACGGCGACGTCGATGACCGGGTCGGCGAAGTCGATGGACTCGAGGATGATGGGGTGCTTCTCGTCGGCGAGGGTGTCACCGGTGGTGGTGTTCTTGAAGCCCACGCAGGCGACGATGTCGCCGGCGGAGCAACCGTCGCGGTCGATACGCTCGTTGGCGTTCATCTCGAGGATGCGGCCAAGACGCTCGCGGTTGTCCTTGTTCACGTTGTACACGTAGCTGCCGGACTCGGCGTGGCCAGAGTACACGCGGAAGTAGGTGAGCTTGCCGACGTAGGGGTCGGTCATGATCTTGAACGCCAGAGCGCTGAAGGGCTCCTTGGGATCGGCGTGACGCACGATGGTCTCGCCGTTCTTGGGGTCGGTACCCTCGATCTCGTTGACGTCGAGCGGGCTGGGCAGGTAGTCGACGACAGCGTCGAGCACCTCCTGGATGCCCTTGTTCTTGTAGGCGGAGCCCACGAAGACGGGGTTGAGCTCACCGGCAAGGGTGCCCTTGCGGATGGCGGCCTTGAGCATGTCGACGGGAATCTCCTCGTCCATGAGGATGAGCTCCATGAGCTCGTCATCAAAGTTGGAGGCGGCGTCGAGCAGCTCCTCGCGCTTCTCGTTGGCGAGGTCGACAAAGTCGGCGGGGATCTCGTCGAGGACCTCGGGGTAGATCATGCCCTTGGCGTCCTCCTTGAAGTCCCAAGCCTTCATGGTGACCAAGTCGACGAGGCCCCAGAACTGGGACTCGGCACCCATGGGGATCTGAGCGGCAACGGCCGGGGCGCCCAGGCGCTCCTTCATGGTCTCGATGGCGTGGAAGAAGTCGGCACCCACGCGGTCGAACTTGTTGATGAAGGCGATGCGCGGGACGTTGTAGTTGGCAGCCTGACGCCAGACGGTCTCGGACTGCGGCTGCACGCCAGCCACGGCGTCGAACACGGCCACGGCGCCGTCGAGGACGCGCAGGCAGCGCTCGACCTCGGCGGTGAAGTCAACGTGACCCGGGGTGTCGATGATCTGGATGACGTGGTCGCCCCAGAAGCAGGTGGTAGCTGCGGAGGTAATGGTTACGCCGCGCTCCTGCTCCTGAGCCATCCAGTCCATGGTGGCAGCACCGTCGTGGACCTCACCAATCTTGTGAGTCTTGCCGGTGTAGTAGAGGATGCGCTCGGTGGTAGTGGTCTTGCCGGCATCGATGTGGGCCATGATGCCGATGTTGCGCATCTTCTCGAGGTTGTACTTAACTTTTGCCATAAGTAATAACTCCTGGACTGCTTAGAAGCGGTAGTGCGCGAAGGCGCGGTTGGACTCTGCCATCTTGAACAGGTCCTCGCGACGCTTGACGGAGGCGCCGACGCCGTTGGAGGCATCGAGGATCTCGTTGGCGAGGCGCTCGCGCATGGTCTTCTCCTTGCGAGCACGCGAGAAGTTGACCATCCAACGGATGGCGAGCTGGTTGGCACGACGGGAGTTGACCTCCATGGGCACCTGGTAGGTGGCGCCACCGACGCGCTTGGGCTTGACCTCGAGGGTCGGGCGGATGTTGTCCATGGCCTTCTTGAAGACGGTCAGGGCATCCTCGCCGCTCTTCTCGGCGACGATGTCGAAGGCACCATAGACGATGCGCTCGGCGGTGGCCTTCTTGCCATCGAGGAGCACCTTGTTGATGAGCTGGGTCACGAGACGGTTGTTGTACTTGACGTCCGGCATGACCTCACGACGGACTGCTGCTGCACGACGCGGCATGTGTTTCTCCTAAGAACTAAGAACTACGTGGCGGGAAATGCTTGTACGTCCTACTTGGGGCGCTTGGCGCCATAGCGGGAACGGGCGCGCTTGCGGTTCTGGACCGCTGCGCAGTCGTACGCGCCACGGATGATCTTGTAACGGACGCCAGGCAGGTCGCGCACGCGGCCGCCGCGGATGAGCACGATGGAGTGCTCCTGCAGGTTGTGACCCTCGCCCGGGATGTAGGCCGTGACCTCGATGCCATTGACGAGGCGCACACGGGCGACCTTACGCAGGGCGGAGTTAGGCTTCTTGGGCGTGGTGGTGAAGACGCGGGTGCACACGCCGCGCTTCTGCGGGTTGTGCTGCAGGGCTGCGTTCTTGGACTTGGCCTTGACGGTCGTGCGGCCCTGACGGACGAGCTGGTTGATGGTAGGCAAAGCTGTCTCCTTCTAAACTATCATCTACAACGTATGCGGTAAGGGCAGCGCAGCACCACTACCCTGGATTGGCACAGCTAGAACACTCTACGCAGCACTACCGTTATTGTCAAAAGTCCACGGCACCGGGCGTATCCATAACGCACAGAGTCCACACAACCCGCTCCGCGCGAACTGACTCAAAGGGGAGCACCCCTTCTGAGTCACCTTTTGGGTAAGAAGGCCTACGCGGTCTCGATGTTGGCCGCGTCCTGCAGGCCGAGCAGCTCCACGGCCTCCTCGCGCATCTTGTACTTCTGGATCTTGCCGGCCTCGTTCATGGGGAAGCCGTCCACGAAGCGTACGTACTCGGGCACCTTCTCCTTGGCGATGCGGGCACGGCAGAACTCCTTGACCTCCTCCTCAGTGGCCGTCTCACCCTCGTTGAGGATGATCTCGGCCAGCACGACCTCGCCGTAGACCTTGTCGGGTACGCCGATGACCTGCACGTCCTTGGTCTTGGGGAAGGTGTAGAGGAAGTCCTCGATCTCCTTGGGGTACACGTTCTCGCCGCCGCGGATGATCATGTCCTTGACGCGGCCGGTCACGCGATAGTAGCCGTCGGGCTGGCGCAGCAGGATGTCGCCGGAGTGCAGCCAGCCGTCCTCGTCAATGGTGGCCGCCGTGGCCTCGGGCATCTTGTAGTAGCCCTTCATGGTGTTGTAGCCGCGGCTGCAGAACTCGCCCGGCTCGTTGTCGCCCAGCTCGACGCCCGTCTCGGGGTCGATGATCTTGCACTCCACGCCAAAGATGGGCAGGCCGACGGTGGCCACGCGCTGCTCGAGCGTGTCGGTGGTCTTGCTCATGGTGGTAGCGGGGCTCGCCTCGGTCTGGCCATAGGTGATGCAGATGTCGCGCATGTGCATCTTCTCCACGACCTCGCGCATCTTCTCGATGGGGCAGGGGCTGCCAGCCATGATGCCGGTACGCATGTGACTGAAGTCGGTCTCCTCGAAGGCGGGGTGGGTGTTCATCATGGCGATGAACATGGTGGGCACGCCGTGGAAGCAGGTGATCTTCTCGCGGGTAATAAGCAGTGGAACATGGGCACCTGGATCATCATGCGCTCGCCCGTGGAGAGGTCCATGCAGTCGCCGATGGCCTTGCCGTTGTTGACCACGTTGTAGTGCGTGAGCATGACGCCCTTGGGGAAGCCGGTGGTGCCGGAGGTGTACTGCATGTTGCACACGTCGTGCTTGTCGAGGGCGGCGCAGCGGCGGTCGACCTCGGCCTGCAGCTCGGGAGTGCCCAGTGCCAGCGCCTCGGCCCAGCTGTAGCAGCCCTGGTGCGGGCCGTCGATGGTCACGATGTTCTTGAGGAACGGCAGCTTCTTGCAGGTCCACTCCCCTGCCTGGGCGCCGTTGATCTGCGGGATGAGCTCGTCGATGATGTCGAGGTAGCTCGTGCCCTTGTACTCGTCGATCATGACCAGCGTGTGCGTGTCGGACTGGCGCAGCAGGTACTCGAGCTCGTGGATCTTGTAGCCGGTGTTGACGGTGACCAGCACCGCGCCGATCTTGACGGCCGCCCAGAACGTGAGGTACCACTGCGGCACGTTGGAGGCCCAGATGGCCACCTTGTCGCCGGACTTGACGCCCATGGCAACGAGCGAGCGAGCGAACTCGTCCACGTCAGCGCGGAACTGCGGGTAGGTGCGCACGTAGTACTCGCCCATCACGTCGGGATCGGGGTTGTAGTAGCTGTCCGGCTCGGTGAAGCGGAAGGCGTACTGGCGCGGGTACAGCTCGCAGATGTGGTCGAGCAGCTGCGGGAAGGTGAGGTCGATCAGGTGCTCCTTGGGCCAGGGGTAGGTGCCATCGTTGGTGAGCGAATGCTGCAGCTCGATGGCCTCGGACACTATCGCCGGCTTGGGCTGCGGCACGTGGACCTCGGGCTGAGCGGCAGGCGCCTCGCCTTCGGACTGGTAGTCGCTCATATAGCCCAGGAACTGCGGGAAGACGATGCCCGCCTCGCCCACGGCTAGGTCGCGCGCCCAGCGCGTGACCCACTCGAAGCTCATGTAGCCGTCGTAGCCGACGTCCTTGAGCGCGTCGAACATGCTGTGCAGGGGCAGGTCGCCGTCGCCCATCATGCGGTACTCAAAGTGGTCTCCCACGCGCACGGAGTCCTTGACCTGGCAGTAGCGCAGGTAGTGCCCCAGGTTGGCAACGCTCGTCGACGGATCCTCGCCAAAGACGCGGTAGGGATGGTGCAGGTCCCAGAGCGCCCCCACGTTCTCCATGCCGACCCGGTCGAGCACGCGGGCCAGACGGGCCGTGTCGGCGTACTCGGCAATGGTCTCCACCAGAAGCGTCACGTCGTAGACGCTGGCATAGCCGCCCAGCTGGGTGAGCACGTCCACGATATCGTCGTCTTCGACCTCGCCCGACGGATGGATGCTGCGCGAGATCAGCACGCGAACGAAGGGGGTGCCCATGTCGCTCGCGAGCTCGATGTAGTCCATGATCTCGGTGATGCTCTCCTCACGGCGGCTGGCATCTGCCAGCTCGCAGTTAGATGAGAAGCAGGGAATCTCCAGGCCCATGCGCTCAAGCTGCGTACGCGTACGGGTCCGGCGGTTGGGCAGGAAGGGAGCGGTGCGGGGAGCGTAGGTGTGTCCCTGCACGCCGCGTATCTCGATGCCGTCGAAGCCGAGGTCCTTGGCCATGGGGTAGACGTCGGTCCATGCGTACGAGGGGCAGCCGAGGGTGGAGAAAGCGAGCTTCATCTGGGGGTGCACTCCGTTCTTGTCATGTGGACTCCTGACGTGTGGCCAGCCAGGAGGGCGTGTGTCGTGAGCCCGTTGGGGCGTAGCCGCGGCGCGGCGTGCAAAAGGGTTATGGGCGCAACCGCTTGCTCGCGGAAGCGCCTACGGAAGCAGGAGGGACAGCAGGCCGGACACCGGCACGGACAAGCTCGTGTCATACGGTGTGGCGCTCATGCTTCCCTCCCCTCTCGACATCGCACAAAACGAATCGCACTGTGCTTTATACCATCTCGGACGCGGCGCGCGTCGCGCTTCGGCAAGGTCGATACGCATGCGAAACATGGCTGTGGCACGGCTTCACGCTGGGAGCGGCCGTGCCACGGGCTCTACGCTTGCGCCTTCTGATCCTTCTGACGGATGCGCGCACGCTGGATCTTGCCCGAGAAGGTCTTGGGTAAGGTATCCACGTACTCGATGATGCGGGGGAACTTGTATGGGGCGGTCTGCTGCTTGGTCCACGTCTGCAACTCGCGGGTGAGCTCGTCGGAGGCCTCGATGCCCGGCTCGAGCACGATCGTAGCCTTGACCACAAAGCCGCGCAGAGGGTCGGGCACACCGGTCACGGCACACTCGCGCACCTTGGCATGGCAGTTGAGCGCGCTCTCCACCTCGAAAGGCGAGATGCGGTAGCCACTCGACTTGATGAGGTCGTCGTTGCGGCCGCTGTAGTAGAAGTAGCCGCTCTCGTCGGCGTAGGCGACGTCGCCGGTGTGGTACCAGCCACCGCGGAAGACGTCGGCCGTCTTCTCGGGCTCGTGGTAGTACTCGTGGATGATGCCGGCGGGCTTGGGGTCGCACTTGATGCAGATCTCGCCCTCCTCGCCGGTCTCGCACTCGGTGAGGTCGTCGCGCAGCAGGGCGATCTGGCCAAAGGGCATGGGCTTGCCCATGGAACCCGGACGCGGCTCGCAGCCGATCATGTTGGCCACGATCACGGGGCTCTCCGACTGGCCAAAGCCCTCGTAGATAGGGTGCCCGGTATGCTCGAGCCAGAAGTCGAACTGGTCGGGCGGCAGGGCCTCACCGGCCGTGGTAAAGCGCTGAATGCTCGAGAAGTCGTAGGCGTCCACGTCCTCGCGGCTCAGCATGCGCCACATGGTGGGCGGGCAGCAGAACGTGGTGATGTGGTAGGTCTCGATGAGGTGCAGGATCTCGTTGCCGTGGAAGCGGTCGAAGTCGTACACCAGCTGGCAGCCCTCCATGAACCACTGGCCGTAGAACTTTCCCCAGGTGCACTTTGCCCAGCCGGTATCGGCGATGGTCATGTGCACGCCCTCGGGGTCCACACCATGCCACCACTTGGCCGTGGTGAGGTGCGCGGCAGCGTAGTCGTGTCCGTGCAGGGCCATCTTGGGCTCGCCCGAGGTTCCACTGGTGAAGTAGATGAGCATCGGGTCGTCCACATGCGTGGGGATACGGCCCAGCGTCTCGGATGCGGCGCGCACGCCGGCGTTGTAGTCGATCCAACCGGGACGTGCACAGGTGGCGGCAAACAGGCCATCCGCGCCAGAGAGTGCGGCACCGGTGAGCTCACGGTCATACTCGGTACCCTCGGCGCTGGGGATGTCGTACTGCGACCCGTTCATGAGGAAGCGCAGAGGCACTGTGTCGAGCTTGGCGCAGGCGTCGTCGACGATCTGCGTGATGGTACCCACCGTAGTGGTGACGATGGCCTTGACGCCCGCCGCCTTGATGCGGTAAGTCACGTCGTGCTCCTTGAGCATGAACGTGGCCGGGATGACCACCGCGCCAATCTTGTGCAGAGCCAGCGCCGTAACCCAGAACGAGTAGTGGCGCCGCAGGATGACCAGCACCTTGTCGCCCTTGCCAATGCCCTGCGACAGGAAGAAGTTAGCCGCCTTGTTGGACAGGCGCGAGAAGTCGGCAAAGGTCAGGTCGTGCTCCTCGCCCTCCGGGTTGCGCCAGATCATGGCCATGCGCTCGGGCTCGGCCTCGCCGATCTGGTCAATGACGTCGTACGAGAAGTTGAAGTCGCTGGGAACGTGGATACGGAAGCTCGCCAGGTTGCCGGCGGCGTCGAAGGTTTCGGTGCAGTAGCGGTTGTGGATGTTGAGCATCTCTCGAGTCTCCCGAGGTCAAAGATGGTGCGCAGCGACGCGCGGCTAGGAGTGGGTTCCAGGCGCAACCGGTGGCAACAGGCTGCGCCTCACCCTACGAGGACGCCAGGTACGCTGGCCAGGGAGGCCGTGACTGTGACGGTGTCGTTCATGTGCGGCCCTCCCTTCGTGCTGCCAAGGCACCGGAACGATTCCAGCGCCAATGTTCGAAGTTATACCACGCTACCCTGCGGCCCCACAGTCCTGTCGTGGCGTCGTAACAAACACGTCACGCGCCTTACGACGCAGGCAAATGGCCCTCTGGCCTTGGCGCCCGCACATGACGCCTACATGCGGTCGTGTTACCGTAGGCGGGTCGAACCTAGGAGGTCACATGGGCGCCGCCACCATATCCGAGGTCTTCCCCTCCCCCATCACCGTGCTGGTGGGCCATGCGGGCACGGGCAAGACCAACACCTCGCTTGGGCTGGCCCTGGCACTAGCCAAGGAGGGCTACGAGGTCACGCTTGCCGACCTCGACGTGGTCAATCCGTACTTCCGCTCCAGCGACTACCCCGAACTTCTGCACGAGGCGGGCATACGCCTCATCGCGCCGGTGCTGGCGCGTACCACCCTCGACACCCCCAGCCTCTCGGGCGAGCTTGACGTGGCCATCGAGCAGGCCGCTGGCTCGACCAGCAAGCGCCTTGTCATCGACGTGGGTGGCGACGACGATGGTGCCACCACTATCGGCCGCTGGGCGTCGCGCCTCGACGCGGCTGCCGCGCGGGTGCTCTACGTGGTAAGCGCCTATCGCTCGCTCACCACCGATCCCGCCGATGCCGCGGCCATGCTGCCCGACATCGAGTGGCACGCGCACCTCAAGGCGGATGCCGTGCTCAATGCGTCGAACCTGGGCAACGAGACCGCACCGGAGCACGTGCGCCACGGCCGCGCCTTTGCGCAGGAGGTCGCACGCCTGCTCGGGCTGCCTGTCCAGGCCACGGTGGTGCCGCTGACGGCGGTTGCAGACATGGCCCATGCGCAGCTCGACCACAAACATCCCACGATTGCCCCCACATCGGTAAAGATGGCGTTAACAGACACCGCATCAGACACCGAACCACTTGTGGTGATGCCTAGATTTGTTACCACACCATGGGATAACTAGCGTGTGGCCAAGGGGGCTGCCCTCTTTGGCTGCAAGCGGCCCAACGAACGAGCCCGGGCCGCACTCCCATATCTGCCCTATCGGTTCCAACGGAGAGGAAGGAATCGCGAATGGCTCGCATTATCGTCGATGACGTTCATTGCAAGGGCTGCGGCCTGTGCGTGAGCGCCTGCCCCAAGGGGGTGCTCGCCCTCGACGACGAGCGCATCACCCCGAAGGGCTATCACCCGGCGAAGCTCGTGGACCCCGATGGCTGCATCGGCTGCTCCTCGTGCTTCATCACCTGTCCCGACGTCGCGATTACGGTGGTGAAATAGATGGCTGACAACACTCAGGCCGCCGAAGAGCGCGTGCTCATGAAGGGTAACGAGGTGCTGGCAGAGGCCGCCATGCGCGCCGGTTGCCGGTTCTTCTTTGGCTACCCCATCACGCCCCAGACCGAGCTCGCCGCCTACATGGCCAAGCGCCTGCCCAAGATCGGCGGCACGTTCCTGCAGGCCGAGAGCGAGGTCGCGGCCATCAACATGGTCTACGGCGCCGGTGCGGCCGGTGCGCGCGTCATGACCAGCTCCAGCTCGCCCGGCGTCTCGCTCAAGAGCGAGGGTGCCTCCTACATGGCTGGTGCCGACGTGCCCGGCGTCATCGTCAACGTCGAGCGTGGCGGCCCGGGCCTGGGCGGCATCCAGCCCTCGCAGTCCGACTACTTCCAGGCCACGCGCGCGCTTGGTCACGGCGACTACTTCATGCCGGTCCTCGCGCCGTCCACCGTCCAAGAGATGGCCGACCTGATCTACCTGGCCTTCGACCTGGCCGACGAGTACCGCACCCCGGCCATGATCCTGGCCGACGGCATGATCGGCCAGATGATGGAGCCCGTCACGCTGCCGCCCGCACGCGACCCCAAGACGCTGGCCGCCAAGCCCTGGGCCACGACCGGCCACAAGGGCGAGCGCAAGCACAACGTGGTCAACTCCCTGTACCTCTCGCCCGAGAAGCTCGAGGACACCAACCGCGAGCGCTTTGAGCGCTACGAGCAGATCAAGGCGAAGCATCAGCGCCAGGAGCTCATGGACTGCGACGACGCCGAGATCGTGGTCGTTGCCTTTGGTGCTGCCAGCCGCATTGCCCGCACCGCCGTGCGCGACGCGCGCGCCAAGGGCATCAAGTGCGGCCTGTTGCGCCCCATCACGCTGTGGCCGTACCCGACCGACGCCATCGACCAAGTCATCGCCAACGGCGCTACCAAGTTCCTGTCCGTCGAGCTCAACATGGGCCAGATGGTCGAGGACGTACGCCTGGCCGTCAACGGCCGCGCCAGTGTCGACTTCTACGGTCGCACGGGCGGTGTGCTGCCCACGCCCGAGGAGGTCCTCGACCAGATCGAGCGCCTCGCTGCCGGCCAGCCGGTGGCCCGCTCTGCCGGCGCCAAGGATGTCGGTTCGGTGCTCCCGCAGCCCATCGACCGCAAGAGCAGCTACGAAAGGGGTGAGTAGCATGGCACAGCCCACCGCCACCATTACGCTCCCCGACTACCAGCAGGAGCGCATCGGCTCGCAGATCGCCGAGGGCGAAGTCATCAAGAGCGCCCGTCCCCATGCCCTGACCGACGTCGTCACCAACTACTGCCCCGGCTGCACGCATGGCATCGTCAACCGCCTCGTCGCCGAGTGCATCGACGAGCTGGGCATCGAGGGTCGCACCGTGGGCATCGCCCCGGTCGGCTGCTCGGTCATGATGTACGACTTCCTCAACTGCGACATGATCGAGGCTGCGCACGGCCGCGCGCCCGCGGTCGCCACCGGCGTCAAGCGCGTGCATCCCGACAACGTGGTCTTCGCCTACCAGGGCGACGGCGACCTGGCCTCCATCGGCACCGCCGAGACCGTGCACGCCGCCACCCGCGGCGAGAAGATCACCGTCATCTTCATCAACAACGCCATCTATGGCATGACCGGCGGCCAGATGGCCCCCACGTCGCTGCCCAACCAGGTCACGCAGACCAGCCCCTACGGCCGCGACGTGAGCAAGGTGGGCTACCCGGTGCGCATCGCCGAGCTGCTCTCCACGCTCGACGGCGTCGCCTACGTCGAGCGCGTCACCTGCGACAGCCGCGCCCACATCATCCAGGCCAAGAAGGCCATCAAGAAGGCCTTCCAGAACCAGATCGACGGCATCGGCTACTCGCTGGTGGAGGTCGTGGCCACCTGCCCCACCAACTGGGGCATGACGCCGCAGAACGCCTTCCAGTGGCTGCGCGACAACATGCTGCCCTACTACCCGCTCGGCGTGTACAAGGACGTCGTGGCTGACGGCTTTGCCAACGCCGCGGAGGCCGCCCTCGAGCGCGCCAAGGACTGCCCCATCGCCCAGCAGAAGAGGGAGGACTAGCCATGGCAGAACAATTCAACCACGAGCTGCTCTGCGTGCTCTCCGGCTTCGGCGGCCAGGGCCTGCTGTTTGCGGGCAAGGTCATGGCCAACACGGGCCTGCTCGACGGGCGTCACGTGAGCTGGATGCCCAGCTACGGCCCCGAGATGCGCGGCGGCACCGCCAACTGCAGCGTGAGTTTGTCCGACGATGCCATCGGCACGCCGTTCATCACCAAGCCCACGGCCGTCATCGCCATGAACCAGCCTTCCGTCGAGAAGTTCGGGCCCACCGTGGTGCCGGGCGGCACCATCGTCATCGACTCCACGCTGGCCATGAACGGCGCCGAGGGCGTCGACATCGCCGAGGGCGTCAACGTGGTCACCTTCAAGGCCACCGAGATGGCCGAGGAGGCAGGCCTCAAGGGCCTCGCCAACATCATCTGCCTGGGCAAGCTCTGGGCCGAGACGCACTTCTGCACGCGCGAGACGCTCGACGCCGCGCTGACCAAGTGCGTGCCCGCCACCAAGCAGCACCTGCTTGAACCCAACCGCAAGGCCCTGCAGATGGGTATCGACCTGTAGGCACGGGCACAGTATCGCACCGCATGACAGGAGGCTCCCCGCGGGGAGCCTCCATTTTCGTCAACAAAAGGGGGTTACCCCTTTCTGTCCGGACAGAAGGGGGTAACCCCCCTTTGTGTCGTCCTAAATCAGGCCGTCGGTCTTGTCCTGCTCGGTGCTGGCGACCTTGGCGGCCTCCTCGTCGCGCTTGCGGATGGCCACGCGGCGGATCTTGCCGTTGACGGTCTTGGGCAGCTCGGACACGTAGTCGATGATGCGCGGGAACTTGTACGGGGCGGTCTCGCGCTTGACGTAGGTCTGCAGCTCGCGCGTGAGCTCGTCGGAGCCTTCGTAGCCCTTGTGCAGCACGATGGTGGCCTTGACGGCCTTGCCGCGCACCGGGTCGGGCACGCCCGTCACCGCACACTCGCGCACAGCCGGGTGCTGCAGCAGCACGCTCTCGATCTCGGTCGGGCCAATGCGGTAGCCGGAGCTCTTGATCACGTCGTCGTTGCGGCCCACGTACCACAGGTAGTTGTCCTCGTCGCGCCACGCGGTGTCGCCGGTGTGGTACCAGCCGTCATGGATGGCCTCGGCCGTCTTCTCGGGGTTGCGGTAGTACTCCATCATGATGCCGGCCGGCGGGTTCTCCTCGTCGTAGGCGATGCAGATCTCGCCCGTCTCGCCGTCCTCACACTCGCTGCCGTCGTCGCGCAGCACGCGGATGTCGTACAGTGGCACGATCTTGCCCATCGAACCCGGGCGCGGCTTTGCGTTGTTGAGGTTGGCGATGGTGAGCGGGGTCTCGGTCTGACCAAAGCCCTCGAAGATGGTGAGCCCGGTGTGCTCGCGCCAGAAGTCGTACAAGTCGGGGTTGAGCGCCTCGCCTGCGGTGGTGCAGTAGCGCAGCGAGCTGAGGTCGTGCTTGTCCACGTTGCACTGCATCATAAGGCGGTACATGGTAGGCGGGCAGCACAGCGTGGTGATGTGGTAGCGCCCGATGAGGCCCAGGATGTCGTTGCCGCTAAAGCGGTCGAAGTCGTAGGTAAAGACGCACGACTCCATGGTCCAGGCGCCATAGAACTTGCCCCACACGGCCTTGCCCCAACCGGTGTCGGCGATGGTGAAGTGCAAGCCGCCGTCGC
The DNA here is from genome assembly GCA_902779675.1 of uncultured Coriobacteriaceae bacterium. Lineage (GTDB taxonomy): Bacteria > Actinomycetota > Coriobacteriia > Coriobacteriales > Atopobiaceae > UBA1367. The sequence goes on along the minus strand of CACZCK010000008.1, from coordinate 86,069 downwards.
CGATCACGTTGTGCCAGAGCTTGGCGGTGATGGTGTGCGCCAGCGCGTAGGTGCCGTTGTGCAGCACCATCTTGGGGTTGCCAGAGGTGCCCGACGAGAAGTACATGATCAGCGGCTCGTCGACCGTGATGGCCACGCGCCCCCAGAAGTCGCTCGCGGCGCGCACACCGGCGTTGAAGTCGACCCAGCCCTCGCGCGAGGTAGTGAGCTCGCAGATGTGGTCGGGGCCGGAGAGTATGCGATGGCGGCTGGGCTCAAAGCCCGGCTCACTCACGGCAAGGCCAGCGCCGCCCGCGGCCACCAGAATCTTCTTCTCCAGGGCGGGGCACTGCGGTGCCACGGCGTCGACTACGTCGGCGATGGCGCCAGCATCGGTGCAGACAACCGCCTTGCACGACGCCGCGTTGAGGCGATACTCAAGGTCGTGCTCGCGCAGCATGAAGGTAGCGGGCACCAGCACCGCCCCGATCTTGTGCAGCGCCAGCGCGGTGATCCAGAACTGGTAGTGGCGGCGCAGGATCACGAGCACCATGTCACCCTTGCGGATGCCCTGCGACACGAGGAAGTTTGCGCACTTGTCGCTCCAGAACTTCATCTCGCCGAAGGAGAAGCGATGCTCCTCGCCCTCGGGGTTGCACCACACCATGGCGGGACGCTTGGGGTCGTTGACGGCGATGTCATCCACCACGTCGTAGGCCCAGTTGAAGCTCTTGTCATAGTGCAGGGAGATATGGGCGATCTCGCCGTTGAGGTTACGGCTCTCGGAGATGTAGTTCTCGTTTATATAGCGCATGTCTTATGTCGTCCTTTGCAAAGAGATCGTCAGCACTCAGGCGCAGCACACCACGCCAGCGCGACGCTGTGGTCGAAGTCTGAGTTAACGGCACCGTCCGCAGGAAAGGGACGATGCCTAGATAATCTCTTCGCGCTTCTGGGGATCGAAGACGACAGCCAGAATCTGGGCATCCTCGCCGTTGATGGCAATCATGCCGTGGCCGCGGCCCGAATCATAAAAGAGGGTATCGCCGGGACCGACCTCCTCGAAGTGGTCCTCGAAGCGGAACCGCAGGTAGCCCTTGAGTACCAGGTCCATCTCCTGGCCCTCGTGATAGGACAGGTGGATGGGCTCGTTCTGGCTCTCGGGCTGGTAGGGCACGTCAACCAGGAACGGCTCGCCCAGACGGTTCTTGAAGTGCGGCGCCTTGTGCAGGTAGTGGAAGTCGGAGTGGCGCTCGAGCACCAGACCCTCGCCGTTGCGCACGATCTCGTAGTGCTTGAGGCGCGGGCTCTCGCCCGTGAGCAGCTCCACGACGTCGACGCCAAACTTCTTGGCGCACTTGTAGACGAAGGTGAAGGTCAGGTCCATGTCGCCGCTCTCGCGCGCCATATACTCCTCGGGCGAGCGACCGGTTGCGGTGGCCATTTCCTCGATCGAGAACTCGTTGTCCTCGCGCAGCGAGCGGATGCGGTTGGCGACGTCCTTGCGGTTCTGCAGGTTGGCAGGTTCCATGGATACATGCCTTTCTTCGTACGTGCGTATGGGTACTGTAGCACGACGTTGCGAAGCCGCATCCATGTGCGTTGCGAGTTGTAACAAATGGTACGCATGCGGCTCTGCCCCTAACTCAAAAGGGATACTCCCCTTTGAGTCAGGCTGTGCGTCAGAGGCGTGTGCCAAAGATGCCGCGAGCGATCTTCTTGCCCGTGCGCTTGCCAAAGAGTGGCGACAGCAGCGAGCCTGCCACGTCGGTCACCATCTTCTGCTGCTGGCGACGGCGCGCCTCCTCGGCCTTGGCCGCCTCGCGCGCCCTGCGGGCTTCCTCCTGCTCCTGCTTCTTGCGCGCCGCCTCGGCCTCGCGCTCCAGCTGCCGTAGCTGGCGCTGCTGCTCGCGCTCCAGCTCACGAGCCGCACGCTCCGCCTCCTTGGCACGCTCCTTCTCAAAGGCCTCGCGTTCCTTCTCGAAGGCCTCGCGCTCCGCGGCGAGCTGGGCGTTGGCAGCTTCGACCTGCCGCGCGTCATTGATCATCTCGTAGGCGCTCTCGCGATCGACAGCCACGCCGTACTTCTCGTCGAGGGTGGTCTGAGCTGCGAGAACATCGTCAATCACCTGCTGGTCGACTGCCGCCATGCGACAGGCGGGAAAAAGCACGCGAGCACGCTGCACCACGCTCGGACGTCCCTCGTCGTCGAGGAAGCTCACCAGAGCTTCGCCCGTGCCCAGGTCCTCGAGCGCGTCGGCCGTGTTGAAGGCAGGGTTCTCCCTAAACGACTCAGCTGCCGCCTTGACGGCCTTGCGCTCCGCCGGCGTGTAGGCCCTCAGGCCGTGCTGCACGCGGTTGGAGAGCTGGGCCAGCACCTCATCAGGGATGTCAGAGGGCGACTGGCTGATAAAGTACACGCCTACGCCCTTGGAGCGGATGAGCTTGACCACCTGCACGATCTTGTCGCCCAGCTGCTTGGGCATATCCTTGAACAGCAGGTGCGCCTCGTCGAAGAAGAACACAAAGCGCGGCTTGTTGGGGTCGCCCACCTCGGGCAGGGTCTCAAAGAGCGTGGAAAGCATCCACAGCAGAAACATGGCGTAGATCTGCGGCGTGTTGATGAGCTTGGCCGCGTTAAGGATGTTGACATAGCCTCGGCCGTCGGGAGCGTTGGCAAACCAGTCGGACAAGTCGAGGTCGGGCTCGCCAAAGAAGATGTCACCGCCCTCGTCCTCCACAGCCAGCAGCGTGCGCTGGATGGCGCCGACCGACTGGCTGGACACGCGCCCGTAGGTGGTCTCGTAGTCCTTGGCATGGTCGGCCACGTAGGTAAGCATGGACCGCAGATCCTTGAGGTCGAGCAGGAGCATACCTTGGTCGTCGGCCACACGGAACACCACGTTGAGCACACCCTGCTGCACGTCGGTCAGGCCCAGCAGGCGACTGAGCAGCACCGGCCCCATATCGGAGATGGTGATGCGCACTGGGCAGCCCGCATCGCCAAGCATGTCCCAGATGCGGCACGGGGCACCGACAAAGGTCACCTCGTCCTCTTTCAGGCCAAAGTAGCCCAGACGCTTGCGCAGACCGTCGGTCATCTCGCCAGCCTGCGCCATGCCCGTGACGTCACCTTTTACGTCGGCCATAAACACGGGCACGCCCGCCTCCGAGAAGCCCTCGGCGAGCACCTTGAGCGTCACTGTCTTACCCGTGCCCGACGCGCCGGCTATGAGGCCGTGCCTGTTGGCCTGGTTGAGCAAAAGACAGCAGGGCACGTCTCCCTGAGCGACCCAGATCTTGTCGTTGATAAGCATGAGAGACCTCCCCGCGTAGCTTGTGCGACGTTCCAATTGTATGCGACCGCAGGAATCATCGTGCGTGTGGAGGATGGGCCAAAGGCAAGCGCCTTTCGCTTCCGCGTGCGTGTCGCAAGACAAATAGGGCGGCCCTATGCTATGCATAGGGCCGCCCGTCATGGTGCGTATGAGGCTTCGTTAGTCCTCGTCGATGCCGCTCACCTGAGAGAGCAGGTCGTGCAGCGAGCCGAGGTCCTCGTTGATGATCTGCGGGTCGGACGCGACGTCGTCGCTGGAGCCGCCGATCAGCTCGTCGTCGAAGCTGTGCTTGAGCGGCGCAGCCGTGCCGAGCATGATGTCGCTGTCGGCGTCGGGCGAGAAGACCATGTTGAGCAGCTGGCTCAGGTCCTCGCTGTCGGCCTCGTCCTCATCGGGCTCGAGAATGAACAGGAGGTTGCGCGCCTCGAGACCGTCGCGGAGCTCCTCGATGGCCTTGGCACCGATGCCGTCGATGCGCAGCAGGTCGTCCTCGGTCTTGCCCACGAGGTCGCCCACCGTCTCGATGCCCACCTCGCCGAACTTGTTGGTCCAGCGCTGCGAAACGCCCAGGTCGTCGAAGAGGTACAGCTTGGCGTCCTCGCCGGAGAGCGTGCGGCCGTTCTTCTGGTACACGCCGCCGTAGCCGTAGTCGTCGCCAATCCAGTCGAGCTGCTTGGGAAGCTGCTCCTCGATGCCCTTGAGCTCGTCGGGGGCCCACTCGGGCAGGCTCTTGGCCTGCGGGGAGGTGGGACCGTCGATGACCTCGCCATGGTAGGTAAGCTTAACGTCGGCGTAGGGCTTGAGGCCGGTGCCGGCGGGAATCTTCTTGCCCACGATGACGTTGGACTTGAGGTCGAGCAGGTGGTCGACTTCGCCCTCGATGGCGGACTCGGTAAGCACGCCAGCGGTACGGATGAACGACGCGCTGGACAGCCAGGAGTCGATGGAGCTGGCCACCTTGAGGGTGCCCAAGATGACCGGCTCGGCCTCGGGCGGGGTACCGCCAGCCAGCGTGATGTTGCGCACGGTATCGGCGAACACGTAGCGGTCGACGTACTGACCCAGCAGGTAGGTGGAGTCGCCGGGGTTGGTGACCTGCACGCGACGCAGCATCTGACGTGCGATGACCTCGATGTGCTTGTCGTTCAGGTCGACGCCCTGGGAGGTGTAGACGTCCTTAACCGACTCGACGAAGGTGTGCATCGTCGACTCGATGTCGGTGAGGCTGCGGAGCTTGCGGAAGTTGACGAAGCCACGCGTGATCTGCTCGCCGGCGCTCACGTCAATGCGCTCGCCCGCCTTGAAGCGGATGTCCACGTTGGGCATGAACGAGGCGGAGGCGGGAACGGTCCACTCGGCCAGAATGCGCGTCTCGTCGTCGGTGTCGAGGATGCGCAGCAGGTAGCCGTTCTGCTCGCTGGTGATGGTGAGCTGGCCAGAGAACGGGGCCAGGTCGGCCTCGCGACCAAGGATCTTCTCGTTGACGTTGCCGACCACGTCGAACATGCGGGCAACCGTGGGGAGGCCCTGCGTGATGTCGTCGGCGCCTGCGACGCCACCGGAGTGAATGGTACGCATCGTCAGCTGCGTGCCCGGCTCGCCGATCGACTGGGCGGCGATGATGCCCACCGCGGTGCCGATGTTGACGGGGCGACGCGTGGAGAGGTCCCAGCCGTAGCACTTCTGGCAGACGCCGTAAGCGGACTTGCAGGTGAGCAGCGCACGCAGCTCGACCTTCTCGATGCCTGCGGCAAGCAGGGCCTCGAGGTCGTCACGGGTCTCGATGTAGCCACCGGCGGGAATGATGACCTCGCCCTCGGGAGAGACGATGTCGTTAAGGGCGCAGCGACCGATGAGGTCGGTGTCCACGGACTTCTCGCCCGGCTTGACCAGCGGGTAGGAGACGCCCTCGTCGGTACCGCAGTCCTCCTCGCGCACGATGACGTCCTGCGCCACGTCGACGAGTCGACGGGTGAGGTAACCGGAGTCGGAGGTGTGGCTGGCGGTGTCGACTAGGCCCTTACGGGCGCCGTAGGTCGAGATGAAGTACTCGAGCGGCTGCAGGCCCTCGCGGAAGTTTGCCTTGATGGGCAGGTCGATGGTGTCGCCCGACATGTCGGCCATCAGGCCTCGCATGCCTGCGAGCTGGCGCAGCTGCGTCTTGGAGCCTCGGGCGCCGGAGTCGGCCATCATGTAGATGGGGTTGTCCTCGGCAAAGCCGTCGAGCATCTCGGAGCCCAGGGTCTCGGTGCACTCGTTCCAGGCGTCGACGACCTCCTTGTGACGCTCGTCCTCGCGCAGGAAGCCCTGCTCGTAGTAGTCGTTGATGTCGTTGACCTTCTCCTGGGTCTCGTCAAGCAGCTGCTGCTTGTCGGCGGGGATCACGGCATCCCAGACCGAGACCGTCAGGCCGGCGCGGGTCGCGTAATGGAAGCCGATGTACTTGATAGCGTCCAGGATGGGCTCGACCTCAGAGGTGCTGTAGCGGTCGCAGCAGTCGTTGACCAGCGTGCCGATATCGCCCTTGGACATCTTGTAGTTGATGAAGGGGTAGTCGGCGGGCAGGCACTCCTTGTTGAAGATGACGCGGCCGATGGTGGTCTTGAAGCGCGCGGTGCGCTCGGTCACGTCGAGGTCCTCGAACTCGCTCTTGGAGACCTTGACGCGGAAGTACTTGCGACCATCCTGCTCGTAGTTGGCGTCGGCAGCGGAGACGCGCACCTCGATCTGCGCCTGGATGTCGATCTGCTCGCGGCAGTCGTAGGCGTTGAGGGCATCCTCGAAGCTGGCAAAGACGCGGCCCTGACCGTCGACGTCGTCCTTCTGCGTGGTGAGGTAGTACACACCAAAGACCATGTCCTGGGACGGCACGGTGAGCACCTTGCCCGACGCGGGCGAGCGCAGGTTGTTGCTGGAGAGCATCAGCACGCGGGCCTCGGTCTGAGCCTCGGTGGACAGCGGCACGTGCACCGACATCTGGTCGCCGTCGAAGTCGGCGTTGAAGGGGGCGCACACCAGCGGATGCAGGTGAATGGCCTTGCCCTCGACCAGCACCGGCTCGAAGGCCTGGATGGACAGGCGGTGCAGCGTGGGGGCTCGGTTGAGCAGCACCAGACGGTTCTTGATGACCTCGTCGAGCACGTCCCACACGGCAGGCGCGCTGCGGTCGATGGCGCGCTTGGCGCCCTTGATGTTCTCGACCTTGCCGAGCTCCACCAGACGACGCATGACGAACGGCTTGAACAGCTCGAGCGCCATGGTGGAGGGCAGGCCGCACTGATGCAGCTTGAGGTGCGGGTCGACGACGATGACCGAACGGCCGGAGTAGTCGACGCGCTTGCCCAGCAGGTTCTGACGGAAGCGACCCTGCTTGCCCTTGAGGGCCTCTGCCAGCGACTTGAGCGGACGTCCGCCACGACCGGTGACGGCGCGGCCGCGACGGCCGTTATCGAACAGGGCGTCCACGGACTCCTGCAGCATGCGCTTTTCGTTGTTGACGATGATCGCCGGGGCGTCGAGGTCGAGCAGGCGCTTGAGGCGGTTGTTGCGGTTGATCACACGACGGTAGAGGTCGTTGAGGTCGGACGCAGCAAAGCGGCCACCGTCGAGCTGCACCATGGGGCGCAGGTCGGGCGGGATGACGGGAATGACGTCGAGGATCATGTTGGCCGGGTCGTTGTCGCCCTTGAGGAAGGCGTCCACGACCTCGAGGCGCTTGACGGCCTTCTCCTTCTTCTGCTTCTGAGAGTCCTCGGAGGCTACGATGGCACGAAGCTCCTCGGCCTCGGAGCCCAGGTCGACGCTGCGCAGCAGGTCGCGCACGGCCTCGGCTCCCATGCCGCCCTTGAAGTAGATGGAGTAGTAGCGGCGCATCTCGGTGAAGAGGCTTTCGTCGGAGATGAGCTCACGCTTCTCCAGCTGCATGAACTTCTCGAAGGCCTCACGGCGCAGCTGCTTCTCCTCCTCGTACTCCTCCTCGAGGTCGGCGATGCCCATGCGGATCTCGTCGGCGGAGAGGGGCTCGACGTCGTCGAACTCGTCACCGCTGACCTCGCCCTGAGCCTTGAGGCGCTCGATCTCGTCGTCGCGCTCGGCGTCGAGCTCCTCGAGGTCGGCGGCCAGCTCCTCCTTGAGGTCCTCGGCATCGGCCTCGCGTGCCTCGGTGTCGACGTCGGTGATGACGTACGACGCGAAGTACAGGACCTTCTCGAGGTCCTTGCTCTTGATGTCGAGCAGGCGGGCCAGCGGGAAACTCGTGGGGCTCTTGAAGTACCAGATGTGGCTCACGGGAGCGGCGAGCTCGATGTGGCCCATGCGGTCGCGGCGCACCTTGGCACTGGTGACTTCAACGCCGCAGCGCTCGCACACGATGCCCTTGAAGCGGATGCCCTTGTACTTGCCGCAGGAGCACTCCCAGTCCTTGACCGGACCAAAGATCTTCTCGCAGAACAGGCCGTCCTTCTCGGGCTTGAGCGTGCGGTAGTTGATGGTCTCGGGCTTCTTCACCTCACCATGGGACCAGCTGCGAATCTGGTCGGCAGAGGCCAGCGAGATCTTGATTGCGTCGAAATCGGTGGTATCGAAGTCTGCCACGTTCGCTACTCCTTATCGTTGAGGGCTTCGCCGATCAGGGCCTCGACGCCGTCGTCGAGGTCGCCGGCAGCACCGATGAGGCTGTCTGCGTCGTCGGCCATCGCAAACATGTCGATGGCGTCGCGCTCCGCCGTGTTGGCGGCGGGGGCGGGAGCCTTCTCGACCTTGCGGTACGAGATGGGCTTGATGTCGAGGGCCAGGGAGCGGATCTCCTTGACCAGAACCTTGAAGGACTCGGGGATGCCGGCCTCGGGCACGTTCTCGCCCTTGACGATGGACTCGTAGGTCTTGACGCGACCATTGGTGTCATCGGACTTGACCGTGAGGATCTCCTGCAGCACGTTGGCGGCGCCGTACGCGTACAGGGCCCAGACCTCCATCTCGCCGAAGCGCTGGCCGCCGAACTGGGCCTTGCCGCCCAGAGGCTGCTGGGTGACCAGGCTGTACGGGCCGGTGGAACGGGCATGGATCTTGTCGTCCACCATGTGGCCGAGCTTGAGGATGTAGGAGGTACCCACCGTGATGGGGCTCTTGAAGGCCTCGCCCGTGCGGCCGTCGTACAAGGTCGTCTTGCCCTTCTCGTTGAGCTGGGGCACGAAGTCGGCACGCATGTGCTCGCCGTAGTCGCGCATGGCCTTGTTCATGAGGTTGATGTTGGCACGGCGGATGCACTCAGCGACCTCGACGTCGGTCGCACCGTCAAAGACGGGCGTGGCCACGTGCATGGAACCCTCGACGACCTTGTCGGAGTCGGCGGACTCGGTGTCCCAGCCCTGGGCGGCAGCCCAGCCGAGGTGGCACTCGAGCAGCTGGCCGACGTTCATACGGCTGGGGACGCCCAGCGGGTCGAGCAGCACGTCGATGGGGGTGCCGTCGGCCATGTAGGGCATGTCCTCCACGGGCAGGACGTTGCAGACAACGCCCTTGTTGCCGTGGCGGCCGGAGATCTTGTCGCCCTGCTGGATCTTGCGGCGCTGGGCCACGAAGACGCGCACCAGCTCGTTGACGCCAGGCGGGAGGTCGTCGCCGGCCTCGCGACTGAAGCGAACCACGTCGACAACGCGGCCGTAGGCACCGTGGGGCATCTTGAGGGAGGTATCGCGGACGTCGTGAGCCTTGGCACCAAAGATGGCGCGCAGCAGGCGCTCCTCGGCGGTGAGGGCCGTCTCGCCCTTGGGCGTGACCTTGCCCACCAGGATGTCGCCGGGGCCGACCTCGGCACCGATGCGGATGATGCCGTCATCGTCGAGGTTGGCCAGCATATCCTCGCCCTGGTTGGGGATCTCGCGGGTGATCTCCTCGGGGCCAAGCTTGGTGTCGCGGGCGTCGATCTCGTGACGGGAGATGTTGATGGAAGTCAGCAGGTCCTGCTGCACCACGCGCTCCGACACGATGATGCCGTCCTCGTAGTTGTAGCCCTCCCACGGCATGTAGGCCACGGTGAGGTTGGCACCCAGGGCGAGCTCGCCGTGGTCGACGGACGGGCCGTCGGTAAGCGCCTGACCGGCCTCGACGTGCTCGCCGACCTGCACCACCGGACGGTGGTTGATGCAGGTGCTCTGGTTGGAGCGCTCGTACTTGGGCAGGTCGTAGGTCTCGATCTGGCCGGAGGCGTCGACCACCACGTGCGAAGCGTCGACCTCGATGACGGTGCCCGCGTGCTCGGCGCAGATGAGCTCGCCGGAGTCGTGCGCGGCAGCGGCCTCAAGGCCAGTGCCCACGAACGGCGCGGTGGCACGAATCAGGGGCACAGCCTGACGCTGCATGTTGGCGCCCATGAGGGTACGCTTGGCGTCGTCGTGCTCCAGGAACGGAATCAGGTTGGCGGCCACCGACAGCAGCTGGCGCGGCGAGACGTCCATGTAGTCGACGTCGGTGACGTCGACCTCGGCGGGAGCGCCGAAGGAGCCGTCGAAGTTACGCGTACGGGCGATGATGCGGTCCGCCTTGACCACGGCGCCCTTGCTGTTGACACGCACGAACTCGCCGGTCTTGTTGTCGATCTGGGTGTTGGCGGGAGCGATGACGTGCTGCTCCTCCTCGTCGGCCGTCATCCAGGTGAACTCGTCGGTCACGCGCCCGTCGACCACGCGACGGTACGGGGCCTCGATGAAGCCGTACTCGTTGACGTGGCTGTAGAGGGCCAGCGAGCCGATGAGGCCGATGTTGGGGCCTTCGGGGGTCTCGATGGGGCACATACGCGCATAGTGCGAGTTATGGACGTCGCGAACCGCGGTGGGCACGTTGGTGCGGCGGCTGGAGCCCGACTTGTGGCCGGCGAGACCGCCAGGGCCCAGAGCGGACAGACGACGCTTGTGCGTGAGGCCCGACAGCGGGTTGTTCTGGTCCATGAACTGCGACAGCTGCGAGGAGCCGTAGAACTCCTTGATAGCCGCCACGATGGGACGGATGTTGATGAGCGACTGCGGCGTGATGTCGTCGGCATCCTGCGAGGCCATGCGCTCGCGGATGACGCGCTCCATGCGGCTCATGCCGATGCGGAACTGGTTCTGCACCAGCTCGCCCACGGTGCGCACGCGGCGGTTGCCAAAGTGGTCGATGTCGTCGACCTTCTTCTCGGGGTCGCCCTCGTGCAGTGCGATGAGGTAGCGCAGCGCGCAGACGATGTCCTCGCGGGTGAGCACCTTCTGGGTGTCATCGATGTCGAGGCCAAGCTTCTTGTTGATCTTGTAGCGGCCAACGCGCGCGAGGTCGTAGCGCTGGTTGTTGAAGTAGAGGCCCTCGATGAGCGCACGGGCGGAGTCAACGGTGGGAGGCTCGCCGGGGCGCTGACGACGGTAGATTTCGATGAGGGCGTCCTCGCGGGTGGTGGCCACGTCACGCTCGAGCGTAGAGCGGACCACGTCGGAGTTGCCCAGGAGGTTCATGATCTCGTCGTCGGTCTCGGCGTAGCCGAGGGCGCGCAGCAGCATGGTCGCGCTCTGGCGACGCTTGCGGTCGATCTGGACCACCAGATGACCGTGCTTGTCGACCTCGAACTCGAGCCAGGCGCCACGTGCGGGGATGAACTGCACGTGGTGCACGTCGACACCGTTGTCCTTCTCGGCGGAGAAGTACACGCCCGGAGAACGCACGAGCTGCGAGACGACCACGCGCTCGGTGCCGTTGATCACGAAGGTGCCGCGGTCGGTCATGAGCGGGAAATCGCCCATGAAGACCAGCTGCTCCTTGATCTCGCCGGTCTCCTTGTTGACGAAGCGCACGTCAACGAAGAGCGGCGCCTGATAGGAGATGTCCTTAGCACGGCACTCAGCGATGGTGCTCGGGGCATCACCAAACTGGTGCTCGCCAAAGGTGACCTCCATGGTGCCCGCCGAGTTCTCGATGGGCGAGAACTCGGCGAAGGACTCGGCGAGGCCGTCGGTCATGAAGCGCTCGAACGACTCCTTCTGCACCGAAATGAGGTTGGGGAGCTCCATCGGGGTGGCAATCTTGCTGAAGCTCATACGAGTGCGCTGGTTGAGCTGCGCATTTGGGGAAGACTTTGCGGTAGGCACCGGGCGTTTCCTCCTTAGGTAAGACGAAAGAGCGGCAGTTGTCGCAATCTAATAAAGTATCGGATATGACGATTCTGGTCAACGAAAAACTCTTGACAACACCCGCGTTTTGCACTAGCAATTGGCATCATTCGATTTACCTGCGCAAACATGTTTTCAATTGTGAAGCTGCTGTGACGGCACACAAAAAGGGCCGAACCCTTGATGGGCTCGGCCCTTGCGAGATGCGCAGAGGCGCTATATCAATCCTGAAGTTACTTCAGGGTGACGGTGGCGCCGGCCTCCTCGAGCTGCTTCTTGGCGTCCTCGGCGGCCTCCTTGTTGGCACCCTCGATGAGCACCTTCGGAGCGCTCTCGACGGCCTCCTTGGCCTCCTTGAGGCCAAGGCTGGTGAGGGCACGGACGACCTTGATGACGGCGATCTTGTTGGAGCCGAAGGCGGTGAGCTCAACGTCGAAGTTGGTCTTCTCCTCCTCCTCCTCGGCGGGGGCGGCGGGGCCAGCGGCGGCCACAGCCACGGGGGCGGCGGCGGAGACGCCGAAGGTCTCCTCGATGGCCTTGACGAGCTCGGAAGCCTCGAGCAGGGTCATTTCCTTAAGGGCGTCGATGATCTCATCGGTGGTAAGCTTAGCCATTTCTCAATTCCTTTCGAGAGTTCCATGCCACTTGGCATGGACGTCTGTTTGTCGTTTGAGACGCATTTCGTCTCGGGTGGTGCAATGCGAATCCGTGCGGATGACCTAGGCGGCCTTCTGCTCGGAAACCTGCTTGATCGAACGGGCGAGCCCACCGGGGACCTCGTTGACGCAAACGGCGATGTTGCGCGCGAAGCCGGCGATGAGACCGGCGATCTGACCAAAGAGCTGCTCGCGGGTCGGAAGATCGGCGTAGGCCTTTGCCTCCTCGGCCGTGAGGGCGGCACCATCGGCAATACCGCCGAGGACCTCGGTCTTCTTGGTCTTGGCAGCGAAGTCCTTGAGAGCCTTGGCAACGCTCACCGGGTCGTCCTTGAAGAAGACGTAAGAGCACGTACCGACGAGGGTCTCGTCGATGGCGGGCATCTCAGCCTGCTTGAGGGCGATCTTGACGATGTTGTTCTTATAGACCTTCATGCTGCCGTTGGCCTCGCGGATGGCGCGGCGGAGCTCCTGGGTCTCCTTGACGGTGAGACCACGGTAGTCCACGACGTAGAAGCCCTGGGAATCCTCCAGAGAGGCGTTGACCTTCTCGAGCATGTCGTACTTTGACTGTGCTGGCATTCTGTTACACCTCCCTTGCATGCGATCGGGCACGACCACCGACGTTCGGCGGGCCTTCACGCAAAAGACCCCGCCTGGCGCAGCCAAACGGAGTCTTGGAAGTGCAATCTCAAGACCACCTCGGCAGGCGGGTCTCCCCTTTGAGCCTTGCGGCACCGGCTGTCTTTGGCAGCGGACGTGCATTGTTTGCAACAGAAGATATAGTGCCAGCCGAGCCGGCCGATGTCAAGGGTGACGGCAGGCCTTGCTTCCTGCGCAAATCTCCTCCACAAGCAGCGTACTCGAGACCCTTCGCGCAAAAGAAAGCACGTCTTTGGTGCAAAGCCGTCAGGTCAGTCAACAAAGAAGGGGCTCGCAACCGTGCGGCTGCGAACCCCTTGCCAAGCGATGGTGCGTTACGTGCTAGGCGGTGAAGTTGCGGGTGATCATCGGGTCGACCTTGACGCCCGGGCCCATGGTGGACGAGAACACGACGCTCTTGACGTAGCGACCCTTAGCGGTGGACGGCTTGACGCGCAGGAGCTCGGTGAGCAGTGCACCGTAGTTCTCGGCGAGCTTCTCGGTGTCGAAGGACACCTTGCCCATGGGAACGTGGCAGATGCCATAGCGGTCGGCGCGGTACTCGACGCGACCAGCCTTGAGCTCCTTGACCATGCGCTCGACGTCCATGGTCACGGTGCCCAGCTTGGGGTTGGGCATGAGGCCACGGGGGCCGAGGATACGGCCGAGACGACCGACCTTGCTCATCATGTTGGGCGTGGCGATGCAGGCATCGAAGTTGATGTCGCCGGCCTGGATCTGCGCGACGAGGTCATCGGAGCCGATGACGTCGGCGCCAGCAGCCTCGGCCTCGCGAGCCTTCTCGCCCTCGGCGAAGACGGCGACGCGCACGTCCTTGCCGATACCGTTGGGCAGGGAGATGGAGCCGCGGACGTTCTGGTCGGCCTTACGGGTGTCGACGCCCAGACGGACGGAGCACTCGATGGTCTCGTCGAACTTGGCAGCAGCGATGTCCTTGACCAGCTGCATGGCCTCCATGGGGGTGTGCAGGACGGTGCGATCGATCTTGGCTGCCTGCTCCTTGTAACGCTTTCCGTGCTTCGGCATGTTCCTACCTCCTATGGTAAGTGCGTGGTTAACGGGCGCCGTAGCCCTCCCACTGTGCTGAGGCGCCGCGTGGTGCAGCGCCCTTGAAACCTAACTACTCGGCGATGGTGACGCCCATGGAACGGGCGGTACCGGCGACGATCTTCTTGGCGGCCTCAATGTCGTTGGCGTTGAGGTCGGGCATCTTGATCTCGGCGATCTTGGTGAGCTGCTCCTGGGTGAGCTGGCCGACCTTGTCGCGCTGAGGAACGCCAGAGCCGCTGGCCAGACCGAGCTCCTTCTTGATGAGCTGGGCCGCGGGCGGGGTCTTGCAGATGAAGTCAAAGGTGCGATCCTCGTAGACCGTGATCTCGACGGGGATGATGTCGCCAGCCTTGTCGGACGTAGCGGCGTTGAACTGCTGGCAGAACTGCATGATGTTGACCTGAGCGGCACCGAGGGCGGGACCCACCGGAGGAGCGGGGTTGGCCTTGCCGGCAGGAATCTGCAGCTTAATAAAATGGGTGACCTTCTTCTTAGCCATATTGGCCTCCTGATACGTGCAAACGTTGCGTGCCTATCGTCGTGCCTGCGTCCGAGAAGCTATCCTCACCGATACCGAACGCCTGCCGTGTTGCCTTGCTATGCGATCGTGGCAACCTGATCGAGCGTGAGCTCGACGGGGGTGTCGCGACCAAAGATGGTGAGCATGACGCGCACCTTGCCAGCCTCTGCGTTGACCTCCGAGATCTGGCCGTCGAAGTCGGCCAGCGGACCGGAGATGACGCGCACGGCCATACCCGGCTCGAGGCTGGTGGTGTGCTTGGGAGTTGCGGGAACACCGCTCCTGGGGTTGGAGCGACGCATGATCTTGTTGTACTCCTCGCGACGAAGCGGCGTGGGCTTGCCATCGATGCCCACGAAGCCCGTCACGCCGGGGGTATTGCGCACGATCTGCCAGAGGTTGTCGTCGACGACGCCGCCGAGGCACTCCATGCGGACAAGCACATAACCCGGGAAGACCTTGGACTCCTTGGTCTCGCGCTTGCCGCCCTCCTTGATCTCGGTGACCTCCTCGGTGGGAATCTGGATGTCGACGATCTTGTCCTCGACGCCAAACGTCTCGATGCGATGCTCGAGATCGGTCTTGACCTTGTTCTCGTAGCCCGAGTAGGTGTGGACCACAAACCAACGCTTTGCCATGTGCTTAACCCCTCAAGCTCGTGAGAGCGACCAGACCGGCCACGAAACCCGTGTCGACCAGCCACACGGCCACGCCAAACACGATCAGCATGGCAATGACGGCCACGGAGTAGTTGGTGAGCTCGGTCTTGCTGGGCCACGTGACGCGGCGCATCTCGGCACGGACCGAGCCAAAGTACGACTTGGCCCTAGCCACGATGCCCGTGTTCTTGGTGGCAGACACCTTGACGGGTGCCTTGGAGCTCGAGGACGCCTTCTTGTTGCCCTTGTCCTTGGCAGTCGACTCGGCGACAAGAGCCTCGCGCTCGGCGCGCTCGCGCTGCCTTGCCTGGCGGGCAGACCTCTTGTTGCGATCCTTGTTAGCCATCTCTCAAACTCCTTCGGAACTGAAACGTCCCTCTTCATAAAAACCGGCCTACCCTTAGGGAAGGCCGGTGGTGTTTCTGGCACGCCGGGAAGGACTCGAACCCTCAACAGGCGGTTTTGGAGACCGCTGCTCTACCAATTGAACTACCGGCGTGTGGCGCGTGACTCCCTATTTTAGCGGGTCTCGCGATGCACGGTGTGCTTGCGGCACCACGGGCAATATTTCTTCAACTCCATACGGTCAGGAGTATTGGCCTTGTTCTTGTTCGTAGTGTAATTGCGACGCTTGCACTCGGTGCATGCAAGGGTAACCAGTGTACGCATGAAGTCCTCCTGTAGATAGCCACCCTCGGGACTACCCCAGAGGTGACGCGAAAAGAAACATTACCATCCCCCGCCCACCTATGTCAACAACGAACCCTGTATCGGGTTGCTATCAAGAAAACTACAAATGTCCCCCACCGCGGAGACTCGTTGGCAGGATCGGCAGAGAAAAAGACCCGCACCTTGCGATGCGGGTCCTTGACTAGTCTCGTGAGTACTGGGTGTGACCGGTACTAGTCGAGAATGGTAGAGACGCGGCCGTCGCCGACGGTGTGGCCACCCTCGCGAATAGCGAACTTGAGGCCCTGCTCCATAGCGATCGGGTGGATCAGCTCAGCCTTGATGGTGACGTGGTCGCCAGGCATGGCCATCTCGACCTTGCCGCCGTTGGCGTCGGTGAGCTCCTGGATGTCGCCGGTGATGTCGGTGGTGCGGAAGTAGAACTGCGGACGATAGCCGGAGAAGAACGGGGTGTGACGGCCACCCTCCTCCTTGGTCAGAACGTAGATCTCGCCGGTGAACTTGGCATGCGGGGTGACGGAGCCGGGCTGGCACAGAACCTGGCCGCGCTCGATGGCCTCGCGCTTGATGCCGCGGAGCAGGATGCCCACGTTGTCGCCGGCCTCGCAGTAGTCCATGGTCTTGCGGAACATCTCGATGCCGGTGGCGACGGAGCTCTGGGTCTCCTTGATGCCGACGATCTCGACGGGCGAGTTCAGCTTGAGCTGGCCACGCTCGACACGGCCGGTGGCGACGGTGCCGCGGCCGGAGATGGTCATGACGTCCTCGATGGCCATCAGGAACGGCTTGTCAGCCTCACGGGCGGGCGTCGGGATGTAGTGGTCGACGGTGTGCATGAGCTCGACGATGGCGTCGTACCACTTCTGGTCGCCCTCGAGGGCCTTCAGAGCGGAGCCCTTGATGATGGGCAGGTCGTCGCCGGGGAAGTCGTACTCGGAGAGGAGGTCACGGGTCTCCATCTCAACGAGCTCGATGAGCTCGTCGTCGTCAACCATGTCGCACTTGTTCAGGAAGACGATGATGTAGGGAACGCCGACCTGACGGGCGAGCAGGATGTGCTCGCGGGTCTGAGCCATGGGGCCGTCGGTGGCGGCGATGACCAGGATGGCGCCGTCCATCTGAGCAGCACCGGAGATCATGTTCTTGATGTAGTCGGCATGGCCCGGGCAGTCGACGTGAGCGTAATGGCGCTCCCAGGTCTCGTACTCAATGTGGGCAACGTTGATGGTGATGCCGCGCTGACGCTCCTCGGGAGCCTTGTCGATGGTGTCGAATGCAGCGAAGTTAGCGTTGCAGCCCTCGGTCTCGGACAGGACCTTGGTGATGGCAGCGGTCAGCGTGGTCTTGCCGTGGTCGACGTGACCAATCGTACCGATGTTTACATGTGGCTTAGAACGATCAAACTTCTCCTTGGCCATGCCGTCCTCCTTCTTAGAACAACCCTATACAAGGCCATTTACCTACTTATATGTTCACGGCACCCGGGAGGGTGCCGTTTGAACGCTGGTACCGGTGACTGGACTCGAACCAGTGACAACACGGGTATGAACCGTGCGCTCTAACCAACTGAGCTACACCGGCGTGGTGCCTGCTTGAAATGGAGCCCGCGACCAGACTTGAACTGGTGGCCTCCTCGTTACCAACGAGGTGCTCTACCGACTGAGCTACACGGGCGAATGGTGGGGATGCCTGGACTCGAACCAGGGAACCCAGAGGGAGCGGATTTACAGTCCGCCGCAGTTGCCGCTGTGCCACATCCCCATTCCGTTTTCAAGCACTTGCGTGGGCTGTGCCCTGCAAGCGAAGGAGAATATACGCCCTTGAGCAAAACTTGTCAATGTAATCCACCCATCCGGGCGTATCCATACCACTAAACCTTCACAGCCCAAGCCTCATGCTGCGCCGTCGTCCGTTCTGCGTACAGGCATTTGGAGAGGAGGCTACCCCTGCCAACTGGCATAATGTCGTGAGTAACCAGAGGTTAGGAAAATCTTGTGGCAGCCGTAGAGCGCACCAAGAATCAGAGGCGACTGCGCGTCGTAGCTATCGCTTCGCTTGTCCTGTCGATTCTCATGGTGCTCATGGGCATCATGTTCCTCTTCTTCTTTGGTATGACGCTCAGCGACTCGGTTGTCGAGAGCATGGCCGAGGACGGCATCGGCAGTGACACCGTCGGGCTGGTGCGGAGCGCGTTCGGCAGGATTGCCCTGTACTTCCTGTTCGTGGGCGTGTCACTCCAGATGTCGTCGATCTATGGCATACGCGCCGCGCGCAACGCCGTCATCGCTGTGCGCATGCGCAAGGCGATTGCTGTCTCCATGGCGGCAAGCGTCCTGGGCATCCTCTGGACAGGAATGATCAGCGACAGGTCCACCCTTCTGCCCATAGTCGTGTATGCCCTCACCATCACCATCGAGGTGGGCATGCTACAGCTTGGGCGCCTCATCCAGGGCGAGGTTACCGGCGAGCTCGCCGAGGCCGTCGAGCGCGAGCGCATCCGCAAGTCACTCCCCCGCGAGGAGCGACTGGCTGACCCAAGCCATCTCGGTTTTCTCCGTGCCATTCAGGTGTTCTTTGCCTTCAACATCGTGTTTTCCGTCATTGGCCTGATCTTTGCCTCGCGCAACCAGTTCTCGTACGGCTACGACACGCTCATTCAGTGGGCCAACATCATCTTTGAGTCGGTGGCCTTCTACCTGCTGATCAACCGCGTACGCGCAGCAAGGCGCTGGGTCATTGGCTACTCGATCTTTAACATCGTGGCCAACACCATACATATCGCGACCATGCATGCAGCCGGCAGCCAGGAGCTTGCCTACAGCATCTTCGCCCTTGTCTTCAGCGTCATCGGCGATGTGGTGGTGGCCCTCTACTTCCTGCGTTCCGACCGCGTGCGTTACCTGCTGACCAACGACCTCTCGCGCAACGTCGACGAGAGCGCCATCGCCGACATGCGCCATGGCAAGACCTTTATCCGCAACCTCTTCCTGTACTACTGCATCTTCTCCACACTGGGGCATTGGATGGAGGCGGGCTTCTGTTACCTCGTCTCGCTTGGCCTCTTTCAGGGCGACATCGACTTCGGCAATACCATGCTGTTCCGCGATTGGCTGTACCCGTTTCCCATGCACGGCATTGCCGTAGTACTGGTGGCACTCATCCTTTGGCCGCTCAAGGAGGCACTCCGCCGCCGCTTCAACCGCTGGACCACCCTTGCCATCAGCTTTTTGGTCAACATGCTGTTCTGCACGGCCATCGAGTTCACGGGCGGCATGATGTTCAACCGCAACCTACAGCTGTGGGACTACACCGACATCCCGTTCAACTTCATGGGACAGATCTGCCTGCAGAACGCCATTGGCTTCGGTGTAGCCGCGACACTGATCGTCTACGTGGTCTATCCGTATCTTGAGCTGCTCATTGCGCGCATTCCGCCCGACATCATGAACGTGGTGAGCGTGGGCATCTTTGCCTTCTACGCGATCCTGACGGCCCTGTACGTGATCGACTTCTCGCCCGAGGCTGCCGCAGCCAACGCCAAGATCATCACGATGAGCCCGCTGCTGCTCGGGATGTGAGCCCTGACTCAGAAGGGATACTCCCCTCTGAGTCAGACGGGTTCGATTCCCTGCAACCCAATCAAACGAGAAACGCCCCCGTTACCGAGGGCGCTTTCAAACATGGAGCCAGTGATGGGAATCGCCGCGTTGCCTGCGGCAACGCTCATCGGGTTCGCTTCGCTCACCCCTTGCCGTGCCACTGGCACGGCAAGCCCTCGCGGGTTCGATTCCCTGCACCTCGCACAAACGAGAAACGCCCCCATCGCTGGGGGCGCTCGTCTACATGGAGCCAGTGATGGGAATCGAACCCATAACCACCGGATTACAAGGCCGGTGCTCTACCATTGAGCCACACTGGCGTGCTACGTCATGGTAGCGCATCGCACGAAGACGCGCTGCGCCGACGACTCATCTTCCTAGCATCTTCCAGAGCTTCTCCCGCGCCTCGGGGCTCAGACGATCCTCGAGCGTCATGCGCCCATGGCTGCGTTCCTCACGTGACGTCTCGACATCGCGGCTCACAATCTCGATGTCATGCGCCAGCAACTGACTCGAGACGGTGGTGATGGGCACCCCGCCCACGGTGAAGCGGATGGTGTTGTCGGAGGTCACCAGCAACACGTCGCGGTTCTTGCGCCGGGCACGCGTGGCCAGCCGCTCAATGACCGAGTCGGCGCTCTCCCCCGTCTTGGAGAAGACCACCTTGACCCCCGCACGCGAGAAGTCGGGACGTTCCTCCGACAGGTTGCCCGCCGCATCAAAGACAATCACTGGGTCGTAGGATCCCTGCGCATAGGCTGCCACGTCGGTGATCAGCGCCTCACGTGCGCGCTCGAAGGGATCATGGCCGTACGGGTCGCGCGAGAGCGACGCCACGTCGGCCAGGGCGCCGGCGCCGGCATGCTCGTCGATGAGGCCTTGGTAGCGCGTGGTGCCGTAGATGACGTTGTACCCGTCAACCACCAGCAGCGGCAGTATGCGCGAGCGACCGGCCATCCTAGAGGTCCCAGTCTATGTTGCGCGACGCGGCGGCATCCACCATAAACGAGTCTTCGGCAGGCGCCTGCGCGGGTACTTCGACCTCAACCTGCGGCTCGGCAGTACCTGCAGCCCCCTCGGCACTCGTGCGGCGGAGCCACTCGTAGCACATGACGGTGGCTGCCTGAGCCACGTTGAGGCTCTCCACGCGCCCGCGCTGCGGCAGTCGGCACTCAAAATCGCAGCGTTCGCGCACCAGACGCGAGATTCCCGAGCCCTCCGACCCCATGACCAGGCACAGCCTGCCTCCCATGGGGGCGCTCCACACGTCATCGTGGGCATGCTCGGTGGCGCCGCCCACCCAAAAGCCGTGCTCCTTGAGGGTCTCGATGGCCGTGGCAAGGTTGGACACCTGCGCGATGGGCAGGTGCAGCACCGCGCCAGCGGAGGTCTTGAAGGCACCCACGCCCACGCCTGCAGCACGGGCCTTGGCAATCACCACGCCCGCAGCGCCGACCACCTCGGCCGAGCGCACGATGGCACCAAGGTTGCCCTGGTCGGTCACATGGTCGAGCAGCACCACCAGGGCGTCACCCTCCCCCGCACGGGCAATCACGTCCTCGAGCTCGGCATACCTGAACGGTGCCGCCTGGGCGATGACGCCCTGATGCGCGCCATGCGACGAAATGGAATCGAGCTTAAAGCGCGGCACGCGCTCGATGGGCACACCTGCCTCGTCGAGCTGGCGAACCACGTCGGCCAGCGAGCTGTCACCATCCGACACCAGGGCCTTGCGCAGCGGCATGCCCGCATCGAGCGCCTCGACCACCGCGCGACGTCCCTCGATCCACGAGCCCGAGCCAGCGCCCTGGCCGCCCTTGCGCTGCGGCTTGCGCGCTTCGTCACGCCTGTCTCCACGCCCGTAGGACCCCTTGGATCCCTGCGCGCGTCCACGTGACTGCGTGGACTTGGGCGCACGCTGCGTCTGGCTCTTGCCCTTGCCGCCGCGCACGTCGCGTCCCGGTCTCTGCGATTGGTTCTTGGCCATTGCCGCTTCCTTGCATAGTCAGGCGATGGGGACGGTCCCGAATGCTCGGAACCGCCCCCATCGTCGCATGTCTTGTGTTTACGCCCTGCTCAGACGTGCGCCTGCGGCAGTGTCCTCGACCACCAGGCCAAGCGCGGTGATGCCGTCGCGGATGGCGTCGGCGGTGCCCCAGTCCTTGGCCTTGCGGGCCTCCTGGCGTGCGGCCAGCAGCACCTCGGCTGCCTCCTCCGGATCGGAGCCCTCATAGCCGGCGCGCTCGCGGGCCAGATCGACGAGCTCGGCGGGAAGCGCGCTCTGCGCCTCCTCCAGCTCCACTCCCAGCACCTCGGCGAGCTCGGTGATGGTATCGGCAGCACGCAGGGTCACCGAGCTGGCAATGGTCTCGCCGGCCTCGGAGAGGTACTTGTTGGCAGCGGTCACCAGCTCGAAGATGGCGGCGAGGCCACCGGCGGTGTTGAAGTCGTCGTCCATCTGGCGCACGAACTCGGCCTGCGCCTCGCTCGAAGCCTTGGCCAGGGCGCGGTCGGCATCGGTCAGATTGCCGTCCTCAACCGCATTGTTGGCCGCCCAGCGCAGGTTCTTGACGCAGGTGCGCAGGCGATCGAGCGTACCCACAGCACCGTCGAGCTGGTCGGTCTGGAAGTCGAGCGCGGAGCGATAGTGAGTCTGCAGCATCAGCAGGCGCACGGCGTCGGCCGGGTACTTGTCCAGGATCTCCTTGAGCGTGAAGAAATTGCCCAGGCTCTTGGACATCTTGTCGCCGTTCACACGCAGCATGCCAGTATGCATCCAGTAGTTGGCCAGCAGGTGATCCCACGCACACACCGCCTGCGCCGTCTCGTTCTCGTGGTGCGGGAACACCAGGTCCTGGCCGCCACCGTGGATGTCGATGGGCGTGCCCAGATAGCGGTGGATCATGGCGCAGCACTCGGTGTGCCAGCCGGGACGACCCTCGCCCCAGGGGCTGGGCCAGCTGGGCTCGCCGGGCTTGGCAGCCTTCCACAGCGCGAAGTCAAACGGGTCGCGCTTGTCGTCGTTGACCTCCACGCGCTCGCCCGCACGCAGCTGGTCGAGATCGCGACCGGAGAGGATGCCGTACGAGTCATCGCTGCGCACCGAGAAGTACACGTCGCCGTTGTCGGCCACGTAGGCATGGCCCTTGTCGATGAGGCGGCAGATCATCTCCTGCATGGCCTCGATCTCGCGCGTGGCGCGCGGACGGATGTCGGGGTCGAGAATGCCAAAGCGATGCATCTGCTCGATGAAGGCGTTGGAGTACTCCTCGGCCACCTCAGCGGCGGTGCGACCTTCCTCGTTGGCACGGTTGATGATCTTGTCGTCCACGTCGGTGAGGTTCTGGGCAAAGGTCACCTCGTAGCCCTTGTACATGAGGTAGCGACGAATGACGTCGAAGCTCAGGAAGGTGCGGGCGTTGCCGATGTGAATCTGGTCGTAGACCGTGGGGCCGCACACGTACATGCGGATCTTGCCCGGCTCGATGGTCTCGAGCTCCTGCTTGCGGTGCTTCTGGCTGTTGTAGACGAGCATGGACAGGTCTCCTTTTGTGTCATGACTCGCGAATGTCCCGATTTGTGGCGTACTGATTCTAGCGTGAAGGCGCACCGTGCGCTGTGCCGAAACCGTGCGGCCACCAACGCTCCAATGCTCAGCGCCTGCGCGTCGGCCTGCGCTGCGGCTGCACGGGAGCGGCAGAGCCTTCCAGCTTGTCGCGACCCACGTTGATCACCTTGCGCATGGTGTAGGCGTCGGCAATCTCCTTGAGCACGAAGTCGTCGTCACCCGCCTTGGTCTGGATGCGCACATTGGCGTAGTTGAACATACGGCCCGCAATGGTGGGGTCCACCGTGACGTCGGTGATGCTTCCCAGGTCGGTCACGTGGTCGGTCACGTCAAAGATGCCGTGGCGGTAATAGAGGCGCCGGTCAGTGACCACCACGTCGGTGCGCCAGTTGTCGATCACATGCGGCACCCGCGACAGGATGGTGACCAGGATGCTCGCAAGCACGCAGGTGACCAACAGGTCGGGATTCACAAAGCGCGCGACTGCCCACGAGACGAGTCCGCAGACCAACGCAAGGGGCACGCCGCCCAGCACCACCGGAACCCACGACTCCTTGGCATGGAACGTCTCGCGCTCCTGGGGGTTGTCAAACCTGATGCGCGCCATGCGGTTACACCTCCTCCAGAAGGGCCACCGCCCATGCGGCGATGCCCTCCTTTCGTCCCACGAATCCAAGATGCTCGGTGGTCGTGGCCTTCACGCCCACCGCGCTCACAGGCACACCCATGGCGTCGGCCAGATTCTGACGCATGGCCTGCCGGTGCGGCGCCAGTTTGGGCGCTTGCGCCGCCACGGTGCAGTCGCAGTCGCAGATGCGATACCCCCGGCTGCGGGCCAGCTCGGCCACCCGCGAAAGCAGCACGAGCGAGTCGGCCCCCTCATAGGCTGGGTCGTTGTCGGGAAAGAGCTGGCCAATGTCATCGGCGCGCATGGCGCCCAGCAGCGCGTCCATCAACGCATGGGCGAGCACGTCGGCATCCGAGTGCCCAGCGAGCCCGCGCGCGTACGGGATGTCGACCCCGCCCAAGATGAGACGGCGGCCCTCGGCAAAGGCATGCACGTCATAGCCGTGTCCGATGTGCAGCATCCGCACCCCTCTCTGCCGACCTCGACCAGGCCGGCTCCGCGCTCAGTCGCCCTGCTCCAGACGGCGGGTAAGCGTCGCCTCGGCAATGGCCAGGTCCTCCGGCACGGTGATCTTGATGTTGTCGCGCGGCGACTCCACCACCCGCACACGCCCGCCGCGGTGCTCCACCAGCGATGCGTCGTCGGTGCCCACGAAGTCGTCCCAGACGGCAGCCTTGTGCGCCGCCATGATGGTGCGCGCACGAAACACCTGCGGCGTCTGCGCGCACCAGTAGTTGCTGCGGTCGGGCGTGGCCAGAATGTGCCCCTCCGCATCGGTGAGCTTGAGGGTGTCAGTCTCACGCGAGGCCAGGATGGCGCCAGCGAGCGTCTTGTCGGCACGCACGGCCGCGATGCAGCGCTCGATTGCGTCGACCTCCACTAGCGGGCGGGCGCCATCATGGATGGCCACCAGCTCGAAGTCGGGCGGCATGGCCACCAGTCCCGAGAACACCGAGTCCTGGCGAGTGACGCCCGCCAGAGTGAGCGTCACGTCACAGCGCAGCGCAAGCCCGGCAAGCACGTCGCGCCTGACCTCCTCCAGGCGACCATGCGGGCAGACCACCACCAGATGCCCCACCGAGGGGGCACGGTCGAAGGCCAAGATGGACCACGCCATGATGGGCAGGCCGCACAGCTCCACGAACTGCTTGCCGCGCGGGTCGCCAAAGCGCTCACCCGACCCGCCCGCCACGATGATGGCGCAGGTGTCAGGCCCTTCCTCGGCAGACCCAAGGCGCTCCCTCTGGGCGCAGGCACAGGCAGAGAGGTCGCTCATGCCCGCTTGCCCCACATGCGATAGAGGCTGTCGGCCAGGATGGTCGGATTGTCCACGCCCAGGTCGTCCAGGCGGTCGGGGTTCTGCTCGATGTCGTCCATGAGCTCGGAGAGCGAGCCGTACTCACCCACGATCTTGTCGGCCATACCGCGGCGCACCACGCTCACGTTGGAGAGCGTGCGCAGGCCCAGCGGCGTGATGGTGGAGTCCTCCGACTTGCCCTGGTAGCCCAGCAGCTCGGCAATGCGCGATGCCGAGCGCAGCTTGGTGTTGTTGGTGTCGTGCAGCGCGCGGCGGATGGCCTCGGCGCTCGCCTCCGAAGAGTCGGCCGCGTAGTCGCGAATCATGAGCGTGTACTTGTCGTCCATGTCGCCAATGAACTCGTCGCGCTGCATCCTGATGGTGCGCCCCTCGCGGCCCAGCTGCAAGATCACGCGGTCGAGCGCCTCGGACTCGGTCATGAGCACCTCAAAGAGGTAGAGCGTGTCGGCCACGTCTTCGAAGGTCACGTAGTTGTCCAGCTCGAGCGTGGTGAGGCGCAGCAGGCTGCGGTCGAGCTGCTGGCGGGTGTTCTGCATCGAGACGAGCAGCTGGTTGACCGAGGTCATGAGCTCTGCCACGGTGCGGATCTGGTGGCCGCGGCCATCGACGTACAGCGTGATTACCTGGCGACGCTCCGACACCGAGATCACCACCGCACGAGTGAGCAGGCTCATGCGCGCTGCGGTGCGATGGCGCATGCCCGTCTCGGAGGTGGGCAACGACGGGTCGGGGTTGAGGTGGTAGTTGGCGCGCAGAATCTGCGTGAGGTCCTTGTCGACCACGATGGCGCCATCCATCTTGGAAAGCTCGAACAGGCGGTTGGCAGTAAACGAGATGTCCAGCTTAAAGCCGTCGTCGCCCGCTGCGAGCACGTTCTCGGTGTCGCCGATGCAGATGAGCGCCCCCAAATGGCCAGCAATGATCATGTCGAGGGCGTGACGCAGCGCCGTGCCGGGAGCCGTCTGCCTGATGGCATCGGCAAGACGCTCGGACAGCTTGGATTCGCGGATGGTAGTGTCCATAGGCTCCTCCTATCGGTGCAGGCCGATCCGCTGGGCAGACCGGCCGTGTGGTCATAAAAACAAGTATAAGCCACGATGCCCAAACTGGAACAAAGGTGGCATCTGCAAGCGTGCCCGCATGGGGCAACCCCCATGCGGGCACGTAAGCTAGTCGCTTGCCGAGAGTCCGTCGCCCGCAGGCCCTGCGGGACGCGGGTCGGGAGTCCAGTGCGAGCGCGCCTGCGGCAGCGCCATGTGGATGCGCTCCGTGGGTGCCGGTATGGTGCCCTCGCCACGCTCGAAGGTGAGGTGACCATCCTGGGCGTCCACCTTGATGACGTCGCCCGAGCGCCAGGTGCCGCCCAGCAGCTCCTCCGCCAGCGGATCCTCGATGAGGGTCTGGATGGCACGGCGCAGCGGGCGCGCGCCATACACCGGGTCGGTGCCCTCTCGAGCCACCAGATCGCGCGCGGCGTCGGTAAGCTCGATGGACATGCCCTGGGCGATGAGGCGATTGCGCAGGTCGGCGATCATGAGGTCGACCACCTGGCGCAGCTGCTCGTCGGTGAGGCTCTTGAAGACCACGATCTCGTCGACGCGGTTGAGGAACTCGGGGCGGAACAGGTGCTTGAGCTCGCTCTCCACGCGGCTCTTGATCTCCCTGTCGGACAGGCCGCCGTTGCCGGCCGCCGTGAAGCCCATGGGCGAAGTCTGCGCGATCTCGCGCGCGCCCACGTTGGAGGTCATGATGACCACGGTGTTGGAGAAGTCGACCGTGCGGCCCTGGCCGTCGGTGAGCCTGCCCTCGTCGAGGATCTGCAGCAGGATGTTGAACACATCCGGATGCGCCTTCTCGATCTCGTCGAACAGCACCACCGAGTACGGCCTGCGGCGCACCGCCTTGGTCAGCTCGCCGCCCTCGTCGTAGCCCACGTATCCGGGAGGGGCACCCACGAGCTTGGAGACGGCGTGCTTCTCCATGAACTCGCTCATGTCAAAGCTGATGAGCGCGTCCTCGCTGCCAAACAGGAACTCTGCCAGGCTCTTTGCCAGCTCGGTCTTGCCCACGCCCGAAGGGCCGAGGAAGATGAACGAGCCGCCCGGGCGACGCGGATCCTTGAGCGGCGAGCGGCTGCGGCGGATGGCACGCGACACGGCGCTGACGGCCTCGTCCTGACCCACAACGCGCTGGTGCAGCGCCTCCTCGCAACGCAGCAGCTTGGAGGCCTCGGCCTCGGTGAGGTTGGAGACGGGCACGCCGGTGATGTCGCTCACCACGTCGGCGATGTCCTGCTCGCCCACCGTAACCACGTTGGCGTCCATGCGGTCGCGCCACTGCTGCTCGAGCTCGGCACGACGGCTGGTGAGCTCCTTCTCCTTGTCGCGCAGGCGCGCGGCCTCCTCGAACTCCTGGACCTCGGCGGCGCGGGCCTTGTCCTCGCGCACGTGTGCGAGCTCCTCGTCCACCTGGGCGAGCTCGGGCGGCAGCGCCATCTTGTGCACGCGCGTGCGGGCACCGGCCTCGTCGATGATGTCGATGGCCTTGTCGGGCAGGTAGCGATCCTGCACGTAACGGTTGGACAGCGTCACGGCCGCCACCAGGGCGTCCTCGGTGTAGTGCACGTGATGATGGCTCTCGTAGCGGTCCTGCAGGCCTCGCAGGATGGCCAGCGTGTCGGCCACGCTGGGCTCGTCGATAAAGACCGGCTGGAAGCGGCGCTCGAAGGCGGAGTCCTTCTCGATGTGCTTGCGATACTCCTCGCTGGTGGTAGCACCAATCACCTGGATCTCGCCGCGCGACAGAGGCGGCTTGAGGATGGAGGCGGCGTCGATGGAGCCCTCGGCCGAGCCAGCACCGATGATCGTGTGGATCTCGTCGATGAACAGGATCGCGTCGTCGGCGGCCTCCACCTCGTTGATGACCTTCTTGAGGCGCTCCTCGAACTCGCCACGGTACTTGGAGCCAGCCACCAGGGCGGCCATGTCGAGCGTCCAGATCTGCTTGCCGCGCAGAATGTCGGGCACGTTGCCACCTGCAATGAGCTGCGCCAGTCCCTCCACCACGGCCGTCTTACCCACGCCCGGATCGCCCAGGATGAGCGGGTTGTTCTTCTGGCGACGCGCCAGCACCTGCATCACGCGCTCCACCTCGCGGTCGCGCCCAATGACCGGGTCGAGCTTGCCGTCGGTAGCCAGCTTGGTGAGGTTCTTGCCGTAGCTCTCCAGCATGGAGTCATCGTCGGAGGACGACGGACGGCCAGCGCCGGGCATGGCACCCATGGCACGCGGGTCGAAAGCCACCTCAGACACAGCCGGACGCTCACGCGACGCACCCTCGGAGCTGGTGGCGATGAGCTCGCTCACGACGTTGCGGATGGCATCGCCACTCACGCCCATGCGCGACAGCGCCGTCATGGCACGGCCGTCGCCCTCGGCCACGATGCCCAGCAGCAGATGCTCGGTAGCGATGTAGGTCTGGCCATGGGTCATGGTCTCGCGGTAGGCGTCCTCCAGCACGCGCTTGGCACGCGGCGTGAACGGGATGTGGCCGCCCGGCACCGGCTCGCTGACCTCGGACGAGATCTCGCGCACAGTGGCGATGGTCTCTTCGTAGGTCACGTCAAGCTTGGCCAGCGCTTGTGCGGCGACTCCCTCGCCCTCCTTGATGAGCGCCAGCAGCAGGTGCTCGGTGCCGACGTACATCTTGCCCAGGGAGCGGGCCTCCTCTTGCGCAAGGCTCATGACCTTGCGCGCCTTGTCGGTGAACTTCTCGAACATGTGGGTCTGACACCCCCTCATAAACAGTGACTGCCAGCTGTGGAGCACCCTCCACCGCTGGCAGTCAGGTTAGCTGTTATGGTTTGTACCCACAATGGCACTGAGATATACCGCCCCGTGGCACGCTTGCTCCCAGGGAATCTCGGTGCCACGAAGTGAGCTGGCCGATCCTAGTACAGCTTGGCGCCTGCAGGAATGGCGTCGTCCACCATCAGCAGGTTGAGGCCCTCCTTGCCGTCCTCGGTATGGATGGCCGAAAGCAGCATGCCGCAGCTGTCGATGCCCATCATCTTGCGCGGGGGCAGGTTGACGATGGCCACCAGGCTCTTGCCCACAAGCTCCTCGGGCTGGTAGTAGTCCTTGATGCCCGACAGGATCACGCGGTCGGTTCCCGTACCGTCATCGAGCACGAAGTGCAGCAGCTTCTTGCTCTTGGGCACCTCGGTGCACTCCTTGACCTTGACCACGCGGAAGTCGGATTTGCTGAAGGTGCCAAAGTCAACCTCGTCGGCAAAGAGCGGCTCGATGTAGATGCCCTCCTGTGGAATCTGCGGCTGCTCCTCCTCGGACTCGTCGCTCTTTGCGTAGATGTCACCCACCGGTGCGATGGCCTTGAAGGCCTCGATCACGCTGGCAAACAGCTCGTCGAGCTCCATATCCAGAAGCTCTGCGCCATGCGCGATGACCTCGCGGTTGCAGCCGGCCGCAAACTTCTTGTTCTTGAACTTCTTCTTGAGGCTCTTAAGCTCCATGTCGGTGACGCTACCGCTCGGGCGCATCTTGGCCACTGCCTGGATCAGGCCGCTGAGCTCGTCGGTGGCATAGAGCCACTTCTCCATGACGTGCTCGGGCTTGGGCAGCTCGGGGTTGAGATCGGAGTTGTGCGTCTGGATGCTGTGCGCCAGCGCGGGGTTGGCCCCGGCCTCGGCGAGCAGCTCGGCCGTCTTGACGGTATGCTGCACCTCGTCGGGCCACTTCTCCCAGTCGAGGTCGTGCAGCATGCCCACCTGGCCCCAGAACTCCACGTTCTCGGGGTCGAGCTTCTGGGCGTAGTAGCGCATGAGGCCCTCGAGGGTCTCGCCGTGCGCCACGTGGAACCAGTCCTCGTTGTACTTGACCAGCAGGTCGTGCGCCTGCTCGCGCGTAAGGCCGGTCGTCAGCTTGCCATCCGTGGGAGTGGGCGCCGCGGCACGCTTCTCCGGGCGCATGTGCGGGAACAGCAGCACGTCGCGGATGGAGGCGCTGTCGGTAAAGAGCATGATCATGCGGTCGATGCCCCAGCCGATGCCACCCGCGGGCGGCATGCCGTACTCGAGGGCGCGCACGTAGTCGTAGTCGTACTCCATGGCCTCGTCGTCGCCAGCCTCCTTGGCAGCAACCTGGGCGGCAAAGCGCTCCTCCTGGTCGACGGGGTCGTTGAGCTCGGAGAACGCGTTGGCGTACTCGTGACCGGCCACCACCAGCTCGAAGCGGTCGGTAAGGCGCGGATCGTCGTCCTTGCGCTTGGCCAGCGGGCTGACCTCCACCGGGTAGTCGCACACGAAGGTCGGGTTGACCAGGTCGCCCTCGCACAGCTCGTCGTAGATGGTAAAGATCAGGCGGCCGATGCCCCAGCTCTGGTCGTACTCCAGGCCCAGGCGGTCGAGGATCTGGCGGGCATGCTCGACCGGCGTCTCCATGTCGATCTTCTCGCCGACCTTCTCACTGACCAGCTCGGCCATGGGGGCGGAACGGAACGGCACCGACATGTCGATGGTCACGCCCTGGTACTCGAACTGCTCGGGCAGGCCCACGGCCTCGCGGCACGCAGTAAAGAGGCCCTCGGTAAGGCGCTTCATGCCCTCGAGGTCGGAGTAGGCGCAGTAGGCCTCCATGCTGGTGAACTCGGGGTTGTGCGTAAGGTCCATGCCCTCGTTGCGGAACTGGCGCCCCAGCTCAAAGACGCGCTCCATGCCGCCCACGATGCAGCGCTTGAGGTGCAGCTCGGTGGCAATACGCAGGTAGCAGTCCTGGTCGAGCGCATTGAAGTGCGTGGTGAAGGGCTTGGCGTTGGCGCCGCCGAGGGTCTCCTGCAGGATGGGGGTCTCGACCTCGAGGTAGCCCTGGGCCTCCATGAAGCGACGCATGCCCGAGATGAGCTTGGAGCGCTTGACGAAGGTCTCCTTGACCTCGGGGTTCATGATGAGGTCAACGTAGCGCTGGCGGTAGCGCACCTCCTTGTCGGTGAGGCCATGGAACTTCTCGGGCAGGGGGCGGCACGACTTGGAGAGCAGCGTGAGCGACGTGGGGGCAAGCGAGAGCTGGCCGCGGCGCGTGCGCATGATGGTGCCCGTGGCACCGAGGATGTCGCCCAAGTCGAGCTGGCCGAGCAGCGCCCAAGCGTCCTCCGAAAGGTTGTTGATGCGGCAGAACAGCTGCAGCTGGCCCGTGCAGTCCTCCAGCACGACGAAGGCCACCTTGCCCTGGTTGCGCAGCGCGCGGATGCGGCCGGCCACCGAGTACTCGTCGGTGGTGTCCTGCCCGGCCTCGAGGGAGGCGTAGCGCTCCTCGAGCTCGGCGGCGTGAGCCGTCACCTCGGACTTGATGGGATAGGGGTTGATGCCTGCATCAATAAGCGACTGGCGGCGGGTACGGCGCGCGGTGCGCTCGTCGACGTGTGCCGTCTGCTCGGTGGGCTGGCTGGCCATGCTTTTTGCTCCTTGCATACGAATCGGGCACTTGGGGGTAACCCCCTTTTGTCCCGAGGGACAAAAGGGGGTTACCCCCAAGTGTTTCGGGCGTTGTTCGTTAGACCTCGATGTTGGTGATGGTGTACTGGCGCACCTTGCCGCTGGGCGTGGTAAACGACACGCGGTCGCCGGTCACGTGACCGATCATGGCCTTGCCAGCAGGGCTCTCGTTGGAGATGAGGTGGTTGAGCGAGTCGGTCTGGGTAGTACCCACGATCTGGAAGGTGAGGCGCTTGCCGCGCTCGTCCTCGATCTCGACCTTGCTGCCGATGGAGACCGACATGGCGTCGCCGTCGGCAATGCGAGCCACGGCCAGGATCTGCTCGATCTCGTTGATGCGAGACTCGTTGCGGGCCTGCTCCTCGCGGGCGGCGTCATACTCGGCGTTCTCGGAGAGGTCGCCAAAGCCGCGGGCCTCCTTGAGGCGCTCGATGATCTCCTCGCGGCGTGCGCCAGTGCGCTCCTCGAGCTCCTGCTCGAGCTTCTCGCGGCCCTCTCGGGTAAGAATGATTTCCTTCGTATCCATGTTGCGCTTTCTCTGGGTAGGTTGCCTGGCTGAGGTGGCCGACTAGGCGAGCTTCTCGCCGCACTTGCTGCAGAAGGCGGCGTCGGCGGCGTTCTTGGCACCGCACTTGCTGCAGAACACCACGTCTGCCTCGACATCCTCGGCCTCAGCCTCGGCGACGGCCGGCTCGGCAGGCGCCTCTGCGGGAGCCTCGACCTTGGCGGGCTCGTCGTCGCCCTCCATGCCCTCGCGGACATTCTTGACCGTCTGACCAAGGCTCTTGCCGAGCTTCGGGAGGTTCTTGGGTCCAAAGATGAGCAGAGCCACGACCAGGATGATGAGAAGCTCAGGTGCGCGAAGTCCCATGGCGAGATTCCTTTCAGTGTACGTACCAGACCCCGGTGTCTCGGGGCATAACATCACAGTCTAGCGATTATACCCGCTTATCTCCCACACCATAAGAACAAGCTGACAATGCGCACACCCCACACGTACCCACGGTGAGGGTTCAAGCTAAGGGGCCGTCCTGGCACGCAAAACCCCATGCGTAGCGGTGGCCTCGTCAGACGTGCCCTCCGCGACATTCGGCAACCACACGAGCGCGCATGCCCCATAATGGTGCCACCGAGATGCCCCGACGACAGGAGCCCCCATGGCCGTGACCGAGATCAGCGACGCCGAGCTGGACGCCTACCTCTCCATGCCCGACTGCCCCCAGTGCGGCAGCGACGACGTGGTGTGCACCGACAGCTATCCGGATGGCTTCGGGGGCATCGTCAAGGTGTACTACTGCAATAAGTGCGGCCACACCTGGACCGAGCGCGAGTAATCTGCGAGCGGCCAGCATGACCACCCTCTACATCGATGCGGACGCCTGTCCCGTCACGCGGGAGGCGCTCGAATGCGCGCGTCGGGCCAAGGTGCCCTGCGTACTGGCCGGTAACTCCACGCAGAACCTGTCGCGTCATATTCGGCACAGCGACCCGACCGAACCCCGCGACGGGTTCTGGGTGAGTACGCTACAGGTAGGCATCGGCGCCGACGCGGCAGACTTTGCCATCGTCGAGCGCCTGCAACCTCAGGATGTGGTGGTCACGCAGGATATCGGCCTGGCATCCATCGTGCTGGGACGCGGCGCGCGAGCAATCGGCGTGCGCGGACACGAGTACAACCCGCTGACCATCGACTCCATGATGTTCATCCGCCACGAAGAGAAGAAGGTGCGCCGCGCGGGCGGCCGCACCAAGGGTCCCGCCGCCTTCGAGGACGACGACCGCGAGCGCTTTCGCGCCAATCTCACTCGCATGCTGCAAGAGGCCAAGCGCACCTGACTCAGAAGGGATACCCCCTTTGAGTCAGGCCGTTCGGAGCTTACAGCTCACGAAAGTGGAAGCTCGACTTGCCCGTGGCGTAGTCGCCCACGATCTGGCCCGAGCCGTACAGCTTGTACTTGTAGGTGACCAGCCCCTCGAGCCCCACCGGACCGCGTGCGTGCAGCTTACTGGTGCTAATGCCCACCTCGGCGCCAAAGCCGTAGCGGAAGCCGTCGGCAAAGCGCGTGGAGCAGTTCTGGTACACGCCGGCGGAGTCCACCAGGCGCATGAAGGTCTCGGCTGCCTCGGAGTCCTCGGTCATGATGGCGTCGGTGTGATGCGACCCATGGCGGTTGATGTGCTCGACCGCCTCGCCCACGCCGTCCACCAGCTTGATGGAGACCACCAGTGCCAGGTACTCGGTGTCCCAGTCCTCGTCGGTGGCAGGCTTCACATCAACGATGGCACAAGTCTCGGCATCGCCGCGAA
The DNA here is from genome assembly GCA_902779675.1 of uncultured Coriobacteriaceae bacterium. Lineage (GTDB taxonomy): Bacteria > Actinomycetota > Coriobacteriia > Coriobacteriales > Atopobiaceae > UBA1367. Next base: position 52,454 of record CACZCK010000008.1, on the reverse strand, counting down.
CTTCCACGCCCTCCGCCTCGAGTGCCGCGACCGCAGCAGGCAAAAACGCCGGCGCAATGGCACGGTCTACCAGCAGCGTCTCGACCGCATTGCAGGCGGCGGTGTATTGGACCTTGGCATCCACGCACACGCGCACGGCCAGGTCCACGTCGGCTGCCTTGTCAACGTAGATGTGGCAGATGCCGTCGGCGTGGCCCATCACCGGTATCTTGGTGTTGTCCATGATGTAGCGCACAAAGGCGTTGGAGCCGCGCGGGATGAGCAGGTCAACTAGGCCGTAACAGCCCAAAAGCTCACCGATCTCCTCGCGCGCCTCGGCCTGGAACAGGCAGGCCTCCGGCAGCCCAGCCGCCACGGCAGCCTGGTAAATGACATCGAACAGCGCTTTGTTGGTGCGCATGGTCTCGCTGCCGCCCTTGAGGATGGCGCAGTTGCCGCTCTTGAGGCACAGCGTCGAGATCTGCACGAGGGCGTCCGGGCGCGCCTCGAAGATCACGCCAATCACGCCGATGGGCACACTCACGCGCTCCAGCACCAGGCCCTCGTCGAGCTCGCGGCGCAGCAGCGTGCGACCCACGGGATCGGGCAGGCCAATGAGCCCGTCGATACCAGCTGCCACGTCGGCGAGCTTGTGCTCGTCAAAGCGCAGGCGCTTGACCACCGCGGGAGCCACACCGTCGCGTTCGGCGGCCTCGAGATCGAGCGCATTGGCTGCAAAGACCTCGTCGGCATGGGCGAGCAGCGACTCCTTGATGCGGGCCAGCGCCTCGTTGCGCTGCTCCACGGTCGTCGCGGCCATGATGGGACTCTCCATCTTCATGCGGGCGGCGACTTGGGCAATCTGAGTCATGGCGGGCTCCTCTCCTGGGTGGTTGCCCCATCGTAGCGCAGGCATGAGCCTACGAGGGGACTTGCCACAAGCTCGCAACACCTCGCGCAAGGCTCTCCATTCTCGGCCCTCGGTTGCAGAGTCTCGCGCACGGCGGAGGCGCATCAGCCATAATGGGCGTATGAGCCAACAGCAGAAGACATACGCCAACGGACTTTCCGGAAACGCGGCATTTTTGCCCACCACGCGCGCCGAAATGAGGCGTCGTGGCTGGGAGCAGGTGGACTTTGTCTACGTCTGCGGTGACGCCTACGTGGACCACCCGTCCTTTGGCTGCGCCATCATCACGCGCCTGCTCGAGGCCCACGGCTTCAAAGTGGGCATAATCGCGCAGCCCGACTGGCGCGACCCGACGAGCATCGACGTCTTTGGCGAGCCGCGCCTGGGCTTCATGGTGTCGGCAGGCAACATGGACTCGATGGTCAACCACTACACGGTCGCAAAGCACCGCAGGTCAAAGGACTACTACTCCCCCGGCGGCCAGATGGGCCTGCGCCCCGACCATGCCTGCGTGGTCTATGGCAACCTCATCCGCCGTACCTATAAGAGGACACCCATCATCCTGGGCGGCATCGAGGCCAGCTTGCGTCGCCTTGCGCACTACGACTACTGGTCCGACAGCCTCAAGCGCTCCATCCTGCTGGACTCAGGCGCCGACATCATCAGCTATGGCATGGGCGAGCACTCCATCGTCGAGATCGCCGAGGCGCTCGACTCCGGCCTCGCCGTGCAAGACCTGAGCTTCATCCAAGGCACCGTCTACCGCGCACGCAGCTACGACCACTGCGACAAGCCCGTCATCCTGCCCACCTTCGAGCAGATGCAGGCCGACAAGACCGAGTACGCGCGCAGCTTTGGCATGCAGTACCGTCAGCTCAACCCCTTCCTCAGCCACTCGCTGGTGGAGGAGTACCCGCATGGGGTCTACGTCATCCAGAACCCACCGGCTACGCCGATCACCACCGAGGAGTTCGACGCCGTCTACGAGCTGCCCTACGCACGCGCCTATCACCCCAGCTACGAGGCGGCGGGCGGCATCCCCGCCATCGCCGAGATCAAGTTCAGCCTCGCCAGCAACCGCGGCTGTCTGGGCGAGTGCGCGTTCTGCGCGCTCAACTTCCACCAGGGGCGCATCATCCAGAGTCGCAGCGACGAGAGCCTGATCGCCGAGGCCAAGCTCATGACGCAGGACCCCGACTTCAAGGGCTACATCCACGATGTGGGCGGCCCCACCGCCAACTTCCGTGTGCCCGCCTGTCAGAAGCAGTTGACGCGTGGCGCCTGCGTGGGCCGGCGTTGCCTCTCGCCCGAGCCCTGCAAGAACCTCACCGTCACGCACAAGAGCTACGTCAAGCTGCTACGCAAGCTGCGGGCGCTTCCCGGCGTGAAGAAGGTCTTCGTACGCAGCGGCATCCGCTTCGACTACGCCCTGTTGGACAAGGACCACACCTTTATTCGCGAGCTGGCCGAGCACCACACCTCCGGGCAGCTGCGCCTGGCGCCCGAGCATGTGAGCGACGAGGTGCTGCGCGTGATGGGTAAGCCCTCCAACGACGTCTACCAGCGCTTCTGCAAGGAGTTCGAGCGCATGAGCCGCGAGGCAGGCAAGGAGCAGTACGTGCTGCCCTACCTCATGAGCAGCCACCCAGGCTCCACGATGAAGGTGGCCGTGGAGCTCGCCGAGTTCTGCCGCGACCTGGGCTACAACCCCGAGCAGGTGAGCGACTTCTACCCCACCCCATCGACGGTCTCCACCTGCATCTACTACACCGGGCTCGACCCGCGCACCATGAAGCACGTCTACTGCCCCACCAACCCCCACGAGAAGGCCATGCAGCGGGCCCTCATCCAGTACCGCAACCCCAAGAACCGTGCGTTGGTGATCGAGGCCCTGCATAAGGCTGGGCGCGAGGACCTCATAGGCTATGGCCCCAAGTGCCTGGTCAGGCCCGACAAGCCCGCCAAGGGCGGCAGGCCTGGCAAACCGGGCAAGCCCAAGGGCCGCAGCAAGCACCAAAGCCGCAAGCCACGACCCGGTGGCAAGGAAGCGTCGGAGGCTCGCGGTAGCAGGCCGGACAACGGCAGCCGCCGACGCAAGCACTAGCGCCCGTCAATCGCGCAAAACCGCAGGTTACGCACCAAAGAAGGCTGCGTCCGCCTCGCGCCAAGGCGTCTGGCGCACGCCCTCGTCGGGCACGTGCATGTGCGCACGCACCTCGTGCCACTTGACGGTGTAACCCGCCCCATGAGAGCAAAACACCGAGTCGGGCGTGTTGGGCAGGTCAGCCTCGGGGTCATAGGAGGCCTCGTCTATCACGCGGTCCGCATCGTGACAGGGCTGGTAGCCAGCAAGCTCGCACTGCAGACTGCCTAGGCCGCGCGTGTAGGCCGCCACGTCAAGCGCATGCGAGCGCATCTCCGAAACGGGCACGGTGCCTGCGATGGTAGCCATCTCTCCGCGTGCCTGCGGGGCGTCGAACGTAGCTCCCATACGCTGCAGGTCGGCGAGAGCGCGGCCCACGCGGTCGGTCGGCACCTCCAGCTCAAAGCGATACCACGGCTCAAGCAGCACGCAGGCGCCGCTCTCGCGTGCCACCATGAGCGCCTGTCGGATCGCACGGTAGGTAGCCTGACGGAAGTCCCCACCCTCGGTGTGCTTTGGGTGCGCGCGTCCGGCCACCAGCGTGACGCGCACGTCCGTGAGCGGTGCACCCACCAGCACGCCCAGATGGTCGCGCTCCATGGCATTGGTCAGGATGAGGCGCTGCCAGTTGCGGTCGAGGTCATCCTCTGGGCAACGAGAACCATAGCGCACGCCCGAGCCACGCGGCAGCGGCTCCAGCAGCAGATGCGCCTCGGCATAGTGGCGCAGCGGCTCGAAGTGCCCCACACCCATCGACGGAGCATCAATGGTCTCTCGGTACATGATGCCACCCGGGCCAAAGTCAACCGGCAGGCCAAAACGCTCGCGCAGGGTCTCGCGAACCACCTCAAGCTGGATCTCGCCCATCAGCTGTAGCCGCACCTCCTGGAGCTGCTCGTTCCAGGCAACCCCCAGCGAGGGTTCCTCGTCGGCCATGGTGCGCAGCGCCGCGAGCACCGCATGCACGTCGTTGTCACCAAGTTCCACGCGATAGGCCAGCACGGGCACCAGACGCGGCTCCATGCCACGAGGCTCGCAGCCCAGCACATCGCCCGGCGTCACCTGCGAGAGGCCTGTCACGGCGCACAGCTGCCCAGCCACCACCTCGGCAGCCGGCTCCAGCTTTGTGCCCACGCAGACGCGCAGCTGATCGACCTTCTCGGACCAGCACCTGGCTGCATGCTCGCCCTCGAGCTGCTCGCGCGCCCGCAGGACGCCGCCCGTCACCTTGAGCCAGCTCACGCGCTCGCCACGCTTGCCGTGCGTGACCTTGAACACACGCGCGCCAAACTCCGCGGGCCACGCGCGCTCCTCCGTCAGCCCAACCAGGGCGTCGAGCAGCTCGTCGATGCCCCGCAGATGCAAAGCGGACCCAAATACGCAAGGAACGAGCGCCCGCCGTGCGACCAGCCGCCGCAGCGTATCTGGTGCCAGCGCACCCGTCTCGAGCAGCTCGTCGAGAGCGGACTCGTCGGTCATCGCCGCAGCCTCGAGACCCTCATCGGTTCCAAGGTCCGCCACAGGCACGCACCCACCCGACAGCCGATTTCGCAGCTGGCCGATCAGCACCTCACGACCCTCGGCCGCTACGTCCATCTTGTTGACGAAGACGAAGGTCGGAATGCCCCGCTCTTCAAGCAGGCGCCACATGGTCAGCGTATGTCCCTGCACGCCAGCCGTGGCGCTCACCACCAGCACCGCGCAGTCGAGCGCTTGCAACGTGCGCTCGGCCTCAGCCGAGAAGTCCACGTGCCCGGGAGCGTCCACCAGCGTGACGCAGGCGCCCGCATGCTCGAGCGTCGCCTGGTTGGCAAAGATCGTGATGCCGCGGCGGCGCTCCATCTCGTCGTCGTCGAGGTGCGCGTCGCCATGGTCCACCCGGCCGAGCGCGCGGATGGCGCCCGCCTGGTAGAGCAGCGCCTCTGCCAAAGTGGTCTTGCCAGCGTCGACGTGCGCCAGTATGCCCACGACCAGCTGCCTCACGAGCGACTAGCCTTCGGCGTCGACACCGTCGATGCGCCACAGCAGCACCGCATCGCGGCCACAGGTGGCATACAGCGAGTAGCTGGGGGCGTCCGGATCGTCGAGCACCGCCCGCGACACCCTGCGGTTGTGCGAGAAGGGCTGGTCGAACACCCACTCGACGCCCGACTCGGGCAGCGTGCAGAGTTGGGGCGGCCACGGCTCGTAGAACGGGTCAAAGACCAGCACGTCATCGCCGTCGAGCCCCGTCATCACCACGTAGTGGTCCACGTTGATGTTGCAGCCGCATACCGCCACGGCACCCGAGCGCAGCCCCTCAAAGAGCGGCGCGCCGTCGCGCATGCTCACCTCATCGCCCGCCAGCGCCTGGCAACGAATAGGAAGTCCTGCCTTGACCAGGTAGTCGTTGCACCAGTCGGCCATAAACGCCAGCGCGCGGCCCGACGTGCCGCGCATGTAGCCGTTCACGCCGATGTTGCAGTCGCCCGTCACGCGCGTGACGTAGTCGATCACCTGCGGCGGAATCTCCTCACGCTCGAGCAGGTACATCAACGCGTCGACAAACGACGTCTTGCCGCAGTCGAACATGGTGGCCTGGTAACTGAGGGGCGACTTCATGGCGATCCTTCTCTGCATCGGTAGTGGATGGTTCAAGAAGGTATCACAGCACGCAAAAGGGGTCGGGCTCGCACCGCGATGCGAACCCGACCCGAAACGTTTGTATCGTCGTCGGAGTGCCCGACGACCACCTCGCTACGCCAGCAGCGTGAGCCAGTCGATGATGTCGGTCTCGACCTCGAACTTGAGGTCATCGTAGTTGTGGATCTCGTGGCGATAGCCGCTGTAGAGCTTGGTGTACACGTCATGGCCGGTGGCATGCAGCCAGTTGGCGCACTGGTAGACGCCCTCGCCGTAGCAGCCCACGGGGTCCTGGTCGCCAGCGATGAGCAGGATGGGCAGGTCGGTCGGAACCTTCTCGGCCCACTCGGTGCCCTCGATGCACAGCATCATGTCGATGAAGTCGCGCATGCTGATGTTGTGCGTGGGATGGGTGAACGCGTCGAACGGGTCCTCGGCATGGTCCTTCTGCACCCACGGGTCGTGACAGATCCACTCGTTGCCCAGCTTGGCGCCTTCCTCGCAGCGCGCAAACATCCAGCCGAACAGCTGCGCCGTCACGTTGGGGTCGGACTCGTGCGCCTTGCCGGCCTGCACCAGGTCGTCGGCCATCTTGCGCGCCTCGGCCGTCGACTCAAAGACGCCGGTGGTGCCGCAATAGATGACGCCGTCGAGCTCGCTGCCGTACTTGGCGCTAAAGTCGCGGGCAATCATCGAGCCCATGGAGTGGCCGAACATGTAGTACGGCAGGTCAGGATACTTGGCCGTGACGCAGTCCTTGAACAGCTTCTCGTCCTCCATCATGGTGTGCGGGCCAGCGTCGCCCCAGTCGCCCCAGGTGTCGTTGGCGATGGCTGTGGCCCCATGGCCCACGTGGTCGTTGGCAGCCACGATATAGCCGGCATCCATCAGGGCGACGATCAGGTGGAAGTAGCGGCGAGAATGCTCGCCAAAGCCATGTATCAGCTGGACGATGCCCGTGGGCTCGCAGGCGGGTACATAGATCCACCCCGTTACCTGGTCGCGCCCGTTGGAGGAAGGAAACGTGATCTCATGCAGCATGGGAGCTCCTCTCGCTCGCAGGAATCGATGCTCCCATTATCAGGCCGCCAAATGCCAGCGCTGCAGTATGTTCGGGCAAGGACGAGGTCCCATCGCTAAAGGGTTCGGCCGCACGGCCAGCGTTGGCTACGCCATCCCAACGACCTCGAGCACGGCCGCGATGGCGCGATTGAGCTTGTCCTCAAAGGTGCCCTCGTTGTTCACGACCTGCAGGTTCGGGTGCCCTGACCAGCCCGCACGCAGCGCCTCGTCGACGCGAACGGCCTCTTCGACACCCTCGAGGCGATGCTCGTTGGTTTCGTGGGAGAAGAACTTCTCGGCCCCGATGGCGGCCGTAACCAGATGCACCACGGCGTCGTAGCGCGCGTAGGCATCGGCGCGAGTCGTGCCGCGCTCGGAGAGCAGCATGTCGAGCTCGTCGTCAGGAAGGTATCCGGCGTTGTCCATCAGCCCGCGGTCGAGCAGCACCACCGCATCGGGCGACATGCCCGCCAGGCGGTCCTCCTTTTCGAGCTGCAGATCGAAGACGTGGCGCTGGAAGCCCAGCACGCTGCCGCAGCTGTCGGGCGTGATGCCCTGGGCCAATAGCTCGGTGGCGCATTCGTTGACCAGCACGACCTCGCGACCCCTGCCCACAAACGCCGCAGCCAAAAGGCCCATCAGGGTGGTTTTGCCCGCACACGGGCCTCCGGTGATCACGATCTTGGGCATGCGAAGCCTCCTCGTCCATGACGTCTGCGTCAACTATACCAAAGCGCACGTCCAACGCCGCGCCACCATCGATCCACGCCATGCCGCAACAACGCCGTCGGCTTCTCGCGGCGGGCGGAACCACTGCCGCCGATGACCTAAAACATGCCTTACGCAGCCCTGACACAGTCGGCCCCTGTGTCAGACTTTTCATAAGTATGGGCGAAGATTGCAAGGGGGACACCTGCCATGACCACCCAAATCGTCAAGTACGCCGGATTCGAGGACTTCCTCACCCATATGGCCGAGGAGCGTGCCGGGGCCATCGCCCTGCTCCACGGCGCCAACGACCACTACAACCGCGTGACGTGGGCGGACTTCTCCCGCGACGTGCACGCTCGCGCCGACGAGCTGCGCGAGTCGGGCAAGACCTGCCTGGCCATCCTGTGCGACGGCAGCTACGCCAGCGTGGTGGAGATCTTCGCTGCCAACATCGCGGGTCTGCAGGTCGCCATGCTCGACATCGCCGTGCCCGACAAGATGCTCGCCCAGCTGCTGCCCTACGTCGACGCCGATGCGCTGTGGTGCGCCAACGAGAAGCGCGCCGCCGAGCTCGACGCCTACCTCGCTGGACCTGCGGCCGACGGCGCCGGCAAGATCCTGTTCTTTACCAGCGGCACCACCTCGCGCTCCAAGGCCGTCACGCTGACCGACTCCAGCCTCATGGCCAGTGCGTACGGCGGCAGCGGCACCTTCCCGCTGGATGCCGGCGACGTGCTGCTGTGCGTGCTGCCGCTGGCCCACGTCTTCGGCTTCGTTTGCGGCCTGCTCTGGCCGTGGCTCTGCGGCGCCACCGTGGCGCTCGGGCGCGGCGGCCGCCACGTCTTTGACGACTGGACCTACTTCCATCCGACGGCCACCTCGGTGGTGCCCATCCTGCTCGAGCACATCATGCGCCGCAACCTGGTCAACCCCGAGCTGCAGGCTATCCTCGTGGGCGCCGGCGACGCTCCGCAGGAGCGCCTCGACGAGGTCAAGGCACGCGGCATTCGTCTGGCCTTTGGCTATGGCCTCACCGAGACCAGCTCGGGCGTGGCCATCAGCGCCGAGGGCGAGGACGACCCGCACGCGCTTGAGGTGTGCCCCGGCAGCACCATCACCATCGCCGACGACGGCGAGGTCCTGATCCAGACGCCCGACGCCATGATGCAGGGTTACTACAAGATGCCCACCGATACCGCCGAGGTGCTGATCGACGGCGTGCTACACACCGGCGACCTGGGCAGCTTCGACGAGAACGGCCGCCTGCACCTGCAGGGTCGCAAGAAGGAGACGCTAGTGCTGCCGGGCGGCACCAAGATCTTCCTGCCCGAGTACGAGCGCGAGATCGCCGAGCAGCTGGGCACCACCGAGATTGCGGTGGTCCTGCGCCGCGGCATGCCCGTGCTGGTGCTCGACGACCTGGCCGACGACACTCGCGAGGCCGTGATGAGCAAGCTCAAGGACGTCATGGACGGCTGGCAGAACGACCAGCGCCTGGCCGACGTCGTGGAGCTTGGCCACGAGCTTCCGCGCACGGCTACCGGCAAGGTTCAGCGCTGGCTGCTCGAGGCCGAGCTCGGACAGCGCTTCAAGAGCCTGCGCCGCCGCGGCAAGAAGACGCAGGAGGAGCCGGCGGCCGAAGCAGCTCCCGCCGAGGCTGAGGCCGCAGTCGAGGAGCCGGCGGCCGAAGAGCCCGTGGTCGAGGCCGCGGAGGCACCCGCTGCCGAGGTTGTTGAGGCCGAGGTCGTCGAGGAGCCCGAAGAGTAGCCCGCTCCACCCACACAGACGCGCTTCATGAAAGAGGCGTCCGCATCTTGCGGACGCCTCGCTTGTTTCTGTTGAACCCGTCCGCAAATACGGACGGCACACCCTACTTGGACTTCTTGCTCAGGTGGCTCTTGACCAGGCCCACCACCGTGGGGACAACACTCACAGCGATGATGCCAACAATCAGCAGCTCAAAGTGCTCCTGCACGAAGGGGATGCCGCCGAAGAAGTACCCCAGCAGGATAAACATCGTGGACCACGTGATGCCGCCCAGGATGTTGTACATAAAGAAGTTGTGCCAGTGCATGCCGCCCATACCCGCGAGGAAGGGCACGAAGGTTCGGATGAAGGGGAAGAAGCGACCGAGGAAGATGGCCAGGTTGCCCCACTTGTCGAGGAACTCCTCCGACTTCTGGATGCGCTCGGGCGTCATGGCCTTGACCTTGCCCGAGCGGATGATGCGCTGACCAAAGAAGTGTCCGATAAAGAAGTTGCACTGGTCACCCAGAATGGCAGCCACCCAGGCCACTGCCAGAAGCGCGATGATGTTGAAGCCGCCTCCCTGGGCAAAGAAGCCCGAAGCAAACAGCAGCGAGTCGCCGGGGAGGAAGGGGAAGAAGACCACACCGGTCTCGATGAAGATAATCAGGAACACAAAGCCGTATGCGGCGAGGGGACCAGCGGCGATCCAGCTCGCGATGGCCGCGCGCGGGTCGCGCAGCAGGTCCATGATGAAGTTGACGAATGCCATCCAAGCCTCCGGGAGGAAGTCGAGACATAAAGCAAGCGCGCTGGATGGGAACGGGTGCCCGCCAGAGGCTCCTTATGGCTGCTGCCTCCCGGCCCTGACCAGGTTCGGAACATTGCGTCACCCGAACCCATCCAACGCGCTCAGACCCCTACTATAGCAGAGCTGCAGGTTTCATGCCTAGCCCCACCAAATGCGCACGTTGGCGCTCCAGAACGTACAGCATCGAGACATGGCGCGCTCTCCGTGCAACGGGGCACCCGCCCACTACAATGCCTTATCGTCCCGTTTTTCGGGCATTAACGCGATTCGGGGGCGTTCGCAACGTGACGAACGCCCCCGAATCGCGTTAATGCCCGAACTTTACGGCAATAAGCGCATAGACGACGGAGACCCCCGCGCAAGCGCTTAGATTTCTCCATCACCTTGCGAGCGGTTACCAGCCCAACGCCTGGAGGATGAACATAACGATGGTGAGTACCGTCACCGAGACGATGGTGAACCACGTGCAGGCGTTCCACAGCCGGCTGTTGGCATAGCGGCCCATCACGTGCCGGTCGCTTGCGATGCCCACCATAAACACCAGCAGCACGGGCAGCAGCACGCCGTTGATGACCTGCGCCGCCATCATGATGCCAAACAGGTTGGCGTCGGGCAGCAGCACGATGATCGCCGAGATGGCCAGGATCGCCGTGATGATGCCGCGATAGACCGGTGCCTCCTGCCAGCTGCGGTCGGCGCCACGCTCCCAGCCAAAGGCCTCGCAGATGGCGCTGGAGGTGATGCCCGGCAGCACGCAGGCCGCCAGGAACGACGCACCGATCAGGCCCGCACCAAAGAGCGCCTGGGCGTAGTCGCCCACCAGCGGCGCCAGCGCGGCGGCGGCGTCCTCGGCACCCTCGACCACGATGCCCGCCGGGTACAGCACCGCACCGGTCACCAGGATGATGAACCACGAGATGGCGCTGGCCACGACCGAGCCAGTCACGGTGTCGATGCGCTGGTACGGGATATCGTCCTCGCGGGCGTCGCGCTCGACCACGTTGCTCTGGGCCAGAAACACCATCCACGGGGCGATGGTGGTGCCCACCAGAGCCACGATGAGCGAGAGGTAGCTGGGCTCGCCATAGACCGGCGGGATGAGCGTGTCGTGGAAGGCCTGGCCCCAGTCGGGACCAACCATGAACCCCGCCACCACATAGGTCACAAACACGCAGCTGATGGCCAGCAGCACCTTCTCGATGCGCCGATACGAGCCGCTCATGGTAAGCATCCAGATGGCCAGCGCGGCGACGGGCACCGACACGTAGGTGGGCACGCCGAACAGCGCCAAGCCCGACGCGATGCCGGCGAACTCGGACAGCGTGACCGTCGCGTTCGAGATCAGCAGCGCAAGCATGGCCAGGGCGGACAGGCGCACGCCGTACTGCTCGCGGATGAGCGAGGCAAACCCCTTGCCGGTAACGCAGCCCATGCGCGCCGCCGTCTCCTGCGCCACGATGAGCAGCAGGCACATGATGGGCACCGTCCACAGCAGGCCATAGCCATAGAGGGCGCCGGAGTTCGAGTAGGCAGCCACGCCGCCGGCGTCAGCACCGGCAAGCGCCGCCACCATGCCGGGGCCCATGGCTCCCAGCACGCGTCGAGGGTCGAGCTTCACGCGCTCGGGACGCTCCTGCGCGCGCATGCTCTTGCGGCGGGCCATGCTAGCCCACCAACCCGGCAAGCATGAGGCTTGCCAGAGCGACGAATACCACCAGTGCAACACCCTGCGCGACCATGCGAAGGGCAACGCCGCTGGTATCTGCGCCAGCCTTGTCGCGACGACGCAGCGTGACCAGATAGGCCGGCGCCGTGACAAACGAGAACACGGCAGTCACGGCGGCTGCCTTGAACCCCGTCGTCAGGCTGGTCATGAGCTCGCCGATCGCACCCTCCTGCTCGATCATCCCCGCAGAGGCGTGCGATGCGACCGAGGCGTCAATCGCGTTGGTCACACCCGTCATCACCAGCAGCACCACGGCCGAGATCACCACCGAGACGGCCACGCCCTTGAGGGCGAAGCCCAGCAGCGTGGGGGCGTCCTCGTCCTCCTCGTCGTACTCCAGGTAGCTGTTGATGGCGTAGCGGGCCATTCCATCGGCCAGGTGCAGCGCCACCGGCAGGGCGACCGACGCGACCAGGCCTGTCAGGTAGTCGCCCACAAGGGCGCCGGACATCAGCGAGCAGGCCGCGATGCCCGCAGCCCACAGGAAGCACCACATCTCGCTGGTGAGCATCTGGGAGAGCAGGCCACCGCGGTCGTCGGAGCTCACGCTGGCGCCCGAGCCGGCAATCTGCAGGTCCTCCTCGTGCTCCTCCTGCAGGACCTCCAAGGCGTCGTCGACCGTGACGATGCCCAGCAGGTGGCCCTCGTCGTCCACGACGGGCATGGCCAGCAGGTTGTACTTGGCGATATTCTCGGCCACGTCCTCCTGGTCGTCCTCGGGGCTGGCGGTGATGGGCTCGCTCGTGGCAAGCGTGGCGAGCGGCGTCTCCGGCTCGCTGGTCAACAGCTCGAGCAAGGTCACCACACCGCTGATGCGCTTCTCGTCGTCCACGAGGTACACGTAGCGCACGCTCTCGAAGCCCTCCTCGAGTGCTTTCAGCGCCGCCACCGCGTCGGCTACGGTACCACGCTCGTCAATGGCCACGAATTCCTGCGTCATGATGCGGCCGGCAGTATCCTCGCGGTAGCCCAGCAGCTGGCTGATGGCCGCGCGATCGTTGACGCCCATCAGCGAGAGCAGCTTCTCGGCGCGCTCGTAGTCGAGCTCCGAGACCAGCTCGGCCGCGTCGTCGGGGTCCATCTCCGAGAGCACGCGCGACGCGGCGGCATCCTCCATACCGCTGACCAGCGTGGCCGCCAGCTCGTCGTCGTCGAGCTCGGCCATGGCATCGGCCGCCATCTCCTCGTCGAGCTGCGCAAACACCTGGCCGCGCAGGCGCGGGTCCAACCGCTCGATGATGTCGGCGATGTCGGCGGGGTGCAGCTCGTCCAGCGTCTTGTGGCTCACCGAGAGCTTGACGTTGGACAGGTCGCGCTCCAGCAGGTCCATGTAGTTCCAGGCAATGATGCGCTCCTGGATGGGATGACCCAGCGCACGCGCGGCGCGGCAGACCACCGTCTCGAGCGCCGGCGAGATGGAGCGCAGCAGGCCACGCGAGCCCACCTCGGCACCCAGCAGACGTAGCTGCGCCGAGCTGGTGTCGGAGAGCTTGAGGTCGTTGACGCGCACCACGCGCATGCCCCGAGTGTCCACGATCTGCTTGTTGAGCAGGTCGCGCACGATAAGCACCTCGTCGGGCTGGAGATAGGAGAAGCGGATGTCGGTGGCAACCACCTTGAGCGAAACTTCATCCTCGTCAAAGTCGTCGACGTACTTGCGCCAGCTGATCATGAGCGGCGTGCGGCCGGGTCCTTCCACCGCCAGCGCGGTGACGCGCGGGAACACCTCGCCCGTGGCGATGCCAAGATCGCTCACGCGGCCGATGCGCTCGCCGTCGCTATCGTAGACGGGATTGCCCAACAACTGGGACAGATAGATCATGCGAACTCCTCTGTTGGTTAGACGGGTGGCGTCGCATGAGCGCCGCCCGCGGGCTATGGGCTACCCCACGGCACCGCCAACGAGGCACCGAGGGGTCATCGACTGTGAGGTCGAGGTTTCATCAAAGACCCTTCTCGTAGGTGTTATGTGGCCCTGTGGCCACGCAAACGTTAATTGTACACGGATTGCCCTCGGTCGGCGAGGGCGGTTTTGCCGCAGCGCAAGCCGCGCCTACTCCTGCGCCTTCTTGAACTCGTCCATGAACGAAGAGAACATACCCTTGGTCTTGCCCAACTGCTTGCCCAGCGCCTTGGACCCCTTGTCCACGGCCTCACCGGCGGCCTTGCCCGCCTTGGCGGCAGCCTTCTTGCCCTCGTACTTTGCCTTGGCGTAGCCCTCGCCCGCCTTGGCTGCCACGCCTCCGGTCAGCTGCTGGTGTGCCGCCTCGGGAGCCACCAGCATCCATCCCTTCTCGTAGCCACGCAGCATGGAGGCCGGGATCTGCACCGACCCGACCAGCGACTGCGCCATGCCGCCATCGCCCACAAAGAACGACTCGACCTCGCCGGTCTTGGTGTTGAAGGAGGCGTCGCTCACAAAGCCCAGCACCTTGCCCTCGGTGGTCTTGGCATCCATGCCGGCCCACACGATGCAGGCGTCCCAGTCGAGCCCCAGGCGGGCCCGCGCGGCGGCGTCAAAGCTCTCGGAGCCCTTGGTCACACGGACGCCTCCGTCACACGGAGCGATGGCATCGAGCGCCACAAAGGCGTCCTCGCGCTTGACCATGCCCGCGATGTCGGGCCTTGCCACAAAGAACCCCACCACCCGCAGGCCGTCGGGCGAGAAGACCGTCTGGTGCACCTTGCCCACGCGGGTAAAGGTGTTGGCCGCCTTGCCGTGCGAGCCCTTGGGCCCATAGACGGCGACGCCGGTCATCTGGCTGAGCTTGAGCATGGGGCCCTCCCCTACGCATGCGGGACGCCGCCAGCAAGCAGGCAGCGTCCCGCGTCCATCACAATGATGCGGTCGGAGGGCTAGGCCTCCTCGACCTCCTCGACGACCTCGACGTGCACGCCCTCGGCCTCGGTCTCAGCCTCGGCCTCCTTGTCGGCGGCGACCTCGGTGACCTTCTCGGTGACCGTGTTCACGGCCTCCTGCACCTGGGCAGACGTGGTGGCAACAGTCTCGGAGAGGGAGTCGCGCAGCTGGTCCATGCGCTCGCGGGCCAGGTCGACCTTGGCGCGAAGCTCGTCGCTGGTGGCGTCGACGCTCGGGCGCACGGAGCCCACCTTGTCGGTGACCACGCGCGAGCCACGCTCGTAAGCGTCAACCGCGGAGTCCCACGCGTCGTTCATGGCATCAGCGGCCATGGCGCGGCTCTCGGCGCCAGAGCGCGGGGCCAGCAGCAGACCGGCGGCAACGCCGCACACAACACCAGCAACGCTACCAAACACGAATCCAAGTGCACCTCTAGCAGTCATGTCAATCCTCCTGTCACATGAGAAGCGCCCAGCTGGCCCTTCTACTTGTCCATGTTCGCGGGTCGCCCCGCAGTCTCGATCCGCCCGTCGGCGGAGGGCAACTCGTTTACGCCTCGAAGGCATCGTCCTCGGAAAGCGGCGTCGTCTCGAAGGTGGCCATGATCTCGTCGATCTCGGCCTCCATCGACCTGCCGCGCTCTTCCTCTCGCTCGGCAGGCGTCTCGGGAGCCTCCGTCCACAGGGGCGCCGGGGCAACGGGCTCCTCGTCGAGCTCGTCAGCCGCAGACTCGCCGTCCTCCGCGGGCTCGTCCTCGAGGTAGGCATCCTCGTCGGCGAACTCCTCGTCGGCCAGCTCCTCGTCACCGTAGTCGATGACCAAGTCCTCGCCTTCGTCGCCCACGTTGCGCACCAGCTTGACCAGGCCCTTGACGATGGCATTCACGTCGGGCTCAGGATCGCCACCGCCCTTGTAGGCCCAATCCAGGATCCAAACGCCACACGACAGCGCGGCTGCAACCAGCACATCGTCGGGACAGGCGAGCTCGATCTGGTAGGTGCGGTCGTCCACCTCGTCGACCCACGTGCGCCCGGCGGGCATGTCACCGGCGAGGTCGGTCTGCGCCAGCAGCTCGACCGTCACGTGCTCGAGCAGATGCGCCAGCTCGGTGTCGCCCATGGCATCGCGGAAGGTCTCCCCTGCGTCGCCCAGGCAGGCATGCTCGACGATGTGAGGCAGCAGGCGGTACACGCGCGCCGTGCCCTCGAGGTCCTCGCTGGTCATGAGAGGGCCATCGTCGTCGATGCGCACGTGCGCGATCATGTTCTCGGGTCCGATCTGGACTCGCCTGATGTCAATGAGATCTGCCACGGATAACCTCCCGTCCTGCAGTCAGACGCCACCATTGTAGTCAAAGCCGCACGCATGTGGCCAGCTTGCCGCAATACGCACAGACCCGCTCGCCAGACGCGGGCCGCAAGTGGCCGCCCCGTGGTACTAGCGCTCTTCGGGCTGCTCCTGCGGCTCCTCAGGCTCGGGTGCCGTCACGCGCAGCATGGACAGGCGCCTGCCACGCATCGACTGCACCCTGAACCGATACCCCTCACGCTCAAAGACGTCGCCCGCCTGAGGCACGGAGTCTGCCAACTCCAGCACAAAGCCCGCGATGGTCTCGAACTCGTCGGAGTCCTCCACGGGCCACCCCAGCTCGATGGCGTCGTCGATGGAGAAGCGGCCGTCCACCAGCCACTCGCGCTCAGAAAGCTGCGTGAGGTACTTGTTGTCGGGGTCGAACTCGTCGGCAATCTCGCCCACGACCTCCTCGACGATGTCCTCGATGGTGATGATGCCCGCCGTGCCACCATACTCGTCGACCACGATGACCATCTGCTCGTGGCTGGACTGCATCTCCGACAGCAGCGGGAAGATGTCCTTGGTGTCGGGCACGAAGTCCGCCTGGCGCATGTAGCGGCTGATGCGCTTGTCGCCGGCGTCCTCGTCCACGATGGGGCTGATGATGTCCTTGATGTGCGCGATGCCCACGATGCGGTCCACGTCCTCGTGGTAGACCGGCACACGCGAGTACCCGGTGCGGCGCATGAGCTCGAGCGTCTCGGCGCAGGTGACGGTGTCCTCCACGGCGCTCATGTCCACGCGCGGGATCATGACCTCACGGGCAATGGTGTCGCCTAGGTCGATGACCTCGTGGATCATCGACTTCTCCTGCTCGGTGAGCTCCTCGGAGTCGGTGACCATGTAGCGGATCTCGTCCTCGGAGACCTCCTGGCGGTCGTCGGCGCTCTTGATGTGCAGCAGCGTGGCGAGGCCGTTGGCGCTGGCGGCCGTGAGCCACACCAGCGGCTTGGCGAGCGTGGCAAACGAGCTCACCGGACCGGCCACGTTCTTGGCCACGTTCTCGGCGTCGGCCATGGCGATGCGCTTGGGCACGAGCTCGCCCACCACGATGGAGAAGTATGAGACCACCAGGGTGATGAGCACCGTGGCCAGCGGATTGGCAACACCCGCAGACAGGCCCGCGCCCACAAGCACCGTGGCCAGCGGCTCGGACAGGTTGGTCGCGGCAAACGCAGACGAGAAGAACCCGACGAGGGTGATTGCCACCTGAATGGCTGCGAGAAACTCGCCGGCATCGCCGGAGACCTCGGCGGCCTTCTTGGCGCGCTGGTCTCCCTCCTCGGCCTCGTGTTCGAGCACGACCTTCTTTGCGGTTGACAAGGCCATCTCCGACATGGAGAAGAACCCGTTCACAAGGGTAAGCAGAAACGTGACTGCTATCGACAACGCTATGTCCATGCGCGGCTGCGCGACCTCCTCGGTCGAGTGACTCAACCCTTATATGATACCAACACTCGGCCGACCGCAAAACCGCAGGGTTTTCTACACGTAGCGTACAACCGGGGGCGACCCCGAGGTCCTTTGACCCGCATTCCGTGGAGATTCTAAACGCCACCCATCGCCGTGCGACAAGCGTCGCGCTTTCTACCAGTGCAGACAGCGCCCCTGCGACATTCGCACAACCTAATGCGTAGTGAGGTGCGACATTGCCCTGCTAACCTGCAGGCCCCATAAGGCACGAGAAGGGGGTTAGCATGGCAATGTATTGGCCCGATGCAAGGCTGATGGTGAGGGTCGGCGACGGCACGTACAAGGGACAACCGGAGATGGACGGAGAGTGGACGGTAATACGCGTCTCCCCCGACGACCTCGAGGACTACCACGTGGGAGGCCGACTCGCCCGCCAGGTGCATAGAATGCTCCGCGGGAGCCGCACCAAGCCCGCAGGCAACCTCCTGCCGCCAGCCCTCGTTGCAAGCACGTAGCACCTGCCCGCCCAAAGGCGCGGCACACAAAATGAGGGGCTCCCGGCACCTGCCGGAAGCCCCTCCCGAGTCGATGGTTCATGCAGCCTTTGCTGCCTGCGGGTTAGCGCTCGCCAGCGGCACGCTTCTCCTGGTACTCAGCGGCCAGGCGCTGCTGGATGTCGTGCGGCACCTGCTCGTAGCCGTTGATCTCGAGCTCGAACTCGCCCGTGCCGCGGGACAGCGAACGCAGGCGGGTGGCGTAGTCGGTGACCTCGGCGTACGGCACGGTGGCCTCGACCATGGTCTCGCCGGCACCGGCGGCGCCCATGCCCTCGACGCGGCCGCGCGAGGCGCTGATGTCGCCCATGATGGAGCCGGCGTAGCTCTCGGGCACGGTGACCTTGAGGTGAGCCATGGGCTCGAGCAGCACGGGCTCGGCGTCCTTGACGGCGTCCTGGAAGCCCAGGCGGGCGGCCGTCTTGAAGGCCATTTCGTTGGAGTCGACCGGATGGAACTGACCGTCGAACACGGCGACCTTGACGTCGATCATGGGGTAGCCAGCCAGCACGCCACCGGCCATGGTCTCCTGGACGCCCTTGTCGATGGCGGGAATGAAGCCGCGCGGAATGGCACCGCCCACGACCTCGTCGAGGAACTCGTAGCCCTGATCGGGGTTGGGCTCGATGCGCAGACGGCAGTCGGCGAACTGGCCGGAGCCACCGGTCTGCTTCTTGTGACGGCCGTGGCCCGTGGCGGTACGGCGGATGGTCTCACGGTACGGGATGCGCAGCTTGACGGTGCGAGCCGTGACCTTGGCGCGCTCCTCGAGGCGCTCGAGCAGCACGGACACCTGAGCCTCGCCGATGGCGGAGACGATGGTCTGCGCGGTCTCCTCGTCGCGCTCCACCTTGAGGGTGGGGTCGGCGTCGGCAGACTTCTGCAGGAAGTCGTACACCTTGCCCTCGGTGCCGCGCACCTCGGGCTCGATGGCGATGCGGTACAGCGAGTTGGGGAAGCGGAACGCGGCGGCCTCGACCTTGCCGGTCACAGACAGGGTGTCGCCGGTGAGGGCGTCGAGCTTGGGCACGACGCAGATGTCGCCGGCGGCGACGGTCTTGACCTCGGAGGTCTCGCGGCCGGTCATGCTGTAGAGGTGACCGAGGCGCTCGCCCTTGCTGGTGCGCGCGTTGATGAGCTCGATGCCCGGGGTGATGGTGCCAGCCAGCACCTTGATGAAGGAGAGCTTGCCGTTCTGCGGGTCGTTGAGGCTCTTGAAGACGAAGGCCACGGGACGGTCGTCCTCGGGGTCGATGTCGAGCTTCTCGCCGTTGATCAGAGGGATCTTGCCAAAGTCGGCCATCGTGGGGAACCATGCCACGGCGGCGTTGAGGATGGAGATGATGCCCTCCTCCTTGACGGCGGAGGCGGCAAAGGCGGGCACAAAGACGCGGTCGCGGATGGCGGTGGCCAGCAGACCCTCGAGCTCCTCCTGGGTGATCTCCTCGCCCTCGAGGTACTTCATCATGATCTCGTCGTCGGCCTCGGCCACGAGGTCCACGAGCTCCTCGCGCGCAGTCTCGGCGGCGTCGGCGAACTCGGCAGGGATCTCCTCCTCGACGACCTTGGTGCCCTCGAGGTGGCGAGCCTTCATGTGCACGACGTCGATGATGCCGGCAAAGGCCTCGCCGGTGCCCATGGGGATGGTCACGGCGCCCACGCGGTTGCCGAAGCGCTCCTTGCAGGCGTCGATGGCGCTGTCGAAGTCGGACTCGGGACGGTCGAGGCGGTTGATGACCACCGCGCGGGCGATGGACAGGTCCTCGGCGGCAAACCACAAGCGGGTGGTGGTGGTCTGCGGGCCGTCGTTGGCGTCGACCACAAACAGGGCGGTCTCGGCGGCGCTCATGGCCGTGTACGCGTCACCCACAAAGTCGGGGTAGCAGGGGGCATCGAGAACGTTGATGCGGGTGCCGCCCCACTCGATGGGAGCCATGGTGGTGGAGATGGAGAAGCCGCGCGCGCCTTCCTGGCCGTCATAGTCGAGCGTGGGCTTGGTGCCAGCATGGCCACCCAGACGCGTGGTCTTGCCGGTGAGGTGCAGCATCGCCTCGGCCACCATGGTCTTGCCGGTGCCGGCCTGACCCACGAGGACAACGTTCTTGACAGGTACTTCCTTTGCCATGGTTCCTCCTAAAGCCATTTGCGGCGGCTGGCACGAGAGGACGCACCGGGCCGCCACGCCATTCCCAAGGGATGCCGTATGCACGGCCTTCCTAGCATACCCTTGCCCATACGCCGAGCAAACCTATTATCGGGCGGCGGCACATGCGCATGGGCAGCGGCTTATGCAGGCCGAACCAAGGGGATGATTACCTGTACCAAAAGGGGTAGCCCCTTTTGGAATGGCTACTTTTTGGGAAGGATGGCCGCGACGAGAAAGACGAGGGCGAGAGGAGCCACGAACACACCCACGGGGACCGCGAGCGTCATGCTCCAGCCCATGCGCTCGAACAGCCCGAAACAGGCGACCGCTATGAGCGTCCACACGAGTAGCACGCCAAAGGACCCAGCCAGGCAGCCAGCCGCCTGGTGACTGCCGTCTATGAGATACAGCAGGCCCACCTCGACGAGTATCAGACCGAGCGCTGGGATCCATCGGGGAATACCTCGCGCGTCAAAGCCATCGAGCACGCCGTGTCCGTCGGCCCAGAGGATGGCCACGAACCAACCGAGGAACATAAGGGCGGCCACGGCATGGGCCGCATTCTCGCTTATGCCCTTCTTGCCGGCAGCAGGCGACGACTTAGGCGTGGACGCGGGCGTCGGCTGGGACTGAGGCTTCGGCGTAGGAGTCGGTGCCGCCTTTGGGGACGGCTCGGCCTTCTTTGCAGGCTCGGTCTTCTTTGCAGGCTCGGCCTTCGGAGTCGGCTGGGCCTTCGGAGTCGGCTGGGCCTTCGACGCAGGCTCCGCCACGGGCAGCTTGATGCCCAGATAGCGTGCCACACCCTCGGCCAAGCCCTGCGCGCACGAGGCCGAAACACCCTCCGCCAGCAGGCGCTCGTCCGTCATCCAGTGCATCATGCGCAGCCGAGCGACCTCCACGTCGCGAGCGCTCGAAGATCCGTTCAGACCAGCCAGCGGCTCGAGAAACCGCTTGTCCTGACTCTCCTGCAGCACGCCGCGCAGCGCGCGCATCTCGGGGCTCGTTTGGTCGGCAAGGTCGGTGAGCATGCTGTAAAGCCCCTGAGGGTTGCCCAGAGCGTCGAGTCCGCCAAACTTGAGCGCCTCGCACACCGCATCTGCCAGTGCCTTTGCCGAGCTCTCCTGCGCCATGCCCTCCCCCTAGTTGCCCTGACCAGCGCCAACGCCTGCCAGTGTACTACGTCATGCTGTTGGCTAAGCCCCGTTGCCCTAGGACGATCCGTTCACCTTCGACTTGATGGCTGCGATGATGCCCACAACGACTGCCACGGCCAGCACATAGGGAAACACGCCCGCCTCGATGGCAAAGACCAGAACGAACTGACCCAACCCCACGACGACCAAGAGCGCAAGCGCACTGGCCACCATGCCGAGGCAGCCGCTCTGTTGCCCGGGAGCCTTGATTCCTGACTGGGTTTGAGCCGCGCGCGCGGCTTCCTCCGCCCTGCGCGCAGCCTCCTCGGCGCGGCGCTCGGCCTCTGCCCTGCGGGCCTCCTCCGCCTTGCGCGCGGCGTCGTCGGGCTTCTTCTCGCGCAGGCGCACCCGCAGCTCGCCGCGACGGCCATCTGGCGCGTAGTAGCCCTCCCCCGGCACGCTCACCACGGTGCCCTTCGCGGTGCCCGCCCTCACGGGCACGTTCACGCGAGCATACGGCAGCGACGCGATGTCGTACGGGCCTTCGCTAGGGTCGTAGCCCTTGGGCTTGACGTACGCCATCACCGAGCCGCCAGCACGGAGCACGCTCTCCTCAACCGACACGTTGCGGTGATACGCAGGGATGTCGAAGCCCTCGGGAGCCGTCGTCACCGAGACGCCCAGCACCTGCGCGACGCCCTCGGCCAGCGCGCGTGCGCAGTCGTCGGCCACGTTACGCTCAACTACATACTGCTCCACGAGATGATGCGCAATCCGGCTGGCGGCGGCTTCCACGTCGCGCGTCGAGCTCGTTGCCGTGAGCTTGGACAACTCGCGGCCGCACGCCTCGTCTCCCGCCTTGGAGAGCACGTTGGACAGCACCCGCATCAACGGCGTGTTGGTTGGCGTCAGGTCGGCAAGCGTGCCAAAGAAAGCCTTGGGCCTGTCAAGCAGGTCCATGCCTCCCGCACGCAGCGCCTCGACCGTCGCGTCGCGCAGCGCGTCCTGTGCAGCCGTGTCCCCCATGCCCTCTCCTCATCCGTACGTGACTCAAAGGGGAGTATCCCTTCTGAGCTACCTAGCCCGTACTCGTAGCCTAGCGGTAGTTGAGGTAGTCCTCCAGCATGCGCTTGCGCACCTGCAGCTTTGTGGTGCCCGCCGACAGCGACGTGTAGCAGGCACTCAGCGCGGCCACGATGTCGTCGATCTCGGCACCCATGTTCACGTACTGCTGGTCGTTCCACTCGTTGCCGATGCTGTCGTAGGCCTGGCGCACGCGCTGCTGCATGTCCTGCTGGATCTGCTGCAGCTGGGTCAGCTGACGAATCAGGCTGTCCATCGCGTCGACTGAACTTCTGCCACCTGCCATCTTTGCTTCCCTCCTCTTGCGGCGCCCCACGCGAGCGCCAGCCTCACGATTCCAGATAGTCCTGCAGCATGTCGTGCAGATGCCGCAGGCCGCGGGCCTCGTCCTCGAGGTTCCCGCCCATCACCAGCGCTTTGAGGCAACTGGCGAGGTTGTCCTTGCGGTCGGCGTAGTCGGCCACCAGGCGGTCGAGCTCCGCAATGCGCTCCTCGATGGCCGCCTGCTCTCGCCTGTCTTGCCGCTCGTAGTCGTACAGCATCTGGTCCAGCTCGTCATCGCCAGTGCTCTGACCACCCTCCGGACGATCGTCAAGCAGGTCCGCGAGCCCCTGCCGATACTGCCGCGTCTCGTCCTCAAAGTGGTCCAGCACGAGGCCCGTTCCACGGTAGAACGTGCCCGTCTCCCGCGCGAACGACGTAACCGCGCGCAGCACCTCCTCGAGCGAGGCCGTATCGGTGTTCACCCCACCGCTCACCCGCTGCCCCCTTCCACGACCTCGAAGGGCTTGACCAGCCACGCCTCGCGCTGGCCATCGGTGTACAGCACGCACCCATCGGGCACGTGCCGCAGGTCGATGTCGGTGTCCACGAGCGCCGTGCGTCCCATGGAACGCGGCAGCACCAGCCGGTGGTTGAACGGCGCAAGGTCGGAGCGCAGCAGGCGGTCGAGCGCCGCGGGGCTGCCGCAGGTGAGCACCACGTGGAAGTTGCACAGGTGACCGCTCTCCAGCAGCGTACGCAACATCTGCCGCGGCGGTACGCTTGCGGCGGGAGACGCCTGCGCATCGTTGGCCAAATCTCCCGCCAGGTCGTCGAGCATGGCCTGCAGCGGGTCGGCGTCAGGCGCAGGCACGGCAGGCGCAGGTGTCACGTCGTAGTCGGCCACGCTGCGACCCTCCATCAGGCACACCAGCGGATCGATCTGCTCGTAACCCAAGATCACCACGTAGACGGGGTCGCTTGCATGCGCGAGCTCGCGCCCCGCGGCCAGAGCCTCCTTGCGGCGCTGGAACAGGTCATAGGCCTCGCGCAGCGTGGGCAGCACCCTGAAGGCATTGGCTGCCGAGCATGCCAGCCCTCGCGGCACCTTGACGCCCCGGCCGGCCAGGCGCTGCAAGGCGCCCGCCCCCTCGTCCGCGGCGCGCAGCGCCTCGGCGTCAAAGAGGAACAGCTGGCGTGCCATGGTGGCGTTGGCCGCCACCTGTGCCAGCACGGTGTTGCCCACGCGGTGCAGCAGGGTCTGGTCCTCGGCCAGCACCAGCAGGTTGGCCGGCGTCCCCAGCGCCACGTCGAACCCCACGTTCCTGCCCAGCGCCACCGGCTTGCCCACGTACACTCGCTGGTGCTCGGCCGACGCCTTCGCGAGCGCCGCCAGTGGCACGCGCTCCTCCTGCGTCCCGCGGAACACGTAGGCCGGCTTGAAGTCACGTCCCTTGTAGCGAGAGGCCAGGTGCTCCAGCAGCTTGGTCCTGCGCTCGGGCTTGAGGTAGGCCACACGCACACCCACAGGCCGCCCGTGGGCGTAGTCCTCCATGAACACGGCCGAGCCGCGTGCGTCGGTGGTCTTCTGTCGACAGAGCGTCGCATTGGCCTGCCCCATGAGGTTGGCAAACTCGCGCTCCGAACACTTGAGGCCCAGGCGCACGTGCAGCTCCTCGAGCGATGCCTTGGCGATGGCGTAGTTGCCCTCGTGGATACGGTGCAGCGTCTGGGTGGCCAGCACCATGTGGATGCCAAACGCGCGGCCCTTGCTCACCAGCTCGCCAAAGTGGGCCGCGGCCCTGTAGGCGCACTTGCGGTCGCGGTCGCAGTCAAACAGCTCCTGGAACTCGTCCATCACCACCAGGATGCGCGGCATGCGGTGCCCCGCCGCGCGGTACTCGGCAATGTTGGCAATATGCGCACCGCCAGCCGAGGCCGCCTTAAAGCTCTCGGCCCGCGTGCGCATGAGGCCCACCAGCTGGGCCAGCACGCTCTCGCCAAACTGCTGCAGAGAGTCGAGCGCCACGTAGCGCAAGTGCGGCAGTCGCACGTTGGCGTAGGGGGCAAACTCGGTGCCCTCCTTGAAGTCGAGCAGGCAGAGCTGCAGCTCCTGGGGGCCGTAGCAAAACAGCGCGCTGGTAATGAGGTCGTGCAGCAGCACCGATTTGCCCGAACCCGTAGGACCCACCACCAGCGCACAGTGCGACGAGCCCTGTGCCACGGCGTCGCCCAGCTCCAGGCACTGCACGCGGCCGTCCTCGTTGACACCAAACGGTAGCGAAACACGACTGGCCGCCGAGCAGCGCTGCAGGCGCTCCTTGGGCAGCATCTGCGCGAGGTCGAGCGAGGCGGTGCTGCGCCGCTTGGTCGCAGCCGCCATAGCGGCCACGAGCTCGCTCACCTGCTTGGGCGAAAGCGCCTTGTAGGAGAGCTGCACGAGGCCATTCACCGCACTGCGCCACGGGCCGCTGCCAGCCACCACAAAGGCCTGCGGCAGGCTGCGCATCTGGCGCGCCAGGTCGTCCGCACGCATGCCGCGACCCGCAGCCGCCGCCTCGGCATCGGCCTGCACCAGCACGCGGATACCCGCACGCGGACCCTGCGCCACAAGGCGCAGCAGCTCAGCGGTCATGCGATCGTCAAAGCCCGCCGGAAAGTGCGCCACGCACAGCACGCGCCACGGCAGCGGTTTGGCGCCATTGCGACGGTTGAACTCCTCCACCGAGCCATACCCCACCAGCTTGCCCTGGAGGGCGTCGTCCATTGCCGCGAGGTGCTCCTTCAGCGCCGTCGCGACCGTCGCAGAGTCGGTGAGGACCCTTCCTCCGGTGACCTGCGGCTGCTCTTTGACGAAGCGCATAACGGGCATGGCAAAGTCGAGCGTGGCTCCAGCGCTACACAGGCACACCCTGTGCTCGACGTCTGCCACCTCGCGCAGGCTCAGCCACAGCTGATCCTCCAGCGCACGCACAGATGCCGTGGCGTCGCCGGACCCCTGGCAGATCACCATGCTGTCGTTGAGCAGCACCGTGGCGCCGTCGTACGCGGAGAGCACGGCCTTGTCGCCCGCACCGCCAAGCGCCTGGTAGGCCTTACGGTCGAGGGTCAGCCGGCCTTCCAGCTGCCGCGCACGCCAGCCGTTGGCGTGGCGCTCGGCTGGCGCGGCGGCGCCAAGAGCCTGCCACTCGCTGCGCCACTGCCGCAACCAGGCCTCGTGCGCTTGGTTGACGTGCACCACCGCGCTGCCCAGCGCGCGGTCACGCTGACGGCCATGTGCCTCGGCGTTTGCCATCTCCGTGTCGTACCAGCGGTTGTAGTAGGACTCGAGATGCGCATGTACCCTGCGTTTGAGGTCGCGCAGTTGCTGTGCCTTGGCAAAGGCTGCCGTAAAGTGCTCGTCGACACCACGACCGGGAACGTTGGCCAAGGCCGCAACCTCGATCTGCGTGCCCACCTCCACGAACTGGTTCACCAGGTCCCAGGGCTCGCGCGCCGGCGTGAGCGGATGGGCCGCTGCCCGGCGGCTGGCCTCCTGACGGTATCGCTCGCACGCCGCCCGAGCGCCGAACCCGGTGATCTTGCTCTCCAGCAGGGCCACGTGGTTCTCCACGAGCGCCATGGCCTCGGTCGTCTGCTGCTCCACCTCGGTGAGGGTTGCCAGCAGCTCGTCCTCGCGCTGCTGCAGCTCGCTCACGAGCTGGTCCACCACCGCGTCGTCGCGGTTGCGCACCTCCAGCTGCGCCTGGTAGCGCCGGTCCTCGAGCATCGCAGCCTCGTTGGCCAGCTCGTCAACCTTTGCCAGCAGGGTCACGCAACGCTCCACCGCGTCGGTGACGCTCAGACGTGCGGCACTCATCGCGTCAGCCCCTTGCGCTTGTCCATGCG
Source organism: uncultured Coriobacteriaceae bacterium (assembly GCA_902779675.1). Classification (GTDB taxonomy): domain Bacteria; phylum Actinomycetota; class Coriobacteriia; order Coriobacteriales; family Atopobiaceae; genus UBA1367. The sequence continues at coordinate 26,053 of CACZCK010000008.1, read as the reverse complement.
GGCCGGAAGGCCCCCGTCCATCAGGTCGTAGATGCGCCTCATGGAGGCTTCGAGCTCGTCGGAGGCCTGTTTGACCTGCTTGCACTGCTGCAGCGTCAGCACCAGCTCGCGCTTGATGCGCAGGCGCTGCACGTCGCCGTCCAGCGCGTCGGTGCGCAGAGCGGCCGTCATGCGCCGCAGCTCGTCCTTCCAGTCCTCGTACAGGATGCCAAAGTCGTCCATGGTGCCGCCAGGGCTACATGATGGCGATGTTCAGACGCAGGTTGCCGCGCAGGCCCGTTGCCTCGTCGAGCCAACCCTGCTCGGGCACGTCGAGCTTGATGTTGTCGGTCACGCCCGCAGGGATGCTCACCTTGACCGTGCGGCCGTCCACCGTCTGGATGACCTTGACGCACCCCGTGCGAGCCTCCTCGCTCGTGAGCATCAACAGCTTGGACTGCACCTTCTTTTCGGCGATGACCTTCTTCTGCTGGCGCAGCTGCTCCTCCCTGCGGGCGGCCTGCTCCTGCTGGCGCCTGCGCTCCTGCTCGGCGCGTGCCGCCTCCTGCTGCGCCCTGCGCTCGGCCTCCTGCTGCTCCCTGAGCTGGCGCTCCTGCTCGCGGGCGCGCTGGTCCTGCTCGCGCTGGCGGCGCTGCTCCTCGTCACGTCGCTGGCGCTCCAGCTCGCGCTGCTGGCGTTCGAGCTCGCGCTGCTGGCGCTCCTGCTCCTTGCGCTGCTGCTCGAGCCGCGCCCGCTCGTCGGCCTGCCTGCGCTCCTCGTCGGAGGGGTTGAACCTGCGCTCGGTGCCGCCCGCCTCGATGACCGGCACGTCGTCCAGGGACTCCTGCGCCGGCATCTGCACCGCCAACTCGACGGCATAGGGCAGCACGTCGTTCTCCATGTGCGAGAGGTAGTCGCCCACGCGGGCATTGGCTGCATCGATCTTCTTGCGCTGCGCGTTGGCCACCAGGCCACCCAACAGGCCGCCGTTCATCGCAGCCATGTTGTGCACGATATTGGCACCAAGCGCCACATAGCCCTTGACGTAGATGTCAAAGTGATAGAAGGCACCCATGTTGACCTGCACCAGGTACATGTCGGGGAAGCCCGAGCACTTGACGAGCACTGCCTTGTTGGGCTTGCGCTCCGCCTTGACGTCCTCGATCGACGCGTTGAGTGCGAACTGGTAGCGCCTGCCCGCCTGGCCCACGCTGGAGCACAGGGCGTTGAGCGGCACGAAACAGGGTGCGTCGATGTGCGTAACGCGGTCCTCGATGTTGAGCGTGGTGGTCAGAAGACCCATGTCAGCCTCCCCTAGATCGTACTCGTCTGCGCCAGCTCTTCTTTGGCCTCGCGCAGCTCGTCCTGCAGCTGTTGAAACTGTGCGTCATATTGGTCGAAGGCACGCAGGTCCGCATCGTCAAAGCTGTCGAGGGTCGCCTTGGCGCGCACCAGCTCCTCGGCGAGGCTCTGCACCGAGGCGAGCAGGCTCTCGTGGCGCGCGTAGGCCTGCTCGTAACGCGAGATTGCCCTGCGCTGCTCGCGCATGCGGCGTGTCACCTCGCGCTCGCCCGGATTGCGCACCTCAAACGCCATGCCACCGATGACCAGCGTGCGCGGGTCCTCGGGAGCTGCCTCGAGCTTGGCGCGCGCCGCCTCGGTGGCTCGCTCTGCGTGCTCGCAGAGGGCCATGAGCTCCTCGAGGTGAGCCTTCGACTGCTCCACGGCCACCCGAGCATCGCCCAGGCGCACCTGGCAGTCGAGCACGTCGTCCTCCAGGCGTGCGCGGTCGGCCAGCGCGGCGTCGCGCCGCTGGGCCAGAATCGCGTGCTTGCGACCCATGGAGACCACTTTGTCCTGCAGAGCCGCAGCGTGTGCGCGCAGTTCCTGCAGACGCACCACGGCAGCGTAGCCATCGGCCACCCGCGCCACGGCATCGACGTCGGCGATGAGCGCCAGCGACATGTCGTCACCGCTGCCCGTCTGGCTGAGTCGCGCCAGGCCGGGCTCCAGGCCCAGCTCCACGCGCGTGGCGTCGCCGTCGGAGGCCACGTCAACCAGCAGCCTCATCACGTAGCCCTCCAGGTTGGCGGTGCCGGCAAACGAGTTGCCTACGCCGTCGCTGCCCAAGATCACCGCCATCGACGGGTCGCGGTCAAAGGCCACCAGCGCATGGCGAATGGAATCGGCGGCATCCGTATCGCACAGCGACGTGGTCACGTTGGCCTGGCAGCGCTCGTCCTCGGGCACGGGCTCCCACAGGTCACCGTCGGTGCGTGCCACAAGGCACACGCCGTCGCCCTGCTGCAGCAGCACCAGCATGCGCGGCAGCCAGAGCGCGCACAGCAGCGTGGCACCGTACACGTGCTCGAGTCGCTCGCCGCGCAGGTACAGCGCGCGGGCGCGGTCACTGGCCTGGGCCAGCTCGGCCTCGGTGAGCGGGTCGGCGGCCAGGTCGGCGTGCACCGCCGCGGTCCAGCGCGCCAAGATGGCGTCGGTCAGCCGGCGCACCAGCGCGGCGCGGCGAGCAGGTACCCGCAGGTCGCTCGCCAAGGTGTGGCCGGCAGAATCGGGCTCGTCGAAGGCCTCCGCAAACGCTTGCAGGCACCCCGCGGCAGCCTCGACCGCCATCTTGGAACCCCGGTCGCTGCGCATACAGCTCGGGTCGCCATGGCCATCGGACACCACCACCAGACGCCAGCTGCCATCCTCGGCCTCGAGGTGGCACGACGCGTCCTGGCACGGCTTGTCGTGCGTCACGTGGCTGTACCCCTGAACCGTCTGGCTCAGGGCCACCATCCCGCGCGAGCTCATGGATGTCGTCGCCTCGGCTGCCATTACCACTCTTCGAAGTTCCAGGGGTCGTCGCCGTCGATGTCGTCGGGCTCATCGATGATCGTGACCGTCACGCCCGGGTCGATAGCCTCCTGCTCGATCTCCTCCTGGGCAATAACCGCCTGCACCACCGAGGCGCCGTTGATGTCGGTCTCGGCGGTGTGCGAGACGCTCGCCATGGTGGACGACGTCACCGACACAAAGCGCATCAGCCTGGCAAAGAGCGCCAGGTCGTCGGTCTTGATCACGGCCTCGCTATCGCCCACGGCCTTGGCGATCATCTCGGCGTCGGCGTTGTCACCAATGGCAAAGCCCACCTTGACGGCGTGCTTGAAGAACTTGTTCTGGCGGATGGTCTTGAGCGGACCCTCGTAGTCGTCGTTGGCCATGCCGTCGGTCATGAAAATGATCACCGGATACAGCGAGCCAGTGGCCGAGCTGAGGAAGCCGTTGCGCGAGAGCTTGCTGTCGAGCTCGGTGAGGGCGGCGCCCATGGCCGTCATGCCACCGGCCGAGAGGTCCTGCCAGATGAAGTCCTCCATGTCCTCGGGGCCAGCCGGCTGCAGCCACCTGACGGTGGAGTTGAACTCGAGCACGGCCACCTTGAGCTGGGCGTCGCCGTTGTGCGCCGCCACCTGCTTGAGGGCGTCGATCGTCTCTTCCATGGCGTGGTTGAGTCGCTCGATGGGCGCTCCCGACATGCTGCCCGACGTGTCGAGCACGTAGAAGATGGGCAGCGCACGGCGTGGGGCGGACGTCAACTCGGTGATGGTAGGCATGGTCTCCTCCTATTGGTTGCTCAAGATCTGGGCGGTCTCGGTCTCGACGGTAAACTGGATGCCGGGCTTGATGGGTATGACCTCGCCGGGAGCCACGGGACGGCGTTCGCCCTTTGAGGTGATGGCGTTCCACGACTGCTTGGACGCGTTGCGCAGGCCCAGGACCGGCTTGCTGCCACCCGAGCGCACCACCTGCGCGATGGGGTCGAGCGCCTCGTCGGCGTTGCAGACGCCCACCTGCACGCGATACAGGCGCGTGTCGTACACCAGCGGGATAGAGTACTCGAGATCCTTGAGCTTCAGCCGGCACGCGGAGCGCACGGGCTTGCCGCAGGCGTCGCACACCGCGCCCGCGCCGCCCTCGGTAAAGACCTCGTTGCCGCAGCTGCAGGTGATCATGTCGCTGCGGAAGCGCACCAGCGCCTTGAGCCAGTCCTTCTCGGTGGGGCGCGTCTGCGGGTTGGTGAGCGCATCGTGCGAGAACGCGCGCACGAAGATGTCGCGCATGTACTGCGGGAAGCAGTCCCACACGCGCACCACGTCGCGGTGGATGATCTCGTTGGGGGCGTTGACGTGGTTGTCGGGGTCCATCATGAACACCGGGTCGGTGCCATAGAGGGCCAGCTGCTGTGCGGCGCCGAGCACCGGGCACAGCGAACGGCTGCCCTCCAGCGGATGCCCCATGCACAGCAACATGAACAGCAGCACGCTCATGGAGTGGCGGTCGGAGTGGCCGTTGGGCATGGTCTGGCGCGTGACCACCTCGGGCGCCATGAAGCGCGGCGTGCCAATGATGCCGGTCTGCACGCTGCTGGGCGCCACGTTGTCGTTGTCGCAGATCAGGGCCTTGCCCGTCTTGGGGTCAAAGAAGAAGTTGCCGCCGTTGATGTCCTTGTAGCTGTAGCCGGCGTTGTGCAGCTGACGGAACGCCGAGACCACGTTGAGGCAGGCGTCCACGGCGCGACGGAACGAGGCAAAGGTCACGTTGTGCAGCAGAAACTCGGTGGCCTCGTAGTAGCCCTTGGGACGCAGCTCCATGATGTAGCCAAAGCTGTCGTCCTGGTCGACGGTCATGTCGAGGGGCCAGATGAACTGCGGCGCGGGAGGGCCAGCCATGATGTTGCTCTTGAGGTTGGCCTTGAACTCGGATGGCGAGACAAACACGTTCTTGCGGTACCACTTGAGGGCCATGTCCTTGCCCGCATAGGAGACCACATACACCCAGCCCTGGCCACCCTGGCCAATGAGCGACTTGACGACCGCGGTCTCGCCGAGCATCGTCTTGATGCGCTGGCCCGAGGCGAGCAGCTGGCTGCCTGACTGAGTGGATGCCATCGATACCTCCCAACTTGGCGCTACGGTCACGATGGTAGCATGGGCGGACGAGCGTGCGGCACGGTGGTGATTGTACCCATCCATGCCTGTGCCCAAACCGCATGGGAACGGCGCCGCGAGCTGCTGCGACAGTGGTCGCCCTGCGGAGAGCCTGCCGTTGCGTAAGGCGCGGGCAGCACTCGCGCTACACTGATGCCATGGGATACAAGACCTACACCTGCCCCATCGCCAAGACCTGCGGAGGCTGCGAGACCCTCGCGGTCCCCTACCCCATACAGCTCGAGCGCAAGCAGGCGCAGATACAGGAGCTGTTTGCGGAGGTGCTGGCCGCATGCCCCGTAGGCACGCTCGCGCCGATTGTGGGCATGCGCGAACCCGTGGGCTTCCGCAACAAGGCCGCCACCCCCTTTGCCCCCGGACCCAAGGGCACCATCCGCAGCGGGTTCTACGCGCGCGGCACGCACCGTATCGTGCGCTGCCGGCAGTGCCTGACCGAGGACCCGCGCTGTCGTCGTGTGCTGGGGTCCTTTGCCCGCACGGCCGAGCTGTGCCACGTGTCGGCCTACGAGGAGGACCGCGGGCGCGGCCTGCTGCGCCACGCCGTGGTGCGCGCCGGCTGGAAGACCGACGAGCTGCTGCTGACCATCGTGGCCAACGGCGAGCGTCTCCCCCGCGAACGCGAGCTGGTCAAGCGCGTGCTCAAGCATGCGCCTGACGTCACCGCCGTGGCACTCAACACCAACGTGCGCAAGACCAATGCCATCCTGGGCCCCACCTCGCGCGCACTGTACGGCGGTGGGGTCATGCACGACGAGCTGCTGGGCGTCACCTTCGAGATAGGGCCCACGAGCTTCTACCAGACCAACCCCTCCCAGACCGAGCGCCTCTACACGCTGGCCATCGAGGGAGCCCAGCTCGAGCGGGGCATGCGCGTGCTCGACGCGTACTGCGGCATCGGTACCATCGGCATGTGCGCCGCCGCGCAGGTACCAGGCCTGCACGTGACGGGCGTGGAGGTGGGTCAGGGCGCCGTGGCCGACGCACGGCTCAATGCACGCCGGAATGGACTCGACCAACGCTGCCGCTTTGTGTGCGCCGACGCCACCGCCTTCATGCGCGAGGAGGCCAAGCGCCGCAACGCCTACGACGCTGTGATCATGGACCCACCGCGCGCAGGCTCCACACCCGAGTTTCTGGCCGGCGTGCTGGCGCTGGCGCCGCGCACCGTGGTGTACGTCTCGTGCAACGCCGTCACGCAACGCCGCGACCTGGACACGCTGCTCTCGGGCGGTTACCAGCTGCAGAGCCTGACGCCGGTTGACATGTTCCCCCACACCAAGCACATCGAGACCGTGGCGGTGCTCGTGCGATCGTAGCGGATGCCGTCGGCGCCCCTTGCCAAGAAGGCGGTACCCCACCTTCCCGCGGGCCTCACTTGGGTATGATGGATTCCTGACACAGGGCAGACGGCCTCGCTCTCCGCGGCCGTAACGTGCAGGGGGATCTCATGAGCAAGAACCAATCCGCTTCCGCGGCTCCCGAAACGAGTCGCGACAAGGTCATCATCAGGACGAGTGTCATCGGCATCGCGGCCAACGTGCTACTCGCCGCGTTCAAGGCGACCATCGGCATCGTGTCGCATTCCATCGCCGTGACGCTCGACGCCGTCAACAACCTGTCCGATGCGCTCTCATCGATCATCACCATCGTGGGCACCAAGTTGTCGGGGCGCCTGCCCGACAAGAAGCACCCGATGGGCTACGGACGCATCGAGTACCTAAGCGCCATGATCGTCTCGGGCATCGTGCTCTATGCCGGCATCACCTCCGCCGTAGAGTCCGTCAAGAAGATCTTTCACCCCGAGCAGCCAGAGTACAGCACCGTCTCGCTGGCGATCATCGCAGTTGCCGTCGTGGTCAAGATCGTCCTCGGGCGCTACGTCAAGGCGCAGGGCGAGAAGGTCAACTCGGGTTCGCTTGTGGCCTCCGGATCCGATGCCATGTTCGATGCAATTCTCTCTGCGTCGGTACTGGCTTGCGCCATCGTGTTTATGGTTAGCGGCGTGTCGCTGGAGGCGTACGTAGGCGCGGGCATCTCGGCAGTCATCGTCAAGTCGGGCATCGAGATGATGATCGAGACCCTCAACCAGATCCTCGGCGAACGAGCCGACAAGGAGACGACCGACCAGATCAAGCAGCTCCTGACCGAGGAGCCCGTCGTGCAGGGCGCCTACGACCTGATCATGTACAACTATGGCCCCGACAAGGATCTGGCCTCGGTGCACCTCGAGCTGCCGGACACCATGACCGTCAGGGAGGTCGACCGCCTGACCCGAAAGCTCGAGGCAAAGGTGCAGCGCGAGACGGGCGTCATCCTAACGGGCGTGGGTGTGTACTCGTATAACACCGGCAACACCGAGGCCGCGCGTATCCAGAACGACGTGCGCGAACGCGTGCTAGCGCACGACTGGGCCGTGCAGTTCCATGGCTTCTACGTCGACGTCGAGGCAAAGGAGATGACCTTCGACGTGGTCATGAGCTTCGACATCGCACCGCGCGAAGGAGTGGAGATCATCTGCAGGGAGATCCAGCAGGCCTACCCCGACTACAGAATCGTGGTCGCGCCCGACATCGACGCATCCGTCACCGACTAGGAGCAGACGGCACCCAAGCGCTCCCTTTGCCCGCTTACCCTGCGAGTCCTCCTCCGCTCGCTGCGATTGGGCACCCTTGACCCGTTGAGCGCGTCTAGAAGACCTTGAAGGTCGCTCTCGCTGGGCCAACGGTCCCGCGACACCTTCTTGCCAAGCCGTTTCGCCACCTTACGCGCAATATAATTCATCTGCACCGCATCCTTGAGCTGCGCGTCTGCCACAAACAGCACCTGTTTTCCCATGCAATCCAACGCATAGAAGCGTGCATAGTCCTCGTCAATCTGCTGGTTGTGGAACGAGCCCTGATACTCGATGCCGCAGTTCTTTCCTCGCCAGTAGAGGTCAATGTAGCACTCCTCTTTTCCACACAGCGCCTTGGCCTTCTCCGACAGCGTAACCTTGTGATTCATCAGCGGCTTAGCCAAGCCGAAGCCGCCGTGTGCGTAGGGAAGCGTAAAGGCAAGCTGCAAATTCGTTTCCTGAGGAGAGGCGGCCCTAGCCGCCGTCCACCTTATCGCCTCCCGCACGCGTGCAGCGCCTCGCGGACGGCTGAACTGCGAGAGATATTGGCCAAGCGCCGCCTCGTCGAGCAGCGGCGCCCTCTTCTGGAGCGTCTTCCCATCCCTTCCGCCTTTTGGCGTCGCGACAGCAAGATATCTCCCAAGCATCTGGCAGAGATTGATCGTGTGCAGCTCGGCCGCCTGTTGCAACAGGCAGAACGACGGGGTCGATATATACAGGCCATCACACACTTTTGCTAGCGAACCCTCTGGAAGAGGTCCCGCCCATTTGTGGACCACCTTCTTCTCGGTCGAATGGCGCTCGCCATCCGTCCCTACAAGCAGGTTCAAATCTCTGGCTTCCGGTCCTAGCAGATACTCCAGCTCGTCGGAAACGGCGCTTACCGCGCTGTCAGTTGCCTCGAAGCTGTACACCGCAGACGAAGCCGCCATCTCTACCGCTTGTCCGCCGCAAGCCAAGGTTTCCAGCGCCCGATCTGCTGAAGTGTGACTCAGACAAATACTCATATCTGCCCTTCCGGTCTTACGTGGGGCTAACGCATCAACATTTTTCTCCTAGCCCCACGCCAACGGAAAGACGTGCATCCGTTCTTTCACCATCGCTACTGCAAGCTTAAAAGTACTCTCGTGCGACACATGGCACCTGTTTTGCAATCTGCGTCTCGGGACGTTCTTTTAGTTGCTCCGTAAGCCCGTTCTCCCCTCCCTTCCTCATGTCAATATCGTTAATGCCAGAAATATCCGGCAATAAGGCGATTCGGGGGTGTCCGTCAGATCTCGAACGCCCCCGAATCGCCTTATTGCCGGATATTTCTGGCATTAACGCCTTTGAACCTTCTAAGCCTCCGAAATAGCCACGGTTCCGTTGTCGCGCACCGTTACGCGGCCCTCCGCGAGCAGCTGGATCGTGTTGGGATACAACACGTGCTCGATCTCATGGATGTGAGCCTCGAGCTCGTCGACCGTCCAGCCCTCCTCCACCGCCAGCGCCTGCTGGGCAATGATGGGGCCGCAGTCGTACTTGTCGTCGGCAAAGTGCACCGTCACGCCCGTGACCTTAACGCCATAGTCGTAGGCGTCCTGGATGGCGTGCGCGCCCTTGAAGCTGGGCAGCAGCGCCGGATGCAGGTTGACCACACGGTTGGGAAACGCCTGCAGAATGGGCGCGTGCACCATGCGCATGTAGCCAGCCATGATCACGTAGTCTACGTCGGCCTTCTTGAGCATCGCGGCAATGACCTCGTCGGCCGTGATGGGATCGGCGTAGATCTCCTTGGAGAGGGTCATCGTCTGGATGCCCGCCTCCTCGGCGCGCTTGAGGCCGTAGGCGCTCGGGCGCGAGCTGATGACCAGCTCGATAGTGGCGTCGAGGGTGCCCTCGGCGATGCGATCGATAATGGCCTGCAGGTTGGTGCCGCTACCAGACAAAAGAACGCCTAGCTTGATGCTCATGATGCTCCCTCTTCTCCTCAGCCGCGCGGATTTCTAGCGATAGGTGACCTTGCCCTCGCCGGCCACGCACTCGCCCATCACGAACGAGTCAAAACCCTCGGCGTCGAGCAGCTCACGCACGCGGTCCACGTCCTCGGGTGCGCACAGCACGCTCATGCCCACGCCCATATTGAAAGTCTTGTACGCCTCGTCGGGGGTGAGGCCGGCCTCGCGCACCATATAGCCGATGACGGGCGGCACATCCCACGCAGGGCCATTGCCAAAGCCATCGGGGCTCATGGGGTCGGTGGCGCAGCGGTCCACGACTGCGTCGATGTTGTCGGGCAGGCAGCGGTTGAGGTTCTCGGTGATGCCGCCACCAGTGATGTGCGCCATAGCATGAATCGGTGCGCCAGCTTTGAGCGCACGAATGAGGCTGCCCGCATAGATGGTCGTGGGAGCGAGCACGGCGTCGCCGAGGCTCTGGCCGCCCAGCTCATCGAGCGGCTCACGCAGCTGCTCGACAGTCTTGCCCTCGATGGCCACCTTGCGCACCAGCGAGTAGCCGTTGGAATGGATACCCGAACTGGGTAGGCCCAGAATCACGTCGCCCTCGCGCACCAGATGCGCGCCGATCATCTTGGGACGGTCGGCCACGCCCACCACAAAGCCGGCAAGGTCGTAGTCGTCGGGAGCCATCACGCCAGGATGCTCGGCCATCTCGCCGCCCACCAGCGCGCAGCCACTCTTGGCACAGCCGTTGGCAATGCCCTCCACAATCTGCGCCACATGCTCGGCACGCAGCTTGCCAATAGCGATGTAGTCCAAGAAGAACAGCGGCTCGGCGCCAGCCACCACGATGTCGTCCACGCACATGGCGACCAGATCCTCGCCCACGGTGTCGTGCTGGTCAAGCAGCTGGGCAATGGCCAGCTTGGTACCCACACCGTCGGTGCCGGAGACCAGCACCGGCTCCTCCATGTCCTTGAGCGCCGCCGCCGAGAAGAGCGAGCCGAAGCCGCCCAGGCCGCCGATGACCTCGGGACGGTTGGTGGCCGCCACGGCCGCCTTGATGGCGTCTACCGCACGGGCGCCCTCGTCCACGTCCACGCCCGCATCGGCATAGGTGATGTGCTTCTTGTCTTTGGCCATTGGTCCTCCCCGGTGGCAATCATGCAGCTTTGCGGCACTAATCATACACGCTGGCATTGCGCGCGGCCGCGTTGCCAGCGCAGGCCCACACGACCAACAGGCTCTTATGCGCACGGCTCAGACCCGCGGCACGAGAGAGGGGCGGCAGCCCATGCAGGCCGCCGCCCCTCGAAGCCGTCGATGCTCCAGACGCTTACAGGTACTTGAGGTGGGACTCAAGCCGCACGTAGAGCGACGGGTCCTCGACCTTCACGTACTCGTACTCGGTGATGGCGTCGTGGCCCGTGCCCTCCCCGGTCACGCGCACCAGGTTACCGTTCTCGTCATACTCAAGCTTGCTGGTAGTAGTGGTCGCGGTCTCATCGACGGGGTTGCCGTTCTCGTCGATCTGGAACGTCGTGGTGGTCATTCCCGTGGCTTTGCCGTCGGCGTCGCGCTCGTAGGTCTTGGTGTAGGCGTATCCAAACGACGCGCTGCCGTGGTCGGTGGAGGTTGTGACGCCATCGGTCACGAAGCCGTCCTCGCCATAGTTCACCGTCGTGGTATAGGTCCCCGAATCGACCATGTTACCTTCTTCGTCCTCTGCCTTGGTCGGAGTGCAGAACACACGGCTCTTGACATGGCCGTTGGCGCCGTAGGTGGTCTCGATGGTGGACCCATCGTCTGAGGTGCACTTAACTTCGCGGCCCTGATCGTCCTTCTTGAGCGTGTTGGTCACCGTCGCGGTCTCGTAGCCAGTTTCGGTGTACTTGGTCACAAAGCCATCTTCGTCGAACTCGTACGTTGTGACGTATGGCTCCCCGCCGCCACTGTCGTGCGTGGCGCTCATCGTGTTGCCATGTTCGTCCAGCTCGTAGGTCACGACATACGAGGTCTCGAACTCGTCCTCTTTGTAGGTGGTCGTCTCCTTGACGAGCACCCACACGGGTCCCTCGTCCGTCGTGGAGTCGGACGCCTTGCTGTCAGAGACGGGGGCCTCCTGCGCCACGCTCTGGTTTCCGGCCTTGCTTTGCGAGCAACCGACAAGGCCCAGAACGCCGAGTATCAGGACAACGAACAGTGCCAGCGACCTTGTAGGTAGGACTTTCCTGACTGCCATGGGCTTCCCCCTCATCTCGAACGCCACCGTTCAAGGAATATCGTATCCAAGGATGGTCGCCGCTATACCTCATGCACGCAATTCGCGGACAGTCGGAACACGCCCAACCCTCGGGCTAACCCCAACCAAGAGGAACGTCCTCTCGCGCCCTTCTGCGCTACGAGAGCGCCGAGGCGGCCTCGGCCTTGGGCACGCACAGCAGCACCGTGCGACCATAGCTGTCGTAATAATTGCAGGTGATAAGCGCCAGCACGTGCTTGGCACCCGCAATGACCTGCGCCGCGTCGGGACGGCTCGTCACCGCCTTGGCCAGCAGCTCCTGCAGGTGCGCACGGAACTCATCGTTGCTCTCCCAGGTAAACTTGCGCACGTCCTCGTCGTCGGGCACGGTGTAGTACAGCAGCAGCGGCTCGAGCTCCCAGGGAGTCTGCTCGGTGACGTACCACACGGTGTCCACCGCGTCGAAGGCCTCCTGCTGGTCCATTTCGGCGATTGCCTTGAACATGCTGCCGTCAAGCATGTGGTGGCCGTAGACCAGCGTGAGCGCGTCGACCATGCCGGGCCGCGTGCAGGCATAGTCGCAGAACAGCTGACCGCCAACCGCATACTCGCCCGTTGCCGACGCACGCAGGTAGCGCACGTTGTCCTCGGCCTGGTAGACGGGATAGTTTACGGCCGTTCCCGGCACCTGCAGCCAAGCCACCACGTCGGCGTTGATTGTCTTGAGGCCCGCCCAGTCCACATCGGGCGGCTTTGGCGCATCGCTCGGCGCGTCGTAGAGCGTGACGTAGGAGGCCAGTTTGCGGTTGATCTGGGCTTGCTTGTGGTAGCGCCACTGGTCCTTGCCCCACAGGGCTCCAGCCACGGCAAGCAGCACCAACCCCGCCACGATCAGCAGGGTACTCAGGATGCGCCTCGGGCGACGGGTGCGCGAGCGAGCAGAAGCCGTGTTGGCATGGCGTGCCATGGGTCACCTCGACAGTACCGGTCGTAGCTGTCCGGAAAGAAGTTTCATGCTTGCGTCATAACCATAAAACTTAGAGCCTTCTTGGGCAAACGTCGCCAAGCGTCTTCCAAAGACGGTAGCCCCCACCGGCAGCGCATGCCGATGGGGGCCACCCCTTTTGGAACAAGTCGTTCTGCCGCGGACAGGTTAGGCCTCGGCCATCTCCTGCTTGAAGGCAGCAATCTTCTGCTGGCACTCGGGCATGGTGGCACCCAAAATCTGCGTGGCATAGATGGCCGCGTTCTTGGAGCCGTTGATGGCCACGCAGGCCACCGGCACACCAGAGGGCATCTGCACCATGGACAGCAGCGAGTCCATGCCGCCCAGGTCGCTGGTCTTGATGGGCACACCAATGATGGGCAGCGGCGTGTAGGCGGCAACCACACCGCCTAGGTGCGCGGCCTTGCCCGCCGCAGCGATGATCACCTTGAGGCCGCGGTCGGCCGCACTTTGGGCCCACTCGTGCACCTTGTTGGGCGCACGGTGCGCCGACGCGATGACCAGCTCATACGGAACCCCAAACTCCTCGAGCTGGGCCGTGCAGGCCTCCATGACGGGAAGATCGGACTTCGAGCCCATGATGATGCCAACAAGCGGTGCCTCGGCCATGCGTGCCTCCAAGCTGATAGGGTTCGCCCTGCTGTACGGGCGCGGGTGAGTTCAGTATAGGGTTATGGAACAAAACGTGTACGGGTGCCTTCGAGCATAAGGGCGCTGCACCCATGCTCGTAGGCGAACCCGTACACCAGTGCTCGCGCAAGAGGGATACTCCCCTTTGCGCGAAGCATCTCACAGCAGCGGCAGCACGCCCGCAGCCAGCTCCTCGCTCGAAACCTCGTCGTTGCACTGCATAACCATCATCGAGCCGATGAGCGCCATGCGCAGGCCGTTGATGGAGGCCTCGTCGGCGCCGATCGTGACCACGCCAATGGTCTGCAGGGCCTTTACGGCGGTGTCGGCCACACGATAGGCAACCTGCGGCCAGCGTCCGGTCTCGCGTAGCAGCTCGGTCATGGGCAGCTGCGCGTCGGCATCGGTGTTGACCCAGATGCGCAGCACGTCCATCACGGCCACCATAATGCCCCGCACACCGCCCTCGAGCACGCCGTCGGTCGAAGCGAGCTCCGCCAGCATGTTCTGCGCATCGACCACGAAGGTGTCCATGACCGCATCGACCACGACGCCCTTGTTGGGGAAGTAGTAGTAAAAGAGCTCTCGGGTGATGTCAACCTCACGCGTGATGTCTGCGATGGAGGTCTTGGCCACGCCCCTGCGCTCAAAGCAGGTGCGCGCAGCCTTGGTGATGATGCTCTGGCGCCCCTCGTACTTACTCTCCGCGCTATGACGTCCGCCCTCGCGCCACTCCACCGTGATGCTCGTCTCGCTCATGGCTCTTCCGTTCTGTCGTACCGCGCGGAGCCTGGTTGCACTCCGCGCACTGCTGTGTCCTTTGTAACTTTATTTACTCACGACTTACGCAGTGTCTAATTTCGTATATGCCATAACGGAAAGCGACTTGAACGTAACGGATGCAGTATAAATCTGTATTTAATATTACGGTATTTCATCTTGAATTCTCATTGCATTATTTATGTTAGATTTTTATGTATTACATTGATTTCTTTCTCGCACGTTCAAGATCTATTTTTGAATTTTACTTAATTTACTATACATTAATATATGGAAAATCATAGACCCCCCCCCCCCGATTTTTGCGTTTTTAAGGTAAGTATGCACAAATGGTACGAAACTCATGCAATACGGAACAAAACGCGCGCCACATGTGTCATCTTGATATAAATAGACAATCGCTAAAAATGATATTCCGTAAAGTTCTTCTGGATCCATCGTATTGCAGGTCGTTTTTGAGCAACTGTTCAAAATCCTGCTGGAGCTTGTAGCGTGAAATGGGCGCTCGCCACAGGCTCGTCAAACCCCGTTCTTGCTGGACTCGCCCTTGATGCAAAGGAGGTCTCGTGCAAGAAACCAAGGGCAGACAGACGACCGGCGACCAGAGCCATCCCGCCGTCGAACTCAGCAAGCAGCTCATCAGGCACGGCTGCCGTCACGACACCGAATGGTGCCTGGCAGTGTGCTCCCCCTCCATCACTCTGATTGGCGAGTCGAGGGACATCTTTGCCAAGGACCTCGACGAAGTCAGGCACGTCGTGCTAAGTCAACCCAGACCCACAGAAGAGCTGTTTGTCGGCTCGATTGAAGCCACCTGCGACCAGCTGCCCTGCACCGAAACCGTCATCGTCACCGCTCGCTTCTTGGTAGCCTCCAACCCTGCAACGGGCATGATATCCGCGAGCCAGAACCGCGCGACGCTCGTGTGGACCATGACGAGCGACGGGTACAAGCTGTCCCATCTGCATCTTTCGGTACCTCGAGAGGCCTCCGGCAACGCCAACCCACATGCCAGCGTCAACCACGAGACCTATCGCTACGCCAAGGTGCTGCTCGACCAAATCGTACGGCGCTCCGCCGTGAGCATCCGCGACACCGGCGGCACCATCCACTACGTTTCGGATGTGGAGGTGCTCTACATCGAAGCCAGCAGGCAGCGCAGCATCGTGCATTGTCTCAATGAGACCATCGTGGTACGTCGCGGGTTCAAAGATCTAGTCAACGAGTTTGGCAGCGCGCTGGTGACTATCCACCGGAGCTTTGCCGTGAACCCCGCCCACGTGAAGTCGCTTCGCGCCGACGCGGTGGTGCTCGACGACGGGTCCGAGGTGCCCCTGCCACAGCGTAAGTCGGCAGACATGCGCCAGCTCCTGAGCGATGCCATCGACCGCATGGAGTCATCGCGAAGCGCCGACAGAGGCTCCCTTGCGCGCACGCGCATCCTTGACAGCTAGCTCAATCGACGCGCCCGCGGGAGCCGCCGCAAACCGCCTTACCTCGGCACGCCGCCCACGCTATCGAGGGGCACCAGCATGCCGTGGATCACAAAGCGCGCGTTCTCAAAGATGTAGGCGCAGGTGCTGAGCATGACGTAGTGCGCGTTGGGATTGACCTGCACGCTGGTAGTGAAGTACGACTCCTCGAGCGCCTTTTCGAGGTAATTGGTGAGGTCCTCGCCCGGCTCGTGGAAGACCGTGTACATGTCGGAGTACGCGTCGGTGTGGTGCCCGCTGACCAGGTCGATGCGGTAGTCCTGCGTGGGCGTGAGCAGCCACATAACGGGATGATCCTCATAGAAGTCCTGCTCGCTCCAGTTGCTGAGGCACGAGAACATCTTGCCGGTGTAGAGGTAGTGACCGTAGATGACGGTGTTGTAGTCGGAGAAGTCGGGCTTGTTCTCGCTCTCCACAAAGATGCAGCCATCAAAGCTGTAGGCGCCGGTGTAGTCGTTGTGCAGGTACTGGTCGTTGTTCTGGCCCTTGAGCACCGGGTAGTTGATGGGGGTTCCCGCACAGTAGATCCAGCCGACGATGTCGGGGTTCTTGGCCGTAAGCGCGTCGAAGTCGATGGTGATGGGCACCTCGGCGCCTTCGGTCTGGTCGTACACGTACAAGCTCTCGGCTTCGTCGTAGATCTTGTCACTCTGCGCATGCTGGAAGTTGACAAAGATCACCACGGCGGCAGAGCAGATGAACACAGACGCCAGAGCGCCTACGAGGATTGCCCGCACCGTGCTGAAGCGACGGGGAGCCGCGAGAGCCTCGATGAGCTCGTTTGCGCGCGCGCTGCCCTCGCCGTGGGCCCCCAGCGCCTCGCGTGCGGCCTGCAGCTGGTGAATGCGGCGCTGGTCGCGCAGGCGGTCGGCCAGCACGTTGAGCATGACGCCGCAGGCAAAGGTGAGCACGAGGTACACCTTGCCCACGCCGCTCGTATACATGGCCAATGCCTTGCCAAGCAAGGGCAGGTGCATCTCGACCCTGCCTATGAGTGCATCGTAGGATATGGTGTCCGACTCGTTGGCGTCGCTGGTGTCGTTCTTGATCACAAACTCGCTCGTGTCCGGGCGGATATCCACCACACGATGCACCACGACCGAGTCGTCGCCGTTGAAGGCGGCGAGGTCGTCGATCTTGACGTCCTCGGGCTCGAGCGGTTTGACGTAAATGGCGCTGTCTGCGGGCATGTAGGGCTGCATGGAGCCGCTGACGACGTTAAAGACCTCATAGCCCGCCAGCTGGGGTGCGGTGATGGGCAAGAAGATAACAAACACCAAAAGGATGAGGAAGACGCCCACAACGTTGCAAAGCCCAGGAAGGTACTTGTCCCGAGCGCGTTGCTTGCGCTTGCGTGCAGCCTGCGATCTTGTGGCCATCGCTTTCCTCTTTGGTCGCGTGCGGAAGGTTTGTGCAGCCGTCATTTGACCGCCCTGCACATGATAGCAAAGGGGTGGGAGGTGCCATAGGCGCAGGACGCACGGTTCATGCGCCTACCACGGGTGAGGTGTACGGGAGCGGCGTGCTCGCGGCAGAATCTGCGGACCAGTTCGCCCTCCTACCGCAACTGGTCCGCAGATGCGGACGCTTCGCGCAAAAGAAGGCGGGAGAGCCCCGGGGGCCCTCCCGCCAGCGATGCGACTGTCTACTTGCGAGGCCTACTCGATGCCCTCGCTCCTGCGGCGACGGATGCTCTGCACCGCCAGAAGGACCAGCAGCGTGCCGCTCACGCCCATGGCCACGTAGAAGGGCATGAGGGTCGTCTCCTCGCCCGTCTTGGGAACGCGCTTGCGGGGAGGCGGCGTGACGGTCTTGGTGCGCTCGACCTTGAGGTCGACCTCGGCGTCAGCCACCCACTCGCCATAGGCGGTGTTGAGGTTGCCCTGGTCGTCGACGCCGTCCTTGGTGGGCACCGTCACGATGATGGGGCTAAACGTGTAGTCGTACTGCTTGCTGCTCGCGGCAAGCGAGCTCTTTCCCTTGTTGCCGCCGTGGGGCATGAGCAGCCACACGCCGTCGCCGTCGTCGGAGCCGGAGAGGTCGATGACCTCGTTCAGCTTCCCGCTGCGGGTCTCGAGACCACTGTCGCCGTTCTTCTTGACGAGGTCTGCGGCGCCGTTTGCGAGCGCCTTCCAGTTTCCGCTGTCAAGCGCAGACTGGAGGCTCGCAAACGGGGACTCGGCGACAAAGACGTACGAGCCGTCCTCGTTAACGATCGTCGCGATCCGGTACGCCTCAATCACCACGGCGCCGTCGCCCGCGATGCTCTCGATGTCCTCCTTGTAGGTGGCCGCCCTCACCGTGACGGTCTTGGGCCCGCTCGCCCAGTCGTCGGCCAGGGCCGTTACTCCCAGCGCGTTCGACATAAGCAAGCAAATCGCCAGGACGAGCGCGCTGAGGCCTTTCCTCATCATCCGCATGGGCTCTCCCTTCTTCCTGCTCTTGTTACTCATGGTTCGTGTCCTCTTCGCTTGCGTCGTATGCCTGTACCCTCATGTCCTCGAGCGCCGCCATGACCTTCTCGCGGTCGGGCGTGCCCCCGAAGAAGCGGTAGTAGATGAGCGACCCCACGAGGTACGTGAACAGCATGGGGATCGCGACAGCCGGGACGGCTATGTAGTTGGGGATCTGGAGCGCCTCGGCCGGGATGACCACCCTGCCGGCGATGTTGTCGATGCGGTGGCCTCGCACCAGCAGACGATGAGTGTTGATGCCGTAGGGCGTGCAGGTGACGAGCGTGACGTAGTCGGCGCCCTGCTGCAGGTTGAGGTCGCTCATGTCGGTGGGGTCCACGATGCGGATCTGGTCCACCTCGTAGGTGCAGGTCCGGTCGAGGATGGTGACCGTGAAGGTGTCGCCCTCCACGAGCTTGTCGAGGTCGGTGAAGAGCTTGGCAGACGGCAGGCCGCGGTGGCCCGAGACCGCCGCGTGCGTGGTGGGGCCGCCGACGGGCAGGCTCGTGCCCTCGATGTGCCCGATGGCCACCTGCAGGACGCTCTCGTCCACGCCGTGGTAGACGGGCAGGTTGACGCCGATGGAGCTGACCTGGATGTAGCCCATCACGCCGGAGCCCGTGGGGTTGAGGATCTTGGAGTAGCGGGCCCTCTCGGCGTCGGTCATCCGGTACCGGTCGGAGTCCTTCGCCAGGTCCTCGTTGTAGGCCACGGCCTCGGCGATCATCGCGTCCTTCTCCTCCTGGGAGACCTCCTCCACGGCCTGGACGTAGTTGGCGATGGCGCGGGACTGGTGGTACTGGTTCCACCAGTCGGAGAAGGACGGGTAGGCGATGATGCCCAGGCCGAGCAGCAGGAAGGCCACCAGTATGACGGTGGACCTCTGCGGGCCGCGGCGGCGCACCTGCAGGCGGCCTCCGCGCCCCTTCCTCATGCCCCGTATGTCGGCCAGCGTGATCAAGCTTCCTGTTTCCTTCTTCGCGTGTCTTTTCGCCGTCCGGCGAACCAAAGGGGGTATTCCCCTCCTGTCCGTATGGGTTGGCCCCTAGCCTATCCGGGGACCGGACAAGGGGGAGTACCCCCTTTGGTTCGCCCACGGGTCGGGTGCCCGTGAGCTCGGCCCGGGACGGGGCGACGCCCCGCCCCGGGCCTAGGAGTCACTGACCAGAGGTGGTCAGTGGTGGTACGAGTGGTGAGGTAGAACTACGCCTCCATCTTGGCGACGCGGCTCTTGGCGATCAGGGCGATCGCGGCGCCAGCGACCATCAGGCCACCGACGACGTAGAACAGGGTGGTGCCCATGCCACCGGTGCTGGGGAGCTCGGCGCCGGACTCGTTGACGACGGTCGCGGTCTGCTTGAGGTTGGTAGCGGAGTAGTCGTGCTCAGCGATGGTGAACTCCTTGTCGGCTGCCTTGTTGTAGCCGGCGGGGACGGTCTTCTCGACGAGGGTGTAGGTGCCGTTGGCGAGGCCGCTGAACTCGCCGTTGAGCTTGCCGTCGTCGCCAGAGGTGTACTCTGTGGCGTCTGCCTCGGTGTCGACCCAGGTCACGGCGTTGTTGGCGAACTTGTAGTACTTGCCGGCGGCGTTCTTGAGGACGAAGCCGGCGCCCGGCAGTGCCTTGCCGTTCTCGTCGTTCTTGATGACGGAGATCGTCGCATTGTAGACATTAGTATCGGAACCAGGAGTGGTCGCGTTGTTGTCGCCGTAGGACACGGTGGCGGTGTTCTTGCCGGTGTCGACGGTGAGGGCGGCGTCGGTCACCTTTGCGGTGTACTTGATCGTCGCGACGGCGTCCTTCGCGATGCCGTCATTGAAGGTGATGGTGAAGGTGTCGCCGCCTTCCTTACCCACTGTGTACATGGTGGAGTCGACGCCGGTGACGGTGACGTCACCGTTGTAGGAGAGGCCGGTGCCCATGGTGTCGTGGAACTTGACGTTCTTGGAGCCGGTGCCGAAGGTGACGGTGGCGGTGAACTCGACGTCAGTGCCGACCTGCGCGAGGGCCTTCTTGCCGTCCTCGTCGATGCTGAAGGTATTGGTGATCTTCTTGTCGACGCCGGGCACGGTGTTCTTGTCAATGACCTCGGCGTTGGGGGTTGTCGAGTCGATCGTCACGACGGTACCGGTGCTCGTCTTGATGAAGTAGTAGCCGTTGTCGAGCTGCTTGGACTCTGCCACGGCGGTGCCGGTCGACGTGGCGGTGTCGACGAGGTCGCTCTCGGTGACGTAGGCAGTGATCGCCGCGATGGCGCCGGCGGTCAGCTTGCCCTCGCTGTCCTTTGCCGCGTCCTTCGCCTTGACGTTGCCCGCGGGGTCGACCTCGAAGTAGGTCGCCATGTCGCCGGTGAGCTCGGTGCCCTTGTGAAGCTTGTAGCTGATGCCAGCGTCGCTTGCGACGGCGTCGAAGACCTTGTAGATCTTGTAGGTGTTGGTGGCGTTTGCCGGGGTGCCCGCGGGAGGGGTAATCTTGATGGTCCCCTGGGCCGCGAATGCGGTCACGCTCAGTGCCATGGCCACGACTAAGGTCAGGGCTGCGGCGAAGAGGTTCTTCAGGTGCTTCATTTCACGTTCCTTTCCTTGCTTGCCTTGCTTTTCTTACTAATAGACTCATCTGATTTGACGGATTGGTCTCTGTTCGCTTGTCCAACCCGCCGGTCCTGCTATCTCGGCGCGACCTGGGCGTCGAGCCGGAGGCCTTAGACCCATGACCTCCCTTCGCTCGTGCGCCTCGAAAGCAGGAGGTATGTCAGGACTGCCGCAGTGGCAATCGCCGAACCAAGGATGTTGAAGAGCGCGGTACCAGGGCCGCCGGTCATCGGGAGGGGCTTACCAGGATTATTCTTGAGCTTCAGGACGATTACTCCGTCTTCGGTAACCTTCGTAAAGTCCTCGTACGACTTTTCGGCACCCGATGCATCGGTAATCGTCACCGTCCCGTCGTTCGTCTTGAAGTAATAGTCGCCAGAAAGAATGTTGTAGCCGGCGGGAGCCTTAGTCTCCTTTACCTGATAGACACCGTCAAGAAGCGTGAGCTCGATGTCCTCCGTCGTCGTGGTGAACGGCGAGCCGTCAACACCTGCAGCTCCCTTGTTAATGTTCACGACAGCGCCAGCAAGCGGAGTCTTGCCGTCACTTCCCACCTTCCTGAACTTCAGCGTCGTAGTGTTGGTGCGGTTGGTGTAGGCGGCCGTGTACACGGAGTTGGACTTGTCGATCGTTCCCTCGGTCTTCTGTCCCGTAACCGTGCCTGCGGTCGCTCCGTTTGTGGCGCTCGCCGCGATCTCCTTGAACGCGTACCCGTCCGGAACGGGGCTGTTCTCCTCGATCGTGTAGGTCGACCCGACACTAAGGTTCGTGAAGCGGTAGTTCCAGCCGTCCTTCATGGTCAACGTCAGCGTGGTCCCGCTCGGTGCATGGAAGTACCCGTCAGACGCCTGGTACTGCACGCCGTTTCCCGTCACGATGCTGGGGTCCTTGACAGTCTCCCCGGCCGCCGTGTCGTAGGCGCTCAGCCAGACCTCTTCGTCATGGCTCTCATGAACCGTAACCGTGAAGGTAAACGCCTGGTCGCTCTTGAAGTGGTTGCCGTCCTTGTCGACGACCGTCTTGGAGATGTTCAGGTTGCTTCGACGCTCGTTGGTCGCGGTAAGGACCGCTTCGCCCGACAGCTTCCTGTAGAACTTGCCGTCGATCTCGTAGTCATACTCTTCCCCAGCGTCAACCTTGACCAGGTTCACAGTCTGATTGTCGATCACCATCGGATGGTACACGTCCGACTTGAAGTCCCAATGATAGGCAAGGTCAGAAGGCTCCTCAATCGTGTAGTCGTGACCATGCTCGTAAACCATGTACGGATTCGTAGTCATGAGGCCAGTGGAGATGTAGTAGGTGTTTTGCCACTGCGGGTCGGAAAGCAACACACCCTCTCCGAACGAAACGCCGTCCGCCTTGACGGGGAACAAGTGACTCCCCGTTACCGTTTCCGTTTTCGGATCAAGCTGGTTGTCCCAGCGCTTCTGAATCTTGATCTGGCTCGAAGCAAGGCCGAGCGGGTTCACCTCATTGAAGGGCAAGGACTTTGCGTCGCCCTCGGTCGTAATTCCATCACCAGACTTAGTAGCGTCCTTATACGTCGTCGCTGCGCCGGGCTCATTAGTCCTCAGGGTGTACGAGTAGTTCGGGGAGGTTCCCGTCCTGGTGATCTGGGCCTTCTGCGAAGCGTTAAGCGTGTCGTAGAAGGCGGGGTCGTTCATGCACTTCGCCAGGATGTCGTAGGCCTCCTGCGAAGGCCAGACCTTCCAGGTCACCTTGTAGGTGGCCCCGTCCTCGGGCATGAAGTTCGTGCCCATGTTCCACTCGACCGCACCAGAAGCCTCGTCGTACTCCGCCTCGGCACAACGCTCGCTGGAGGGGTCCCACTCTACAAACGAGGTAGCATCCTTCGCCTTCTTCCAGTAGGTGAAGCTACCGTCGGTCGTGGTCAGACCACTCTTGTCCACAGTCTGCGTCATCTCGGTGATGCCGTCGGTCATCTGAATGTCAGAGACGCCCATCTTTGCCGCAATCGCAGCCTCAATGTCACTGAACGCCTGGTTGAGCTCAGCGGTGTTGGAAGCAAGGAACGCACCGTTACCGCCCGCATCTCTATTGAAGTTGCTGACCTTCGTTACGTCGCTCGAGATACCGATCGTGTAGAGGTACTTATTCTTGGCTCGGATGGCCTGACCTTCTTCGATGGCCGCATCATAGTTGTGACCGTCATAATCATGCTGGCCGTCACCAAAGACGTGATTCTGCCGATAATACTGGTACGTACCATCAGTGTACATATCGAGGTCTGCGTCACTAGTGTTTGTACGCGTATTGCGGAAAGTCGGGTCTCCGTCCGTTACGAAAATTACAAACGTGGCACGACCGCTGTCAACTTCTTGTTCGTTTGCTAGCTGCAGTGCGTAATCCCAGTTGGTGCCGCCACCAGTCTGAAGCCCCTCCACGGCGCCTTTGTAATCGGATACTCCACTGTCAGTCAGATCCGTCAGTCCCCTAACGTTATTCGCAGTGGTTGAGAAGCTGATGAGCGACATTCTCACCAACGGGTTTCCGTTAGAGTTCTTCTTCTTTGCAAGGTTATCTACGAGAGTATTTACAGCAGACTTTGCAGCATCAATTCGATCGGTTCTGTCAGTGTCGCTCAGATCTCTATCCATAGATCCAGAGATGTCGAATACCACGATCACGTCAGCGAGCTTTTCCACCTCTCGGTCCTTCGTGTGACCCAAAATTGAAAGAGAGAGGTCTGAAGTTCCATCACCGTTGGGCTCAGAATCCTTATGGATTGTGGGCTCTGCAGGCTTATCATCGGGATCGACCGGCTTCAGCGTCGGCGTACCGCCTTGCGTGGGCGTCGGCTTGGCCTTGTAGACGACGTAGATATCGTTGTTGTTTAGATCCGACCAGCTATTGCCATTGCGATACTGGATGTTACCGCTGTAATACAGCCCATTCCTATCGCTTGCCCTCAGAATCGGCTGGATAGTGGTACCAGTGCGGCTGCCCACGTGCGTCGAGTCGTACTCGTAGCCTTCAATGTCGTAGATGAGGAACTGGTGCCTCGCATTGAAGTTCGGCGTCATGGTCGGGGTCAGGGGGTTGCCGTTGGTGTCGACGTAGTGGATGTTCTTGGAATAGTAGTTGTAGTAGTAACTGATAGTGTAGGTGGAGAACACCTCGGTATTGAAGGAGGTCTCTACAGCGTTATCGTCCGTAGATGCAGTAACAACACTCGACTCATCGAAACCATTCGGATCGACAGCATCTCCCTTGTTGTCAGCAATCACCTTGGCGTCGGTCGCCTGCTTGAAGCTCGCGTCGGCGGAACCGCCAGCCACCGTCTCCACGATGACCTTGCTGCCGGTCTCCACATGGTGCTGGACCTCCATCGTGGGGGCCACGGCCGCGAGGTCCTCGACCTCGGGCAGGCTCTTGACCTTGAGGTCGACCTTGACCGTGGCGGAGGGCTCAATCTCGTTGCCGCTGGGATCGATGATGGAGATGTCCATGGCGGCGAATCCGAAGCTGCTCAGATCAACGCTCTCGCCGCGTGCCAGCTTGTCGGCCAAGACCGCATTGCGGGCACGGTCGTACTCGGCGTCGCCGGAGGCGATCTCGGTCACGCGCAGCGTCGAGCCGTCGGGAATCTTGGCCTCGGGGCCGTAGCTCACGGTCACGTCGTACGCGTTGCCGTTGCTGTCGATGTGCTGCGTGGTGATGACCATCGCGTAGACGGAGAACCTGTCGGACTCGAAGGTGACCTCGTCCTTCTCGGTCTGCTCGTCCTTCTTGCCCACGATGTCGGCGTTGTACTCGTCATCCACGTGGACGATCTCGATGGCCTTGTCCTGGGTGTACTGCACGTCGGCGTAGCGCATGGACACATGCACGTTCTTCTCGGGCTCGACTTCCTTGCCGTCGTGAATGAACGTGATGTCCACGGCCTGCACGGCCTCGACCTTTGCCTGGGTCTTGTCCTTGACCTCGTTCTTGGCGGAGTCGATGTACTTCTTGGCGGTGATGGGGCTCACGCGCATGGTGGTTCCCTTGGGCAGGGCACCCTCGGGAGCCTCGACCCTGACGATCAGGTCGTCGGAGGCGTCCTCGTTCTTTCCCTCGAGGTCGACCTTCTCCTCGAAGGTCTGCGATGGCATGGGAGCCGCCTCGGCCTCGGCCTGAGCGTAGTCGGGACCCTCGTCTTCCGCGGGTGCCTCGGCCGCGGGCTCCGGGTCGTCGACGGTCACGGTCACCGTCTTGAAGCAGCCGTCGCCGTGCACGTGCTCCTCGGAGGCCTCCTCCTTGCCGCACACGAGGTTGCCCGCCTCGTCGTAGCACGAGTCGCCGTGAACGTGCAGCTCGCGCTCCTGCAGCGGGCACACGAGGTCGCCGCCGACGTAGCAGTCGGCGTTGTGCGTGTGCGCGACGCCCGCCGCCGCGTGGCAGTCGAGCACCGTCTGCTCCACCGTGGCCGCGCGGCCGTTGCGCCGCAGGCCCATGGTCACCCCGAGGGCCACCACCACGGCCAGCAGCGCCAGCACGCCGACGTAGCGCGAGTGCCTCTTGCTTGTCTGCAGCAGTCCCGCGATGTGTCCCCTGATGTTGCCCGCCATCGTGCTGCCTCCTCTCTGGTGCCCGTCGCCTGCCGGGCCGTCCGTCCTGCCGAGTCTTCCTTCGTTGCGCGTTCCCGCGTGTCTAGCCATCTCGTCCGCCTGTCTAGATGGGGCCGAGGCCGGAGAGCGGCCAGACCCGGATGAGTAACCTGCCAAGAACCATGTCCTCGCTCACGCAGCCCAGCGCGCTGTTGCGGCTGTCGAGGCTGGTGGAGCGGTGGTCGCCCATGACGAAGACGCGCCCCTCGGGGACCTGGTAGGGCATGGCGATGTCCGCGTCGCCCAATGCCTTTTCCGTCACGTAGGGCTCGTCGAGGCGCGCGTTGTCCACGTAGACGGTGCCGTCGTCGGCGACGTTGACCCACTGGCCGCCGGTGGCGATCACGCGCTTGATGAGGATGTTGTTGTTGTAGTAGAAGGCGACGACGTCGCCGGTGCGGTAGCTCGAGCCCCTCAGGGCGACGACCACGTCCTTGTCCTGGAGGGTGTCGGTCATGCTCGTGCCCTGGATCTGCAGGACCGGCAGCACGAGCATGGCCACGATCACCGCCGCGGCGGCGACCACGACCAGGCTGTTGAGGGTGCTGCGGATGACGCGGATGTAGTTGGCGCGGTGGGACTCGCGGGCCAGCTCGGCCCGCAGCGCGTCCCTCGAGAGCGCCGCCGTGCTAGGCATCGCGGGCCACCCCCCTCGGCGCGGCGTGGGCCGCGTGGGCGCCGCGCGGGCGCGGGTCCGCCGGGCCG
>CACZCK010000007.1 GCA_902779675.1 uncultured Coriobacteriaceae bacterium | reverse complement strand
CCGAAGTTGCAGCGGCCACCGTGGGTGTTGATGGGCTTGTCGCCGTCAAAGGCGAAGCGGCCGTCGATGGCGTACTGCCAGGCCTCGCCGCGCGGCACGTAGCCGACCTCCTCGGGCACCACGATGTCGCCCGCCATGAAGAAGTCGTTGATGAACAGCAGGTCGATCTCGTCCGGGGAGACGCCGGTCAGCTCGTAGACCTGCTTGGTGCCGCGGATGGTGCCGGTCTTCTCGTTGGCCAGGGTGGCGCCCTCGTAGGCGGCGGAGCCGGTACCCAGCAGGTCGATGACCTTGTGGTCGAGGCCACGGGCGACGGCCATCTCGGTGGGCATCATGACGATGGCGGCAGCGCCATCGCACTTGGTCTCGAAGCCGGTGACGCGCAGGTACTGGGTGACCTTGGGGTTGAACATGGAGGTCAGGAAGGCGTCGGCGCCGTCGAGGCCCTGGGCAGCCGCAACCTGGTCGAAGTCGGCGTCATAGAAGCCCAGGGGGTTGAGCACGGAAGCGCGGCGCAGGCTCTTGGCGACACCGTTGAGGGCATCGTCGATGTTCTTGTCGGTCAGGCCGTAGGTCCAGCGGTACTCGTTGATCCAGTTGTCGAAGCTGATGCCAAAGGCGGAGTCCAGCGGACGGCCGTAGGCGCGGTCGTAGACCATGGGGATGGAGGGGAGCATCTCCTCGAGCGGGAAGTCGCGGCGGAAGCAGCCGGGGGCACCCACGACGGGCAGGCTCGCGGCCAGGTCGACGGCGCCGGAGAGGACGATGTCGAACTCGCCGGAGGCGATGGCCATGGCGGCCTCCTGCATGGCCACATAGCCGGTGCAGCAGGCCTCGGAATGGTGCACGGAGCCAATGCCACGGGTGCCAAACCAGTCGGCCACCTGCATGTTGGGGGTCAGCGAGTCGCCGATCATGAAGGGGTTGGCGGAACCATGGTAGAAGTATTGGATGTCGCGCGGCTCGAGCCCGGCATCGGCGATGGCCTCGAGGGCGGCGTAGCCGAAGGCCTCGCCCTCACTCATGCCCTTGGTCTCGGGATGGTCCTCGAAGTTGGTGAACGGGGTGCAGCCGACGCCCACGATGGACACGCTGCGTGCGTACTTGCCTACCTTCATGTGCTCCACTCCTTCCGCTAGTGGACAGGAATTGCGTTGTATCAATAATCCATGCCTTCGCTTGCGTAAACGAGGTTCCGCCACCCGACGTTTCTGCGTAAAAAGTCGTATCCTCTTGTGTGTTCGCACAAGCCGTCGGTGCGGCGTTTCCGACGCACCTGGCAGCACCGTTCCCATGGGAGGCATCGAATGCGACTCGACGAACTGCTTGCACGCCTGCCCGAGGGCGCCGTCGACTCCGTCTCGCTCTCGGACCCCGCCTGCGACGTCTATAACGTCGCCTTCCTCACGGGCGACGCATGCCTCGACCCGCGCGGCGACGTGCTCTACTTCACCGACAGCGAGCTGCTCCCCGACCACGTGCCCGCAGCGCGGCAGTTCTGCTGCGTCGTGGTCGACGGCGCTTCCGCACCGCAGAGCCTCGTGCAGCAGCCCAACGTCAACCTGCTCTGGTTAGCTGCAGGCACCAACCTCTTTACCTGCTATAACGCGTTGCAGACGGCGTTTCTCGAGAATCAGGAGCTCTCGGCCATCGTCCGGCGGCTGCTGGTGGCGCACTTCTCCAACCAGGGCTTGCAATACCTCATCGAGGAGGCCGCCACGGCACTGGGCAACCCCATCGTGGTCGTGGACCCCACGTACCGCTACGTCGCCTACCATCTGGGCGACCTTCCCGAGGGCGACTCGCGCCTTGCCCGCGTGATGTGCGCGGAGATCGCCAACGAGACGGTGCTCGACGAGGCCGTCTCCTACATCCGCGACAGCCACATAGACTCAGAGATCGCGCGCAGCAAGGGCCCCTACGAGCAGTACAACAGAATCCTCGACTGCAACACCATGACCCTGGCCGTCATGGTGCGCGGCGTCTGCATCGCACACGTCATGATGATGGAGCGCAGCCATCCCTTTGGCGACCTCGACCGCGAGGCCTTCGTGCGACTCTCCGGCTTCGTGGCGCAGGAGATGCAGAAGTCGGAGGTCTGGGGCCCCACGAGCGGCGAGCTGGGCTCCTACTTCCTCGAGAACCTGCTGGGTGACCGCTCCCCCAGCGTCGCCGTCACCCTACGGCGCATGAAGGCGCTCAACTTCCACCCCAAGGAGCTGCTCTACGTGGTGTGCCTGCATGCGCCGGGCGAGGGCCTCTCGCAGGTGCAGGCCGAGCACGTGGCCGGCCAGCTGCGCCCGCTCTTGCATCACGCCCTGTACACGCGCCACCACCAGCAGCTCGTGGCGTTGCTCTCGCGCGACGCCGACGTGGGCTTCTCGCCCAAGGCCGAGGCCAAGCTGCGCGAGGTGGCCGCACTCAACGGGCTCACTGTGGGCGTGTCCAACATCTTCACGTCCATCGTGGAGACCCGCAAGGCCTACGAGCAGGCACGCGCCGCCATACGCTATGGCGAGCAGACATCCCGCGCCATCGACGACGGTGGCCTCTACCGCTACTGCAACTATGCCTACGCCCACATGATGGAGCTCGCCGGACGGCGCACCGACCTGCTCTCGCTCTGCCATCCCGCGTTGATCTCGCTCATGGAGTACGACGAGGACCACAACAGCGAGCTCATGGAGACGCTCTACTGCTACCTGCAGGTGGCCGGCTCCACCGCCCGTGCCGCCGAGCTGCTCACGCTGCACAAGAACACGATGCTCTACCGACTGGGCCGCATTCGCAAGCAGCTGGGCATGGACCTCGCCAGCGGTGAGGACCTGTTCATGCTGCAGTTGAGCTTCAAGATCCTCGTGAGCCTGGGCATGTTTACCCCACGTTTGCGCCTGACCCGCGAGCAGATGCACGGATAGCGCAAGCCAACAGACCCAAAAGAGAGAACGACGCCCCAACGGACAAGAGCCGTTGGGGCGTCGCCCACAAGCTATGCGAGAGAGCCTAGCGCTCGATGGTGAAGGTCGGGAACTTCATGTCGCGATACTTGGCCATGAGCGGCTTGACCTCGTCCATCTGCTGGAAGAAGCCAATGCGGGTCTGGATGATCTCGTTGAGGTGCTCGGCGCGGGCCTTGTCGTTGTTGCGGTCGCGGATCTTGCCGTTCTCAGGGTCGATGATGAGCATGGGCTTACCGGTCTCGGGGTTGGTGCCCAGATCGCCGCCGCAGCCGCACACGGCGCACTCGTACGGGAACTCGATGCCGTCCCAGTGCGGGTCGCCGGGGTAGACGAGGCTGGAGTGGCACACGGGGCAGACGCCGTCGTTGGGATCGCCCAGCCAGGTGCGCTCCTCGACCGGGGTCTGGATGGCCTTGACGATGTTCTCGCCCATCTGGTGAGCGCGGTCGAGCTGCTCCTGATGCAGCAGGACGTTGCCCGGACGACCGACGCGCTGGCTCATGAAGCGGTCGACGACGGTGAGCGACATGGTGAACATGGTGGCCTGCAGGCTCTCGAGGGCCAGCGTCTGCCAGTCGTGCATGGAGCCGCCCACGGCGATGAGGCCGGCAACGGTGTGCGGGTTGTGGTCCACGACGCCGATCTCCAGCAGGAAGGAGAGCTCGTAGGCCAGGAAGCGCTGGGCAAAGCGGGTGTAGAGCGAGCTGGGGGTCAGGTCGTAGGTGGGCACGGAGAAGATGACGCCCTCGCAGGTGTGCATCTCGGCAATGAGCGCGTCCACGTCGTCCTTGTTCTTGAGGACGCAGCCGTGGTACTTCTTGGTCGGGTCCATGGCGACCTCGCCCATCTGCATGGTGCAGCTCTCGCAGCCCGTGCAGGGAAGGATGTTGTAGTCAAACAGGTTGATCATCTCGACCTCGGCGCCGGCGGCCTGTGCGGCAGCCAGGGCCTCCTTGGCGAGGATCTCGCCGTTGCCGTTCTTGCGACCAGCGCAAATGGCCATAACCTTCATGTGTGCTCCTCTCCATGTGCCATGCCAGCAGGGGCATGGATATCAGTGTTTCAATCGTATGGACGCGGAGAGGGAGTCGCACCGTCCGTGCGCCCGAAACGCCCTTGCCCCGAGCGAGATGGCTTTGGTTGTTCTCACAATGCCCGAGTGGCAACGCACAAGAACGAGGGTCCCGATTGCTCGTGACCCTCGCAGGCTAGCTCGCTCTGTCAGCACATCCTAGCGGCGGATGTACTCCCCCGCCTGGTAGCGCGGCGGGATGACCGGGATCTCGATCCAGGAGTCGTACTGGCCACCGGTGTGAATGACGTGCGTGCCCTTGGCCTCCTCGTCCCAGGCCAGCGGCTCGAACCAACCCTCACGGATGTAGCGGCCGGCGATCTGGATGCGGAAGCGCTCGCCCTTGTGGTACACGCGGGCGGTGGGGACGATGGCGATGTCCACGGGCACGACCTCGCCCTCGGACAGCTTCTGGCTGCTGGTGTTCTTGAGCACCGGACGATGCGCACGGCTGAGCTTGGTGTCCAGCTCGCGGCGGGACGCGCGGCACTTGCCCCACGCGCCGGGGTGCGGCTCATCCAGCGTCATCCAGGGCACCCACTCGCCGTCGGCCGTGGCCTTCTGGATGTTGATGAAGAGGTCCATGTCGTCCCAGCCCTCGCACTCGAGCCAGAGATGCAGCGTCATGTGGCCGGTGATCTCGGTGTCCTCGGGCAGGACCCACTCGAAGCGGACCTCCTCGTCCACCGGGTTGTACTTGGCCACGGCCTCGGTCTCGACCGGCTCGGTGCCGGCAACGAAGGTCTGCACGTG
Source organism: uncultured Coriobacteriaceae bacterium (assembly GCA_902779675.1). Lineage (GTDB taxonomy): Bacteria > Actinomycetota > Coriobacteriia > Coriobacteriales > Atopobiaceae > UBA1367. The sequence continues at coordinate 92,353 of CACZCK010000007.1, read as the reverse complement.
ATCGGTCTCCACGCTCTCCAGCGTCTGCGACGCGTCGAGGTAGAGCTTCTTGTACTCGGTGCGCTTGATGGGCCACGCCTTCTCGGCACGCTGCTCCTGGTAGTCCACGTCGTAGGCATCCATGATGTCCAGACGCACCTTGGGCATCATCTCCCAGCCGTTGTGGATGCCCTTGAGGTAGCGGTCGTAGAACTTGCGCAGCTCGTCGAGGTTGTAGGGGTTGTAGGTGTCGGGCCACTCAAAGTCGCGGTGGGCGCGCAGCCACTTGAAGTGCGAGCGGCAACGGTTGTAGGCGTTGATGGAGCCCGGCAGGTGGAAGTGCGACCAGCCAGCCGTCTGGTACACGGGCAGCTTGACCTTCTTGAAGTCGGGGCGCTTGTCCTCCCAGTACGGGTTCATGTCGGGGTACATCTTGGCCATGGCGACCTGGTCATCCACGCCATTGGGGCCCGTCACCTGCGCAGCGATGAACTTGTTGAACGAGAGCGCCGGCACGCCGCCCTCAAAGAAGCTCTCGCGGTACAGGTCCGTGGTGCTCTCCCACGGGGCGATGCAGGCCAGGTGAGGCGGCTGCGTGGAGGCGATGCCCCACTGATGCATGGCGACGCCGGAGTTGCCGGCCATGCCGACCTTGCCGTTGGACCACGGCTGCTGGGCGACCCACTCGACGAAGTCGTAGCCGTCCTCGCGGTCCTGGTGCGTGAACATGTGCACCGAGCCCTCGGAGTGGCCGGCGCCGCGCACGTCGACGTTGGCCACGGCGTAGCCATAGTGGCACCAGTACAGCGGGTCGGGCGACTCGAACTTGGCGCACTTGGACACGGTCTGAGGCGGAACGCCCATGATCTGCCACTCGCTCATGCCGTCGCCAGGGCGCTTGCCAAACCACGACCAGCTCACGATGGTGGGGCACTTGACGTCATCGCCCGCGGGACGATAGATGTCGGCGTAAATCTTGGTGCCGTCGCGCATGACCACTTCCTGGTCCTGCATGCAGACGATGCCCGGCTCGACCTCGTAGGTGTGCGGGTTGAACGGCGGGCAGAAGCCCTGGCCCATGCGGGCCATCGGGTCGTCGGACTTGGCCAGGTCGACGTCGGCCTGGTTGTCGTTGGGCTGGCGAGCCACACGATAGGCCGCCATCATCTCGACGCCGCCGAACTCCTCCTTGTGCAGGAAGATGTAGCCCTCGGTGTCGGGGTCCCAGTAGATGGGCACCTCGTCCTCGTTGAAGGTGGCCAGCTCGCCGGTCATCTGCACCAGGTCGGAGAGCTTCTTGTCGGTAATGGGTACCCAATCCTCAGGGATGCGAGGCTCGAGCATCGGATCACTTCCTTTCGTTCGTGCGGAGCGCACAACGCCGCCCCGCCTGACACAAGGCGCGCCGCACCAGGCGACGCGCCTCACAGGTCCAACTCGTGTCTACTCGTCGAGCAGGTCGGCCACAAAGTCCACGGCGTCGCCGAAGGTCTCGCAGCGGCGGAACTTCATGTACGGGACCTCGATGTCGAGCTCATCCTCGAGGTACGTGGTGATCTGGGAGACCTGCACCGACTTGATGCCAAGGTCAGCGAACTTGGTCTCGAGGGAGAACTCCTCGACGTCCTTGCCAAACAGCTGGCTGGCGCGCTCGCACAGCGCGTCGTAGACTTCCTGACGATCCTCATCCATGGCAGTCCCCTTTCGTCGTGGGGGCAGGGCCCCCGTTGCCAATTTCCCTAGATAGCAGTTTCCGAGGGAACGCTCGCACAGACAATGGATGCAAACTCAAACCTTGCGCATGAGCATCGGTGCGAATTGTGCAATTGTCTAGCGCATTCTGACGCGCGGCTGATACCCCCATTGATGGGCGGGAGCACACATGCGGGCTGTCGCACGGTAGTCTGACAACTCTCCCCTTTCCGCCGCAGGCGCGCGCTTGCCCGGGTACGCATGGCGTACGATGGGGGCATCCCCACGAGAGGAGCGTCACATGAGCGAGCTTGGCACCAGCTTTCGCACGTACGTGCTTGGCCTGAGCATTCCCGGCTGCACCATCGAGCAGGTGGACGAGGACCACATCACCCTCACTACCGGTCAGGCCCATGGCGAAGTTAACTTCTACGCCTTCGACGACATGCCCGAGATCGTGGAACTGCGCGTCATGGATGCCGACTGCGACTGCGAGCCCAAGTTCTTCCTGCACTTTGAGCTCGACGACGAGGCCCGCGCCAAGGAGCTCATGAGCGAGATGGCCGCCGTCCTGCAACAGCAGGACCTCTACGAGACCACGCGCGTCTTGCTCTGCTGCACGGCAGGGCTCACCACCACCATGTTCGCGAACAGGCTCGCCGAGGCCGCCAAGACCCTCTCGCTCGACTATGCCTTTGAGGCCATTCCCCTCGAGCAGGCTAAGGCCCAGGGAGGCGACTACGACGTGGTGCTGCTCGCACCACAGGTTGCCTACCAGCTCAAGGCCGTTTCGCAGGCTTTTCCCGAGGCAGCCGTGGTGCAGATCCCGCCCAAGGTCTTTGCGTCCTACGATGCGGGCGCCGCGCTCAAGCTGGTCATGCATCTCGTCTCCGACCACACGGTCTTTCCCGCAGAGGATGGCACCCGCCTCACCTTCATGCGCGACGTCAAGAACGACGCGATCGTCCTGGTGGTCACGGCAATCAATCGTCCGCGCTCCACGTGGATCGGCTGGCGCGTCTACGATCACGGAGACATCACCAGCCACGGCAGCATAACCAAGCCGCGCGGCGACCTCCGCGACGTCGAGGACCTCATCGACACCCTGCGTATCAACGACCTGTGCGTGGAGGACCTCGACGCCATCGGCATCGCCGTTCCGGGCATCGTCAACCGGGGAACCATCGCCTTTGCCGGCGGCGACCTGACCGACTACGAGCTAGGCCGCACGCTCGCCGAGCGCTACGGTACCAAGGTGTTCGTGGACAACAACGCCAACGCCGCGGCCGTGGGCTGCTACGTGAGCCAGACCGACTACGACACCGTAGTGCTGCACACCCAGCAGACCGGCTTCACCGTCGGTGGGCAGGGCCTCGTCGTCGACGGGCATCTTGCCAAGGGCCGTCGCAACTTTGCCGGCGAGCTCGGCCCGCTGTTCCACGCGTTCAACGGCCATCATGACTCCGAGCACGAGTGGGAGCAGTCCTACACCACCGAAGGCATGCAGGCGCTCGTGTCGCCCATGCTGGTGGCAGACATAGCGCTTGTCTCGCCCGACGCCATCTACGTGGCCGTCGACCTGCTCGACGACATGGACGCCCTGCGCGCCGAGATAGCAACCCACTTTGGATCTGCGCTCAATGCCTACATTCCCGACCTGGTCAAGGTGGCAGACTACCGCGAGACCGTCGCCCTGGGCGTACTCGCGCTCTGCCTGCAAAAGCTGCACAACCCACGTCCGCATCGCAAACACTAGCCAAGATCGCTCGAGCCAGAAAGACGGAGGGCGGATGCCAATCTGTCGGCATCCGCCCTCCGTTTGCAGATAGTGAGACTATAAGGCCCTTACACCGTGAGCCAGGTGAAGGCGGGAACCTTCTTGCCCAGCACCTTGGAGAGGCCGCGCACTAGTAGCTCGTGGTCGAGCCCCTCATGCAGGCCGCTCACGCAGAGCGTGGCCACCCACTCGTCGCCCACACGGATGGGGAAGGCACCACCCACGGGCATGTCGCCCTGCGCAAAGAGTTCACTGGCCGGCGTGCCGTCGAGCTGCGCCTGCGTGTAGCCCCACAGGCTGCAGTGGCCCAGGCGCAGAGCGGCTCGCCGCTTGCCGTCCGCAAAGTCGTAGTTGGCCTGGCGCTTGCCGTCGGCACCCCAGCGGAACAGGTCGTACTCGTCGGCCTCGCGCACAATGCGAATCACATAGCCAAGGTCGTAGTCGCCTGCCAGGTCCTTGACCGCGGCACCAAGCGCAAAGGCATCGTCAGCGTCGAACTTGGTGTCGTAGCGCAACACGCGCTCCTGCTCCTGCAGCACCTCCAGCGCGGCAGGCGTCATGGCAAATGCCGCACGGATGGCATCGAGCACGCGAGCCGTGCGCACGGAGTCCTCGAGCGACATCACGGGAGACTCGGCTTCCCCCGCCTCGACCAGACCAACAAAGTGGCTGACCTCGCCAAAGAAGTCGTCGACCTCGTAGGGGGCCTCCAGCACGCAGGGCTCCTCACCGTCCAGATAGAGCGTCGCGCGCTGCGGACGGTGCAGCTCCTCGACCACGATGCGGCCGTGCTCACCCACGATGGTTGCCGTGCGCGGCTTGGCCCGGTCAAAAGCGCACTCTAGGCGTGCGTCAACACCGTCGTAGCGCAGGCGCGCGTCGACGTAGGTGTCGATGCCGTCCTTCTGCGCACCGGCAAAGCCCACAAGCTCGCCCTCTCCTGGGCAAAACTCCTCGATCCAGCTGGCGCAGTAGGTGCCGCAGTCGAGCAGCACGCCAGCGCCCGGACCAGGCATCATGTGATAGCTGCCCGTACCCTCGACGAAGCCGAGCATGTCGTTGCAGAGCGTCGCGTCGACGCTCGTAACCGTTCCGATTTTGGCGATGGCCTCGGCGAGCTGCGCGCGAAGCGCCACAAAGCGCGGCTTCATGGCCTCCATAAAGAGCACGCCCGTCTCGCGCGCCACTTCGGCTACCTCGGCCATCTCTTGGGCTGTGAGCATGGCCGGCTTCTCGCAGAGCACCGCCTTGCCCGCACGCAAGGCGCGGATGGCCCACTCCTTGTGGTAAGCATGGGGAAGCGCGAGGTAGATGGCATCGACCTCAGAATCTGCAAGTAGCTCGTCGTAGCTGCCGTAGGCACGGGCGTCCTCTGCATGCGGCGCCTCGGTCAAGAACGTCTCCGCCTTCTGCGTGCTCCGACAGCTGGCCGCGACCAACGCGGCACGCTGCTCGTGGGCCAGGCTTGCCGCAAAGCGATGGGCGATGTTGCCAGCGCCAAGAATGCCAAAACGAACCATGTGACCTCCCCGTCCGTGATGTGAGCCAAACCCAGTGTACGCGAGCCCGCGTGCCGTCTCGCGCCAGCAGGCGTCTTCTGGAAGGGAGTTTCACAAACGCGCTCGTGACCCGTCGACACGCAACAATGCAGTGGAATCTTGTTCCAGCCCAGTCGCACGCAGGCAGTGGCCTCGGCTGGCGAGGCCTGTACGGGCTGTGCAATTTGGCCGATAATCGACAGGCACATCGACACACCATGGCGCAAAGGAGTCCCCATGGCCACCAACGAGCAGTACCAGGACATCAACGCCCGCGTCATCGGCAGCTGGATAGACGAGGGATGGGAATGGGGCACCCCCATCGACCACGAGACCTATCTCAGGGCTCGTCAGGGCGACTGGCAGCTGCTGCTCACTCCCACCATCCCCGTCCCCGCCAGCTGGTGGCCGCCTCTCAAGGGAGCCGAGGTGCTGGGGCTCGCCAGCGGCGGAGGCCAGCAGATGCCCATTCTCACGGCGGCGGGCGCCTACTGCACGGTGCTCGACTACACGCCCGCCCAGCTGGAGAGCGAGCGCATGGTGGCCAAGCGCGAGGGTTACCACATCAACGTGGTCCACGCCGACATGACCCAAATGCTGCCCTTTACCGACGACCACTTTGACCTGGTCGTCAACCCCGTGAGCCTGTGCTACGTGCGCGATGTTCAACCCATCTTCTACGAGATCGCGCGCGTGCTGCGTCCCGGCGGCGTGCTACTGACCGGCTGGGACACGGGCTTCAACTATGTAACCGACGAGGCGGAGGAGCGCGTGGTGCGCGGCCTGCCCTACGACCCCATAAGCAACCCCGAGCTGCTCGAGCAGGACGACCTCGAGGAGGTGGGCATGCAGTTCTCGCACACCGCTGGCGAGCTGCTCCGCGCCTTGCTGAGGGCGGGCTTTGTCATCGATGACGCATACGACGACGTCAACGGCGAGGGTCGCCTGTCCGAGCTGGGCATTCCCACCATGCTGGCCGTGCGCGCCCACAAGGCGGGCACCATGTGGGGCTAGGGATCGGACGCCAACGCCCAGCATCGGCAGGACCGCCACCTCGTTGCGGCTTTGTGGCAGCCTGCGCGCATGCAGGCGGCGAGGTCGTACAATGTCAGCGCTTGACCACAACACACGGGAGCACGCCACATGCAAGAGATGATCGATATCTACGATGCCCAGCGCCAGCGCACGGGCCTCGTCATCCCCCGCGAGGGAGCCTTCCTTGCCGAGGGCCAATACATGCTGTACGTCCTCGCCCTCATCGAGGACACCTCTGGGCGCTTCCTCATCACGCAGCGCTCACTCGACAAGCACTGGGGCGCTGGCTGGTGGGAGGTGACCGGCGGCGGCGTGCGCGCCGGCGAGAGCTCGCTCGATGCCGTACGGCGCGAGGTGCCCGAAGAGGTGGGGCTCGAGCTAGGGCCCGAGGACCTCTCCCCCGTCTACGGCTACGAGAACGTGGACCTCAAGCGCGGCGACAACTACTTCGTAGACATCTACCACATCAAGCTCGACTTCGAGCCAAGCGACGTCTCGCTAATCGACGGCGAGGCCATCGACTTCAGGCTGGCCACCTGGGACGAGATCAGCCAGCTGGCCCAGGGCGGCACCTTCCTCCACTACGAGCGCCTGCGCCAGGCCCTCGAGGCCGACGGCACACTTGGCTGATCAACCAACCCAACAAGCATTGACCACGGCGGCCCACGCATCACCCGATGCGCGGGCCGCCGTCATAGACCCTGGTATTAGGCTTACTGCTCGGCCGCCTCTAGGAGCAGCTGGTCGACATTGGCACTGGGACCATCCAAGCCCCACGCCGCAACGCACCTCACGTCATCGATGTGCCAGAAGCGCTCTGCCAGCGTGCGCACGTAGCCAAAGGCATGGTCGTCGAGCGGGTCCACCTGCGCGCCACCAGCCGTGGTCACATACGTCAGGCGTCCGATGTGGCAGAGGCTCACGTAAGCACCCGTCTCGTCGATGTCAAAGGTCACGCCCTGGCTGCACACCAGCTCGAGGTAGGCGTGCAACTTGGCAGGCAGAGAGTAGTTCCAGAAGGGAGCAGCAATGAGCACCTCGTCTGCCTGCGCAAACTGCGTGGCAAAGCGGAACATCGGGTGCTCGTAGCTGGCTGTGCGCACAGCCTTGCTGTATGCGCCCAAGGGGTTCGGACCCACCGCATCGAGCGGGTCGACGTCGAGGCGGGCAAGATCGACCCTGCACACCTCGCCCTCATAGGTACGGCGCTCCAGCCATAGGTCGGCAAGTCGCTTGGTCCTGGACTCATCGCGCAGACACCCGTTCACATACAGCAGCATGGAACTCCCCCTTCTCGCTTCGCTCGTCACGAGTGTACGCGAACGCAGATAACTGGCGGCACGCCCTTTTCGCAAAGGCGTGCCACCGTCAATTGCTGAGAGGTATCTGCTAGGCCATCAGCTCGGCAAAGTCGGCCAGCACGCCGGGGATGTCAATCTGCTGCGGGCACACGGCGGCGCAGCTGCCGCACGCGATGCAGGCGCTCGGCTGCTTGTCGTCGGGCAGGGCACCCAGGGCCATCGGGGCAATAAAGCCGCCACCGGTGAACTTGTGCTCGTTGTACAGCGCGATGAGGTGAGGAATGTCCAGCTCCATGGGGCAGTGGTTGGTGCAGTAGTGGCACGCGGTGCAGGGCACACCGGTGGCCATGGTGTCGCCAATGGTGAGGATGGCGTCCCACTCCTCGTCGGTGAGGGGCTTGTCCTCGTTCCAGGTCGCGATGTTCTGCTGCAGCTGCTCCATGTTGGACATGCCGGAGAGCACCATGGTGACCTGCGGCACCGTCTGCAGGAAGCGGAAGGCCCACGCAGGGATGGTCTCGTCGGGACGCAGCGCCTTGAGCTGGGCCTCGTACTGCTCGGGCAGCGTGGCCAGCTTGCCGCCACGAAGGGGCTCCATGACCCACACGGGAATGCCGTACTCGGCCAGTAGCTCGACCTTCTCGGCATCCTTCTGGAAGTGCCAGTCGATGTAGTTGAGCTGCAGCTGGCAGAACTCCATGTCCGAGCCGTACTTCTCGAGGAAGGCGGAGAGCACGGGCAGCGCGCCGTGGCAGGAGAAGCCCAGATGGCGGATGCGTCCGGCCTTCTTCTGCTCGAGCAGGTAACTCACGGTGCCAAAGCGGTCGTCGGCCAGGTAGTCGTCGATGTTGGACTCGGTCACGTTGTGGCAGAGGTAGAAGTCAAAGTAGTCGACGCCACACTTCTCCAGCTGCTTCTCGAAGATCTCCTCGACCTTGCCAAAGTTGCGGTTGTCGTAGCCCGGGAACTTGGTGGCCAGATAGAAGCTGTCGCGCGGGTACTTGGCCAGCGCGCGGCCGAGCACCTCCTCGGAGTGGCCGCCGTGGTAGCCCCACGCGGTGTCGTAGTAGTTGATGCCGTGCTCCATGGCGTAGTCAACCATGGCGGCAGCGGCAGGCTCGTCGATGGTGTGGTCGTCGCCGTCGATGACGGGCAGACGCATGGCACCCAGACCCAGACCCGACAGCTTCAAGTCCTTGAAGTCGCGATAAATCATGAGTTCCCCTCTCCCTCGGCCGCCGTCCCCACGGCAGCATACCTGTACGCCCTCATTGTGCCAGCTTGCGCGGGACGACTCCAATACCTATCTCCTAGGCCAAGGTATGCATCCCGTGCATGAATGGGGGCGAAGGAGACACGCCCCTTCGCCCCACACAACTGCTGTCGCATGCGTCTTAGTCGAGGTCGGTCCCGTTGGATGCGATGACCTTGGCATACCAATCGAAGGAGTCCTTCTTCTCGCGGTGCAGGTCGCCGTTGCCGTCGTTGTCCTTGTCCACGTAGATGAAGCCGTAGCGCTTCTTCATCTCGCCGGTGGAGGCGGAGACGAGGTCGATGCAGCCCCACATGGTGTAGCCCATGAGGTCCACGCCGTGGTCAACGGCCACCTGCATCTCCTTGATGTGCTCGCGCAGGTAGTCGATGCGGTAGTCGTCGTGGAACTTGCCGTCCTCGGAGCGCTCGTCCACGGCGCCCAGGCCGTTCTCCACGATCATCAGGGGAATCTGGTAGCGGTCGTAGACCGTTTCGAGGTAGTAACGCAGGCCCTTGGGGTCCACGGTCCAGCCCCAGTCGGATGCCTTGAGGTACGGGTTGGGCACGCCACCAAAGAGGTTGCCGCCGCCCTTCTTCATCTCGGGATCGACCGAGACGGTGTTGGACTGGTAGTAGCTGAAGCTGTAGAAGTCCACGGTGCCTGCCGCGAGGACCTCGGCGTCGCGCTTGGCCAGACCCCACATGTAGTCGGCATCCACGCCCTGCTTCTCCCACAGGACGGGCGACCACACCGGGTACGCGCCTCGCACCTGCACGTCGCCGCAGTAGAAGTTGAACTCGCGGTCGGCTTCCATGGCAGCCACGACGTCGTCGGGGTTGCAGGTGCGCGGGTAGTTGGTGTTGCCCGCAATCATGCAGCCGACCTTGTTCTCGGGATTGATCTGGTGCGCGAGCTGCACGGCCTTGGCCGACGCCACAAACTGGTTGTGCAGACCGGTCAGACGACGCTTTGGGTCATCCCAGTCGCAGGCGCCAAAGGTCATGGCCACGTCCTCGGGCGGCAGGATGCCCACGCCCATCACGTCGCCCATGCCGGGGATGGTACCCGCATTGATCTCGTTGAACGTCAGCCAGTAGTGCACGAGGTCCTTGTACTCGGTGAAGAGCAGCTCGCAGAAGCGCACCCACAGGTCGATGACCTTGGGGTTGTCCCAGCCGCCATACTTGTGCGACAGCGCCAGCGGGAACTCGTAGTGGCTGATGGTCACGAGCGGCTCGATGCCGTTGCGCTTGCAGGCCTCGAACACCTTGCGGTAGAAGTCGATGCCTGCCTGGCAGGGCTCGGCGTCGTCGCCGTTGGGGAAGATGCGGCTCCACTGCGTTGACATGCGGAAGCACTTGAAGCCCATCTCGCCAAAGAGGTCGATGTCCTCCTCAAAGTGATGGTAGAAGTCGATGGCCTCATGGCTGGGGTAGTACTCCCCCTCGCGCACGCCGCCCGGCGTGATGAAGCGCGGCTTGTCGACCGTGCCACCCATGATGACATCGGGGACGCTGAGGCCCTTGCCATCGGCGTCGTAGCCGCCCTCAAACTGGTTGGCCGCCGTCGCGCCACCCCACAGGAACCCTTCCTTGAATGCCATGCCTTACTCCCTCCTATTCGATTCGGACGTCTTGTCCAAATGCTTGCATCCTTTCATGCCGTGCTGCCGGCCAGTATGTATCAGAACATCTCGAGGTACCGCACGCCCTCGATTGCGCGCAGGCTCTTGGCCACTTCCTCCTTCTGGCCCAGGCGCTGGGTGGTGGCATTGAGCTGCACAATGGCGCTTCCCACCGGGCTCTTGGACACCGTGAGGCCGTTAAACGTCACGTCGTGGGCGTGAAGGGCGTCCAGCAGCTTGGGCAGGTCCTCGTAGTCCACGATCTCGGCGTAGAGGTCGAAGCCACGCGAGATGCTCGTGAGGTAGGCGTCCAGGCGGCCATACACCGCAAACACGAAGAGCACGATGAAGGCTGTTAGCAGACCAACCTCGAGCCAACCCGAGCCACAGGCCAGGCCGATGACCGCCGTGGTCCAGAGGCCAGCTGCCGTGGTGAGTCCATGCAGGGAGCCGTTTCCCCTGGTAATGAGCGAGGCGGCGCAGAGGAAGCCGACACCCGTCACCACGTTGGCCGCAATGCGGGTGGCATCGGTCGTGACGCCCTCGCGCCCCAAGATGATGCACTCCGACACGATCATGCAGAGCGCCGCACCGAGGCAGACCAGCACGTGCGTCTTGAGGCCTGCCTTCTTGTTGCGCATCTCTCGGTCCACACCCACCATGGTGCCGCAGAGCAGCGCACCGAGCAGGCGCAGGGCAATCGCCCCGAAGGTAAACGTACGCAATCCTGCAAAGATGCCCATGTGGCCTCCCCTCGCACGCACTTGAGCACAGTCTAACAGGAGAGCCCCGGGCATTAACCCGGAGCTCTCCCCTCTCGGCGAAGCTGTTCGGTTGTCAGGCGCAGGGACCGCTAGGCCAGATCCTCCCCGTTGCTGGCGATGCACTTGGCGTACCAGTAGAACTCTTGCATGACGTTGACGAGCGTCCGTCTCAGCTCATCTGGATCTTGGGATGTGGCAGCCCCCGCATCGTACCAGGCAAGAAAGCGTAGCTAGAAGTTGGACACGCCGGTGTGATGTACCTTGCCCCGTTTGCGCAGCTCTACAGGCACATGCCATATGGCGCTCCGATAGAGGGCTTCCGGGATGGTTGAGATGCACACGGGAATCCGCCGCGCATACGGAATGCGCGACAGCACCGCACGTGGATCGCTCTCCTGCTGCAGCGCGTCGCGGAAGCGGACCGCCTCGGGAAGCCCTAGCCCCGCGAGCACTTGGACGTTGACCTGCGCGGTCTTGCTGATGTTGTCTCTGGGCATGACGCCCTCTCGCCTCGGAAGAGTATGTGCGCCAGTAGAGGAGCACCCTACGCTTCGCAAGATACGAGATACCGCACGGGGCAATCGTTGACAAGCAGGCCTACAAATTTGCGAAAACAAGTAGTACATCTGTTCTAGTTTCACGCTATAATGACTTCGCTATAAAGAGGCGGGGTCGTCAGAGCAGCTGCGCGAGAGCGAGAGTGGTACGGGCCCTTCCCCTTTTAACGCGAGAGCCTGCGTGCTTATAAGGGGCGTTTGCCGCCAGAATGCGGCCACGCTTTCAACTCCGCAGTGAGCGTTTCCGTAGCGCACCCATTGGTCAGAGAGCTCCAACCTGTCTGGAGGTAATCATGGCTGCTACAGAAATGGTCCTGTTCGAATCGAGCGACGGAGCGGTCACACTGCCCGTGGAGGTGGATGTAGCTCAAGGCGAAGTGTGGTTGAGCGCCGATCAAATGGCGACTCTCTTTGATCGAAGCGTCAGCGTAATTCGTCGGCACATACGCAATATTTTCAACGAGAAAGAGCTGGTAGAAGGCACTAACGTGCGTTTTTTGCGCGTTGCTGGGGCAGACCGACCGGTAGCGTTCTACAGCCTAGACACCATCATTTCGGTCGGCTACCGCGTTAAGTCACGTCGTGGCGTTGAGTTCAGAAGGTGGGCGACTAGCATTCTTCGGTCGTATCTCTTCAAGGGTTACGCCGCCAACGAGCGACGCCTGCGCGAGCTCGGCCAGACCATGAGCATCGTGGCGCGCCTTCCCGAGGGAGACTTGTCGGTACGTCAGGTGCTCGACATCGTTCAGAGCTACTCCCACGCGCTCGACCTGCTCGACGACTACGACCATCAAGCCATCCTGCGGCCCGACGGCTCTCGTGACGCATACACGCTTACCTATGAGGAGTGCCGCGAAGTCATCGCTCGGATGCGCTTTGGCAACGAGTCAGACCTCTTTGGCGTGGAGAAGGATGACTCCTTCAAGGCAAGCATAGGAGACATCTATGCTGGCTTTGCCGGACAGGAAGCGTATCCCACGGTCGAGGAGAAGGCAGCCAATCTGCTGTACTTCGTGGTCAAGAACCACAGCTTCCTCGATGGCAACAAGCGCATCGCGGCAGCAGTCTTCCTCTACTTCCTCGACCGCAACCACCGGCTCTTCGATGAGGAGGGAAACAAGCTCCTTGCCGACGAGGTACTGGTAGCGCTCACCATCATGCTTGCCGAGTCTCGCCCTCAGGAGAAGGAGCTGATGATCAGCCTGGTCATGAACTTCCTGGTTGCATAGGCAAGACGGAGGCCGTGCCTCCCAGCAAAGAGGCACGACCCCTTCCATATAATGCAGCTCTCCCGCACACGCTCGTCACCATTCCGGGCACGAACTAAACTTGGTCGTGTATCAACCGGCTGTAAGCAGACACGAGCCTTGCACGGTCGGCCTCATGCCACCAGCAGCACGACCAGCGTGTAGGCCACGAGCGTCACCACGATGTAGAGCGACATGAAGGCGGAGGTAAAGCTCGCGTCGCGATCGCTTTTGTAGAGCGGGGTCAGCAGCGGCGCCATGCCAAAGCCCGTCGGGCACATGAAGTAGATGAGCACCGCCATCAAAAACTCATGGTCGGCCATGCGTGCATGGAACAGCAGGAAGAAGCCCAGAATGATGGCCACCGACCACGCCAGGCGCACCACCCCCAGCCGCAGGATGGGTGCCAGCGCACGCCTGTCCACCGTGAGGTCATAGCCCAGGCAGAAGAGGATGAGCCCGATGATAGGACTCGTGACCATGGAGATGGTCTTGGTCCAGGCGGAGCCAAACGGCGAACCTATGATCAGTCCGTAAAGTCCGGTGAGGTTGAAGCCCAGCCCAAGGGCCACGGCGATGATGAACGGGTTGGTCACGATGGTGCGCACGATGTCTGCCGCGTTGGCTCCGCGTGCCGCCTCGCGCGCAACCATGATGGGAATCACGATGAAGCAGGTGAAGGTGCCCGCTAGGTCAAAGATCACGGTGTTGGACGAGGCGCCGACGATGGCCAGATAGAGCGGCAGGGCCACGTTGCCGCCTTCGTGCGTGACCAGCAGGTACTTGGAGAAGTGCGCTTGGCTCTGACCGGTAAAACGCACCGTTCGAGGCCCGACCACAAACATTGCCAGCAGGTACATCACCAGCACATAGCCCACGATGGGCAGAACGCCCACATCTAGCTGCGCGCTCGCCAGCAGGTTGAAGATCATGACGGGAAAGAGCACGTCAAAGACGAGCGCGTTGGCGCCGTCCTTCTGCTCGCGGCTCACCCAGTCAAAGGTGCGGCAGAGCCACCCGAGGGCGAGCATGAAGAAGACGGGAAGCAGGGTTTCGAGCGCAGCCATGTGGTTCCATTCTCGTAGGTAGTCAGACAGGTAGCCCACTATCGGGCTTACCGCTTTCTAGTGTATGGGGCGCGAACCACAGGCACAAAGACCTATGGCGTATTGAATGCCATACGTGCAGCGCATGCCTTTGGGAATCGGACGATGGGTGGCAAAGAGATGGTGGGGTGCCACGATGCCAACACGAAAACTACTCACAACCTATTTCATTGTGAGTAAATCGCTGCTCATCAACTGGACTTTTACAACATAACTACTCACAACAAACTAAATTGTGAGTAGTTTGTCAAAGTAGGAAAAGAGGCCTTGCGACCGATCCGATCGCAAGGCCGATCATGATGCTTTTAGTCCTCCAGGTCAGACCCGTTGGAGGCAATCACCTTGGTGTACCAGGCAAACGAATCCTTCTTGATACGCTTGAAGCCGTTCTCCGCGTCGATGTACACGAAGCCGTAGCGCTTGCCAAAGCCCTCGCGGGTGCTGTAGAGGTCAATCGCGGCCCAGGTGCAGTAGCCCACCATCTCCACGCCGTCATCCACTGCCTTGGCCATCCACTGGATGTGGTCGCGCAGGAACTTGATGCGGTTCTGGTCGTGCACGCGCTGCACGCCGTCTTCCTCCACCAGCTCGTCGCGGTGCCCCAGGCCGTTCTCCAGGATGAGGATGGGCAGCTGGTAGCGGTGCCAGTACTCCATGAGCATGAGGTAGAAGCCATAGGGCTCGATGGACCAGCCCCACTCGGTGTGGTCGCAGTAGGGGTTGACGTGGCCGTTGGACATGGCGTTGCCCTCGCGCTCGCCCTCGGCGATGACCGTGGTGAAGTAGTAGGTCAGGCTGATGAAGTCGGGCTTGATGTGCTCCTTCATGAAGGCCAGGTCGCCGCCCTGGATGATCGCGTCGAAGTCCACGCCCTCGAAGCGGTTGAGGAAGTACTTGGGGTAGTAGCCGCGCGTCTGGATGTCGGTGAAGCCCCAGCCCATGAAGTACTTGTGCTTCTCGGTCTCCTCCACGTCCTCGGGGCGCGGGCTCGCGGGGTAGGCGATGTTGTTGGCGATGTTGGTGCCCACCTTGGCCTCGGGGTCGATCTCGTGCACGAGTTTGCACGCGGTGGCATAGCACAGGTCCATGTGGTGGATGACCTTGAACATGTCGGTGTTGTTCTCCACCGGGGTGCCCGTCATGTAGGCGCGGTCGATCCAGATGCAGTTGTACTCGTTGAAGGGCACGTAGTACTTGATGCGGCCCTTGAAGTGCTCGATCACGGTGGCCACGTAGCGGGTGTAGTCCTCCACGGAGGCACGATTAGCCCAGCCACCGTACTTCTCCACCAAGTGCTGCGGCAGGTCGTAGGCGTAGAGTGCAGATGGGCACGATATTGCGCGCAATCAGGCCGTCGACCATGCGGTCGTAGAAGGCCAAGCCCTCGGCGTTGGGCGTGGCCTCGTCGCCCTGAGGGAAGATGCGCGTCCAGGCCATGGAGAAGCGGTAGGTCTGGAAGCCCAGATCGGCGTAGAGGTCGAGGTCCTCCTCCAGGTGATGGTAGTGGTCGGCTGCGATCTTGAAGCCGCTGAAGTCGGCGTCCTCGTAGCCGAGGATCACGCGCACGTCGGCAATGGAGGTGCCCACGCCACCCTCGCTGCGGCCACCCTCGAACTGCTGGGCGTTGGTTGAGGAACCCCAAAGGAAGTTAGTCGGGAAGGTGGTGGTCATGGCAGTGTCCTTTCGCTCGCGTGCCTCGTGGCGCTTTGTCTTGGGGCTAGTCTACGGGCGATCTGTCATACAATCCACTACCTATAACACCTATCGTGTTATGCAATTGATGCATAGTCTCGATAGCCCCTTTGAGGATGACTCGACCAAAGCGGCAAACAATCGATTCATATATACGGGGCATCGTTTGCAATATTCAATAGGTATTAGTCATGACCGCTCCCGCCTGCTTCAATGGAATCAAAGAGGGCGCGTGGAAGGAAAGAACAATGCAAACAAGGGTTTTGGGCAACAGTGGTTTTGAGGTCAGCGCGGTGGGCTACGGATGCATGGGTCTCTCCCATGCCCACGGCTATGCCATGGAGCAGGCCGACGCCGTGCGCGTCGTACGCAAAGCCGTGGAGGCAGGCTACACCTACTTCGACACGTCAGGAATGTACACTGGCGTCACCCGCGCGGGCAATGATGCAAACAACGAGCTCGTGGTGGGCGAGGCACTCGAGCCGGTGCGAGACCAGGTGACCATTGCCACTAAGTTCGGTGTCAAGATTGGCGCGGGTCACGCCTTTGTCTACGACTCCTCCGAGACCGCCATTCGCGAGACCGTGGAGACCAGCCTACGCCAGTTGCGCACCGACCACCTCGACATCCTCTACCAGGCGCGCCGCGACGAGCGCGTCAGTCCCGAGGAGCTGGCGGGCGTCGTGGGCGACCTCATCAAGGAGGGCAAGGTACTCGCCTGGGGCATCTCCGAGGTCACCGATCCAGACTACCTGCGCCGCGCGCATGCCGTCACGCCCGTCGCGGTCATCCAGAACAAGCTCAACATGGCCAACCGCGACACCGAGAAGCTCTTCCCCGTGCTTGAGGAGCTGGGCATCGCAGCAACTACCTACACCCCGCTCATGAAAGGCTTCCTCACCGCACCGGCCGACATCAAGCACCTCATGCGCGAGGGTGACGACTTCCGCCGCTTCATCCCGCAGTACTCAGAGAAGGGCGTGGCCGAAGCCGCCCCGCTCTATGCCCTGCTGGAGGAGTACTCCCAGAGGCACGAGTGCACTTGGACGCAGCTCTGCCTTGCCTGGATCCTCAACAAGCGCCCGTACCTCGTACCCATCCCCGGCACCACCAACCCCGCCCGCATGCGCGAGAACCTCGCCGCCGCTGACATCATCCTCACGCCCGAGGAGATGGCCGACATTGACGCGCGCCTCGACGAGATGCATCCCGAGAGGTTTGGTCAGCAGTAACGCCACCAACAGAAGCAGCGCCGGCTCCGTGGTCTTCCATGGAGCCGGCGCTGCTTACACGTGATGATTGGTTGTGCGGTAATCTCGCAAACCATTTCAGCACTTATCCTAGATCGTGCCCGTCGCTGGCGATGACCGACTTGTACCACCAGAACGAGTCCTTGCGCACGCGGTGCAGGTCACCAGTGCCGTCGTCGTTGCGGTCCACGTAGATGAAGCCGTAGCGCTTCTTCATCTGGCCGGTGTTGAACGACACGAGGTCAATCGGACCCCAGGTGGTGTAGCCAAAGATGTCCACGCCGTCCTCGTCGATGGCCGCGCGGAGGTTGCGGATGTGGTCGCGCAGGTAGCCGATGCGGTACGGGTCGTGCACGCGCTCCACGCCATCCTCCACCACAACCTCGTCGAAGGCACCCAGGCCGTTCTCCACGTCAAAGAGCGGCACCTGGTAGCGGTCGTACATCACGTTGAGGAAATAACGGTAACCCGTCGGGTCCATCTGCCAGCCCCAGTCGCTCGTCTCGATGTAGGGATTCTTGGGGCCACTCGAGAGGTTGCCGCCCACCACCTCGTGGTTCTCGGTATGGGTGGTCACCGTCGAGGAGCTGTAGTAGCTGAAGGCCATGAAGTCCGCCTTGCCAGCCATGAGGTCAGCCTTGTCCTCGTCGGAGACCTCGTAGTCCCAGCCGCGCTTCTTCCACAGGCGCGGGGCGGTGCGGGGGTAGGCTCCTCGCACCATGGTGTCGGCGCAGTAGAAGAACTCGTCCTGCATGGCCTGGTAGCAAGCCAGCACGTCCTCGGGATCGCAGGTGAAGGGATAGCAGCACTGGCCCGCGATCATGCAACCCACCTTGATGTCGGGATCGATCTCGTGGGCCGCCTGGACCGAGCGAGCCGAGGCAACCATCTGGTTGTGCAGCTCCGTCAGGCGATAGCTCTCGGGCAGCTGAATGATGACGTTGATCTCGTTGAAAGTGAGCCACTTGTCGACGAGACCCTTGTACTCGGTGAAGCAGGTCTTTGCGAAGGTCACAAACTCGTCAATCATGGCGCGGTTGGTCCAGCCACCGTACGTCTCCTCCATCCACACGGGCTCGTCGTACTTGTAGAGGGTGATGACCGGGTCCATGCCCAGCTCGCGGGCGAGCGTAAACACCTTGCGGTAGAACTCGACGCCCTCTTGGTTAACGCCGCCATCGATGCCGTGCGGGTAGACGCGAGCCCAGCTGACGGTGGTGTTGAAGGTGGTAAAGCCCATCTCCCCCAGCAGGCGGATGTCCTCTTCCCAGTGATGGTAGAAGTCGCTCCCCTCGTGATTGGTGTAGGACACGTCATCAAAGAGCTCGTAGCGGGCACCCTCGGGCAGGTGCTCGAACTGGCGCATGGTCCCACGCGTTCCGTCCGCATTGCGGAAGTGAATCAGGCGAGGCTCGGTGCCCTGGGCAGGCGCGGCGTAGTCAATCTGAACGGGGCTCCTGCCGCCCTCGTTCCAGCCGCCCTCGATCTGGGCCGCGCTGATCGATCCGCCCCAGAGAAACTTGCTCGTGATTGCCATGGTTCTTGCCTTTCTCGCAATGCGCGTCGGTGCATGACTTTGGGATAGAAAGGCCCGGCTGCGTTGACCGCGCAGCCGGGCCTGGGAAGGAAGGGCTTTCCTAGGCTGCGACCTCTTCGGTCTCCTCGCCCAGCTCCTCCTGGTAGTGCTTCACGTACAGGCGCCAGAAGGGCAGGTAGATGAGCATACCGAGGGCAAAGACGACAGCCACAATCAGGACGGACTTGACGTCACCGGTGCCCAGAGGGCCAAGCAGGAAGGGAGGCGTGGCCCACGGCAGGTTGACGAAGAACTTGCCGAACATGGGCATGGCCATCATTGCGTAGCCCACGCCAGCGCCAACAACACCAGAGAGCACGAACGGGATCATGAGGTAGGGGTTGAGCACGACGGGCAGACCGAAGATGACGGGCTCGACGATGGTGAAGATGGCGGGCAGCAGGCAGGTGGCGCCCAGGGTGCGATGCAGCTTGACCTTGGAGGTGAGCATGAGCACGACCAGGGGCCAAGCAGCTGCGGGCCAGATGACCAGACGGGCAATGCCGCCACCGGTGCCGTATGCGGCAAGCACGTGCGGAAGCTCGTAGACGGAGGCACCGTTTGCCAGGGCCGTGGCGTTCTCCTCAAGCCAGATCAGGCCGAAGGGCGAGAAGTTGGAGACCCACATGTTGTCGCCGTGCAGGCCGACGCACCACAGGATCTGCTGGACGAACGTGGAGCCCATGAAGGTGAAGATGTTGTCGGCGCCAGCCACGAGCGGAGCAAGCAGGCCCATGAGCACGGCCACGAGGTCGATGTTGAGCATGGTACGGATAATCCAGCAGATGCCAAGCACGACCGTGTAGGGCACGATGGAGGCAAAGGAGTTACCAATTGCGGGCGGCACCTGCTCGGGCAGCTTGATGGTGAAGCCCTTCTCAATGAAGAGGGAGAACACCTTGACCGCAAGCAGCGAGGTGACCATAGCCACGAACAGACCAGAGGCGTTCCAGTTGCCGGTGGCGAGGCCCTCCTCCGGGCCGCTGGAGATCACGATGAAGGAGGCCAGGCCGAGGAGGCCGGCAGTGCGACCGTTGACACCGAGCCTCTCGCCATAGGCGGAAGCGATGGTGTTGGAAGCGTAGAGAGCCATAAGGCTCATGGTCATATCGTTCATCCACGCGAACTTGCCAGCGAGCGGCTCGAGGAACGGGATGAGGGCGTGGCCGGAGCTGCCCACCGAGGGCGATCCGAGCACGTAGACGACCAGCCACGTAGCACCTGCAATGATGAGGGGCATGCAGGCCATGAGGCCGTCCTGGATAGATGCGATGGGCTTGAGCATGCCGAAGCGACCAATGGGCGCCGCGATCTTCATGACCACGTCGGTGAGCTTGTCCATGAAGCTCTTGTTCTGAGTGTCTTCGCTCATGTCTTCCTTCCTTTCCTTGCTTGCTCTGGTTTGCTCTTCAAGCAACTCTCTTTGCTTGCTGATGCCACCTTACGGGCGTCGAGCTGGGCAAACAATCGATTTGGAAGGGTTGGAAAATCGTTTACGCGATTTGTTGATCACATCGAACTCATACGGGCTTCATAATGAAAACGAGGTTCACGGAAGCGGCGAGAGGGACGGTATGGCCGTACTTGACGCGCTCAGGCGCATGGAGGGTTTCACCAATGCCGAGAAGGATTTGGCGCGCTACATCCTTGACCATCTGGACGATGTGGCCCAACTGAACATTGGCGAGCTGAGCGGTGCCACCTACACTTCTAACGCCACGGTGGTGCGCCTGTGCCGCAAGCTGGGGCTTGAGGGCTATCGCGACTTTCGCATCGAGCTGGCACGCGACATCGAGGCCGACCGTGCGAGCATGCTCAACGTCAACCCCGACTTTCCCTTCATTGAGGGAAGCGGCACCCAGCAGATCATCCACTCCATGGCCAACCTCACCAAGCAGGCGGTTGACGCCTGCCTGGGCACCATCACCGGCCACGACGTACGTACGGCGGCGCGCCTCATACGCGGCGCCAAGAAGGTTGCGCTCTATGGAGTGGGAGACAGCTATGTCACCCTGACGGGTTTTGCCAACCTGCTGCTCAAGATTGGCATCGTCTCGTACTCCGGCGACCTCAACGGAGACTCGATCGTGGCCACGCAGATCCTTGGGCCAACGGATGTCGCGGTGTTTGCCACGTACTCGGGCGGGCTTTTGGACAAGTTTGCCAATGAGCTGCAGCTGCTGCGTAGCAGAGGCTGCAAGACCATCCTGATCACTTCTAATGCCGCCGCGGCACGGCGCATCGCCGGGCTGGAGTGCCTGTTGCTCTTGCCCGAAGGCGAGACCACACGCGGCAGCGTGGCCACCTATTACTCGCAGTCGTGCATCCGCTTTGCGCTCAACTGCGTGTACGGCGACTGCTTTGCGCAGAGCTGGAACGAGAGCATGGAGCTGCGCGAGGCGTTTGCGAAAAACGACGTGTACCTGGAGGAGTAGCGCTGTCCCTGCGTTGTCTACCCCTCAAGCTGCGCGCGCATGGCGTCGAGGAACACGCGGCTTGCCTCGCTGAAGGTGCGGTGACGCTTCCAGGCAAAGACCGAGCCAGTCTCGAGCCGCGGCTCGAAGGGCCGGAAAGTCAGCTCGTCGGTGTCGTAGCCGCCAATGCCTTGGAACGTGACCGCCAGCGCGTCTCCTGCCGCGACCATCGCTCCAGCGTTGCGCACCAGATCGAGCGTTCCCACTTGCTTGGTACGCCCGCGGTAATGGCCAAGCCAGTTGCGCAGGGGATTGGTCTCGTGCGAGAGGCTCACCTGCTGGCAGCTGAAGTAGGCCGAGCGCTTGGCCAGCTGCGCAGGCGTGACGCCCTCCCCCTCTGCCAACGGGTCGTCCGCGCGCATAAGCACGCCCCACACGTCCTTGTCGGGCAGCTCGCGCGTGTGGTAGTTGACGAGGCTTGCCGGCTGGCAGATGACGGCAAAGTCGGCAAGGCCCTTGTCAAGCATGTCGGACGCCTGAAGGTCGTCTCCTGTATGCAGGTGGAACTCAATCTGCGGATGCGCCTGGTGAATATCGGCGATCACGCGCGCCACCAGCCGCATGCCCGCCGTCTCGGCTGCCACGATGTGCACGTCTCCCACGATGGCCGCAGCGTCGCGCTGGGCAAACTCGTCCTCGATCCGCCCCACCATCTCGAGCACCTCGGTGGCACGACTGCGCAGCTCAAGGCCCTCTGGCGTGAGCTCGACGCGATGGCTCTTGCGAATGAACAGCTGGCAGCCCAGCTCCTTCTCAAGGCCCTGAATCTGGCGCGAGAGCGACGGTTGGGCAATGTAGAGCGACTCCGCCGCTCGCGAGATGTTGCCCTCATAGGCCACGGCCAAGAAGTAACGCAGCGTGCGCAGTTCCATCCATCTCCTCCCCAGCTTTCGACCATCTGGGACGGTCGAACTACATCACCACGTATTTGATGAGAATGAGCGCGCCGCCCAGCACCACCAGCACGACCCCGGTAACGAGGCTCACCGTGCGCGCACTCACCCGATTGGCAAACTGAGCCGAGACGAGCGATGACGCCGTGGCTACCACCATGCAGACAATCAAGGCGTCCCAACGCTGCGCCACGATGCTCGGCTCTATGAGCATATGACTCACGCTGGCAATGAGCGCGGTGAAGGTCATGATGAAGGTGCTCGTACCCACGGCGGTCTTATGGTCCATCCCCAGCATGAATGTGAACACCACCAGCATCATCATGCCGCCGCCCGTACCCACGAAGCCCGTGCCAAAGCCAATGGTCAGCCCAAAGAAGAGCGAGATCGCAACGTCACGCGGCGTGAGCCTGCTCCCCCGCTCCGGCGCGTCGGCACGCGTGGACTCTGGCTTCACCAAAAACCGTATGCCAATCGCAAAGGTCAGGAAGAGCGAGAAGCCACCCAGCACCACGTTTCCCGCTCGGTGCGCAGCGAGACTTCCCACTACGCACATGCCTACGATGCACACGAGCATGATCCATCCACGGCGCAAATCGATGTTCTTGTATCGAATGTAGGTCCATGTGGTGATGGCAGACCCCAGGGTGTCAGAGGCAAGCGCGATGGCCGTTGCCTGATAGGCGCCCACATCTCCGCCAAACGACGGGCAGAGCACGTAGAGAATGGGAACCATCACGGTTGCAGCCGAGAGCCCCGCGAGCCCGGTTCCAATGCCGGCGCCGAGCGCTGCAATGACATACCACAGGAGCTCCACGGCTGATCCCTCCATCCCAACGAGGTGTCACAGACCCATTCTACCTGCGTTTTCCAGCTCGTAGGCTCGCGCGTCACAAAGGGCGCTAGAGCGTGGCGTCCATGAGCGCGCGGACAGTGGCGTCGCCCATAGGCAGGTAGGTCTCGAGCGTGCCCTGCATGTCCTTCACCTTGTCCAGCGAGGACGACACGATCTCGTACTTGGGGTGCTCCGTCGTGTCGAAGATCACGTAGTTGGTGCCCTTGCGATCGAGCGAGCTGCTAAAGCAGATGCCGTCAAAGTGCAGGCCCGTCGTCTCGCCAATGCGGCCCTTCACGTACTCGCTGATGTACTGCGTCACCAGGTACGCCTGGTCACCCGAGTAGTTTGGCCTCGAGAAGTAGTGTGCGAGGAGCTTGCGGAACATCTTGGTCTGGTCGTCGGGCGACTCATCGTCGGCAAAGACGTCGCGCGTGAGGTCAAACAGCACGATCTGGTCGGTTGTCCTGACCTCGGCGATACTGACCAGTTGCGATATGTGCGGCCGGGCCTCGAGGGCTGCCGTCTCGCGTCGGTTGGAGGCATAGAGGTAGCTGATGCCCGCCGGATTGATGCGCCCGTTGCCCGTGGCGTCGGAAGGCGCCGCGTCCGACTCGCGCTTGCCGTAGCCCCACCACCCCTTGACGCGAAACGGCCTCAGCCGATCCTCGATGGAGGCGTGGTCCAAGGCCCCATGGCCAGACTCCAGCCGCTCGATCTCCTGCTGGACATAGGCCTCGGCAAACCTCGTGTGGCCGAGGTCCCCCTCGTCGTCCTCGATGAACACGCCCAGCGCATGGTACACGGGCGCGAGAAACTGGTCCTCGTCCGCCTTGGTGATGATGCGCCCGCGATAGAGCACCGAGCCGGGCTCGAGAGTGCGCATCACCATGGGAGCTATCGCATCGACCCAGCCCAGGATGTCAGTGCGCGGAAAGAACCGGTTACTGTTACAGAGCTCGCGCTCAAAGTCCATGAGCTTCTTCTGGATGGTATGCCGCAAGGTGAGCTGCTCGCGCATCTGCAGCAGATGGGCCAGTGTCTCGCGCTCGCTCGCATCCATGAGGGCTCCTCTCGCACCGGTCATGGTGGTCGACCTCCATTATAGAAGCGCCGATCAGCACGTGTCTCTGGCCACGCATTCGGTGCCATTACGCTGCGCTACACGGAGTTGGAGCGCAAGGTGGTGGGCATCACGCCCACCATGCTGACCAAGTGCCTGCGCGAGCTGGAGGCCGACGGCCTGGTGAGCCGCAAGCAGTACCCCACCATCCCGCCAACGGTGGAGTACACGCTCGACGACCGCGGCCGCAAGCTCATCCCCGCGCTCGAGGAAGTCTATCGCTGGGCTGAGACCCAGATGGAGAGCGAGTGACGATGCGTAGCGCATCCTCGACGCCTACCGCAGCTCGAAGACGCAGGACCTCCTGTATCGAGACCTTGCTCTCAAGGAGCAGCCGGGCATCTACGGGCTCCCCGCGTTTGTGGTGAGCTCTGACGGCAAGGCCACGCTGCTCTCGGGCGTGCCCACTTACCAGCAGCTCGAGCAGGCCATCGTCCAGGTGAGCGAGGGTGCCATACGGCCCCATGAGGCTATCGCGAGCCCCGAAGCACTTGCGACGCTGCTCGTAGCGCATCCCCTCGTCTCGCTTGTGGAGGTGGCAGCGGCGTTTGGCCTTGAGAGTAACCGCGAGGGCCTTGCTCTCGCAAAGCCCCTGTTAGAGGTTGGCAGGGCACGCCTTGTTGACGCTCCCAAAGGGCGGTTTCTTGCGGCGTGTTCGAGCCCTTTCGCGTCTTCTGACGCATGTTTGCGGACTTGATACTGGCAGGTGTCGTACACTCGGCGAAGCATCAGCTGAGGCGCAATTGATCTACCTGCAGCTTTGTTTTTTCAGTCGCCAGAAACTGCGCCGAGTGTACGACCCAGTCCAGTATCGAGCCGCGCCTTAGTCGATCGCCCCGCTGCCAAAGCCCCGGTCGGCCTCGTCGAGCGGAAGCCAGTCGATAATCTTCTTGATCTGCGCATCCCAGAAGTCCCACTCGTGCCCACCAGGCTGCTCGTCGTAGGTGACGCTCACGCCGTCGCCCATCAGCTGGTCGCGCAGGGCGCGGGTGCTGGCAATAAAGCTGTCCTCGGTTCCGCAGGCCAGGTAGACCTCGGGCATCGTGGCCTCCCCCGCCGCAACGCGCTGCTTGAGCTGCTCGTATGCCACCTGGTGATTCTTGTCGGTGGCCGCCGCAGCAGCAAGGTCGCCAAACACGGCCTTGTCCCCGGCTATGGGCGGCGCGGCTGGGTCGAGCACGGTGATTGCACTCGACAGCGCGCCAATCCGGCTGAAGGTGTCCGCATACTTGAAGCCATTGCGCAGCGCACCGAAGCCACCCATGGAGAGGCCCGCAATAAAGTTGTCCTCGCGCGCGTCGGACAGCGGGAACATCGCACGCATGATAGCCGGCAGCTCCTCGCCCACAAACGCGCCGTAGTCGTTGAACGGCAGCAGACTGTTGACGTAGTACATGTTGTCGCCCGACGGCATGACCACAGCCAGGTTGCGCTCCTCGGCCCAGCGCTGCACGCGCGTGTTGGCGCACCAGTCGGTGTAGTTGCCAAACATGCCGTGCAGCAGGTAGAGGGTCTTAAAGGGGCGCTCGCGTCGCACGTAGCGATGCGTCTTGGAGTCAACCTTGTCGGCAGGCAGGATCACGTTGACTGGCACCGTACGCGCCAGCGCGTTGGAGAGGTAGTTCACCTGAATGAGGGCCATGTCGTCTATCCTTTCGTTCGTGATACAACATAGTCTGATGGCAAGCATCGGCGGTAGGCGGGCAGCGCAATGGGCACAGCGACCGAGCACTACAAAATCGGAGGATACCTAGACCGGCGCAGCTTTTGGCTGGCTAATACCCCCAGCGCCGTTCAGCTGGAGATGCCCTACGTGTGCACCGAGGCGGGCGCGCTCTATGGCGAGCAAGGCTTTGTGACCGAACGCGACGCCAAGGACAGCTACCTCCTCTTCTACACCTTCGAGGGAACGGGCTTCGTACAACAGGGGCGCCGCTCCGCCACCATACGGTGCGGGCAGATGCTGCTTCTAGACTGCCGCACGCACCAGGTCTACGGGGCCGACCCCAAGAGCGACCACTGGTACCACATCTGGGCCCACGTACAGGGCTCGGGCGTCGACACGACCGCACGGCGCCTTGGGCTACCGGCGCTCACCTCCGTGTCCGTGCCCAGCTCGCGCGTGCAGCCCTACCTGGACACCATTCTCGAGCGGCTCGAGCACGACAGCGTGATGGACAACGAGCTGGTGGGCCTGGCTGTCCATGGCCTGCTCTCCAGCATGCTCATCGCGCGCTCGCGCGACGAGGTCCCCACCAACAGCCCCGTTGTCCTGGCACAGAACTTCGTCGCCCAGCACTTCGGGGAGCGCATCACCGTGGAGGACATCGCGCAGGCGGCTGCTGTCAGCACCAGCTACCTCACGAAGCTCTTCCGGCAGCAGATGGAGACCTCCCCGCACGACTACCTCCTGCGCTACCGCATCACGCACGCCAAGCAGCTGCTCACGGACACCGACCTGCCCATCGGAGCCATTGCCAAGCAGGTCGGCTTCACGAGCGAGAGCAACTTCTCGTATCGCTTCTCGCGCGTGTGCGACCTCTCGCCGCGAGCCTATCGCAACCTGGCGCGCCTCGGCCCCACCGAATAGGTCAGCTAAGCCAGAGCTAGCGGCCCAGGCGGATCGCACCGCCGATGAGGCCGCTCAGCTGGCCCTGCTTCGAGTAGCGCAGCTCGAGCGTTTCGGCCGGGTAGGGCTTGCGCAGGTGCGTGTACACGCGCCGCCCAAAGGCCTCGCGGTCGAAGCCCTCCATCAGCGGCAGGCCGCCGCCGATGATTACCTCGTCTGGGTCGATGATGTTGGCCTCGGCTGCCACGGCGATGGCCATGGCCTCGAGCACCTCCACGACCTCGGGTGTGTCCGCCAGCTCGGCAAACGCGCGACCGATGGACACCTCGGGGTAGCGCTGCTGCACCACACTCGCCAGATGATGGCCGCCACCAAAGCACTCCAGGCAGCCCGGATTGCCGCAACCGCATGTCTCGGTGCGTCCAAGCGCGGGCACATGCCCCAGCTCGCCCGCCGAGCCATGCGCGCCATGCCACACCTGGCCGCCGAGGTAGAGCGCATTGCCAATGCCCGTGCCAAAGTACACGCCGCAGACGGTGGCAGTCGAGTCGATGCCCAGCGCATGCATGTCGGAGAGAATCAGCAGGTTGACGTCCTTCTCCACCGTGGTGGGAATGCCCATCGCCTGCTCCACGAGATCGGCCAGGGGCAGACCCGTGAGTCCCTCCACATTGGGGGCCTGCAGCACCACGCGGCAGCTGGCGTCGACCGTGGCGGGCACGCCGATCACCACGCCGTCAATCTGGCTTCCTTCGGCCTTGGCCAGCTCGACCCAGCGCAGCACGAGGTCGCAGAGGCCCACGCCGATGCCCTTGGCAGCCAGCTCGGGCGTGCGCTCGATGGCCGAGCCCAGCACCTCGAGATCCTCGTTCACCACGCCGACGCGCGTGTTGGTGCCGCCCACGTCCATGCACAGAAACTGCTTGCTCATGATCTTCTCCTCAGATTTGCGCTCGTCTTGGCTGTTAGGAGGCCCGGCCTCGCAGGGCAGCTGCAAGGCCGGGCCAGAAAGGAAGGGCTACTCGTCGACAACCATGCTGTCGTTGAAGCCAAAGAAGTAGGTGGCAATGAAGCCCACCACCGACGCCAGCAGGATGCCCGCCACGTGGGGTACGCCGTTGGTGGCGGCCAGCACCGGCAGCGTAAGGACCGAGGTGGTGAGAATGCCCACCTGCTGCACGCCGACGGCTGCGGTGATAGCACCACTGACGCCGCAGGCCAGAGCCATGGTCAGGAACGGACGCTTGAACTTGAGGAGCAGGCCGTAGATGGCGGGCTCGGTAATGGCGCCCAGCCAGGCGGAGGCCAGGCACTCGGTGGCGGTGGTGCGCACGCCCTGCTTCTTGGTCTTGAGCAGGATGGCCAGAACGACTGCGCCAATCACGTAGTTGGTGCCGTTGGTGATGGGGCCGATCACGTCGTAGCCGAGGGTCATGAGGTTGGAGATCATGATGGGGATGATGCCCCAGTGCATGCCAAAGATGATGAGCACGGGCCAGAGGGCGGCGATGAGGAAGCCGGCAAGCACGGGCACGACGTTGAGGGTGGCCATGAGGCCAGCGGCGATCCAGCTGGAGACGGTGTTGATGACGGGACCCACAACCATGAGGGTGATGAGCGAGGTGAGCACAAGCACGAGCATGTTACCCAGCAGGTCACGCAGGACGCCCGGCAGCAGCTTCATCGGCTTCTCGAGCCAAGACTGCAGGTACACGGCAAAGATGATGGGGAAGACGGCCTGCAGGTAGCCAGAGTCGGGCAGCACCACAGGCGCACCAAAGAGGGTCGGGCCACCCGCCTCGGCAAACGCGTCCTTGAGACCAACCATCGAGGGGCACACCAGGAAGGCTGCCACACCCATGGCGATCCACTGGTTGCACTTGAACTTCTTAGCCGCAGTGGCCGCGATGAAGATGGGCAGGAACTGGAAGACACCGTCACCGATGGCGTTGAGCACCACGTAAGTGGAGCTTGCCTGGTCCATCCAGCCCAGCGTAACGGCCATCATGACCAGGGCGCGGGCAAGACCGGCTGCGGTGAAGATGCCAATGAACGGGACGAAGATGCCCGAGACGATGTCAAAGAGAGCGTTGAGGCTGAAGCCGCCCTTCTCCTCTTCTTCGGCCTCCACCTCGCCGGCAGCGAGGTTGGGCAGCTGTGCGACCACCGCGTCGTAGGCCTCCCCCACCTTGTTGCCAATGACCACCTGGTACTGGCCGGAGGCGTGCATCACCTGGATGACGCCGTTCAGCTGGCCGATGCGCTGGTCGTCGGCCTTGCTCTCGTCCTTGAGCATGAAGCGCAGACGCGTGACGCAGTGCGTGATGGAAGTGATGTTGTCCTCCCCGCCCACGAGCTCGATGATGTCAGTCGCGAGCTTGTTCCAATCCTGAGCCATGATTCCCTTCCTTCTCTTCCGGTGTTCCGGTTCTTTTGCGCGCAGTGGATCATCACTGCGCGAGCAGTGCCTTAATCGGTAGTTCTGTGAGATGCGTGCGGGCCTTGCCCGCCTGGCCTAGTCTTCGGGGCCCTTCTCGGCCAGGGCGCGCAGCTCGGCATCGCAGGCCGCAAGCGCCTCCTCGCTCATCGGACGCGAGCCGCGAGCGAGCTTGTAGGCCAGATCGCGCATCGAGATGCCCAGCTCGTCGGGGGCGACCCAGTCGGGCTTGCAGTGGGCGCGCACGATGGCGTCGGTGTCGGGGGCCGCCAGCAGGTCGCCGATGGGCCAGTCCACGGAGGGCACGCGGCGCAGCGGCGTGGTGGTCTCATACGTCACCACGTAGGTACCGGCATCCAGCTCGCGACCGCCGAGCTCGTCGTAGGCGCTTGCCGGCGCAAGCGGCAGCTCGACCTCGGCCGTACAGCCAAAGGGCACCGTCAGCTCGACGCGCAGGTGACGCTCGTCCACGCAGGCCCAAGCCACACGCCAGGTACCGGCGGAGCTCGTGCGCTCGCACTCAAGGTGACCCAGGCGCCAGCTGGGCAGCGGCGCCACGATGGCGCGACGGAAGCCCGGCTCGCTCTCCACCGGACGCAGGCCGGCGGCGTAGCCAAAGAGCCACTCGGTGATGGAGCCGTAGGAGTAGTGGTTCATCGAGTTCATGCCGATGCCGGTGATCACACCCTCGTCGTCGAGCGAGTTCCAGCGCTCCCAGATGGTGGTGGCGCCAAGCTTGACCTCGCGCAGCCAGCCCGGGTACTCCTCGTTGAGCAGCAGGTCGTAGGCCTTGTTGGGCATGTCAGCCAGGCAAAGGGCGCGCGGCAGGAAGTTGGTGCCCACAAAGCCGGTCACGAGCTTGCCCTCGTTGCGGGTGAGCGCGCGGTCGAGCGCGAAGGCCGAGAACTCGGGCGAGCCGAAGCCAAAGGACAGGCAGAGAGCGTAGGCGGTCTGCGTGGTCACGGCGCAGCGGCCGTTGGGCGAGAAGTACTCGGCATAGACGTAGTCGGAGATGCGCTGGGCCATGGCCTCGTAGGCGCGCACGTCCTCGTCATAGCCCAGCACACGGGCGGCCGCCGCGACCTCGCAGGCGCTGCGCCACCAATAGAGATACGAGATGAAGTCCGGATCGGTGGCACCGGTGCGGTCGTTCTTGGGGGCATCCAGGGCCAGCCAGTCACCCAGCTGGTGGAGACCACCCCACACGTGCTTGTCGCCCTCGTCGGTGCGCTCGATGTAGTCCACCCAGGCGCGCATCGTCTCGTAGTGCTCCTCGAGCACCGAGGCATCACCGCTGAACACATAGCTCTGCCAGGGAATGAAACAGGTGGCGTCGCCCCACACCGCGCAGCCCGGGCCGTCCAGCATGAACGACGGGGCCACCAGCGGCGCACCGCCGTCGTGCTTGGCGGCCTCCTGCGCCATGTCGTAGGCAAACTTGCGGTAGAAGGGCAGCTGGTCGGCCAGATAGAGCGCCGTGGGGGCAAAGACCTGCGCGTCGCCGGTCCAGCCCATGCGCTCGTCGCGCTGCGGGCAGTCGGTGGGGGTGTCCACAAAGTTGCTCTTCATGCCCCAGCGGCTGTTGGAGACCAGCTGGTTGACCAGCTTGTGGCCCGTGGTGAGGCTGCCCGCCTCCTCGAAGCTCGAATAGAGCGCCACGCCGACAAGATCGGCCGGCTCGAAGTGCGAGAGGCCAGAGATGCGCACGTAGCGGTAGCCGTAGTAGGTGAAGCGCGGCTCCAGGATGTGCTCGGCACCATCGCTAACGTACACGAACTCCTGCTTGGCGGAGCGCAGGTTGTCGCGATAGAACTCGCCGCCCTGCAGCAGCTCACCCAGCTGCACGTGGATGCGCGTCCCCGCAGGCTCGCTCACGTGCAGGCGGAAGGTGC
Source organism: uncultured Coriobacteriaceae bacterium (assembly GCA_902779675.1). Taxonomy (GTDB): domain Bacteria; phylum Actinomycetota; class Coriobacteriia; order Coriobacteriales; family Atopobiaceae; genus UBA1367. The sequence continues at coordinate 61,737 of CACZCK010000007.1, read as the reverse complement.
CGGCAAACTCCTGGCCCATGTCGAGCACCAGCTCGCCCGAGGGGACGTCGACCACCGTCGGCGCAAAGGTCTCGTGGGCACAAACGGGCAGCGACAGGCGGTCGGTGAGCTTGGCGGTGGACTTGGCCGCCTCGTCCTCGTCGAGCAGCGCCGCAGGCACCGGAGCCACGGCAGGCAGCGTGTCATCCACGTACATGCCGTCGTAGATGTTGGAGCCCGTGATGTTCGAGCGCGTCATGGTCCAGCCCTCGCCGGTGCCAAAGACCTGTTCGCTACCATCGGCGTAGGTCACGTGCAGCTCGGCGATCAGGCGCCAGTCGTTGCCGTAGAAGCCGCGGTCCTCGGGGATGAAGCCAAAGCGGCCCTTCCACCAGCCGTTGCCCATAAGGAAGGAGAGCTCGGCACGCTCCCCCGCCGCCTGCAGCTGCTCGGTGACGTCGTAGGTCTGAACCTGCAGCCAGCGGTCGTAGGCGTTGGTGCCGGGGGCAAGATACTCGTTGCCCACGCGCTCGCCATTGATGCTGGCATCGTAGAAGCCCAGGCCACAAGTGTACAGGCGCGCGGAGGCAACCTCACCGGCCAGGGCGAGCTCAGTCGAGAAGATCGGATGGCGAGGAGACTCCTCGCCATCGCAGGAGAGCCACTGGGCCTGCCAGGGCTCGTCCATCTTGCCTGTCTCGAAGGAGGCGACGGGAGAGATGGCCTCCTCGTCGGCATCGGTGCGCACGGCCACGGTCCACTCGTAACGGGTGCGGGCGCGAAGGGGAACATCCACCTTGGCGGCAAGCGAGTCGAGGTCCACCCAACCGGTGTCGGCCACGGTGGCGCCCTCGCTCGTCACCACAATGCGCGATGCCGTGGCGCGCATGCCGGCGGACTCCTCGACCACCCACGAGAATATGGTGCTGGAAAGCCTAAAACCAAGCGCTTCCTTCAGGTGGTTGACGCGCATCCTCGTGATCTTCATCGTGCCCTCCTGCTACTGTATCTGGTGTTAATCGTTTTATACGATATGCGCGAGCAGGCACGGAAGGTGTTTTTACATAGCAGTATCGATTTTCGAAAAAGTAGGACTGTATCTCGCGAGTCGGCCTTGGCATAGCAAGGCCGGGCACTCGCTCATCACAAACGAGTACCCGGTCTCAATCAGGATTGCGCGAACTGGTACGCGAGCCCCATGACCACCTGATGCTATCCCTGCTGCTGGGCGCGCGTCATGGCCATCTGCAGGATGGCGTCGAGGTCGATGTTGTTGATGGAGGGCAAATGCATACTTTAGTGTCTATTTAACCTTTTCAAAGGCGTGGCATGACATCAACCTCACAAGGCTCGCAGCTCCAAAGAGTAGAGGACTCGGAGCACGACTATCTCAATACGACCTTTTGGGACGTTAATCCGCTCTTTCCCCTGGTCCAAGACGGCAATGCCGAAGGGTTTCTAGAGAGGTTCGGCATCAGGTTCGAGGCCTTTACTACCACTGGACGCATCACCGACAACCAGCGCAAATAGTACGAATACCTCACCGTGAGCCTCGTCAACACCTTCATGATTGCCGCCATCCAGGGCGGTGCCTACCCACCCGAAGCCAACTGGATCGCCGACCGCGCCTTGCGTCGCCTAAATACCTTCGATGGGCTCGACGAGCTCGTACCCATTGCCTACGATGCGGGCCTTGAGCTCTGCGAGCTGGTCGCGGCGTCAAAACGCACCGACACAGGTAACTTCTATGTGGAGCAGGCCAAGCGCTACCTCTCCACCCATCTCACCCAGGAGATACACGTCACCGAGGTTGCGGATGCCATAGGCCTCTCCCCCCGCCTACCTCAGCCGACTGTTCAAGCGCACTACCGGACACACGATGCGCGCCTACCTCGCTGCCGAGCGCATCAAGGCAGCCCAGCATCTGCTTGTAGCAGACGAGCGCAGCATTGCCCAAATTGCCTCCCGCTTGCGATTCTGCGATCAAAGCAACTTCACGCAGGTGTTTAGACGCCAGACCGGCCTCACACCGCGGCAATACCGCGATGCCAACTGCCGGTAACGGTAGGTAGGGCAAGGACGAGTTCTCTACCGTGGGCACACTCACAGCCTGACTATCTGCGCTTGCGTAGCAGGCCTCGCCTTCTTGGTCACACCGCTAGGCCCACTCGAGAACCATCCAACAGAGTCGTACAGCAAATCGACGAACCGATGCCATAAATTTCGACTTATCAGTAAATATGGGGTGTCGTATCGCTCTATGGGGAGTATCGACACCTGCAAAAGACGAGGTAGCAGTTGCCGTCTGAGAAGGGGTCTCTGGAAAGGCAGTTTGATTTCACTGAAAACTTGAAAATTATGGCATCGGTTCGTCGATTTGCTGTACGGCGAACGAAGTACTTCCGAAGCTTCGTCCATGCCCGATCCCTCAGCTTCAGTTCGAGCCGTTTACACGTCACAGGGCCGTGCGCAACCACTTCGGTTGCGCACGGCCCTGTGGAGACAGACTTCCTCCAGAGCGCGGCGCTGCTACCTTACAGCTCCTCGACGTACTCGCTCAGCTCCTTGCGCTGGGGATGCCTTGGGCTGGGGCCGCCCTTCTCGGGGTCGGCATGGCCCGTGGGGAAGAGCCCGACCAGATCGTAGCCGCAGGTCTGCGGGAAGGCCTCGTTGATCGCCGGCGTGTCGAAGAAGCCAACCCAGCAAGTGTTGAGACCCAGGTCCTCAGCTTCGAGCATGTAGTGCGTAGCCACGATGCAGGCGTCACCGATAGCCGCGTTCTGGCCGTCGGACGGGCGGACAAAGACGCCCTCGGCGGCGGAGTCCGCGCCAAACAGCACCAGCAGTGGCGCGTCAAAGTGGCAGCGCGTGCAGCTGCGAATCTTGGCCAGCGCCTCCTCGCTGCGGAAGACCCACACCTTGACGGGCTGGGTGTTCTTTGCCGTGGGAGCCACGCGCACGGCCTCCAGCAGCTGGTCGAGCTCAGCCTGGGTCACGGGCTCGTCGGTGAAGGCACGGCAGGAATAACGCGAGGTGGCAAGATCGAGAAAGGACATGGCACTCCAATCGACGGTGGTTTCCTTGAGCCTAGCGCATGTTTCTTGCCATCAGGAGATCAATGCCGGCAAGCCATTGAGCTTTGTCTCAGGCGGCGACCGTCTCCACAGTCGCACGACTCCGCTTGCGCATGACCAGCGCGTAGGCCACGCCCTGCGCCACTGCTGTCACTGCCCAGCTGAGGGGGTAGGCCAGCACCAGGTGCGCGTAGGTGGGAAGCGCCACAAAACCGGTATGCACCCACAGGACGCGCGTGCCGCAGATGCCGATGATGCTGATGGCGGCCGGTACGACCGATAGCTTGTAGCCACGCATGGCTCCCGAGAGGATCTCGTTGATGGCATTGACCCACTGGAAGCACGTGGCACGCAGAATGCGCTGATACGCGAGCGGCATGACGGCCGCGTCGGTCGTGAAGAGCGCCACGAACGGCACTCTCAGCACGTAGAAGAAGACACCCACGGCCAGTGTGAACGCCGGACCCAGAAGCAACGTGAGCCGCGTGACGCGCCGACAGCGCACCTCGTTGCCCGCGCCGTCGTTCTGGCTCACGAAGGTGGTGCCCGCCTGGCTGAAGCCCAGGATGGCGTTGTAGGTGAAGTACTCGAAGTTGGTGGCCACCGTAGTGGCCGCCATGGCCGTTTGGCCCAGCGAGTTGATGGCCGCCTGCAAGACGATGTTGGAGAGCGAGAAGATCGACGACTGTATGCCTGCAGGAAGCCCCACACGCACAATGCCTCCCAGCGCTCGCCGGTCGATGCAGAGCTGGCGCAGGCTCAGGTGATAGAGGCCCTCCTCACGCCGCAGCATCTGGACAAGTGCCAGGCTGCTCGCCACGTTGGAGAGCAGCGTCGCCAGCGCCACGCCCGCAACATCCAGTCCGAGCCCCACCACGAAGAACAGGTTGAGCAGCACGTTAAGCACGCCCGAGATGATGAGAACCACCAGAGGGCGGCGCGTGTCCCCCTTGGAGCGCAGCACCGCCGAGGCGAAGTTGTAGAGCATGATCGACGGCATGCCCAGGTAGTAGATGCGGAAGTACAGCATGGCCTGGTCCATGAGCTCGTCGGGCGTGCCGATGGCCTGATGGACCGTACGTGCCAGCAGCTGGCCCGCCACCAACAGCACGCACCCGCAGACGAGCGACAGCGCGATCGAGGTGTGCGTCGCGCGACGCACGCCCTCCTCGTCTCCCCTTCCAAAGCAGTTGGCGATGGTCACGTTGGCTCCGAGCGAGACGCCCACGAAGAGGTTGACCATCAGGCTGATGAGGTAGGTGTTGGCGCCGACGGCGGCCAGCGCATCGGAGCCAGCGAACCGCCCGACCACCGCGACGTCGGCGGCATTGAAGAGCTGCTGCAGAAAGCCACTCGCCGCCACCGGCAGGGCGAAGGCGATGATCTTGGGCACCAATGGCCCGTGCAGCATGTCGATGTCATGGGTGCTGGTCTGCGCCACAGCGGGTACTCCTTATGCAAGTGAGTACGTCAATTAATGATAACGTTTGCCAGCAGAGGCAACGCGACAGGCATGAAAGAACGACTTTTGACGGCGCAAGCACCGCACCTGCCAACTCGGCCCCTCCCCTGACGCGCTCCCGCGCTCCGCGATGACATGGCCCAGCGCATCGTCCCCCTCTGTTATGCTCGTCGTGACAGGTTGTCAAGGGAGAAAGGGAGATCATGGACTTCAAGCAGCTCAAGGCATTCCCCGATGGGTTCCTCTGGGGCGCGTCGTCGTCAGCCTACCAGTGCGAGGGCGCCTACCTCGAGGATGGCCGCACGCTCTGCGTGTCGGACACCGCACCGGTGCCCGAAGGTTACACGGACTTCAACGACGGCGTGGACCACTACCATCACTTCCGCGAGGACATCGCCCTCATGGCCGAGATGGGCTTCACCGAGTTCCGCTTCTCCATCGCCTGGCCGCGCATCCTGCCCAACGGCGACGGCGAGCCCAACCCGCTGGGCATCCAGCACTACCACGAGGTCATCGACGAGTGCCACGCGCACGGCATCGAGCCCGTGGTGACCCTCTACCACTTTGACCTGCCGCAATGCCTGCAGGACCGCTACGGCGGCTGGGCCTCGCGCCAGTGCATCGACGACTTCGTGGAGTACTGCCGCATCTGCTTCAAGGAGTACGGCTCCAAGGTCAAGTACTTCCTGACCATCAACGAGCAGAACATGATGGCGCTCTTCCAGGGTGCCCAGTACGGCGGACCCAAGGGCCAGTGGCAGGCCAACCACCACATGCTGGTGGCGCAGGCCAAGGCCATGATCCTGTGCCACGAGATGTGCCCCGACGTCTGGATCGCCCCGGCGCCTAACATCACGGCCATCTACCCGGCCAGCTCGAGCCCCGAGGACAACCTGGCCGCCATGGACTGGGACCAGCTGCGCAACCGTCTGTTCCTCGACACCGCCGTGTTTGGCGAGTACCCCGAGGCCCTGTGGAACTGGTGGAGCGACCAGGGTATCGCGCCTGACGTGGAGGACGAGGACTGGGTGGCCCTCAAGGAGGCCAAGCCCGACTTCATCGCATTCAACTACTACGGTGCCGGCTGCGCCAAGTACGTTGACGTCGAGGAGGGCGAGCGCGTCGTCGCCGAGGCCAAGGCTGCTGGCGGCCGCATCGCCTTCATGACAGGCCTCATGACCTACCCTGGCCTCGCGGCCAACGTGAGCAACCCGCTGCAGAAGACCACCAGCTACGGCATGGGCGTGGACCCCGTGGGCCTGCGCATCACCCTGCGCCAGCTGTGGGAGCGCTACCAGCTGCCGCTGCTCATCACCGAGAACGGCTGCGGCGTACGCGACGAGCTGGTCTGGGAGGACGGCGAGCCGCGCATCCACGACGACTACCGCATCGACTACCTGCGCCAGCACATCGTTGCCTGCCAGCAGGCCATCACCGACGGCGTGGACCTCATGGGCTACAGCCCCTGGAGCGCCTTCGACCTCATCTCAACGCACGAGGGCATCACCAAGCGCTACGGCCTGATCTATGTGGACCGCGACGAGTTCGACCTCAAGGAGATGAAGCGCTACCGCAAGGACAGCTTCTTCTGGTATCAGAAGGTCTGCAAGAGCAACGGGGCCGATCTGGGGTAGATAACGCACAGGCGCAGCGCTCGGCAGATTCGGCGTGAGGCAAAAGTGCCTCTAAGTGGCAAGAATTCGAAGATATGGCAATCTGGCTTTGGAGATATGCCTCCAAAGCCAGATTTTTGCTTCTGAGACTCAATTGCTCAGGTGTTTGACCTGCTGTTTTGAGAACCAGCAGACAAGCGTTCTGCGGTCAGTCAAAAGTGAGATTGCCATATCTCCGATTTTTTGCCACTTTTGGTGACCTTTGCCCACACTCGCAGCCTATGCCAGTCCATACAGTCGTGCGGCATTGTCGTGGAACACGGTCTGCGCGATGGGAGCAATGAGTGGATCGGACGCCAGGCCCTCCTTGTTGCGCGCCGTGATGGGCACCGGCGTGTAGGGCGTGTCGCTGCCATAGAGCAGATGCGCAGGGTCGGCGATGTGCATAAGCCCCTCGAGCATGACCGGGCGCGCATCCCCCGCGAGGTCCCAGTAGAGGCTGCGGAGGTTGTCCATCACATTGATGGGCTCCATGAGGCCTGCGGGCACCAGAATCTGCGAGATGCCTGTCAGGCGATGCGCGACGGACGGCACAAAGGAGCCCGCGTGCGGCACCACCCAGCGGATGTGCGGATAACGGTCGATGACCCCATACGCCATGAGGTTGAGCACCGCTCGCGTGGTGTCGGCGATGTACTCAAAGAGCGGAGCGGGACCGGCGGTAAAGATGCCCTGAGGCACAGCCGACGGTAGCGACGGGTGGATGGTCACCACGGCGGCGCGCTCGTCGAGGAAGGCCATAAGCGGCTCGAGCTTGGGATCGCCTAGGTAGACGCCCGCACCATTGCTCGGGAGCTTGACGCCCAGGGCTCCCAGCTCGTCAAAGCCGCGGCGAGCCTCCTCGATGGAGGCCTGCACCGCAGGCACGGGCAGCGTCGTTGCAAAGCCCAGCCGGTCTGGGTGGCGCCGGCAGACGGCGGCGAGCTCGTCGTTGACCGCACGCGCGAGGCGTGCCGCCACAGCGTCGTCGCCGCGGTGTATGTGTGGCGTTGAGATGGAAAGGATGCAGAACTCCTGGCCCGTCTCCTCCATGAAACGCAGGTGAGCCTCCTCGCTCCACGCGGGCATGGGGAAGCCGTCCTCCTCGACGGAATTGACGCCCAGCTCGGTAAGGGCATCGAGATAGGCCTGTGGCAACGCGTGGGAATGGACGTCAATCGATGGAATGGTCATAGGAGGCTCCTTTGCCGACGATCGTCACTCCCACGTTATAACAGTTTGAACCATATACCCGCGAGATAGTTCCCATGGTTGTGGGCACACACTCGGACGAGAACCGATTCCCACCCGTCGTCAGACGAGCGACGAACCGTCCCTATTGCTCGAGAAGCTGTCGGTTGATCTCGATGACGCTCCTGTGCTCCACGTCGCGCGGCTCAAAGCGAAGCAGCTGGTAGACAGCCTGCATCACGGCACCTGCGCCAAAGGCAGAGAGCAGCGTGCCCACGCCCACGGGACCTCCCAGCGTCCAGCCCACAACCGTCACCGCCGACCACAAGATGATCTGCACCGCACCGATGGGCACGCTCGGAAGGCGCTTGCCCAGGCCCACCAAGAGCGCATCACGCGGGCCGCAGCACTGCTCGCCACGCATGTAGATCCACATGCCCACCGCCATGAACGCAAAGCCCACGAGCATCATCACGATGCCAGACCACAGGTCGCCGCAAGGCTCGAGCGGGCTCAGGTCGTTGAACGCCTGCACGAAGTTGCCCGTGAGCAGTGCATCGATGATGGTGCCGTAGCCGATGCGCTCGCGCAGGGCCAGGTCGATGCCCAGAATGATTACGCTCGTCGCGGTCATGGCCAGGCCGTAGTTGAGCGGCGTGTGCGCCGCAATGCCCATGCCTAGGCAGTCCCACGGCGCCAGGCCGATATTGGCAAAGATAGTGAGGTGTACGCCAAAGGAGAACACCAGCAGGCCCAAGGCAATCTGCACCCACTGGCCTATGACGCGTTGCTTGCTCATGAGTCATTCACCTCAAGCCGCAGCACGTCCGGCCTGGCGTAGTGACCAATAGCATCAAAGTCCCATTTGTCCGCCGCCACACGCGCCATGGCCAGTTCTGCATACAGGATGCCATCGGTATCCCACAGCGGCTCCGCGCCTTCCACATAATGGCCGTGCGGATCAACCACGCAGCTACCACCCCGATAGACCACCTCGGGCAGACCTGCAATCTCGCGCTTGGAGAGCAGCGAGAGGTCGTCGGGATAATCGGCGCGACAGAAGTAGGGAGCGCAGTTAACCACGTAGCAGCGGCCTTCGAGGGCTATGTGACGGATGGTGTGCTGCCATTCGGGATTGTCGTTGGTGTTGGGCGCCAGGTAGATGGTCACACCCTTCTGGTAGAGCGCCACGCGCGCCAGCGGCATGTAGTTCTCCCAGCAGATGAGCGTTCCCATCGGTCCCCACGGAGTCTGGCTGACCGGAAAGTAGCGATCCTGCGCATCGCCCCATACGCAGCGCTCGGCACCGGTTGGCTTGAGCTTGCGATGCCAGGCATCGAGCTTGCCTTCTGGCGAGAAGACCAGATTGGTGTTGTAGAGCGTACCGCTCGCCGCGTCGCGCTCGGACACGCCCACGCTCACCCAGGCACCCGCACGACGGGCTGCCTCGGCCATGGCCTCGGTCTCTGCGCCACCCACCACGATCGAGCCGTCGTAGTAGCGCTTCCAGTCGGCCTGCACGTCAGCCGTACGTGCGCCAACCACAAAGCCAAAGGTCAGCCCATGCGGATATCCCGGTATGAGCAGCTCGGGAAAGACGACAAGGTCGCTCGGGTGCTCACGCGCAATGTGCTCGACCGTCTTTACCACATGAGCCACACAGGCGTCACGGTCGAAGAGCGATGGACGAGACTGCACTACGGCAATACTGCAGACGTCGGCAAGGTCCTTCATGGCATGGTCCTCACTGCTCGATATGCCCAATAAACCGCTCACACCATAGCAAAGAGACGCTGTGGGTGCGCAGGGCAAACCCCGCAAGAATCACCAGCTCTTTACGCGCCAGACGTATCCGCGGCGGGGCCAAGCCCGCCCGAACCGTCTACGGTCTCGCCCATCGCCTTGACATTAGCATGCAGGTAGTCGGTGCGGTACGGGTCGTGGATGTGCTCCACACCGTCCTACAGTAGCTCCGCTTCGCCCTCCTGACAGTCAAGCTCCACGCCGTAGGCGTCCCGCATGCGCTGCGCAAAGGCCGGGTAGTGTCCGCGCACGTAGACGTCGGAGGTGTACCAGTTCATCTCCTGCATCTCGCACTCGGCAGCAATCACGTCGGCTGGGTCGCAGGTACGCGGATAGGTCACCTTGAAGAGGTCAGCCAAAGCGCTCGTCGGGAGCACGGCCTGCCTCGCCGCAGGCCGCGCGCAGGGTCGCAGCAGCTGCTTGCACCTCGGCTGGCACGTCCACATGCACCACGAAGTCGCGCCCGCACGGACCGTAGCCGGCCTCGTCGTCGGTCAGGCGGGCGACCTCGCCCAGCAGGAGCTGCAGATACTTCTCCATGGGCCAGATGCCCTCAGGCGCCTTGCGCCAGGCAAGCCCGCCCTCCGCGTCGGCCAGCTCCGCTTCGTACGCAGGCCAGTTGATCACGTGTGTCGACGCGAACGCAGGCCGATCCATCACCTGTCGCCGCCAGGTCACGTCCATCCGCCGCTGCATGACCGCATCCTGACAGAGGATGACGCTCGCAGGTACGTCCCCCTCCCCCTCCAGCAGGTCGAGCAGGTAGGCGATGTTGTTCCCGCAGTTGGTGGAGCGCGTCTCCAGCAGGTCCGCATGCAGGCCGTGTCGCGCGAGGAGCAAGGCATCGAGCATCTCGGCCTCGCTGACCACGCCAGGCTCGGGCAGCAAGTCGATGCCCTCGCGCAGCTGCTTGATCGCGCCATCCAGCCAGTAGGTCGCATGTCCGCGCCCACCCACGATGGCATAACGTCGTGCCACGCCAGCGCGCATAGCTGCCGCAAGCGTCTCCACCGTCCCGGTCACGCCGCCGCCAAAGAGCACGAACAGGTCGGCCACTCCATCGGCAAGCCCCGCCTCCGTGCACAACGTCTCGCGCCTCAGCTCGCTCACGTCGCGCAGCGCGCACCACCGTGCCAGCACGTTTACCGCACCGGCAGCCTTCGTTGCCTCTGCCATCATCCCTCCCGACACGTCTGCCTTCTCCCACTATACTCAGACGCATGCAGTACGTGATCCGACATATGACACCCGTCGAATGGCCGGTCCTCGAGCGCTTCCTCTACGAGGCCATCTATGTCCCCGAAGGCTTCGAGGGCGAGGTCCCTTACTCCGTCATCTACGACAATCCCAAGTGCCGGGCCGCCTTCGAGGGCTTTGGCTCGCGAACGGACGACCGTGCGCTGGTAGCCGAGGTGGATGGTCAGGTGGTCGGTGCGTGCTGGGTGCGCACCACCGACGAGTATGGCCACATAGACGGCGAGACGCCTTCGTTCTCCATATCGCTGCTCAAGCCGTATCGGGGACGTGGCATGGGAGGCGCCCTGCTCGAAGGGATGCTGTCCGAGCTGCGGGAGGCGGGGTATGTGCGTGCCTCGCTGTCCGTGCAGAAGGAGAACCCGGCACTGCGGCTCTATGAGCGGATGGGCTTTCGCATCGTAGGCGATGGGGCGGACCAGAGCGAGTGGCTGATGGTGCGCAGGCTCGACGCCAGCCGCGCTGCCGCCCTCGAGCTCCGCAAGCTCCAGGTACCTGACGTCCCCACCTTCATCGAGATGCGCATCGCGCAGCTGCTCGAAGAAGGTACGCGGGAGAGCTGCGACCTGCGTCCTGCCTTGCGCGACTACTACCAGCGCCACCTTGCGGACGGGACCTTCGTCTCGTGGCTTGCGCTCTCTGGCGGCGACATCGTTGCCACGAGCGGACTCTCCGTCGTGGAGAAGCCGCCGTACTTCGGCTGTCCCACCGGCCGCATCGGGCTGCTTTCCAGCATGTATGTGAGAGCGGACCTCCGTCGCCAGGGCATCGCGCGCGACCTGCTGCTTCGCATAGTCGACGAAGCGAAGGCGCGCGATTGTGGCGCCGTGCACATCACTGCGTCCGAGGCGGGCACGCACCTCTACCGCTCGTGTGGGTTCGTTCGCCACGAGCGCTTCATGCAGCGCACGCTCTAGCAATCGCGCAGCAAAAGCGGGGGGCGGTCACTGAGACCATCCCCCGCCTAGTATCAGACTCTTAATAGCTCAGCCCTATCGCCTCTGTGCCATGACGCCCACGAGTGCATGCGGCACGTAAGGCTCCTCCAGGTAGGCGATGTCCTCGACCGAAAGCACGAGATCTGCCGCAGCGGCAGGGCCCTCCAGGTGGTGCGGCTTGGTGGCACCCACCACCGGGCTCGTCACCTTGGTGAGCAGCCACGCGAGCGAGACGGCCGTCATGGACGTGCCCAGACGCTCGGCAACCTCGGCCACACGCCCCACGATCACGTTGTCCTGCTCGGCGGTGGCGTCGTACTTGCCCTTGGCAAAGGTGTCCATCTCCAGGCGCTTGCTCGTCTCGCCAGGCTTGCGAGAAAGACGCCCGGCAGCCAGCGCGCTGTAGGGCATGGTCGAGATACCGTCCTCGGCACAGAGCTGCAGCAGCTCGCGCTCGTCCTCGCGGAAGATTAGGTTCATGTGGCTCTGGATGGCCTCGAAGCGGGCCCAGCCGTGCGCCGCGGCAATGTCGTTGGCGCGAGCGAGCTGGTACGGGTGGCAGTTGGAGACGCCCAGCGCCCGCACCTTGCCGGCCGCCACGGCCTCGTTGAGCGCCTCGAGCGACTCCTTGATGGGCGTGGCGTAGTCCCAGCTGTGCATGTAGTACAGGTCGATGGTGTCCACGCCCAGGCGGCGCAGGCTGTTGTCGATGCAGGTGCGGATCCACTCGGCACCACTCACGGCAGGGTCGACCTGAGCGGCGGGACGCGGACTGTACTTGGTGGCAATGACCCACTGGTCGCGCGGCGCGAGCTCGCGCAGGGCCTGGCCCACGTACTCCTCGCTCGTGCCAAACGAGTACGCCATGGCCGTGTCAAAGAAGTTGATGCCCGCGTCGAGCGCCTGGCCGATGATGGCACGCGTGTCCTCGGGGCCGAGCGTCCACTTGTGCAGGGCGTTCTCGCGCACCTCGCCAAAGCCCATGCAGCCCAGGCAGAAGCGGCTGACCTCGATGTCCGTGCGCCCGATGGTGGTGTACTGCATAACCCGCTCCTCTTCTCTCCCCATTCCCCAAAGCAGCGCACCGGGAAGGCCAGCCCTCCCCGGTGCGTCTCAAACGTCGTTGTCTACAGCGACAGGCCCTCGCCCAGCGCCAGCGCGTGCACGCGCTCGGGGTTCTTGACAGCTGCCTCCAGGCGCTCCGGGTCGCCGTTGAAGGGCGTGTAGTTAGGCGCGTCCACGCAGCCCCAGTGGATGAGCAGCAGCTCGGACTCGGGGTAGTGGTTGGCCAGCTCCACGGCGCCGGCAAAGGTGATGTGCCAGATGTTGTCTGCGAAGTCGAAGAGCATCATGTCGGGTGCCTTCTCCCACTCCAGGAACTCGGGGAGCGGGCGGCTGTCGCTGGGTAGCCAGATGGAGCCGTCGGGCGTGTCAAACCAGTAGCCGCAGTACTCCTTGCGCTCCCAGGTGCGGTGCTGGTACTTTTCGCTGGTCATATGCTGCTGCCAGTTGTGCCAGGTGGGGGTGAGCGTGATGTCCACGTCGCCCACGCAGAAGCGCTCACCGATATCGTGGCCGGTAGCGCCGGTCACATGCTCCTCGTCACGTGCAACCTGGGCCACGTAGTGGCTGGCATGGACCTCTCCGGCCTTGTCCTTGATGCCCGCCAGCGTCTCGCGGGCAAAGTGGTCGTTGTCGATGTGGGTGTAGAGCAGCGCATCGAAGGCGGGCACGTCCTCGGGCAGGATGGGAGGCTCCACCAGCACGGGCATGTCGAAGCCCACCAGCAGCGGGTCGCACATGATGGTCGTGCCGCGGCTGTTGAGCAGGAAGCCCGCGTTGCCCAGCCAGTAGACGGTGGTGGTGTCACTGGGGCCAAAGGCCTCGGCCGGCAGCTGCACGGTCTCCCTCGGCATGGCCTGTCCGGATGCGCTGCGACGAATCTGTACGCTCATGATGACTCCCCTTCTGTCGTGGCTTGGCTCCATTGTACGGACGGGGTCCACGCCATGCCACAAACGGAAAGGCGACTGCGTCCACAAGTTGACAAAGGGGGCCGATCGTCCATCGCGCCATGCACGCGTGCGGCATAATGGTCGCGTGCGGCACGAATTGTGCGCACCCAAACCAAGACAGGAAGAGACGCCCCCATGAAGATCCTCGTCATCAACGGCAGCCCCAAGGGCGAGCGCAGCAACACCTGGCAGCTCACACAGGCATTCCTAGCTGGCATCGCCGACCAGCTGGGCGAAGGCGCCGTCGAGGTGCGGACCGTCGAGACGAGCAAGGCAGACATCCATCCCTGCCTCGGCTGCTTCAGGTGCTGGCACAACGAGGAAGGCGCCTGCTGCCTACACGACGACATGGCTTCCATCATCGAGAGCCGCGTGTGGGCCGACGTCACCATCTGGAGCTTCCCGCTCTATTACTTCTCGGTGCCAGGACCGCTCAAGAACCTCATCGACCGCCAGCTGCCCATGGCGCTGCCCTTCATGGAGGAGCGCACCGACGGCGTGGGCAACGGCAGCCACCCCTCACGCTACGGCATGGCTGGCAAGCGCACGGTGGTCATCTCTACCTGCGGGTTCTACACCGCCGAGGGCAACTACGACGGCGTGACGTCCCTCTTCGACCACATGTGCGGCAGTGGCAACTACGAGCAGGTCCTGTGCGGACAGGGCGAACTCTTCCGAGTTCCTGAGCTGCGCGAGCGTACCGACGCATACCTGCAGCTGGTGCGGCGTGCCGGCAGCGAGTTCGCGCGGGGCGGGATCGCTCGGCAGACCTCCCAGGAGCTCGGGCAGCTGCTGTATCCACGTCAGACCTTCGAGGCCATGGCCGACGCCAGCTGGGGCATCTCGCGCGAGACAGGACAGGCCGAGGACGAGGCTATCTCCTTTACCCGGCAGATGGCCGCCCTCTACAACCCCTCCTCCTACGATGGCACCACGCGCGTGCTGGAGATGGACTACACCGACCGTGGTGCGAGCTGCTGTCTCGTGCTGGGCCCAGACGGAGCCACCGTGGTTACCGATGGCTCGGTCTCGCCCACCACGTCCATCCACACGCCGTACTCCGTATGGCAGGAGATCGCCCGTGGCGAGGTCAGCGGCGTGGATGCGCTGGCACAGCACCGCTACAGCGTGACTGGCGACTTTGACCTGATGATCCGGTGGGACGAGGTCTTTGGGAGCGGAACCGACACGGACGTCGAAGACGCTACCGTCGGGCACCAGACCACGACCAAGCCGCCAGTGATGCTGGCCATGCTCATCCCCTGGGTGGCCTTCTGGACGGCCATGCCCATCAGCCCCACGATGAGTCCCGCAATCACCATCGCTGCCTGCGCCGCCACGGCCTTAGCGTTCTGCAGGCACGAGCGCACCATCTACGACACGCTGTCGCTCGCGGCGGTGCTCGCCCTGGTGGCGGCCTCCCTCGCCGGAGCACCACTCGCGACTCTGCTCCCCGTCTCATTCGTCGCCTTCGGCCTGATGTGGCTGGTCTCGGCGCTCTGGTTCATGCCGCTGAGCGCCTACTACGTCAACGGCTCCTACGGCGGCAACAAGGCGCTGCGCAACGCCATCTTTGTCCAGACCAACCGCATCATCTGCCTGGTCTGGGGCGTCACCTACCTGGTGGCGGCCGTCGCCGCACTCGTTGCCCCCGGCGCCACGCCCATCATCAGCGAGCTGCTGCCCCTGCCAGCAGCCATCTTTACGGTGGTCTTCCAGCGCTGGTACCCAGCGCACGTGGCGCGTGGATAGCGCATCCCAGACCCTCTGCCGACCTCTCCGAAACTTTGTTTCAATGAGCTGGGAGCACAGGCCGAGCATGTCGAAACCGCATGCCACCTTGCCAAAACGGCAAACTACCGCCGCCGTCCACCGTGTATTGTGTGAATAGCGACAACAGGCAGGAAAGGGATGGGAGAGGACCATGGCACTGCACATCGTCGAGGAGGCAGAGCGCTGCCTCAACTGCAAGAAGCCCCTTTGCCAGAAGGGCTGCCCCGTGGGAACGGCAATCCCACTGGTCATCCAGATGTTCCGCGAGCGCAGGATGGACGAGGCCGGTGCCGTGCTCTTCCAGAACAACCCCATGAGCGCCGTCTGCTCGCTCATCTGCAACCACGGCGCCCAGTGCGAGGGCCACTGCGTGCGCGGCCGCAAGGGCACGCCCATCCACTTCTCGGCCATCGAAAACTACGTGTCGAGCACCTATCTCGAGCGCGCACGCTTCGAGAAGCCCGAGCCCACCGGCAAGCGCGCTGCCGTCATCGGCGGCGGCCCGGCCGGCATCGTCGCAGCCATGAGGCTTGCGCAGATGGGTGTGGCCGTCACGATCTTCGACCAGAACCCGCGCCTCGGCGGTGTCATGCGCTACGGCATTCCCGAGTACCGTCTGCCCAAGCGCGTGCTCGACCGCTACCAAGAGATCCTGGAGACCCTCGGCGTCAGGATCCGCCACAACACCGCCATCGGGTCGTCGCTCACCATCCCCGACCTCTTCCGCGATGGCTACGACACGGTCTTCGTGGGCACCGGCACCTGGCGCGCCCAGACGCTGGGCGTCTCGGGCGAGGCTGGCGGCAACGTGCTCTTTGGCCTGGACTACCTCATGAGCCCCGAGACGGCCGAGATCGGCGAGCGTGTGGCCGTCATTGGCGCGGGCAACACCGCCATGGACGTGGCGCGTACCGCCATCCGCCAGGGTGCCAACGAGGTCACGCTCTACGCGCGCAGCAAGCACATCTCCGCCAGCTCCGACGAGCTGGAGTATGCGCTGCTCGACGGCGCCGAGCTGATGCAGGGCAAGGCTATCTGCGAGATCAACGAAACGGGCCCCGTCTTCAAGACGGCAATCTTCGACGAGGACGACCGCGTGACGGGCTATGAGGAAGAGCTTGACCAGGTGGAGTGCGACACGGTGATCGTGGCCGTCTCGCAGAAGCCCAAGAACAAGCTCATCCTCACCACCGAGGGCCTCGAGGGCGACGACCGCGGCCTGCTGATCGTGGACGAGCAGGGCATGTGCACGGTGCCGGGCGTCTTTGCCGCAGGCGACGTGGTCACTGGCCCCAACACCGTGGTGCACGCCGTCGCGGCGACCAAGATCGCCGTGGAAGGCATGCTCTCCTACATGGGCATCGCGTAACAGCGCCGAGCGTAACAGAAGGGGGTAACCCCCTAGTGTTCAGCCGAACACTAGGGGGTTACCCCCTTCTGCACCATACTGTCGTGCAAGCCTAGTCCAGGTCGCGGCCATTGCTGGCGATGGCCTTCTTGTACCACCAGAACGAGTCCTTGCGCACGCGGTGCAGGTCGCCCGTGCCGTCGTCGTTGCGGTCCACGTAGATGAAGCCGTAGCGCTTCTTCATCTGACCGGTGGTAAAGGCCACCAGGTCGATGGGACCCCAGGTGGTGTAGCCAAAGAGCCGTACGCCGTCCTCTTCGATG
Source organism: uncultured Coriobacteriaceae bacterium (assembly GCA_902779675.1). Lineage (GTDB taxonomy): Bacteria > Actinomycetota > Coriobacteriia > Coriobacteriales > Atopobiaceae > UBA1367. The sequence continues at coordinate 44,925 of CACZCK010000007.1, read as the reverse complement.
GCCGCACGCAGGTTCTGGATGTGACGACGCAGGTAGTCGATGCGATACGGGTCGTGCACGCGCTCCTGCCCGTCCTCGACCACCAGCTCGTCAAGAGCGCCCAGGCCGTTCTCTACGTCGAACAGCGGCACGTCGTAGCGGTCGTTGAGCACGTTCACAAAGTAGCGGTAGCCCTTGGGATCAATCTGCCAGCCCCACTCCGAGGCCTCGATGTAAGGGTTCTTGACGCTGGAGATGAGGTTGCCGGCGAGGCTCGCCTCGACGTCATGCGTGGTGACCACGCTGGAGCTGTAGTACGAGAAGGCCAGGAAGTCGGTCGTTCCCTTGGCAAGCACGTCGGCGTCCTGCGCAAAGGTCGAGGTGTCTACGCCCCTCTCCGCCCAGACGCGCGACGCGAAGTCGGGGTAGGCGCCGCGCACCATAGTGTCCGCGCAGTAGGCAAAGCCGTCCTGGAACGCCTTGTATGCCGCAAAGACGTCCTCCGGGTCGCAGGTGAGCGGATAGATGCACATGCCCGCGATCATGCAGCCCACACTGATATCGGGATCGATCTCGTGCGCGGCGAGCACCGAACGCGCAGACGCCACCATCTGGTTGTGGATCTTGACGTAGTTCTCGGGGGTGTCACGGAAGTGCGTGAGCACGTTGATCTCGTTGAACGTGAGCCATTTGTCGATGAGGCCGCGGTATTCGGTGAAGCAGGTGGTGGCAAAGGCCACGAACTCGTCGATGACCGCGCGGTTCTCCCAGCCACCGTAGGTGAGCTCGATGTAGGTGGGCTCGTCGTACTTGTAGAGGGTGATGACCGGGTCCATGCCCAGCTCGCGCGCGTAGGCAAAGACCTGATGGTAGAACTCCACGCCCTCGGCGTTGACGCCACCCGCCACGCCGTTCGGGTAGATGCGCGCCCAGCTGACCGTGGTATTGAACGTGGTAAAGCCCATCTCGGCAAAGAGGTCGAGGTCCTCGCGCCACCGGTGGTAGAAGTCGCTCGCCTCGTGATTGGTGTAGTCCACGTCGTCGAAGAGGACGTACGAGGCACCCTCGGGCAGGCGGTCGAACTGCTGCATGACGGCCTTGCTACCATCGGCCGCCCGATAGTAGATGGGACGCAGGCCGATGCCGGCATCCGGACCTGCGTAGTCGATCTGCACGGGGCTCTTGCCGCCCTCGTTCCAGCCGCCCTCGACCTGGGCCGCACTGATCGACCCACCCCACAGAAACTTGCTCGGAAATGCCATGGTGACGCCCTCCCATCTTGGTTAACCGTTTACGTTATAGTGCCACACATTGGCCGGCGGATATAGCTGGATCCAGGGTTACGTAAACGCTTCACCGCAGCTTCACATATGTATAGTGGGACATGCGATGTCACTCAGGCCATAAGTGGAGCCCATCCATGCAAGAGAGACGGGTCTAGGCAACCTGCCCAGACCCGTCTCGGACCGTGTTTGCGTCGATGTGGAGCGCGCCCCTATGCCTCGTCGGCCGGGAAGACCACGCCGCTCTCGTAGCGGATGGTGTTCTGCACGCGGCTCACCACCAGGGACTCGTCGAGCTGGCGGTAGCACTCCTCCAGGTCGCCCTCGTTCTGCTGGCGCAGGAACTCGCGGAACTCGCCCTCCCACATGACGGGCAGCGAGAGATCGTAGTGCTCCTCGGTACCGTCGTTGAGGTGCAGGGTGATGGCACCGCAGCTGTTGGGCTGCGAGTTGCTCACGATGTAGCCGTCGGTGCCCTGGAGCTGGCACACGCACGGCGCGCCGCAGTCCTTGGAGCAGATGTTCACGGCATGGAAGCCGTCGTACTCCAGTATCGCGATGCCGCTGGTGTCGATGCCGCGCTCGATGTTGGGCAGGTACGTGGCGCTCTTGGGCTCGCCGAACAGGCCGATGGTGTAGGTGAGGGTGTACAGGCCCAGGTCCATGATGGCGCCGCCCGACTTGGCCGGGTCAAACGCGGGCAGGACCTCGCCGGCGCGGAAGGCGTCATAGCGGCTGGAGTACTGGCTGTAGTTGACAAAGGCCTGCTTGACCGTGCCGATCCTGGGCAGCAGCTCGTCGCGTATCAGCTTGAAGTTGGGCTGGCGCGTGGTCACGACAGCCTCCCACAGGTAGCGGCCCTCCTCGTGGGCGATGTCGGCCAGCTTCTGGGCCTCCTTGTAGTTGGAGGCCAGCGGCTTCTCGCACACCACGTCCTTGCCGGCACGCAGCGCCGCCTCGCTCACGGCATAGTGCAGGAAGTTGGGCACGGCCACGTAGACGGTGTCCACGTTGGGATCGGCCATCAGATCGTGATAGTCGCTGTAGCGGCCAGCCGCGCCGTACTCGTCGGCCAGCTCGTTGACCTCATCCATGGAGTTGGGAGTGCCGGCGATTGCGGTCACCTCGATGCCCCAGCCCTTCATGTTGGGAGCGACCCAGCGTACGATGGCACCAGTACCGACGATTCCGACCTTCATGGCGTACCCCTTTCTTTGGTTTGCGACAACCGCATTGTCGCGCAATCTACGACCCATGTGCCATCCCCATCAGACACACGGGAAACAAAGTCCCAGAATCGAGCCTCACAGACATGACTTGCTGGAACACAGTTGCAACGACCCGCTGACTCAAAGGGAGCATCCCCTTTGAGTCGGCGACAGTTGGTGGCAAAGCGGAACCCCTTTTCGCTTCACGACGCCCGACGCCCGCTTGATCCGAAACTCGCATCCAATCCGAGCGATCACGGCTTGCCAGCCAAGCTGCCTCATGTACTTTATAGCTACAAGCACATCATCAAGGAACAGGAGCAGCGCATGGCAGACCGCATCTTGAACATTGGCTTCATCGGCAACGGCAAGGGATCCAACCGCTATCATGCGCCGTTCTCCCTGGCGCTGCCCGAGAAGTTCCGCATCAAGACCATCCAGGCCCGGCACCTTGGAGGCCCTTGGCCCCAGATTCCCGGCGTCGAGTACACCACCGACATGGCAGCAATGCTCGCCGACCCCGAGATCGACGTCGTCGAGATCTCTACCCCGCACTTCACTCACTACTCCCTGACCAAGGCGGCCCTCGAAGCTGGCAAGCATGTGGTCTGCGACAAGGCCTTCGTGGGCACCGTCGCCGAGGCCGAGGAGCTCTTTGCCCTGGCAGAGGCTAAGGGCGTCACGGTCCAGTGCTACCAGAACCGACGCTTCGACTCCGACCTGCTGACCGCCAAGAAGGTCATGGAGTCGGGCAAGCTGGGAAAGGTCTTCGAGGTCGTGACTCACTACGACTACTGGCGCGAGGAGTACCTGCGCTATGCCCAGGAAGGCACCTTCGACCGCCTGGTGGGCATCTGCTACGGCCATGCCTGCCACAGCGTCGACCAGCTCATCAGCTGGTTTGGCGTGCCCGACCGCTGGCACACCGAGACCCGCCAGCTGTTTGGCGAGGGCCATCCCGAGACTTTCTACGACTTTGACCTGTATTACGACGAGCTGGGCATCAAGGCCACCGCGGCGTCCAACTACCATGCGGCCATCCAGCGCCCGAGCTTCGAGGTCTACGGCACCCGCGGCACCTTTATCAAGGTGGAGAAGGACCAGCAGGAACGCGACCTCAAGAAGTTCTACCTGCCTGCCGGCCATCCCGACTTTGGCCTGGACGCCCCCGAGCAGTGGGGCACCCTGCGCTACTACGACGAGGACGGCATCATGCACCAGGAGCGCGTGGAGACCGTGCGCAGCACCTACAGCGGCTTCTACGAGGCCCTCTACGAGACGGTGGCCAACGGTGCCCCCGTTCTGGTGAAGCCCGAGGAGACCATCGCTCAGCTGCGTATCCTCGAGGAGGCCACCGAAGGCCTGAAGTAAAGCCCAACCCGCAATTCAGACATCGGGGACGGTTCCCCTTGTCCAACTTTCGGACAGGGGCAACCGTCCCCGATGACCAACGTTCGGTTGAGGAGGGTTACTCGCCGAGGGTGGTGGCGCGTTCGATGACCTCGTGCGGGACCACGATGCTCTTTTGCGCGGGGACGTTGCCCTGCAGCATCGCGAGCAGAGCCTCCACACCGCGCTCGGCCATCTGGCCCGTGTTGCGGCGCACGGTGCTGATGGCCGGGCTCGAGATGCGCGAGTAGATGGAGTCGTCCATGCCGATCACCCGCACGTCGCGCCCCACAGTCACGCCGCGCGCCTTAAGCGCATTGACCACGCCCAATGCCACGCGGTCGCCCAGCGCGACCACACCGTCGAAGGCATAGCCCGCATCGAGGCACTCGTCGACGAGCTGCGCTGCCTCGATGAGGCTCGTCTGCCGGTGTGGGCCCTCCAGCACCAGGTTCTTGTCCAGACGGATGCCCTGCTCCTCGAGGTAGCGGTAGTAGCCAGCTGCCTGATCGTGCTCGGCCGTGCGGTACAGCGACGCCGAGACGCTCACCAAGGCGACATGCTCGCATCCATGCGCAAAGAGCGCGGCCGTCATGTCGTAGCTCACCTGAGGCATGTCGTTGCCCACGTACACCTCGCGGCTCATGCCCAGCGCGCCCATGTGGTCGATGTGCACCACGGGCACGTCGACCGGCAGCTGGATGCGGTCGCGCGTGACGCCGCCAATGAGCACGATGCCGTCGACCTGCTTGGAAATCAGGCTGCGCAGGTACTCTGCCTCGCGCTCGTCGTCGTTGGCGGTGTTGCAGATGTAGGACGTGTAGCCGGCGGCGCGCAGCAGCCCCTCTGCCTTGAGCACCAGCGTCGAGAAGAAGTCGTTGCTCACGTCGGGCGTGAGCAGGGCAATGGTCTTGGTGGACGCCTCGCGCAGGCTCTTGGCGGCAAAGTTGGCCACATAGCCCTGCTCGCGCGCGATGCGCATCACCAGGTCGCGCGTCTTTTCGGAGTAGCTGCCCTTGTTGTTGAGCACGTTGGAGACGGTGGCCGTGCTCACGCCGGCCAGCTTGGCGATGTCATAGATCGATACGGTGCGCTTTGCCATGAGAAGTCCTGTCGTCGAGTTGATGGCTTAACTGTACCACGTAATCGTTTATCACTCAGTCTTTGCGACAAATGATGCGTAAAACCGCAGGTAGCAAAAATGCCACCTGCATCCAGCACATCTCGCTAGTTAACCGATTATGTTCAGATTGTGAAGGGTTACGTAATCGGTTAATTAACACGCCAGACCACGCTACTATGTCCTCAGTTAAACGGTTACACACTGACACGAAAGAAAGGTTCCCCATGAGCGCCACCGCCACGACCGACAAGCTCCTCCTCCCCTCCATGATGTGCGCCGACTTCGGCCACCTCGCGGACGACACCGCCGCACTCGTGGCATCGGGCGCCGACGGCCTGCACCTCGACCTCATGGACGGCACCTACGTCCCCAACTACGGCATGGGCCTGCAGGACATCGAGTGGCTCTGCGCCAACGCCGGCATCCCCTGCGACGTGCACATGATGGCCATGGATCCGGGCCGCTACGTGGAGAAGTTTGCCAAGGCTGGCGCCAAGGTCATCTACGTCCATCCCGAGGCCGACGTGCACGTGGCCCGCACGCTCGCAGCCATCCGTGCGCTCGGCGTCAAGGCGGGTATCGCCATCAACCCAGGCACCAGCTTTGCCGCCGTCGAGCCGATCCTGCCTCTGTGCGACTACGTGCTGGTCATGACCGTCAACCCTGGTTTTGCCGGCCAGAAGTGGCTCGACTTCGTCAACCCCAAGATCGAGCAGCTCGTCGAGGCCAGCCACAAGAATGGCAACAACTACGAGGTCATCGTGGACGGCAACTGCAGCCCCGAGCACATCGCCGAGGCGTCCCAGATGGGCGTCAAGGGCTTTGTCCTGGGCACCGCTGGCCTCTTTGGCCATGGCCCCTACCAGGAGAGCATGGACAAGCTCCGCGCACTCTAGACCCTTCCCAGCTCCCACAACCCGATCAAGGCTGGCAACGTATAATCAAAAAGGCTCGTACCAAAGGGAAAGGAACCCACCATGGCATTCAAGAAGCTCGCTATCGGCAACGACCACACCGCCGTCGACATGAAGAACGAGATCATGGCCTACGTCCAGGAGAAGGGCATTGAGGTCATCAACGTCGGCACCGACAGCACCGACCGCTTCAACTATCCCATCAGCGGCTACAAGGTGGCCCGCATGGTCGCCGACGGCGAGGTCGACGGTGGCATCCTGATCTGCGGCACCGGCGTGGGCATCTCGCTCTCCGCCAACAAGGTCGAGGGCATTCGCGCCGTGGTATGCTCCGAGCCCTACTCCGCACGCCTCTCCCGCCAGCACAACAACACCAACATCGTGGCTTTTGGCGCCCGCGTCATTGGCGTGGAGACCGCCAAGGACATCGTGGACGCCTGGCTCGGCGCCGAGTACGAGGGGGGCCGTCACCAGGTGCGCATCGACATGATTGACGAGATCCAGAAGACCCAGAAGCTGGCCGCCGCCGAGGAGTAGCCAACGGCTCATTGCCTGAGAAGCCCCACCGTCTCTGTGAACTGCGAGGCGGTGGGGCTTTGCACTTACCCGACAAAAGGGCGGCCTCCCAACGCCAGGTTGGGAGACTCGTGTATCGACCCTTATAGCATGAGGCGCATGGGCTTGTGTGTAGAGCTGTCGTCGGCAAAGCCCAGCGACTGGTAGAGCGGGTAGCCGTCGTCGGTGGCATTGAGCTCGACCACGTCGAGCTTGAGCTCGCGCGCCGCATCCAGCAGCCGGAGCATCACCTGACGTGCCAAGCCCTGGCGCCGGTGGTCGGGCACGGTATACACGTTGAAGAGCGTGCCCGTCTGCCCGTGCGGAAAGCGCGGGCTGGGCGGCTTGGTAACAAGCAGCAGCCACGCGCAGCATACGATGCGCCCGGTCTCCTCCTCGCGAGCCACGAAGGCCAGCAGGTCAAAGTCCAGATGCAGCTCGAAATAAGCAGGAAGCTCGCGCCACAGGTCCTGCTCCTGCTGGGGCTCCAGCTCGCCGAAGTCGGCCGTCAGGTATCCGATGCGCAGCTCGACCAGCTGCGCGATGTCGCTCAGGCTTGCCCGGCCAAAGGTGTACGCCACGCCAACCACTCCCTCATATGCGTGAGGCGCCTGCCTTGAGGCGCCCCCATGCAGATAAACGGTAGCATGACTGTCTGGCAAGCCCCGACCCATCACACGATGCCCAGCGCAGCTTTACACCATCGAAACCATGCGCAAGAGCCTTCCCGAGGGTCGCGGTCCCCAGGGAAGGCTCGCACTTCGCTCTCGTGTGACCAGATGCGCCTCAGGCAAAGAGCTCGGCGGTCTTGGCCATGCGCTCGATGACGCCCACGCCAAACGGGCAACGGCTCTCGCAGCCACCGCAACCCACGCACTCGTCGGCATGGTGGTCGAGCGCCAGGTAGTGATCGCGTACGAGGGGCGGCACGACACCACCCTTTGCCACCTGCACCTCGGCCAGATCATAGAACTTGTTGACCTGTGCCACGCTGATGCCCACGGGGCATGGCGCACAGTGTCCGCAGTAGGTGCAGAGGCCGCTCGCGTTGTTGCGTGGGGCCGTGGCGAGCACGCTCGCGTAGTCGCGCTCCTCCTCCGAGGCGTCGCAGTAGGCCGCATCCGCCTCGAGGTCCGCCACGCTCCCAAACCCGCACATCACGCTGCCCACGGCAGGGCGCGTGAGCGCATAGTGGAGGCACATGGCTGGCGTCATTGCCACGCCAAAGGGGCTACTCTCGGCGTCGAGCAGGCGTCCGCCCGCAAAGGCCTTCATCACCGTCAGTCCCACGTCCGCCCGCTCGCAGGCACGATAGAACTCGAGGCGGTCCGCATCAAAGCCCGCATACTCGTCACCGGCCGAACTGCTCAACGTCATGATGTCGTAGCTGCCCGGCTGCATGTCGTAGGCAGGGTTGATGGAGAAGAGCATCATCTCCACCGCACCTTGCTCCACGGCATAGCTGCCGCATACGGCACTGTGCGTTGACATGCCAATGTGACGGATGACGCCCTCGGCCTTGAGCTGCTCCACATAGTCGCGGTAGGGTCCTTCCAGGCAGCGCTTGAGCTCGTCGAGGTCGTCGATGTAATGCATCATGCCCAGCTCAACGTGATCGGTGTGGAAGCGCGTGAGCAGGTCGTCAAAGGCAACCTTGCACTTTTCCACGTCGCGCGTGCGCACGTACTGGCCGTCTTGCCAGGTGGAGCCAATGTGACCCTGCACAATCCAATGCCCAGGGTTCTCGGCACAAGCGTCTCCCAAACGCGTGCGAACCTCGGGATCGCTCATCCAGCAGTCCACGATGTTGATGCCCAGCTCGGCGGCACGCAGCGTGATGGTGCGCGCCTCATTGGCGCTCATGCGGTCGAGCCACTCCCCGCCAAAGCCGATCTCGGACACCTGCAGATCCGTACGGCCAAGCCTTCGATAGTTCATGCATGCTCCTCTCCTTGATCCCCGTAAAGACCTTACACCCTTTGCGCACGCTTGGACGTTGGCGAGGCATGCAGGAACGTCGAGGCGCCGCCACGTGTGCGTGGTTTTTGGACAGACCCCAGCCTATCGTTCAAGAACGCCTTGCAACGGGCCACTGAACGCTACAGTAGAAAAGACGATTGACCCAAGGAGGCACATGACCACCTATAAACTACTTGCTCTCGACATGGACGGCACGCTGCTCACCTCCGACAAGCGCATGTCCGCCCGCACAATCGAAGCCCTGCATCGCATCGCCGATCGCGGCGTGCACGTTTGTCTCTCCACCGGCAGGGCCGCGGTCGAACTCGAGGACTACCGCGACGACATGCAGGGCACGATCGGCCTTGCGTCTCTGCTGAGCGGTGGGCACATCCTGGACCTGGCAAGCCGTACGACCATCGCGGCACTCCCGTTCGAGACCGATACCGCCCTCGCCATCGCACAGCAGGGCCTTAGGGAGAATGCCATGGTGGTTGTGCTCACCACCACGCAGACGGCCACACTGGCCAAAGACGTGGAGCGCATGGACCAGCTTGGACTGGGCATCTACAAGCCGCTCTACCGCAGGCATTGCACCATGTGCGACGACGTCCTTGCCTTCATCGCGGATCATAGGCAGGAGGTCTGTAAGGTCAACCTCTACCACCCCAGCCAGGATGCGCGAGATCGTTCGGCCGCACAGCTGGCCAAGCTGCCCATACAGGCCGCCTATTCGGAGGCCGCCTCGCTCGAGTGCTCACCGCTCGGGGTCAGCAAGGCAAGCGGACTCCAGATGCTTTGCGACCACGTGGGCATTGGCATAGAGAGCGCCGTTGCCGTGGGAGACGGCCTCAACGACCTCGACGTTCTGCGTGTGGCGGGGCTGTCGGTAGCCATGGGCAACGCGGCAGACGAGGTCAAAGCCCTGGCGGATGTGGTGGTTGCCGACAACGACCACGACGGCATTGCCGAGGTCGTCGAGCGCTTCTTCTCATAGCAACGCAGACACGTCCCACGGGTATGCCCCGCCACCGGCCCCGAGGAGCCACCATGATCAAGCTCGTGCTCTCCGACATGGACAACACACTCATTCCCTTTGGCCTCCCCTGCGCGTCCGAACGCACGCTGGCGGCCATTCACGCCTGCCGCGAGGCCGGCGTGGCCTTTGGTCCCGCAAGCGGCCGCAACCGCACCGAGGTAGCTGGCTTCCTCTGCTATGACGAGACCGCCTACGAGACCTGCGTGCTGGTCAACGGCCAGCAGGTTTACCTACACGGCAGGCTGCTGCAGGAGGTCACGCTCGACCCCGCAGCGCTTTGCGTCGCGCAGGAACTCGTCCGTGGCAGACAGCGTTGCGCGCTGCTCGTCTATCGGCCAGACGGCTTCTGCGACTGGATGGGAGACGAACCCGAGCAGCTGGGTAACTTTACGCTCGACGCCATGCACAACGGCTCTGAGCGGCACGAGACGCTACCCTCCTACCCCGTGGTCAAGGCGGGCATAGCAGCCCTGCTCCCCCGCGACGAGGAGCTCGCGCTTCAGGCTGAGCTCGCCGCAGCATGTCCGCAGCTCGACTTCATGAACACGGTGCCCCAGTGGTTTGACATCATCCCCCACGGATGGAGCAAGGTCCGTGGCATCGAGGTGCTCGAGGAAGCGCTGGGCATCACCCCCGACGAGATCTGCGTCTTTGGCGACGCAGAGAACGACCTACCCATGTTTGCGCACGTCACGCACTCGTGCGCCGTTGCCAACGCCGTGCCCGAGGTCCTCGCCGCTGCGCGCTGGCACGTGGGCGCCTCCGCCGACGACGGGGTGGCCATCGCGCTTGAGCAGATTGCCGCCGCAGCACGCCAGACGCACGAGACAGGCGTCGAGGTGCTGCCCGCCTTTATGGCCTAGTCCCAAGGAGACTGCGGTGCAAGCCAACGAGCCGAATCAGGACGACCTGTTTGCCCAAGTCGTCGATGCCACCAAGAAGGCAATCGACGGAGCCGGCGACGCCTACCGCGAGGCGTTCCAAGACGTTCAGGACCGTCTGCCCACCTTCGACGAGGTGCTCGCACAGGCCATTCGCCTTCCTGGCACTGGCGTCAATCGAACGAGCTACCTCACCGAGGTGATAGGCCGCAAGCACGCCCAGTTGGTAAGACAGGCGATCGAGACCACGCCCGCTCGTGCTGGGCTCTCGCCGCGCGACATCGAGAAGATCGCCAAGAAGTCGCTGGGCAAGGATGGTCGCCGCACGACCGCGCTCTCGTTTGCCGCGGGCATACCCGGTGGTGTCGCTGGCGCGGTCACGATTCCCGCCGACCTCGTGCAGTTCTATGGCTACCTCGTCCGCTCCATCCAGAAGCTCACCTACCTGTACGGCTGGCGCGACCTCGTGCACGTCGACGCCAGCCAGACAGACGTGGCCACGGCATCGGCACTCGTCATCTTGCTGGGCGTGATGGCGGGAGTGCGGCGGGCCGATGACGCCCTCGCCCGCCTCGCGCGCCTGCGGGCGAGCGTCGCCGATGACGCACGCCTGCGCACTGCGCTCGCTGCACACGGCATGCAAAGCGAGGTCAACCAGATCTCGGAGGAGCTCACCCGTCGCATGGCCAAGCGCCTCGGTGGTCAGGTGGCCGGCAAGGCCATCCCCGTGGTGGGAGGCATCGTCTCGGGCTTTGTCACCGGCTCGGGCTTCGACGAGATGGCAAAGCGCCTGCTCAAGGAGCTCAAGCGTCACGGAGCGTAGGGTGGTTGCAAGGGGTTCGGTTCTCTCGCACAAGAAAACTACTCACAACCTACTATGTTGTGAGTAGTTAGCTCATTCTTTCCTGCTGTTTTACGATGCAATTACTCACAATAAACTATATTGTGAGTAATTTTGACGTGTATGTCTCCCAAAAGGCGAGGAGCCGATCATGTACGCTTTCCTGTCACACACCTCAGCTCTGGACGTGCTGCGTACGATTGAAGGTGGTGGCATGGGGATGCCTCTCTGGCCCGTTGAGCCACGCGAGCTTCCTCGCCACAGGAACACCGTGACGACCCAGCGCATGTTCAAGGAGTTTGCCGCGTCGTGCAACCTTGCCTCATACGGCATCACCAGAATACCCGTCGACCTGCTCGTACCCAAGGCAAGCCAGCGCAGCAGAGGTGCGTCGGCGCGCTTCCACGCATGGAAGGGCGACGTTCCGACAGGTTCGATGATCAGACTTGAGGAGTCGCTGTTTGTCAGCTCGCCCCCATTCATCCTGCTGCAGATGGCAGGCTGGCACACGAGATTTCAACCGATCGAAGAGGCGTTTGTCAAAGAGCTGCGCGCCGCGCGCGAAGCCCACGCCATGGCAAATGCGGAGGGACCCGTCGCTTACGATGACCCCTTTGCCTGGGAACAATCGTCGAGGCTGGTAAACCTTGCGCTTGTTGCCATGGAACTCATGGGAACCTATCGGCTGGCTGTGCCCGGCAGCTCGACCCGCTATCAGCAGCCGCCGCTGCTCACCGCGACGGACATGAGGGACTTTCTGACGAGAGTTCCTCGCGTGTACGGCCAAAACCGCCTGAACACCGTCCTCAACCTGGCCCTACCGCATTCGGCATCCCCCATGGAGACGGCACTCGCCCTCATGCTGAGCCTACCAGAAGCCCATGGAGGCTACGGGCTCCCTCAGCCGCAGCTGAACCGCTCGTGCCCCGTTACCAACCATGAACAACTGTGGGACGGCGGTGAGGCAATCACCCCCGACCTGCTTTGGGAGGATGCCAAGCTTGTCGTCGAGTACGACAGCGACGAGATGCATGGCAGTGTTGGCCCCCGCAAGCTGGCAGGTGACGCTACCAGGTCCAACGTTCTCTCTGCGCTGGGGTATACCGTGCTCCGCATGACCACACTCAACATGCAGTCGCAGACAGACATCGAGCGACTCGCCGCGCAGGTAGCTGAGCGACTGGGCAGAGGTCTCTCCGAGCCCAGCGAGGAGCTTCGCATCCGCAGGAGCAAGCTGCACACCCTGCTCATGTGTCAATAGGCGCTGCAGGCATCCATCATTGCAAAGATCTCGTATGATGCAAAATTACTCACAACCACATATGTTGTGAGTAATTCCTCCATCAGTACCTGCGGTTTTGCCGTCAAACTACTCACAACCAACAAGGTTGTGAGTAGTTTGTCTCGCGAGAGGCCTTGACAGCTCAGCCTCGTTCGCCGGCAACGACCTAGTCCAGATCAGCCCCGTTGCTGGCAATCACGCGCTTGTACCACCAGAACGAGTCCTTGGGCGTACGCGCGAAGCTTCCCTGGTAGGAGTCGTCGGCATCCACGTAGATGAAGCCATAGCGCTTGCGCATCTCACCGGTGCCGGCGCTCACGATGTCGATGCAACCCCACGTGGTGTAGCCCCACATCTCCACGCCGTCGAGATCGATGGCGTCGCGCATGGCCTTGATGTGCTCGCGGTGATAGTCGATGCGGTACTGGTCGTGCACGATGCCGTCCTCGCCCGGCTCCTCGATTACGCCAAGCCCGTTCTCCACCACCATCAGTGGCAAGCCGTAGCGGTCCCAGAAGAGGTTGAGCGTGTAGCGCAGGCCAACCGGGTCGATGGTCCAGCCCCACTCGGTGGTCTCGAGGTAGGGGTTGCTGTAGCCCGTCACGGGGCTGCCCGTGTCCACGTCAAAGTGGGTGTCCTTGCCGGCCACCATCGAGAAGTAGTAACTGTAGGTGAGGAAGTCCACCGTACCGGCCTTGAGCAGCTCGGCGTCGCCCTCCTGCACGGGCAGCACGATCCCCTCACGCTCGTACTCCTTGAGCGCGCTGGCGGGGTAGGCTCCGCGGCACTGCACGTCAGGGTACATGAAGCAGCTCTGCATGAACTTGTAGTTGCCCATCACGTCTGCCGGGTCGCAGGTGGCAGGATACGAGAAGATGCCGCCATACATGGCACCGACCTTGTTCTCGGGGTCGATCTGGTGCGCAAGCTGCACCGCCTTGGCACTCGCCAGGAACTGATGGTAGCTGGCCGTGGCCTTCTGCTGCGGGGTGGACATCGGATCCATGCCGCCGGCCATGTAGCAGCTCATCATGCCCATGCCCATGGAGTTGATCTCGTTGAAGGTGAGCCAGTAGCGCACCTTGCCCTTGTAGCGGCGGAAGATCACGTCGCAGTAATGGACGAAGAAGTCCACGACCTGGCGGTTCTCCCAACTGCCGTACTTGGCCAAGCCCATGGGGGTCTCGTAGTGGCTGATGGTCACCAGCGGTTCGATGCCGTGGCGACGGCAACAGTCGAAGACCTCATCGTAGTGCGCGAGACCGGCCTCGTTGGGCTCCGCCTCGTCACCGTTGGGAAAGATGCGGCTCCAGGCGATGGACATGCGGTAGCACTTGAAGCCCATCTCGCCGAAGAGCGCGATGTCCTCCTCAAAACGGTGGTAGTGGTCGATGGCCACATCACCGGGGTAGACCTTACTGGGCACACGCTCGGGCCAGGTAATCTCGCGCGGGTGGCTGCGGTCGCCCTGCGTCATGAAGTCGGCCGAGCACGGACCCTTGCCATCCGCATTCCACGCGCCTTCGCACTGGTTGGCAGCCGTCGCTCCACCCCACAGGAATCCTTCGGGAAATGCCATGATGCCCTCCTCGCTCTCGCCTTCCCAGATGCGTCAATGATACGAACCTGCGCGCCAGAGAGCCAACTCTTGCAGATAACCCTGCGGCAAACGGACAGGTCCGCCGTCAGGACAGATGACGGCGGGCCCGGAAAGGAAGGGCTGTGTTGCGCAAGCGTCAGCGGCTCATGTTGTCGTGCCAGGCGCCGATGAGGTTGGCGTCGTTGCGGAACTGGCAGGCCACCACGCGCGGCATGGTGGGCGGGATCTGGTAGGCTGCCTCGGCATCAAAGATGGCCTGCAACTGTGTGCGGATGCGGTCGATGAGGTCCTCGCGCGCGGAGATGCCACCACCGATGGCCACAGCCTCCACGTCGAGCAAGCACTGCATGTTGTAGATTTGCACCGCGGCGATGCGCGCGTACTCGTCCAGCATGGCCAGGATGCGCTTGTCGCCAGCATCTGCCAGCTCGAAGACCTTGAAGCCGTCGATGTCATCCTCGGTGCCCAGCGCCTGCTTTGCCATGAGGCAGAGGCCTTGTGCCCCGCCACGCCACAGCCAGCAATCCGAGACGTCAGCCTGGCCGCCCACGCGCAGGAACGAGAGCTCCGCCGCACAGAAGCGCGCGCCGTCCAACAGCTGACGGTTGACGATCACGGCGCCACCGATACCGGTACCCAGCACGATGACCAGCGCATTCTTTGCGTCAGCCAGCACACCGTAGTACAGCTCTGCCAGTGCCGCGCAGCGGGCATCGTTGTCCACCGTGATGTGCGTCGGTCAGCGCTTGGCCAGAGACTCGATCATGTTGGTGCCCGTGAAGAAGGGGAAGCTGCCCGCCGAGACTACGTATCCGGTGTGCGGGTTGACCTTGCCCGCCATCGAGATGCCCATGCCGCTGATCTGCTCGGCATAGCGGTCGTAGAGCTGACCTACCGCCTCGATGAACTCCTCCTTAACCTCGCGCGGAGCGGGAACCTTGCCCTGTTCCAGAATCTGGTGGTCCTCTCCCATCAGCGCATACTTGATGGAGCTTCCACCAACGTCGATTGCCAGTCGCTTGTCCATGCCAACCTCTCTCGGTCGTCGTCTTGACCCGAGTTTGCCTGTTGGGGCGAGCGTCAGGAATGGTCAGGAAAGACTTGGGTTCCCAGTCTCAGGGCGGAGGCCGAAACCTGGTCACCCAGCTGGAGCTTTCTCCCATTCGGACATCGGGGACGGTTCTCCTTGTCCAACTTTCGGACACGAGGAAACCACCATGAACGCCTACATGCAGAACTATCTGGGCTCCGACGGTCTGTTCGTGGCCATCATCCTAGCCATTCTCGTGGCCGCCTCCTTTGGCTGGCTCACCCGCAAGGACATCAAGCTGAAGCTTCCCGATAGCGTGCCGCCCATGGTCGCCGACTCGCTCTCCCCCGCCTTCACCGCCATGATCATCTTTGCCGCCGTGTTCTTCATCAAGTGGGGCCTCACCATGACCTCATTCGGCAACGTCTTCGAGCTCATCAAGCAGGTCATCTCCGCCCCACTCATGAACTTTGGCGCCACCCCCGCCGCCATGATCGCCATCATGACGATCGCCAACCTCGTGTGGTGCTTTGGCGTGCACCCCAGCTCGGTGACCTCTGTGTACGTGCCCGTCTTCATCACCGTGACCATGGCCAACATCACTGCCTTCCAGGCCGGCGACCCCCTGCCCGACGCCAAGTACCTCATGCTCTACAACTGCCTGTACTTTGGCGGCACCGGCAACACCATCTGCCTCTGCCTGGACATGCTCTTTGCCAAGTCCGAGAAGTTCAAGGCCATGCGCAAGCTAATGCTGCTGCCCAACCTCTTCAACATCACTGAGCCGGTCATCTTCGGCGTGCCCGTCATGCTCAACCCGCTCTTCTTCATCCCGATGCTGCTCTCCTGCATCGTCCCGGGCCTCGTGGCTCTGCCGCTGCTCAACATCCTGCCCATCGCCTATAACCCCACCGTACAGCTTCCTTGGGTCATGCCCACCTTCATCACGGCTCTCATGCAGGGCGGCCCGCTCTATATGATCGTCATCCTGATCTGCATCGCGGTCACCTGCGTCATCTGGTACCCCTTCTTCAAGATTGCCGACAACCAGGCGCTCGAGGAAGAGAAGGCCATCGCAGCCCAGAAGGCAGCCGCCGAGGCGTAGGAGCCCAAGCGCAAAGCCCTTCCTCTCAGGCGACCGGGACGAGCTCCCGGTCGCCTTTGGTGTGCCTGCTCCAAACGTTACGACACCGTTAATACGTCTCGATACGATATGTTGCCTCCCGTATACTGCCAACCAATCGCATAGCACCACCAAACCTAAGAAGCGGAAGTAAAACCTGCAGAGGCGCCTACAGAGAGCACGGGCAGCTGAGATCCGAGCGGTAGCTGGCAGGCATAATGGACCCGCTGAGGGCGCGAAGAAACCCAACCACTGGGTGGAAGTCGCGACGGCAGCCCGCCGTCATCGGGCAGGGAGTGATGGCTCCCACAGAGAGAGCGGGCCTCGTGCCCGCTAATCGAGGTGGCACCGCAGGCGTAGACTATCGCGCTTGTCCTCGAGACCCATAGGTCGAGGACGGGCGTTTTTTGTTAGCCAGAGATGGCCGGCCGTCCTCAGCGCGCCAACCGGCGCAGGAAGGAGGCCACGATGGCTGCCAAGAAGGACCCGTACCGCATCTACCTGTCCGAGGACCAGATCCCCACCCAGTACTACAACCTGCGCGCCGACATGCCCAACAAGCCCGAGCCCATGCGCCTGCCCAACGGCGTGGTGGCACAGTTCGAGCACGTCGCCCCCGTCTTTGCCGACGAGCTGGTGCGCCAGGAGCTCGACGACGACACGGCCTACGTCGACATCCCCGAGGGCATCCGCGAGATGTACAAGATCTACCGCCCGAGCCCGCTCTGCCGCGCCTACAGCTTGGAGCAGGCCCTGGGCACGCCCGCCAAGATCTACTACAAGTTCGAGGGCAATAACACCTCCGGCTCGCACAAGCTCAACTCCGCCCTGGCACAGGCCTACTACGCCCATGAGCAGGGCCTCTCCACCATCACCACCGAGACGGGCGCCGGCCAGTGGGGCACCGCCCTCAGCGAGGCCGCCGCACGCTTTGGCCTGGACTGCGACGTCTTTATGGTGCGTGCCAGCTACGAGCAGAAGCCCTTCCGCCGCAGCGTCATGGAGACCTTCGGCGCGCAGGTGACCGCCTCCCCCAGCCAGGAGACCGAGATCGGCCGCAAGATGTATGCCGACGAGGCCAACCGCTCCGGCTCGCTGGGCACCGCCATCAGCGAGGCCGTGGAGCGCGCGCTGCATGTGCCCGAGAACCGCGGCCGCTACCAGCTGGGCTCGGTGCTCAACCAGGTGCTGCTGCACCAGTCCATCATTGGTCTGGAGAGCTACGCCGCACTCGAGGAGCTCGGCGAGTACCCCGACGTCGTGATCGGCTGTGCAGGTGGCGGCTCCAATCTGGGTGGCCTCATCGCCCCGTTCATGCGCGACAAGCTCACGGGCAAGCGGCCCAACACGCGCTTCATCGCCGTGGAGCCCAAGAGCTGCCCCAGCCTCACGCGCGGCCGCTTTGCCTACGACTTCGCCGACACCGGCCAGACCTGCCCGCTCGTCAAGATGTACACGCTGGGCAACGGCTTCATCCCCAGCCCCGACCACGCCGGCGGTCTGCGCTACCACGGCATGAGCCCCATCATCAGCCAGCTCAAGCACGATGGCTTCCTGGACGCCGTGTCCGTGGCACAGACCGACGTCTTTGCCGCCGCCGAGCAGTTTGCCAAGCTGGAGACCATCCTGCCTGCGCCCGAGAGCGCGCACGCCATCCGCGTGGCCATCGACGAGGCCCTCAGGTGCAAGGAGACCGGCGAGGAGAAGGTCATCCTGTTTGGCCTGACGGGCACCGGCTACTTTGACCTGACCGCATACGAGGCCTTCAACAGCGGCACCATGGTCGACCACGAGCCAACCGACGAGGAGCTGGAGCTGGGCTTTGCCACCATACCCGCCGTGCCGGGCATCCAGGCCGAGGGCGGCCTCGCATTGTAAGAAGCCGAGCATACAAATAGGGGTCACTCCATTCTGCTGAAGCAGAAAGGAGTGACCCTCTTTTGTGCGCAGGTATGATGGTCAGGCCCTGTTCTTCTTGTTTGCGATGGACTCTGTCAGCTTGTTGAGACCAAACCCTACAAGGGCAATTACCGCACCAGCAGCGATTCCCTCCATTTCGCCTTCCACGAGCGTCAAGACGGCGGTAGCCAGGCCGCCAGCAATCATCAAACCGCCAAAGAAGCTCACGCAGGTGGCGAGCCTGGAGTTGGCATAGCGCGTATACGAGAAGGGAACGAGCATAGCCTCTCCTATCTGATCAGGGATCGCCTCGGACCCTTTCTTATCGCATGAAGTGCGTCCAGATGCCCTCCTCGCGCTCGGGCAGGCCGTACTTCTCGCGGCCCAGCTCGATCGAGCGCATCAGGAAGGTCATGTTGCGCGCGAGGGTGCGCATCTGCTGCAGGCCCTCGCCGTCCTGCTCCGCCTCGCCGGGCAGGCGGCCATGCACGCCGTTCCAATACTGGCCAGAAGCCACAGGCATGCCGCTGATGGTGAAGTACTTGTTGAGCTCGTCGAAGGTAGCCGTCAGGCCCCCGCGGCGCGCCACCGCCACGGCGGCACCGACCTTCATGGTGGCGTCGAACTGCATGGAGTAGAACAGGCGGTCGAGAACCGCGACGAGCGTCGCGTTAGCGGAGCCATAGTAAACGGGCGACCCCACCACTAGGCCGTCGGCCGCCTCAAACTTGGGAGCAAGCTCGTTGACCACGTCGTCGAAGACGCAGGCGCCCTTCTTGGCGCAGCCGTTGCAGGCCACACAGCCGCGCACCGCCTGGTTGCCCACCTGCACGCACTCGACCTCGACGCCCTCGGCCTCGAAGACCGTGCGCATCTCGTCGAGCGCGCGAGCCGTGTTGCCCCTGACCTTGGGGCTGCCATTGATCATCAGGACCTTCATGGGACTCCCTCTCCGCATGAGGCGGCGCCCCCGCGTGCGAGAGCGCCACCCAAGACTCGTACCGTCTCAGTCTACTTGATTACCCGATGGAGCGCGCCGCGTCGTAGCCGCCGGTCACGGCCTCCTGGATGCGACCGACCTTCTCGGAGTCGCCCGCCACGATGACTGGAACGCCTAGCTCGGCGGCCCACTCCGGCGCTGCCATGGGCCTCATGCCCAGCGAGAGCACCAGATGGTCAAACTCCGCCTCGACCTGCTCGCCGTCTGCCTTCTCGAAGGTGGCCACATTGCCCTCTACCTTGAGGAGCTTGTGCCCAGGGTTGAGCGTGGTATCGGTCTGGCCAAGGCGACCCATGATGTCGATCATGTTCTGGAAGAAGATGCCCGGGCCAATCTGGTCCACCATCTCGTAGAGGTCCACGTGGCACTCCTGCTCGGACGAGAGCATCTCGGCGACCTCGATGCCCGTCATACCGGAGCCCACGACCACGACCTTCTCGCCCGTGAGCGGCGGGTTGGCCATGATGGCCTCGGGCGGGGTGAGCACCAGCTCGCTGTCGAGCCCGGGGATGCTGCCAGGCTTCACCGGCTGCGAGCCCGCCGCCCAGATCACGGCCACCGGGTCCTCGGCCTTGATGACGTCGGCCGTGGCCTCCACGCCGCAGCGGATCTGAACCGGCAGATCTGCCAGCGCAGCCTCGTAGTAGCGGATGAGCCAGTCGAGGCGCCACTTTTTGGGCGGCTTGGCGGCAAAGACCAGCTGGCCACCGACCTCATCGGCCTTCTCCAGCACCACCACGTCGAAGCCGCGGATGCCCAGCACGCGGGCGGCCTCGAGGCCGGCGGGACCGGAGCCCACCACCACGACCTTACGACCGTCGCCGTCCTTGGCCAGCGGCGCAAGATCGCACTCGCGGCCAGCCTCGGGGTTGACGGAGCACACCATGGGGCTGAACGGGTCCTCGTGCGCAGCCATCAAGCTCTCGATGCAGCGCATGCAGCTGATGCACGGACGGATGAGCTTGCTTGCGCCCTCACGCACCTTGTTGCCCCAGTCGGGATCGGCAAAGAACTGGCGCGCAGAGCCCACCATGGCCACGCCGTTATCCACGAGGTCCATGGCCGTCTCGGGATGACGCACCACCGAGCACGCGATAACGGGAATGTCGACCGCGGCAGCGATGGTCTTGCCGTTGACGGACTTCCAGCCCTCGTCGAAGCCCACAGGCTCCCAGGCCCAGTTCATGGTCTCATAGTTGCCCGCACTGACGTCGATGGCATCGGCACCCCACTGCTCGAAGAGCTTGCAGTACTCCACGGCCATGTCGAGCGTGATGCCGTCATCGATGCCGATGCAGCGCAGGTACTCGTCGGCGGTCAGGCGCACGATGATGGGGAAGTCGGGACTGGTGCCCTGACGGACTCCCTCGATGATGCGCCGCACGATCTCGGCACGGTTCTCGAGGCTGCCACCAAACTCGTCGTCGCGATGGTTGGTGTAGGGGCTCAGGAACTGACAGAGCAGGTAGCCATGCGCGCAGTGCAGCTCGACGGCGTCGGCGCCCGACTTCCACACGCGGATGCCCGCCTGGATGAAGTCGTCGATCGTCTGGAGGACCTCATCGTGCTCGAGCGCACGGGTAGGCGCGTTGGTGAGCTTGGAGGGCTGGCCGGACGGACTTACGGTAATGCCGTCGACGCACAGCGGCGGGACGCCCTGGCAGCCCGGATGATAGATCTCGACCGCAAACTTGGCACCGGTCGCGTGCACGGCCTCGGCCATGCGACGGAAGCTCGGAATGGCCTCGTCGTTGTCGATGACCAGGTTGCGGGCGTCGCCACGGGCGGTCGTACGGTTGACCGAGCAGATCTCGGTGATTACCAGACCGCAGCCGCCGGCACCACGCGCGGCGTAGAAGTCGCAGTCACGCTGGCTCGCATCGCCGTTGAGCTCGGCATAGTAGTTGCCCATCGGCTCAAAGACCAGACGGTTGGGAACCACCATCTTGTTGATCGTGACGGGTTCGAACAGCTTCTCGTACATGGATACCCCTCTCCTCGAGCGTCCGCGCGTACTAAAGACAGTTCAATTGTGAAACAACCATTCGACCCGTGCCTTGGCCGTCGGCATAGGCGCTGGTACGCTCGGTGAACACGAAAGAGACAGGCATCGCCATGACGAGATCCGTGCAAAAGACCGGAGGCGGGGCCGAAGCTATCCCCGGTCAACCAGATGGAGCAATGCTGCCGCCAACACACCGTAGGCCAGCGCAAAGAATGCCAGCAGACCCCAGAGGGCAAGCAGGTTGCTTGCACTTGCCGCCTGTTCGGGCAAGGCTTCCACGTAGCCCATGCCCACCTCGAGCATCTCGTTGACATGCGCGGTCGCGCAGATGGCATCGAGCCCCCAGCGGCTGATGGTCAAGTTCGAGATGGCGTCGGGAAGGCCGGAGAGCTCAAAGATGGTGCCCGACATGACGAGCTGCACGATGAGCGCGAAAGGCATCACCGTCATGGCCGTGTTCTCGGACCGCACAATCGACGAGATGAGCAAGCCCAACGCATCTGCCGAGAAGATGATAAGGAAGAAGGTCACACCCATCTCCAGCGTGGGCGGCAGCAGCACGCCACGCGTCACAAAGTGGTCGTAGCACATGATGCGCACGATGAGCACGACCACCACGGCCTCCGCCGCACTCAGCAGCGCCTCGTAGATCAGGTGCGCCGCCATGTACGACCACAGGTTGAGCCCCGTGCGATGCTCCCGCCGAATGATGTCGCGCTCGCGGCAGATGGTACGGATCGAGTTGAAGATGCCAATCCAGATGCAGGCGCAGACCAACGCAAACGCTCCGTTCCTCGTGGCCGCGTAGCCCTCGAAGGTATCCTTGCCCATCACCATGCCAATGAGCACGGTGATGAGCGCCACCGAGAGGAAGGTCTTCCACCCACGGTCGTTGACAAAGGCGCGCAGACAACGCTCCAGGCACACCCGAGTCTGACGCAACGGTCCCGCCTGCTGCTCCATGGCTACCTCGCCTCCCACTTCTCGAGGTAGCGGTCGGCCAAGCCATCGCCGCCCTCGTCCTCGCGATTGATGCGCCGCACCACGCCCTCGAGCGAGTCGGTGTCAAAGAACTCCAGCGCGTTGGCCACCGAACCACAGAACACCATGTGGCCTGCCCCGTCACGCTCCACCTTGGCCAGCACGACGACCTTGGAGAACAGGTCCGCTGCCCGGTCTGGCCCATGGGTAATAACCAGCACCATCTTGCCCATGTCGGCAATGGAGCGCAGATTCTCCATCAGTGCGCGGGCCATGACGCCATCGAGACCCGAGTCGGGCTCGTCAAGGAAGAACAGCGCCGGATCGCTCACCAGCTCCACGGCAATCGAGAGGCGCTTTCGCTGACCGCCAGAGAGACGTCCGACCAGCGTGTCCCCCTCGCGCTTGAGGCCAAGCAGCTCCCCAGCCCAGACGGCTCGCGCCAGGCACTCCGCATGCGATGTGCCCTTGGGCATGCGAAGCTGCGCCGCGGCAAAGAGCGTGTCGCGCACCGTATCGTTGCCACGCAACAGGTCCTGCTGCGGCACGTAGCCAATCTCGTACTTGATGCGTTCATACTCGGCATAGATGTCGGTATCGCCCAGCATGATGCGCCCGTCCGCCTTGCTGTTGCCCATCACCGCGTTGATGAAGGTCGACTTGCCCGCGCCTGAGCCTCCCAGGATGAGCACCATCTCGCCAGGATCGACGCTCAGGTGCACGTCGCGCAGGATGGCCTTCTTCGTATGATGCGACCAGACGCTCTTCTCCTCGATATCGATGACCAGCGAGCCCTTGAGGGCATCCATTCCCAAAACGACCTCAGGTGCCTCGCGCGAGGATTCTTCTGCGAAGGCGGGAGTCGGCCCGTCTTGCCGCTCGCGTTCGGCCTGCGCAGCAGTCTCCCCCACCCCATCGGTCTCCTTGCCTGCAGAGGACGCGAGCGCCACAAAGAACGCGGGACTCTCGGGGGCGTTCTGAGGCGCAAAAGCCAGCACGCTGCCCTCGCGCAGCTCGACCGTATCCTCGACGCGACAGCCATCGAGCCAGGTGCCGTTGGTGCTCCCCAGATCACGGTAGAACACCCTGCCCTGCACCAGGCTGACTTCACCGTGGCGAGAGGAAACGACTCCCGACGGCACTTCGATGTCTGCGCCTGACCCCAGGCGCCCCAGGCTCATCGTCCCTGCGAGTGGCCAATCACGCACGTGACCCGCCGATGTGAAACCCACGAGCAACGGCTCTCCGCAGACGCCGTCAGGGCGCAACGTGGTCGCCCTTCCCTGTCCAGCATCGCTTGTCATCGTAGACTCCCCAAACCTGCGAGACGGTCGTTAGGCATCATCATCGGATACGTCCTCGCCATCGGCATTCTGCGTGCCCTGCTCCCCTGGCATACCGCTCACCCTGCCCTGTAGCTGCTGGCGGAAGCTCTCCATCTCGTCCTCGGCGGTCTGCTCGTCTATGAACTTGGGCCTCGCGGAGAAGCGATCGCTCTCGGCTATGCCCAGCTCGCGCAGCACCTTGTTCTGCTGATCGTAGGGCACTCCCACGAAGCGCGTCGAGCCAATCAGCGGCAGCTCACCCAGGGAGCTGTAGCTCGCACCTTGCGCATAGGGCAGGTAGAGCACGTTCCATTTGGTCTCGGCTGACGACAGCCTCGAGAAGTCACTGATGGGGTTGCCGTGCAACGCGAGGCCGTAATAGCCCCCACCTACTGGTAGGCCGTCGAGCGAGCGTATCTGGTTGTGGTCGAGCAGAAGCGACGCATAGACCCCGTAGGTATCCTGCGAGAGCATCCCCGAAAGCGCGGTGATGCTGCTCACGTTGTTATGACCGAGGTCGACGTTCTGCAGGACTCCCGTAGAGCTGGCGAGTGCCTCGATGCTCGCAATCTGGTTGTGGTCGGCAAGCAGCGTGTCGAGCTTTGGCTTGTCCTGCAGACCGTCCAGCGAGGTGATGGTGTTGTTGCTTGCGACCAGGTACCTGAGCTTGGAGCAGCCGGCCAGAGGCTCGAGCGAGTCCACCTTGTTGTAGGCGATGTTGAGCGTCTCGAGGTCGAGGAAGTCATTGCCGAGCGCCGCAATGCTGTCAATCTCGTTGTCCTGCAGGAACAGAAGCTTGAGTTGCGAGCAACTGGCAAGTCTCGAGACGTCGGTCAGGGAGTTGTGCGAGGCGTCGAGCTGCTCTAGCCCGATGAACCGCTCGCACACGTCTATCTCATCCAGATTGTTGCCGGAGACGTCAAGACGCTTGAGCTCGGTGCTGTCGGCGATCGAGTCGATGTTTGTCAGTTGGTTGTTCTCCAGCGACAGTTGCACGAGCGCCGTCAGGCCATCGAGACCGCTGGCGTCAACCAGCTCGTTGTCCGCAAGGGACAGACGCCAGAGCTTGCTGTGACCCGCAAGGCCGTCAACCCAGCGCACCTGGTTTTGGGCCAACAGCACGTCGGAAAGCTCGGGGCACTCCGCCAGTGGCCCCAGACTGTCGATCTGGTTGCCAGAGAGCCAGAGCGTCCTGAGTCTCTCGTGTCCCGCCAACGCTTCGACATTGGAGATCTGGTTGCCCTGGGCCTCCAGTGTGGTGAGCTCCGGACACGATTGGGTCCACGCGAGCGTGTCGATGTTGCAGAGGTTGACCCTCGCCACCTCAAGCTTGTCCAAGGCAGACAGCTGGTCCACCTTGCTTCCAGAGAGATCGATCCCCGACAGGTCGAGCTGCTCGAGCTTGGGCAGGGATTCGAGGAAGTCGATGTCATCGATGCCCTCAACAGGCGACAACACCAGCGTCGTCAACGCCGGGAAGCGCCTGAGTGCGCTGGCGCCTCCTTCGATGGACATCGTCTGCAGACGCAGCAGCTGAAGCGTGTGCATCGTCTTTGGGAAAAGGGCATCGAGATCGACGTCCTCCATGGTCGAGAGGTTCAGGCTCACCAAACCGCTCATGCCATCCAGCACTTCGAGGGAGCTGAACCCGGTGCACGCGTTCAGGGTGATGCTCTCGATGGTCTCCGAAGTCGCCAGTATCTCGAGCGCCTCGTCGGGCACCACACAGCGCGTGAAGGTCACGGACTTCTTCTCCGGGTCATTGGCAAGTCTGCTTGCCGTCTCTGGACTGACCGTCTGCTGGCTGATTGACTCGCTTGCGGGCGAATCGGTGCTGCCGACCCTGCCAAACAGCACGGCACCCAGAATGACGGCCGCCACGACGGCAACCACTGCTCCCAGCAGCACGGCCAGCTTCTTTGGCTGGAACTTGGGCAGCGACCTTGCGAGACTATGTCCCTCGGCCGGACGACCCTGCTCGCCGGCGCTCTTCACACTGGCGGCCTGCGCCGTTGCGACGGAACTGCTGCCCCCGGCCCGCACCTCCTTGACGGCGGGCGTCGCCACCTCTGTCGGATTCCCCTTGCGAGAGACACTGCCTGACGCCACGGCACCGGCTCCATGCTGAGGGGATTCGGACGCAGCCGTGCCGCTCTCACTCTGCTGAATGACCGTCGCAGGTGCCTGGGGTTCTTGTGACTGCGCCACAACGGGCGCCACACCAGACAGCCCTTCCATGAGCTCTCGCACGGTCTGCGTGCGGGTGCGGCCATCCAACACGAGGCCCGCCATCAGCGCATCCTCAACTGCTGGCGAAATCGCGACGCCAAGCTCCGAGGGACGCTTGAGCTCGTCGTGGAAGATGCGCTGCAGGCTATCGGCGGGCGGCATGCCGCTCAGGCACTGGTACGCACAAGCTGCCAGTGCGTACACGTCGGTCCATGGACCCTGCGAAGACGCCTCGCCATACTGCTCAGGAGGCGCATAGCCCGGCTTGACCGTCATGGTGTGCCCCACATGGCTGGCGCTGAGCACCGAGCCAAAGTCGAGGAGTGTGCCTCGACCCTCAGGCGTCACGCGAATGTTGTCGGGGCTCACGTCGCGATGCACGACCCCACGACCATGCATCGCCTCGAGCGCCAGGGAGACCGGCTGCAGGATGCCGAGCGTCTGGCCTAGGGAGAGACGTCCCTCCCGCGCGAGCAGCTGCGAGAGGTCCTCGCCCTCGACGTAGTCCATGACCAAGTAGAGGCGCTCGTCCTCCTCAACAAGGTCCCGCACGTGAGCGATGCCCTCCACGCCGGAGAGGCGCGCCATCGACCGGGCCTCCCGCAGATAGCGATCGTGATCGGTGACATCGGGATACTGGAACGCCTTGATGGCAACGTCGGTATCGAGTATCTCGTCGTATGCGCGCCACGTCTCACCAAAGCCACCGCTACCGATCTGCTCGATAAGCGCGTAGCGCCCGACCATCCGAAGCCCGTCTTGGTTCTGTTCCATGGCAGCCAGCTCCCGCTATATTCGCATGCGTAAACGCAGTATCCGGCACGACCACACCACTTTAGCGTACCCATGCCATCGCTTGGTGCGCCAGCGCAAAGGCGCCTCGACCGTAAAGCTACGGTCGAGGCGCCTTGGCAGGTCAAATGTCAGATGAGGTGTCGCTAGCAGAGCTCCATCTCGGGATGCTCGCGCGTCAGAACCTCCTTGTGGGTGACGGTCGCACCCAAGATCTCCTCGAGCTGGCCAGCCAGCTCGTCGACGGCCTCCTGCAAATCGCCAAGACGCTCGGGCTGGATGTTCTCCATGATGAAGACGCAGTGCGGCGTCTCGTCGGTCACCTCGGTACGCTGGCCGTCACGCCAGTTCCAGCAGCGGCACACGGCGCCGGCGTCGTCCACATAGCAGAGCTCGCCCTCGAGCGTCGGGTCGTTCTCATCAGCACCGATGGGCAGGAAATAGTCGCCGCCCTCGGTGACCTTGAGACGGAAGGTGCCCTCGAAGGCATCCACGTTCTCGGCGCCCATGGGAATGGCGTACTTGAGCGAGATGGCGTTGGAGATGTCGACGGACGGGTTGATGTGACCCACGGGGTTGTCCTTGAGCACGCGCTTGAGCAGGTTCTCGACCGAGCTGCGCACGCCCTTCTTGGTCTTGAACTTGCGGTAGGCCTCGCGCCAGACGGCGGGCACCTCGTTCTTGGAGATGGTGGTGTTGGGAACCCACTTCTGGGCGAGCACGTTGGCCCGGTCGAGCAGCTTGGCGGCCTTGGCGGCGTTCTCGTCGCTCACCTGGTCGGTGGGCAGAATGCCATCAGCCACCACGACGCCGATAGACGCCTCGGGGAAGATCTCCCAGAAAGAATCCTCGCAGACGAACTTCATTGCTGCCTCCTTGCAAGCTGGTAGCGCGTCGCGGCTGCGACGCGGCAATTGGACAAGGCACATCATAGCATGAAGGTGCCCGTACTGGCATATTTCTGTATTTAATTTCCCCTTTATTCCTGTATTCGCGTGATTAGAACGCTTTGATATACATCACAGAGGTACATGCCGTTGCATAGCGAAGCACAGGCAGCTTTGCATTTGTGCAGGTTATCGCCAAAGTCGCTTTGGTACTCTCGCATCATTCTTGCTCATGACCACCTGTACGTGCATACGCCAAGCGCGTGACTCTCATGACTGTATGCACAATTAGATATATTTCATGCAGAATGTTCAAAGCGGACGTCCACGACTCTTCCATCGAAGCGTGACGCCCGACGCCCATCCATCCTGCTACGCTAGGAACCAATCCGTTTCGGACGTTCGCGTAACGAGAGAAGGCACCAATGGCACTCACGACCCTCGCGGCTCTCCGCAAGGCACCAAAGGCAGTCAAGATCCTCGGCGCGGCAGCGGGGGTTCCCGCTGCATTTGCCGCCGCATACACGCTGATTTCGCATGCCGTCTTCCATCGCTCCAACCTCAGCACGGCCAATGAGCTCTACATCCGCGCAACCGGTGGCAGCAAGAAGCTGCTCAAGGATATGGTCTTGCTCGACAACACCATCCTCGAGAGCGCCGACCGCAACGACCGCCGCTACACCATCCCCTCGGGCGTCGACCTCGACGTGACCGTCAACGAGGAGATGGTCAACGGCTACCAGGTGTTCCACCTCAACCGCCGCCCCATCAACGACCGTGCGATCATCTACATCCATGGCGGGTGCTTCATCACCCAGCCTGTGGCCGAGCAGTGGAAGTTCGTCGAGACCATCGCCCAGCGCACGCGTGCCGAGGTCATCGTCCCGCTTTACCCGCTTCTGCCGATGCATGGCGCACTCGAGGCGCTCGACTTCATTCAGGAGATCTACTGCCGCACCATCGAGAAGTACGGAGCCAACAGCGTCACCATCATGGGTGACTCCTGCGGCGGCGGCATCGCCGCGAGCTTCGCCGAGCACCTTGCCACACTTGGCATCGAGCAGCCCGCTCGCCTCATCCTCATCTCCCCGTGGGTCGACATGACGCTGCGCAACCCCGACATCCTCTCGTACGAGGCTTCCGACCCCCTGCTGGGTCTGCATGGTCTACAGAAGCTGGGACTCACCTGGGCAAAGAGCCTCGATCCCAACGACTACCGCGTGAGCCCCGTCAACGGCGAGGTGCGCAACCTGCGCAACGTCATCATCTTTGTGGGTACGCGCGAGCTGCTCTACCCCGACGCCCGCCTGTTCTACGACCGCGTCAATGCCACCGGTGTCCACGCCGAGATCTACATCGGCCGCGGCCTCAACCACACCTACCCACTCTCGCCCATTCCCGAGGCCAAGTGGGCCATCGACCGCATTGTGGAGCTCATCAGCACCGACTAGCACGATTCTCCACAGGCATGAAAACGCGGGGCAGACTCTCTCGTCTGCCCCGCGTCGCTATCGTTTGACGGTCGGGTGGACTCCTGCGATGGGAGCGCTACTTCTCGAGCAGCCACCGAGCAATGAGGTCTTCAAGCTCCGAGGCACTGCGCACGCCGCGTTCGTCGCCGCCAATGACCTCGAGCGTCTCGCGCAGAAGCTCGCGGTCCTCGCGGTGGCTCACGATGTACTCGGCACAGCGCTGGGCCAGGCCCTGCGGGTCTGCTGGTGACCGGCGTCCGTTGCGAATGCGCGAGAGGTACGACGGATCGACCGCCGCCTGACGCGACATCTCTACGTTGGAGATCTGAAGGGTGCGCATGAGCGCATCGAGCCTGTGCGAGAAGACCGTGGAGCTATGGTTAAGCCCCGAGAGCAGGTCTGCCTTGACCTCCTCCTCGGTACCAATCGACTCGATGCCGCGCTCGCGCGCGATGGAGACGATGCCAGAGGCAAGCTTGCGCACGCTTTCGCCATCGTAGGACGGCGTGCGTCGTCCACTCCGATATCTGCTGAGGGTAGACGGTGAAATGCCGCTGCGCTCAGCGAGATCCTTACTCGAGCAAGCGAGTAAGGTGCAGTACTCGTTGAGGGTCGACACAAACGACACGCTAGGTCCTCTTTCCATGGCTTGTGGCGCGTGGGCGGGGCAGAGCGAACGCTGGCGGCTGACCGATGCTAACTCGCTACGTATGGCAAAGATAGCTTACTCGCTGCTTACAGGCCTAACTCGTGCCAACCTTGGCATGTCGTTCCATCGTGTGCACACCTCGTGCATAAGCCTTACTGAGGCGTTTCCAGTTGGGCAAGGGCACAGCGCCACTTGCTAAAATGATGCGCGTTCACGTCTTATGGAACCCATCAAAGGAGTCAGCGCATGCAGACCGGCTTTGACAAGGACAAGTACATCGAGATGCAGTCCAAGCGCATCCGCGAGCGCATCGACCAGTTTGGCGGCAAGCTCTACCTCGAGTTCGGTGGCAAGCTCTTTGACGACTACCACGCTTCGCGCGTGCTGCCCGGCTTCGAGCCCGACCTCAAGGCGCGTATGCTCTCCAGCCTCGCCAAGGATGCCGAGGTGCTGGTGGCACTCAACGCCAACGACATCGAGCAGGACAAGCGCCGCAGCGACCTGGGCATTCCCTATGCCGAGGACGCCCTGCGCCTACTCGACATCTTCCGCGGCATGGGCATCGGCATCGGCGGCATCGTCATCACCCGCTGGGCGGGGCAGCCCCACGCGGAGGCCTACCAGGCGCGCGTCGAGGCGCTGGGCATTCCCGTATACCGCCACTACCCCATTGACGGCTACCCCACCAACGTCGACCTCATCGTGAGCGACGAGGGCTTTGGCAAGAACCAGTTTGCCAAGACCTCCAAGCCCCTGGTCGTGGTGACGGCACCGGGACCCGGCTCGGGCAAGCTGGCCGTATGCCTGTCGCAGATCTATCACGAGTACAGCCAGGGCGTGCAGGCGGGCTATGCCAAGTTCGAGACCTTCCCCGTGTGGAACCTGCCGCTCAAGCACCCCGTCAACGTGGCCTACGAGGCCGCCACGGCCGACCTCGACGACCGTAACATCATCGACCCCTTCCACCTCGAGGCCTACGACAAGGTCACGGTCAACTACAACCGCGACGTCGAGACCTTCCCGGTGCTCAAGAGCATGATGGAGCGCATCGCAGGCGAGAGTCCATACCAATCGCCCACCGACATGGGTGTCAACATGGTGGGCAACTGCATCAGTGACGACGAGGCCTGCCGCACCGCGGCCAAGGCCGAGATCGTGCGCCGCTACTTCACCACCGCCGAGCGCCTCGAGCGCACCGGCGTGGGCGAGGCGGAACTGCAGACCATCCGACTGCTCATGAAGGACGTGGGCATCGACGAGGACTTCTCGCCGGCCCGCTCGGCCGCCCTTGCCAAGGAGGAGGAGACGGGCCTGCCTGCCGCTGCCATGGTTCTGCCCGATGGCAGCGTGGTCACCGGCAAGACGTCCACCATCCTAGGCTGTGCCTCATCGCTGCTGCTCAACGCCCTCAAACGCGTGGCCGGCGTCGACAAGGACGTCTACGTGGTGAGCAACGACGCCCTCGAGCCGATCTGCAAGCTCAAGATCGCGCATCTGCACAGCAAGAACCCGCGCCTGCACTCCGACGAGACGCTCATCGCCCTGTCCATCAGCTCGGCTACCAATCCGCTCGCCGCCTCCGTTATCGATGCGGCAGAGAAGCTCAAGGGCTGCGACGCCTACTTCTCGGTGATCATCTCGCCCACCGACGAGCGCATCTATCGCCAGTTGGGCATCAACGTGTGCTGCGAGCCCAAGTTCGAGAAGCGCACCTACTACCACCGCTAGGCCGCAACGCCTGGAACACAAGCCTCCCGGGTGAAAAACTGTTCCACGCCGCCTCTGGAGCGGCGTGGAACAGTTTTTCACCCGGGAGGCTTGTGTTCCAGGCACGGGAGCTCACCAGGAAACTCCCGTGCCAGGGCGAACAAAGGCGGCAGCAGCCTACAGACCGCGAGCGCAGAGATCGGCCGCCACGGGGTCGGCGACGGTCACGCCCGCTGCCTTGAGCTCGGCGATCTTGTCGGCAAACTGCGGCAGGTACTGCTCGTGGGCCACGAGTAGCTCGTCGATGCAACGCTTGGCCTCGGCACCGGACGGCGTCTGTGGGTTGAGCGCCACGGCCTCAAGCAACGCACCGTAGTCGCCGTACACGGCAGCCTCCTCCACCAGGCGCTGCATGTTCCACATGAGCTGCAGGTAGCCGCGGGCAGCGGTGGGCATGGGGCCAAAGGCCACCGGCTTGGCGCCGTCGCCGCCCACGTAGCTGGACACCTGCACCACCGCGTCACTGGGCAGGTCGGGAATGGCACCGTTGTTGAGCGTGGAGCACACGATGTGGGTGTTGCTGTTGTTGTAGATGGCCGCAATGGACTCGCAGGCAACATCAGAGTAGTGGGCACCACCGCGCTTGGAGAGCAGCTCAGGCATCTCGGCGAGGTTCGGGTCCTTGTACAGCTCGAAGAGCTGGTCCTCGACCTCCTTGACCTGCTGTGCGCGCGTACCGATGCCGTTGTACTCCTTGATTCCGTCCTCGAGCATGTCGGACTGCAGGTAGTAGTAGCGATGATAGCCACAGGGGATCATCTTCAGGTGCTCGAGCTGCTCGCGGTAGAACGGGATGTTGTGGATGTTGGCCGGCGTACCGTCGTCCTCGGTCTTGGGGTTGAGCATGGCGTCGATGATCTGCCCCGTGACCTCTGTCCCAGTGGCACCGTCAAAGACGCGGTGCCAGTGGAAGTGGTCGATGCCTGCAAAGCGATACACGAGGTCGTCCATCTCCTTCCCGATGAGCGCAGGCTCGCTCATCATGGCGCCGATGGGCACGTTGCACAGGCCGATGCAGCGCTTCCACCCGCCGTAGCGAATGACGGACTCCGTCACCATGCCGCTGGGGTTGGTGAAGCTCACCAAGAAGGCGTTGGGGCAAAGCTCCTTCATCTCCTCCACGATGTCGAGGATCACCGGAATGGTGCGCAGCGCCTTGAACATGCCGCCGGCGCCGTTGGTCTCCTGGCCGAGCATGCCATGGCTAAAGGGGATGCGCTCGTCCTTGATGCGCGCCTCGAGCAGGCCCACGCGGAACTGCGTGGTCACGAAGTCGGCGTCCTTGAGTGCCTCGCGGCGATCCATCGTGAGGTGGACCTTGACGTCGTGGCCGCTCTTGTCCCACATGCGCTGTGCCAGCGCACCCACGGTCTCGAGCTTCTCGCGGCCGCGCTCCACGTCAACGAGCCAGATCTCCTTGACGGGCAGGCGGTCGTAGCGGCTGATGAAGCCGTTCATCAGCTCGGGCGTGTAGCTGCTGCCGCCGCCGATGGTGCAGATCTTGAGTCCGTCCTTCATGGTCCCCCTCCTTGGTCAGGTACTTCCCTGCCCTCAGTATACGAGAGGGTAAAGTGGCAGTACCGTAACGAAGCGGTAAGGTCGGCATCGCGCCGTCTCTGCTGTGCGAAGGGTCCCTACAGCAGCGCCTTTTCCCAGTCGGCCTCCTTGAAGCCCACCAGCACGAAGCCCTCGCCCACCACGATGGGGCGCTTGACCATCATGCCGTCGGTCGCGAGCAGCGCGAAGGCCTCGTCGTCGGTCATACCGGCATCGAGGCGGGCCTTGATGCCCAGCTCGCGGTAGAGCCTGCCGCTGGTGTTGAAGAAGCGACGCATCGGAAGGCCGCTCGCCTGCTGCCAGGCTGCCAACTCGTCGGCCGTGGGGTTGTCCTCAACGATGTGTCGGTCGGTGTAGGCCACGTCGTGCTCGTCCAGCCACTTCTTGGCCTTGCGGCAGGTGGAGCACTTGGGATACTCGACAAACAGGACAGGGGCCATGATGGGTCTCCTTTCGGGCTGGATCTCCGTGTCGCTACGAGAGCGCGTCAACGCTCGAGGGGAAGGTGAAGTACGTGTTCGGGTAGGGCTCGTTGGCTAGGACGAAGTGCCACCACTCGAGCGGCAGCGGCTCGAAGCCGGCTTCGCGCATGGCGCCGCGCAGGATCATGCGGTTGGCATACTGCGACTGCGAGATGTTCTCGTAGTCGGGATGGGACACCTCGCTGAACAGGTCGAAGGTACCACCCATGTCGAGGTCGCGCCCGGCGGTCATGTCAAAGAGGGTGAGGTCGATGGTGCTGCCACGCGAATGGCCTGAACGCTCGGCCACATACCCCAGTGGAAAGACCTGCGACTTGTCGAGGTCGGGGTAGAAGTACTGCTTGGTGCGCGTATCGGAGAGGTCCTGCCCCCAGCGGATGAAGTGGTCGACCGCCATCTGTGGGCGGTACGCGTCGTAGATCTTGAGGCGGTAGCCCTGGTCCATGACGATGTCGCTTGCAACGCGCAGCGCCTCCGCCGCCTCGCGGGTCACGAGCGCCACCGGTTGCTCGTAGCCGTCGACGCGCTCCCCCACAAAGTTGAAGGTGGAGTAGTAGCGTATGTCCAGCATGGCATCGGGTACGGCATCGGTCAGCAGCACGAAGCCCGAGGCGTCGTCCTCGCTTGGCCCGTACGACTCTGCTGCCTGCTCGGATTCGGCCTCAGGGATCTCCTCCTCGTTCGAGGTGACCACGGCAGGCTGCGGTGCGCTTGCCTTGGCCCCGCATGCCGCAAGCGAGGCGCCCGCAAGGGTACCGCCCGAGAGGCCGATGAAGCTCCTCCTGCTCATGCCCGCCATGAGACCACCCTCCAACGCCTAGGAACGGCGCGCCGACATCTTGGAGCGCCATATGTGCACGCCATCCGTTTCGTCGTGCAGACGCATCGCATTTTACTCTGAGAGGGGGTATGGTCAGATGGGAAGGGGATCCCTCCTCGCGAAAGGACGGCCATGCGCTCCAGAACCTACGACTTCGTCTCCCTCGTGGCGGCGCTTGCCGTCACCTTGGCAGCACTCGTGTCCACGGGCCTGTCGTTTGCGCGAGCGGCACAGCCGTCAGCCGAGCCGGCACCAGTCGTCGAGGCTGCTTCCGAACCAGAGCCCGAACCCGCTCCGGCAGAGCCCGAGCCCGCCCCTGCCGAACCCGACGAGCGCGAGGTCTTTGTCACGACCTGGGCCGAGCGCATCGACGCCTTCAACGCGGGCTACCCACTCGAGGGCTATGGCAGGACTTTTGCCGAGGCCGCCTACGACAACGGCGTCGACCCGCGCCTCTCCCCCGCCATCGCCCGCGTGGAGAGCGGCTCCGGCACGAACTGCACGTACTCCTGCAACGCCTGGGGCTGGGGCACGCAGAGCTGGGGAGACTGGGGCACGGCCATCTGGGAGCAGATGGGCGCCTTTGCCAGCACCTACGGCTCGACCCTCACCTACGACATGGCCCTGGGCTACAACGAGCTCGACCCAGACGCCTGGTACGCCGAGGTCGAGGCAAGCATGTATCAGATCTGGGGGAGCGACGCCCTGTAGCAGCGACGTCGCCCAGAGCCCAAGCTAGTCGAGGTCCTCGCCGTTGCTGGCGATGACCTTCTTGTAATACTCGAAGGAGTCCTTCTTAAAGCGGCTGAGGTCGCCCGTGCCGTCATCGTACTTGTCCACGTAGATGAAGCCATAGCGCTTGCGCATCTCGCCAGTGCCGTGCGACACCAGGTCGATGGGCCCCCACCAGGTGTAGCCCATGAGGTCAACGCCATCCTTGACGGCCTCCTTCATGGCCTCGAGATGCGTGCGCAGGTAGTCGATGCGGTACTGGTCGTGCACGCGGCGCTCGCCATCCTCGACCACGACCTCGTCCAGCGCGCCCAAGCCGTTCTCCACGATCATCACGGGCACTTGATAGCGGTCGTACATCTCGTTGAGGGCAAAGCGCAGGCCATCGGGGTCGACCTGCCAGCCCCACTCGCTCGCCTTGAGGTAGGGGTTGATGCCGCCACCCACGATGTTGCCCTCGGTCTGCTGCAGGTCGTCGTGCGTGCCAATGAGGTTGGTCATGTAGTAGCTAAAGCTGAGGAAGTCCACCTTGCCCTCGCGCAGGATCTCCTCGTCGCCGGGAGCCCACTCCAGGTGCACGTCGTTCTCTTCCCAGAAGCGCTTGCACCAGCAGCCGTAGTAGCCGCGCACCTGCACGTCGGTGGTGTAGAACACGCGACGGCGCATGTTCTCCTGGTTGGCCAGCTGGTCCTTGGGGTCACAGGTGGCTGGGTAGGTCTGCAGGTAGACCGTCATGCAGCCCATCTTGAAGTCGGGGTAGTGCTCGTGGGCGTACTTGACCACCTTGGCGCTCGCCACAAACTGGTGATGCAGCGACTGCATGCGGATCTGGGGGCTCACGTGCAGCTGGTCGCGACGACCCTCAAAGCCCTGCAGGTTGGAGGTGCCGTACATGGCGCCCATCTCGGCGGTGGCGCAGTTGATCTCGTTGAAGGTGAGCCACAGCTTGACCTTGTCGTGGAAGCGCTCGAACAGCGTGTAGCAGAGCTTCTCAAAGAGCGGGATCAGCTCGCGGCTAGCCCAGCCGTTATAGCGGCGCACGAGCTCGTAGGGCAGCTCATAGTGGGAGAGCGTGATGAGCGGCTGAATGCCCTTGGATAGGCAATAGTCGAAAACCTTGTCGTAGAAGGCGAGGCCCGCCTCGTTGGGCTCCTCCTCCAGGCCCGTCGGGTAGATGCGGGTCCAGTTCATGGAGGTGCGGAACACGTTGAAGCCCATCTCGGCAAAGAGGTCGATGTCCTCCTGGTAGTGATGGTAAAAGTCGATGGCCTCATGGCTCGGGTAGAGCTGGTCGGGCCGGATGTCGATGGTGATCCACTTCTGCTGGTTGAACACGCCACCGATGCAGTGGTCAATCACGCTGTCGCCCTTGCCGTCCACGTCCCAGGCGCCCTCGAACTGGTTGGCCGCGCACGCGCCACCCCACAGAAAGTCGTCCCTCAGCACTCCCATGGTCTGTTCCCTCCTCAACGATTGACATACTTTTTTGAGTATAGGAGGGAGTCCTGTGCATGAGCACCACATGCCAGCCGAGGGTTGCACACCCTCGGCTGGACGTCTCAGAGTTGCGTCATGACGCGGCGCGGCGCGACGGGAGCGAGGACCTGTCTGAGCGAGCGAAGCGAGCGAGTTCCGCAGCTGTCGCGCCGCAGAGCAGGCGCGCTTAGCCCGAGCCTGAGCAGCACGGGCATGCCCGGCCAGCCTCCCGTACCGTGGAACGTAGGGCCGACTAGTTGCGCGTGAGCTTGCGGTGCAGGCGGTGGGGCTTGCTGGCCTCGGGGCCCAGACGCCTCTCACGGTCGGCCTGATAGCTCTCGAAGTTGCCCTCGAACCAGTGCCAGCGACCCGGGTTTTCGTCGTCGCCCTCCCAAGCGAGGATGTGGGTGGCCACGCGGTCCAGGAACCAGCGGTCGTGGCTCACCACCACGCTGCAGCCCGGGAAGCGCTCCAGCGCGTCCTCCAAGCTCTCAAGCGTCTCGACGTCCAGATCGTTGGTCGGCTCGTCCAAGAGCAGCAGGTTGCCGCCCTGCTTGAGCGTGAGGGCGAGGTTCAGGCGGTTGCGCTCGCCACCCGAGAGCACGCCAGCACGCTTCTGCTGGTCCTGCCCCTTGAAGCCAAAGCTCGCCACGTATGCGCGGCTGGTGATCTCGGTGTCACCCACCTGAATGAAGTCATTGCCGTCGGAGACGACCTCCCACAGGGTCTTGTCGGGGTCGATCCCAGCGCGCATCTGGTCGACGTAGGAGATGCTCACGCTCTCGCCCACCTCGAGCGTGCCGCCGTCGATCTCCTCGAGCCCCACGATGGTCTTGAGCAGCGTGGACTTGCCCACGCCGTTGGGACCGATGATACCCACGATGCCGTTGCGCGGCAACGAGAAGCTGAGGTCGTCGATGAGTACGCGGTCGCCGAAACCCTTGCGCAGGTGCTCGGCCTCGAGCACCTTGGCACCCAGGCGCGGGCCGGCCGGAATCTGGATCTCGGAGAAGTCGAGCTTCTTGGAGGCTACCGCCTCGGCCACCATCTGCTCGTAACGGGCCAGACGCGCCTTGCCCTTGGCCTGACGGGCCTTGGCACCGCTGCGCACCCACTCCAGCTCGCGCTTGAGCTTCTTGGCGCGCTTGGCGTCCTGCTGGCTCTGCAGCTCCAGACGTGCGGCCTTCTTCTCGAGGTAGGTGGAGTAGTTGCCCTCGTAGGGGTAGAGCTGGCCGCGGTCCACCTCGCAGATCCACTCGGCTACATCGTCGAGGAAGTAGCGGTCGTGGGTGACGGCCATGACGGCACCTGGGTAGCGGTGCAGGAACTGCTCGAGCCACAGGACCGACTCGGCGTCGAGGTGGTTGGTCGGCTCGTCGAGCAGCAGCAGGTCGGGGGCTTCGAGCAGCAGACGACAGAGGGCCACGCGGCGACGCTCGCCACCGCTGAGCACGCTGACCGGCGCATCGGGGTCGGGGCACTGCAGCGCGTCCATGGCCTGCGAGAGCTGGCTGTCGAGGTCCCAGCCATCGGCGGCGTCGATCTCGTCCTGCAGGCGGCCCATCTCGTCCATGAGAGCATCGAAGTCGGCGTCGGGATCGGCCATCTCCTCGCTGATGGCGTTGAAGCGCGCCACCTTGGCAATGATGTCGGCAAAGGCCTGCTCGATGTTCTCGCGCACGGTCTTGTCCTCGTCAAGCGGCGGCTCCTGCTGCAACAGGCCCACGGTATAGCCCGGCGAGAGACGCGCCTCGCCGTTGGAGACGTCCTCGAGCCCCGCCATGACCTTGAGCAGCGTAGACTTGCCCATGCCATTGGGGCCGACCACGCCGATCTTGGCGCCGGGATAGACACCCACGGTCACATCGTCGAGGATGACCTTGTCTCCCACGGCCTTGCGGGCCCTGTACATCTGGTACACGAATTCTGCCATTACCTATTTACCTGCACTTTCGTTATATGTGTGACAATAATGTGTGATAATTTCTGAATTCATCAAAGGAAACAATCATCATCTATTTAACTACCTAACAAAGCTCTAAAAAAGTAGCAAACCAATTATACAACAGCCAACTTAATTGTTTCCGACCTAGGGGCGGGGCATGTTTAGGGCTTTGGAAAGAAAACGTTACCTCCAAAGCCCATTGGCCGTCGAAAAAATTCACTAGAGCACTTCTAAGCCTGTTTTCGGGGTGCCTTCTAACCCAACGTCTTAGATATCGATCCCCGCACTTCTAGGCCCTTAAAAGGCTCCTACGCCTTCAGATCGAGTGCTATCACAACTTCAGGCGGGGCGATCTGTTCCAGCTCTTCCTTAACCAAAGGCCAAAGCACAACGTCATTGAACGTGGCTTCATCTGTAGCCTGATCCGCCTGATTGGATCTGATATCGCTCTCTAGCTTGTGGTGAACGTGATCGATATCGTCCGCAAAGCGTCTTTCGATCTCTGCTGATGTGATCCCCTCAAAGTGACTGAACTTGCGAAGATCGCTAGCCAAGAAAGAGTACTTGTTAGTTAGGTAGTTGCCCAAACTAGCGTCGTTCACACCAGCCGCGTAGGCTGCTTCTAGTTGGCTCTTGGCTAAGCCCAAAAGATGATGCTGCTTATCCCTTGTGAGATACCAGCTTTCCATGCTCTGAACCAAATTCATTACCGATCAGCTCCTAGGGCCGTTGCGGAAAATGCCCTGTAAAGATCGCTGATCTTTGCGGCCGAATGCGATAGAAGCAAAGAAGCTGTTTCCTCGATCTCTCGATCTGTTCAGTCTGAGATCAGATCGAGCACTTCAAGCGTCTTAGCGTCCGCATAGATCGTTATCTTGAATCTCTCTTCATTCATTTCTAAAACCTCTTTCTCTTGAAAAGGCGTGGCGGTTGCGTAGCAACCGACACAAGGAAGGATTAGCCAAGCTTGCGAAACAAGCGCGGCTAAGGAAACGTAGTTTCCTTAATGAGTCTTCGATTTCAAGCCTGATTTTTTCTTTCTAATATAATTATAAAATATATTTTTTATCCTGAAAACTGTTTTCTTTTGGATCAGCTATCTACCAATTTAAAGCTCTTCTATATTCATCTAATAATTCTCTTTGTGACTTAATTCTATCTTCTTTATTTTCTTTTCTTTTATTATCTTTCTCTACTGATTTTGGGAATACTTCTTCCTTTTTTGGGAAGGTTTCTTCCTTTTTCCAAACTACATCTTCCTTTTTTGGGAAGGTTGGATTTTCTTCCTTTTTTGGGAAGGCTTCTCAGTTCTTCAGCTCAGGATCACCCTTAGCGATCTCTGAGAATGTTCAATTGTTCTTTGCGGGATCAGGTTGATAGAGATATCCAGCTTCAATCAGTTCTTCCACAGCCCCATAGAACTGATTCTTCTTAATCCCAAAGTCTCTTTCTAGTGCTATCTGACTGAGGTTCAAGATGTATCCCTCTTTGTTTGATGAAAGGTAGATGTACAGCTTAAATCCGCCTTTTTTCAGCCTTTGAGCCGCATTGAAAAGAACGTCTTTCCTGATCCTTAGATAAACGTCACCCTCACCAATGGGTTCTTTCGTGATAGTGATCTGTTTTTGATTTGGGTAACGTGTCTGTTTGGGTGAAGCCAAGATGATCACCCCTTAGCACTTAGCCAAGTACTCATTTAGCGCACGCCGCACAAGTTGGCTAATCGAGATCTCTTTGCTCTT
Source organism: uncultured Coriobacteriaceae bacterium (assembly GCA_902779675.1). GTDB lineage: Bacteria > Actinomycetota > Coriobacteriia > Coriobacteriales > Atopobiaceae > UBA1367. The sequence continues at coordinate 4,959 of CACZCK010000007.1, read as the reverse complement.
GGCTATCGCCCTGATTCTGTCGTGCTGATCGCGCGGGATCTCTACCCCTAAATGGGAAAAGTACTTTGATCGATCTACTCTCTGTTCTTTCGTCATATCCAGACCTTCTTTCTTCAAAGAATTTTTCAAACAAAACAGCCAAAAGAAAAGCAGGGCCGCAGACCTCTACAGCCCTGATCTCTTTTACTCTTGGCTTCACATAAAAATGAATCTTGCGGCTTTCAGTTTTTTCAAATTGGCCCAACCCCTTTTGCCCTTGCAACGTACTAAAAGCGTGCTTTGAGTACATGTCCTAAAACTGTGAAGATTGCCAAGTTTAAGGACAAAATGAGTGTACTTTTATATGTACTAATACTAGAATGTCCTTGACAGACGCAAACAACCGCGAAGGACGGTTAAAAATGGCTTCTTACTTCTACGGCAGGGTTTCCAGCGCTTCCCAGAACCTTCAGCGCCAGATCGACAAGGCTCACGAGTTGGGATTTACCGACGATCGAATCTTTTTGGATCACGGTCTCACAGGAAAGAACACCAACCGTCCGCAGCTCCAAATGCTTCTTTCAATCCTTCAGAGCGGGGATAGCATCACCTGTACCGAACTTGCTAGGCTCTCCCGCTCCACAAAGGACCTTCTCACCCTCTCCGATCAGCTTCAGAACCTTGGTGTTGACTTAGTCAGCCTGAAAGAAAACATCGATTCCTCCACCCCAATGGGAAGGTTCTTCTTCACCGTAACGAGCGCCTTCAATCAGCTCGAATTGGAGCTTTCCGCAGAACGCGCAAGGGAAGGTCGCGAAGCTGCTAAAGCCCAGGGTCGCACAGGTGGAAGGCCGCGAGTTTCTGCTGAGAAGTTGAATAGGGCGGTTGCCCTTGCGATCAGTAGCGATCTCACGATGAAAGAGATTGTTGAAGCCACAGGCGTTAGCCGCAACGTGATTTATACTGAGCTGCGAAATCGGGGAATCTCGCGCGGATAATGAGGATACTTTGGATCAGAATCATAACGGGTGGGCAACCAAAGAGCTGCCCACCCGCTTTTGAAAACCCTTGGTTAATGTCAATCCGTGCGATTAACGATAGTTGTACTCCCAGAGCTGCCCATCGATCTTAATCAGCGCAGACAGGGATTCTTCGCTTGTTAGCGCTTCCTCAGGAATGTTGCAAATCATGTAGTGGAATTGCCAAGGCTGAAGCGGATCGAACGACACCCTCACGGCATTCCGCAAGTGACCACCGTCATCGTCGTAGTACCACTCAATGTTTTCGTACTCATACTTACTCGCATACGTCGCGCGAGCGCCACCGAACACGTCATCGAGAGACTTTGCCTTGCTTGCTCGACACGTAAAGTCGAAAACGAAATCCAGAATGACGGTTCCCGAACCCGCTTCATACGATGCGTAGTAACCGCTTGTGTCGTTGGGTAAGACTTCATCCGTCAAATCAACTCTTACCAGATTTATGTCCCAATTGTCGTTTGAGATTGTGTCACCAATGTTCAGAGGGTTAATTGTCGGTGCCTTTTCCTCTGTTTTTGCTGCTTGATCAGCTTCTTCTTGCTTCTCTTCACTTGTTCCGCTTACTGTTTTACCCGCTATTGCATCACCAATCTTTGTTTCAACAGTACCGTACTCTTGATAATTACCCTCGGAGTCGTTTCCAGTGATCTTGAATGAAAGATCGACCTTTGTCAGATCGTCAAACGAATCAAGCTCGGTAAAATCGGGCTGTGTATCCTTAAAGACCCCGAAAGACTCATTTGAAGTCTTATCTGCTGCGACTGTAAACGAGTTAGAAATGACCTTCAATTTTTCGCCGTCAAGATATCCATCAACATAAACGTACAAATCCCCGTCAGTTTTATTCTTTATTTTAATCGATACGTCGTTATCGATCATGACTTCGGCTGATCCACTTGACCTCACCCAATTCGTTTCCTTTTGGAAGAGACTCACAAGCTCAATCTCAGCATTCTCGTTGTCAACAAGTTTGACGTCTTGGAACTCCTGCTTCTTGAGACCCTCTTCTTTATCGGTAGATTCGTCTGTTGCCTGTGATTCTTCAGCGGCCGCAGATGTGTCTTCCGCAGTATTCGGGGCGGATCCACATCCAAATAGGCCAATAGACAATGCCATCGCAGTTGTCGCGGCAACAAGAACGATACGTTTTCTTTTCACGCTAACTCCTTCCAACAAAGACTGGAAACAAGCGGAAGGAGTGCGGTAACCACTTTGGAGGACACTCCAACCACAGTCACCACAACCGCGAGTGTTCGCAGCTTCAACAGCTAGCATTCACCTCGAAAGGCCAGAGTGCCCTCCAAGGCGGTAGCTAGCGAGATTGTCAAAGATGCGAACACCCGTCCTTGCAGATAGGCTCTCGCGGTTGTGGTTGAAATGATTGTAGCATCTAACAAAAGTCGGGCTACGCTTAAACCGTACCCCGACTCCTAAACGATTGGTTTTGATCGATCGGTATTAGCTGGTAATGATTTCACCGAAAAGGTAGTAGAGGGCCAGGAATCCGTAGGTCTCGATAAGCTCTAGCTCTTGTTCATACAAGGTCTTGAACTCTTCGTTGTTCTCCTTGCGGATCACCCTCTTAAGGAAGTTCCTGCGATCTGCATTCTTCTTAAAGCAGCTCTTGTTCGTGATCTGCTTTCCAGCGATCTCGATCACAGGAGTAGCCGCATCCGCAAACTTCTTTTCAAGAAGAGCAAAGGCGAGATCCTCGCTCTGTGCCGCATCATACAAGTCAAAGTCCCCAATGGCTCGCGCTAGTTCCCTAAGCTTGTCCTGTGCTTCATGCTTGTTCATCTTCTGTTCCTTTCTCTTATTGGAATAGGTTGAAGTGTAGCTTGTAGAGTTCGCTCTTAGCAGGATTGATGCCATAGCCATCTAGAGCAAACTCTTCCAACCTTTCATTTGAGAAGCTTATCAGGTAGTCATGTGCGAGACTATAGGCATAAGAAACCATGTTCGGATCTTTTAGGTCACTGGTATCCATTGCGACAAATAGGCACTCTTCGACAGGCATCCCCTTTGCAACCTCTGCCATACTTGCCACTAAAAAGAGCTCCAAATTGAAGTTCAGGAATGCTTCGCCCTCAAATTCTTTTGTTAGGTGATACCAAAGTGGCATGCTTAGATCTGCTTCATAGGCGTCGAAGTCCTCATAGTCCTCTTCAAGTAGGCTCTCAATCAAGTCAATGAGATGGATGATTTCATCATCAGGCTCATCCAGATCACTATCCATTGCCTTTAGCCAGTTGTCCAAGAGCTTGTAAGCCGCAACTTCAGCAGATAGGAAGTAGTAGCTGCTGAGCTTTCTACAGCCGTTTTCATCTACATAGCTGATCTTATTCCTCAGTCTCTTGTGATAGGAAACGATCTTCTCTTGGGTTTCAAGAAGCTCTAGGTAGTCCATCAGAGATCACTACTGCTCTCATCTGCAAAGAAGTTTGATAGCGCGTTCATTGCAAATCTCTTTGCCTGTTCATCGTCACTTGCATAGGTGTCTAGTGTCATTGAAGTAGAGCTGTGCCCCAAGATGGATGATAGGCTCTTGATATCCATCCCGCTTTGCACTCCAAGAGTGGCGAAGGTGTGTCTCAGCCCATGCATGGTGATTGGCTTGCCAGCTTCGCCCATCACCTCGTTTCTTGTGGCCCACTTTTGAAAGCTTGAACATAAAAGCCTAGGGTTTCGCCATTCAATCACGTAGGCGCTCGCCTTTGGCTTTGTTCTTTTTGCTTCAGCAATCAGGATCGTTCTGAGTTCGTCGATGATCGGGATCGTTCGAGTGCTTTTTGGCGTCTTTGGGTTCGAGATTTCAACCTCATGCCTTCCCGAATCCGTGCGGTAGTCTTTTGCGGTCTTTGTGATCCTAATCGTCCTTGTGGCTAGGTTGATATCTTTCCACTGTAATGCGCAGATCTCCCCCGCTCTCATCCCTGTGTAGTAGGCAATCATAGTTGGCAAATAGAAGTTACATCCCTCTGTCATGAGGGTTAGAAACTTTCGCCTTCCACCGATCCCAAGGTAATTGATCTGTCCCCTGATATCTCTTGGTAGAACGATGCCTTTTGTCGGATCTCTTAAGACTTCATCACGCTTGTAAGCATCCTTGTAAGCCTTTGAAACGATAGCGAAGATTGTTCGTGAGGAACTAGGTTTATAACCTTGGCTTGCAAGTTCGTTAACAAAGTCCTGTACCTCGATCTTTGTCAGATCAACAAAGAGCTTCTTTCCTATCAATGGGAAGATCACTGTCTCTGCAAGCCGCAAAGAGTTCTGATAGGTCACAATGCTGATCGTGTTTAGGTGGCGTTGGTTCTTCAGGTACCCGCGAATTGCAACCTCTACCGTTCTTCCAGTGTTCTTTAACGCTGCCTTTTCTTCCATCTCTGCTTGCCATTCGCCCAATGCCTTTTTGGCTTCGCTCTTGGTCTTGCATTGCGGGAAGAGCTTCGTCTTTTTCCTCCACTTGCCCGTTTCAGCGTCTTTGTATTGCAAATATCCACGCCAAGGCTTGCCCTTGCGATCGGCCACCCTGCTTACACTTGCGCCTGTGTAGAACACTTGTCACACATCCCTACATCTGCCTGTGTGTGATAGATTGTGTGATAAATATACCTGCAATTTTATTAGATGCTCAGAAAAACACCTAATCTACCTACTATTTTTTAAAGGCGGGAAATGGTACACGAATTCTGCCATTGGCCCTCTACCTGCGCTTTCTCGATAAGTGCCATAAATATGCGTACCATCCTAGTGTCGCAGAAATGGCGGCTGGTCCCACGAAGCCCACGGATTACCTATGCTTCGCATGCTCGGAGCACAGACCGGCCCCCGCCGCATGTGAACTGCCTCCCATTTCTTGGACACGAGAAATGGGAGGCTTTTTATGGCTGGAAACGCCTTGTACGACGTTGGGATGAGGCTGCGGGCTGCCGAGCTA
>CACZCK010000006.1 GCA_902779675.1 uncultured Coriobacteriaceae bacterium | reverse complement strand
TACGACACGACGGGCACAGCGCTAGTGGAAGTGGGCTGACACCGGCATTGCCCAGGCACGGGCTCGTGCCTGGGCAATGGATTGGGTGACGTGTTTGGTTCGACGAGATTGAGCTTGCGCTCGTGTAGGCTCGCCGATCTGCGCATTCTCTAGCGTCAGCCGGCTGCTCTCATGAGGTCCGCCAGCGTCACGTGCGGATTGCGGTAGTGCACCTCGGGGTTGGGCTCCTCGTACTTGGTGAAGCGGATGGCAGCCTTGGGGCACGCGTGGACGCAGGCGTAGCAGCCCGCGCAGGTGGTGTAATCCCAGCTGGGCCTGTTGTCTTCCATGGTGATCGAGCGCATGGGGCACACGCGCGAGCACGTGCCGCACCCGATGCAGGCGTCGGTCAGGCGATAGAGGGGGTTGTCGAGGCGAGGGTGCAGGTCAAAGGCCGGATTCGCCATGTAGCCCTCGTAGAAGTCAATCTCCTCCTGTGTTGCGGGCTGAATGTAGTGCCTGCGAGCTGCGATGTCGGCGCGCACGGCTTCGAGCTGCTCGTCCACGTGCTTCTCGGGGTCGATGCGTATCTGCTCGGCCATGTCAAAGACCTGTATGGCGTTGTCGACCATGATCACGGTGTTGTAGTAGTCCACGCGCCTGCCCGCCGCCTCGAGGCGCTTGCTCACGCGCTCGGCGATGCCACCGCTGTGCATGCCAAAGGTGCTGACGATAAAGAAGTAGTCGGTGTCGAACGTCGAGGTCGCGATGAACCTGTCCACCACGTCGGGCAGGTCAAACTCAAAGAGCGGCACGACGATGCCGATGGCGTCACCCTGGTAGTGGCGATCGGTCTTGCGCAGCTCTTGCGCGATGCTGACCAGCTCATCCCCGCCGCCGATTTGCCGCGCTGCATAGAGACTGTTGCCGGTCGCGGTGAAGTAAAAGATCATGATGATTCCTCCCACAAATGCCTCGCTACAACACGCTCCCTGTGTCGTATGTCTCTATTATCAGAGCAAGTAGCGGCGATTACAAATTGCAAATGGCGATGCCTTGCCATGCACCGTCCGAATGGTTGGCCGAGCGCCCGCGTGAGAGTGGCCAACTGCATCGGCACATCGTGTGAGGGTAGCCAACTGCATCGGCACATTATGATGCTGGTGACGCGCGGGGCATGGGGCCTTGTGGCAACGGCCATCCGAGGGGATGTCTTTTTGGTCATTGTTCTGTAGGGAGCGCTAGGACCAAACACCTCGAGAGGGGCGCAGGCTGCCCTCGGTTGCTGCGTTCCGAATCCCTCTCAACGTAACGACGGAGCAACCTGCTGTACCGCGAAACCGAACCGCTCAGCTGATCCGAACCAACATAGCAAGGGAGAAGGCCGCCCATCGCTTGATGGGTGGCCTTCTGCGTTACCTGTCCTCGTTCGTCCTCGGGAGGCATCGTCCCATGGCGTCACAAGGCGGCCTGGAGCATGGCAAACGCATTGTACGAATCAATTCACGAGGGTATAATCGGCACAGTCGAACCAGCTGGTGCGCAATGGCTGCGCGCTGGCAAGAGAAGGGATCAGGTGCATGAAGAACTAGCGATGCCTGCAACCCACCCGTTGATCAAGCGTTACCGCTGGCGGCCATGCCCATACGGGTGCAGCATCGCGTGTCCATGCACGACCTCAATCCTCATTTCCCAATCCGAACGGACCTTGCCCTGCTGCCCCGCATGGCCTCCCGCAGAACCGGAGGCACCATGCAGCTGAATCTCTCGAACATCGAATACACCTACCCAGCGGCGGCAGAGCCCGCCCTTCGCGGGGTGTCGACGACCTTCCCCCAGGGATGGACTGGCATCGTCGGCGACAACGGCGGTGGAAAGACGACCCTCGCGCTCGTGGCGTGCGGGATCCTGACGCCGGACTCGGGCTCCGTCGCGCCTCCGCTCCTGTCCCTGTACTGCCCCCAGGACGCCACGCAACCTCCGCAGAACCTGGAGGACTTTGCGCTCGCATACGACAGCCATGCGACGCGCCTTCGCCGGGACCTCGGCCTCGAGGACGACTGGCCCTGGCGCTACGGCACGCTCTCGGGTGGCCAGCAGAAGCGACTTCAGGTGGCCTGCGCCCTCTGGGCCGACCCCGACGTGCTCGCCGTCGACGAGCCGACGAACCACGTGGACGCAGGCACGCGACACGCCGTATCGTCCGCGCTCGCGCGCTTCGGCGGCATAGGGCTTCTCGTCTCCCACGACCGGGAGCTGCTGGACGCGCTCTGCACGCAGTGCCTGTTCGTGAGGGGTGGCGCCGCGACCATGCGGACGGGTGGCTACACCCAGGCGGAGGGTCAGGCGTCGCTCGAGCGGGCGAGCGCCGTCCACGCGCACGAGACCGCCCGCAGGGAGAAGGCCCGGATCGAGCGCGAGGCCCGGCGGCGCCGCGAGGAGGCGTCACGCTCGGCAGGTAAGCGCAGCCTCAAGGGCGTGGGCAAGCACGATGGCGACGCGCGCTACAAGAAGCGCATCGCTGTGGTCTCCGGGCAGGACGGCAAGGCGGGAAGGCTGTCATCGAGAATGGAGGCCAGACTCGCGGCGGCCGAGGCGAGCCTGGCGGCAACGCATGTGGAGAAGCGCTATGACGCCGACGTGTGGCTCGACGCCGCGCCCAGCAGGCGAAGGGTGCTCCTGCGCATGGAGCCGCAGGTGCTGGCCCTGGGCGACGCCACCCTGAGCGTGCCCGCGCTGCACATCGGCAACGCCGACCACATCGGCCTCGTCGGCGACAACGGCACCGGAAAGACGACGCTCGTCAAGCGTATCGTCGGCTGCCTTCCGGACGGAACGAGGGCGCTCTATGTCCCCCAGGAACCCAGCGATGCGGACAAGCGCGCCGCCCTTACCGCACTGCGCGACCTTCCGGATGCCCGCCGGGGTTGCGTGCTCTCGATCGTGGCGCAGCTCAACTCGGAACCCGAGCGCATCCTGGAGGGAGACGTTATAAGCCCCGGAGAGATGCGCAAGCTCATGCTCGCCCTGGGCATCCTCGACGGACCTGAGCTCATTGTGATGGACGAGCCTACGAACCACCTCGACCTCGGCTCGACCGTGGCCTTGGAGCGCATGCTCGCCGCGTACCCAGCTGCGCTCCTGCTCGTGTCGCACGACGCCAAGCTGGTGGCGGCCGCGACGGGGATCACGTGGCGCATCTCTGGGACTGGCGACGAATACCGTCTCCTAGTTCGGTAAAAGGCCGGGCACGCAGCTGTCAGGCACCCCGCCCGCTCAACCTTGTCAATCCTCATGTACGTGCAACCCGTGTTCGAGCTCGACCACGCCGTGTCGTCCGACGCGGAGAACGTGGTCACGTCCGCCTGGTGGCGGATCGCGTTCGCGATGTTGGTGGGGACTGATGCCGAGACATTTCCAACAGCCATGCCGAGAACCCCTCTTAGTCGAGGTTCGCCAGAGCGGCGATCGCATCGTCAGCGTGCCGCTTGGTGGCATAGCTCGAAAGGCCGATCAAGAGCGAGCGCCTACGCACAATAGCTGGCTCCGCGTATTGAGCGTGTGCCTTACTCGGCGTACCGTCAGCTCAAATAGGTGGAACATGTGCGAGAATATGAAAGTTAAATTAACCTAACTCATTGAGGAGACATGCCCATGGGGGACAAGGCGTTCGCTGGCGCAGAGCTCGTCTTTGACGCGACCAACACCGTGGGGCTCGAGTTCGCCAACAAGTACGTGAGAAAGACGGGCAACACCTCTGCCCCCATGTACTGCGCCATCGACGATCCGTCTGCCTTCGCGCGCGAGGCGGGTTGCGAGCTCGTCGAAGTGCGCCCGTTCCACACGGCCGCGCGCCGCACCCTCAAGGGCAAGTTGGGCTTGTACACCAGAATCGCCATGGCGGTCACCGACCGCACCGGCCGCGCGTTCATCCTGCACCTAAGGCTCTAGCCAAGTACCGATTTCGTCCGTGCCCAGACGCTGTGCCAGGGTGGGGACCTCTGTGACTTCTGTTTCGTTCGGCAAACCGGCATTTGATGGAGGAAGCACTGCTCATGCAGGCGAAGGAATTTGGCAAAGAGCATGACCGGAAGATTGTATTGATACCCGGCAATATGATGAGCTGGCGTCAGTTCAAAAACGTTATTCCGATACTGGAGCAGGAGTATCACGTCATCGCAGTTAGCACAGACGGATACGATGAGAGAACCGAGTTTACCACGGTAGAGAAATCGGCAGAGAGCATCGAAACCTACATAGCTGACCATCTGCGGGATTCATACATTGACCTTGTCTTTGGCGAGTCCTTTGGTTCGGCAACAGCGGGAATGCTGTTCCACAGGCAGAAGGCGAGAATCGGTTCCCTCATAATGAGCGGCCCGCAATATATGAGACTAGGCGTCTTTACCGAGCTGACAAAAACGATTATTCCCAAGAACCAATATGGGCTTGTTCAAAAGGTGAAGAGTGGGCGAGAGAGCGGCAAGATGCCGCTCATGCTAAAGCTGTACACCCGCGCTGATGATGACAATATGCTCAAGATGTTTGAGGCCATGCCAGAGAATATAACGCTTAAGACATTGCAGAACTGTATGGATGAGGCACTGAGGCTCTATGAGGTGATTGACCAGTTTGAGCCTGATCCGAATGCAAAGGTCAGCGTCTGGCATGGCGCAAAAAAACCAAACATGAAGAAGGCATTAGTGAAGCTGAGAAGGGCATTTCCAGCGATGGAGGACAGGCCTTTTGAGGGAATGGGGCACGGAGACATCATTGGCCATCCGGAAGTAATGGCCGATGAGGTCAAGAAGTTCATGAAAGGGTGAATTCCAGTTTGTGCAGCTAGGCCCCCGCTTGTCTCGCATGGTGCCATCGGGCATGGCGAAACTAACCGCATCGATGTTGTGGTCATTGCTGTCCAGGATGCGGTCGATTCAGCTGCCCTTCTTGTCGAAACACAACGAAACCGTAGTACAGAAGTGGGCGTTCGAGAAATCGGCGCACCACTTCGCTTTAAGAAATAGCACTCAGCCTGCATCCCAGGCTCGGCCCCAGGGCCCTTTTGATCAGGCCATCCGGGCCTTACTGCGTGCACCGTCGGAGGCTCCTGGAGAAGGTCGGGTACTCCGAGATCACCGTGAGGCGTGTCTCGCAGGAGGCTGGTACCAACCGCAACTCCTTCTACTACCACTACGAGGAACTCGAGGACCTGGCAAAGAAGGCCTTCCTCGCCAATGCTGCCGGAGCGCACCCGCTCATATCCTCGCTGGTCGTGGGTTTCCGAGACGGAGGCGCGCAGCCTATGCGTCCCGACGCAGGCGTGGTCGAGCACGCAAGGCGCGTCATGCTCTGCGCGCGTAGCGAGTCGCCGTTCCTCAGGGGGATGGTGGGAGAGCTGCTCCGCGACGCCTGGTTCGACGAGCTCGGCATAGACGAAAGCCTCCTCTCGACCGACGATCGAGTCCAGGTCGAGTTCATCTTCGCAGGGCTGGTTGCCGTGCTGGGGAGCGCCGAGGCCGCAGAGTCGCCCTTTGTCATGACCCGGCTCGCCGCCAGCTCCATGGGCCGGGCTGCGATGGCGGCCTTGAGGGGGATGGCGGAGAGTCAGCTGATCTGCGTTGTTCACTAGATTGTTATCAGCTATAAGGGAGCATCTCGTCTCAGGCGCATCGACTGCTTTAGTCTACGCGCGTTCTACCAGACATAGGGCACGAGTCGCCAGCGCACCTCGTGCCGGTACTCGGGGTATCCCGCAAGCCCGCGGGCGAGCATCTCGTCCTCGAGGGCGGTGCGCACGACGATCACCAAGGCGACGGCCCCCGACACCAACGCCACCCATACGTCGGGGAACACCATGACTACAGAGGCGCACCACATGATGATTGCGGAGTACATGGGGTGCCGAACAAAGGCGTAGGGGCCGGTGCTGCACACGCGCTGGCCACGCTCGTCCTGCAGGCGGGAGACGGCCTCGGCATAGCGGTTCTCAGATAAGGCCCATGCTGTGAGAACGGAGGAAAGCAGGTACACGGTAGCGCCGAGGACGGCGACCGCATCTATTGCGAGCGACGGGTCGCACGTCCTGCCTGCGACCCAGTACACCATGAAATAGCCGAGAAACCAAAAGAGCGCGAGCAGGACCTTGTCCCAGACGGGCGTAACGTCCTTAGAGTCCGCGATGGCAAGTCGCGCGCCCATCGTGTCCGGTGCCACGCGGTAGAGCCAGATAACCGTGCCAATCGCGAGGTAGTAAACGGCAAACCAGAGCATGCCCCTTGCGCCTAGGATCCAGCCCGAGCCGAGCAGGAAGAGGAGCAGGCCGATCGTGCGCTCGGCGAAAAGTCGGATAAGGTATGCAGCCATGCCGTTGCCACCCATCGCGTCCCTCTCTCGAAACTGTCGGCTACGGGGAACCACAATTGCGCAGCGCATGTCGCCACAATCGCTACGTGCCTATCACCTTAGAGAATGACAATCGACATGGCGACAATCCTTCCGCGAAGGTCATCGAGATGACGCCGGTCGTGTGAGTCACGTTTCTTGTCGATCGGCCGTTGAAGTCTGTGATTCTCTATGGCTCACGCTTGTGGGCGATTCCGTCGATGTTTTCAAGCGGTCAAGACCATACGATGGTAAGATTTGTATGACAAAACATACCTTAGAGGAGGACATCATGGCAATACCCGAGGGCAAGGGAGCGTGGACGGCGACGGTAGGCACCAAGGGGCAGATTGTCATTCCCAAGGAGGCGCGCGACATGTTCGGCATCAAGCCGGGCGACACGCTCGTCATCCTCGGCGATGTCGAGCGCGGCCTTGCCATCCCGCCCAAGGAGCAGCTCGGAGAGTGGATCAGCGCTGCGTTCGGTGGAGGCCAGCAATGAGGGTGCTCTGGTTCTGCATTCCCGCCTATGGCCACACCAACCCCACGATCGAGGTCGTGCGCGAGCTCGTGGGCCGCGGCCGTGAGGTGCGCTACTACTCGTTCGAGGAGTTCCGCGAGAAGATCGAGGGGGCAGGCGCGCAGTTCGTCGCCTGTGACGACTATCTGCCGCCTGTCGATGCGAAGGCCGAGCGAAGGCTGCGCAGGGTGTCCACCACCGAGATGAGCGTACAGTCCTTCCGCACCGTCGCCAACCTCGACCCGCTCGTGTCCGAGGACATCGCATCCTGGCACCCCGATGTGGTGGTGACCGACTCTGCGTGCTTCTGGGGCAAGCTCGCTGCTGCCAAGCATCGCCTGCCCTGGGTGTGCTCCACCACGACGTTTGCCTTCAACGAGCACTCATCCAAGTACATGAGCCACAGTGCCGCCGAGATGGCCGACATCATCCTGGGCCTACCGCGCATGAACCGCGAGATTCGCAGGTTGCGGCCCTTGGGGTACGAGGTGAAGAGTGCCCTCGACATCGTGACCAACAAGCCCGACGACAACACCATCGTCTACACCTCGCGGTCGTTCCAGCCATGCTCCGAGACCTTTGACGAAAAGCACTATCGCTTCGTGGGCCCGTCGGTGCGCGACGTGGCCCCCAAGGACAAGGCTGGCCGTCCGCTCGTGTACGCCTCGCTCGGCACGGTGATAAACGACCGCCCGGGCTTCTACCGCACGCTCATCGACGCGGTGCGCGGCACTGACGTGGACCTCCTCATCTCGTGCGGCAAGGCCTTCGATCCTACGCAGCTGGGAGAGACCCCCTGCAACGTGCGCGTCGAACAGTACGTGGACCAGATGGAGGTGCTCTCGTGGGCAAGCCTGTTCATCACCCATTGCGGCATGAACAGCGCATCGGAGGGCATGTGGATGGGCGTGCCCGAGTTGCTCTTCCCGCTGACGGGCGAACAGCGTGCCGTGGCGAGGCGCGTTGCGGAGGTCGGCGCGGGCAGAATGCTCGAGGAGTCGGCGGCGAGGGATGGTGCTGCCTTGCGCGAGGCGGTGCTTGCCGCCTTGACGGACGGGCAGATTCGTGAGGGTTCTGCCCGCATGCGTGACGACCTGCGCTCCTGCGCGGGACCTGCCGGCGCTGCGGACTTCATCGAGCAGGTGGCACAACGGTCCAGGTGACAGCAGCATCGTTTCCTCATGTGGCACACGGTCATCTCGGTTGCCGTGTAGCCCTACACTGTCCCTCGTAAGCGACGTGGATGGGGGAGCGATGGACCTCGCCGAGGCTCGGATGCAGTTTGTGACGGCGGTGCTGCTCTACGGCACCATCGGCCCCCTTACGCGCTTCATCGATGTCCCCTCCGAGGTCATCGTGCTCGTACGCGGGTCCTTCGGCGCGCTGCTGGTGCTGCTCTTCCAGCTCGCGCGGGGTAGAACGCCCGACATCGCCGCCATCCGCGACAACCTGGGATGGCTCGTGGCGAGCGGTATCTGCCTGGGCCTCAACTGGGTGTTCCTCTTTGCCGCCTATGCCCATACCACGGTTGCCATCGCAAGCCTCTGCAACTACATGGCGCCGATCATCGTCATTGCCATCTCGCCAGTCGTCTTCAAGGAGCGAATCGGTCCCAGGCGCCTGGCCTGCATCTTGGCGGCACTCGTCGGCATCATGCTCGTCTCCGATCTTCCCTCCGCGGTAGCGGGCAGTGTCGACCCGACTGGCGCAGCGCTCGGCCTTGCGGCCGCTGTCGGGGCGGCACTCGTCATCGTTGCCGCCGCGGCAGGCGAGCTCATACAGGAATGACGTGCGTGGGTTCGTTGTGATTCACTCTATACTGGTCTGGTGATGCGGATGGACCTTCCGGTATCCAGTGGGGTGTCGCCATGGAATATGTACGGGTAACCAAAGACAACCTTGAGAAGGAGCACATCTGCTGCGCACTTTCCAACAACAGGGATGTGCAGGTCACCTCAAAGAAGGCCTGGCTAGCCGATCGCTTTGAGGACGGCCTGGTGTTCCTGAAGGGAAGCGAGCGCGGGAAGTGCTTCATAGAGTACCTTCCCGCCGAGAACGCATGGAATCCCATCGATGCGGACGGATACATGTACATTGACTGCCTGTGGGTGTCCGGCTCCCTCAAGGGGCATGGGTATTCGAACGACCTGCTCGAGGCGTGCGTGGAGGACGGCAAGACCAAGGGAAGGAAGGGACTCTGCATACTCGGCGCAGCAAAGAAGAGGCCCTTCCTCGCCGACCCAAAGTATCTGCGGCACAAGGGCTTCGCCGTGTGCGATGAGGCGGACAACGGCATACAGCTTTGGTGCCTGTCGTTCGATGATGATGCGGCAAGGCCAACGTTCAAGGAATGTGCCAGGCATCCCCAGACGGAAGGGAACGGGTTCGTCCTGTATTACACGAGCCAGTGCCCGTTCAACGCCAAGTACGTGCCGATCGTCGAGCGGACCGCCAAGGAGCAGGGTGTCCCGTTCCGCGCCGTTCACATTAAGAGCAGGGAGGAGGCGCAGTGCGCCCCGACGCCCGTCACGACGTACGCGCTCTTCTATGACGGAGAGTACCTGACGAACGAGCAGATGAACGACAAGAGGTTCCTGAAGCTTCTGTCTGCGCTCTGACGAACGGTTACGCTTCGTTGGCCTTGAGGGTGCTGAACAGGAGGGTCTCGTTCTGCGCGCGCATGAGCGTGAGCTCCCAGACCAGGGGCTCGGGAAGGTCGCGCTGCAGGAACTCATTGATCAACCTGATGTTGGCGCGTGCATCGCACACGTCGCCCAGGCTGTCCTGATGGGCCGTCATGCTCTCTGCGATCTCGACGGCGTCCTCTCCCAGGATGTCCGCGTTGAACTCCGCTATGTAGCGCGCACGCTTGGCGCGCTTGCGCACGTCGTGCGTCTGCTCGTCATCAGAGAGCCTGAGGTCATCGAGCTCGTGGCCGACCGATTCGATCATGGCGTCGAACCTTGACCGGATCGTGCTCTCCGGAAGGCCGTGGTCGATGTAGCGCTTGCGCCACGAGATGTCCTTCGACAGCGCCATGGCCGTTTCGAACGCCTTCCGCACGCGCTTCGAACCGAGGGCCTTGAGGACCTTGGCTCGTTCGTCCGATGCCTGCTTCTTGCAGAAAGCGAGCAGCTCGGGGGAGGAGTCGGGGTTCGACCGCGCCTGCTTCTCAAAGACGTCCAGCTCGCGCAGGCGTGAGGTGTGCCCGACGATGTCCTTGAGGATCTCCTGGATCTTGGCGTTCTCCTTGGCATCCTGCCACGGCGCGATGAACGCTATGAGGCTGCGCAGGGTTCGCGTGTTCGTGCGGAAGCGATGGATCGTCTCGATGTCCTTGGGGTCGGCGAAGAAGGCCTCGCGACGGTCTTCGATCGCTGCGGCAGTGTTGGCTATGGCGTTCTGGAGCTGGGCGAGCGTCTTCCAGGGCATGGGATCGGGCCCTTGGACGAACCATTGGAGACGCGCGCTGTCCCGCTTGGATATGGCATCCCCCTCGTCCGCATGGGCAAGGTGCACTTCCAGACAGCCGAAGGCACCAGGGGCAAACGAGGGCGTTGACCCGGTGAGCTCGTCCACGATGTCTTCTGCGAACGGGATGTGGCCGACGGCGAAGATGCACTCGGCCTGGCTGACGTGCAGGTCGGCGAGGAATTCGTCGATGTCCTGCTCCCAAAGGCAGCTGTGCGCCTCGATTCTCTTCTCCAAAGGAACGTGGCTGTCCTTGAGCGCCCTTTCGAGGAGCTTGGCAGTCTGGTGGGCACGCTTTGCCGGGCTCGTCCAGATCTGCACGTTGCAGCCCTCCGTCTCGAGGAGGCGAATCATGTGGGGCAACCGAGCCTCGAGCGCCATGATGCCAGCCTCGGTCAGGCTCCTGTCCGCATCGTGCTGACCCTGTTCGGGAGGCATCGCCTCACCATGTCGCATGACGATGAGCGTCTTCATTGCAGTCCCCCTTGACAGGCCATTGGTCGATTGCCCAATTCATTCATCGCTCCTACAGACTATGCGGGAAGACGAGGTCACGAACCTCGAGATATCGGTGACAAGGGTGGTGGAGCTGCCTGTCGAGGGCAAATCGTCGGCAAAGAGACAAAACCGGGCAAGGCCGTCTGCCTGCAGGGGGCGTTTACCAAGGCTATGTCCCTTGGTGCACGCCTCGTCCCGCGTTCGGTTGCACGCAAGATGGCCATGCGCATGAACCGTTAGGCCTGACGGCAGCCGAGGTGTGACGCGGCGACTGCGATTCCATCGGCAGCCCTTGTTCCGCCCCCTCGCGACTGGCGGCCGACAGGCTTGCCAAAAGGTCCAAGTGGCTTTGCAAAGGGCGACTAGTGCCGTGTTGCGCTTCAGGGTCTATAGTAAAACTCGTTGCGCGACGGGCGGGCGTTGCCCCGTCGTACGTTTAGGAGACCAGTCGAAAGGAATGGCATGACCAAGTACCTGAACAGGCGAGCGTTCATGACCGTGCTGGGCGGCTCTCTGGGGAGCGCCTTCCTGGCCGCATGCTCGAGTTCGCAGGAGCTGGCTGCTGACAAGACGACAGAGCAACGGGACGCGACGAGCGATGCCGCGACAGGCATCGACTACATGGCGCTCGTGAACAAGACCCACGAGCTGCCCGAGGGCTGGGAGGATGCCGTCGAGATCGTCTCCCTCAAGAACAGCGAGGACTGGGACGTGGACGTGGAAGCCAAGGCCTACGATGCCTATCTCGAGCTCAAGGCAGACCTTGAGTCCGATGACGTCTACGTGGACCTCGACTCCGCGTATCGCAGCGTGGAGGCACAGCAGAAGATCGTGGACGAGTTCACCGAGAAGTACGGCAAGGAGTACGTCAAGCTCTACGTTGCCGTGCCAGGCTACTCCGAGCACCATACGGGTCTCGCGCTCGACCTCTTCCTCATCATCGACGGCAAGGGCGTGTACTACAACGAGGACATGGTCCAGTATCCCGAGATCTGGGAGAAGATCCATGCCAAGCTTGCCGACCATGGCTTCATCCTGCGCTATCTGCCGGGCAAGAAGATCGAGACCGGCTATAGCTACGAGCCTTGGCACATCCGCTACCTCGACGACGTGGATGTCGCCCGTCAGATCATGGACGAGGGCATCACCCTGGAGCGCTACCTCGACGCACTCGACCCCATGACCGCCGACTGCGAGGTCGACTACGGAACGTCCAAGCTCTATACCGAGGCCGACATGGACTCCGCGCTCGATGCCGTGCTGGAAGAGTTCAGGAACTGGGATGGTTGCGAGCTCAAGCGCTTCGCCTTTGCGGGCGACGACACCTGTGGCACCGAGGAGCTCGCGTACGCCAACAGCCTGCGTTCCGAGCGGCCCAAGGAGTTCACCCAGGCCATCGTGTTCAAGACCGACTTCCACTCTCCGAGCGGGGAGAAGGCCGAGGGGACGGCTTGGGAGCCCGATTCTGACTATCAGGACTGGGAGTGGCATCTGGCCCGCACGGATGCAGACGGGGCTTGGGTGCTGCTCACCTGGGGGTACTAGCATTAGAGCTTCATTGCCCATGCCAAATGCAGAGATCAGGATGGCCCCTGGAATCGCGGGGACCATCCGTCCATGTGGCCGTCCGAACCGCTTGCCCCCTTCGCAGGTGGTGGAAGCCTTCGACCTGCAGGTTGTGGCTATGTTTGAACCGTTGGTCACCAATGCCCACGTGCAGGAGGTGCGCGATGATCGAGCTGCTCAAGAGGCGCTTTCTTGAACGTCCCGAGCTGCATCCGCAGACGGTGTGGGAGGACGTCGAGCAGCGGCTGTCCTCGCATCCGGAAGCGCTGGAGATCCTGGCACGCATGGAGGAGACGGGCGGCGAGCCGACGGTGGTCGCGTTTCCCGATGAGACCACTGACACGGTCCTCTTCTGTGACTGTGCGCGCGAGACTCCTGTGGGGCGCAGGAGCCTGTGCTATGACGACGACGCCCTGCGCCGCAGGAAGAGGAACCCTCCCGCAGGGAGTGCCCAAGCGCAGGCCGAGGCGATGGGCGTCACGCTGGTGGACGAGGCGTTGTACCGCAGGTTGCAGGAGCTCGTCGAGCTCGACACCAAGACGTCGAGCTGGATCCAGACGTCCGACGACGTGCGCGGGTTGGGCGGAGCCCTGTTCTGCGAGAGGCGCTATGGGAAGACGTTCACCTTCCACAATGGCGCCGACTCGTACTACTCCTCCCGTGGCTGGCGTGGCGTCCTGCGCGTGTGACGTCAGACGATCGATGGGGCATTCCATGAGAGTCAGATGGGAAGACGGCTTTGAGATTCGCACCGCCATCGACGGTGACGAGGTGGTCCTGTCGGCGAACAGGGAGGGCATGCTCTCCTTGGCCAACATCTTCCGCGACCTTGCAGAGGAGAGCCCAGGCGCCCACATACATCTGGACGAGTGCAACTCCCTCGAGGACGGCTCGTGCGAACTCGTCATCGTCAGGGCGGAGTAGGTCTTGCGGCGTGACGCGGGGCGGCCTCTTGCCGCAGCGTTATGAATGAGTTCTGGTGTATGCGCTGCGCGGCCAAGCTGCAGCTTTCGTAAGGTAGAATCCCCTGTACGCGAAGGGGGACTGATGAACCAACAGAACAAGCCGATTGTCACGTTCGTGGTGCCGTGCTATAACTCCGCGGCATACATGTCGCGTGCCATCGACTCTCTGCTTGCGGCGGACCAGCCGTGCGAGATCCTGCTCGTCAACGACGGCTCGACGGATGGAACCGGCTCCATCGCGCATTCCTACGCCGCCAAGCACGACCAAGTCAAGGTCATAGACCAAGAGAACGCCAACTGGGGCGGGGCCGTCAATCACGGCCTCGAGCTCGCCACGGGCACCTTCTTCAAGGTGGTGGACTCGGACGACTACATGGAGCCCCTGGCCCTGCGCCGCACGCTCCAGACGCTGGCGCGTCTGGTGGAACAGGACGACGTCCCCGACCTGCTGCTGACCAACTACGTCTACGACCACCTGCCCAGCAAGACCAGGCGCATGATGCGCTACGACTCCTTCCTGCCCCAAGGGCGCGTCTTTGGCTGGGATGAGATAGGCAAGCCTGGCATCGACACCTACCTCATGATCCATGCGACGTGGTATGCGACCTCGGTGCTGCGCGCGTCGGGCGTGAAGCTGCCCACGGGCATGCCCTACACCGACAGCCTCCTGCTGCTGCACCCCATGACCTGGGCAAGACGGCTCTACTACCTGGACGCCGCCCCGTACTTCTACGCCATTGGGCGCGAGGGTCAGTCGGTCGACGTGGAGGTTGTGGCGCGTCATATCGACCACCAGTTGGCGGTGACGCGCGCAGCCATCGAGGACACCGATTACGCCGAGCAATACCGCACCGAGCCCAAGCGCGCCCTGCTCATGACGGGCTACATCATCTGCATGATGAGCGTGTCGACCTTCAGTCTCTTTATGATCGGCACGTCCGAGGCGCTCGCCAAGAACGACGAGCTATGGGCGTTCCTCAAGGAGCGGAGTCCCGAGCTGTATCGGCGCGTGAGCCGCTCGTGGGTGGGCCTTGCTAACCGTAGGACTGCGCTGGGTAGGCGCTTCTCACTGTGGTGCTACTCCCTGGGCCAGCGCTACTTCAAGCTCGCCTAACGACCCGCTCTGACACACGGGCCCAACCCCTGCCGGCGCGTGTGCGCCCGATGGGGGAGGCGCCGCCGGCCGGCGCGTACTCCCTCTCCCAAAAGCGGGATAATGCAGTCGTGCGATGCGACTGCCGTCTTGCTGGGAGGGTGCCCCCATGAAGCTGCTGTTTGTGTCCGACTCCTTCAAGGGGTCGCTGTCAAGCGACGAGACCGCTGAGCTGCTCGAGAGGGCGGCCCATGAGGTGTTCGGTCCCTGCGCGTGCAGTGGCGTGCCCGTGGCAGACGGCGGCGAAGGTACGACCGAGGCCGTGGTCAAGGCCGTTGGCGGGTCGCTGTGCGAGGTTGCGGTGCACGGCCCCCTCACGGAGCCCGTCACGGCATCGTACGGCGTGCTCGACGAGCGGCGGGCCATCATCGAGATGGCAGCGGCATCGGGGCTGCCCATGGTCCCATCCGAGCTGCGCAACCCGCTGAACACCACCACCTACGGCGTGGGCGAGCTCATCGCCCATGCGCTCGACGCCGGTTTTGACGAGGTGACGGTTGCCCTGGGCGGTTCGGCCACCAACGACGGTGGCATGGGCTGCCTGCGCGCGCTGGGCGTCCGCTTCTTTGACGAGGAAGGCGCCGAGCTGGCTGGCACGGGCGCTGACCTTGAGCGCGTGGCACGTATCGACACCTCGGGACTGCATCCACGTGTGGCCCAGGCACGCATCGTGGCCATGTGCGATGTCGACAACCCGCTCTGCGGGCCCGATGGCGCCACGCATACGTTTGGCCCCCAGAAAGGCGCCACGCCCAGTATCGAGGAGCGGCTCGAGTGCGGCATGTGCAATTACCGCGACGTGATTGTGCGCGACCTGGGTGTGGACCCCGACCAGATCGCAGGGTCCGGCGCGGCGGGCGGCCTGGGCGCCGCCCTCTCCGTGTTCCTGCACGCACAGCTCAAGTCGGGCATACAGACGGTGCTCGACCTCATCGACTTCGACGCGCGTCTCGAGGGCGTGTCGCTGGTAGTGACAGGGGAGGGCAGGACGGACTGGCAGTCGTGTCATGGCAAGGTGATGCAGGGCGTGGGAGAGCGGTGCCAGGCACAGGGCGTGCCTGCGATTGGCCTGTGCGGGTCGCTGGGGACGGGTGCCCTGCAGATCCTGGACCACGGCATCGAGTCGCTCATGGTCACCGAGAATGCCCCCATGACACTCGAGGAGGCGCTCGGCAACGTCCGAGAGCTGTACCTCGAGGCCGCCGTGCGCATGTTCCGCCTTGTGCGGGTGGGCATGCGCATGGGTAGTGACAGGTAGGGACTACAGCAGGGAGGGCTGGCTAGTCTCGGCAGCGTCAGGGTCCAGCTCGGTTGCAAGTGGTATGTGCGAGCGGTCTGACAGGCTGGCATAGTCGCCGTGCAGCCAGATGGACGACTCGCCTGGCCCGAGCACCAGCGGCATGCGGCTGTGCACGGCTCCCACTGCGGCGTTGGGCGCCGTTGTCATGACCGAGAAGCGCTCATGGTCGCAGATGCCGGCAAGTAGGAAGACGCGATGCCCCGGGAGGGTGAAGCGCGCCTGGGCTCCCCGTCGCGGCGGCTCCTTGGTCCACGACTCGTAGAAGGCGCGCACGGGTACCAGGCAACGACCTTGCATGATAGGGCCAGCCCACAGCCCCGTGCCCGATCTGACCTGCGCGAGGGCAGTCTCGATACGCGTGTTGAAGACGAGCTTGGAGCGACTGCCGTGAGGTGCGTCAAAGCCCCAGGAGAGCTCGCTCACCTGCAGCTGGCCTGCCTCGTCGAGCGTGAAGAGCGGAAGCTGCGTGCCCGGGTAGGCGTCGGGGACTACAGTCTTCGGGTCGCGCTGTGGGATGCGCGCGTGCCCCGTGGCATGCAGCTCGTCGAGTGCCTCGCGCAGCTCGGCGATGAGGAGCGGGGATATCCTGTGGCACACGACTGCCTCCTTTCCGCTTGGCCGGTGACCAGATGCTAGCATGCTGGGGCCGGACGTGCTGTGCAGTTGGCGTACCCGTCGCGGGCATCGTTGCAGTATTAATACTCGGCTCCGATCTGCCGTGCCACGACGTCCACGACCTAGAATGACCTCACGCAGTCATCCGCCGAGAGGGGAGCTCCACATGGCAAAGGTGTACATCGACGGACAGAGCGGCACCACGGGTCTGCAGATCTTCGACCGCATCGCCTCGCGCGACGACCTCGAGCTGCTGCGCATCGACGAGGACAAGCGCCACGACACCGACGAGCGGCGCCGCTTTATCAATGCGGCCGACATCGTGTTCCTCTGCCTGCCCGACGAGGGTGCCCGTGAGGCGGTGGCGCTGGTGGAGAATCCAGACGTGTGCGTTATCGACGCGTCGACCGCACACCGCACGGCCGAGGGCTGGACCTACGGCTTTGCCGAGCTCAATGCCGGTCAGCGTGCGGCCATCGCCGCGAGCAAGCGCATTGCCAATCCAGGTTGCCATGCCACGGGCTTCATCTCGGTCACGGCGCCGCTGGTGCAGGCTGGTATCCTTCCCCGCGACTATCCGCTGGCCTGCTACTCGCTAACGGGCTACTCGGGTGGAGGCAAGCGCATGATCGCCGACTACGAGGCCGAGGGTCGTCCAGTGGCGCTCGATGCTCCGGGCATCTACGGGCTGTCCCTGCGCCACAAGCACCTGCCCGAGATGCAGAAGGTGTGCTGCCTCACGCAGCCGCCTGTGTTCATGCCGGTCGTGGACGACTACTACAAGGGCATGGCCACCTCGATCATGCTGCACAATCGCCTGCTTGCCGGTACGCCGACAGCAGAGGAGGTCCACGCCTGCCTCACCAAGCACTATGCCGGGCAGCGCCTGGTGAGCGTGATGCCCTTTGGCGCCAACGACCCGGTGCTTTATGCCAACGGGCTCGCTGGCACCAACGAGCTGCGCGTCGTGGTGTGCGGCAACGAAGAGCACACTACCGTCACAGCGCTCTTCGACAACCTAGGCAAAGGCGCCTCTGGTGCGGCGGTGCAGAACATGAACATTGTCCTGGGGATCGACGAGACGACGGGGCTCGTGTAGTTGGCACGTGACGCCCGTTCGGTTGGCAAGATGAGTACGAGGGGATTCGACGTGTCCACGCGACGCAGGCTCGTGGCCTGCGTCGTTCTGGTCGTACTCTGCCGCGTGGCGCAAGGGCTGTTTGCGCACAGGCCCAGCTGGTTCTTTCCTGCGTATCGGACGCTGTCTAAGGTGTGGGCTGGCGCCTTGGCGCTGTTGTGTTCTTTGGTGCCCTTCACCATCTGGGACATGGGGATCCTGGCGCTCGTGGTGCTGGCGTTGGTGGTGCTCGTACGTCGCCTGAGGGCACATGAGCCACTGCTGCCGCTGCTCTCGTGGGTGCTGCTGGGCGCCTCGTGCACGTATGCCGCATTCGCCCTCGGCTGGGCGCTCAACCACTACGCACCGCCCCTGTCGGGCGAGCTGGGACTCGAGGTCCGCACCTACGACACGGGAGAGCTCGCCGATGCTACGCGCGCCTACCTCGAGCGGGCGGCCCAGCTCGCGCCACAGGTGCCGCGCGACGACGATGGGGCACTCGAGCGGCAGGGCTTCTATGAGCTGGCTCGGATCGCGGGTCGCTCGTACGAGGGGCTGGGGGAGCGCTGGCCCTTGCTTGCCGGCCCAAACGTGCCCGTCAAGGCGCTGCTGGTGTGGGGTTATCCGCTGCTCTACAGCGGGCATACGGGCATCTATTGGGCAGCCACGGGTGAGGCAGGGGTCCCGCTCGACTGCGCCGTGGCCGACCAGCCGTACATCATGTGCCACGAGGCGGCGCACCGCTTGGGGATCGCGAGCGAGCAGGAGGCCAACTTCTGCGCCTTTTTGGCCTGCAACGCCAGTGACGACGTCCGGTTTGCGTACTCGGGGTACTACAACGCCTTCGTGTATTGCTTCAATGCGCTTTGGCGCTACGACCCAGAAGCCGCCCAGCAACTCCTGTCGGGTTATGCCGAGACCGACTTGGCGTACGGCGTAGCCCTCGTGTGGAACGATCGGATCGCCACGCACGAGCACTACGAAGCCTACGAGGGTCCTTTCGAGAAGGTGGGTACCACCGTCAACGACGGCTACCTCAAGAGCTTCGGTCAGGCCGAGGGCGTGCGCTCGTACGGGCTGGTGGTCGACTACCTCATCGCTTGGCATCAGGCTGCCTGATAAAGGAGACGCTTCTTTTTTTCAGGCAGCCGAGGCAAAACACCCGCCGGATCGCTCCGGCGGGTGCCAAGGGAAGGGAAGCGCGAGACCTTGCGGTCCAGTGCAGCTTAGGCGATGTTCTGGAAAGTCCAGCCGTGCTGCTGCCAGGCGTGATGCTCGCCCTTGAGCGTGGAGGTGACGGCCAGCTTGGTGATGTCGAGCGGGAACCAGCGGGTGGTCATCGTGGCTTCGCCGCCGTTGACGAAGATCTCGACGACGGAGGTGTCGACCATGATGCGCAGGCTCTCGACCTTACCAGCGGTGAGGGCGCTCAGCGGCAGGCGGCGAATCGAGCGATAGCGACCGGCGTGGCTGTGGAAGACCAGCTCGGCGTCGTGGTCGTTGATTACGAACTCGAGGTCGCCGTTGAGCATGACATGGCCCTTGCCCTCGATGTCGTCGATGGTGATGTCGCCGATGCCGTCGAGGCGTGCGCCAATGGCACCCTCCATGCTGAACTTGTCGTAGGTGGAGCTACCCATGAAGCCCGTGGAGCCCTTGGCGTTCTCGGCGGACCACTCGACCTCGTCCTCGCGCAGGGTGTCCATCTCCTCGGCGGGCCACTGGCAAATGCGGCCAGCCTCGTTGAGGGTCAGAACGCGCGGCATCGTGAGCGTGTGCGCCCACTCGCGCGTGGTGGGGACGTCATACTCGAACTCCATGTCGGCGACGCCGGCCCAGGCCATCAGGATCTTGCGGCCCTTCTCGTCCTCGAAGACCTGGCACGCATAGAAGTCGAAGCCAAAGTCGAGCTCCACGAAGTCGTCCATGTTCATGCAGGGATACGGGTTGTCCGCATCCATCTTGCCCGGGTCCTGCTGGAGGATGTCGATGACCTTGCCGTCCACGGGGAAGTAGCCCGAGTTGTGGATGGTCTGGAAGCGGTACTCGGTCTTGGGCACACCCTGCGGGCAGACGAACAGGAACTCCTTGTCGCCGAACTGCGCGACGCTCGGGCACTCCCACATGTAGCCGAAGGGGAGGTCGCCGGTGTTGGTGGCGCTGCCGGCCATCTCCCACTTGATGCCGTCGTCGGAGGTGTAGAGCAGGGCACAGCCGTGGCTCTCCATGGTGCGGCAGCCCAGCAGCATCCACCACTTGCCGTCCTCGCGCCAGACCTTGGGGTCGCGCACGTGGTTGGAGGCATAGGCGGGGTACTGGTCGTTGCACAGCACCGGCTGCTTCTCGCCCAGGGTGATGTGGCACTGGTCGCCGTCGTCGGTGCAGCGCACGAGGGTCTCGTTGGCCTTGCGACCGGAGAAGTCGAAGTCATAGCCGTCGGCACGGGTGCCCATGAGCTCGTTGCCGGTGTAGTAGAGCCACAGCTCGTCGCCGTTGACGATGCCCGAGCCCGAGTACGAGCCGTTCTTGTCGGTCTGGACGCTGGGCATGATGGCGCCGCCATGCCAGTACCATGTGAGCAGATCGGGGCTCGACCAGTGTCCCCAGCCGTGGCCGGCCTCGCGCGGCCAGCGCGGCTCGTACTGATGGAAGATGTGGTAGACACCCTTGAACTGGCTGAGTCCGTTGGGGTCGGTGATGTTGCCGGACGGACACTGCAGGTGGTAGCGCAGGCGCCAGTTGTGGGACTGGTCGAGCTTGACGAGCATGGTCATGGACGGCTTCCTTTCTATGAGAGAGGCTCAGCGCAAGGCGCATGAGAACGATTTCATAGTAGGGATTTGTGGCTATGCCATTCGGGCAATTTGGACTGGCGGGCCTTACTGGTAGGTAACGGTCGGGCGAGGGGCGCAGTCGGGAGGGGCGGCTCGGCGCGGAACTGTCGCATGGGTGCGAAAGGATGAAACGCGTTTCAAAATCATTGGTCATTCTGTACAATAGCGGAGAGAGGAGAGGAGTCCCATGAACACCATCGAGCTGATGGACGGCAGCGTGCAGTCCTTCTCAAAGACCGACCGCGCCATCTACGAGGCAATTCGCAAGTTTCCCGACATGTTTGCCACCAGGAGCGTCACCGACCTGTCGCGTGATGTCGGTTTCAGCAAGCCCGCGCTCACGCGCTTTGCGCAGCGCCTTGGCTTTGGGGGCTTCGTCGAGTTTCAGTTTCAGTTTGCCCAAGACATGGAAGAGAGCAGGCAGCGCTCCGATGCCCCGACCAACGCCGAGGTTTATGGGGGCGTCCTGAAGGCCGTCGAGGAGCGCGTCGATCCGGGGCAGCTGCAAGGCCTCATCGACCGCATGCAGACGAGCAGGCACACCTACATCATGGGCTACAACCTCGCACGCATCCCGGCGGAGGAGCTCAACATCGCCCTGCAGTTCCATCCCACCATCTCGTCGTCGTTTCCGCAGGTAGACGTGGTCCAACGCTTTACAGAAGACGATTTGCTCATCATCTATTCTGCCGTTGGAGGCAACTCGTACAAGGGTCTTATGCGTGAGTTCGATGTGGGTAGAAACGCCAAACCGTACATGGTGCTGGTAACCACCAACTCCAAGCACCCCCTCAGGCGCAACTTCGACGAGATCGTCGTGCTGCCCACTGCGGCGCTGGGGACTGCGGGACGGACCATTCTCTCCGACACGTTCGCGTTCCTGATGTTCAACGACATTCTGGACGAGATGCTGCCAGCGATCCATTAGAAGGGTCCCATCGGATTCGAAAAGAATCAATTAAAACAAATTTGTATTTTACTATTGAAACATGATTCATTCTGTTTTATAGTGTTCCCGACGGACGGAAGCGCTCCCAAAACTGCGCGCAAGCTTGGCCGGCAACCGCGCACCAACGCACTCCGAAGAAGGAAGGGAACCATGGATCAGCTCATCGAGAAGCTCACCGCTGTCTCCGGTAAGATCGCCCAGAACTGGGTCATCCACGTCATCATGAACGCCTTCATGATGCTGCTGCCCATCACCATGCTCGGCTCGTTCGCCGCGCTCTTCAAGGGCATCGGCATTGAGGCCTATCAGAACGTCATTACCTCCACCGGCGCGGTCACCGTGCTCAACACCATCTACCAGTGGACGACCGGTATGATCGGCGCCTACCTGGCATTCCTGGTAGCCTACGCCTTCGCTCAGCACACCAAGTGCGCCCGCTCCGAGATGGCCGTCGGCCTCACCTCGCTCGCGTGCTTCCTCATCTGCACGCCCTACATCATCCCCGAGGAGCCCTCCGCGCCGTCCACCCTGCCCACCTCCTGGTTGGGCTCGCAGGGCATGTTCAGCGCCATCATCATCTCCTTCGTCGTCGGTGGCATCTACCTCGCCTGCCAGAAGGGCCACGTCGAGATCAAGCTGCCCGAGCAGGTGCCGCCGTTCATCAGCGCCCAGTTCTCCAGCCTCATTCCTGCTGCCATCGCAATGGTCCTCTTCGGCGTCGTCTCCACGGTCTTTGCTGGTACCGAGTTTGGCACCATCCACCAGCTGGTCTACTCCATGATCGCCCTGCCGCTGCAGTCCGTGTCGTCCAACGTCTTTGGCTACTGGATTCTGATGGTCTTCCTGTATGGCCTCTGGTTCCTGGGCATCCACGGCGGAATGACGGTCGGCCCCATCATCATGATGCTCTTCATGCAGCTCCAGATGGAGAACCTCGCAGCCTTCCAGGCCGGCACCCCCATGCCGCACCTCTGCTCTGGTGACGCGCTCACCTTCGGCACCGGCTCCATCCCCATGCTCGTGGCAGCACTCTTCATCATGAAGTCCGAGCAGGGCAAGGCCGTGAGCCGCATGGCCGTTCTCCCCGCGCTCTTCGGTGTCGACGAGCCCGCATACTTCGGCATGCCCATGATCCTGAACCCGATCTTCTTCATCCCCTGGGTCCTCGGCGCTCCGACCATCTCGGTCTTCGGCACGCATGCGCTCAAGCTCATCGGCCTGCTGCCCTACGCCAATGGCACCGGTGGCTCCGCTGCCAACCTGCCCTTCTTCATGGGCAACCTCATGAGCTACGGCACGGCTGGTCTCATCTGGGGCTGCGTGATGTTCGCAATCATCGTGCTCATGTACGTGCCCTTCGTGAAGGCCTACGACAAGCAGCTGCTCGAGAGCGAGGCTGCTGTCTCCCAGGAGTAACCCTTCCTTCCCTGGCGGGAGCCTGCGGGCTCCCGCCTTTCGTGCCACGCCGTTGAATGCGTACTGCCATTGGTGTGGATGACGAAATGGCGACGCAAGAAAGTGAGAAGCAACAATGAAGATCCTGGTTCAGAGCGACGACTACGGCATCACCCGCGCGGTCAGCCTCGGCTGCATCCACGGCATCAAGAATGGCGTGGTGCGCAATACCGGCATGTTTGCAAACATGCCGTGGATCGAGGAGTGCGTGGAGTGGATCAAGCCCTACCTGGGACAGATCGCCTTCGGCATCGACCTCAACGCCTCTACCGGCCCGAGCATCCTCGGCCATGACCGCGTGCCTGCGCTGACGCACGAGGACGGCACGTTCCTCGGCAGCCGCGAGAACCGCGCGCTGGACACCGACGAGAACGACCACGATCACCTCGCCGCCGTCGCCGACCAGCTTGAGGCCGAGTTCCGCGCCCAGCTCGAGCGCTACATCGAGCTCGTGGGCAAGAAGCCCGACTACATTCACAATCACGCCTACGGCACCCTCACGACCGACCGCATCACGCGCGAGCTGGCTGTGGAGTACGGTGTCATGTGCTCGGTGGGCCTCAACGACCGTCCCGAGGTCAAGCCGATGGGCATGGGCTGGTATCAGTGGGGCGGCCCCGAGGCGCAGCTGACCGAGGACCCGCTGGGCTACATCACCAGCGACAAGGACGGCTTGCTCACCAGCGGATGCGAGTACGGCTACCTGGTGAGTCACTGCGGCTACGCCGATGCGGACCTCTTCCGGCTCACGAGCTTTACCACCTGCCGCCCGATGGACCTCGACTGCATGACCAGCCCGGAGTTCCGCACCTGGCTCGCCGAGCACGGCATCGAGCTGGCCAGCTTCAACGACCTGCCGCGCGCGTGGATCGCCGAGCAGTCCACAGAGCCCAAGCCCAGCATCTTGGGGTAGGGCAGTAGCCAACCAAGTCGCGGACTGGTCGTCGACCCGTCCGCGCTTCGGCACCAGAACCGGCGCAAGACTCGTGCGGGAGCGCGGACCAGTCGTCGACCCGTCCGCGGCTTGGTGCTAGAACGAGCATGATTCTGGTATCGCACCGCGTATCAGTTGTCGACCCGTCCGGGGTTCGACACCAGAATGAGGCTGGGAATGGCTACAAACCGCGGACCACACGCCGACCCGTCCGCGGCTTGGCACCAGAATCAGCGCCAGACTCGTGCCTAATCGCGTACCAGTCGCCGACCCATCCGCGGTATGAAACAAAATGTAGCGACACGGCCACCCTCATGCGGCGACTCAACCTCGCAGGCAGACAAATGATGGAAACGAAAGACTCCGATTCTGGGCTAACCGCCAACGCCAAGAGTGCTCAACAAAGGCATCTACCTCGTCCTTTCATGATATGAAACGAGGGCCTCTTGCTTGAAAGGGAGGTCCTCGCATTGTAAGGGCCACACCTGCATTCGGCTCCTAAAGTTTGAGTCGTCCAGGGTATCAAAGCGAAAGGAAGGCGGCTCCTCATGGACGAGACCAAAGACAACGCATTCATGCGATTCCTCAACGAGAAGCTGGTGCCCTTCAGCACCAAGGTTGCTCAGAACAAGTACATCCAGTCCATCGGTCAGGGCTCCATGGGGCTTATGGCCATTATTCTGGTCGGCTCCATCTTCAATCTGTTCAACACGTTTCCTATCGAGGCATATCAGGGCTTCATCACCTCGACCGGCCTCTCCGACGTCTTCAACGCTATCTACAACGCGGCCATGAACTTTATGGGCCTCTTTATGGTCGCGAGCGTCGCTCGCGGCGCTGATGACCATCGACTGCATGGTCACCGGCTATCTTGCAAGACTCTTGACCAGAAAGGTCTCCGATGAATAGTGCATTCCTGATTGGTGCGGCAACGGCAGCACACCAGGTCGAAGGTAACAACGACCATAGCGACATCTGGGCCATGGAGCATATGGTGTACGGCGGATACCCCGAGAAGTCGGGAATCGCCGCGGACCATTACCGTACCTACCGCGAGGACATCGCGAAGATGGCCGAAGCAGGCCTCAACGCCTATCGCTTCTCCTTGGAGTGGGCGCGGATCGAGCCAGAGGAAGGGGTGTTCTGCGAAGAGGCCACCGATCACTATCGTGACGTCATCGCCTGCTGCCGCGAGTACGGAATCGAACCCGTGGTGACCCTTCATCACTTCTCGAGCCCCGCATGGCTCATTGCCCGGGGTGGCTGGGAAGACGAGCGCGTTGTGGGCTACTTCGAGCGCTACGTCCGTTACGTGTGCGAGCAGTACGGCAGCGAGCTGCAGTACGTGTGCACGCTCAACGAGGCGAACATGGGCGTGCTGATTGCCATCTACATCCGCCAGGCGATGGAGGAGCGAGCAAAGCGTGAGGGTGGCGAAGCTCACCTGCAGATCGGCGTGGACATCGAGGCGATGGCTGCGGAGCAGCAGGCAAAGATCGACGAGAGCCGTCAGGTCTTTGGCGTGGACGACCCCGCGGTGTTCGTCTCTCCTCGCACGGAGCACGGAATCGAGCTGGTGAAGCAGGCGCACCGCCATGCGGTGAGGATCATCCATGAGATGGTTCCCGGTGCCAAGGTCGGCATGACGCTGAGCCTGCGCGACATCCAGGCGGCGCCCGGCGGCGAAGAGCAGGCGCAGGCTGCGTGGGACGAGGAGTTTGGGCAGTTTGTTCCCGCGCTTGTGGACGATGACTTCTTTGGTGTGCAGAACTATACGCGTACGGTGTTTGGCGCCGATGGCGAGCTGCCTCCGGCGGATGGCTCCGAGCTCACGCAGATGGGCTACGAGTTCTATCCGCAGGGATTGGCCCACGTGATCCGCCGCGTGCACGAGTCGTTCGATGGTCCGCTCATGGTGACGGAGAACGGCATTGCGACGGACGACGACACGCGTCGCGTCGCCTACATCGATGAGGCCCTCGCGGGCGTGCGGGAGTGCTTGGATGAGGGTATCGACGTGCGTGGCTATATGTATTGGTCGCTCATCGACAACTACGAGTGGCAGAGCGGCTATGGCATGAGGTTTGGCCTTATGGACCGAGGCGCAGGACACGCAGCCAAACCGAGCCTGGCGTACTTGGGAGAGCGCTGCCGTGCCTGGCAGGACTAACCCGACAACTGTTGAGACAACGGATCAGGCACTCCGCTTGGCGGAGTAGATGAGGAGCATGACATGAGTTTTCCCGAAGGCTTTCTGTGGGGCGGCGCGGTTTCGGCCGGCCAGTACGAGGGCGGCTGGAACGAGGACGGGCGCGGCCCGTGCCGCATGGACTACACCACGAGTGGTACGCGCACGAGTCCGCGCTACGTGACCTACGAGCTGGCTGACGGTACGCCGGTGAAGGCAGGCCGCGAGGACAGGCTGCCCGCAGGCGCCCGCTGGGCGAGCCTGCCCGACTGCTACTATCCCAACCAGGTAGCCGTGGACGGCTATCACCGCTGGCGCGAGGACATCGACCTGTTTGCCGAGATGGGCTTCAAGGTCTTCCGCATGTCCATCGGCTGGAGCCGCCTGTTCCCGACGGGCACCGAGACCGAGCCCAACCGCGCGGGCGTGGCGTTCTACCGGCAGATATTCGAGTACATGCGCGAGAAGGGCATCGAGCCCTTGGTCACGCTGCTGCACTTTGACACGCCGCTCGGGCTGGAGGAGGCCTGCGGTGGCTGGGAGAACCGCGAGCTCATCGACCATTTCGTGCGTTTCTGCACCTGCTGCTTCACCGAGTTCAAGGGCCTCGTGCGCTACTGGCTCACCATCAACGAGATCAACAACCTGCTCAGCCTCATCGACTTCTTCGGTGGCGGCACGGACGAGAGCTACCAGCTGGCCTACCAGCAGCTGCATCACCAGTTTGTGGCGAGCGCCAAGGTCGTACAGATCGGCCATGCCATCGACCAGAACAACCAGATCGGCTGCATGATCGCGAGCGCGGCGACCTATCCGCACACCTGCGATCCGGCCGACATCCTCGCCGCTGAGCACAAGCGCCAGGAGAACGCCTACTACTGCGGCGACGTGCAGGTCTTTGGCACGTACCCCACCTATGCCAAGCGCCTGTGGGACGCTCATGACGTGCACATCCAGATGGCAGACGGCGATCTGGCTGACCTCGCGGCGGGCACCGTGGACTTCTATACCTTCAGCTACTACAACTCCAACGTGGTCACCACCCATGAAGTGACCGACACCGTGGGCGGCAACTTCCAGGTAGGCGCGCGCAACGAGTACCTTACCTATAGCGACTGGGGTTGGGCCATGGATCCGATGGGCCTTGAGTGGCAGCTCGAGGTGCTCTACGACCGCTACCAGGTGCCGCTGATGGTGGTGGAGAACGGCCTGGGCGCCTTCGACGAGGTGGTCGACGAGGCGGGGGAGAAGCGCGTCCACGACCCCTACCGCATCGACTACCTGCGCCAGCACGTGCGCGCCATGGAGACCGCCATCCAAAACGGCGTCGACCTCTGGGGCTACACCCCCTGGGGTTGCGTGGACCTCGTGAGCATGGGTACGGGAGAGATGCGCAAACGCTATGGCTTTGTCTACGTCGACATGGACGACGAGGGCAAGGGCACGCTCGACCGCTACCGCAAGGACTCGTTCTGGTGGTATCAGCGGTGCATCGCCAGCAATGGAGCTGACCTCGGATAGAACACCCGACAGACTGGGACTGCACTAATGGGGTCACTTGCCGGCGGCAAGTGACCCCATTAGCATGTCTGCGCGTGCTATACTAGTGTAAACGCGTAAACAAGGAGGAGTCATGGCTACGGTTGTGGTGGCTGGTCGCGTGGATGAGGCAATCAAACGCGAAGTTGATCGCATCATCGAGCGCGAGGGCAAGACGACGGCGGATGTCATCAAGGACGTGTGGGTCAACATCTATCTCACGGGCGAGCTCCCCGTCACGCAGGAGCAGCAAGACACCTTTAAAGAGCAGCGCAAGCGCTTTCAGGAGTTCATGGCGTGGCGAGACGCGCTTCCACCTGCTCCAGATTGGCTCATCAATCTGACTGACGGGCAGCTTCGCGACATGATGGTCGAGGACATGCTCGAGGAAGAGCGTCACTTTGAGGGAGGGGACTTGTATGTGCCGTCTGCTGGTTGATACCAGTATCATGCTTGATGCCTCTGTGCCGCTGCGTCCGGGCAGCCAGGATGCATGCGAAGTGCTCAACCTCTGCAACGGCAACGGCGAGTTTGGCATGGCATGCGCACTTTCGTTCAAAGATGTGTACTACATCGTAGGAAAGAACTATGGGGAGGCGGAGGCTCGCAATGCCGTGCGCCAACTGATGGGGCTGCTTGTCGTCGCTCCCGTCGACGCCGAGGTCTTGGACGAGGCCATACGCTCGAACGAGCCCGACTTTGAGGATGGCATCGTGCGTGCCTGCGCCGAGCTCAATGGCGCGGACTTCATCATCACGCGCGACAAGGCGGCCTTTGCCAAGAGCAAGGTGCGCGCCGTGAGCGCGTCGGAGTATCTGGAGATCGCGTCATAGCCGCTTGGGCGGTAGAGGCTGATAACATGGACGGTGGGGCGTCTTGACAGACGCCCCACCGTCCATGACTTGTCGATCGAGCGGTTTTGCTACAGCAGGTGCACGCCTGCAGCCTCGCAGGCCTCCATGGTCTCGGCGTCCCAAACACTCGCCTGGACCTCGCCCACATGGGCGCAGCCCAGAAGCAGCATGCACAGGCGGCTCTGCCCGATGCCGCCGCCGATGGTGTAGGGCAGCTCGCCGGCAAGGAGCATCTTGTGGAAGGGCAGCTCGCGGCGGTCGTCGCAGCCCGCGATGGTCAGCTGGCGGTCGAGCGACTCGGGACTCACACGGATGCCCATGCTGCTGGCCTCGAGTGCGCACTGGAGCGGCTCGTGCCAGAAGAGCAGGTCGCCGTTGAGGTCCCAGTCGTCGTAGTCGGGGGAGCGGCCGTCGTGCGGCTTGCCCGACTTGAGCGCCCCGCCAATCCCCTGGATGAAGGTGGTGCGGTGTACAGAGACAAAGCGCTGTTCGCGCTCCTTGGGGTCAAGCGTGGGGTAGAGGTCCTCCAGCTCCTGCGCGGTGACGAAGGTCACGTTGCGGTCGAGCTCGGTGGTGAGCTGGGGGTAATACCACTTGAGCTCGTCGAGCGTGCCGCAGATGGCGGTGACGATGCGGTTGACTACGTCGTGCAGGTACTCGAGCGAGCGCTGGTCTTCCTCGATGACCTTCTCCCAGTCCCACTGGTCCACGTAGACGGAATGCAGGTTGTCGAGCTCCTCGTCACGGCGGATGGCGTTCATGTCGCAGACGATGCCCTTGCCCACGTGCAGGTCGTAGCGCTTGAGGGCGTAACGCTTCCACTTGGCCAGCGACTGTACTACCTCGGCGTCGGAGCCCACGGCCGGCACGTCGAAGCCAACGGGACGCTCGATGCCGTTGAGGTTGTCGTTCATGCCCGTGGCGGGGTCGACCACGAGCGGCGCAGTCGCGCGCACGAGGTGCAGCGCCGCGCAAAGCTTGGCCTGGAAGACGAGCTTGATGCGCTCGATGGCGCGCTGGGTGTCGTAGAGCGAGAGCTCTGGCGTGTATCCGGCGGGGATGGTGGTCATGATCGGCTCCTTACTCCTCGTGTTGCCAGAACACGATACGCCCAAATCGCGCGTCTGTGCCAAATGGCGGCAAATCGAAGCGACCTTGCAACCAAAACGCAACGGGGCACGGCCTGTGGCGGGCGAACCGGTCGCGCAGTTGGCGCTCAATCGAGCGGATGCGCCACGCGGGCATGACCTCTGGTCATGCGGAGAAGGCCTTGACGAAGAGCGCGTAAAGGCAGGCATTTCATTCGATATGATTGAAATTGCGATTCATAGCGGGAGGGACTGAGATATGGAGACGATCAAGACTAAGTATGGCGAGCTGACTGGTGTGGACTGCGGCGACTACGTGGTGTACAAGAGCGTTCCCTACGCAAAGCCGCCGGTGGGAGAGCTTCGCTGGCGCGCGCCGCAGGAGGCCGAGCCCTGGGAGGGCGTGCTTAAGGCAACGGAGTTCCGTGGCCGCTGCATGCAGGACGACCCCGCTGGCCCGCCCTGGGACAAGGACTTCTACGACGACCCCAGCTACCTGCCGGACGCGACGGAGGACTGCCTCTACCTGCACATATGGGCTCCCAAGGACGCGCATGACGCTCCGGTGGCCTTCTGGATCCACGGCGGCGCCTTCATGGGTGGCTACGCCTTCGAGAAGGAGTTCGACGGTGCGGCATACTGCACGCGCGGCGTCATCCTGGTGAGCGTGGAGTATCGCTGCAACGTGTTTGGCTACCTCGCGCACCCGTGGCTCACAGAGGAGGCTGGCACTTCGGGCAACTATGGAACGCTCGACCAGATCGCTGCGCTGCGCTGGGTGCACGAGAATATCGCAGCCTTTGGCGGCGACCCCGCCAACATCACGGTCTTTGGCCAGAGCGCCGGCGCCATGAGCACGCAAACGCTCTGCTCCTCACCGCTCGCCAAGCCCTACATTGCCAAGGCCATCCTGCAGAGTGGTGGCAGCTATGGCCAGGGCCTGCACCGCGACATGCCGCTCTCCGAGCAGGAGCACTATGGCCAGATGTTTGCCGAGGTCGCGGGCGTGGAGAGTCTGGAGCAGATGCGTGCGCTCTCGGCCAACCGCGTGCTTGCACTCACCCCGCAGTTCTTTGCCAAGGCCATGCCCGAGGCGCAGGGTCTCTTCCTCACGCCTACGATGGACGGCCAGGTGCTGGACGGCGGCTACTACGAGATCATGGATGACGGGCGTATCGCCGACATCCCGTACCTGATCGGCTGCACCAAGGATGACATCATGACCACCCCCGAGATGGACAAGCCTGCCGACGACCCGCTCTACCACGGATGCCTTGCCTTCTCGCACAAACTGGAGGAGCTGGGCCGCGCGCCGGCGTACATGTACTACTTCACGCGCGACCTGCCGGGCGACGACCTTGGCGCCTGGCACTCCAGCGAGCTGTGGTACACCATGGGCACGCTCGACCGCTGCTGGCGCCCGTGGACCGAGGGCGACCGCGCGCTCGAGCAGCGCATCCTTGATTACTGGACCAACTTCATGAAGACCGGCGATCCCAACGGTGACGGCCTGCCTGCATGGCAGCCGTGCGACAGGGACGATTCGTTTGTCATGGAGCTGAGCGTCTAGAACCGTCCCAGAAGGACGGCGTTGAAAGGGAAGCTGACCATGGATCAGTATCTGGTGCTCGACATTGGCGGCACGTTCGTCAAGTATGCGGTGATGACGGCCGAGGGCGCCTTTGTCATGCAGGGCAAGGTGCCCGTGGACCACTCGAACGAGGAGGCTATGTTCGCGGCGCTCGAGGCCGTGCGCGACGCGGTTGCCGACTACGACTACGCAGGCGTGGCCATCTCGATGCCCGGCCGCATCGACACGGCGGCTGGCATTGCGTACACCGGTGGCGCCTTCAGCTGGCTGCACGACTATCCTGCGGCGGAGCGCTACGGGGCGGTCTTTGGCAAGCCCGCGACGGTGGCCAACGACGGCAAGTGCGCCGCGTGCGCTGAGAGTTGGCAAGGTGCGCTCAAGGATGCGAGCTCGGGTGCAGCGATTGTGCTCGGCACCGGCGTGGGCGGCGGCATCGTGCTGGACGGTCACGTGTGGATGGGCTATACGGGTGGCGCGGGCGAGCTTTCCGGCCTGCTCGTGGATTTCAACGCCATGGGCCTGCCCTTCCCGCAGAGCATGAGCGCGCTCTGGGCCAACCGCATCTCGGCTGCGGCCATCAGCAAGGCGTACGCCGAGCGCATGGGCCTGGAGGCTGCCGACGGTGTCATGCTCTTCGACGCCTACGAGGCGGGCGACGAGGATGCCAAGGCGGTGCTCGAGGAGTTTGGCTTCCAGGCGGCGGCGGGCATCATGAGCCTGCAGGCCACGCTCGACCTGCAGCGCTACGCCATTGGCGGCGGCATCTCCGCGCGGCCCGAGACGACCGAGATCATCAAGAAGGCCTTCGACGACCTGTACGATCCGCTGGCGGCCTTCATGCCCTACGGCAAGCCCGAGATCGTGACCTGCAAGTTTGGCAACGAGGCCAACCTGATCGGCGCACTGGCGTTTCACCTAGAGAAGCGGCCGGGCGGCTACCATAGTTAATGGAACTAGCTGGTGGCGATGCACCGCGGGCGACGGCACCCATGGAACCCGGAAAGGACAAGCAGATGAAGCGCATTTCCCTGTCAGACGACTGGTACGTCTATCCGCGCGACGACGCGTTCTCGCTGGTCACGGCTATACCCGCGGATGCGGTGCACACGAGCGTGCCCTACGACGCCCTGTGGCGTGAGGGCCAGAAGGCCGACAGCGTCAACGGCGGTCGCACCAGCTACTTTGACGGACAGGTGTACTACTACCAGCGCGAGCTCGAGCTGGATCCGAGCATGCGCGACATGCGTCTGTTGCTCAAGTTCGAGGCGATCTTTGCCAAGTCGTTCGTGTACGTCAACGGTTCGCAGGTGGGGTCGGGCGACTTCGGCTATGCGAGCCTGACCTGCGACATCACCGACTACGTGCGCTGGGACAGCCCCAACATGCTACTGGTGGTATGCAAGTGCGACCTGCTGAGCTCACGCTGGTACGCGGGCTGTGGCATCGCGCGCCCGGTTTGGCTCATGTACGGCCCGCAGGTGCACACCGAGCCCGACAGCATCTGGCTCGCTACGCAGGAGCTCACCCCCGACGGTGACGCGCGCGTTCGCCTGCGTGCCACGCTACGCAACCTCACGGGACGTGCTCAGAACGCGGACGTGCGCGTGCGCATCTTTGACGATGCCGGTGACGTGCTTGACGAGACGTTCCCCGTGCGGATGGGGGATTGCTACGAGCTCGATCGCTGCCTGTACCTGCATGACGTGCATCCTTGGATCGAGGATGATCCGCATCTCTACTGGATCGAGCTTACGGTGGGCGACGACGTGGCGCACACGCGTTGCGGCCTACGCACCCAGTCGTGGGACCCGGCGCGCGGCCTGCTCGTTAACGGCGAGCCGGTGCTGCTGCGCGGTGCCTGCATCCACCACGATGAGGGCATCCTAGGAGGCGAGGCGCACAAGGAGTTCGAGCTCTGGCGCGTGGCGCGACTCAAGGAGGCAGGCTTCAACGCCATTCGCAGCGCTCACAACCATGCTTCGCAGGAGCTGCTGGATGCCTGCGACAGGCTGGGCGTCTACGTGCTGGACGAGGTCTGTGACATGTGGACTAAGCCCAAGGGTTTCGGCGACTTTGCCCAGTACTTCCCGCACAGTTGGCGTCAGGTGACCGAGAACCTGGTGTGCGAGGATCGCTCCCACCCCTGTGTGGTGGGCTATTCAACGGGCAACGAGATTAGCGACATCAACACCGAACGCGGCTTCGAGGTGGCGCGCGACCTCTACCAGCTGATTCGCAGCCTCGATGACACGCGCTTCGTAACCAACGGCGTCAACGGCGCCTTTGCGGCAGGCGAGGAGGTTGCCGACATCGCGGTGGATCTCACGGGTCGGCCGCGGTCTGACTTCGAGACCGGCGACGTCAACGAGTTCATGGGGCTTATGGCCACGCGCATGGCCGACATCACGTGCCATCCGGTGGTCTCGCGCGTGCTGGAGCGGCTCGACGCTTGCGTCGACGTGCAGGGGTACAACTACATGACGGCGCGCTATGCGGCCGACGCCGAGCGCTACCCGCAGCGCGTGATGCTGGGCACCGAGACCTACCCGCGCCAGGTGGCCGAGAACTGGGAGCTCATCGAGCGGCTGCCGGCCGTCATCGGTGAGTTCACCTGGACTGGTTGGGACTACGTGGGCGAGCTGGGCGAACCCTACCCTGCCTGGCAGAACACCTCCGGCGACGTGGATGCCTTCGGCCTCCGCCGCCCCGTCTCGTACTGGCGCGAGATCGTGTTCGGTCTGCGCACCGAGCCCTACATCGCGGTGCGGCCACCCGAGGCGCATGGTACGCCACGCATGTTCGGCCCCTGGAAGTTCACCGACGCAGTGACCAGCTGGACGTGGGACGTGGAGCCCGGCACGCCGATGACGGTGGAGGTCTATGCACCGGCGGGTTCCGTCGAGCTGCGACTCAACGGCCGCGTGGTAGGCACCGCCCAGACGAGCGAGTGCTATGCGCTCTTTGAGGTGCCCTACGAGGTCGGCACGCTCGAGGCGGTGGCGGCGGGTCAGTCCTGCCGGCTGCTTACGGTGGATACCAACTCGCTGCATGCGGTGCATGCCGACAGGCAGATTGGCGACTGGCTGTTCTCGCAGGTCTGGCTCGAGGACGAGCATGGCACGGTGGCGCTCGGTTCTGGTCAAGAGCTCGACGTGAGCCGCGACGGCTGGGAGCTGGTGGCGGCGGGTTCCCAGGCAATGGGCGCCGAGGGCGCCTTTACGTCGCCAGTGGTGCGTCTGGGCGGGCAGGGAGCATTGGCAATCTATCGTCGCTAGGGCCGATGGCGCTGTGACAGACGACTTGAATGCGCGGTGCGGGACTAAGGGGTCTCGCACCGCGTCGCTTATCGTGCGCTAGATGAGGCCAAAGTGCTCGAATGCGTGGTAGAGGCCGTCATCGGTGATGGCAGAGGTCACGTAGTCTGCCGCGTCCTTGGCGGCGTCGGTGCCGTTGCCCATACATATGCCGATGTCGGCCGCGCGCAGCATGGGGATGTCGTTGCCCGAGTCGCCTAGCGCCATGGTTTGGTACGTCAGGCCATTTCGCTGCTCGAGTGCGGAGCGCACCGTGTCGAGCGCTGTGGCCTTGGTGTGTCCCACCTGCGTGAACTCGGTGGCGTCGCCCATGGTCGTCTCGCGGTACCCCTGCGGCACCGAGTCTTTGACCTCCTGCGGCACACCGCCGGCGATCCAGAGGGAGTACTTGTAGACCTGCGCATGATCCTCGTCGGACATCGTCGAGATCTCGGGGTGGTCGATGAACGGGTCGTCGATGCGTGCCAGTGTCTCAAAGAGCTGCCGGAACATGGGCTCGTCGTAGACGCGGATGAAGCAGCGGTCGCCGCCCTCCGCGATCAGGATGCCCTGGCCCACGTCGAGCGTGTGGCAGAGCAGCTTCGATGCCTCCACGCCGAGCGGTTCGTCCACGATCTTC
The DNA here is from genome assembly GCA_902779675.1 of uncultured Coriobacteriaceae bacterium. Classification (GTDB taxonomy): domain Bacteria; phylum Actinomycetota; class Coriobacteriia; order Coriobacteriales; family Atopobiaceae; genus UBA1367. The sequence continues at coordinate 73,186 of CACZCK010000006.1, read as the reverse complement.
TTGCCGCCGAGGAACGCCTCGGCGCCTGCGGCATAGCAACGCCCGTCCAGCCCGTAGGGCTCAAGGTCGCGCGTGCCCGCGCGGGCGCGTCCCGTGTTGGAGAAGACGAGGTGCCCGTTGGCCTGTGCGCGTCGGATGGCCTCGAGGGCAGATTCGGGGACACCCTCCTCCGTCCAGAAGGTGTTGTCGAGGTCGAGGAAGGCGATGGTGGGCATTCGGGCTCCTTGGTCTGGCGGACGGGGGCATCAGGTTTGCGCGGGTGGTTCGAGGTAGCGCACCGGCTTTCCTTGGCTCTGGGCATAGGCGATCTCGGAGCGGGTGCTGCTGCCGATGTAGCCGCCCACGTTGATGACAAAGATCTCGTCGGCGAGGTCGATCTTGCGCTTGTGCATGTCATCGAGCATGACCTTGGTGGCGGTGAGGGTGTCCTCGTCCATGCCCTCCCAGACCTCGGCATCGCCGGAGTGGCCGTAGAGCCCCACGCTGATGACGATGTTGCCCTCGAGCGTGAGGCGCTTGTTAGCCTGCTCGAAGGCGTCCTTGAAGCGGGTGCTGCCACAGAGGGTGATTACGGGATAGCCGCCGACCATGGGCATCTCCTCTCGGTGCGTGTCGACTACAGAAGCATACCCTACAGCGTGCGGGTCGGGTTCTGGCTGCAGGCGGTCGGGGGGCAGGGAAAGGTGCGGAACCGCATACAATTCTTGATAGCCGCCGATAAGCTATCTCGGATGCGCTATGCAGTTCCTCTCAAACAAAGACCCGCCCTCGGCACATGCCAAGGGCGGGTCAAGGGACGCGAAGAGATGACCTATGCCATAACCAGCGTAAAGACGGCGACCAGCAGCACCAGTGCGGCCATCAGACCCCACGCCTCGGGTCGCGCCGCGTTGCAGGTCCACCCGATGCCAAAGCGCTTGGGCACAAAGATGCTCGGATCTTGGGGATTGAAATAGATGGTCCCCAGGAGCCAGTGCGCGTCGTCGTCGCGCAGTACCGCGTCGGTGGTGCGCAACTCGGAGGCAAGCAGCGCGCCCGACTGCCCCATGACCACGCTGACCCCGGTGACCGCGACGACGAAGATAAGCGTGGTGACCACCATGATCACTGCCGCCTGCCCGAGCGTAATGGTGCCCAGCACGGAGAGGTTGAACGAGATCCCAAAGATGGTGCACAACCCCAGACCTCCCAGCAGGCTCATCAGGCTATAGACGCGGGCGAAGCGCCCGTACGCGAGGGCAGAGCTCGCTGGTGCCGCGGGGTCGATGGGCCGCTTGGAATGGATGGCGACGTAGTGCGCGAAGGTGAATGCCGTACCGAGGAGAGCGGCAAAGAAGGCGGGGAACAGCACCGTGCGCACGCTCTTGTCTGCAAAGCGGGTGATGGTGCCGTCGAAGTCCACCTGCATGGGTATCCGAGCCGGATAGTCGGCAAAATGCGCGAGCGCAAAGGCCGCAAGTGCTGCAGCAATCACCAGATACAGGACGTTCCACCAGATGGAGATGGGCTTGGGGGCATCGTCATCCACAAAGGCGGCGGCATGTGGTGCCTCCACGACCCATCTCTCGGACTCCTTGAGCTCCCGAACCTGGTTGCGCGTGTGCAGCATAAGGGCGAAGGAAACGATCAGCGGGACGAAGGTAGCCACCATGGTCGTCACCACAAATGCTCGCTCGGACTGGACGGACGACGGGTCGCTCGCCCAGAGGTGCATGACCACGGAGCAGGCGATGACGCAAAGCACCGTTGTCGTGCCAACCGTGACGGAATAGATGCGGTAGAGCGCGCGGATACGCGGGTCGTCCTTTGCGGAAGGCGGCACCGTCACCGCGAAGCATTCGGTTGGGGGCATGAGCCACGGGGTTGCCACCAACAACACGCCCATGATGACGCTCAAAAGAACCGGAACTGCAACCATACCCAGCATTACCGCTCATCCTCTCGCATGTCGGCGAACACTGCCTGTGCCTGGGCATCGGCAAGCGCCATAAACTCGTTTCTTGATCCGCCACGTGCCTTGAACTCGGTGGCAAGCTTGCGCAGTGTTTGGGCCATCCGCTGTTCCTGCTCCTGCGCGCGGGCAGGGGACAGCGTCTGCGCCGCATCGGCGACGAAGGCCCCGCTTCGGCCACGCATGACCACATACCCCTCGTCGCGCAGCACCGCATAGGCCTTGTTGACGGTGTGCATGTTGACGCCGAGGTCCGAGGCGAGCGTGCGGACGCTGGGCAGGCCATCGCCGGGACTCAGCTGGCCCGTGGCCACGGCGTGCACGATCTGTGCGCGTATCTGCTGGTAGATGGGCTCCGGCGACATGAGGTCCACATCGATGAGCATAGACACCTCCTTTGTTCCACTTGTTCTATATGAACTATAACAAATGGAACAGGGAATGCAAGGGCGTCGCACCGCGCGTGGAGGAATGGTGGTCGAGGGGCAAGCGAGGGGGGCGAGCCTTATGTACCGCGGGTTTTGTGCACCACAGTGCTGTCTATGGGTAACACATCTGAACGACAGGGAGACGCTCGCCCCCGTATGCTTTTGGGTAATTGACATGCCATAAGAGGGGAGCGAACCATGACCGACACGCCGCAGGTGGGCATCGTCCTGACCGACGTCGACGGCACGCTGGTCGACAACGACCACCATCCCATTCTTGCCAGCGCCGACGTCATCCGCCGCGTCGCCGAGCGGGTGCCGTTCTGCCTGGTGTCGGCGCGCTCGCCCGAGGGGCTCTATCCCATACAGCGACAGCTGGGCTTCAGCGGTCCCATGGCCTGCTTCTCAGGCGCGTACGTGCTGGACCACGAGGGCAACGAGCTGTACAGCAGCGTCATTCCCACGCCAGATGCACTCGAGATCAAGCGCTACCTTGAGGAGGAGCTGCCTCGCATCTGTGCGGCGACCTACGGCTTCCATCACTGGATCGTGGACGACCGCAGCGACCCGCGTATCGTGCGCGAGGAGTACTTCGTGCAGGCCGAGAGCGTGCAGAGTCGCGACCTGGCGGGCACGTTCGGCGACGGAGGCGTGCACAAGTTCCTGTTGATGGGCGAGCCCGAAGACATCGTGGCCGCCCAGGCCACAGTAGCGGCGCGCTACCCCAACCTCAACGTGGTGCGCTCCAATGACATCCTGTGCGAGGTCATGAGCGCCGAGGCGACCAAGAGCCACGCCGTCGAGGTGCTGTGTGCCCGCTACGGGGTGGACCGCGCGCAGGCGGTGGCCTTTGGCGACGGTCCCAACGACATCGATATGCTGATGGCCGTCGAGCAGTCCTATGCCATGGCCAATGGCGAGGATTCCGTCAAGCGGGCGGCGGCCCACGTAGTGCCCTGGACCAACGAGGAGTGCGGCGTGGCGCGCATGCTCCAGCAGCTGGTGCTGGGGGAGTAGGGGCAGGGCCCTTTTGGTTCGAACGCGCGGGTTGCTTGGGCCACGTGGCGGGGGCGGGTCTCCGCCTCCCGCCCGTGCTGAGCGCCCGACGCTTACGGCGCGGCAGCTGCGGAACCGCTCGCTTCGCTCGCTACGTCCTCGCTCCCGCCGCACCGACACGTCGGGCAGCCCGAGAGGTCGGCGGCGGCCCGCCTCCGCCGCGCGGCCCAAGCACATCTGGCCACGCATGTCGGCGTCCCGTGAAAGCCTGGCACATCATGGCGTGCGCGGGCTCCTTCATGCTACGATGTGCAGGAAATCTGACGGGTAGCACCCGAAAGAGACCTCCAACAGACGCGGGTTGACGGTAAGGATTCGTCCGAGCGGGAAACATGCGCAGCGTAGGCCCCACAGGGCCGCTTCGATGCCATCGCCTTGTTCCGCCGTCGCGCCGCAGAGGGTGCGGCGGTTTTCTTTTGGGCGCAAGGGGGAACGGCAGACATATGCTCAAGATCGCCATCTACGGCAAGGGCGGCATCGGCAAGTCGACCATCACCAGCAACTTGGCCGCGGCATTTGCAGTGCAGGGCAGGCGCGTCATCCAGATAGGATGCGATCCCAAGGCCGACTCGACCATCAACCTGTTGGGTGGTGAGCCGCTGCAGCCGGTCATGAACTACCTGCGCGAGACCGATGACGACCCCGAGACCTTCGAGCAGATCTCGCGCGAGGGCTTTGGCGGGGTGCTCTGCATCGAGACGGGCGGACCTACCCCGGGCCTCGGGTGCGCGGGTCGCGGCATCACTGCCACCTTTAACCTGCTCGAGGACCTGCGTCTGTTTGAGACCTGGAAGCCCGACGTGGTGCTCTATGACGTGCTTGGTGACGTGGTATGTGGTGGATTTGCCGCTCCCATCCGTGAGGGCTATGCCGAGAAGGTGCTTATCGTCACCTCGGGAGAGAAGATGGCTCTCTATGCGGCTAACAACATCAACACGGCGGTCGCCAACTTCGAGGACCGCGGATACGCGCGCGTGGCAGGTATTGTGCTCAACCATCGCAACGTGGTGGGCGAGACCGAGAAGGTCCAGGCCTTTGCCGACGAGCACGGCCTGCCCATCGTGGCGCAGATTCCGCGCTCCGATGACATCACCCGCTGCGAGGACCGTGGCATGACCGTCATCGAGGGCGACCAGACGCTTGCGGTGAGCCAGTGCTTCCTCGACCTTGCCGAGCGTCTGTGGACGGGTGAGGTGTAGCCATGGAGCGCCATGCCCGGTACTACACGGTGGCTGAGCTTGCCGAACGGGGGCTCGAGGAGCTTCCCGACGAGCTCGTCTCCAGCCGGCACCTCATCTACAGCTCGCCCGCCACGCTGGCCTTCAACTCGCCAGGCGCGGAGGGCTTTGGCGTTAAGCGCGCCGGCCTGGCCATTCCCGGATCGGTCATGCTGGTGGTTGCACCAGGGTGTTGTGGGCGCAACACTTCGCTTATCAGCGACATGCCCGCCTATCGCGACCGGTTCTTCTACCTGACCATGGACGAGACCGACATCGTGACGGGCCGCCACTTGCGCAAGATTCCGCAGGCCGTGGAAGAGGTGGTGGAGGGGCTGGCGGAGCGCCCGTCGGTGGTGATGATCTGCATTACCTGCGTGGACGCCCTGCTGGGCACCGACATGGACCGCGTCTGCCGCAAGGCGGAGGAGCGCGTGGGCCTGCCCGTGCGGCCCTGCTACATGTACGCACTCACGCGCGAGGGGCGCCGCCCTCCCATGGTGCACGTGCGGCAGAGTCTCTACTCGCTGCTCGACCCGCTGCCCAAGCGGCCCGCTGCCGTCAACTTGATGGGATTCTTCGCTCCTCTGGCCGACGACTGCGAGCTGTACCGCTACCTGCGCGGGGTGGGTGTGCGCGCCATTCGTGAGATCTCGCGTTGCGCCGACCTCGCCGAGTTTAAGCAGATGGCCGAGGCCAACTTCAACCTGGTGCTGCACCCGGAGGCACGCTTTGCGGCAGCCGACCTGCAGGAGCGCTTGCAGATCCCCTCCATCGAGCTGACCAGGCTCTACCAAGTCGATCGCATTCGCAGTCAGTACCGGGCCCTGGGACAGGTGCTGGGCGTGAGCTTCGACGACGAGGTCGACTATCAGGCGGCGTCTGCCGCCGTGGAGGCCTTTGCCGCGGCATGCCCGCAGGCGCGCTTCGCGGTGGGCGAGTGCGTGAATGGTGACGCCTTCGAGATGGCTCTCGCGCTCGTGCGCTACGGCTTTGCGGTGGCTGAGGTGTTCGGCACCATCACGGCCGAGAACTATGTGTTCTTGCGCCGCCTCGCACAGCTCAGCCCCCAGACCCGCGTGTACTCCAACATGGAGCCCACGATGATCCACTACGACGCTGCAGATTGCCCCGTCGACATGGCGCTGGGCAAGGATGCGGCGTGGTACCACCCCGAGGCGGCTCGCCTCGACTGGAACTCCGACGTGCAACCTTACGGCTATGCGGGCGTCCGCGCCCTCTTCGAGGCACTGCTCGCCTTGGTGGGGGAGGAGGCTTCCGCCTGCTCTGGTGAGCTGGGGCGGAACGAGGCGTCTCCCGCACAGGCACCTTCCGCTTTCAGGCTGCGCGAGGAGCTGGCGCCCTCGGGCGTTCGCGGCTTGCGCCGCTACCTGACACCCTTCGCCCCCGACCAGTCCGGCGCGGTAAGCGTGCTCTACGAGCTGGGTGGCATCGTGGTGATCTGCGACGCGGGCGGCTGCACGGGCAACGTCTGTGGCTTTGACGAGCCGCGCTGGCATACCGCCCGAAGCGCCGTGTTCAGTGCTGGCCTGCGCGACATGGATGCCATTCTGGGGCGTGACGACAAGCTGGTGGATGAGCTGGTGGACGCCTCCGCCAAGATCGACGCCCGCTTTGCCGCGGTGGTGGGCACGCCGGTGCCCTCGGTCATCGGGACCGACTACCGTGCCCTGCGCCGCATGAGCGAGCGGCGCGGGACGCTCCCGACCATCACGGTGGACACAACGGGTATGGAGCTCTACGACGTGGGGGCGAGCAAAGCATACCTCGCGCTGTTCGAGCGCTTTGCGACCGAGCAGCTGCCTGTGGAGGCGGGTCGTGTGGGCGTGCTGGGGGCCAATCCGCTCGAGATGAGCGTGACCGACGCGGACGCCCTGAGGGCCGCCGTGCCCGGCGCTGTGTGCTATGGCATGGGCTCGACCTTCGACGACGTGGTGCGCGCCTCCTCCTGCGAGCACAATCTGGTGGTGGCCCCCTCGGGGCTTGCTGCGGCCAAGCTGCTGGAGCGGCGCTTTGGCACCCCCTACGAGGTGTACGATCCGCTCGCCGCCTCCATTGCCGAGGGGTTCGACGTGGCGGGGATGCGCGTGCTGGTGGTACACCAGCAGGTGACGGCCAACAGCCTGCGCGCGGAGCTGCAGGCGCGCGGTGCCTCCCAGGTGACGTGCGCCACGTGGTTCATGCAGCCATCCGAGCTCGCCGAGCCTGGTGACGTGCGCCTGCGCGAAGAGGCCGATCTCGTGCGGCTTGTGGATGAAGGTTCCTTTGACCTGCTCGTGGGCGATCCCACGCTCTGGCGGATGTTGGGTTCGCGTGCTGCGAACGTGGTGGACGTGCCGCAGTTTGCCGTGTCGGGAAAGCTCGGTGACGGGCGATGAGCGCGACGACGGTCACGACAAAGCGCATCCGCGTGTACGGCATCGTGCAGGGCGTGGGCTTCAGGCCCACGGTCGATAGGCATGCCACAACGACGGGCATCGCGGGCACCGTCTGCAACAAGGGTCCCTACGTCGAGATCTACGCGCAGGGGAGTGAGGAGCAGATCGACTGCTTTGTGCAGCTCATGCATGTGCAGCCGCCGCGCCGGGCATCGATCCTCAAGATCGACGTCAAGCCGGTGGACGACGCTCCGGCCTACGAGGGCTTCTCCATCGTGGAGAGCGAACGCACCAAGGGCGAGATCTTCATCTCGCCCGACCTCGCCATCTGCGAGGACTGCCAGCGCGAGCTCTACGACCCGAGCGACCGCCGCTACCTGCATCCCTTCATCAACTGCACCAACTGCGGGCCGCGCATGACCATCCTCGACGCGTTGCCCTACGACCGCGAGCGCACCAGCATGAAGGCCTTTCCCATGTGCCCCACGTGCGCGCACGAGTATCACAGCCCCGCGAGCCGCCGCTACGACGCGCAGCCGGTCTGCTGCAACGACTGTGGCCCCGAGGTGTACCTGCTCGACCGCGAGGAGCGAGGCCGCGAGGCCATCACCTGCGCTCGCCGCATCCTGAGCGAGGGCGGCGTGGTGGCCGTCAAGGGCATTGGCGGGTTCCACCTTGCCTGCGATGCCACCAGCCCCGAGGCGGTGGGCTTGCTGCGAGAGCGCAAGCGCCGCTCCGCCAAGCCCTTTGCGGTGATGGCTCGCGACCTTGAAGCTGCGCGCCGTGAGTGCGTGGTCGACGACGTGGCCCAAGACATCCTTACTGGGCATCAGAAGCCCATCCTGCTTCTGCCCAAGCGCGCGGGGGGTCTGGTGTGCGAGGCCTGCGCGCCCGACAACCCAAAGCTTGGCATCATGCTGCCCTACGCACCGCTGCAGATGCTGCTCTTTGACTACGACGACGGCATCCGCATGCCCGATTGCCTCGTGATGACCAGCGCCAACGAGAGCGGCGCCCCCATCTGCCGCGACGATGACGACGCGCGCAGCCAGCTGGGGCCGCTCTGCGACGCCATTCTCAGCCATAACCGCGTGATTCGCATGCGTGCCGACGATACCGTGATGGACCTCTATGAGGGCCGTCCGTACATGGTGCGCCGCTCGCGCGGCTGGGCCCCGCTGCCCTTCATGGTCTCGGGTGGGCTGGGCACGCGCGTGCTGGCGGTGGGCGGCGAGCTCAAGAACAGCTTTTGCCTGGGTTCGGGCGAGCTCGTGTACCCCTCGCCCTACGTGGGAGACCTTTCCGACGTGCGTACGGTGCGCGCCTGCGAGGACGCCATCGGGCGCTTCGAGACGCTACTCGAGTTCGAGCCCGACGTCATTGCCTGCGACCTCCACCCGCGCTACAACGCGACCGTGGTGGCCGAGGGACTTGCGGCCGAACGCGGCGTGCCGCTGGTGCGCGTGCAGCACCACTATGCGCACGTGGCGGCTTGTATGGCCGAGAACGACGTGGCGACGCCGGTGATCGGTGTCTCGTTCGACGGCACGGGCTACGGCGACGACGCCACCGTGTGGGGTGGCGAGATTCTGCTCTCCGACTACCACGGCTACGAGCGGGTCGGGCACATCGCCTCCTTCGCGCAGGCGGGCGGCGACCTCTCTGCGCGGGAGGGCTGGCGCATCGCGGTGGCGATGCTGCACGGTATGACTGGCGACCGCGACCGGACCCTCGAGCTGGTGCGCGAGCTGGATATCTGTGCCGAGGGCGATGCCAAGGTGCTGTTGGCCATGGTGGCGCGGGGTATCAATACGGTCACGTCCACCAGCTGCGGCAGGCTCTTTGACGCCGCGAGTGCGGTGCTGGGCGTGCGTCGCGAGAGCACCTTCGAGGGAGAGGCCGCCACGCAGCTGCAGTTTGCCGCCGAGCGTTGCCCTGCGGGCGAGCGGCCCGCATCGTGGCTCGGGGCGGATGAGGCCCCGAGTGCGGACGGAGAACCGTTCGTGCTTGCTACCGACGCCCTCTTTGGGCGCTTGGTACGCGGGAGGCTGGCTGGCGAGCCCGTCGAGCGCCTTGCGTATCTGTTTCACCTGGGGCTTGCCGAGCTGGTGCTCGCAGCATGCGAGCGCGTGCGCGACAAGCGTGGCGTGGACGTGGTCGCACTGACCGGCGGCTGCTATCAGAACACCCTGCTGCTGGACCTTACGGTGCGGCGGTTGCGCGAGCGGGGCTTTACCGTGCTGACCCATAGCCTGGTGCCGCCCAACGACGGCGGCGTGGCGCTGGGGCAGGCCGTGGTGGCCGCGCAATGGATGAGAGACAAGGAGCGGGGTGGGGACGGGTCCCCCGCCTCGCGCGAGTGAGAGGAAACCGACATGTGTGTGGGACTTTCCGCCAAGGTCGTGCGCATCGCCGATGGTATGGCCATGGTCGATGCAAGCGGTGCCAAGCGCGAGATCTCGGTGCAGCTGCTCGATGACGTCGAGCCCGGCGACTACGTGATGGTGCACGCGGGCATCGCCATCGCCAAGATTACCGACGAGGACGACCACGAAGCCGACGAGGTCATGGAGGCTCTGCTGGCATGAGCGACGCAACGACGACCGCACGGCAGATCCTGGCCACCTACGACGGCCCGCGTCTGCGCATCATGGAGGTGTGCGGCACACATACCCATGAGAACTTTAGGCTGGGCATCCGCAAGCTGCTGCCCCCGCAGGTAGACCTCATCTCGGGCCCGGGATGCCCCGTCTGCGTGACGCCCGTCGGCTTCATCGACGAGGCCATCTGGCTTGCGGAGCACGGCGTGACCATCACCACCTTTGGCGACCTGGTACGCGTGCCGGGAACGAGCAAGAACCTGGCTGCCGCACGTGCCGACGGCGCTCGCGTGCAGGTGGTCTACTCGCCCCTCGACGCGCTTGAGTACGCCAAGGAGCACGCAGACGAGCAGGTGTGCTTCCTGTCGGTGGGCTTCGAGACCACTGTTCCGGCTGCCTGCCTGGCCGTGAGCCAGGCCCATGCCGAGGGGGTGGGCAACTTTAGCCTGTTGGTGGCCAACAAGACCATGCCCAACGCCTATGCCGCCCTCAAGGGCTCGGCCGATGTCTTCCTGTATCCGGGCCATGTGCATGCCATCACGGGCACCCAGCTCTGCGAGGACCTCGTGGAGCAGGGCGTGAGCGGCGTGTTGGCGGGCTTCACCGCAAAGGAGCTGCTCACGGCCATGGCCGTGGCGCTCTCAAAGGCCAAGGAGGGCAAGCCCTTCTTCGTCAACGCGTACCCGCGCGTGGTTAAGTCCGAGGGCACGCCGGCCGCCGTGGCGCTGATCGAGCAAGTCATGGAGCCCTGCGACACCGAGTGGCGTGGCCTGGGTGTCATTCCTCAGTCGGGCCTGCGGCTGCGCGATGAGTATGCCGCCTACGACGCCCGCAAGAAGCACGACATGCCCGTCATCGAGGGACACGCCAACCCAGCCTGCCGCTGCGGCAACGTGCTGCGCGGCGAGATCACGCCCGAGCAGTGCCCACTCTTTGGCAAGGTGTGCACGCCCCTGCATCCCGTCGGCGCCTGCATGGTGAGTGGCGAGGGTGCGTGTTCCGCGTTCTACCAGTACGGAGGGAACCTCTCATGACAGACAAGGTGACGCTGGCCATGGGTGCCGGCGGAAGGCAGACCGCTCAGCTCATCGACGAGGTGTTTGCCGCGCGCTTTAACAGCCCGCTGCTGACGGCCGACGACGCCGCCGTGCTCGAGCCGCCGCGCGGACGCATGGCCATGTCGACCGATGGCTTCATCGTGAGCCCGTCGTTCTTTGCCGGCGGCAACATCGGCAAGCTTTCCATCTGCGGCACGGTCAATGACCTTGCCTGCATGGGCGCCCGCCCGCTGTATCTGACCTGTGGCTTTGTGATCGAGGAGGGCTATCCGCTCGATCAGTTGCGCCAGATTGCCGACGCCATGGCGGCGACGGCCGCCGCGGCGGGTGTCTCGCTTGTGGCCGGTGATACCAAGGTCGCGGGCAAGGGCCAGGTCGATGGCGTGTTCATCACCACTACGGGCGTCGGCGAGATCGTGGAGGGCGCTGCGCCTGCAGGTGCCAAGGCCCGCCCCGGCGACGCGATCATCGTGACGGGCGACGTGGGTCGTCACGGCTGCACGATCCTGCTGGCGCGCGATGAGTTTGGCATCGAGGCCGACGTGACCTCCGACTGCGCGCCGCTCTGGGACAGCGTGGAGGCGATGCTCGGCGTGACCAAGGACATCCACGTGATACGCGACGCCACACGCGGCGGCGTGGGTACAGTGCTCTACGAGATCGCCTCGCAGAGTGGCGTAGGCGTGCGTCTGGACGCCGCTGCGGTGCCCGTTGACCCGGCAGTGGGTGGCGTGTGCCGCATGCTGGGCTTGGAGCCGCTCTACCTGGCCTGCGAGGGCCGTCTGGTGGTGATTGCTCCCAAGGAGGAGGCGCCTGCGCTCGTGGAGGCGCTGCGCGCCTGCCCCAATTCGCAGGGTGCTGCCATCATCGGCGAGATTACCGACGATCGTCCTGGTTGGGTGGTCATGCGTACCGAGATTGGTTCGGAGACGCTGCTGCCCCAGCCCACGGGCGAGCTGCTGCCCAGGATCTGCTAGCGGTCGGGCGCCTGGGGCAGGCCCCGGGCGCCCGCTCGCACACCCGTCGAACGCGAGGGAGGCGCGCGCATGCTCAAGAGACTGGGACCGTCGGCGGTGACTGCGGGGGAGACTACCTCTGCGGCGCTGTTCCCGTCGGGCCTTGAGTTCAACGCACCCGTGCACGGCACGTGGAACATCGTGCATATTGGCATGCTGGTGCCCGAGGCGCACCAGATCTACGTCTGCGCACTCAACTGCATGCGCGGCGTGGTGCTCACGGCTGCCGAGATGGGCGCGCAGGACCGCTTCTCGTGCGTGGTGCTCAAGGAGGAGGACATAACGAAGGGCACGGTCGAGCAGGTGACCCTTGAGGGCATCCGCGACGTGCTGCGCAAGCTCGAGGCGGCAGAAAAGCTGCCGCCCTGCGTCATCGTGTTCCCCGTATGCACGCACCTCTTTCTGGGTGTGCCACTCGGTCGCGTGTACCGCAAGCTTGAAGAGGAGTTTCCGCAGATAGACTTCGTGCGCGCCCTGATGGACCCCATCTCCAAGAGGCGTCTGATACCCGATAAGCGTCTGCGCAAGGTGATGTACGATCCGCTGCTGCCCTGCGAGCCTGACGATGCCCTGGTGGCCCTTCTGGGTAGCGAGTTTGCCCCCGACCCCGACAGCGACCTACGAACTCTGCTTGCGGCGGGCGGCAGGCGCCTGACCAGCATCCACGACTGTGAGACCTACGGTCAGTTCAAGGATCTGGCTCGCGCGGGCACCATCGTGTCGGTCTTTCCCAACGGCGAGTACGGCGCGCGCAAGACGGCAGAACGGCTGGGACGGCCCCACCTCTACCTGCCCGCGACCTTCTCGTACGACGAGATCGAGGCACAGGAGATGCTGCTGTGCGAGGAGCTGGGGCTGCCGTTGCCCGACTTTGTCGCAGAGCGTGCCGCCTGTGACGAGGCGCTTGAGGCGCTAAGGACCGTGGTGGGGGAGGCTCCCATCGCGGTGGACGCAGTGGCACACCCGCGCCCGCTGGGGTTGGCGCACCTGCTGCTGGCGCATGACCTCAACGTGCGCGAGATATACCTCGACGGCGTAAACGGCGAGGAAGAGGCGGAGCTGGACTGGCTGCGCGCGCACGCACCGCATGTGGAGCTCTCATCGACCATCCTACCCGACCTGCGGGTGGCCTCGCGCACGAGGACGGAGAAGACCCTTGCGGTCGGACCCAAGGCTGCCTGGTTCTGTGGTACGGGCCACTTCGTCAACATGGTGTACGGCGGAGGCCTATGGGGCTTTGCGGGCGTGCGCTCCCTGGCGCGCCTCATGGCCGAGGCCTGGGAGCAGGAGAAGGATACGCGCGACCTGGTGCCGCGCAAGGGACTGGGATGCGTGAGCTGCATATGAGGCGTACCAACCGCATCGTGCCCACCTACACCGGTGACGTGAGCGGCGCCTGCTCGGCGCTGTTCGAGCTGGGTGGCATGGTGGTCATCCACGATCCGTCGGGTTGCAACTCCACCTACAACACGCATGACGAGACGCGCTGGTACGACCACGACAGTCTCATCTTTATCACGGGACTCACCGAGCGCGACGCCATCTTGGGAAACGACGACAAGCTGGTGCACGACGTGGTGGAGGCGGCGCACGAGCTGTCGCCACGCTTCGTGGCGCTGTGCAACTCGCCCATCCCCTTCATCAGCGGGACCGACTTTCGGGCTATCTGCAAGCTGGTGGAGCGCCAGTGCGACGTACCCTGCTTCTATGTGCGCACCAACGCGATGCACGACTACGTGACGGGTGCGGACAATGCTTTCGTGGCGCTGGCCGAGCGCTTCGTGGTGCCGTGCGAGCGACGCAAGTCGACGCTGAACATCCTCGGTGCGACACCGCTCGATCTGGGTATAGCGGGCTCCGATGCCTCGCTGCGCGACTTTGCCCACAGGGCAGGATTCGAGGTGACATCCTGCTGGGCCATGGGCAGCTCGCTCGACGAGCTTGTGCATGCCGCGGAGGCCGAGGTGAATCTGGTAGTGTCGGCGACGGGCTTGGGCGTCGCCCGCCTGCTGCGCGAGCGCTTTGGTACGCCGTATGTGGTGGGTATGCCTGTGGGCTTGCCCGACGACGGGCTTGCCGAGGGCACATGGGCGTACGAGCTGGCAGAGGCGCTACGGGAGGCCGTGGCTACGGGGGAGTGCCGGTGGCCGTGTCGCGACGGTCGAGGCGTCACGCAACCGGCGGGGGAGGCCTGCCAGCTGGTGGGCGAGCCCGTGGCCATGGGGTCGCTCGCCTGCGCAATGGGACGCGAACTGGGCGTGGAGGGTCGCGTGGTCTGTCCTCTCGAGGCGGCCAGCGAGCTGCTGGCGCCGCACGACACGCGTGTCGAGGGCGAGGAAGGCGTCGAGGAGACGCTTGTGGCGGCGCGTCTCGTGGTGGCGGATGCTCTGTATGCGCCGGTGGTGCCTTCCAAGGCGCGCCTCGTAGCTCTGCCGCATCAGGCGTTCTCGGGGCGCAACGGCTGGAAGACCGCCCACGACCTCGCACGCCTCGACGTGCGCGAGTTGCTCGCATAACGCGAAAGACCACGACTCGTGGGCTCCGCCTGGTCCCATCTGCCGCCCCGTTCAGCATGTTTTCAGAAACCTGCAGATAGTTGGGTTTGCTGCCGCCCGCTGCTGATACCATGGGCACTGTCGGATTCAGCTTTTTATACGGTAGGGGGATGAGGACCATGGCCTCTGAGCAGGGCAGGAGATCCGGGAGCGCAGAGGGCGAGGGCGGCCAGCGTCGCACGCGGGATGCGTCGCGACGCTCTGCACGGCCGGCCTCGGCTAGCGGGGCCGCAAGGCGCTCCGGCAGTCGCCCTGCTTCGGGTAGCAAGCGTTCAGGCGCACGTCCCTCGACCGCGCGTCAGGGAACCGCGCGCACCGCTGACGGTCGTCCTGCCGCCAAGCGTCCCGCAGCCAAGCGTCCCGCGGCCAAGCGCCCTGCGGGCACACGTCCTGCGGGCCAGCGCAGCGCCACGCAGCGCAAGAGCGTCCGTGCCACGCAGCGTCGGCGTGCTGGCGGTGCAGCTGGCATCTCGCTTCCCAAGATCGACTTCGCCAGCCTGGCCAAGCTTCCCAAGCCCGTGCTCGCAGGCGCCGGCGTGGCCGTACTGCTCGTGCTGCTGCTCTTCCATCATCTGCTGCGCTTTGGCATTACGGTCAACGGCGAGCGTACCACCATCTGGCGCGGCGCCACTATCGAGAAGGTGCTCGACAAGGGTCTCGTTGATCCCAAGCCGGGCAACCTCCTGTCTGTCGACGGTTCGGTGATCGCCGAGGGCGAGGGTGAGCGCTGCTCCGCCACCATCGATGGCACCAAGGCGGAGCTCACCGCCAAGATCCATCGCGGCGCCGACGTGCAGATCGGTGACGGTGGCGACACCACGGAGGAGTTCACCGAGAAGCGAGAGACCATCCCGCACGGCACCTCCGACGGTGACCGCTCCTTCGAGGCCTACTGGTTCGGCTCCATCCACCTGCTCTCCGACGGGCAGGATGGTACCATGGTCAAGCGCACGGGTAAGATATCGGGCACCACCGTCGAGGAGGTCGAGACCCCAGCCGTCGATGCGGGCTACAGCATCTATACGGCCCGTCCCGAGGACAAGGTGGTCGCACTCACCTTTGACGACGGTCCCTGGCCCGACACTACCAACCAGATTCTGGACATCCTTGAGGAGAACGGTGCCAAGGCCACCTTCTTTACCATCGGCAACCAGATCGCCGAGCAACCCGACGCGGTGCGTCGCGCGCATGAGATGGGCTGCCAGGTGTGCACCCATACTTGGGACCATGCGGAAGGTTCGGGTGGCGGCGTCGACCTCACGCTCATGTCTGCCGACGAGCAGGTGAACGAAGTCCAGCGTGGTTTCGAGGCCATCGCGCAGGTGCTGGGCGAGGAGCCAGCGCATATCATGCGCGCCCCGGGTGGCAACTTCCACGACGAGATCATCAACACCCTGTGGTCTCTTGTCGATGCCGAGATCGGCTGGGACGTGGACACCATGGACTGGAGCCGACCTGGCTCGGACGCCATTGCGGAGGTCATCCTCAGCGTGCAGCCCGGTCAGGTGGTTCTCATGCATGACGGCGGCGGCGACCGCTCGCAGACGGTCGAGGCGCTGCGCACCGCCCTGCCGCAGCTGGTGGAGCAGGGCTATCGCTTTGTGACCATCAGCGAGCTCATTGCCTACGGCAAGCCTGACACCGCCAGCGACGGAATCCTGACGGTCAACTAGGGCCAGCGCCACGAGAGATGACAACGAGGAGGGGGAGTCCAGCGGAGCTCCCCCTCCTCTTTGATGCTCGTGCGACCGGTAACGTCTTGGCGCGCTAGGCCTCGATCTGCGCCTCGGGCAGGTTGTGAGCGTCGCGCCATTGCTTGTAGGCGGCCAGCTCGTTCTCGTTGACCTTCATGGCCAGGGCCACGACGGCCAGATCGTCGGCCATGCCCAGCACGGGCACGGAGTCGTCGATGAGGTCCTTCTTGGTCACGATGTAGAGGAAGGCGCTCACCAGGGAGGCAACGACCTTGGGCGAAACCTCGGCGTACTCCTTGGTGACGTAGCTCTTGACCATGGAGGCCATCAGCGGAATGTTACCGAGCGCCTCGCCCGCCGCGGAGGGCAGCTCCTTGACCTTCTGCTGGAGCTGCTTCATGAGCTCGTCGATCTTGGCGGGGTCGGACATGAGCTCCTGAGCCTGGGCGATGCCATTCTCGATGACCTGCTTGGCGTCGTCGACGCTGAACTGCTCTGGCATGGGATGCCTCCGTTCGTGTTTGACCGCAGATTCTGCTACGGTTGGCTGGTGTTGCTTGTAGTGTACCCATCGCACCTTTGCGGCGATGCGGAAATGGTCAGGAACGGCGTGCGGCACGGCCGAAGGCGCCACGTCGGGAGGGGAGCGAGGCATGGACAGGCCCAGACTGGATCGGGAGCAGACCAAGGCTCTTGCTGAGACGCGCTTCGTGCGGCTCTTCGAGCTGGCATACGAGGACGGGACGCGCTATTTTGTGGCGTCACGGCGCGAGCGCGAGGATCTGCTGGCCCTGAGGGACGAGGCCGAGCTTGCGGACGCCTTGCCCGACGCGGTCAGCTGCTGTCTGGTGCTGGAGATCGAGGGGTGCGAGCCGCGCATGGTGCTCTTCCACGAGTACCGCTACCCAACGGGGCAGTACCTGCTCAGCATTCCCTCAGGACTCATTGACGAGCGAGACGCCGCGGAGGACGACCCACTGGTCGCAGCGATGGCGCGTGAGGTCGCAGAGGAGTGCGGCATCGTGCTCGACGAGCGCGACACCGTGACGGTCATAAACCCACTGCTCTACAACACGCCGGGCCTGACCGACGAGAGCACGGCGCTGCTGTGTGTGGTGGTACGCAGGGCGAGCGAGCAGGAGCTGACCCCCGCCGGTGCCGAGGGAACCGAGCGCTTTGACGGCTTCGATCTCCTCACGCGGGACGAGGTGTGGGAGGTGTTGCGCCAGGGTCGTGACATGCGGGGCAACCACTACCCGATGGTTGCGTGGGCGGGCATGACCTACTTTGCCACCGATCAATGGCGCGACGCGGACCAGGGGGCCGACGCCTGAGTGGCCCCTCCCCCTAGTGCAGGGCGTACGAGACGGTAGCCTCCGCCTCGACGGTGACCTGGCCGGGCTCGACGCTGGCAAGACCTCCGTCGGCGGTCGCCTTCTCCTCGACGCTTGCGAGTGGCGTCTCCTGCGTGACGGCGAGCGACATGTCCTGATAGCCCTCTGTGACCGAGACGATCGGGCCGAGGGAGACGCCGCCTGCAGTAGCGATGGCCTCCGCCTTGGGCCTGGCCGCCTCGACGGCAGCACCAAGAGCCTCCTCGTAAGCCTCGTCGTAGGTGCTCGCATAGTACTCGATGCCCGACACCTCGGAGGCTCCGGCGTCGACGCACGCCTCCATGGCCTGGCTCACGCTCTCGATGGGCAGGCCGTCGACCGAGAGCATCGTGCGCATCTCGTAGCGCGAAGTCTCGCCCTCGTCGTTCCAGATGGGGGAGAGGTCAGCGTAGGTGGTCTGGATGTCCTCTGCAGCGACTCCGAGGCCCTTAAGGGCCTCTATGACGGCTGTGGTGGGCTTGCCATTGGCTTTCTGTGCGCTGACGGCGTCCTTGCCCTCTGTGACGACGCTCACCGTGATGCGCGCCACGTCGGGCACGACCGTCACGCGGCTGTGTGCCGTGACGGTGACGGTTTTCTGCTCTGCGCCAGTTGAGCAGGCGCCGAGTGTAACGGCGAGTGCGAGGCTGGCAAGGGCTGCGATCGCGTAATGTTTGCGGGGCTTCATGTGATCCTCCCGAGGTCGTTCTTGCTGGTTGATGAGGATACGAGTCAACGGGCGCAATTGTCGGAAGTTTTTGGAGGAGTTGGGACCAGTGGTGGCTCATTGGTCGAGGAAGCTCTTGGGGATGCCCTTCTTGCACTCGTGGGAGAGGTAGTCTGCCAGGGCCTGCCCGCCGCTGACATCCAGGTCCTGAGGAGTTGCGTCTTTGGATGCGAGTGCGGAGAGGCTGCCCGTGCGGGCAAGGGCGGCCTCGCAAGTCACGATGGTGTAGGTCGCGCTTGCCTTAAACGCGGCACCGCCCACGCGCTCGATTGCCGGTGCCTTCTGCTTCTGCGTGGTCGCCTTCTTGTCGCCCGTCTTGGTGGTCGTGCTACCACGTGAGATGGTTATGCCCGCCGTGGCAGGCAGCGTGTCGCTCTGTGCGACCTTTTGGGCCAACAGGGGCTCGAGCGCCTGCTGGAGCTGCGCGCCGGTCACCTCGATGGTGCAGAGACGCGAGTCGGCATGAGGCAGGACCGCCAACGCATCGCCGTAGGTGACATCGCCCTTGGCTAGGCTGGCCTGAAGGAGGTCTGCCGTCACGATGGCAGCGTCGGGCTTGTCGGACGCCTTGCGTTCGCCCGACCAAAGCAGAGCGGCTGCCGCAAGGCTGCCCAGGCCGCCCGTCTCCTTGGTGGCTGCCTCGGCAGTGAGGGCGCCTGCCGACGTTGACACCACCTTCTGCATGCGGTCCTCGTAGGCGACGGATGACTGGGTGACCAGCGCGTCCACCTGCTCGTCGAGGACCTTGTCCGTTGAGGGATCGTGGACGTCGATGGAGAGCGACCCCTGCTCCCAGCGCACCACGCTGGCGCCCTTGAGGGCGTTGGGGGTCTCCACCACGAGCATCTCCTCGCCCGATGCGTCCTCGCTGGTCAGGTGGGTCGCGTTGCCCGTGCTGGCGTCGAGGAGCACGTCGATACCGCTCACTCCCTCGCTGACGCGCTCGGCGAGGGGAGTACCCTGATCGTCAAAGCCGAGGTTGGCGAGGCAGACGATGAGCCTGCAGCCCTGGGAGCGAAGGTCGGCGACCTGTTCCTGGGCCTGCTCGATGGAGGTGGTCGCCTGGGCGACGATGTCGGCGGAGGCAAGCGGCCCGAGGCCCTTTGCCGCCTTTGGCGCGCTGAGACCAAAGACGCCCACCAAGCGCCCGTCGGAGAGCGTGAAGGTCTTGCAGGGGTCGGCGAGAGGGTCTCCTTGGGCGTCGTGCACGCTTGCGGAGAGGTAGGCAAAGTCGGACTGCGCCATGCGCTTGCGCAGGCGGGTGGAGCCCAGCGAGAGCTCATCGGCCCCGAGCGCTATGGCGTCGTAGTGTGCGGCGTTCATGAAGGCTACGGCCTCCTCGCCATCGGTGAGGTCGATGGCGGGACTGCCACCAAGCGAGTTGCCGCTGTCGAGGACGAGCACGTCGTAGCCCTCCTCCTCGAGTTCCGCTGCGAGCCGTGCAACGGCGGCGATGCCCAGAGAGGAGTCGCTGCGGGCAAACGCCCCTTGAATGCCGCCTGTGTGCACGATGGCGAGTCGGGCGGGGACGATCTGTCCCACGGGCTTCTCGGGATTGTTCTCACCGATGGTGGTGGTAGAGCATGCCGTTGACGTCAGGCACCAGACCATCGCCACGAGCAACATGGCGAGCGCACTGCGTGCGAGGCGCATCAGCTTGCCCGAGGCTATGCGAGGCATGGGGCTCCTTTCAAAAGGTGGTGACGTATGCATGTTCTCACAAACGGTGCCGCACGCCCATGCGCGTGGACGGTGGTTCGGTAAAAAAGGACCCCGCGCGTTTGCACGGGGTCCTTACCGTCAGAGATAAGCCCGAGGGCTTTGCCGAGGTGACTAGTCCTCGATCTCGATGGCGCCAACCGGGCAGGTGTCGGCGCAGGCGCCGCAGCCAATGCAGTCGTCCTCGTTGGCGGCGGTGGCGACGTCGTCGACCTCGATGACGCCAACCGGGCAGGTGTCGGCGCAAGCGCCGCAGCCGATGCAGGCGTCGGTGTCAATAATGGGCTTGGACATGGTGGTACCCCTCTCGTACGAGTGTTTACAGTCCCCCTTTAAAGGCAGAGTATCACGGATGTGTTTGACAATCATTAGTTCTATAAGGTTAACTTGTAGGCCTTGTGAAATACCAGCTGAGGCAGCAAAAACAATATTAAAACTCATATTAATATCACCCATTTTGGGTTATATGCAGGCGGTCTAGCACTCGTTCGCAAAACCCCACAACAAGGCGCGCCCCGCATCCGAGATGCGAGGCGCGCCGGTACGTGCTGTGGTGAGACGCCTAGACGCCAAACATCACGCCAAGGTAGATTTCGGCCATCATGAGCACCACGAAGCCGAAGGCGTAGGGGGCGATCTTGCCCATCAGCTCGCCGTCCTTGCCCTGTAGGTCGACGGCAGCGCAGCCGATGGCGATGTTCTGCGGCGAGAGCATCTTGCCGGCGGAGACGCCCAAGGAGTTGGAGGCCACGAGCCACATGGGGTCGACGCCGAGGGTCTGGGCGGCGCTCAGCTGTACGTTGCCGAACAGGACCTCCGACGAGGTGCCCGAACCGGTGACGAAGGTGCCGATGGCGCCGAGCAGCGGTGCGACGAGTGGATACAGGCCGCCGAGCGAGGTGACAAAGAAGTCGGCGATCGAGCCAATCATGCCGGAATAAGTCATGATCTTGGCGCAACCGAGGATGCCCAGCATAGTGAGGATGGTCTTGGACATCTGGACGACAGTGAGGTAGAGCACGGCAAAGATCTGGTCGAGGTAGGCGCCTTGCGCCAGACCGCCCAAGATACCGCAGGCCAGGATGAGCACGCCCGGCGTGTTGATCCAGGTGAAGGTGAGCGTGGCGTCGGGATTGCCGGCGTAGATGTTGACGGTGGACTTGAAGGGAGCCAGGAAGTTATAGATGGGGGCGACCACCTTGGCGGTGCACAGCAGCACCAGGAAGATGAGGATGAAGGGGCTCCAAGCGATGAGGGCGCCCTGCACGTCGACGTTCATGTGCTTCTTGAGCACCACCTTGTACTCCTCCGGGACGGTGCGGGAGGAGTAACGGATGGCGACGATGAAGGTGACGACGAGCGACAGGACTGCACCTGCCACGTCGGCGAGCTCGGCGCCAACCAGGTGCGCGACAAGGATCTGCGGGAGCGCGAAGGTGAGACCAGCGACGATGGGAATGGGCAGGATGCCCTTGAGGGCCTTGGGGCCACCGCCCACGGCCATGACCATGAGTAGGGGGCATGCGAGCGCGAAGGGCGCCACCTGCAGGGCCTGTACGTAGCCGAGCTGAAGCACGTCGAGGCCGGTCTGCGTGGCCAGGGTGGTAGTGGGGATTCCCACCGAGCCAAACATGGTGGGCACGCCGTTGGCGATGAGGCAGACGAGAATCGCCGTGATGGGGTCGATCTCGAGGGCTACCAGCATGCTGGCGGGAATGGCCACTGCGGTGCCGAAGCCCGCCATGCCCTCCATGAAGTTGCCGAAGCACCAGGCGATGAGGATGGTGAGGATGCGCTTGTCGGAGGAGACCGAGGTGAGCATGGCCTTGATGGTCTCCATGGCGCCCGTGCTCACGCAAAGGTTGTAGGTGAACACAGCCGCGATGATCACGATGACGATGGGCCACAGGGCAAACAGGAAGCCCTCGAGGGCGGCGGTGGCCACGTTGATGGGGGTCATGTGCCAGTAGCCCATGGCAGCAACCACGGCTACAGCCATGGCGCCGAGGCTTGCCATCCATGCCTGCTGCTTGAGGCCAATCAGGGCGATGACGAGCCAGATGATGGGAGTGAGGGCAAGAAGGAATGGTACTAACAGCTCTGCCATGGCATGTCTCCTTCGTCGATGGGCGCACTGTTGCCTATAGTAATCCCGGGTGGCGCCTGCCGTGCGCTAAAAGAGGGGAAAGGACGTCCTCGGCCCCCGCAGCGTGTGCAGCGGGGGCCGAGGGCGTCAGTCGCTTTGCATGTGGCGCTGCCTACACGAGCGCCTTGGCGATGATGCCGGCAATAAGACCGGTGGCATATGAGCTCGGGTGCTTCTTGTCGGCGGCGTAGAGCTTCTTGTCGAAGGCTGCGTGGCCGCTGGTCTTGGTGGCGAACTCCTTGCTAGTGTCCACATACTTGATGCCGGTAGCCTTGGAGACCTTGGAGAAGGCGGCCTGCAGCTGGCTGTTCATGGCGGCGTTGGTAATGCCGCGTGCGCTGGAGCCGCGTCCCTGCGAGCCAGTGCCGCCGGAGAAGGCCCAAGTGCCATACATGACGGGGGTCGCGCCCGCGTTCTTGGCGAGGTTAGAGAGGGTCCTGAGATTGGAGAGGTAGCTGTCGTAGTCGTCGATGCACTGCGTGCTCATCTCCTGGAAGACCACGTAGTCCCAGCCGCCCTGCTGGATGGCGGCGCGGGTCTTCTTGCCCAGGCCGTCGGTGGTGCTGGCATGCTGCTGGAGCGTGGCGCTGGAGCGCGTGCAGGACACGACTTCGGCGCCGGAGACCTGGGCAGCGAGCTTGGAGGCAAGGTCATTGTAGAAGGTGAAGCTGTTGCCCACGAGCAGGATGCGCTTGCTCGCATTCTTGGCTGCGGTCTTGTTGATGCCACTGGTGGCCTTGAGCTTCCAGCGCTGGGTGTTGTCGCTGCCAGCCTTGGTGAGCTGGATGGCGTTGCGGCCCTTGCTCGAAATGCTCAGGCCGTTGTTGTAGGAGTCGGTACCCGTCTTGTCGAGTGCGAGGACCTTACCGGTGCCCACATTGGAGAAGCACAGGTAGCCGCCGTCGGCGATCTGCGGGACCCAGAGCTGGTTGGCGAGACCCGAGACGAGGCGCTGCGTGATGTTGGCACCCTCGCGATAGAGGTCGCCAGCAGTGACCACAAGACCGGACTTGTCGTTGATCATGAGGTAACCGCTCCCGGACTTCTGGAACCTGAAGCGCTGGTTAGCGCCCTTGTTGCCTGTCCAGGTCTGAACGTTGGCGCCGACCTTGGTGGAGGCACCCGTGACGTCGAGCCGCACGCCGTAGTAGGAGGTGACGTGGTAGACGCCCTCCTTGATGAGGTCGGAGGACACGAAGTTGAAGTGCTGGGAGTCCTTGCCGTTGGGGGTCCAGGCGATGATGTTGGTGCCGTTTCTGGTGGAGCCGCCCTTCATGTCGAGGGCCTTGCCGCTCGCCTGGTTGATGAGGCAATACCAGCCACCCTTGAAGGTGATCTTCCAGGTGTTGGCACTGCTCGCTGCGGTGCCGCTGTTGCCCTGCTGGCTGATGCCACCGTTGGCATAGGTGATCCAACCGCCCGACGAGCCGGTGCGGATGCGCCAGAGGTTGGAGTCACCCGCCGAGACCAGCTGGAAGCGTTGGTTGAGCGCGCCGCTCTGCTTGTACAGGATCATCTTTGCGCCGTTCTTGGTGGACGCCTTGCTGACGTCGATGCAGACGTTGGTGTTGGTGCGCGGTGTGATGGCATAGATGCTGGCGCTGAGCAGGTTGGCGACGCTCAGCTCGAAGGAGGCACGCTCATTGGAGGTGGCGCGGACGCCCACGATCTTGCCGTTACGAATGCCCAGGGCGAGGCCCGTGGCCTTGTTGATGAGGCTGTAAGTGCCGTCGCCGTTGGCGTTGAGGGCCCACTTCTGGTTGTCGGTCGCCTTGGAGGTCCACTGGATGATGGACGTGCCAGGCATGAGGGAGCCGCCGCGCACGTCGATGACCTTGCCCGTGCCCACGATCCATGCGGTGTAGAAGCCCTGGGCATCGCGCTCGAGGTAGATCTTCTGGTGATTCTTGCCGTTGAGGTTGTACACCTGGATCTCGGTGCCGTCTGCATCGTTGCCGCCCCGGGCTTCGACCACCTGCGACGATGCGGCGACCGTGATGTGATAGGTCTCCTCGACGTCGTGGGCGTCAGCTCTGACGATGGGGTTGGTGTTGATGAGGTAGTGGCACTGTGTGGTCGGAGCACTTGCGGCGGGCGACTTGGCCGCGATGCTGGAGGCACTGGTCGTGCTGGAGACGCAGAGGTCGGGGTAGGCGATGCTGGCGATCTGGTACCCATCGCCACCTGCGGCAAAGAGTGCCCACAGAAGCGAGATCTTGGGGTCGGTAGTGCCCACCGTAGCGAGGAACAGTCGAGAGCTGCCGTCGGTGGCCAGGGCGAGCCGGCCGTCGGAAGAGGCGAGTAGGATACGGTGCGCGTCAGCCGCCGAGTCGTAGGAGATGTCCCAGACCTGGTTGGCGTTCTTTGAGGAATACGCGGAAGGCGCGACCTTGGCGCCTGCGGTGGCGCTTGCGGCCGTGAGCACGTGCGACTCCGACGCGCCGGTCTCGATGAGGAAGGAGCCATCGATGCCTGCGGCCGCGCTCTCCTGCGCCTCGAGCTCCTCCTGCTCCTGGATCTCGGCAGCAGGTGCCTCCTCGGCCGGCTCGGCGACCGTCTCGGGGACGTCTGACTCGGGTTGCGTCTCGGAGGTTGCGGTCTCTGGCGCGTACGTCTCGCCTGCGGGCAGCGACTCTTCTTGAGGCGTTGGGTTGACGTTCTCTGCCTCCGTCGCGTCGATGGGCGCCTGTTCCGTCACGACTGCTATCTGCTCATTGGGTGGGGTCGCGTCGTCGGCGGCGAGAGCGGGGGAGGGAAGGCAGGCGAAGAGAATGGCGAGCGTTGTCACCACGGCTGCGATGCCCGTCAGCCTCTTCAAAGAACGGTGCTGGGAGTACATGGTGTGCCAATCGTCAATGCCGATACAAGATATAGCACTGTACATGATAGCTATTTGACAAGACACCAAGAGTGAGAAACCTGATTGAGTGCGTTGGAGTCATGCTGTCGCACCCTTTTATGACGCACAAAGGCCTGGTCTTGCACAAAGACCCCAAAAGCGACTCCGACCTCTTTACGCTTTGTTGTCGGATTGCTTGCTGCGATCGCCCTCGATGGTCTTGGCAATGACCTCGGCGGCGAGCCTGCTGCCGTCCTTGCTGGGATGCTTGCCGTCGTCGGCGTAGAGGCGCTTGTCGTAGGAGGCGCTTGAGAAGGCCTCGCCCACGTTGGCAATCAGCGCGTCGGTGGCCGTCGCGGCATCCTTGAAGGACTTCTGCAGGGCGTCGTCCATCTCGGAGACGCTCATGCCGTGGCTCTTGGCACCGTACTTGGTGGTGTCGTAGGCCCAGGTGGCAAAGATGACCGGCTCGGCGCCGCCCTCGCGCGCGAGCGCGGCGAGCTTGTCCATGCTCTGCAGGTACTCCTCGCTGTCGTCCATGGGCACCGTGCTCATCTCCTGGAGCACGACGTAGTCGTAGTCGCCCGACTTGAGGTCCTCGAGCGACTCGGTCCCGATGTCGGAGTTGGGGTCGATCTGCTCACTGAGATGCGCACCGCCCCTGGTGTGGGAGACCACCTCGTATCCGGTCATGTCGGCCAGGGTTTCGGGCATGTCGTTGTAGAAGGTGAAGCTATTGCCCAGCATGAGGATGCGCAGTGGTGCGGCGGCCTCCGTGAGCTCGGGGTCGCTCTCGCCCTCGTCGGTCGCGGCTTCGTCACTCGAGGTGTCCTGGTTCTGGGTGTTGTCGACGACCACCGAGGTGCCGGTGGCCTCGTTGGAAGTCTGCTCGCCCTTGCGGGTGACGGTGCCGCCCGCCGCCACGAAGTCGTCGGTGATGGCGTCGACCAGCATGTTGATGTAGATGGGCTGGCCGGTGGGCGTGAGGTGCTCGCCGTCGGGGTAGATCCACTCCGACTGTCCTTCGCTGAGGGCGTTCCAGTTGATGAGGTGCACATTGTCGTGCTGCGATACGCATTCGGAGATGGTGCGGTTGATCTGCTCCTGCTCGGACTCGGGGATGCGCACGTTGACCAGGTAGACGATGCGGTCGGGGCCGCAGGCGGCGATCATGTGCTCGAGCTCGTCGATGGTGACAGGGGTGTTGGAGAACGCCTGGATGATGACGATCTTGCCCACCACGCCTTGCGCAAGGTAGTCGTCGAGGACGGTGAGCGCCTGGTCGGGACGGCGCCCCACGTAGCTGTCGAGCAGGCCGTCGGGGCAGGCCGCGCGCCAGAACGCCTCGGCGTCACCGGGTACGGAGTCGCCGATGAGCACGGGGTCGTAGATGCCCGACTCCTTCTCGGCGCTCGGTGCATGCAGCACGGCATCCGCTGCGGGGATGTCCTCCGCGGGCATGGACGGCTCGGGGGCACCCTGGCTGAGGTCCATCGCCTTGTCAGCCGCCTCGCCCGTGCTCACGATGGCGTCCTCGGGCACCAGCGTCTCGTCGGGGATCAGGGCCATGCCCACGCCGTCGGCGATACCTACCAGCACGAGGGCCAGCATGCCGGTCACGAGCGGCGAGCGGAGCGCCGCGGGGCCCTGGGAGAGGTGGTCGACCAGACCCTGGAAGAACGTACCGCTCGAGGTGGGCTGCTCGACCAGACGGTAGGACAGCTCGGCAAGCAGCAGCGTGAGCACGAGCACCGCGACGGGCTTCCACCAGGGCGCCGTGTTGGAGGCCGCGCCGAACAGTTGGATGAGGGGATAGTGCCAGAGGTAAGCGCCAAAGGAGCGCGAGCCCAGCCACGTAAGGGGTGGGATGCCGAGCACCGCGGAGAGCAGCCCGCCCGGCAGGACGAGCGTGGCGATAATCACGGCGGAAAGCAGCGCGGCCACCATCATGCCGCCGCGATACAGCAGCACGGAGGTGTCGGGCACGAGCACCATGGCCACGATCAGGGCGACGAGCGAGACGAGGCCGGCCACCTCGATGGCCAGGCGGTTGGTCTCCACGAAGGGGCGCACGTCGCGTGCGGGACGCTTGCCGATGGGCAGGGCGTAGGCCAGCCACGCGCCAACCAGCGGTGCGAAGGCGCGCGTGTCGGTGCCGTAGTAGACCCTGGTGACGCCGACGTCGGGGTTGTAGAGCACGCCCATGGCCACGGCGGAGGCGAGGGCAAGCACGAGCGCGATGCGGCGCGCGGTGGCGCGCGACGGCATCACGGTATAGCAGGCCAGCATGACGAGTGGCCAGACCAGGCAGAACTGCGCGTCGACGCCCAGGTACCAGAGGTGAGTGAGGGGCGAGGGACCGCCAATCTGCTCGAAGTAGGAGACGTTGCGCAGGATGTAGCTGATGTTCTCGAAGAGGCCTAGGCCTGGCAGCACGTCGGGCCTTGCCTTGGTGAGCAGCACGTGGTTGCCAATGACGCAGGCGAGCACCGTGAGAGCGATCATGACCGCGGCGGGCGGCCAGATGCGCGCAAGCCGCCGGCCCCAGAAGCGCGGGACGCAGCTCAGGCCGTCGCGCATCCTGCGCAGCAGCGACGAGGTGACGAGATAGCCGGTGAGAACGAGGAACATGATGACGCCGAGGTGCCCGCTGGGCAGCCATGCGACGTCGAGGTGGTACAGGAAGACGGCGATGATCGCGAGGGCTCGAAAGCCGTCGACGGCGTTGACGCGCCTTGGTGCCGACTGCCTACGAGATGCCGTGCACTCCTGGGCGGCGCGGCTGTCGGATTCGCGTTGTGGGCGCCGGCGCGAGGAGGCGCTCTCGCGGCGGGAGGTGCGGCCCCTGCCGGTCTCGCGACTGCTTCGCGTCGCGGACGCGCCATCGTCCTGGCGCGTGCGACGACGCCTGCGCGTGGGTTGATCGCTTGGTCTTGCCATGGGAGTGTTCTCTCGTTCGTGTCAGCTTCGTTCGACTCGTACATAATACCGTGCTTTTGACGCTGTCGACCGCCTTTCAGAAAACATTCTGGTCATTTGCGGGCATTCGCCGTGGGGGCGTCTGAAAGGGTGTCGGCACGGGTAGGCTATTCCCATTACATCGGGTAAAAAGACGAGGTTGCCATGCTCCAACTCAAGCATATCCGCAAGGCCTACACCATGGCCTCCTTCACGCAGGTTGCCCTCGACGACGTGTCGGTGTCGTTTCGAGACAGCGAGTTCGCGGCCATACTTGGGCCTTCCGGGTCGGGCAAGACCACGATGCTCAACATCCTTGGCGGCCTCGACCATGCGGACTCGGGCGACATCGTGATCAACGGAGTGTCAACCAAGGACTATGGTGACAAGGATTGGGACGCCTACCGCAATCACCGCATCGGCTTCATCTTCCAGAGCTACAACCTCATCCCGCACCAGAGCGTGCTCTCCAACGTCGAGCTTGCGCTTACCCTCGCCGGCCTCTCGGTGGCGGAGCGCCGCGACCGGGCGCTGGACGCCCTGGCGCGCGTGGGACTCTCGGAGCACGCCGACAAGCGCCCCAACCAGCTCTCGGGTGGCCAGATGCAGCGTGTGGCCATTGCTCGCGCGCTGGTCAATGACCCCGACATCGTGCTGGCCGACGAGCCCACCGGCGCCCTCGACACCGATACGGGCATCCAGGTGATGGACTTGCTCGCCGAGATCGCACGCGACCGGCTGGTGGTCATGGTCACGCACAACCCCGAGCTTGCCGAGGAGTATGCCACCCGCATCATCCGCCTGCGCGACGGCAGAATCGTCGACGACACCAACCCCATCGCGCAGGACGAGGCGGAAGGGGTGACGTCCCTGGCGCCCGACCGCTCCGACGCCACACGCCACGCGTCCATGAGCTTCCTTACGGCGCTGGCGCTCTCGTTCAACAACCTCATGACCAAGAAGGGCCGCACCTTCATGACGGCCTTCGCCGGCTCCATCGGCATCATCGGCATCGCCGCCATCCTCGCGCTGTCCAACGGCGTCAACGACTACATCGCCCGCACCGAGGAGGAGGCCCTCTCGTCGTACCCGCTCACCATCACCAAGAGCAGCTTCGATCTCACCAACATGATGATGGCAAACGCCACGGCAGCCGCCGAAGGCGGCGAGAAAGAGGCCTCAGACGACCGGATCATCCCGGAGCGCACCATCATGGCCGACATGTTCGCCAAGGTGAAGAACAACGACCTCAAGGCCTTCAGGGCGTTTCTCGAGAGCGGCGAGTCGGGAATGGAGCCCTACGTCAACAGCATTCAGTACTCCTATGGCCTGCAGCCGCAGGTCTACAAGGCGGACACCTCCAAGAGCGTGGTGCGTCTCAACCCCTCGCGCATGGGGCAGACCCTGACCAACGGGCTTTCGGGCTCCGCGTTTCTGGGTGGGTCGTCGATGTCATCGTTCACCGAGCTGCTCGACGACCAGAAGCTGCTCGACCAGTCGCTCGAGCTGGTGGAGGGACGCTGGCCCGAGGCCTATGACGAGTGCGTCTTCATCCTCAACCGCCGCGGGGGCGTGACCGACTACACCCTCTACAGTCTGGGCGTCTATGACACCAAGGTCATGGACGAGATGACCACCAAGGCGCTCAACGGCGAGGAGGTGAAGGTGCCCAAGACGGAGGGCACCTTTACCCGCGACGACGCCATGGCCATGCACTTCTCGGTGGTGCCGGCCTGCGACCTGTACCAATACAACGAGGAGCAGGGCACCTGGACCGACATGACCGGCGACAAGAAGTACATGCGGCGCACTCTCGCCGATGCGGTGGACCTGCATGTGGTGGGCATCGTGCAGCAGTCGGACAACGCAAGCTCGTCGGGTGTGCCCGAAGGCATCGGGTACACCCCGGCGCTCACGTTGCATCTCATGGACGCATCGGCCAACGCGCGCATCGTGCAGGAGCAGCAGGCCAACAAGGACGTGGACGTCTTCACGGGCAAGACCTTCGAGGAGCTGCAGGACGACGAGAACCGCAACTTTGACCTGGGCTCGGCCTTTACGGTCGACGAGGACGCGCTGCGCGAGGCCTTCTCGTTCGACCAGAGTGCCCTCGAGAGCCTGGGCCAGGGAATGGACTTGTCGGGCATCGACCTGGGCTCTGCCATGGGCGACATGGACATGAGCGACATGAAGTTGGACACCAGCCAGATCCAGCAGGTGTTTGGCGAGGACGCCATGAAGCAGATCATGTCTGGCGCCCCGCAGTTCAGCTTTGACGAGGCGTTCGGCGAGGGTGACTTCGAGATCCCCGAGGAGCAGCGCCAGCAGATGGAGGAGGCGGGCAACCAGTTGGCCAGCGGCTTCATGGCATGGTTGACCGTTACGGGCAAGCTCGTGCCTGGGACCCAGCCCGATTTCTCTGCACTGCTGCAGGAGTACCTGCAGACCGAGGAGGCCCAGGCCATCCTCGCACCGCTCGGCGAGTCGCTGAGCGGCGAGGCCGAGCGCATGGTCAACCAGGCCATGACCAACTACATGACCAACCAGTTCGCGCCGTATCTGTCACAGGCCCTGACGTCCATGATGGAGCAGGCAGCGCAGCTGATGGCAGCGCAGCTCGCCCAGCAGATGGCCGCCCAGATGGCGGCGGCTTCGGGCAAGGTTGGCTCGGCCATCGGGCAGGCCATCTCCAGCCAGCTGTCGGGACAGATGGACAAGCTCTCCGAAGCGCTGCAAAACGGGTTCTCGGTCGACGCCGACGCCTTTACCAGGGCGATCCAGTTCAACATGACGCAGGAGGACCTCACTTCGCTGCTTACCAACTATATGAACGCCGACGAGCTGACCTACGAGGGCAACCTCTCCAAACTGGGGTACGCACGGCCCGACAGCCCCGAGTCCATCTCGATCTACCCCAAGGACTTCGAGGCCAAGGAGGCGGTGCTCGGCATCGTGGACGGCTACAACGAGCGCCTGACCGCCGAGGGCAAGGATGACTCAACCATCCAGTATTCCGACATCGCGGGCGTGTTGATGAGCTCGGTCACCGACATCGTGAACACCATCTCGCTGGTGCTCATCGCCTTCGTCTCCATCTCGCTGGTGGTGAGCTCCATCATGATCTCGATCATCACCTACATCTCGGTGCTCGAGCGCAAGAAGGAGATCGGCATCCTGCGTGCCATGGGCGCCTCCAAGCTCAATGTGGCTAACATCTTCAACGCCGAGACGGTGATCGAGGGCTTCTTTGCGGGCGTGCTTGCCATTGCCGTGGTGTACGCTGCGTCGGTGCCAGTCAACGAGATCGTGTACCGCCTCAAGGACGTACCCAACATCATGCAGCTCAGGCCCGAGAACGCGTTGGCGCTGGTGGTGGTGAGCGTGGTGCTCACGTTGGTGGCGGGCCTTATTCCGTCGTCGGCAGCCGCCCGCCGCGACCCGGTGGAGGCGCTGCGCAGCGAGTAGGGGAGGCGCTAGAGGAGAGCGTCCTCGTCGGTGTCGTCCTCGGGGAGCCAGGGGTCATGTCGCTGGCTTTCGAGTGCGCGCTGCTCACGGCGACGCAGTTCCTCCCGAAATCCCCGCAGCGGGTCGAAGGGCGAGAAGATCTTGGCGCGCTCCTCGAGGCGCATGCGTGGGTGTCCGTAGTGCATCGGGTCCCAGTCGCGCTGGCAGCTACTCTCCACTGCGATGGCCCCCGATCTGCTGGTTGCGCTCGCGAGCGGTGGCGTCGGGCAACAGGTCCATGGCTCGCAGCATGGCGTTCTTGCCAAACTTCTGCCGCACGGCGTTGACGGCCTTGAGGCGTCGCTGTTCGCGTTCAAGCGCTGCGGCGTCGGCAAACAGATCGAGCTGCTGGCCCTCCTGCCCGGCAGGGGCGACGTCGCCCAGCGCGAGCGTCACGCGGTGGATGGGGCGCTTTGGGTCCACCACCTGGCAAAAGAGTGCCTCGACCTCGTGGCGGATAGCCTCGCTGGAGGCCGTGTGGGCGGTGAGGGTGCGCGTGCCGCTGCTAGTGAGCTCACCCCAGCGCATCCACCTGCCGCTGCTACCGTCCTCGCGCGAGCGCCTGCGCTCCTCGTCGGTGGCGCGGTAACCGACGGCCAGACTGACGGCGCGTGCCACCTGCCCTGTGGACACCAGCTCGAGCGCAAGCTGGTCGGCCATCTCCTTGGCAATGAGCAGGCCGCCGGCAAAGTCGTAGTCGCAGCCCAGCACCTGTCCGGCGGAGAGCGAGTGGCTCTTGCCCCGATACCCCTTGATGTCGGCGATGGTCACCGGCTCGATGCCCCACGCGTGGTCGATGAGGATCTCGGCGTCGACGCCAAAGGCCTGGTAAATGGGCTCGGTGGGGCTCATGGCGAGCTGTCCCATAGTGTGGATGCCCATCTGCTCGAGGCGCCGCGCGGTACCCTCGCCCACGCGCCAGAAGTCGGTGATGGGCTGATGGGCCCAGAGCGTGGCGCGATAGCGCTCCTCGTCGAGCTCGCCAAAGAAGCCCGGGCTGTGCTTGGCCGTAATATCGAGGGCGATCTTTGCCAGATAGAGGTTGGTGCCCAGGCCACAGGTTGCGGGGATGCCCGTGCTGCGCACCACGTCTTCGCGGATGCGCTCGCCCAGCTCGCGAGCCGTGCAGCCATACAGCGCCAGATAGTTTGTCACGTCGATGAAGGCCTCGTCAATCGAGTAGACGTGGATGTCGTCGGGCGAGATATAGCGCAGGTACACGTCGTAGATGTCGGCCGAGCGCTGGATGTAGAGGGCCATGCGCGGCGTGGCCGTGAGGTAGTCGATGCTCTTGGGTATCTCGAATACGCGGCAGCGGTTGCGTACCCCCAGCGCCTTGAGCGCTGGGGACACGGCGAGGCATATGGTCTTCTCGGTGCGTGTTGGGTCGGCGACCACCAGGCGCGTAGTCATGGGGTCGAGGCCACGCTCGACGCACTCGACGCTGGCATAGAACGACTTGAGGTCTATGCACAGGTACTGACGGTTGTGGGACATGCGGCGGGAGGCGCCTCTACGCGAAGACGATCTTGCGTGCCAGCTCGTCGGCTACGTCCTGGCCGAGGTAGTGCGCCACGATGGCCAGGCCGAAGGGGATGGCGGTGCCCATGCCCTTGCTGGTGATGATGTTGCCGTCGACGACCACTTGGTCTTGCAGCACCTCGGCGCCGTTCTCGGCCAGCACGCCCTGCAGGTCGGGGAAACAGGTGGCCTTGCGTCCCTCGAGCAGGCCAAGCTTGGCCAGCACGGTGGGGGCGGCGCAGATGGCCGCGACCTGGCGACCCTCGCGTGCAAAGCGGGTTACCTGGTTGGTGAGCTCGTCGCACTCGCCCAGGTTGGTGGTGCCGGGCATGCCACCGGGCAGCACGAGCATGTCGTAGTCGTCAAAGTCAAAGCGGGTGTCGCCGATCTCGCGGTCGCAGACGATGCTCACGTCGTGGGAGGATGCGACCACGCCGCTGTTGGTGATGGAGACGGTCTCGCAGGGGATGCCCGCGCGGTAGAGCAGGTCGACGACGGTCAGGGCCTCGATCTCCTCCATGCCCTCGGCAAGGAAGACGGCGACGCGCTTGGTGGTGGCAGCGGTGAACATGGGACCTCCCTCGATTGGCTTTTGCGAGACTCAAGCATAGCGCGACATGCGGACAGATGTTCGGCTCATCGGCAAAGGTGTCTACCTGTTCGGTGGCAAGTCGCGGCTTTGGTAGCGGTATCTCATAGGGCGTGGGGCTGTGGCGGGGCGACCGCCGACCTCTCGGGCTGCCCGTCGCGTCGGTGCGGCGGGAGCGAGGACGTAGCGAGCGAAGCGAGCGGTTCCGCAGCTGCCGTGTCGTAAGCGTCGGGCGCTCTGTCCGGGCGGGAGGCGGTCGCCCCGCCACAGCCCCACGCCTTGGGACCAATGCATACGACCACCGAATCGTCTCTTGCACGGCGGCGCGGCGCGTGAACTTTGGCTGGTGATGCGTCACAATAAAGGATTAGAGAAATGCGAGGAGCTGCCATGGCCTTTGTCGAGTTTCGCGATGTGAGCAAGGTGTACCGGATGGGCGACGTGGAGGTGCGCGCCGTCAACGGCATGGACTTTGCCATCGAACAGGGGGAGTTCGTGGTCATCGTGGGCCCGTCGGGTGCGGGCAAGACCACGGTGCTCAACATGCTCGGCGGCATGGACACGCCCACCTCGGGCACCATCATGCTCGACGGCCAGGAGGTCAGCGCCATGGGGGAGCGCGAGCTCACCCAGTACCGTCGGCACGACATCGGCTTCGTGTTCCAGTTCTACAACTTGGTACAGAACCTTACTGCGCTCGAGAACGTGGAGCTGGCCAGCCAGATTTGCGCGGACCCGCTGCCCGCCGACGAGGTGCTTGCCGAGGTAGGCCTGGCTGCCCGCTCCGACAACTTCCCCTCGCAGCTCTCCGGTGGCGAGCAGCAGCGCGTGGCCATCGCGCGCGCCTTGGCCAAGAACCCCAAGCTACTGCTCTGCGACGAGCCCACCGGCGCGCTCGACTACGAGACGGGCAAGCAGATCCTCAGGCTGCTGCAGGACACCTGTCGCAATACCGGCAGGACGGTGGCAGTGGTGACGCACAACCAGGCCTTCACGCAGATAGCCGACCGCGTGATCGAGGTGCGCGAGGGGCAGGCGCGCAGCGTGCGCGTCAACGAGCATCCCGCCGACGCCACGACGCTGGAGTGGTAGGTCCGCCCCATGCGCAGTGCCTTTGCCAAGGACATAGTACGCAGCATCCGCGGGTCGATGGGCCGCTTTCTGGCCATCATGGGCATCGTTGCTTTGGGCTGCGGGTTCTACGCGGGCCTGCAGATGTGTGGTCCCGACATGCGCGCCGACGCCGACGCCCTCTACGATGGCACCAACCTCTGGGACGTGCGCCTCATCTCGACGCTGGGCTTCTCGGATGACGATGTGGAGCGCGTGCGTGCGGTCGAGGGGGTCGAGCACGTTATGCCCTCGTTGACCTGCGACGCCATGGCGCGCCTGGGTACCGAGCAGGTGGCCGTGCGCATCTCGTCGATCGACGTGGACGCGGCGCGCGACAGCATGGCGGATGAGCTCTATGCCGTGACCTCCGACGATGACGACTACCTCAACCGGCCCCGCCTGGTGGACGGGCGCTGGCCAAAGGAACGGGGCGAGTGCGTGGTGAGCGCCGACGTCCCGCGGGCCGACTACGGCATCGGTGACACGGTGGAGCTCCTGTACGGCTCGGGCGACCTTGCCGAGCTGCTCGACGTGGACGAGCTCTCCATCGTGGGCACGGTCAGCTCGTCCAACTACCCCTATACCGGCAGCTTTGGCTCGACCAACCTTGGCTCGGGCATGATCGACCAGTACCTCTTTGTGGCTCCGGCATCGCTTGCAAAGGACGCGCCCTACACCGAGATCTACCTCACCGTGCGCGGCGCGCGCGAGGAGCTGAGCGAGTCCGACGCCTACGAGCGGGTGGTCGACGCGACCAAGGGGCGCCTTGAGGACCTGCGCTCCGAGCTGGCGCGCGAGCGGCGCGATGACGTGCGGCGTGAGGCCCAAGAACAGCTCGACGAAAAGTGGGACGAGTACGACCGCGAGAAGGCCAAGGCAGACCGCGAGCTAGCCGACGCCGAGGCCGAACTGGCCGATGCGGCGGCCAAGATTGCGGACGGCGAGCGCGAGCTGGCGGATGGCGAGGCGCAGTACCGCGACGGCGTGGCGACCTACGAGCGCGAGCGTGCTGCCACCCAGAAGAAGCTCGACGATGCGGCGGCGCAGCTCGACCGAGGCCAGAAGGAGCTCGATGCCTCGCGCGAGACGTGGCGCAAGGGTCGCGACGAGCTGCTCGCCCAACTGGGGGCCGAGAGCCTAGGGGATGCACGGACGACGCTCGAGGCCCAGCGCGACCAGCTCACCGCCCAACAGGCGGAGCTCGAGACCCAGCGCGCAGGACTTGCCGCGCAGCGTGCCGACCTTGAGGCGCAGGCCGAGGGACTGCGGCAGCAGGTGGCTGGGCTCGAGCAGTTGATGAGTGCGTTCGAGAGCCGTCCGGAGCTCGTGCGTCAGTGCGATGGGCTGGCGCAGCAGATCGCCGCGATGAAGGAGGCGGGAGCCGACACGAGCGAGCTTGAGGCCCAGCTCGGGCAGCTCGACGCGGCCCTGGCAGCCGTTGATGCGGCCATCGCGGCGTCGGGGATGGACGAGGGGCAGGCGCGTGCCGCCCTCGACCAGGCAAACGCGGGCATCTCCCAGCTCGAGGAGGGCATCGCCCAGATAGATGCGGGCATTGCCCAGATCGACGACGGCCTATCGCAGCTGGCGGACGGCTTGGCGCAGGTGGGCGAGGGGCTCGGGGCCATCGACCAGGTCGAGGACGGTGCCTGCAAGCTCGACGAGGGCAAGGCCAAGCTGGACGCCGGTCGCCGCGAGCTGGCGCAGGGCCGAGCAACCGCAGCGCGCGAGCTTGCGCGTGGCCAGCAGGAGCTCGACGACGCCGCTGCCAAGCTCGAGGACGCACGCGCCGAGCTCGAGGACGGGCGCGCGCAGTATGCCGACGGCTTGCGCGAGTACGAAGAGGGCAAGGCCGAGGCGGACGAGCGCTTTACCGACGCGTTGGAGCAGCTGCAGGACGCCCAGCGCGAGATCGACGAGGTCGAGCTTCCCGACATCTACGCGCTCGACCGCACCCAGAGCGAGGGTGCAGCCACCTATCATGCCGACGCGGGCCGCATCGACTCCATTGCCGACGTGTTCCCGTTCATCTTCTTTTTGGTGGCAGCGCTGGTCTCGCTGACCACCATGACCCGCATGGTCGAGGACGACCGCGTGCTCATTGGTACCTACAAGGCCCTGGGCTACGGCACGGGCGCCATTGCGGCAAAGTACCTCGCCTACGCGGGCATAGCGGGCGTGGTGGGGGCCACCGTGGGCATCGTGATCCTCTCGCAGGTGCTGCCCTTCATCGTCATGAGCGCGTACTCCATCATCTACACGGTCCCGCTCCACCCGTTCCCGCTGCCCATCAATCTGGGCATCGCGCTGACTTCGGGCGGCCTGGGTGTGGGCGTCACGCTGCTGGCTACCTGGGGCGCGGTCGTCTCGAGCCTGCGTGAGGTGCCTGCCACCCTCATGCTGCCGCGCGCGCCCAAGGCGGGCAAGCGCATCCTGCTCGAGCGCATCATCCCCGTGTGGCGCCGCCTCTCCTTTACCTGGAAGGTTACCTTCCGCAACCTCTTCCGTTACAAGCGGCGCTTCCTCATGACGGTCATCGGCATCTCCGGCTGCACGGCCCTGCTGCTCGTTGGCTTTGGCCTGCACGACTCCATCTGGGACATCATCGACTGCCAGTATGGGCCCATCATTCACTTTGACACGACGGTGGGTCTCGATGACGAGGCCATCGAGCTCGACGTGCATCGCGTGGTGCGCTGCCTGGAGGATAGCGGCGAGGTGACCGGTATCGTGCGCGTGCAGAACGAGAACATGCAGGCGTCGGCCGACGGCTACGACGAGACCATCCGCGTGAACGTGGTGGTGCCGCGCGACGCCGAGGCCATGGCACGCGTGATCACCTTCCGCAACCGCCTGTCGGGTGCCGAGCTACCCCTCGACGATGACGCGGTGCTGGTCACCGAGAAGCTCGCCCTCAAGTATGGTCTGGCCGAAGGCGACCAGATCGTGCTGTACGACCAGGACGACGTGGGCAACGCGGTGGGCGAGGGCCATCGGTTGCGCGTGACGGGCGTGGCCGAGAACTACGTGGGCAACCTAGTGTACGTGGGACGAGATGCCTACGAGACCCTCGGCGCGGGCGTGCCCGTCTTTGGCACCATCTATGCGTCCACGACGCCCGACGAGGATGTGCGCAAAGGCATCGCCGACGAGCTGCACGACATGGAGAGCGTCTCAACAGTGATCTTCTCGGACGAGACCATCAACATGTACCGCCGCATGCTCTCGGTGGTCGACATGATCGTGGTCGTGCTGATCGTGAGCGCCGCCGCGCTGGCCTACATCGTGCTGTACAACCTCACCAACATCAACATCGGCGAGCGCATCCGCGAGATCGCCTCCCTCAAGGTGCTGGGTTTCACCCGCGGCGAGGTGTACACCTACATATTCCGCGAGGTGGGTCTGCTGGCCCTGATTGGCGACGCTGTGGGCCTGGCGCTGGGCATCGTGCTCGAGCGCTTTGTGGTGACCACGGCCGAGGTCGACTATGTGATGTTTGGGCGCACGATCCATCCGCCCAGCTTTGTCTATGCCTTTGCACTGACCATGCTGTTCACGGGCCTGGTGGTGCTCACGATGCGCCGACGGCTCGACCGTGTGGACATGGTGGAGTCCCTCAAGAGCGTCGACTGACTGCTTGCCTCGCCTGCCCGGGTGTATAGTTGTCTGCCCGCCTCCTGCCCATGCGGGCGGGAGCCTTTGCGCGCGTGGGGATTGGGGGTGAGCGCACTGCTCGTGATGAGTGCAACAATGGCCGGCCTTGTGGTCGGATGGCTCTGCTGGCAGTGGGCGACACGCCTGCTCGGCACATCCGAGGGCCTGGTTCCCGTGCCCGCCGCCTGCGTCTCCTGCGCGGTGGTGTGGGGGCTCACCTGCGGCTTTCTGGGCCTTGGCGCGCTCTCTCTCGAGCTGCTTGCGCTCTGCGTGCCGCTGGTGACGCTGTCGCTTGCCGACTTCGCGGTGCGCATCATTCCCAACGAGTGCGTGCTTGCCGTCCTCGCGGTGCACCTGTGCCGCGTTGCCATGCGGGTGGCGCAGGGGTCCCTCGGCCTGGGACAGGCGCTGGCGCGGGTGCTTGCAGGAGGGGCCTGCGCGCTGGTGCCGCTGCTGGCGCTTACCCTGGTTATGGACCGTGTGTTGCAGGCCGAGAGCATGGGTGGGGGAGACCTCAAGCTGCTGGTGGCAGGAGGGGTCTGCGTGGGCTGGCGCCTGCTGCCGTTCCTGCTGTTTCTGGCGTGCTGCCTGGGGTTGTGCACCGCGGCCTTGCCACGCGGGGGCGCGAGACGTGGCGAGGCCTTTGCCTTCGGTCCGTCCATAGCTGTCGCACTCTGGCTCACGATGCTCTTTGCTCCCGTCGTGGACACCTGGCTGCTGACATGGGTCTTCTGAGCAAATGGTGCCTTTTGCACGTTGTTGCGCTATCGTAGAGTCTTGTCATCGAGAGGTTGGGCTTATGGTACTAGCGCACAAAGTGGTCTTC
Source organism: uncultured Coriobacteriaceae bacterium (assembly GCA_902779675.1). GTDB lineage: Bacteria > Actinomycetota > Coriobacteriia > Coriobacteriales > Atopobiaceae > UBA1367. The sequence continues at coordinate 34,243 of CACZCK010000006.1, read as the reverse complement.
TACGAGTCGCCGCTGCTCACGGTTGCCGTGTGCTTTGGCGCCATGCTCGTGGGGCTGCTAGCGGGCTCGATTGCCCACACCATTTCATGGCGCATCACGCACGGCTCGTCCGCCTGGGGAGGCGGTACGCGCTGCCGCGAATGTGGGGAGCATCTCACGCTGCGCGAGTCCATCCCGCTGCTCGGGTGGCTCACGATGCACGGCACCTGCCCTCACTGCGGCCACGCCCTGGGTGTCGACAGACCTGCCTGCGAGCTGCTCTGCGCCTTGATCTTTGGCAGCGCGGTGCTGCGGCACGCGCTCACGTTGCAGACCCTCGAGGTACTGGCTGCCGTCAGCGTGCTGCTGGTCGCGTCGCTGTGCTCGCTGTGGGACTACTGCATTCCCAACGGCTGCATCTGGGCGGGTGTGCTGGTGCGCGCCGCCTACCTGGCAGCGCTAGCCCTCACTGGGCAGGACGTGTCCCAGCTCGCGGTGTCGTCGCTGGTGGGCGCCCTGGCGCTCAGCCTTCCGCTGGCATTGGCCATCTTCCTCAGCAACGCCATGCTCGTGCGCGACGTCTTGGGCATGGGCACCGTCAAGCTGGTGGCACTGCTGGGCCTGTACCTCGGGTGGCAGCAAGGACTCATCGCCATGGCCGGTGCGTGCCTGCTGTGGGTGTTCGTCTGGGTGCTCAGCCCCAGCAAGGTGCTAGATGTCGAGGTGGCCGGCGGGGCGCACCGCACCGATGGTGCAGAGGCGCAGGTCTCGCCGCGCGACCTGCGCGCGACGCTCGAGGAGGACATCGCCGAGCCCATGCGCCTCATTCCGTTTGCGCCGCCCATCGCCATCGCCTGCTGGCTGATGCTGCTGCTGGGCGTGGCCCCGCAGGTCTGGAACGCACCCATTTTCTGATAACCGAGCCGCATCCCGCACCACCGACGTGGCCCCTTCGCCTATGTGGAGGTTGGCGTCGTTTGTGTGTGAGTGGGACGAGGCAGTGGTACCATAGCCACATCTGCGCGCCGTCGTTGCGCGCACACGTCTCGAACGCGGCTCAAACGAACAGGGGAGACTGATGGATCGGACTTCCATAACACGTAGAACGGCACTGCGGCTGCTGCTTGGCGCCGCCGGCCTGGCCATGGCCCCGCAGACGTCTGCGCTGGCCGTGACCCAGGACGACGTCGACAAGACCGAGGAGCAGCTCGCCGCCGCCCAGGCCAAGTACGACGAGGTGGAGAGCCAGCTCGAGGAGATTGCAGGACAGTACGAGACCCTCTCCCAGGAACTTGCCGAGACGCTCGACAAGATCGACGGCGTCAACGCCGAGATCGAGAAGACCGAGGAGCAGATCGAGGAGAAGGAGGGCGAGCTCAAGACCAAGCGCGAGACGCTCTCCCGCCGCATCCGCAGCGCCTACAAGTCGGGTGGCGACGACGCCCTGTCGGCCATCCTGCTGTCGACCTCCTTCGAGGAGCTCAGCTCTAACATCTACTACCTCGACAAGATCACCGACAACGACCGTCGCCTGATCGAGGACGTCGAGCGCCTCAAGGGCGAGCTCGAGGAGCATCAGGCCGAGCTCGAGATCGATCGTGCCGAGCTCGAGGACCTGCGCTCGCAGCAGGTCGACAAGCTCAACGAGATGCAGAACAAGCAGCAGGAGGTGCAGACCCTGCTCGACGACCTCGACGACGACGTCAAGGAGCTCATCGCCAAGCGCGACGAGGAGCTGCTGCAGCTGGCGCGCGAGCGCGAGGAGCAGCAGCGCCGCGAAGAGGAGGCCCGCAAGGCAGCGGAGGCCGCCTCTTCCGGCGGCAGCGGCGCGCATGCGGGTGGCGTATCGGGCAGCTACAACGACGGCGGCACCTCGGGCTCGCAGGCGCGCGTTATCGCCGCCTGCCACTCCACGGGAAGCCCTGGCGCAGGCCTGTGCGCCATGTGGGTGTCGATGGTCTTCAGCAACGCGGGCTTTGCCTATGCCGGTGGCAACGCCAACGACATGTACAACGCCTGGACCACCTCGTCCAACCGCGCCGACCTCAAGCCGGGCATGATCGTGGCCGTCTCCACGCACAGCCACACCTCCGCGGGCCGCATCTACGGCCACATCGGCATCTACATCGGCGGCGGAACCATGATGGACAACATCGGGTACATCCGTACGATCAGCGTCAACGAGTGGGTCAACTACTACAGCACCACGGTCACCCCGCGCTGGGGCTGGCTGATGGGCATCAAGCTCTCATAAGGGCCCTGACCACGCGCCATGCGCGTGGCGGGGGAGGCGTGCGACACATGTAGGGCCGGGCGGTGCGCCCGCCTGGCAAAGCGACTCCGAGAACGGACGTCACCATGTCGACCATCTACTGCATGAACTGTGGGGCCGAGCTGGCCGAAGGAGCGCGCTTCTGCACCGAGTGTGGCTCGCCCACGCGCCTCGGCGCGGGGCTGGTGGAGCCCGAGGAGCTGGAGCAGGTGAGGTGCCCCGCCTGTGGTGCGCTCAACGACCCGACCAACGCCTACTGCGGCTCGTGCGGCGTTGCCCTGGCCACGAGTCCCACGCCCGCCCTGCTGAGTGCCACCGAGAAACACACGTATGGACTGCACGAGCGGGAGCCATTGCGCCCGAAGGGGCTGCTGGCTGGCATGGCGGTGGCGCTGGCTGTTGCATGCATCGCAGGAGGTGCGTGGGCCATCGCATCGTCGCTGGGCTCGCACGGCGAGGCTGCTGGTAGCGGTGTGACCGCGCCGAGCGTCATGGAGCAGTCGGCCGATGACTCCGGCGACGCGACCGAGACCACGCCCAGCACGGGCTCTGCGGGCGTAGAGGTCCGTGGCAGCCTTGCCGACTACTCGTGGGAGGACCTGGGCATCATCGGCCGCGAGATGACGAGCCGTGGCTCGCGCGACGAGGCGCTCAAGATCGCTAGCGAGTATCACCTGGCCGACGACGCGGGACACATGTCGGATGCCACCAAAGACCTCGAGATTCCGGGATATGCCACCGTGTCCATGCGGCTTATCGATGTCTACCACGACGACCTGGCCAACGGCGAGGGCAAGGCTGGCCTCACCTTCATGGCGTCGGGCATCTCGCTGACCCACCGCATGAACGCCACCGACGACATCACTGGCGGCTGGGAGGGCTCGGAGCTTCGCGCATGGCTCAACGGCGATGTCTTCCAGGCGATCGACGAGGACGTGCGCACCTCCATCTGCGCTATCGACAAGCGCACCGACAACGTGGGCCACTCCACCGATGCCGCGTGCGTTACCTCCACGGTCGATTATCTGTGGGTCCCCTCGATGGTCGAGCTGATGGGCCCCATCGACTGGGTGTGGCCCTCCGACCCCGACAACAGCGGTGCCTACAACGCCATCACCAACGCCGAGGGCACGCAGTACGCACGCTTCGCTGACATGAACGTCGTGGGAGTCGAGGCCAACGCCGGTCTGGTGCTCTCCGGCTCCGACGGGGCGACGCCCTGGTGGGAGCGCAGCTGCTCGCAGAGTGGTGTTGCCAACTTCAGGGGCGTGGGCACGACGGGCGACCCCGCCGAGATCTGGGGTGCGTCGACCGAGCAGGGCGTGGCCCTGTGCTTCTGCATGTAGGTCTCCCGTGGGCTCTGGCAAAACACCGCTTCTGCTGCACGCCTGCTGCGGGCCGTGCTCCCTCGAGCCGTTGAGGCTGCTGCGCGAGGAGGGCTTCGAGCCCACCATCTGCTGGACCAACCCCAACATACAGCCCATCGAGGAACATGACCTGCGTCTGCGCACTCTGCAGGACTGGGCGCGCGAGGTGGCCCACGTAAACGTGGTGGTGGCCGGCGATGACCGCGCGGCATGGGAGCGCGCCGCCGCCCCACATGGCTTCGACCGCGAGGCGCGCTGCCGTGCCTGCTATGCCCTGCGCCTCGCCGAGGCCTGCCGGACGGCGCGCGAGCTGGGCTTTGACCACATCGCCACGACGCTTGTGGTGTCGCCCTACCAGCTCTTTGACGTCTGCCACGACGTGTTGGCAGCCCTGGCGCCCGCCTATGGGCTGACGCCTGTGTGGCGCGACTTCCGCGACTGGTATCCCCGGGCCACCACGCGCTCGCGCGAGCTCGGTATGTACCGGCAGAACTATTGCGGCTGCCGCTTCTCGGCGGCCGAGGCGGCCATCGAGCGTCACGAGGCCCGCGACGCACGCAAGGCGCGCAAGGCATCGGGGCACGCCTGACGCCTTCTTGCCAACGGCTGCGTTTGGCATACAATCGTGCGTGCTTCTTTACCACCGTGAGAGGGGATCGTGCGCGTGCGTACCGACGACTTCGACTATCAGCTACCTCAAGAGCTCATCGCCCAGGCTCCCGCCGAGCCACGCGACTCGTGCCGGCTGCTGGTGCTGCATCGCGAGGACGGGAGCATCGAGCATCGGCGCTTCACCGACATCGTCGACTATCTGGAGCCGGGCGATGTGGTGGTGGTCAACCAGACCCGCGTGATGCCTGCGCGGTTGGTGGGCCGTAAGAGCACCGGCGCCTTCGCCGAGACGCTGCTCCTGCGCCGTCGCGAGGACCTCGATCCCATGGGCTCGGTGTGGGAGTGCCTGGTGAGCCCGGGCAGGCGCCTCAAGCCCGGGGCCATCGTCGAGTTCCGCGAGGGAGGCGCCCATGCGCCGCAGGGCGCTCCGGTCGTGCTGACGGCTGAGGTGCTCGACTACGTTGAGGCGAGCCGCGGTGGCAGGGTGGTGCGCTTCGCGCCAGCCGAGGGCCTTACGCTCGATGACGCCATGCACCGCGCGGGTCATGTACCGCTGCCTCCCTACATTACCTCCTACGAGGGCGATCCCGAGAAGTACCAGACGGTCTATGCCATGAGCGAGGAGCACTCGGCTGCGGCCCCCACCGCAGGCCTGCACTTTACCCCGCAGCTCATCGAGCGTCTGCGCGAGCGCGGCGTGCTCTGGGAGCAGGTCGAGCTGGAGGTGGGCATCGATACCTTCCGCCTGGTGGAGGAGGACGACCCTACCGAGCATGTCATGCACACCGAGCGCTACCACGTGCCGCAGCGCGTGGTCGATGCCGTCCACAAGGCGAAGTCCGAGGGGCATCGGGTGATAGCGGTCGGCACCACGTCGGTGCGTTCGCTGGAGAGTGCCTACGATGCCGAGGCGCCTGCCTGGGACGAGCCCGTTGTCGCGCGCGGCTTTGAGACAGCCGACGATTCTGCGGCCGTCATGCGGCGCGGCGACATCGTGGTGCGCGAGGACGCCACGACCAATCTCTACCTGATGCCTGGTTCCACGTTCCACGTGGTCGACGCCATGGTCACCAACTTCCACGTGCCGCGCTCCACGCTCATGATGCTGGTGTCGGCCTTCGCCACGCGCGAGCAGGTTATGGCGGCCTATCAGGCTGCCATCGACGAGCGCTACCGCTTCTTCTCCTTTGGTGACGCCATGCTCATCGTCTAGCTGGCACACGCATGCAGCCAAAGGCGGGCGGGCCCCGGATTGCTCCGGAGCCCGCCCGCATTCTCTGTGTCGGCTGTGCCTAGTTCTTGTCGGCCTCGCCTGTGGCCTTGGCGTCGGTGTCTGCCTTCTCGTCCGCCTCGGCGTCATCGTCGTCCTCGACGTCGATGCGCGTCGTCTCGACCTGGGTGGGCTCGGGACGCTTGGTGGCGGCCCTGCGGCCCATGACCACCGCCGCCACGATGCCGATGACCAGCGCGAGGGCCACAACTGCGCCGACGATGAGCAGCAGGCGCTGCTTAAAGGTGCTGCGTCGCAGCTCGCGCTCGTCGCTTGCGAGTGCGTCGACCTCGTCCTGCTGGACCGCCAGGTCGGTCTGCTCGCGGGCCACCTGGTCGCGCAGGGCGATGGTGTCGCGCGGGGTGGTGTGAATGCTCTCTGCCTCGTCGAGCAGTGCGCGGGCGGCCTCGATGCGCGCCTGGGCGTTGGAGCGGTCCTTGCGGGCCTGCTCGGACGCGGTCACATGCAGCTTGATCTGTTCGCCGAGGGCCTTCTCCTCGTCTTGGGCCTTCTTGAGCAGGCCGTCGTACTCGGCGCGGCGGTCGGCGGCCTCCTTCTTGGCGGCCTCGGCGTCGCGTTCGGCCTGGGCGAGCACGTTGCGCAGATCAAAGACGCGCTGCTGTGCGCTCTCGACGTCGGCGCGCGCCGCCTCGGTGACGGCGGGCACGTCGGCTCGTGCGGCATCGAGGTGTGCCTTGACCGACACCAGCTCGTTCTGCAGGCGGGCCACGGCGTTGGCGGACGGCTCCTCCTTGCCCTGCTCCGTGACGAGGTCCGCCTCGAGCTTGCGCTGACGGTCCTGGGCCGTGTCGACGGCGCGGTTGGCGGCCGAGATGCGCTGGTCGCGGCGCTTGGTGGCCTCGGCGAGGCCGCCTTCGGCGCTCTTGACGCTGCGACGAGCCTCGGCGAGGGCGCGGGCGGTGTCGTCGGCGCGACCCTTGGTCGACTCAGCCACGTTGCGGTAGGGGCGCAGCTGGTCCTCGTGGCGGTCCTTCATGATGGAGAGCTGGCTCTCGAGGTCCTCGCGCTCGGCGTCGAGCTGGGCGATGCGCTGGCCTGCCGTCTGCTCGGCCGTGGTGGCCTCCTGCAGCTCGGCGGTCTGCTCGGAGACGATCTGCGGGTAGCGCTGCTCGATATCCATGCGATGCTCGAGCTCGGCGGTGTGCGCGTCGAGAATCTCCTGCATCTCGCGCAGTTCGTCGCGCGCGCTGGAGTGGCGCTGGGATGCCTCGCGCACGCTCCTGAAGGCCTCGATGCCGTCGCGAATAGACTGCTGGGCACCGCGCGCGGCATCGCCGGCGCGGGCGAAGGGGTTGTCATCCTCATCGGCGGGCTCGTCGTAGGACTCGTCGCCCGGTTCGTCGGGGATTGCCTCAGTCTCGGCCACGGGCACCTCCTCGTCGGGCAGCGTCTCTGCCTGCGGAGCGGGCGCGTCTTCTGCGGCGAGGTCCCCGATGTTGCGCACGGCGCGCTCCACCATGTCGTCGGGGGTCGGGGTGGGCTGCCCAGCGGTGGGCTCGAGCGGCTCGGAAGGCGCGTTGGGCTCGGTGTTCGTCTCATCGATCATGTTGTGGTCCCTCCTAGAGGCTGGCGTGTGGCGCTCCCATGGGTGGTGCGGCGGACACGCCGGCGTGCACGTATCATATTTTGCCGCAAGTGCGCATGGGGCGCCGCCGAGATTCGCCGCACTGCGCCAGTCTGCACGCGTGTGGGCGCGCTCGCGGAGCGAGTCCTAACCGCCTGCCCCATCAGTTGCATAAAGTTGCGAAAAAGTTCTTGCCGATTGGGTAGTATGGTCAACAGTCTGGCATCGGAGGCACTCCGCCTCCGGGGCATCAACCGAAAAGGAGTGTGCAACATGGTTTCCAAGGAGACGACGATCGTCAACGCTACCGGCCTCCATGCCCGTCCTGCTTCTGTCTTCGTGAGCGAGGCCAAGAAGTACGAGTGCAACGTCACCATCCGTGACATCGACAAGGGCACCGCCCCCGTGAGCGCCAAGTCCATCATGATGATCCTGGCTGCTGGCCTCGGCACTGGTGCCAAGGTCGAGATTGCTTGCGACGGCCCTGACGAGCAGGCTGCTCTCGACGCTCTCGTTGCTCTCGTGGACAGCGGTTTCGGCGAGTAGGCTAATCGTCGTCATAGCTGCTACGCAGCAGACTCGGGGCCCGGCACGCATGGTGCCGGGCTTTTTTTGTGCCTGACGAAGCCGGCTCGCGCAAAAGGGAGTATCCCTCTGCGCGCGTATGGCGAACGGGAATGCGCAGGCAGCCTTAGCACGGGGTCGCGGCATGTTGGGATGGGGTGACGGTGTGCGACGCATGGTATTCTAAAAAGGTTATCCGCGAACGATCGGAGCGCACCGCATGATAGGACCCACCCGCCTGTGCCCCCAGGGTATTGGCCTCATCCTCGTCGACCTCGACGATACCGTGCTCATTGATGGCACCAAGATGACCGAGAGGGTTATCGACACCATCGCGCTCGCGCGCGAGCGTGGGGTCATGACGTGCGTGTCGAGCGGTCGTGCGCTGCACATGGTGCCCAAGCGCCTGCGCGGCCCCGAGACCATGGACTATCTTATCTGCGCGAACGGTGCCGTAGTGTACGACACGATCGACGGCATGCTGCACGAGCGGCTCATCCCGCGAGAGCGTGCGCTTGCCGTCATGGACGCCGTCGAGCCACTCGGAGCCGGCTGGAACGCCTTCGTGGACGGCAAGTCGTACTTTGAGTGGCGGAGCCTGTCGTATCTGGTCACGGGGCGCCGCCAGCCGCTCGGCGGGTCGGATCGGCTCAGCGGGTCGGACATGCGCCACGCACTTCATACGGGGGCGGCCCTGCACACCAAGGCCACCATGCTGCGCCTGAGGCGTGCCGCACGCTTTGCCAAGCGCATCGTGCAGCATGACGACAGCATGAGGCAGGTGTTCGACATCCGGCCGTACATCGAGGTAGCAGAGGGCGGCTTGCTCAAGATGGGCTGCTCGCTCCCATCGGCAAAGGCCTGCGAGCGTGCGATCGACATCCTCGAGCACATGGGGGACTTCGAGATCGCCCGCATGAGCACGACCGAGCTCGAGATCACGGCCAAGGGTGCTACCAAGGGCAACGCCGCGACCTGGCTCATGGAGCGTCTGGGCATTGAGCCCGCCTGTGCGGTGGCCTTCGGCGACTCCGAGAATGATGCCACGCTGGCCGAGGTCTGCGGGACCTTCGTGGCCATGGGCAACGCCGACCGCCGCGTGCGCGAGCTGGCGGACGACGTGTGCGAGACAGTGTATGACGATGGCGTGGCCCGCTGGCTCGAGCGTGCCATGGCCGAGGCGGACGGAGCGAGCAATGTGTGAGTGCGAGAGCGAGAAGCGACCCTTTACCTTCGACGTGGTGGCCGAGGACCCCAAGACCCATGCGCGCGCGGGCGTGCTGCACACCCCGCACGGCGACATACCCACGCCAATCTTCATGCCCGTGGGCACGAAGGCCACGGTCAAGGGCCTCCTGCCACCCACCCTGCACGAGCTGGGCACCAAGATCCTGTTGGCCAACACCTACCACCTCTCCATGCGTCCCGGTGCCGACCTGGTCAACGAGATGGGTGGCTTGCACGAGTTCATGCGCTGGGACGGGCCCATCCTCACCGACTCGGGTGGGTTCCAGGTCTTTAGCCACGGCGACAACGTCAAGCTCTCCGACGACGGTGTCACGTTCCGAGCGGTCGACTACGACGGCAGCTACGTGCGCTGGACGCCCGAGCAGAACATGGACATAGCCCGCAAGCTCGGCGCCGACATCGTCATGCAGCTCGACCAGTGTCCCGGCTATCCCAGCCCGCGTCCCTTCGTGGAGCGCGCCGTGGAGCTCTCGAGCATGTGGGCCGAGCGCTGCTGGGCCGAGCACGAGCGCAACGAGCACCTCACCTACCAGGGGCACCCGCAGGCCCTCTTTGGCATCGTGCAGGGCGGTATGGACCTCGGGCTGCGTCTGCGCTCGCTGCACCACCTCGAGGAGTGCGCCGACTTTCCCGGCTACGGTATTGGCGGCTACTCGGTGGGGGAGAGCCACGAGACGATGTTCGAGACACTCACCCCGTTGGTGAGCGAGCACATGCCCAAGGACAAGCCGCGCTACCTGATGGGCGTGGGCAACCCCACCACGCTGGTGCGCGGCGTGGCCTGCGGCATCGACATGTACGACTGCGTGCTTCCTACGCGCACGGCGCGCATGGGAAGCGCCTTCTCGACGCAGGGGCGCATCAACCTGCGCAACGCCACGCATGCCCACGACGCGGGCCCGCTGGACGCCGGGTGCACCTGCCCGGTCTGCACGGGCGGCTACACCCGCGCCTACCTGCACCATCTGGTGAGGCAGAAGGAGATGGCAGCCTCCATCCTGCTGTCGATGCACAACATCTACTTCCTGCTCGACCTCATGCGGCGTGCCCGTGAGGCCATCGTCGCGGGAACATACCAGGCCTTCGTCGACGACTACATGGCCTCCCCGGGAGCAAACGACTGGTAAGAGGCCATATCCGTCGCTTCCCCACGGTGCGGTGGGGGAGCGGCGCACCTTGACCGATGCTGTCAATTCCGTCTCGTTGCGTTTTTCTGACATCCAACAGTGGTATTGTTGTCGGGTTAAACCTCCGACGAACGGAAGTACAACCTATGGCGCGAGACAAGAGCTCGTCGACGTCCAAGTCGGGCGTCGACCGCTGGAATGCCCAGGAGGGCTCCGGCAGCGCGCGCAAGCAGCGCGCAAACCGCAACCGCGGTGGCAGCATGCAGGGTCGTAACTATCGATTCACCCTGCTCTGCCTGGCAATCATCCTGATCGGCTGCATCGCAGGCTTCATGCCTCCCACCGAGCGCATTACGCAGGGCCTCGACATTCGCGGTGGCGTGTCGGTCATCCTGTCGGCCAGCAAGACCGACGGCACGATGCCCACCGCCGACGAGATGGCCACCGCTACGGCCATCGTGCAGAACCGCGTCAACGCCCTCGGCGCTGCCGAGACTTCGGTGCAGCAGCAGGGTACCAACTCCATCCTGGTGCAGATTCCCGGTGCCACCGACGCCGACGCGGCTGTGAAGACCATCGGCCAGACGGGCCACCTCGAGTTCGTGCGTCTCGACGCCATCGGTGACGCCGATGCACTGGCAAAGATCGGGGCGGGCACCGAGAACGTCAAGCTCAAGGAGGGCACCTACACCGCCTTCATGGACGGCTCCTCCATCAAGAGCTCGGCTGTGGCCCAGGCGGCCACCTCGGCCACCGGCGCCTATGCCGTCAACGTCTCGCTCGACAGCGCGGGTGCCAAGACTTTCGCCGAAGTGACCGAGGAGCTTGCCCCCACGCATGGCCAGATCGCCATCGTGCTCGACGGCGTGGTCAACTCCGCACCTGCGGTGCAGAACGTCATCTCCGACGGTAACGTCTCCATCACCGGTAACTTCACCCTCGACGAGGCCAAGGCGCTCAAGACGGTGCTCGACTCCGGCTCGCTGCCCGTCACGCTGAGCTACTCCGAGAGCCGTGTCGTGGGCCCGACCCTTGGTCAGGACTCGCTGCGCCAGGGCGTCTTTGCCATCGCCATCGGTGGCGCCGTGGTCGTGGCGTACCTGTTCTTCTTCTATCAGGGCCTGGGCCTGCTTACCATGGGCTCGCTGCTGGTCTTTGGCGTCATCTACCTCGGCCTGCTCGCGCTGCTCTCGCACATGGGCGCCTTCGCGCTGACGCTGCCCGGTCTGGCGGGCGTGGTGCTCACCACCGGTTCCGCAGCCGACTCCTCCATCCTGGTGCTCGAGCGCTTCCGCGAGGAGATCCGCATGGGCCGCTCGATCCGTGCTGCGGCCATCGGTGGCACCAAGGAGGGCATCTCCACCTCGCTCGACGCCGACGCCGTGCAGCTGGTCACGGCTCTCGCGCTGTTCTTCATGGCTGTCGGCCCGGTCAAGGGCTTCGGCCTTACCACGGCCCTCGGCATCCTGTGCGATCTGGTGACCATGTTCCTCTTCAAGGCTCCCGCGCTGCGCCTGTTGGGCCTGGGTACCATCCAGAAGCACCCCAAGTTCTGGGGCGTGGCAAACGACCTCGCCGAGGCCGAGGAGCTGAAGGCTGCGCGCACCGCCGCGCCTGCCGCGAGCAAGAAGGGGGGTGTGGCCAATGCGTAACCACTTCTCCTTCGAGATTCCCTTCATGAAGTACCGCAAGGTCCTGCTCACTCTGTCTGCCGTCATGACCGTGCTTGCCATCGTGGGCCTGCTGGTGCGTGGCCTGACCTTTGGCATCGAGTTCCAGGGCGGCACCGAGATCGACTTCAACGGCACGGGCGACATCAGCATCGAGCAGATGCGCGAGGCCCTCACCGATGCTGGTGAGGTCGACCCGACCATCCAGACCACCACGGCCTCCGATGGCGAGAACGGCTTCATCGTCCGCTCCGACACCACCGACCCCAACACCGCCAACGACCACGCCAAGCAGGCCGCCGAGACGCTTGAGCTCTCCGAGGCCAACTACAACGTGACCACCATTGGCCCGGACTGGGGCGCCGATGTCACGCGCTCCTCGCTTATGGCCTTTGGCCTGGCCATCCTGCTCATCATTGGCTACGTCTCCATCCGCTACGAGTTCAAGATGTCCATCACGGCCGTGATCGCGCTCATCCACGACATGGTCATCATCCTGGGCATCTACGCCTGGACGCAGATCCCCGTCACGCCCAACGTGGTGGCAGCCCTGCTCTCCACCATGGGCTTCTCGCTCTACGACACCGTGGTCGAGTTCGACCGCACCAACGACAACGCCAAGACGCTGCGCGACGGTATCCATCGCACCTACATCCAGATCTGCAACTTCTCGGTCAACGAGGTCGTGGTGCGCTCCATCAACACGACCATCACCACGCTTGTTCCCGAGCTCGCCATGTACTTCTTTGGCGGGGCGACCCTCAAGGACTTCGCCTTCGCCATGATCTTGGGCGAGCTGCTGGGCACCTACTCCAGCTACGCGGTGGCTACACCGCTGCTCGCCATGTGGAAGACGCGCGAGCCCCGCTGGGCCAAGCTCGAAGCCAAGTACGGTGACGGAGCCACGGCGGTCACGCCTGTGGCGGATGCCTGATCGTGGGCGGCCTGATCGGCAGCAGGCGCTGGGACGTACTGCCGTCTGACGACGGAGCCGAGCGAAAGCTCGTTTCGGCGCTGGGTATCTCGCCGCTCGTGGCGCGCGTACTCGTTGCTCGCGGCTACGAGAGCGTAGAGGAGGCACAGGCCTTCCTCTCGCCCTCGCTCGAGCGCGACTGGTATGACCCGATGCTCATTCCGGGCATGGGGGAGGCGGCTGACCGCCTGGAGCGTGCCATCGCGGACGGCGAGACCATCGCCGTGTTCGGCGACTTCGACGTCGACGGCATGAGTGCCACCTGCCTGCTCACCCTGGGCCTCAAGGACCTGGGCGGAGACGCGCGTCCCTATATACCCAACCGCTTTGGCGAGGGCTACGGCCTCTCGGAGGAGGCTCTGGCCCGCGTCATCGAGGGCTGCCACCCCTCGCTGGTCGTGACGGTGGACAACGGTATCGCTGCCGCCCGCGAGGTGGAATGGCTGCTTTGCCAGGGCATCGACGTGGTCATCACCGACCACCACGAGCCTGGCGACCTCGTGCCCACAGGCGTCCCCGTGACCGACCCAAAGCTGTCGGCCGACTGCCCCTCGCGGGAGCTGGCCGGTGCGGGCGTGGCGCTCAAGCTCATCGACGTGCTGGGGCACCGCCTGGGCCAGCCCGACCTCTGGCGGCGCTACACCGAGGTCGCCACGCTGGGCACCATCTCCGACATGATGCTGCTGCAGGGCGAGAATCGTGCCTTGGTGGCCGACGGTATCGCCCATATGCGGCGCACATCGCGTCCGGGTATCGTGGCGCTCGCAGCCACGGCCAACGTGGACCTCACTAGCATCACGGCCGACGAGCTGCCATTCTCGCTGGTGCCGCGCCTCAATGCGGCCGGGCGCATGGGCTCCACCGACGTGGCCTTCGACCTGCTCTACACCAACGATCCGGCCGAGGCCTCCGTGCTGGCCGCGCGCCTCGAGCAGATCAACACCGAGCGCCGCGAGATCGAGTCGGAGCTGACTGAGGCCGCCTTGGCCGAGGTTCAGCGCACCTATGACGGCGGTCGCGTGGTGGTCGCCGCGGGCGAGGGTTGGCACGAGGGCGTCAAGGGCATCGTGGCGAGTCGCATCACCAACACCTATCACGTTCCCGCCATCCTGTTCGGCATCACCGACGGCATCGCCCGCGGTTCGGGCCGCTCGGTGGGTTCGGTCGACCTCTTCCACGCCGTGGAGCAGTGCTCCGACCTGCTGGTGCGCTTTGGCGGCCATGCCGGTGCGGTGGGCGTCACCTGCGAGGCCAGCAAGCTCGACGCCTTTAGGGAGCGCCTGGAGGCCGTGATGGCCGACCTGCCCGAGGAGCAGTTCGTCGACCGCGGTGAGGTGGCCGCCCTGGTGTCGCTCTCCGAGCTCACCATGGCGGGCATCGAGCAGCTCGAGGTACTGCAGCCCTTTGGGCAGGGCAACAAGAAGCCGCTGCTCGCTGCGTGCGGCGTGTGCATGCGCAATCGCGCCCGCGTAGGCGCGGGGGCCAACCACCTGCGCTTCTTGGCCACCGACGGTGTGGGCACGGTGCCAGCCATCATGTTCCGCGCGCCACAGATCGAGCGTGCGGCCGCCTGCGACGAGGCGGTCGACCTCGTGTTCGATGCCATGAACGAGACGTGGCAGGGTCGGACCAAGCCCAAGCTCATGGTGCGCGACATCCTCTATCGTGACGACGACCGGCGTGACGAGGAGCGGGAGGCCAGCGTTGCCGACGAGCTCTTCTCGCGCGCCGAGCAGATTCTCTCGCGCGATGCGTATGCCAGCATTGCCGAGGCCACGAGCTTTGTGACCAAGGTCGTAGGCGTCACCTTCGAAGGGCGTCAGGCAGTGGTCTCGGGCCTGAGCGTGGGGGAGGAGCTGGCGGTCGTCCGCGACCCCAACAACCCCGTAGACGCCAACGCCATCGCGCTGCGCACGCTCAGCGGCGCTCAGGTGGGGTTCCTGCGCAGGCAGATTGCCGCGCACCTGGCCCCCAACCTCGACGGGGGCATGCGCTACCTTGCCCACGTGAGCGCCGTCACCGGTGGTGACGAGGGTCGCTCGTACGGGGCGAACATCGAGGTGTGCCGCGAGGACGCCGCCGACGACGGCGAGCGTCTGGCACAGGCGTCGGCCCAGCGCTCGCGCCTGGCGCAGCTGGCACCTTCGGCGCTCGAGGACGAGCTCCGCCGCGCGATGATCGGCTCGCACGAGCTGCTGCCCGCGCAGCGCGAGGCGCTCGCGCAGCTGGCCCAGGGCCGCTCGACGCTGTGCGTGATGGCCACCGGCCGAGGCAAGTCGCTCATCTTCCACATCCATGCGGCGCGCGAGGCCATTGGCCGCGGCCGTGCCAGCGTGTTTGTGTATCCGCTCCGAGCGCTGGTCGCCGACCAGTCCTTCCATCTGGAGCACACGCTCGGCGAGTTGGGGCTTTCGGTCCGCGTGCTCACCGGCGAGACCTCGCAGGACCTGCGCGACGAGACCTTTGAGGGCCTGCGCGACGGACTCGTGGACGTGCTGCTCACCACGCCCGAGTTTCTGGCTATCCACGCAGAGCGCTTTGCTGCGTCGCGGCGCATAGGGTTTGTGGTCATCGACGAGGCGCATCACGCCGGCACCGCCAAGGGCGGTGGCAGGAGTGCCTACACGCAGCTGCCGCAGGTGCGCCAGCTGCTCGGGGAGCCCACGGTCCTGGCCGTTACAGCCACTGCCGAAGATGACGTGGCGCACGAGATCTGCTCGCTTGCGGGCATCTCCGAGGGCGACGTGATCGTGGACGCCAGCGTGCGCGAGAACCTGGCGATGCGCGACTGCCGCGAGCTGCGTGACCGAGAGGCTGCACTCGTCTCGCTGGTCTCGTTGGGCCACAAGGTCGTGGTCTACGTCAACTCGCGCGAGCAGTCGGTGTCGCTGGCACGCATGCTGCGCCGCTCCATCCCCGAGCTTGGACGACGCGTGGCCTTCTACAACGCGGGCCTCACGCGCGAGGAGCGTGCCATGGTCGAGGACGCCTTCCGTTCTGGGGAGCTGACCTGCATCGTCTCGACCAGCGCCTTTGGCGAGGGCGTCAACCTGCCCGACATCCGTCACGTGGTGCTCTACCACATGCCCTTCGGCTCCATCGAGTTCAACCAGATGAGCGGCCGCGCTGGGCGCGACGGCGAGCCCGCCTGCGTGCACCTGCTCTTTGGCTCACGCGACGCGCGCATCAACGAGCACGTCATCGCGGGGTCGTCTCCCTCGCGCCAGGAGCTGGTGACCCTCTACCGCACGCTGATGACCATCGGCAGGCAGGTGGCCGCCGAGACGGGCGAGGAGTCGTTCCAGCTGAGCAATGCCGACATCGCGCTGAGGGCCGCTTCCATCGACGCACACACCACCCTCGACGAGCGCTCGGTCTCGTGTGGCATCTCCATCTTTAGGGAGCTGGGATTCCTGCAGACCTCGGGCCACGGTACCGCGCGTCGTATCACAATGGTAAGCAGCCCGTCGCGTATGGACCTCGAGCAGTCGACCCGCTATCTCGAGGGGCTCCGCGCCCGCGACGCCTTTGCGGAGTTCCGCGACTGGGCGCTCGGCGCCGACGTGGAGGCCATGCTCGAGCGCGTCAACCGGCCCATCGTGCCCTCCTTCGGGCGCGTGGTGGACCGCTAGACGCTCGGCGGTACCGCTCGCCCGTGGGCGATGCCTCTGTGCTATGGTTAGGCTTTGGGTGCCGACCAAGGCGGGGAGGTCGAGATGGGCGAGACGCTAAGGGCACAGAACGCACAGGGCGAGAAGCGCAGGCGCGGGGCCGCGCCCGGTGCCGACAACTGGCGCGTGCTGCAGGCCACCTGCTCGAGCTACCTCGATCCGCAGGCCATGGACAAGATCAACCGGGCCTACGAGTTTGCGCGCGAGTTCCACCGCAACCAGCGCCGTCGCTCGGGTGAGCCCTACATCAACCATCCGGTCGAGGTGGCCATCATCCTGGCCTCCGACCTGCACATGGACGAGGATCCCATTTGTGCCGCCATCCTGCACGACACGGTGGAGGACACCGATGCAACCCTCGACGACCTCACCGATCGCTTTGGTGCCACGGTCGCCGAGCTCGTGGACGGCGTGACCAAGCTCACGCAGGTGCAGGTGTCCTCCATGGACGAGAAACAGGCTCTCAACCTGCGCAAGATGTTCCTGGCCATGAGCAAGGACATCCGCGTGCTGATCATCAAGCTCGCCGACCGTCTGCACAACATGCGCACCATGGCGGCGCTGCCGCCCGAGAAGCGCGTGCTCAAGTCGCGCGAGACCATGGACGTCTACGCGCCGCTCGCCGACCGCCTGGGCATCTCGTCCATCAAGTGGGAGCTCGAGGACCTGGCCTTCTTCTACCTGCAGCCCGAGGAGTACGAGCGCATCGCCCGCATGGTGCAGGAGTCGCGCGCACAGCGCGAGGAGAAGACCGCCGGTGCCATCAAGATCCTCGACGAGGAGCTGCGCCGCGCGGGCATCACCGGCTACCAGATCACGGGCCGTCCCAAGCACCTCTGGTCCATCTACCAGAAGATGACACGCAAGCGCAAGGAGTTCTCGGAGATCTACGACCTGATTGCCCTGCGCGTGCTCACCGAGAGTGTGGGCGACTGCTACTCCGTGCTCGGCGCGGTCCACTCGCTGTGGCATCCCATTCCCGGACGCTTCAAGGACTACGTGGCCATGCCCAAGGCCAACGGGTACCAGTCGCTGCACACCACGGTGATTGGCACCGACGTGCGCACCGTCGAGATCCAGATCCGCACGTACGAGATGCACAACAAGGCCGAGTACGGTATTGCGGCGCACTGGCTGTACAAGCGCGCCGGCAACTCGCGCGGTCAGATGACCTCCGAAGAGCGCTCCGTCGACTCGCAGATCAACTGGATCCGTCGCACGCTCGACTGGGCCACCGAGGAGGAGATCGAGGATCCGCACGAGTTCCTCAACAGCCTGCGCGTCGACCTCTTCGAGCATGAGATCTTTGTCTTCACACCCAAGGGCGAGGTCATGAGCCTGCGTCGCGAGTCCACCCCGCTCGACTTCGCCTATGCCGTGCACACCCAGGTGGGCAACCACTGCATCGGTGCCAAGGTCAACGGGTCCATGGTGCCGCTCACCTACAAGCTGCAGAGCGGCGACCGCGTGGAGATTATCACCAACAAGAACGCCAAGCCGGGCCACGACTGGCTCAAGATGGTGGTCACGCCTTCCGCCCGCTCCAAGATCCGCAAGTACTTTGCCTCGGAGAACAAGGAAGACGACGCCGAGCGCGGCAGGGGGTACCTGGCCGTCGAGCTGCGCAAGCACGGGCTGGGCATCTCCTCGCAGCGCGTCAACAAGGCACTCGACAAGGTGTGCGACACCACCGACTACCACGACGTCGAGACGATGCTCGCCGCCATCGGCTCGGGCCGCCTGTCGGCCAAGCAGATTGCCCATCGTGTGGACGACGTGCTGGCCGAGACCCGTCCCGCGAGCGAGATCGAGCGCGAGGCGCGCAAGGCCAACAAGCAGATGCTCATCGCCGAGGACAAGCCGCTCATTCCCATCCGGCGCGACCGCAAGCGCCACAGCAACTGCGGCGTTATTGCCAAGGGCGATCCCGACCTGCTGGTGCATCTGGCACACTGCTGCAACCCCGTGGCGGGCGACCAGATCGTGGGCTTCATCACGCGTGGCCGCGGCGTCTCGGTGCACCGTGCCAGCTGTCCCAACGTCGCCTCGCTCATGGAGCACCCCGAGCGCATGATCGACGTCGAGTGGGATGCCTCTGGTGCCACGGAGTTCCAGGTCGAGATCGTGGTCGAGGCCACCGATCGCATGGGCCTGCTCAAGGACGTGACCATCGCGCTTTCCGAGGCTGGCTGCAATATCTTGTCGGCCGCGACGCAGACGGGTTCGACCGGCGTGGCGCGCCTGCGTTTCCTCATCGCGCTGTCCGATGCGTCGCTGCTGGGGCCGCTGCTGGCCCGCGTGAGCAGGGTGCCGTCGGTCTATGACGCCCGTCGCATCATGCCGGGCGAGGGGGCCAAGCAGCTCAAGCGCCACGTCTAGCAGGTATGACCGGCGCAGCCGGGCCTGTCGTCCTGCTACGCCGCAACGCGGGCCACGGGCCTGCGGCACACGAGAGGAGCGACGCCCATGGACACGCGCGACGAGATTCGCTGCTTTGTGGTGGGTGACCTGGAGACTAACTGCTACGCCTACGTCTCGGCAGGGGAGTGTCTGGTAGTGGACCCCGGCGCGTCTGGCGCGCGCATCGCCGACGAGCTCGGCGACGTGCGGGTGACGCAGGTGGTGGCCACGCATCGACATCACGACCACGTGGGTGGCGTGCGGGCGCTTGTCGAGCTGACGGGCGCCCCGTGGGCTATCGGCGAGGGCGATGCGGCTGATGCCGTGCGTGCGCTCGAGATCTCGAGTCACGACTTCGTGGCGCTGCGCAGCGAGCTTGCCGACCCTCCCGAGCCCGACCAGCTCCTGCGCGAGGGTGACGTGCTCGAGGTAGGAACGGCGCGCTTCCGCGTGGTGGAGACGCCGGGCCACACGCCTGGCGGCATCTCGCTTTTGGGCGAGGGGAGTGCCGAAGGCGTGGCGTTTATGGGCGACACGCTGTTTGCGGGTTCGTGCGGTCGCACCGACCTGATGGGCGGCAGCTGGAAGCAGATGTCTTCCACGCTCGAGCGCCTTGCCGGGCTTATCGACCCAGGTGTCACGCTGCTGTGCGGTCACGATCCCGCTACGACCATGGCTCGCGAGCTGGCAAGCAATCCCTACCTTCAACCGGGTGCCTGGCGTCCCTCCAACGACTGATGCGTGACATGGGCAAGAGGGCGGTACTGCGTCGGCGGGTGGCGGCGCTGCTTGGGCTGACGCTGTGCGTGCCGGCGCTCTGCGGAGCGAGCTTTCGCGAGGCTACCGAGGAGCTGGCTTGTGTGGCGCATGCCTATGCGACGCAGCGTGCAGTCGCGCAGTCGGTGCTGCGAGACGGCATGTGGTGGGGCATCGATGCGGGCAAGCGGGTGTTCGAGAGCGAGCTGCGTGAGTACGCGCTGGGACGCGTGGTGTCGCTCTCGTATACGTCGCAGGAGTCCATGGTGTTTGATGGGTGGGTCGCCTACGATGACCTTGATGGTACGGAGGCCAGTCCCGACGGCCTACTGACGCAGTGGGCCGAGGGCTACTACGTGACGCACGACTGGTCGGAGTACGGGCAACAGATCCTGACCATGGTGCCCGGCGACCAGGTGGTGATTAACGGCGTTCCCATCGACGTGGTGGAGATCTTTGACTACCCCAAGGAGGCCTACCTCCGCGAGCTGCGCGCGGTCGTGGATGAGGGCCGCGTGATCCTGCAGACCTGCGAGCCTGGTGAGGACCTCAACAGAATCGTAGTCGGCATCCCTGTGACGGGGTGATATTTGCTATAGTTACCAGCATCGCCTTGCCCGAATGGCGGAATTGGCAGACGCGACGGTCTCAAAAACCGTTAGGGAAACCTGTGTGGGTTCGAGTCCCACTTCGGGCACCATGTGAGTACGAGCCCCCGCCCGCGGGGGCTTTTCTTGTCCGTGTGGCGCGCGCGGACTCGAACCCGCGAGGGCGGAACCACCTACAACCGCGCTGTCGCCCTGCCCCTCCCGCCACAATACCTGCACATCGGATACAGATTGCTTCTTGCCCCACGTCGTCCGAGGGAGTATCATGCTCTCTGTTGTGGCTTCACGCCACGTGCAAAGCGGGATCGAAAGTGGGTCCCCACCTTGCGGCGCCCATGGGTAGCTGTCTGGTCAGACAACGTATGCTTCCCCGCCTCGTGCGGAACGTGTCTCCTGGGCGCTTCCTGTGTGCCGGGAGTTTTTTTATGCGGCATGCGCCGCACGGAAAGCGGCACGCGCCGCGCATGAAGGGAAGGTGGAAGAGATAGCCAAGAACGAGGGTCCTCGCATCAATGACCAGATCACGGCTCGTATGTGCCGTCTCATCGGCGTCGACGGGTCCCAGCTGGGTCTGTTTGGCGTGCCCGATGCGCTGCGCATCGCACGTGAGCAGAATCTCGATCTCGTCGAGATCGCACCCAACGCCGAGCCGCCCGTCTGCAGGGTCATGGATTACGGCAAGTACAAGTTCGAGCAGGACCGCAAGGCCAAGGCCGCACGCAAGAAGCAGGTGCGTGTCGAGGTCAAGGAGATGAAGTTCCGTCCCAAGATCGATGTGGGCGACTACGAGACCAAGAAGAACCACGTGATGCGCTTCCTCAAGAAGGGCGCGCGCGTCAAGGTAACCATCATGTTCCGCGGCCGCGAGATGGCGCACCCGGAGCAGGGTCTCAACGTGCTGGAGCGCCTGGCGGAGGACCTCAAGCCCTACGCCACGGTCGAGCAGCAGCCCAAGATGGAGGGTCGCAACATGCACATGCTCGTCGCTCCGATCAAGGGGGCTTTCGACAAGAAGCCCGAGAGCGACGCCGAGTAGAAGGAGAATTAGCATGCCCAAGATGAAGACGCACAAAGGGTCGGCCAAGCGCTTCCGCCGCACCGGCACCGGCAAGATCATGCGCGCCAAGGCGTTCAAGAGCCACATCCTCACCAAGAAGTCGCCCAAGCGCATCCGCGGCTTCCGCAAGGAGACCGAGCTCACCAAGGGCGACGCCCACACCGTCAGCCAGCGCATGGGTCAGTAGCGCGCACCTCTTCCGAGTTAGCATTCCAAAGGAGTTGATTAGATATGGCACGAGTCAAGCGCGCAGTGGCGGGTCGCAAGAAGCGTCAGACCCTCGTCGAGCGTACCAAGGGCTACTATGGCGTCCGCTCCCGCACCTTCCGCGGCATGAAGGAGCAGGCTCAGCACTCCCTGCAGTACCAGTACCGTGATCGTCGCAACAAGAAGCGCGACATCCGCGCTCTGTGGATCCAGCGCATCAACGCTGCCGCCCGCATGAACGACCTTTCCTACAGCAAGTTCATGCACGGCCTGAAGCTCGCCGGCGTCGAGCTCGACCGCAAGGTCCTCGCTCAGATCGCCTACGAGGACGAGAAGGCCTTTGCCGATCTCGCCGCCGTCGCCAAGAAGGCGCTCGACGCCGAGTAGGGCAGCCCCCGCACCGACACCAACGCCCCTGGGTTCAAACGAACCGAGGGGCGTTGACTTTTGGGTCCCGCTGCCCCACATCGCCCTCATGGCACCCGTGAATCCGCGCGAAGCCGGTGCAGGTAATTTGACATCCCCGACCTCCGTACACCAAAACGATGAATCGATGCCATAAATTTCAACTTATCAGTAAATATAGGGTGTCGTATCGCCCTATGGGGAGTATCGGCACTGACAAAAGGCAAGGTAGAAGGTACCATCTGAAATAGGGGTTCTGGGAAGGCACCTGAAAATCACTGATATCTTGAAATTTATGGCATCGATTCATTGATTTGCTGTACGAATCAGCGTGGCAACAGCGGAATCCGCGTGTAGCCAGCCAAGCACAGGCAATGGCCCCTGCACGCTGCGCTATACTTTGCAAACGTATGTGAACTTACCTGGAGACGCACTCTGGGCACGATTGAAAGGTCTATCGCATGGCAACTCTCGGCATCACCGATCTCAAGGTTGGCCTCGGCGTCAACATCAAGGGCAAGGACTGCGTCATCCTCGAGGCCCAGCACGTCAAGCCTGGCAAGGGCAACACCTACGTGCGCACCAAGTACCGCGACATCCGCACTGGCCGCGTGAACGAGGAGAACTTCCAGCAGTCCGCCAAGTTCGAGAGCGTCAACATGCAGACGCGCGAGATGCAGTACCTCTACAACGATGGCGACATCTACTACTTCATGGACAACGAGACCTACGAGCAGATCGAGGTCGGCCTGGACCTCATCGGCGACAACGCCAAGTGGTTCAAGGAGAACGACACCTGCCTGCTGCAGTACGCCAACGGTGTTCTCTACGCCGTGCAGCCGCCCATGTTCATCGAGGCCGCAATCACCGAGACCGAGCCTGGTTTTAAGGGCGACACCGTGCAGGGCGGCGGCAAGCCCGCTACCATCGAGACGGGCGCCGTGGTGCAGGTCCCGATGTACCTCAACGTGGGCGAGATCATCAAGATCGACACCCGCGACGGCGGCAAGTTCGTCGGCCGCGTCTAGGCCGGTACCCTGCGTTTCGTCAGCACGTTCTGAAAGGACCTCACATGGCTGAGAACGAGCTCAACATCTCCGGCATCAGCATCGCGAAGGGCGTCGTGAAGGCCATCGTGGCCCGCGCCGCCGAGGGTGTGGAGGGCGTCGCCCGCGTGGGCGGCAACGACATCACCTCCTCGCTCGTGCGCGTCTTTACCAGCCGCTCCATGGCCCCCGACTCCAGCGTGGACGCCGAGGTCGAGGACGGCTCCCTGCGCGTCACCGTGCACCTGGCGGTGTTCTACAGCTACCCGTTCACCAAGCTGGCCGCAGCCGTGCGCGATGCAATTGCCGTCGCCATTGCGTCTCAGGTCGGTGTCGAGGTCGGTTCTGTGGACGTGTGCATCGACAGCCTCGTCTTCCCCAAGGAGTAAGACGTGGCAGGTACAAGGTTTGGCGGCCGCACCCTGGCTCGCAGCCAGGCACTGCAGCTGCTGTTTCAGGCCGAGGCGACTGGTCGCCTGGTCAGCGACATCCTTGACGACGAGTATGCGCTGGACGAGGGCCCGCTCGACGAGTACGCTTCCGAGCTGGCCCTCGGCGCCGACGCCATGCTCCACGAGCTCGATGCCGTGATCAGTGTCACCTCCGCCAACTGGAGTGTCTCGCGCATGCCTGCGGTCGACCGCAATCTGCTGCGCCTGGCGCTCTATGAGATGCTTCGCGTGGACGAGGTCGACACGGCCGTCTCGATCGACGAATGCGTCGAGCTGGCCAAGGCCTATGGCACCGACGAGTCGTCGCGCTTTGTCAATGGTCTGCTGGGCAAGGTTGCCCGCAAGATGGAGGCCGGCGAGGACGTGGTGGCTGCCGCTCTCGAGCAGATTGCCGAGCGCGAGGAGGCCGACGACGACGCCGATTACGACGACTACGCCGATGACGAGGCGTACGAGGGCGACTACCCCTCCTACGATGACGTCGAGGACCTTCCCGATTGGGTGAGGGAGTAGGCCATGGCCCGCAAGCCCGACGTCTCCGCCTACAAGAGCTTCGACCAGATCACCGAGCGCCTCGACGAGATCATCGGACAGGTGCGCGACAAGGACACCTCGCTTGAGCGCTCGCTCGACCTCTTTGACGAGGCCATCGCGCTCGGGTCCAAGGCGGTTGATTTGGTCGACACCACCGATTTCTCGCCGTCGGAGCTGGAGCGTCTCAAGGACGCCCCTGCCGACGCCAGCGCCGCTCCCGGCGACATCACCACCAAGGAAGCCTAGATGCCCCGTCGCGTACGACTCGATGCCGAGCTCGTCGCGCGGGGCTACTTCTCCTCTGCCGATGACGCACTGCGTGCCATCATGGCAGGGGAGGTGTCCACGAGCGACCGGCGATTGACCTCTGCCGGCGAGCTGGTGAAGCCTGGCCTGCCCCTGCACGTGCGTGGGCGCAAGCCCTATGCCAGCAGGGGAGGCCTCAAGCTCGAGCGCGGCCTTGCCGCCCTGGGTGTGGATCCGCGTGGCCTGCGCTGCGTGGACGTGGGCTGCTCGACGGGCGGCTTCACCGACTGTCTGCTGCAGCACGGCGCCGAGCACGTGCTGGCCGTGGACGTGGGCCGCGCGCAGTTTGACTGGACGTTGCGGCAGGACCCGCGCGTCACCCTCATGGAGCAGACCAACATCGTAGATGTGCCCGACCTGCCCGGGCAGGAGGGCTCCTACCAGCTGGCCGTCTGCGACGTGTCGTTTACCTCGGTGGTTACGGTGCTGCCCGCCGTGGTGCGGCTGCTGGGGCCCGGAGGCACCTTCCTCACGCTGGTCAAGCCTCAGTTCGAGGCCCCACGCTCCCAGGTGGGGGAGGGCGGCGTGGTGCGCGACGAGAGCGTGCGCCAAGAGGCGCTGCGCAAGGTGTCGCAGGCCATGCAGGATGCCGGCTTTGTGCTGGGTGGCTCGTGCGAGAGCCCCATCACCGGGCACAAGGGCAACGTGGAATACCTGCTCGCAGGGCAGCTCGCCGCCACGCCGCAAGGCTAGTGGCCAAGTACGAGCCGCGTCGTGCGACCCGCGGCAACGAGTCCGTCATGCTACACTCATACATACGTACGTTCGATTTGAGGGGTGGTTTGATGAAGGTCCTGCTCGTGCCCAACTATGCGCGCCCCCATGCGGTCGAGGGGGCTCATCGCCTGGCCGACTGGCTCGAGGGCGAGGGGGTCGAGGTCCAGTGGGCTCACGACAAGAAGCTCTTCCCCGACAAGGTCGTGGATACCACGGGTGTGGGTCTGGTGGTCTCGCTCGGCGGCGACGGCACGCTGCTGCGCGCCGCGCGCATCGTGGGGTACTCCGAGATCCCCATGCTGGGCCTCTCGTACGGCCATCTGGGCTTTCTGACCTGCGGTGGCCCCGACGACCTCATCCAGACGGTCTCCGACGCGCTGGCAGGCGAGCTGCACGCGTCGCATCGCATGACCCTCGACGTGGAGGTCGAGTTCGAGAAGCCCGACGGATCGATGGTCACCGAGCACAGCTTTGCCCTCAATGACCTCTCGCTCACCCATGGCGTGCGGGGCGACATGATCGTCTTCGATGTCTCGGTCTCGGGCCATCATATCGACCGCCTGCGCGGCGACGGCTTTGTGGTCTCGACTGCCACCGGCTCCACGGGCTACGCGCTCGCCGCTGGCGGGCCCATCGTCACGCCCGAGTTCGCGGGCATGGTCTGCGTGCCCGTGGCCTGCCACACCATCACGGCGCGCGCCTTCCTCACCTCGCCCTCCGATGTGGTGGAGCTGCGCATCAACCCCGAGCGCCATGCCGACCGCCTGTTCTTTGTGGACGGCCAGCCCATGGGCGAGGGGTTGCGCGGCATGCGCGCCACGGTGCGCCGTGGCGCCGGTGACATCATCCTGCTCGACCGCAGCGCGCGCAGCTTCTACGAGTCGGTCTCGCGCGTCTTCTACGGCAACACCAAGCGATAGCGAGGGGCCATGATCGACGAGCTCTGCGTGCGCAACGTCGCGCTCATCCGAGAGGCAGCCATCACGCCCGCCGCGGGTCTCACCGTGCTTACGGGCGAGACGGGCGCCGGCAAGACGGCGCTGCTCAGCGCCATAAAGCTGCTGGTGGGCGAGCGTGCCGACGCTTCGGCGGTGCGCGAAGGAGCCGATGCGCTGGAGGTCGAGGCGCGCGTGTACGTGAGCGGCGGGGACCCAGATGGCTGCGTGGTGCGCCGCCGCGTGGAGGCTGCCGGCCGCGGTCGCGTGCAGATCGACGGACACATGGCCTCGGTGCGCGAGCTCGGCGCAACCATCGGTACGACCATCGACCTCTGCGGCCAGCACGAGCACCAGCGCCTGCTGGACCCTGCGGCACACGTGGCCTTGCTCGATGCTTGGGCGGCCGAGCGGGTGGGGCCGCTGCACGAGGCGTATGCCGAGGCGCTCGCGCAGGCGCGGGCTGCCGCCAAGGAGCTGGAGCGCATCGAGGAGATGAGCCGCGCTGCCGACGAGCGCCTTGACGAGGCGGCCTTTGTGCTGCGGCGCATCGACGAGATTGGCCCGAGCCAGGAGGAGTTCGACGAGCTGGAAGTCACCCTTCCGCGCGCCGAGCACGCGGAGTCGCTGCTGCGTGCGGTGGGCAGCGCACACGAGGCCGTGACGGGCGAGAACGGCGCCGCCGACGCCTTGGGCGAGGCCATCGACTGGCTGCGCGACGCCTCGTCGTTTGACGGCTCGCTCGACCATCTGGCCGAGCGCCTGGAGAGCTCGCTCATCGACATCGAGGACGTGGCCTCCGACCTGCGCTCCTACCGCGACTCGGTGGAGCTTGACCCCGACGAGCTTGAGCGTATGCAAACGCGCATGGCCTCCTTCCAGGGGCTCATGCGCACCTATGGCCCGCGCATGGCCGACGTGCTGGAGCGCCGTTCCCAGGCCGCCGAGCTGGTGGCCGCCGCACAGGATGGGGGAGAGCGTCAGCGCAAGGCACGCAAGGCACTCGAGGCCGCCGAGGCGCACCTGCTCTCGTGTGCCGAGGCGCTCGACAAGGCGCGCATCGAGGCGGCCCCACGCCTGGCGCAGGCCGTCACCGAGCAGATGGCACGCCTCGAGATGGGTTCGGCCCAGCTCGCGGTGCAGGTCGAGCGCCTGCCGCGCTCGCAGTGGACCACGGCCGGTCCCAGCCGCGTGGAGCTGCTGTACCGTCCGGGTGCGGGCATGACGGCGCGCCCGCTGCGCAGGATTGCCTCGGGTGGTGAGGTCAGTCGCGTGATGCTTGCCTGCAAGGTGGTGCTCGGCGAGGCCGACGGTACCGAGACGCTGGTCTTCGACGAGGTAGATGCCGGCGTGGGCGGCGCGACGGCCGTTGCGCTGGCGCAGGTGCTGGCAGACCTCGCGCACACACACCAGGTGATCGTGGTCACGCACTTGGCTCAGGTGGCCGTCATGGGGTCATGCCACTACCTGGTGAGCAAGTCGGCCGGCGACGTGCCCGAGACGACGCTCGTGCAGATTTCGGGCGACCAGCGCGTGGCCGAGATCGCGCGCATGCTCTCGGGCGACACGAGCGAGGCGTCGCTCGCCCACGCACGCGAGATGCTCGCCGCCGCACAAGCCTAGCTTCGCGCATAAGGGATACTTCCTTTTGCACGAATGGTGCCCCTTTGCGCGAGCTAGGTCAGGAGTCCGGCAAACTGCCAGAGGGCCAGCGCCAGCAGGTAGCCGGCGGCGTCGAGCAGCAGGTCCTTGGTGTCAAAGTGGCGCCCGGGCACAAAGAGCTTATGCAGCTCATCGGCGAGCGAGGCCACAAAGCATACCGCCAGATACGCCACGCGCGGGTCGAGCGCAAGGCGCGCGGGTGCCAGCATGTGCAGCGCCAGCGCCACCGCCAGCCCGAGGGCAAAGAACTCCGCCACATGCGCCAGCCGGCGGATGGTGAGCCCGAACCACGTTGGCTCACCGATTTCGCCCTTGCCAGTGGGTGGCACCACGTGCACAAGCGCCTGTTCCACTCGCCAGGCCAGCTTCTCCGTACCGTTGATGTCCTGCTGCGCCAGAAGGAAGATGGCGCCGAGCGTCACCGCTACAGGCAGCACCATCACGATTGCTCGCCTGTCCATGCGCATCCTCCTCTCGCGTCGTGCCGACGGCCCTAGTTTAGCGCCTTGCCCACAAAGAGGGGCGGGCGCCCCAGACGCCCGCCCCCATGAGGCACTCGCTCTGTCGTAGGTCCTACTTGAAGCACTCGGCAACGAAGTCGAAGGCCTTCATGCCGTCGTCGTCGCACTCGCAGTCGTTGTTATCGAAGTAGATCCAGCTCCAGTGGCCGGCGTACATGTAGGGGTTGCCCTCTTCGTCGGTGTACTCGCCGGAGGTGTCCACCACGTGCTCGGTCGTGGAGACGTGCAGGTTGGAGGCACCGGCCTTCTTGAGGCGGTCGACCGTGGGAATCTCGTGGGTCGTGGGGTCGACGGTGGTGTCGTCGTCAGACCAGACGAAGTACATCGGCAGGTCCTTGATGCCCTCGATCTGCTCGTCGGAGATGGCGCCGTCGGGGATCGCCTCGCAGATGGGGGCGATGCCCACGTACTTGTCGGGACGATGGATGCCCATCCACAGGGTCATGAAGCCGCCGTTGGAGCAGCCGCAGACAAAGATCTTCTCGGCGCCGACCTTCTCGGCGTAGGTGTCGATGAACTCCTCGAGGCTCTCGGTGTAGATCGAGCTGATCTCGGTAGCGTCCTCGGCGATGTAGGTCTTGTTGCCGTCCTGGTCCATCCACATGGTGGGGGACTGCGGAGCCACGACGTGCGCACCGCCCACGGTGCCCTGGAAGTCGTCCTCGGAGAGGGCCACGACCCTGTTGGCAAGGATGGTGACGGTGGGGTCGGTGGCCTCGGTGCCGCCTTCGCCGGCGCCATGCAGCCAGACGACCAGGTTCTTGCTCTCCTCCTCGGGATCCCAGTACGCGTACTGGTAGGTGGTGCCGGCCTTGGTCTCCATGGAGTCGGTGTTCCAACCCTGCTCGAAGCACTGGAGAACCATCTCGGAAGGCTTGGCCGAGATCTCGAGCGCGGTCACGGCCTCGCCGCCCACGGTAAGCTCGGCGCCTTCGGCGATGGCGATGTTAAGGTCATACGGGTCGCACCAGGTGTTGTAGCCGGTGGCCATGGTGTACAGGAACGGGCTGCCGTTGTTGGGGTCGCAGGCCAGGTCGAGGGTCACGTTGGTGCCGTCGACGGCGGCCGCGGTGATGGTGCGCGGGAAGTCGGCCTCGATGACGGGGAAGTCCTCGGCGTCCAGTCGGTGGTCTGCTTGTGCTCGGTGACGGTGAGGCTGTCGACGTCGATGGCGTCGAGGGCCTGATCGAGCACGAGGGTGATCTTGTCGACGCCGCAGCCCCAGTCGTAACCCTGGACATGCGCGGTAATGGAACCAGTTACCTTGCCGTCGAACGGAGCGACTTCGCTTCCTCCGTCAGAGCTGCCGCCGCACGCTGCGAGCGTGAGGCTGGCGGCGCCGAGTGTGCCCACAAAGGCCCTGCGCATACAGATTGGGGACAAAAGGTATATTGCACAAATGAATCGTGTGCATACGTTTGGGTTGCGGCGACGGTGTGTCCCGCGGAGGAATGCTTCGCGCTATGATGGTCATGAAGAGGAGCGAGTGACGCCACCAAGGGGGTTCGTGCCATGTCCATTACCAAGATCGTCGTGACCGGAGGACCATGCGGCGGCAAGACCACCGCCCTCACGCGCATCCAGACGGCCCTCTCGCACCTGGGCTACACGGTGCTGGTGGTGCCCGAGACGGCTACGGCTCTGATCAGCGGCGGCGTGGCCCCGTGGACCTGCGGCTCCAACGAGGAGTACCAGAAGTGCCAGATGAAGATGCAGCTGCAGAAGGAGCGCGTCTTTGAGCAGGCGGCGGCCACCATGCCCAACAACAAGATCGTGATCGTGTGCGACCGCGGCGAGCTGGACAACCGGGCCTACATGACCGACGAGGAGTTTGCCCACGTGCTGGACTACCTGGGCATGAACGAGGCGGAGCTGCGCGACGGCTACGATGCCGTGTTCCACCTGGTGACGGCAGCCAAGGGCGCGGAGGAGTTCTACACGCTGGAGAACAACGGCGCCCGCTACGAGACGGTGGAACAGGCGCGAGAGCTGGATGACAAGTTCATCGAGGCGTGGACGGGCCACCCGCACTTCCGCGTGATCGACAACCGCAGCGACTTTGAGGGCAAGTTGCGCCAGCTGATCCGCGAGATCACCTACTTTTTGGGCGAGCTCGCCCCCTACGAGATGGAGCGCAAGTTCCTGATCGAGTACCCCGACCTGGAGTGGCTGGACAGCCTGCCCAACTGCCAGAAGGTGCCCATCGTGCAGTACTACCTGCGCTCCGACCCCGACCGCGAGATCCGCATCCGCCAGCGTGGCCAGTCGGGAGAGGCCATCTTCACCTTTACGGAGAAGGCCATCGAGGGCACGCACAAGCACCTGGTGCGCCAGCGTCGCCTGACCGAGCGCGAGTACGAGATGCTGCTGCTGCAGGCCGACCCCAAGATGCGTTGCATCGAGAAGACTCGCTACTGCCTGACCTACGAGGGGCAGTACTTTGAGATCGATGTCTTCCCCTGCTGGGATGACCAGGCC
The DNA here is from genome assembly GCA_902779675.1 of uncultured Coriobacteriaceae bacterium. Taxonomy (GTDB): domain Bacteria; phylum Actinomycetota; class Coriobacteriia; order Coriobacteriales; family Atopobiaceae; genus UBA1367. The sequence goes on along the minus strand of CACZCK010000006.1, from coordinate 3,821 downwards.
ATCGCTGAGATCGAGCTCTCCAACGAGGAGACGCCGGTCGCCTTCCCGCCCCAGATCAAGGTGATTCGCGAGGTGACGGGCGACCCAACGTACCGCAACGCGGTGATTGCCTCCAAGCCCAAGGGCGCCACGCACTAGCACATGGTCACTAGGGGGTAACCCCTAGTGACCACTTACGCGCGAAGGGCTTGCCGCGGTGGGCACGGGTTTCGTGTATCCTTTGATGTGACCACGAACGCGACACCCGTCGTGAGGAGATTCGCATGCCCGCCATCACCAAGATCGTCGTCACCGGCGGAGTCTGCGGAGGTAAGACCACCGCACTCGCCAGCATCCGCACCGCCTTCACCCGCCTGGGCTACAAGGTCATCACGGTGCCCGAGCCCGCCACGGAGTTCAAGACCAACGGCATCCTGCCCTGGGAGTGCGCCTCGGGCGAGGAGTACCAGTGGTGCCAGATGAAGGTACAGGTTACCACCGAGCGCGCCTTTGAGCGCGCGGCGCGCGGCATGGACGACGACAAGATCCTCATCGTGTGCGACCGCGGCATGCTGGACAACAAGTACTACATGACGGCCGACGAGTTTCAGCGCGTGATTGCCGATTTGGGCTACACCGAGGCCCAGCTGCGCGACAGCTACGATGCCGTCTTCCACCTGGTAACGGCCGCCAAGGGTGCCGAGGACTACTACACCAACGACAACAACGCAGCTCGCCACGAGACGCTGGAAGAGGCCGCCGCCATGGACGACGGCTTCATCGAGGCGTGGGCCGCCCACCACCATCTGCGAATCATCGACAACTCCACCGACTTCGCGGGTAAGATGGACCGACTGATCCGTGAGATCTCGTACGTGCTGGGCGAGGAGGCCCCCAAGCCCACCAAGCGGTCGTTTATCGTGGCGTACCCCGACATCGCACAGCTGGAGGCCATCCCCGGTTGCGAGCGGGTGGAGATCTCGCAGATTTACCTGCGATCCGACCCCGACACCGAGGTGCGCGTGCGCAAGATCGGCTCGGATGGGTGGAACACCTTCTACCTCACCGAGAAGCGCATCGAGGGCTCGCGCAAGCGCCTGGTGCGCCGTCAGCGCCTGACGCTGCGCGAGTATGAGAACATCCTGGGCCAGGCCGACCCGGCGCGCCGCGAGCTGACCAAGACGCGCTACTGCCTGCCATACCAGGGTCAGTGCTTTGAGCTGGACGTCTACCCCTGGTGGGACGACCAGGCCATCCTGCAGATAGAGCTCACCAGCCCCGAGGCGGAGATCTGCTTCCCGCCCGAGGTCGAGGTGATTCGCGAGGTGACCGATGACCCCGCCTATCGCAGTGCGGCGCTGGCGAGTGCACCCTTTGGCGCCACGCACTAGCAGCTGTGCCAAGGTGGCATTGGCTACCGTATGGGGACTGACCTGCCCGCTTGGCAACCGAGACACTTTAAGCTTTGTTAAGGTGGGGTCATGCCGTGGGGCAGCCGACGCGTGGCTGTCCAGACCCGATGCAAGGGGGAACCCATGAAGAAACGCCTCACCCTGGGAGCGCTGGCCACCGCGCTGCTCGTCTGCCTGACGCTGGTTCTCGGCGCCTGCTCGTCTCCCGAGCCCGACAAGTACGTGGTGTACGACACCAAGCCGTCGATGCTGTACGACGTGGGCGACAGCATGAAGTACTACCAGGTGGTGATCTACCGCGAGACCGGCGAAGAGGACGAAATCGAGATCATCAAGCACAAGAACGACCTGCTGACTGGCATGGCCGACGAGGTGCACCTGATGAAGTCCGACTTTAGCGGCGAGGACGCCCAGGAGCTGGCCGACTCGTTCTACGAGGGCGTGGTCTTTGACGCCATCGAGTGCGCGAGCAAGAGCATCACCGACGAGGGCGACTACTACTGCATCCTGTTCCTGTTCAAGGACCTGGACAAGGCCGCCAACGTGAAGGACTTGGTTGATGCGGGCGTCCTCACGAGCAACGACGACAGCGAGGAGAGCAGCGGACGCGTGAGTGCGGGCACGGTGATGCAGAGCATCGCCTTGTCGATGGGCACCACCGAGCTAAGCGAGGAAGAGGCTGCGGCGCTGGAGCTGCACTTCAACCAACAGGCGGAGTAGGGAGCGCGGGGCAACCCGCTGAGCCAACAAGCGTAGCGAGGCGCACGGCTGGCACAAGGGTGCTGGGCGTGCGTCTCTATGTGTGCATGGGGCCTTGGTCTGGCTTTGTGTGAGGTGAGGCCTGCGCCGCGTGATGGCTCGCCACCATCTCTCGGAGCTGGTCGATGTAGAGGACCCATTCGGCCTCAATGTGGCCGGTGAGGTCCAGGATTTGCGCATCGTCCTCCTCGCTGATGCCCTCGAGCTGCGCGAAGTCGTCCAAGCTTATGTGGTAGCGCTCGGCGAAGGGCCCGAGCTGCTGGGCCGAAAGCCAGCCAGGATGCCGCTCGTAGATGGCGAGAGCCTCGGCGCTGAGGCCCAGCGAGGTGGCCATCTCTTGGAGAGGTATGCCCAGTGCCTCGCGGATGCCTGCGAGGCTCTTGCTGCCGGGAGGTCCAAAGGTGCGTGTGGTGTCGCGCTGGTGCATTTTGGATGCTGTCATGGTGCTGCTCTCCCTTCTGCCTCGACGTTCTGGGAAACATGAAGCATATGCCTCGACGTGTGCGGCCGCCTCAGCTGGCAGCTCGGTTTTGCCAGTGGTTGGAAGCTCGCTGGATGGCCGACCCGATGGGGAAGACCACCTATAGCATACAAGTCGGACAATAATTTATGTGGAGCAGCTGGGGGAGGGCACTGGTCCGCAGATTCTGCCGCCAAGGGGCCCGCGGAGGCGTCTTGGCGACCGCAACTGCGTACCAGTTGCGACAACAACACGTCCTGTGCCGGGCGTAGGCCAGACCCTTACCCCAGCTCCATGCGCCACTGCATCTGCACCGCGCAGGTGATGCTCTGGTCCTCGGGGTTGAAGTTGGGGGCGGACTCGTACGCCTTGTACAGCGCGTTGCCGGCGGGCGCCATCATGGCGCCGCGCGCGTAGCTGCGGGCGTACCCGTAGCTGATGGAGTGGATCCCGGTGACGCGGGCGCCGGCCGCCGCGGCGAGGATGTCGGCGCGCCTGCGGCCCTCGGTCACGGCGTCGGCGAGCAGCGACGACTTGGCGGCCTCCCTGTCGGCCAGGGTGAAGTCGACGGAGAAGTGCACGGCGTCGCTGCAGGAGGCGAGCGCGACCCAGATGGCCTTGGCGTCGTCGGAGTCGGCGAAGGGCCTCGTGAGGCTCATGCTGGCGGAGTAGTCGTAGCCCACGAGCTTGTTGGTGGCCTGGTAGTAGTCGCCGTCCTCGTCCTTGACGTAGAGCTCCTCGGTGTGGGCGGAGATGTGGTAGTCGCTGTTCTTGACCTCGTCCGCGGGGATGCCCGCGCCAGCGAGGGCGGCTAGCACCTCGGCGAGGAGCTGGTTGTACTCGTTGGTGCAGGCCTCGCGCGTTTTGTGCGTGCCCTCCAGGTTGATGGTGACGGAGATGGTGTCGACGGGGAAGTCGCGCTCGAGCTCGACGTCGACGTTGACGAGGCGGTGGTCCTGAGAGTCCATGGCGGCTCCTGTCGCGTGGTGGGATGCTGAGGGTAGTGTACGGGATGTGAGAGAGGGGAGAGGCGGGTTCAATTGCTGTCCGACCCGTTTTCTAGAATGCGAGCATCGGAAGTGGTGTTAGCGTCGGCCTAATTTGACCACATCGGGACTGCGGTGGTGAACTTGGACCAAGATCCAACGTTACAAGCTATCGTACCCCTCGTCGTTGCCTGCCTCATCCGGTTCCATCGAGTCCGCCTCTCG
>CACZCK010000005.1 GCA_902779675.1 uncultured Coriobacteriaceae bacterium | reverse complement strand
GAGGCCATGGACGCCCTGTACCAGAAGTATGGCTACTACATCAACGGCATCGTCAACGCCAGCTTCCCGGGTGCAGCCGGCGCCGACAAGATGGCTGCCCTGATGAAGAGCCTGCGCGAGGAGCCGCTCTCCGAGATTGCCGGCCTAAAGGTCGTCGGCATGACCGACTTCGCCACCGGCCCCGAGATGCCGCGCGTCTCCGGCCTGCAGAAGGAGGCCCCGCAGTACCTGCCGCCCGCGAACGTGATCGAGTACCAGCTCGAGGACGACAACAAGATCATCTTCCGTCCGTCTGGCACCGAGCCCAAGATCAAGGCCTACCTGTTTGCCAAGGGTGCCACCCGCGCCGACGCCGAGGCCATCGAGGCCAAGCTGCGCGCTGCCGCCGAGGAGATCTTCGCGTAGGTCACACCACATAGCGTCTGAGGAGGGGGAGCCCGCACACAAGCGCGGGCTCCCCCTTTGCCATGCCGTTGGCTGAGGCTGGTGCGAATGGTTTTGGCTGTCGGCATGCGGTTCGTCTGCAAACGAGGAGCGGGTCCGGATATGGTCCGGACCCGCTCAGGTCTATTGGGAATATGGATCTGGCTTCTAACCCTCGGAGCTGGTGTCGGAGCCCTCGGTGTCGGATGACTCGCTGTAGCTGTCGACAGAGCCGGCATCCGTGCTACCCGTGCCGTTGAATGCCGTCAGCGAGAAGGCGGTGTCGCAGCGGTTGGCAACGGCTCCGAGCGACCAGGAGTGCGAGGAGGCCTCCACCGAAGTGGGGTCGTACACGTTGATCGAGTTGTCGGAGTTGAGCTGCGCAACCAGCGCCCAGTGCGCATAGGAGGCGCCGATGCCGGAGTCGGCCTTGATCTTGACCAGAACCGGCTGGCTTTCGGAGAGCGCCAGGTACAGGCCATCGGAGGTGACCTCGATGCTGGTGGCGGTCACGCCAGCCTCTGAGCCGTGGTTGGTGACGAAGGAGTCATCCATGCCAGAGCTGCCGCTGGCGAGGTTGGCAGCAGACACGGCCTGCGCGAGGGTGGCGGGGTCGTAGGCGCTGTTGCCGGTGAGACCCATGCCAGCCATGGAGAGGGCCACGGGACCGGAGCCAGTGACGCCAACGATGCCATCGGCGTACGACAGGTAGCCCCAACGCGGGTCGAAGGTGTACAGCTTGGGATACTCGCCCTGGGTGACGTTGTCGCCATAGGGCTGGGAACTGCCGTCGGCCTTGATGCTGCCAGCAACGAAGTCGATCGCCTCGGGCTCGGCGATGGCGAGGTCGATGAGGCGCTCGTCGGAGATCTTGTTGGCATTCTTGGCGATCTTGGCGAAGGTCTCGTTGCGGTCGAGGACCTCGGAAAGCTTGGCGGTCTCCTCGGAGCTCACGCCGTAGGCGACACGCTTGTCGTCGGGGTTGACCTTCTGTTCCTGGGTCTCGGTCTGCTTCTTGCTGTTGCGGCTGCAGCCCTTGACGCAGCTGCTGATGCCAAAGATGAGGGCGATGAGCAGCAGGAGGGCCGCCACGCCCGCGATGATGATGCGCGGATTGATGCCGCGCTGCGGCGACTGGCGGCGGCTGCTGCCCACACGGTAGCCCGTGTCACGCCCCTGCAGGGGCCTGCGGCCGTCGCTGCTGCGGCGCGCCTGCTTGGAGCGGGAGGAGTTGCGAGATGTGTTGCGCTGGCGGGACGACCCCGAGGAGCTTCTCCTGCGACCGTCTGAACGACTGCTTGCCATGGATATTCCTTCTCGTGTACCTGTATGAATCGACATTGCCCTGAATGAACCAGACAATCCCATACATAGTACGCCAGGCGTGCAAAAGAAGAAACGCTCAAGTAAAACGAGCGGTGCAGGAACGTCGGTAGCTTATGGGTCGATGGGCTGGAAGGGAGGTGTGAGGCATATCGAACGGATGGGCAGTCCTACCAGCGCACATGTCACCCGCCCGTCTTGTCACAGATCGGTGCATTCCTGGTGCCAAGCCGAGGCCGAATGATGCGCAGCCGTGTGAGGCGCCTGCGGGGCCGATCGCGAGCTGTCTTTGAGCGACGTTGCGACATCGGACGGGAGGTGCGAAGTCCACTCGTCCGTCAGGGCTTGGGGAGAGGGGTTTCTACCTTTTCTGCGATCGCCCAGGGAGAAGGCGCATAATTACCTGCAATCACTAGGGGGTGACACGCGATGCAGATGCTCATTAATCAGATACTGAAGTTCGGGGTCGTAGGGGTGCTTGCGACGCTCATCGACTATGGCGTGTTGATGCTGCTGTCGCAGGGGTTTGGCATGGATCCGGTGCTGGCGGCAGGCATATCGTTCTGTGTCTCGCTCGTGTTCAACTACCTCGCCTCGATGCGCTATGTGTTCACGCATCGCGAGGACATGAGTCGCACGCGAGAGTTCATGATCTTTATCGTGCTGTCGGTGGTGGGCTTTTTCCTGAACGAAGCGATCATGTGGATTGGCACGCGCGCACTGGGCACGTCGGCGCTCATGGTCACTGTCACAAAGGTGCTCGCAACTGGTATCGTGATGGTATGGAACTTTGTCAGCCGTAAGCTCTGGCTTGACGGCGGCGACGCACAATAGAAAACGTCCAAAGAACCCAAAGCGAAGACTTCACGCTTCGGCTCAAGGAATAGGGAGAGGTCCCATGAAAGGCATCATCCTGGCGGGAGGCAGCGGCACGCGCCTGTACCCGCTCACGACGGTCACCAGCAAGCAGCTGCTGCCGGTCTACGACAAGCCGATGGTCTACTACCCGCTCTCCACGCTCATGCTGGCGGGGATCCGCGAGGTGCTGATCATCTCCACCCCGGCGGACCTGCCCAACTTCGAGCGGCTCCTCGGCGACGGCTCCGACTTCGGCCTGGAGCTCTCCTACGCCGAGCAGCCGAGCCCGGACGGCCTGGCGCAGGCCTTCGTGATCGGCCGCGAGTTCGCGCAGGGAGGCCCCTGCGCGCTCGTGCTCGGCGACAACATCTTCTACGGCAACGGCCTGGGCAAGCGCCTGAGGGGCGCCGCGGCCGCCGCTGGCGAGGGCCGGGCCACCGTCTTCGGCTACCGCGTGGACGACCCCGAGCGCTTCGGCGTGGTGGAGTTCGACTCCGACTACAACGCGGTCTCCATCGAGGAGAAGCCGGCGCACCCCAAGAGCGACTACGCCGTGACGGGCCTCTACTTCTACCCGGCGGACGTCTGCGAGCGCGCCGCGCGCGTCGAGCCCTCCGCCCGCGGCGAGTACGAGATCACCGACCTCAACCGCATGTACCTCGACGACGGCCTGCTCGACGTGGTCACGCTCGGGCGCGGCTTCGCCTGGCTCGACACCGGCACCATGGAGAGCCTCTTCGAGGCGAGCCAGTTCGTGCGCACCGTCGAGCGCGCCCAGGACCTGCCGGTCAGCGTCCCCGAGGAGATCGCCTACGAGAACGGCTGGGTCTCCCGCGAGCGCCTGCTGGAGTGCGCGGGGCGCTACGGCAAGAGCGACTACGGCGCGCACCTGCGCCAGGTGGCGGAGGGACGCATCGTCCCGGGCATGCCAGGGGACAGGCGATGAGGGCCCTGGTCACCGGCTGCCGCGGGCAGCTGGGGCGTGCCCTGCGCGCGCGCATCGAGCAGGGGCGCTGCCCCGACGAGTGGCTGGGCGCCGAGGTCGACTGGGTCGACCTGCCCGACCTCGACATCTCCGATGCCCGCGCGGTCGAGGCGTGGTTCGGCGTCCACGGGTACGACGCGGTGATCAACTGCGCCGCCATGACCAACGTCGACGGTTGCGAGACCGACTTTGCCGCCGCCTTCGCGGCTAACGCGCTGGGGCCCATGAACCTGGCCCGTGCCTGCGCCGCCTGCGGGGCCACGCTGGTGCACGTCTCGACCGACTACGTCTTCCCGGGTAACGAGGAGGGCGCGCGCACGGAGGCCGACGTCCCGGCGCCCATCAGCGCCTACGGGCGCTCCAAGCTGGCGGGGGAGGGCCTCGCCCTCGCTGCCAACCCGCGGACGCACGTCGCGCGCACAGCGTGGCTCTACGGTGACGGCAGGAACTTCGTGGCCACGATGCTGCGCCTCGGCGCGACGCACGACCAGGTGACGGTGGTGGACGACCAGTTGGGCAACCCCACGTCGGCCGACGACCTCGCCGGCGAGCTGCTGCGCATCGCCCTCACCGACCTCTACGGCATCTGGCACTGCACCAACGAGGGCACGTGCTCCTGGGCCGACTTCGCCGAGGAGGCCTTCAGGGTCGCCGGCGTGCCGTGCGAGGTCAGGCGCTGCACCTCCGAGCAGTGGAAGCAGATCAACCCCGCCTCCGCGGACCGGCCGCACTTCTCTTCGCTCGAGAACGCGCGCCTCAAGGAGACCATCGGCAACACGATGCGCCCCTGGCAGGAGGCACTGAGGGACTACCTCTCAAACAGGACGCCTGAGGAGGCCTAGCATGGCAGAAGAGTTCACCCCCAAGTCCATCATCGTCACCGGCGGCTGCGGCTTCATCGGGTCCAACTTCGTCCACTTCGTGGCGCGCGAGCATCCCGAGGTCAAGGTGACGGTGCTCGACAAGCTCACCTACGCCGGCAACCCGGCCAACATCGAGGGCACGGGCGCCGAGCTGGTGGTGGGCGACATATGCGACGCCGCCCTGCTCGACGAGCTCGTGCCGGCGCACGACGCGATAGTCCACTTCGCCGCGGAGTCCCACAACGACAACTCCATCGCCGACCCGAGCCCCTTCGTGCGCACCAACGTGGAGGGCACCTTCCAGCTGCTGGAGGCCTGCCGCAGGTTCGGTAAGAGGATGCACCACGTCTCCACCGACGAGGTCTACGGCGACCTCGCCCTCGACGACCCGGCCCGCTTCACCGAGGAGACCCCGTACCACCCGAGCTCCCCGTACTCGAGCACCAAGGCCAGCTCCGACATGCTCGCCCGCGCCTGGCACCGCACCTACGGGGTGCCGGTCACCATCTCCAACTGCTCCAACAACTACGGGCCCTACCAGCACGTGGAGAAGTTCATCCCCAGGCAGGTGACGAACGTCCTCTGCGGGATTAGGCCCAAGCTCTACGGCGACGGGCGCAACGTCCGCGACTGGATCCACACCGAGGACCACTCCAGCGCCGTCTGGGCCGTCCTGACGAGGGGCATCCCCGGCGAGACCTACCTCGTGGGCGCCGACGGCGAGAGGGACAACATCACGGTCATGCGCGACATCCTCGCCGCGATGGGCCAGCCCGCCGACGCCTTCGACTGGGTGCGGGACCGCCCCGGCCACGACCGCCGCTACGCCATCGACAGCTCCAAGCTCCGCCGCGAGCTGGGCTGGGCGCCTGCCCACACCGACTTCGCCGAGGGGCTCGCGCAGACCATCCGGTGGTATGCCGACAACGAGTCCTGGTGGCGCCCCGCCAAGGAGGCCACCGAGGCGAAGTACGCCGCCCAGGGGCAGTAGGGGAGCGCTGTCTCGTATCAACGCCTTCATCGACGAGCAGGCCACCCTTTAGAGCGTGCTATGGGACCGCGGCACGGGCATAGGACCCTTGCCGCGGTCCTCCTGTTGCGGCGCCACCTCCGCAGCTCTGAATAGGGAAGGGCCAAAGGGCGCCATCTGATGCATGGGCCAGACCTATGCATTATTGCGAGAAAGAGTCAAAAAACTCGATAACCTTTGACATAACAAGGCGATGACCGTACATTCTTACTTATAATATGCACGATTGGAGAGAAAGAAGTATCCAATCTAGAGCTGCTCCGGGGGGAATGATGGTCAAGAGGCGCAATAGCAGGCAGGATGCCATTCGTGACATCGTACGTGCCAAGTCGATCCATACGCAGCGGTCGCTGGTAGAGGAGCTGCAGGATCTGGGCTTCAACTGCACGCAGGCCACCGTCTCCCGCGATATCGCCGACATGGGTCTGCGCAAGCTTTCCGAGGGCATCTACGTGCTGGCGGAGGATCTGCATCTGCAGCGTATGGTGTCGGAGTTTGTCACGAGCTGCGAAAACGCTAACAACCTGGTGGTAGTCAAGTCTCAGCCTGGTACGGCCCCTGGTGTGGCGGCAGCTGTCGATGCGGCGTCGCTGCCCGACGTGCGTGGCTCGGTTGCGGGCAACGACACGGTGCTTGTGGTCTGCGGCACCGACGAAGGAGCCGAAGAGCTCGTCAATCTGGTGAGCAAGCTTAGTCGCAGCAGAAAGTAGAGCTCGTATTCGCGTAAAAAAGGGGTATCTCCCGCGCGTGAACCCCGCACAAACGACGAGGGGCTCCGTTAGGAGCCCCTCGCTTCATGTGTCGAACGGAAATGACGTACGCGAATGCCTAGTACCCTTCGCCGGTACCGTCGTCGTAGTACTCCTCGCCGCCACCACCGTCGCCGCCGGTGCCGTCGTCGTAGTACTCCTCGCCGCCACCGGTGCCGTCGTCGTAGTACTCCTCGCCACCGCCCGAGGTGTCGGAGTAGCTCTCGCCTCCGCCGTTGTCACCGGTCTGATCGGTCTCGCTGTAGCTGTTGTAGTCATAGCCGGAGTTGTAGGAGCCACCGCTGAAGGTCCAGGTGCTGTTGTCTTTGTAGGTGGGCTGGGTGCTGGAGGTGGGGAACTCCTCGCGCGGCGCGCCGCGCAGCACAGAGTTGATGAAGTTGTAGAACATGGGGCAAGCGGTGTTGTAGGGGTGGCCGTTGGCACCCCAGACAAAGATTTCGCCCTCCTCGCGGTAGCCGCACCAGATAGCCACGGAGTACTGCGGGGTGATGCCGCAGAACCACAGGTCGCGGTAGTTCTCGGTGGTGCCGGTCTTGCCGGCCACGGGCTGGTCGACCTCGAGGTTGGAGCCCACGACCTCGGCCGTGCCGCCCCAGGTGGTGACGCCCTTCATGACCTCGAGGGCCGCGGACGCGATGTCCTCGTCGAGGACGCGGTTGGGGTTGTCCTGATGCTCGTAGACGGTGTTGCCGTTGCGGTCCTCGATGCGCGTGATGGCGATGGCATCACGATGCAGGCCGCCTGTGGCTACGGTCGCATAGGCCTCGGCCATCTGTACGGGCGGTACGCCGACGGTGCCCAGGGTCAGCGAGGGATAGGCGGGAAGGTCGACGCTGATGCCCATGTCGTGGGCCACGTTGACGATCTTATCGGCGCCGATGGTCTCGGCGACCTGCACGAAGCCCGTGTTGGACGAGACCGCGAAGGCGTTGGCCAGAGAGATGGTGCCGTACTGGATGTTGCCAAAGTTCTGCACCGACCACGTGGGTGAGAACTGCATGGGTGAGTTGCAGTTGAGGTAGATGTTGGGGTTCATGCCTTCGCGCAGGGCCGCGCACAGGGTGAAGAGCTTAAACGAGGAGCCGGGCTGCCTGCGCCCCTGGGTGGCGAGGTTGAACTGGCTCTCTTGGTAGTTGCGTCCGCCGACCATGGCCTTGATGTAGCCCGTGTCGGGGTCGACGGCCACCAGCGCCGCCTCGAGGCGATCGTTGCCGATCTCGTTGAGGTGGTTGTTGACGGCCGCCTCGGCCTGGTCCTGGATGGCGGGGTCGATGGTGGTGTAGACCTTAAGGCCGCCCTGGAACACGGTGTCCTGGTCAAAGTCCTCCAGCAGCAGCTGCTTTACGTAGTCGGTGAAGTAGGGTTGCTGCGACTCGTTTTGCAGGAAGGAACCGGCGTGGGTCTCGAGCGGCTGCTCGACAGCCTCCTCGTACTCCTCCTGGGTGAGGTCGCCGGCCGTGTACATGCGGTTGAGCACCACGTTGCGGCGCTTGAGGGCGAGCTCGGGATTCTGCAGCGGGTCATAGTTTGAGGGCGACTGCGGCAAGCCGCACAGGGTGGCCGCCTCGACGAGCGAGAGGTCCTTGGCGTCCTTGTTGAAGTAGGTGATGGACGCAGCCTGGATGCCGTAGGCCTGGTGGCCAAAGTAGATGGTGTTGAGGTACATCATGAGAATCTGGTCTTTGGTGTACATCTTCTCCATCTGAATGGCCAGATAGGCTTCGCGCACCTTGCGTCGGATGGTGTAGTCAAACTGCTCGTCGATCAGGACGGTGTTGCGCACCAGCTGCTGAGTGATGGTCGAGGCACCTTCGGAGCCACCGGCCAGCTGCATGACCACGGCACGGGCGATACCCTGCGGGTCTACGCCGTTGTGGCGGTAGAAGCGGATGTCCTCGGTGTCGACCGTGGCCTTGAGTACGTAGTCGCTGACCTCCGACATCTCGATGCTTCGGCGGTTCTGCAGGTAGTACTCGGCGATGGTGGTGCCGTTGCAGTCGACGATCTCGGTGGGCTCGCTGACCAGGTAGGCGTCTGCCGAGTTGTAGTCGGGCAGATCCTGCAGCCAGCTGGTGATGAGGGCACCGAGCGACATGGCGAAGGCGGCTGCTAGCAGGACAATGAAGCCGAAGATGCCGGCTATGCCGAACCCAATGATGTGGGTGCGTGCGTTCCTGCGTGCTCTGCGCTTGCGGACGCCCATGAAATCCTCCTCCGTAAGGGACAGTCAAACCAACATTATAGGAGTCGCGGGCTTACGGCGCAGCTGCCGCGCCGCAGTCTTCACATACACAAAGCCGCCCGCCAACTCAAAGGGGATACTCCCTTCTGAGTCAGCGGGCCAGTGACTCAGAAGGGAGTATCCCCTTTGAGTCAGCCTTGGCACTGGCAGGCGAGCTGCGGCGTTTCTTTTCGAATCATGACAAATGCTGTGGAGGGCGAACTCTTGCGCTATGCTGGTACGCGCGCGACTCAGCAGAGCTCGCGAGGAACACGAACCATATGGAGGACAGAGCATTGCTGCCAGTCGACGAGCAACTCAAGGTCATTACTTCGGGCACCATGCAGATCGTGCCGTTGGACGAGCTCAAGGCCAAGCTTGAGAAGGGCGTGCCCCTCAACATCAAGCTGGGCGTCGATCCCACCAGCCCCGACCTGCACCTGGGCCATGCCGTGCCGCTGCGCAAGATGCGCCAGTTCCAGGACCTGGGGCACAAGGTCACCCTAATCATCGGCAACGGCACCGCGCTGATCGGCGACCCGTCCGGGCGCGACAGCACCCGTCCGCCCCTCACCGAGGAGCAGGTTGAGGCCAACGCCAAGACCTACGTCGAGCAGGCCATGAAGGTGCTCGATCCCGAGAAGACCACCATCGTGCATAACGGCGACTGGCTCAAGCCCCTTGACCTGCAGAGCATGCTGCATCTCATGGCCCAGTTCAACGTGGCACGCATCCTGGAGCGCGAGGACTTCCACAACCGCTATGCCAACAACCAGTCGATTGCCCTGCACGAGTTCATTTACCCCGTGCTGCAGGCCTACGACTCGGTGGTCATCAAGTCCGATCTCGAGATGGGCGGCAACGACCAGATCTTCAACCTGCTCGCCGGCCGCGACCTGATGCGCGCCGAGGGCATGGAGCCGCAGGTGGCGCTTACGATGCCGCTACTGGTGGGCCTCGATGGCCACAAGAAGATGTCCAAGAGCTACGGCAACTACGTTGGCCTCACCGACGAGCCCAATGACATGTTCGGCAAGCTCATGTCCATCGCCGACGAGATCGTGCCCATGTACTTCCGCCTGTGCTCCACGTACTCGATCGAGCAGATCGACGCCATCGATGCCGAGTTCAAGGCGGGTACGGCCGACCCCTACGCTCGCAAGCGCGAGCTGGCGCGCAACATCGTGGACCTCTACCACGGTGAGGGTGCCGGGCAGAAGGCTCAGGACGCCTTTGACGCCCAGTTCAAGCGTGCCGAGATTCCCGAGGACATCCCCGAGTACCCCGTGGCCAACGTCGTGGTCAACGACGAGGGCATGGTGTATCTCGCCAAGCTCATGGCTGATGCCAAGCTCGCCGGTTCGGTGGGCGAGGCGCGTCGTTTCATCGACGGCGGTGGCGTCAAGATCAACGGCGAGGCCGTTGCTGCCAAGGCCTACAACGTGAGCCCCGACACGCTGGTCGCGGGCACCGTCATCCAGCACGGCAAGCGCAAGTTCGTGCGCCTGGTGTAAGTACGCAGGCATGGAGCAGAAAGGGGTTGCCCCTTAGTGTTCCAGGACACTAAGGGGCAACCCCTTTCTGTTACCCGTTTCTATTTGTACGACCCTTTTTGGTACGGAGTGGGTGATGCAAGTGGCACCGTCGCGACCCATAGAGCTTCTGGCACCCGCGGGTGGCCCCGAGCAGCTGAACGCTGCCGTGGCTGCAGGCGCGGACGCCGTCTACTGCGGCTTCGGGCATCACTTCAACGCACGTCGCGGGGCTACCAGCTTTGACGACGAGACCTTCGCGCACGCCTGTCGGGTGGCGCACCTCGCTGGCACGCGCGTCTACGTGACCACCAACGTGGTCGTCAAGGCCGACGAGATGCAGCGGGTCCTTGCCCTGGTGCGGCGCGTGTGGCTGCTGGGGGCCGACGCCTTCATCGTACAGGACTGGGGCCTGGCCGACGAGATCGCTCGCTGGTGGCCGCAGATCGAAGTGCACGTTTCGACTCAGGCTAACGTCCATGACTCCCGCGGCGTGGCCTGGTGCCGCGACACGTTTGGCGTGGCGCGCGTCACGCTCTCCCGCGAGCTCTCGCTGCCCGAGATCGGGCGCATCGCGCAGGAGGGCGTGGAGCTCGAGGGCTTCGGACACGGCGCGCTGTGCTTCAGCTACTCCGGCATCTGCCTGATGAGCGCAATGGCGGGCGACCGCTCGGCCAACCGCGGCATGTGCGCTCAGCCCTGCCGGCTGCCCTACCAGCTGACGGACGAGACGGGCGCCAGCATCGGCGCCGCCGACATGCGACCGCTGTGCCCCAAAGACTACCGAACCATCGATCGGCTGGATGAGCTGGCCGCAGCTGGCCTCGGCTCGCTCAAGGTGGAGGGCCGCCTCAAGGGCGCCGACTACGTGTACGCGGTCATCCGTGCCTACCGCTCCGCTCTCGACGAGCTCGCGGGCGGCGAGCCAACGCTTACGCCACAGGAGCGCGAGCGCCTGCTGCGTCGTGCCTTCAACCGCGACTTCACCGACGCGTACCTCGACGGCATCTCCGACAACGACATGATGAGCTACGAGCGTTCCAACAACCGTGGCGAGCTGGTAGGCCGCGTGGTGGCCACGCGCGACCTGGGGAGCTCGCGCGTGTGGCGCGGTGGCACCAACGGCGGCCGTGAGCGGACGCGCAAGGTGACGCTCGCAGAGGTAGACGTGGCGCTCGACGCGCCGGTAGGCAAGGGCGACCTGCTCGAGGTGCGTCCCACCGACGACCCCTCGCAGTTCCTTACCGCACATGCCGACCGCGACGCGCAGGCAGGGGAGACCATCTGCTGCCGTACGCCGCGCCCCATGCCCCCCGGATGCCCTGTGCGGGTCATCCGCTCGCAGCGCGCTCTCGACGACGCGGCCCGCGCAGCCCGCGCCGACGTGCCGCGTACTCGCAAGGTGCACGCGCATGTGGTGGCGCGCCTGGGCAAGCCCCTGAAAATAGAGCTTTCGTGTTTGAACGGCTCGGCCCACGCCGTGGCTTATGGCCCGGTGGTCGAGGCCGCACGGACACGCAGCGTCACCGAGCAGGATCTTGTGGACCACGTGGGGCGCATGGGCGGTTCGGCTTTCGAGGCGGTCTCATTCGATGTGGAGCTCGACGAGGGCTGCGGGATGCGCTTCTCCGACGTGCACAAGGCCCGTGCCGAGGCGTGCCGCTCGCTCGCCCGCGAACTGCTCGCGCCCTACACCTCGCGCGAGCTGCGGGCCACCCCCTCAGACGTGCTGCTGGATCGCGAGGTCAGGCGCCGTCTGGGCGAGGGGAGCCAGGGCCACGACGACGTGCCCGTGGAGGTGTGCGCGCTCGTGAGCAGTCCTGTGGCTGCCCGCGCGGCCCGCGCCGCGGGCGCCACCAGGATCTATGCCGCCGCTGATGCCTTGACGCTCGACGGATGGGACGAAGCCCCCATTCCTTGGCTCGACGAGGTCTGCCGAGAGGTGGACCACGACCGTCTTGACTCACTGGTCGTGGCCGGAGGGGCTCTTGGGGTGGGCAATGTCTCCGAGCTCGCACTTGCGGTTGCCCGTGGGGCAAAGCCTGAGGTCAGGCCCTGCATTCCCGTGCACAACGCGAGTGCCCTTGCGGCGCTCGTGCGAGCTGGCGCCCATGGCGTGTGGCTCTCGGCTGAGCTCACGCTCGAGGAGGACTGCCGCCTTGCGAGCGCCTCCCCAGTGCCCGTGGGCGTGGTGGCATACGGACGCACGCGCGCCATGACCTCGGAGCATTGTGTGCTGCAGGCGGCTGGTCGCTGCGTGCACGACTGCGCCCGCTGCGCGCTACGCCGCCAGGACATCGGCTTGGTCAACGTGCAGGGCAAACGCTATCCGGTGCGCACCGACCTGCAGGGTCGCAGCCGCATCTACGCCCCCGAGCCGCTCGACGCGGCCCCCGAGGTGCAGGCGCTGATCGCCGGTGGCGTGCGACGGCTCATGGTGGACGGCACCTTGCTCGATAACGACGAGGTCGCGCGTGCGGTTGCCCGCCTGTGTCGGGCCGTTACGACCGCGCGGGAGGGCGGCGTCTCGCCCAAAAGGCTGGCCGGACACACCTCGGGTCACTTGCACCGGGGCATCGAGTAGGCGTTTCGCGGGTCGCACCGCACATGCTCTCGTGCCGTTTTTTGTGTGCGGTGGATGCGCGCGGCGCGCAATGGGTATCATCAAGTGCATCTGACTATCACGCGGCCGCCGAGGGCGGCATGAACGGAGGATCATCATGGCAGTGAACATGGAGCTTCTGGAGTCTACGCTCAACGTCATTCGCCAGAGCCTGCAGGCCGACGGCGGCGATGTGGCGCTCGTCAACTGTGACGAGAACGGCGTGGTCACCCTCGAGATGCAAGGCGCCTGCGCGGGCTGCCCGCTCTCCAGCTTCGACATGAGCGAGGGCATCGAGCGCATCCTCATGGAGCATGTGCCGGGTGTGACCAAGGTCCAGCCGGCGATGGCCTGGTAGCCATCCCATGTGGCTTAACGAGCTCTATCACACCTTGGACCCCATCGCCTTGGCGGTGGGGCCTCTTACCATACGCTGGTATGGCATCGCCTACCTGTTGGGGTTCGTGGCAGCAGGCGTCGTGATGCATCGCGTCGCGCGCCACTGGCACATCGACGTGAGCGTGGACGACGTCTTCACGCTCATGACCGGCCTCGCCTGCGGGGTCATTGTGGGCGGACGACTGGGCTACGTGCTCTTTTATGGCAAGGGCTACTACCTCGCGCATCCACTGTCCATCCTGATGCTCAGTGAGGGTGGCATGAGCTTTCATGGCGGCCTCGTCGGGGCCGTGGTGGGCACCTACCTGGCCAACCGGTCGCTCGACCTGTCGTTTGCCACGGTTGCCGACCTCATTGCCATTGGCGCGCCCATAGGGCTCTGCCTCGGGCGTTGCGCCAACTTTGTCAACGGTGAGCTGTGGGGCAAGGAGACCACCCTGCCCTGGGGCGTGATGTTCGACGACACGGGCGGTGGGGCCGTCTATCGCCATCCGTCCCAACTCTACGAAGCCCTGCTCGAGGGCGTGGTGCTCTTCTGCGTGCAGTACGCGCTCAGCAGGCGGCTGCCCCCGCGGCCGCAGGGCACCTTTGTGGGTACCTTCCTGGTCTTCTACGGCTGCGTCCGCTTTCTGATCGAGTTCGTGCGCCTGCCCGACGCGCACATGGGCTACCTCGCGTGGGACTGGCTCACCATGGGTCAGGTGCTGAGCCTGCCACTCATCGTGCTGGGCATTGCCCTGTTGGCGTTCTCTGCACGCCGCAACGAACCACAGCGGTAGGGGGTTGTAGGGCGGTCGTGGCGATGACCGCCACACCGCACTTAATCTAAAGTTTTCGGTAGAATACAAATCATAAATACCTGCACCAATCGAGGGTGGTATTGGCGGCCGCCCTCGTGGCCTATAGCGAATTGGGGGTTTGGATACCGGGAATGTGGCGCGGTGTCATGCATAGCTACGGCTCTCACGTGCGACGGGCTCTTATTGCGCTACTTTCGCTGCAGCTCGCTTTAGGGCTCGTGCCTGCGCCTGCCTGGGCGTCTGTCGATGCTGCGCAGGAGCAGACCCCGTCGCAGGAGGTTGCGACGACTGCCATCGAGCAACTGGCCGGTCCCGCTGCGGCAGATCAGGACGAGGCCGTATTCGCCGATGCTCTCAACGAGCTTCTCGAGACCGACGAGCCTGCTTTCCCAAAGGCTGCCGAGCAATCCGACGATGCCGCCGAATCCGACTCCGCCGATCCCGATGCCATATCCACTGGCGAGGTCACCTCTGACGTGGCCGCTACGGAAACCGACCAGGTCGAGGATGCGGAGACCATCGAGCAGCAGCCTGATGCTGCCGAGGCCGCAGGCGATGCAGACTCCGAGATCACTGATGCTGCCGGCGCCACCCAAGATGTCGATGTCGAGTCGGAGTGGGCGGGCTACAAGGGTACCGACCAGTCTGGGATAGTCGATGCGGACACGCCGACAAGCTCTGTCGAGGTTGCTTGGTCCGCCTCTCTTTGGCGTGCGGGTGACCTGCTCACTAACGTGAGCGACCCTATCATCGTGAACGGCGATGTCTACATCGTGGCAGACAACACGATTCACCGCTTTGATGCCAAGACGGGCGAGGCAAAGGGCAAAGCCCCGCTGGCTGGCCGGGTCGGCAAGACCTGCCACATCCGTTATGCCGACGGTCTCGTGCTGGTGCCTCTTGGGGGCGGCCGCGTGCAAGCGCTCGCGCCGGACACCCTTGCCACCGCATGGCTGAGCGACAGTCTCCCCGAGTCGCATAGTTGGATGGGCCTTGTTGCTCCGCAGCAATGCTCCTCCACCATCCTCACCTACGGAGAACGGGCGTATATGGGCACCACCGATGGCTGGGGCCATGGTGGCTCGCTCCAGTGCCTCGACGTGGCCACAGGCGCCTCTCGCTGGGTCTTTGAGAGCGCGTCGGGCTACCAGTGGGCGGGTTGCGCCATGACCGATGCGGGACTGGTGGTGTGCGACGACGGAGGCATGCTGGCGTTGATGGATTCGGTGACGGGCGCCGTAAAGGCGTCTTTGCAGCTGTCCTCCGGCAGTCATGCGAGCGTTGTTGCCGGCGATGACGGCTCCACCGTCTATGTCGTGACCACTGATGGCGTGCTCCGCAAGGTGGGCATTGGCGCAGAGGGCTTTGTCGAGCTGGCCAGCGCGAAGTTTGCCGCATCGAGCTCTGCCACGCCCACCATCGTGGGTGATCAGATGGTGGTTGCCGGCGCAACCGACGACCATATGGGAGTTCTTGGGGTTGTCGACCTGCGCACGTTTGAGATGGTGCATGAGGTCACGCTGCTCGACACGGTCTGGCACAGGGCGATTCCCGGCGACATAAAGAGCGCTCCTCTGGTGGGCAGGACCGTCAACGGCGTCTATGTGTACTTCACAGCCAACAGCCTGCCCGGAAGCCTGTATATCTACAGACTTGGTGACGTCATGGCGAGCGAGCTGTTTGCGCCAGCCTTTGGCCAGATGGGCCGCTGTGAGGCCTCTCCCATAGCGGCGCACGACGGCACCCTGTACTACACCAACGATTCCGCGACACTCTTTGCTCTGCGCTCGGCCTTCGGAGGTCCTGGCGGCAATGGCAACCATGGCGATGTGGGCGAGCATGGTGGCACCGACGTACCTGTCGATCCTGGTATTCAGGATTCTGGCAAGGAGCCGGCTGGTCAGACGGTCGAGCCTGGTATCGGTGGTGGCGTTGATATTCGGCTTGCTGCGGACGCTCGCGAGATGGCAGGTAATACTGGGGAAGCGACCAACGCCGAGCAAGAAGACAGCATCGCACAGCCTCTGGAGACGCCTGCCTCAGCAGAGGCGGACGACGCCGACGATACCGACGCACCGCTCGGCACGCACAACGGCGACCCCGCGACTGGCGCCCTTGCCGCTTCGCGCAAGACCACTCCCGTATGGCCATTCGTGGGAATCGCAGGGTGCAGCCTTGCCGTGATGTGGGTGACGCTTGTCAACCATACCGTCCCCGACGAGTTTGGTGACGAGGAGTACGACTTCTAGGCGAAGGCATGCGGGGATGTGGGCTTCGCATGCATCCGCACATCAGACCTGCTACCATTACCCCAACTATCAAACCGAGGGCACGGTCGCCGAGCTGCAAGGCCTCGCTAAAAGGATTCCGGTTCTACTCCGGACCAGCCGCCAGACGTGTTCGAAGGTGCACTTTTGTGCCCAAGCGGGAGCTTGGGTGCCTGCTGTGCTCGGCAGCATCCGACGCTGCCGCTCCCACCTTGCCCTCCCTGTTCCGCGCAGAGCGGGAAAGGAGGGAGCAATGAGCTCTCCCACTAAGAAGGCAGTTCGTCTGTTTGCCGCCATCGTCCTGGCCGGAGGCCTGGCGCTGGGTGGTTGCTCTTCAAGCGAGGGTGCTGCAGCACCCGAGGAGCCCAAGGAGGCTGTAAAGATCGCGGTCGTTGGCCCCAACGCAGAGGGCGAGGATGCCGCCTACGTCGAGGAGACCTCCTATGCCCTGGCCGATGTCGAGGACGCCTGGGCACTCTCGCAGAAGGCCTTTGACGAGGGCGGCCTCACCTATGATGCCTCCAACTCCGACTATGGCGTGATGCTCAACTCCATCACCAGCCCCGCCGACGGTACCGTGCTTGGCTGGGACGAGGGAACGGGCAAGTATTGGCAGCTCTTTGTCGACGGCGAGGCCAGTGAGGTGGGCATCGACGGCGTCGAGCTCGCCGACGGTACCAGCATCGTGTGGTACTACTCCGCCTTTGGCGATGCTCTGCCCGATATGGCTGACCTCGCCCCGATCGAGGCCCTGGCAGACGCCGCCTAGGCCCTGCCTGTGTGGCGCGCCTCCTTTGACAAATGGCATCCGATGGTGCCCGTGGCATATTCTGCGGGCATCATCGCGCTAGCCATGTTTGGCATCTGTCCCTCGTGCGTGGGCGTCTCGCTTGCAGGAGGGCTGCTCTTTCTGCTGCTGACGCAGGGCGTGCGCGCGGCGCTGGCAAAGCTGCGTTGGCAGCTGCCCCTGCTGCTGCTCATCTGTCTGATCAATCCACTGTACTCGGCCATGGGGTCAACCTTGTTATGCAAGGTGGGCCCCTTCCGCGTGTATACAGAGAGTCTTGCCTACGGCGCGGTGATGGGCGCACTGCTTGTCTCGGTGCTGCTCTGGTTTGAGGCTGCAGCCAGTGTGGTGGGCCAAGACGAGGTGATGGAGCTGGGCGGGACGCTGCTCCCCTCGGTCACCTTGGCAGTCTCGATGGTTATGCGTCTGGTGCCCCAGCTTGTGCGCCGGGCACGTGACGCGCGTACCGTGGCCGAGGTGACGGTGGGAAGGCGACACGGCATGAACGAGGCCTTGCGCATTTTGGGGGTGCTGCTTGCCTGGTCGCTCGAGGACTCGGTGGAGCGGTCCGACTCCATGCGCGCAAGGGGATGGGGAGCTGGCGTGCGCCGACACGTGTACCGCTCTCACCTCGTGCGCCGCCGTGACGTGCAGGCGCTGCTGCTCTTGATTCTGCTGTTCGCCCTTTCGGCCTTCGGCGTGTCACGCACGCTGCTCGGCTGGCGCTTTTATCCCCGCATGCAGGGCACGGCGTCTCCGGCGCTGCTTGCGCCTTACGTGCTTCTGGCACTGCTCCCATCTCTTGCGCTGCTGGCCGACCGTCTGGGTGGGAAGGAACGTCCATGAGCTTAGTGCCAACCGTTTGCGATCCCAATCCCTCGCTTCTCCCTGACGAGAACCATGTTCCCGCCTTCGAGCTGCGGGAGGTGAGCTTTGCCTACCCAAGTGACGGAGATGGGGGAGCGCACGTTCTCAAAGGGGCCTCGATGAAGGTGCCTGAGGGGGCGTTTGTCCTGCTTGTTGGTGGAACAGGCTCCGGCAAGACCACCTGCCTTCGTCTTGCCAAGCGCGAGGTGGCGCCCGCAGGCAACCTAAAGGGCAGCGTGCTCGTCTTTGGCCACGAGGTGCGCACGCTCGGCGAGCTTGCATCGTCGCAGCTGGTGGGCTATGTGTTCCAGAGTCCCGACAACCAGATAGTGTGCGACACCGTCTGGCATGAACTTGCCTTTGGGCTCGAGAACCTTGGGCTTGACCAGCAGGAGACGCACCGGCGCCTTGCCGAGGTGTGCCTGTTCTTGGGCATCGAGGGACTCTTTCGCAAGCGTTGCGACGAGCTCTCGGGTGGCCAGCGGCAGGTCGTCGCCTTGGCTGCCGTGCTTGCCATGCGTCCGCGTCTGCTGCTGCTCGACGAGCCGACCTCCATGCTCGATCCCGTTGCCGAGAAGGAGTTCCTTTCTCTGCTCTTTAGGGCAAATCGTGAGTTGGGGCTGACGGTGGTCGTCGCGACGCATGAGCCCCAGCCCATGGTCGATTACGCAACCTGCGCCTTTGGCCTCGAAGAGGGCGTGCTTGCGGAAGTGTCGCTCTCGGCGCTGCGCACGCGTCCGGCTCTCGACCTGTCGATGGCACGGGTCGCGCCCATGACCCAACACGCTCGGGAACGGTTGCTCGACGACGTGTGGGTGCGTTACGAGCGTAGTGGCCCTTGGGTGCTGCGGGGCTGCGACCTGCTTCTTGGCACCGGTGAGGTGCGGGCTATCGTGGGGGGCAACGGAAGTGGCAAGTCGACGGTGATCAGCACGATTGCCGGCGTGGTCAAGGCCTCGCGCGGAAAGGTTGGCAGGCGGTATCGCGGGCGACAGGCGCTGCTTCCCCAGCAGCCGAAGGCGCTGCTTGGCTGCGAGACCGTGCGCGAGGAGCTCATGGAATGGTCCGCTGCGGGCGGCTATGGCGAGTCCGAGGTCGTGGCAGCCCTCGAACGCTTGGGTCTGACAGGCTGCTCGGAGCGTCATCCCTACGACCTGTCAGGTGGCCAGCAGCAGCTCCTTGCCCTCGAGAAGCTCCTGCTCATGGCCCCCGAGCTGCTGCTGCTCGACGAGCCCACCAAGGGTCTCGATGGTGCGTCGCGGACACTGGTCGCCGAGCGCGTGAACGAGCTCGCATCGCAAGGCCGTACCGTGCTTGTCGCAACGCATGACATGGCGTTTGTCAAGGCAGTGGCGCACGGGGTGTCGCTGCTCTTTGACGGACGGCTCGGCGAGACCGAGGAAACGGAGACCTTCTTCGAGCATTCGTGGATGTGGCGCGCATGAGCGTCTCTGAGAAGACCCTCTCTACGCTCGAGGTTCCCGCCCTGCTGGCCGTGCCCTCTGTGATGGTGGCTTGCGTGCTGCTTGGCGTACCTGCCACCGCGGGGCTCACGTTGCTCGTCGCCTGCCTTTCGGTCCTGTTAATGCTGGCGAGCTACGAAGCCTCCCGTCCGCTCATGCGCCAGCTCATGCCGACCGTGGTCCTTGCTGCCATCGCTGTGGCTGGCAGGATGGCTTTTTCACCGTTTGCCGACGTCAAGCCCGTCTCGGCCATCTGCATCGTTGCGGGGGCGTCTCTGGGCAGGCGCAGTGGGTTTGCCACGGGCGCACTTGCGGCCCTTGCCTCAAACTTCTTTTTTGGCCAGGGTCCTTGGACGCCATGGCAGATGTATGCCTGGGGGCTGGTGGGCTATCTGG
Source organism: uncultured Coriobacteriaceae bacterium (assembly GCA_902779675.1). Lineage (GTDB taxonomy): Bacteria > Actinomycetota > Coriobacteriia > Coriobacteriales > Atopobiaceae > UBA1367. The sequence goes on along the minus strand of CACZCK010000005.1, from coordinate 90,254 downwards.
CGGGCATGCTTGCCGATCGAGGCCTGCTTGAGAGACCGGCAGCGGTGTACGCGTTGGGACTGTCTTCCGGCCTGCTCTATGGAGCCGTTCTCAACAGCTGGCACATCCTTGGCTTCGTGCGCCCGCTTACGTGGCAGACGGCGCTTGCGGCCTATGCGGCGGGCTTTCCGCTCGATGTGACGCACGGTGTTGCCACGGCCGCATTCCTGCTGGTCATCTGGGGTCCTTGGCGTCGCTCCATAGCGCGGGTGGTTCGCAAGTACGGCTTGGCCGACTAGCTCGCCCACCCGCTACAGAATCTTGTCCAGTCCCGGCACGCGCTTGAGCGCCCAGGCCAGAGGCAGCGTCACGCCATAGACGATACCCAGCACCACAAGCTCGAACAGCACGGGAGGCAGGGTCTGGTAGGGCATCCACCACAGCCGGCGGTACAGCACGATGAGCGTCAGTGGGTGCAGTAGGTAGATGCCCAGGCTGTGCGTGGAGGCAAAGGCGAGCGGGGCGGGTGCGGGACGTCCGTCGAGATGGGCCTTGGCTGCCAAGAACACAAAGAGCGACCACAGCGCCACAAGCGGGCTCTCGGGACGAATGAGCCATTTGGGGTAGCGTCCCTGCATAACAACGAGCAGGGCGATGCCTGCGATGCCCACGGCCAGCGCGCCGAGGCCCAGCAGGCTCGTACGCCCGCCGAGGCGCAGGTAGCGGTGCGCATACGACCCGAGCAGGTAGTAGAACAGCGAGGAGGTGACCCACACGAAGGTGACCAGATGGGTCCCGGTGGCAAAGTTGATGGTGGGCACCACCAGGGTGGGAATGGCCAGCACTAGCAAGGTGGCGCGTTGCAGCTGACGTGAGGCGCTGCGCACGTACTCTGCCAGTATGGGGGTCAGCGCGTAGAGCCCAATGAGGGCGTACACGTACCAGAGGTGATCCCACGACTCCTGTGTCAGGGCCTTACCCAGGCCCTCGATGATGGCGGCAATCGTGATGGCCCGTGCGCTCATGCAGGTGTAGACCGGGCAGAAGATGAGCAGCACCGCTGCCATGCGCGCCACGTAGCGGCCTATCTTGGGCCAGCCGACGCGACGGCTTGGGTCGAGCAGCAAAGCGCCAGTGATCATAAGGAAGACTGGCACGGCCCAACGGGTGAGCACGAGCTGCAGCTCGGTCCAGGTGAGCACCAGGGGCACGCCGAGCTCGGCCACGCTGTGGTCGGTGAGCATCTTGTTGAACACATGCAGGACCACCACGGCAAAGGTCGCAGCGCCACGCAGCCAGTCGAAGTAGGTGACGCGTCCACGCGTCGCGCCTGTGCGCATCTGGTTCATGCCCTGCCCTCCTCGCTTGCGCTGGCCTTTCTCTCCCATTCTACCTTCGACCGTGGAGAACCGTCCTAGAAGGTCGACGGCCCGAGAGACCCGTTGTTCTGACCGGAGACCTTTGTCTCGCGCTGCTGCGAAAATGGCGTGACTATGCGTGCAGACGCTTGAACGACACCCATATGCAGTGCTAACGTATGCATGTTTGTTCCAAGTCGTAAGGAGAACCCGCATGTCCGGACACTCTAAGTGGGCAACCACCAAGCACAAGAAGGCAGCCATCGACGCCAAGCGCTCGTCGCTGTTCTCCAAGCTCTCCCGCAACATCACCGTTGCCGCCAAGGTCGGCGGAGACCCCAACCCCGACAACAACGCCTCCCTGGCCGCCGCCGTCCAGCGCGCCCGCATGGTCTCCATGCCCAACGCCAAGATCAAGGCAGCCATCGACAAGGCCTTCGGCTCCGGTTCCGATGCCGCCGTCTACTCCGAGATCACCTATGAGGGCTACGGCCCCGCGGGCGTCGCGTTCTTTGTCGAGTGCCTGACCGACAACAAGAACCGCACCGCTGCCGACGTGCGCTCTGCCTTCACCCATGCGGGCGGCAGCCTGGGCACCTCCGGCTCCGTCGCGTTCCAGTTCGAGCGCAAGGGCTCCATCGCCGTCGAGAAGGTCATCAAGAGCGAGGACAAGAAGATCGCCGACCGCGAGAATGCCGTCGACGAGGACGAGTTCATGATGGCCGTTGCCGAGGCCGGTGGCGACGACTACGAGGACGCTGGCGACGAGTGGATCGTCTGGACCGCCTACGACAACATGCAGACCGTTGCCAAGGCGCTCGAGGAGCAGGGCATCGAGGTCAAGGGCTCCGAGCTCACCCGTGTTCCCACCACGCCCACCACGGTCAGTGTGACCGACGCCAAGAAGGTCCAGCGTCTGGCCGATCGCCTCGACGACCTCGAGGACGTGCAGAACGTCTACAACACCATGGACGTGACCGACGAGATCGCTGCCGCCCTCGACGAGGAGTAGCATCGGTCCTTCTGCCATCGCATCTTGCGGGGCGGCAGCTGCAGCTGCCGTCCCGCTTGGCATATCTCGGGCGGTCTCGCACCGCATACCCCATTGTTCTGTTCTTTGTGCACGTGCGCCTGGGCGTGCGCGTGCCCCGCGTCACTCGGATAGACTCGAGGTGAGCGTTTTACGCTCGCAAGGCGCATCTCGTTGGGAGGTACTCTCATGGCTGGTGGAATCGCTGTCGTCGGGGCAGGCACGTTTGGCACGACGATGGCCTGGATGCTGCTTCAGAACGGCTTGGACGTGAGCCTGTGGTGCTACGAGGAGGACGCGGCGCGCCAGATGGCCGAGACCGGGCACAACCCCCTGCACATGAGCGACCTCGACCTGTCGGCTGCCCGCGTGTCGTCCGACATGGCCACGGTGCTCGACGGCGTCTCCTCGGCCATCATCGCCACGCCCTCGTTTGCCGTCGCCTCCGCGGCCGCCCAGATGGCGCCGCACCTCACTGCGGGCGAGCCGGTCATGCTGCTCTCCAAGGGTCTCGACCGCGATGGCGGCTACCTCTTTGAGACGGCAGGCAAGGCGCTCGGTGACACCAGCCGCGTGGCGGTGCTTTCGGGCCCCAACCATGCGGAGGAGCTTGCCGGCGGTGCGCTTTCTGGTGCTGTGGTGGCTAGCGAGTCCACCGGCACCGCCAGCTTCTTCCAGCGGGTCATCTCGGGCTCGTTCTTTAGGCTGTACACCTCCAACGACCCAGTGGGTACCAGCATCTGCGGCGCGGCCAAGAACGTGGTGGCCATCGCCTATGGCATGGCGCGAGGCCTGGGTCTGAGCTCCAATACCAAGTCGCTGCTCATGACGCGCGGCCTGGCCGAGATCAGCCGTCTGGTGGTGGCCTCCGGAGGCGACCAGCGCACCTGCATGGGCCTGGCGGGTGTCGGCGACCTCGACGTGACCTGTCACTCCGAGCACTCGCGCAACGGCATGTACGGCGAGACCTTCGCGCGTACGGGCATCAGCGTCGAGGACTACGAGCGCCAGCGCGTGGCGGTGGTGGAAGGCGCACATGCCGCCGAGCCGCTGCTCATTCGTGCCAAGCAACTCGGGGTCGATATGCCCCTGGCACGCACGGTCAACGAGCTGATTCACGGCGCCTACGACATCGAGCGTGCCGTTGACATGCTCACGATGCGCCAGCTCAAGCCCGAGTTCTCATAGGACGTCAGCCTTGTTGGGGGAGGTTCCCCATGAGTGACTACGAGAGCCTGCGTCGCGGCCGGTACCAGGCCGACGCCGCAGCCAAGGCGGCACAGCAGGAGGCCGCAGACCTGGGACGCGACGCCTGGCACCCTGATGCGGTGGCCAAGGCGGCCCAGCAGGAGGCCTACGAGCGTCGCGAGGAGGCGTCCCGCCGCACGGCCGCGCGTGGCCAGGCGCCGCGCGAGGGGGCCAAGGCGCGCGACCGTGCCGACCACACCGTGGTCCGTCGCACCGACCAGCGTCGTGGGAGCGAGCCTGCGGGCGGTGCGGTGGTGAGCAAGCGCAGCGGCCTGGGCGCGGCCATGCGCCGCCGCCTGCGTGACGAGCGCAGCGACGAGCGCCGCCGCCAGCGCAAGGCCGACCGCGAGCGGCGCCGCTGGGAACGCGAGCAGCGCAGGCTGCAGGGTGGTTCCCATGGCGTACGCAACGCGCTTCTCGCGCTGGTCGTGGCACTGGTGGCGCTCTATCTGGTGGTCTGCCTTCCCATCGACCGTGCCATCTCGTTTACGCGCGACGAGCGGGCGGGCCTGCGTCAGGAGCTGTCGTGGCACGTGCCCGGGCTGCCGTACTATGTGCTGGCACTGGGCTCCGATGCGCGTGAGGGAGAGACGGTCTCGCGCTCCGACACCATGATCCTGGTTCGTGTCGACCCGCTGGGTGGCAAGATCACCATGCTCAGCATCCCGCGCGACACCATGGTCGAGATCGACGGCTATGGAACGCAGAAGATCAATGCCGCCTATGCCTTCGGCGGCGTGGCGGGTGCCGTGCGCGAGGTGCATGAGCTCACCGGCGCGCCGATCTCGCAGGCGGCGGTCATCCGCTTCGACGGTATGGAAAGCCTCGTCGACTACCTGGGTGGCGTCACGGTCAACGTGCCGGTGCCTGTCTACGATCCCGAGTACACCGGCCTGATTCTGGACGCAGGCGAGCAGCAGATGGACGGCCACACCGCCTTGCTCTTCTCGCGTGTGCGCCATGGCTTTGACCTGGGCGACTATCAGCGACAGAAGGACCAGCGCATTCTCATCGAGGCCATCATGCACAAGGCGCTGGGTCTCGCCCCCTGGAAGCTGCCCGGCGTGGTAGGCCACATGGACGGCATGCTGGGCACCAGCATGCGCATGTACTCGCTCCTGCCGCTTATGCTGCGTCTCAAGGTCGGCGGCGCTACCATCTACCAGGCCACGGTCCCCTCGACCACCGCCATGGTCGACGGTATCAGCTACGTGGTGGCCGACGAGGAGGCCCTTGCCCAGATGATGGACGTGATCGACGCCGGCGGAGATCCTGCCGCGCTCATGTGACGGCGCACCCTCGCCAAAAGGCCTCGGACGACGGCTGCCGTACGGCGCGCGGGTGTGCGTGATGGGCGTGCGCCAATTGGGGTATCCTAGTTCAAACGTTGCTCGCCCCGCTCAGGGGCGATGAGGTGGGAGGCGCGCCTATGAGTGGTCTGAGACGGTTCTGTCTGATTGTGTTTGCCATCGCAGGGGCGTTGTGCCTGTGTGTGCTGGCTCTGCCGTGGGTCGGACCCTATCAGCGCGAGGCCACCGCTCTCATGGACAATCCGTACTACTACATCGCCATGCAGGCGCTTTTGGCCATTACGGCACTTGGCGTTATTGTGGCGCTGCTGCGTGCGCTGTTCACGCCGCGCAAGCGCAAGACGGTAGTCATCGACAAGAGCGGCGGAGATCAGATCACCGTTACCACCGCCGCCATCTCGTCACAGGCGACGCACGTTATTGAGGGCCAGGACCGCTTCATCGCCGAAAAGGTGCGCGTGAACGCTGGCAAGCGCGGCGTGACGGTCAACGTGCGGGTGCGCCCGCGTCACACTGTGGACCTCACGGCCGAGGGCAAGCGTCTGCACGACGACCTGTCGCAGGGACTCGCCACCATCTGCGGCGACCGCGTGCGCCACGTCAACCTCGAGTTCGTGGAGGCGGCCGCGCCCGCACCCGCGCTCGATGTGACGGTAGAGCCCGTCGAGCAGCTGGGTGGTGCCGAGGCAGCCTACGAGCCTGCCGCGCTGGGCGGGGCGGCCCCCGAGCCTACCGATATCACCGTCCCGATGGGGCCCTCCGTGTCGGTTGGTTCGCACGATGAGGCGGCTTCCGAGCCTGACGAGGCAGAAGGCGAGGTGGCGTAGCCATGGCAAAGGCAAAGGCGCCCATGGCGCACATCGAGGGCGTGTCCGAGCCCGTCGCCGAGGAGCGTGCGACGGTGGAGGAGCGCGCGGCGGCACCTCAGGCAGCAGCCAAGGAGGCCCCGGCGTCCGCTCCCAAGGAGCCGGCGCGCAAGGCGGCCAAGCCGAGGATGCAGATCGCCGATGATCCGCAGCCCGAGCCCGAGGAGGTGCCCGCGAGCGAGCCTGCCGAGCAGCCCGCCGACGTTGCCGACGCAACCCTGCCCGACGTGGCTCGCACGCAGCTCAAGCGTCTGATGGCCGAGCACTTCCATGCCGTCGTGGGCGGCGTGTGCGGCCTTGTGGTCGCCGTACTCATCTTTGTGGTGGGCTTCTGGCAGACCCTGTTCGTGTCGCTGCTGGCGGCTGTGGGCGTGGCCCTCGGCCAGTACCTCGACGGCGACCCAAAGATCGTGAACCTTATTCGCAGGCTCCTCTCCGAGGGGCGCGGCAACAACTAGCAGAAGACCGTAAGGTGGCGGGCACGCCAGAAAGGAGCGCACCATGAGCAATGACGCGACCAAGATCGACAGCCAGGTCGAGGAGACCCCGTCGGTCGACACGCAGGTCGAGACGGGCGAGGAGGAGGTTCTGGACGAGGCCATGAACCTGGACGACGAGGACGTCGAGTCCGAAGACTCGCTCACCTTCTCTAACGGCGTGATCGAGAAGATCGTAGCCCTTGCCATGCGCGACGTGCCTGGCGTGGTGGGCATGAAGGGCGGCTTCATCAACCGCGTGCAGGACGCCTTTGGCGTGCGTGACGCGCGCAGGGGCGTGACGGTCGAGGTCACCCCCGACAGCGCCGTGCGCGTGAACATCGCCGTGTTCATTGCCTACGGCTCCTACGCACCGCAGGTCTTCGAGGACGTCAAGCACGCCGTGGTCGATGCGGTCACCGGCATGACGGGCCTGGAGGTTGCTGGCGTCAACCTGCGCATCGAGGACGTGCTCACGCCCGAGGAGATCGAGGAGCGCTCTCCCAAGCTGCCGACAGCGGACGAGGCCGAGGAGCTGCCCGAGGCGGAGACCGAGGCCGAGGCTGCCATCGAGGGCGCCGTCGACGAGGCCGAGGAGCCGATCGCCGAGTAGTGCCTGCAAGAGATGCAGATGAGGCCGCTGCACGGTGGTGCGGCGGCTGGTGCGAAAGGCCGCGCCGCACGTCCGATGGGGGCGTGCGGCGGCCTTTCGCATAGTGACGCCGCCTGACGAACGGGAGCTGGAGCGTGCCAGAGCGCAAGGTCATACACTACTTCCAATGGTTGAGGGCCCTTGGGGCCGTGGCCATCGTGCTGCTGCATGCCGTCATCACGATCCAGGTCGTGCAGCTTCCCATGCCCGAGGCAATGGGGCTCGCCAACGGCCTCATGACTATTACGCTCACCCGCTGGGCCGTGCCCGTCTTCTTCATGATGAGCGGCGCGCTGATGCTCGACCCGGCGCGCGAGATGGGCTGGGCCAAGACGTTGCGGCACGTCTGGCGGCTGGGCTTTGTGCTGCTCACCTTTGGCTTCGCGTTCTGCCTCGCAGAGGTCTATGTCAACGATGGCGGGCTCTCGGCGCGCGGGGTGGGGGAGGCCGTCCTGCGACTGGTGGGCCAACGCTCCTGGGACCACATGTGGTTCGTGTACCAGCTGCTGGGGTTCTACCTGGTCACGCCGCTTATCCGGCCTTGGGTTGCCCAGGCGTCGCGCGAGGAGCTGGGACGCGTGACGCTTGTGACCTGCATCCTGCTGCTGGGCCTCAAGGGCCTCTCGATGCTGACGGGACGCTACAGCATCTACTATGGCTTCGAGGTGCCCCACTGCTTTGCGTACTACCTGCTGGGCTACTACGTGCACACCTACCTCGAGCTCGACCGTCGCTGGGTGGCGCTGGGCGTGGCGTCGCTCGTTGCCACCATCGTGCTGTGGCGTCCCCTCGGATGCTCGTGGGCGACCGACCCCAACCGAGGCGTGGTGGCGGGCTATTCCGTGCTGGTCATGCTGTTGGCCAAGCGCTACCTCGAGAGGCCGGTGGAGGCCCATTGGCCCGTCGGCCTTCTGGCCGACTACAGCTTTGGCATCTATCTGGTGCATCCGGCGCTGCAGCACCTCATGGTGATGGTGCCTGCCTTCGTGGCCCTGCCCGTCGCGCTGGTCGAGGTGCTGCTGACGGTGGTGCCGCTGGTGCTGTCCGTGCCCATCGTGTGGGTGCTGCGCCACCTGCCGGGGTTTGCGGATAAGGTCTAGGCGCCCGAGGTCTCGCATGTCGTCGCGCGTCCTTATTCAAGATGTAACACGATTGCACTTGACATATCCTAGCTAGCAACTAGGATATAAGCCATGAAGACTATGGCCAACATATTCCGCCACTGTTGTACGTGTGCCGTGCCCGAGCCATCTGTGGCTGCCGGCATCGCGCGGCGTTAGGGCCAAGGCTCGGGCGTAAGGCCCATCTCCCAGAACAATCCAGCATTGCAGCCAGGTGCCACGGCACCTCTGTCACCCATGCCCAAAGGAGGCACTCATGTCGTACGCAACCAAGATCGAAGACCTCATTGGCTCCACCCCTCTCGTCGACCTGTCCGCGCTGGTAGAGGGGCGTGCCACGCTGCTCGGCAAGCGCGAGGCGGCCAACCCCGGCGGGTCGGTCAAGGACCGCATCGCCAAGGCCATGGTCGACGCTGCCGAGGCCGAAGGCAGCCTGCAGCCTGGCGGGACCATCATCGAGCCCACCAGCGGCAACACGGGCGTCGGTCTGGCCATGGTCGCCGCCGAGCGCGGGTACCGCATGATCTTGGTCATGCCCGAGACCATGAGTGTCGAGCGGCGTCGCCTGGCTGCAGCCTATGGCGCCGAGGTCGTGCTGACGCCGGGCGCGGAGGGCATGAAGGGCGCCGTCGCCCGTGCCGACGAGCTGCTGGCCCAGACGCCGGGTGCCATCGTGGCCGGGCAGTTCGTGAACCCTGCCAACCCCCGCGCGCACTACCAGACCACCGGCCCGGAGGTCTGGGCCGCCACCGACGGTACGGTGGACGTGCTGGTGGCGGGCGTGGGCACGGGTGGCACCGTCTCGGGCACGGGCAGGTTCCTCAAGGAGCAGAAGCCCGACGTGCGCGTGGTGGCCGTCGAGCCTGCCGAGTCTCCCGTGCTCTCGGGCGGGGTGCCCGGCGCCCATCGCATCCAGGGCATCGGCGCAGGCTTCGTGCCCGCCACCTACGACGCCTCGGTGGTCGACGAGGTACATCCCGTGACCTCAGATGCGGCCATCGCCACCAAGCAGCGCCTGGCGCGCGAGCTGGGACTGTTCGTGGGCATCTCCAGCGGTGCGGCCGTCGCGGCGGCAGTCGATCTGGTGCGGACAGGCGCCTTTGACGGAAAGACCCTGGTGGCGATCCTGCCCGACACGGGCGAGCGCTACCTCTCCATGGACGTGTAGGCATCTGGCACCTAAGGGGCGATCATGTCTCTGCTGCAGGCCATCCGCGAGGACACCCAGGCTGCCTTCGAGCGCGACCCGGCGGCCGAGACCGTGCTCGACATCGTGCTCTACTCGGTGGGAACCCATGCTGTGTGGCGTCACCGCTGGCATCACTGGCTCTACGAACGGGGCCTGCGCCACTTGGCGCTGTGGCTCTCCAAGCGCATGCGCTGCAGGCTGGGTGTCGACATCCACCCCGCGGCCACCATCGGCCGCCGCTTTACCATCGACCACGGGATGGGCGTGGTCGTCGGGTCCACGGCCGTCATCGGTGACGACTGCATGCTGTACCAGGGCGTCACGCTGGGCATGACCGGAAAGCGACTCTCCGGCAAGCGCCACCCTACCTTGGGCGACGGCGTGCTCGTGGGCGCCAACGCGGTGGTGCTGGGCGCCGTCACTATCGGCGATGGCGCCAAGGTGGGCGCCGGTGCGGTGGTGGTCGACGACGTGCCGGCCGACGTGACCGTCACCGGCGTTCCCGCCCGCATCGTGCGCGATCGCCGTCACAACGGCTTCCACTTGGTCGACCTGTCTGCGGTTGCCCGGCAGGGCGAGGATGTGCGTTGGAGCTGCGCCCTCTGATATCAACCCTCCATCCCCCGCCGCTCGGGGCCACGACCCACATGGCTTGCACGCCGTTTGGGACGTGGCCCCGAGCGGTGTCGCGAGCAGATGCTAAGATGGGCGGGAGTCAACGCAACCTAACCAGCCCGGGGGACAGGAGCCGTCTCGTGGATGCCAACTCTCGCAGCATTCTTGGCCTTATCGCAGAGATGAACACGCGCTTTGTGGTGCCGGTGTACCAGCGGCCCTACTCGTGGGGCGAGCAGCAGTGCCTGCAGCTGTGGGACGACATCCTTGCCTGTGGGCGCCAGCGCGCGTCGTTCCACTTCACGGGGTCGATCGTTACCATCCAGGATGGCACCATGTCGGCCCAGGGCGTCACGCCGCTGCTGCTCATCGACGGCCAGCAGCGTATCACCACCATCACACTGCTGCTCATTGCCCTCGCTCGTCTCGCGGGTCAGGACGGTCGGCACGACCTGCCCTTCACACGCGAGGAGATCGTGGACAGCGGGTACCTCACCAACCACTTCCGCACGGGCGATGACCACTATAAGCTGACGCTCTCCAAAAACGATCATGCCACCTGCCGCTCGCTCATCGACAACCTCGAGGACCCGTCGCATCCGGTGGTCACCGGCTCCGAACGCCTGCTCGAGAACCTGGCCTTCTTCGAGCGGCGCGTGGGCGCCCTCGACGATGTGGCCTCGGTCTGGGAGGGTCTGCGCCGGCTTGAGGTAGTCTCCATCGCGCTCACGCAGGGGCAGGACAAGCCTCAGGCTATCTTCGAGTCGATGAACTCCACAGGCAAGGACCTCTCGTCGGCCGACCTCATCCGCAACTTCGTGCTGATGGCCTACCCGGTCGAGGAGCAGCACGACATGTACCAGACCTTCTGGCGGCCCATCGAGGAGATCCTGGGCGCCGACGCCTACGGCAAGACCTTCGACGACTTTATCCGCAGCTACTTCACGGTGGCCTATGCGCCGGAGTCCATGGCCAAGGCCGACGTGTACCAGACCTTCAAGCGCTACGTGCTGTTCAACGGCTACCATCGCAACGACCGCATGAAGAACCTCAGCCTCAAGGTCAAGCGCTTTGCCAGCTACTATGCGCGGGTCACCACCGGCCAGGTCGACGATCCGCAGGTGGCCCAGGCGCTGCGCCGTCTGGCCATGCTCGACATGCCGCAGGTCAACCCGCTGCTGCTGGCACTCTTTGACAGCTACGACCACAAGGACCTCTCGCGCGACGAGTTCTTGGAGATGGTCGCCACCGTGGAGAGCTACCTGCTACGCCGCGCCGTGTGCGACTGCGAGACCAGCGTGCTCTCGCCGTTTGTGGCGTCGCTCATCGCGCGCCTCGAGGCCGTGCGCAACGAGGAGGGTAACGTGGCCGAGGCGCTCAAGGCCATGCTGCTCAACGAGGCAGGCACGCCGCGGCGCTTCCCGACCGACGCGGAGTTTGCCCATGCACTGGCCACGCGCGACAGCTTTGGCTTCTCGCGAGCGTTCTACCTGCTGGCGCGGCTCGAGGAGGCGGCTGGTGGCACGCTGCCACGCCGGAGCGACTGGACCATCGAGCACGTGATGCCCGTGCATGCCCTGGCAAGTGACGAGTGGGCCGAGGCCATCGGGCCCGACGGCGACCGAGCCTTCGAGGAGACGGTCAACAGTCTGGGCAACCTCACGCTCACCACGGCGGCCTTCGACCTGCAGGAGGGCTCGTTTGCCAGCAAGCGCGAGCGCGTGGCCGGCGGTCCGGACGACTGCCGCCTGGCCCTCTCCGCAGACGTCCTGGCAGCCGACGTGTGGGGTCCCGAGCAGATTCGCGTGCGTACCGACGCACTCGTGAGCCGCGCCTTGGGCATCTGGGGCATTCCCGATCTGCCGGAGGAGGCCTGTCTGGCATACCGACCGTCGCGCAAGGCGCAGGCAGGGGAGCAGGCCACTTTCGCCGACCTCTTCGAGGCTGGCCTGGTGGAGATGGACGACGTGCTTGCCAGTGCCAACCCGCTGTATCCGGGCCATGCCACGGTCACCTCGCGCGGCAAGATCATGCTGGCCAACGGCGAGATGTTCGACGACCCGACCGAGGCCTACGAGCGCTTCCTCACCTCACAGGGTGCCTCGGTCACTGGCCTTAACGGCTGGATGTACTGGCGCCGCGGCGAGGGCGGTCCGCTGCTCGATACCCTGCGCGAGGGCCTCTAGGGCAACGCATGACTCAAAGGGGAGTATCCCTTCTGAGTCACTCGGCAGAGCGGCCGCGGTTGTACCAGGCCGTGACGCTGGCGTTGGCGCGCTCGCCGATCTTCTGCTCCACCCAACGGTGACGTTGGTCGAGGATGGCGAGCATCTCGTCGGCAATCTGCTCGGGGCTGTGCGGGTCGGCGCCGCGCAGGTAGGCCGTCATGTGCCGCATCGACTTCTCGCCACCAAGCTCGTGGGCTATGACCTCGCCAAACTCGGCGGGGTAGCCAAGCTGCTCGATGGCGTCGATCAGCTCCGCCCGTGCTGCCTCGCGCCGCGCGCGCTCCGATGCGTCTGCCATGCGTCTCTCCCGTCTTGGTCTGTGGGCGGCCTGCCCGGCCGACCCGTAGGCGTCTTTCACATTGTGCCAGAGTCCTCGGACGCCATGGACCGCTGCCCAAATGACCCATGCAGTGCACAGTTGCCCTTTTGCCCGTCATGTGAGGTGGATACCCTCGCCACGCGCTACGATGGGGGTAACGATTGGGAGGTGCGCCATGGATGCCATGGATTACGGCAACGTGCTGGTCATCGGTAGTGCGGGCGTGGGCAAGTCGACCCTCATCAGGACGGTCTTGGGCACCGGGTCGGTTGAGGTCACCCAGGTTGGGAGCCATCTGGAGGTCTATGAGAGCCTGTCCATTCCCTTCCGGATCATCGACGCGCGCGACATCGGCGGGTCGTTGTTCGCGCGGCGCGCCACCATCGGTGCCATCAAGCGCTGGTCCAAGGACAACGCGCTCGACGGAGACGCCAGCAACGACATCAACGTCATCTGGTTCTGCATAGAGGGCAAGTCGCGCAAGCTCATCCGCCAGCAGCTGGCCCAGCTCTCCCGTGCCACCGACGTGTGGCGCTCGGTGCCGGTCATCGTGGTGCTCACCAAGTCGTACGCCGCCACGGAGCGCGCGGAGAACGTGGAGCTGGTGCGCCAGAGCTTCGCGCGCACCAAGCGTCGCCAGCGCAACCTGCGCGCCGTCATCCCTGTGGTGGCCAGCACCTACCAGCTCGACGAGACCACCTTTGTGGCTCCCGAGGGCATCCCCGAGCTTATCGAGGCCACCAACGAGGCCATGCCCGAAGGGGTTCGCGCCGCCAGCGGTGACATCGCCGAATTCACCCTCAGGCGCCGGCGCTCCGTGGCGCGCGGGATCATTGCCGCATCGACCGCCGCGGGCATCACGGTGGGGGCCGTGCCCATACCCATCTCCGACGCGCTCATCCTCACACCCATCGAGACGGGCCTGATCAACGCTCTGGCCACGCTCTACGGCATCGGCAAGGGCAGCACCTCCAAGAAGCTGTTCAACACCATCCTCGAGGTGGGTACGGTGAGCACGGTGGCCAAGGCGGCCATCGGCGCACTCAAGGCCATTCCAGGCATAAACCTGGCTGCGAGCGTGGTCAACGCTGCCATTGCGGGCAGCATCGTGGCCGCCATCGGCGAAGGCACGATGCGCGTCTTCGAGCGCATTTACATGGGCGAGAAGACCCTCGACGACACCGAGTGGGTGCGTGGGTTCCTGGAGTCGCGCATGTCCCGCGACCTCATTGCCCAAGGCACCAAAGTGGTGGGCAAGCTCTCGGGCGTGGAGGCGGGCACCGACCAGAATAAGGCCCTGGCCTCGCTTCTGCTGGAGGCCTTCCGCCAGGACGAGGGCAAGGCCACGGAGGGCCAGTCGTAGCTGAGGCGGAGCATCGCTGGGACAAAGGGATGCCGCGCTTGGCAGACGCTGCCAAGCGCGGCATTCATGTAGTCTCTGCGCTTACCTTCCGCACATAAGCGGATAAGCGATACGCTTATCATCCAAGGATTCGACGGCGCAGCGCAAAAGGGGGATGCGTGAGGTCGACAAGCGCAGATGACATGCCGCGCATCATCGATGCGATCGTGAGCCCTGCTGATCTCAAGGCGCTCGATAACGATGAGCTGGCCATTGTCGCCCGCGAGATTCGTGACCAGATTGTGGCTACGACTTCGGTGACGGGCGGACATGTGGCCTCGAGCCTCGGCGCCGTGGAGACCATCGTCGCCCTGCACGCCGAGCTCGACTGTCCGCGCGATCGTATCGTCTTTGATGTCGGTCACCAGGCCTACGCGCACAAGATCCTGACGGGTCGTCTTGACCGCTTTGACACGCTGCGCCAGCGCGGCGGTATCTCTGGCTTCCCCACACCCGCCGAGAGCCCCTACGATGTGCACCCCTCGGGTCACGCCTCCGACTCGCTGTCCATCGCGCTTGGCCTGGCCATGGCCCGTGATCTGCGCGGCACCGACGAGCACGTGGTCGCCGTGATTGGCGACGCGTCCATCTCGGGCGGCATGGCCTTTGAGGCGCTCAACCAGATCGGCCTCGAGCGTCGGCGCATGGTCATCATCCTCAACGACAACGGCATGTCCATCTCGCCCAACGTCGGAGCCCTGGCCCGCCACTTTGGCCGTCTGCGTGCCTCCAACGCCTACCGTGACCGTCGCGACTACCTCCTGCGTCGCATGGCGTCGGCAGGGCCAGCTGCCCAGGCCACCCTCGCGCTCATGAACAGTGCCAAGGCCTCGGTCAAGCACCTGCTGCTGCCCGAGTCGTCCATGGTCTTCGAGCAGCTGGGCATCACCTGTCTGGCACCGGTGTACGGCCACGACATTGCGGCGTTGCGCCGGACCCTGCGCAATGCACTCGACAGCCACGGCCCCACGCTGGTGCACGTGGTCACCCGCAAAGGCGCCGGCTACGAGCCCGCCGAACGTACGCCCGAGCTGTTCCACGGTGTCGGGCCCTTCGACGCGGCCACCGGCGAGGTGGAGCAGCCTGTTGCCACCGAACCGACCTTCACTGACGTCTTTGGTACCACCTTGCTGCACGAGGCGCGTGTGGACGACCGCATCGTGGCCATCACTGCCGGCATGGAGGGCGGCACGGGCCTCACCTCGTTTGCCCGCGAGTTCCCGCGGCGCTTCGTGGATGTGGGCATCTCCGAGGAGCATGCCGTGGGTCTCGCCAGCGGCATTGCGGCCGGTGATGGCAAGCCGGTCGTGGCCATCTACTCCACTTTCCTGCAGCGCGGCATCGACCAGGTGATCGTGGACATGGCGCTCGCCGGTCAGGACATGGTGCTGTGCGTGGACCGCTCAGGCCTGGTGGGGGAGGACGGCGCCACGCACCAGGGTGCCTTCGACCTCTCCTACCTGCGTATGATTCCCAACCTGCGCCTTCTCGCGCCGTCCGATGGCCTCGAGCTCGAGAGCGCGCTGCGCACGGCGCTCGCCCTGGGTGGTCCGTTTGCGATTCGCTACCCCAAGGGCCCGTGCCCGGTGCTCAAGCAGGGAACCGAGGCCGAGCTGCTCGAGCCCGGCGTCTCGCGCACCCTGCGCGAGGGCAGCGACGTGGCCATTCTCGCGCTGGGGTCGATGGTGGCTCCCGCGCTCGAGGCGGCCGAGCTGCTGGGGCGCGAGGGCGTGTCCGCCGGTGTGGTCGACCTGCGCTGGGCCAAGCCGATCGATGCCCAGGCGGTGCGTGCCGCCGCCAAGGCCAAGCTGGTCGTGACCGTCGAGGAGGGCGTGCTCGCCGGTGGCGTGGGCGAGGGTGTGCTCGATCTGCTCGCCTGCGAGGACATCCATGCATCCGTGCTGACGCTGGGCCTGCCTGACCGCTTTGTGACACAGGGTACTCGCCATGACCTTCTGCACGAGTGCGGCCTCGACGGCGCAGGCATTGCCGCGTCCATCCGCGAGCGCCTCGGGGCGTAAAGATCGGGGCTGGTGGCGTACCCTTTCTGAGTGGGTGCAACGACAATATGGCGTTGGTCTTCTGCGGCGTCTGTGGATGCCGTCTCGGCCAGCTGAAAAGAATGCTAACGTAGCACCCGTTATTGATTGTTTTGCATTCTGTTGGGAGTCGCCCCATGGCCGGAAAGCATAGCGCACCCACGCCTCGTCGCCAGTCAGATCCGATGCCGCTGTCGCGCGCAGAGCAGGGATACGTGCCGCAGGGCACGGTGTATGCACAGCCAAAGCGCCGCCGCGGATGCCTGATGCCCATACTGGCCCTGCTGCTGGTGGGTAGCATCGCAGGTGGTGCGGTCTACCTGTACTTCAACCCGCTCCACTACAACGTCACGGTTAACGGCACCACGGCCAAGGTCGACCGCAACGCGACCATAGCCGACGTCATCGAGGCGGGCTATGCCACGCCGGCGCCGGGCAACCTGCTGGCCATCGATGGCAGCCTGGCCCTCGAGGGCGGTGGTGACGCCTTTGCCGCCACGGTCAATGGCACCCCAACCAACGACCCTGGCTACGTGCTCGAGAAGGACGCCGTGGTCGAGATCGGCGATGGCGCCGATACCACCGAGGAGTACGTGGAGACCGAGGAGGTCGTGCCGCACGGCACCGTGGAGACCGACACCAGCGCCGGCGCGTACTGGGCGGGCTCGCTGCACGTGTACCAGAAGGGCGAGGACGGCACCAAGGTCACGCGCACCGGATCGGTGTCGGGCATCACCGTCACGGAGCAGACCAAGGACCCGGTCGACTCCGGCTACCGCATCTACAACGCCAACGTGGGCGAGGACAAGGTCGTCGCCCTCACCTTCGACGACGGTCCGTGGCCCGAGACCACCGCACAGATCCTCGACGTGCTCGAGGCCAACGGGGCCAAGGCCACCTTCTTCACCATCGGCGAGCAGATCTCCTACAACACCGACCTCGTGCAGCGCGAGCACAGCATCGGTTGCCAGGTCTGCACGCACACTTGGGACCACGCCAGCGGTAGCGGCCAGGGTGTCAACATCACCTACATGTCGGCGGACGAGCAGATCAATGAGGTGCAGCGCGGCTACGAGGCCATCAAGGAGGCGCTTGGCGAGGAGCCGAGCCACGTCCTGCGCGCGCCGGGTGGCAACTACTATGGTGACGCCATCGCCAACCTCGAGCCCTACGTGGACGCCGAGATCGGCTGGAACGTGGACACCGAGGACTGGCAGCGCCCCGGCGCCGACGTCATCTACGAGCGCATCATGAGCGTGCAGCCTGGCCAGGTCGTGCTCATGCACGACGGTGGCGGCGATCGCACCCAGACGGTGGAGGCTGTGAGCCGCGCTGTGCCCGAGCTCATTGCGCAGGGCTACCGTCTGGTGACCATCGACGAGCTGCTCTCCTACGGCGGCTGACGCAAAGGGGGAGTATCCCTTCTATCACCTTGCCATCCGAGCTATCTTGTGGCGCACGTGTTCCTGTGGAGCGGGTGCGCCACTCTTTTGGGTACTACTCGTGGCGCATATGTGATAGAGTGCCTTCTTGCGTCGCACAAGCGAATAGATCACCAGGTGTTCACTTGATAACCACCTCTAAAAAACAAGGAGTGATTGCCCTATGAAAAAGGCGTTCTCTGAGTGGAACTCCCTGCTCACCAACGTACATCCCCTCATCCTCACCCTGGCTGTGCTCTCGTGCGTGGGCATGAACCTGCTGGCCAACAAGAGCATCGACACGGGCCTCTCGTGGCTCGCGCTCGACTGCGGCATCCTGTTCTCGTGGCTGGCCTTCCTGTCGATGGACGTCGCCACGCACTGCTACGGCCCGCGTGCCGCGACGGCCGTCTCGCTCACTGCCCTCTTGCTCAACCTGGTGATGGTGGCCGTCTTCTTTGTGGCCAGCATCGTGCCCGGCGTGTGGGGCGAGAGCTTCGTGGAGGGCAGCGAGCAGGTTATCAACGGCGCGCTCGACAACACCTTTGGCGGCACGTGGTTCATCATTCTGGGCAGCTCCATCGCCTATGCGGTGTCCGCGGTACTCAACAACTTCCTCAACTGGGCTATTGGCGAGCGCCTGGGCGACGACCGCGGCTTTGGCACCTTTGCGGTGCGCAGCTACGTTTCCACCTTCATGGCGCAGTTTGCCGACAACATCACCTTTGCCCTGCTGGTGAGTCGCACCTTCTTTGGCTGGACGATGCTGCAGTGCGTGACCTGTGCTCTTACCGGCGCGGTGCTCGAGCTGCTCTTTGAGGTGTTCTTCTCACCCATGGGCTACCGCATCTCCCTTGCGATCAAGGAGCAGCAGCATGCTGCCGCTCCTCGCATGGCCTAGGGCACGGATATGAGCGTCGTCGTCACTGGCACCGCAAGCGGCATCGGACGTGCCATCGCGCAGCGCTTCCTCGAAGAGGGCTGCCAGGTGGTGGGCATCGACCTGTGCGAGAGTCCGTTCGATCATCCCGCCTACGTGCACCACATGTGCGACATTCGCAGCGAGCGGCTGCCCGAGGTGTCCGACGTGGAAGTGCTCGTCAACAACGCGGGCACGCTCGAGGAGGCCGACGCCATCGAGGTCAACCTCGTGGCCACCATGCGCCTCACCGAGCACTACGCGCACGATCCCGCGCTGAGGTCGATTCTGTTCATCGCTTCGGCGTCGGCACGCAATGGTGCGGAGTTCCCGCTGTATGTGGCCAGCAAGGCGGGCATCGTGGGGTACATGAAGAACCTCGCTCTGCAGGTGGCCCCGCGTGGCATCACCTGCAACAGCATCTCGCCTGGTGGGGTGGTGACTCCGGCTAACGAGCACATCTTGGAGAGCGACGAGCTGTATGTGCAGGTGCTGGCCGAGACACTGCTGGGCAAGTGGGCCGAGGCCGACGAAGTGGCCGACCTGGCATGGTACCTCACCATGCGCAATCGCTCCATTACCGGCGAAGACATCCTTATGGACAACGGTGAGATGCTCAAGTCCAACTTCGTCTGGTAGGGGTTTCGCACACAGGGGATACTCCCTTTTGCGCGAAACTCAAAGAGAGAGGGGGGCCGAGCATTGCTGCTCGACCCCCCTCTGCCAACTCTTTTGAGCTGCGCGCCTACTGCGTGAGCTCCAGATAGAGGTCGCGATACTGCCAGGCAGACTTCTCCCAGGAGACGTCCTTCTCCATGTCGCGGATGACCATCCTATCCCAGTCCTCGCGATCCTCGAAGTAGAGGGTCTTGGCACGGTTGATGGCGTCATAGAGCAGGCCCGGCTCGTAGCGGTCGAAGGTGTAGCCGTTGCCGGTGTTCTCGAACATGTTGTACGGCTCGACGGTGTCCTTGAGGCCGCCGGTCTCGCGCACCACGGGCACGGTGCCGTAGCGCATGGCGATGAGCTGCGTCAGGCCGCAGGGCTCGAAGCGGCTCGGCACCAGCAGCACGTCGCTGGCGGCGTAGATCTGGTGGCTGAGCGCCTCGTCGTAGGCGATGTAGGAGCAGACGGTGCCCTTGTTGGCAGCCTCGAGTCCGCGGAAGGCATCCTCGAACTCTGCGTCGCCGGTGCCCAGGATGACGATCTGCGTGTTGCCGTCGATGAGGCCCGGGGCTACGGCGCTCACGAGGTCGAGACCCTTCTGGTTGGTGAGGCGGCTGATGAGGCCCACCACGAACTTGCCCTCGTCCACCTCGAGGCCGAGCGACTCCTGCAGGGCGCGCTTGTTGGCCTTCTTCTGCTCGATTGCGTCGGCGGTGCCGTACGGAGCCACGAGCAGCTTGTCGGTCGCGGGGTTCCAGATGTCCACGTCGATGCCGTTGACGATGCCGCGCAGCTTGTAGGAATGGAACCGCAGGTGGTCCTCAAGACCCTCGCCGTACTCGGCCGTCTGGATCTCGCCGGCGTAGGTGTTGGACACGGTGGTGATGGCGTCGGAGTAGGCAAGGCCGCCCTTGAGCATGTTGGCCTCGGTCCACCTCTCCTGCAGGGCGCCCATGTTGAAGGCCTCGTCGGGCAGGTTGGTCCAGTACTTGATGGTCTTGATGTTGTACTTGCCCTGGAAGCGCAGGTTGTGGATGGTGGTGACCACCTTGGAGTGCGCGAGCGGCGTCCCCATGAACATCGTGCGCAGGAACACCGGCACGAGGCCCGCCTGCCAGTCGTGGCAGTGGATGATGTCGGGCACCCACTCCATGTAGTTGAGCGCTGCCAGCGCTGCCTTCGAGAAGTAGCAGTACTTGGGGATGTCGTCGACGAGGTTGATGTAGGGATTGCCTGCGGTGAAGAACTCCTCGTTATCGATGAAGTCGTACACCACGCCACTCTCGTCGACGTACTCCATGATGCCCACGTAGAAGCGACGGCCGTCGGCGGTGAGGTCCATGTCGAAGGCACCGCGATAGACCATCTTCTCCTTCCACTGGTCCTTGATGCAGGCGTACTTGGGCAGGATGACCTTGACGTCGCAGTTGAGCTTTACGAGCGCCTTGGGCAGGGCGTACATGACGTCGCCCAGGCCGCCGGTCTTGACGAAGGGATAGCACTCGCTGCCGATGAAGGCGATGGAGCGACGCGGCTGGGGGAGCTCCGGCTCGGGCTCGGGCTCGGCCTCCGGCTCGGGCTCCGGCTCGGGAGCGACCTCGGGCTCGGGTGCGGCCTCGACCACAGGCTCCGGCTCGGGAGCGACCTCGGGCTCGGGTGCGGCCTCGACCACGGCCTCGGGCTCGGGTGCGGCCTCGACCACGGGCTCGGGCTCGGGTGCGGCCTCGACCACGGCCTCGGGCTCGGGTGCGGCCTCGACCACGGGCTCGGGCTCGGGTGCGGCCTCGACCACGGGCTCGGGCTCGGGAGCGGCCTCGACCTCGGTCGGCTTCTCCTCGGCCTTGGCGGCAGCGGCCTTGGTGGTCTTGCGCGTGGTGGCCTTGCGGGTGCGCTTGGGCTTGGCGGGAGCCTCCTCGGCAGCAGTCTCGGCCGGCTTCTCCTCGGCAGGAGCAGCCTTCTTGGCGCGCGTGGTGCGGGTACGCTTGGGCTTGGCGGGAGCCTCCTCAGCAGCGGCCTCGGCGGGCTTCTCCTCGGCCTTGGCGGCTGCCTTGGTGGTCTTGCGCGTGGTGGTCTTGCGGGTGCGGGTGGTCTTGGGCTTGGCGGGAGCGGCCTCAGTCGTCTCGGCGGCGACCTCCTCCACAACCTCGTTCTCGGTCTTGCTGGTCTTCTTGGTGGGCATGGATACCTCCCAATCGAGATTACAGGTACTGCCAATCTATAACGCTACCGCAAATGCGTCAGATTTGGGGCATGTGTCGGCAAACTAAGTCTATGAGCAGTACAAACGTAGTGCGCGACTGTACTTTTCGCCCAGTGCCGATGTGCCCGGGCAATCGGGCCTGCCCTAGCTGGTCGTCTTCGCGCTATGGCTTTCTTGGGGCTTCCCAATTGCCTGAGACGAAAGGTCTCTACGCTGCGTATCACTAGTAAAATATGGATTTGTTAACAAATCTACGATTTGGGAGGGACCATGAATCTCGACAATCTGAACAACGACCAGCTGACCCGCCTGCAGCAGTGCGAGACGCCTGAGCAGCTTATGTCGCTGATTGAGACCGAGGGCATCGAGCTTCCCGACGAGGCGCTCGACGACGTTGCCGGTGGCATCAACCCCACGGCTGCCATCTACCAGTTCGTGAAGCGCTATCTGACCAAGCACTTTGGCAACTAGTCGCCTGTTCCACCCTGCGGAAGGCCCTGGGCGAAGGGCCTTCTTTGTGTGAAAGGACGCCCATGGTCCAGACCATCATCGAGACGATGCGCAGCGAGCGCGCCGATGCACGCGAGCGTACGCCGCTGTCCGTTACGCTCAACCTGCTTGCGGCAATCTTCTCCATCAACATCGTCGTTACGCTGGTCATCCTGATCTTTAGCTCGCGCGACCTCATCGACTACGACGCAGCCAACCTCTTCGATTGGCTCAACCTCGTGTTCGAGGCGGTCACGTTGTGGATGATCTGGTATCGCCTCAAGGTCACGCGGCCCTTCGTGCTGGCGTTCACGGCCTTCAACGTGGTGGTTGGCACAGCTGTGCACCTCGTCATGCGCACCATGGACGTCGGCCTGCAGCTGGCCTCGATCATTCCCGACGTCGTGATCTTCCTGTACTTCCTGCGCAGCCGTCGGGTGCGCGAGGTGCTCTCCGAGGACCTCGTGCTCGAGCGCATGGAGCTGCAGGAGGAGGGCGGCATGGCGCCGCGCTGGTCGTGGCCCTTCGTGCGCAACCTCATCATGTACTTCTGCGTCTTCTCCTTCTTGGGCCACTGGATGGAGATGAGCTTCTGCTTGGCCATCAAGGCCGGCTTGGTGGGTGGCGAGTACGATCCGTCCAACACCATGCTCTGGCGTGACTGGTTCTATCCCTTCCCCATGCACGGCATGGCGGTCGTGCTCATTGGGGTCTTGCTCTACCCGCTCTGGCGTACGCTCGTGCGTCGGACCAACATGATCGTAGGTTCGCTGATATCTTTTGTCCTCAACGGTCTGACCTGTGGCCTGATCGAGTTCATCTGTGGCCTGATGTGGAACGCCGAGCTACAGAACTGGGACTACACCAACATGCCGTTCAACTTCATGGGCCAGGTCTGCCTGCAAAACGTCATTGGCTTCGCCTTCGCCGCCTCGATCATTGCCTGGATGGTCTACCCCTGGCTCGAGCGTACGCTTGCCAAGCTGCCTGCGGCTGCCGTCAACATTGCCTCGGTGGCGGTCCTGATGGTCTTTTTGGTGGCACAGACGCTCTATCTGGTTGAGCCGCCCATCGACTACCGCACCGAGCTCGAGTATGCGCTGGCCGAGGACGACAAGGACCCGAACTATCTGACCGACGAAGAGCGCGCCTCCTACGAGGAGGAGCTGGCATACCTCGACTATCTTGACGCCTACAAGGCCGAGAACCAGGCGCGCCTCGAGCGCGAGCGTGCCGAGCAGGCCGCGGCGGCAGAAGGGAACTAGGCATGCTCGTCACCGTCTCGGGCCGCACGTCTGGTCTGCGCGCGCGGTTGGGAGGAGCGCCAAGGGGGCTACTCGTCTGCGAGGCCTACTTCGTGGCCTACCTGCTGGCATCCTTCGTTTACGCCGCCCTCTGCCCGCCCGCCTCCTTTGCGTACGACTTCTCGCTCCTGCGTGCGGTGCTGGTCGCCGCGAGCTCGGCATGCTCGCTGTGGATGCTGCACACGCGTCGCCGGGACGGGCGTTGGGTGGCACTCGCGACAGCGGTCCTGTGCGCCGTGCTCTGCGCGATCGACACCATCTACCTGGGCTCTATGCGCGCCGCAGCGCGCATCGTGGGGCTGCCGCTGGCGTCGACCATGGCGGTTGTCGAGATCTTTGGCGCGGGGTTCGTCAGCTCCACGCTACTGCTCGATCACGACCTGCGTAACGCGCTCGGGGTCAGGATCGACACCAGCCCTGCCTACGAGGGTGGTAACAGCTGGGATAGGCCCATGCGCGAGCGCGTGCATACCTGGGAGTTCTGGCGCGACCTGGCGCTGTACTTCATCGTGTTCTCGTTCTTGGGTCACTTTGCCGAGATCCTGTTCTGCAGGCTGATCATCGCGGGGGTCTTCATGGGCGACTACGACCCCACCAACGCGATGCTCTGGGACCAGTGGCTCTTTCCGTTCTCGGCCGAGGGTACGGCGCTTGCCGCGGTGGTGGTGTTCCTCCATCCGCTGGCGCGCGTCTTCCAGAAGCGCTTTGGCGAGCGCTCGGCCAAGGCGGTCGCCCTGAGCTTTCTGGCCAACGGCGCCGTGTGCACCAGCATCGACTTCATCACCGGCATCACCTGCAACCAGAACTATCAGTTGTGGGACTACCGCCAGATGCCCTTCAACTTCATGGGGCAGGTGTGCCTGCAGAACTCGATGGTCTACACCATAGCGGCGACGCTGATCGTGTGGGTGGTGTACCCGCTGATGGATCGGCAGATCCGCAGGACGCCGCGCGATGTGGCCAACGCGGTGTTCTGGGGCGTGGCTGGTGCGTATGGCTTTTTGGCCCTGCTGCACTTTGTGGATCCGTCGATGCTCTAAGGGCGGAGGGGCACAGGCCTGGGCCAATGGCTCCCGCGCACCTGCGTGGGGGAGAGGGGTAAGCGCATGAACACCACCGTGCTCAACGGCCAACTGCAGGTGAGCTATCCCGACGGCTTTCGCCAGATGGACGCCGAGGAGCTCGGTCGGCTCTTTCCCAAACAGGTTGCTACCAGCTGGGGCATCTGGGACACCGACCGCCACATCGTGGTGACGGTGCTCTGGAACGAGTCCAACGCGCTTTTGTCCAAGCTCGTCAGCAACAAGGATCTGGCCAAGCGCCTGCGCAAGCACCTCACCAAGGCCTATGCCAACAATGGCTTCCGCGCGCAGGGCATTGTCAAGACCGAGATCTGTGGCACGCAGGCCTGCGGCTTCGACTTTGCCTACCAGGTCGAGGGAATCGACCAGGTGGGAGAGATCATGGTGTTCAGGCACGTGGAGGGGCATGCGTGCTGCTGCTATACCATCTACTACTACACCCGCGAGGAGCGGGCCGCCCAGAGCAGAGAGGTGCTGGAGGAGATTCTGGCGTCGATGCGGCTGGCTTAAGCCGTAGCGCCCGTTGCGGAGGGTTCGTAAGGGGCTGGGCCACAGGATAGATTTGTTGGAAGACAAGCGCTGAGCTGGAGAGGAGTTGCCATGAAGCCCAAGGAGATTTCACCCGACGTTGCCGAGCGTGCGCAGGAAGTGCAGAGTGCCGAGCAGATGCGGGCGTTCCTCAACGACGAGGGGTTCGAGCTGACCGACGAGCAGCTCGAGGCGGTCGTTGGTGGCGTCAACTTTGTGCAGGGGTTCAAGACCGTGCTGGGACCGTACCTCTACCCGCCCTGCCCGGCCGGCGGCCTTCACGAGTTCGAGGAGTACGTGGACCCCAAGGGTGAGGCCGTTGACAAGGTGCGCTGCGTCAAGTGTGGCACGGTGTACTGAACGGCGTGCATGGTGCGGTCATCCGCACCAAAATACGCCGACATTCGCGCAGCATAATACGCATCCTACCCGTATACTTTCCTAATGATGAAACCGACACGCCCAGCTTTGATAGCGGGCGTGTTCTGCATTCTAAGGGTGGTTTTATGAATATCAACATAACGTCAGATGGGACCAAGGCGACGCTCGCCGTCGAGGTGCTCGAGATGACGGGCCTCTACGACGTGCTCGTGGTGGTGCGATGAGCCTGGTCGACGACGCTGCGCGCTATGCGGTAGAAGCTCACGCCGGCATGCGGCGCAAGGGTGCTGGGATGCCGTACGTGCTGCACCCCTTCGAGGTCGCCTCGATTGTGGCGACCATGACCACCGACGAGGAGGTGCTGGCCGCGGCCCTTCTGCACGACACCGTGGAAGACGCTGGTGCCGACCCCGACGACCTGCGTGCGCGCTTTGGCGAGCGCGTCGCGGAGCTCGTGGCGTCGGAGACCGAGAACAAGCATCCGGAACTTCCCAAGGCCCAGACGTGGCACCTGCGCAAGGAGGAGTCGCTCGAGAGGCTTGCTGCCGCTACCGACGAGGGCGTGCGGATGTTGTGGCTCGGGGACAAGCTCTCCAACTTGCGCTCCTTCGCGCGGCTGGTGAAGCGCGACGGCGACAAGGCGTGGAGGAACTTCAACCAGAGCGACCCCGCCGAGCACTATTGGTACTACCGCAGCGTGGCCGATCTCACACGCCAGCTGAGCGCTACCGACGCCTGGCAAGAGCTCGATGCGCTCATTACCCTCGTCTTTGGTAAGGAGTCCCAATGAGCAACGCACGCTTCTCGATGCGCGGCCCCTCGCTCGTTGCCGCCCTGTTCGGAAGGATCGATGCCAACAACGCAGAGGATGTCGAGCAGGGTATCAGGGACGCCCTCGCTGCTCATGTCGAAGAGGGGCTCGTCCTCGACCTCGACGACCTGACCTACGTGTCGAGCGCCGGGCTGCGCGTCTTTTTGCGGCTAGCCAGACAGGTGGGGCAGTTCTCGATAGAGAACGCCAGCTCGGGGGTCTACGAGGTGCTCGAGATGACGGGTTTCACCGACATGTTCGATGTCTCGAAGGCCTACCGGCGCGTGTCGATCGACGGCTGTGCCGTCGTCGGGCGTGGCGCCAAGGGAGCCGTGTACCGTCTGAATCCCGAGACCATCGTCAAGGTCATCTACGACACGGATGGGGACACGCTCGAGGACATCAAGCGCGAGCGCGTGCTTGCCCGCACGGCCTTCGTGGCGGGCATTCCTACAGCCATCAGCTATGACGTGGTGCGCGTGGGCGAGGGCTTTGGCGCTGTGTACGAGCTGCTCAACGCCAGCACGCTGGCTGACCTGATAGCTACGGGTGCCTGGCCTGTGAGCCAGGCGGCGGTGGCGATGGCCGACATCATGGCGCAGATGCACGGGACGCATGTGAGCACTGGCGACATGCCCAGCGCACGCGGCATTCAGCTCGACGACTTCGCCTTGCTCGACGGGTTCCTTGACGATGGGACGTATCGGCGCATCCACGCCCTGGTGGCGGACCTTCCCGAAGACGACCTGCTCATCCACGGCGACTATCATGCCGGCAACATCATGGTCCAGAACGGAGAGCCCCTGCTCATCGACATGGACACCCTTGCCTATGGCAACCCGGTGCTCGAGCTGGGGCCGGTCTACAACGCATATGTTGGCTTCGGCGAGATCGACCACTCCATTGCCGAGAAGTACCTGGGCTTCTCATACGAGACGAGCGTGGAGCTGTGGGAGGTCATGGCAGATCGCTATGCGCAGAAGCGCGGCCTGGATCTTGCCGACGTCCTGCGTAAGGCGGAGTTTATGGGCAGGGTGCGCCAGGTGCGCCGTCTGGTGGCACACGGCCAGCAGGACACCGACCACGCCAAGCTCGTGTTGGAGCGCTGCCTGGGGCGCATCTCGGAGCTGCTCGAGGAGATCGGTTCGCTCGGCCTCTAGTGGTGAGGCGCGTGCCAATGGGTTTGCATGATGGGGCGCAGGCTAACCTGCGCCCCTGTTTTACTCGCGTGTCTGGACGTCGCGCTCGACGAGGTCGAGGCTGTCTGCGGCCGAGAACACCGACAGGGTGAGCCCGCCGACGTTGCCGGCTGTGGCGTGGCGGGGCACAAGGCCTCTGCTTCATGGCAAAGAAGGTGGTGGTCATGCCGCAGCTGCAGCACAGCAGCACATGCCTGATCTCCCGATGCGTCGCGTCGTGGATCGCTTCGGCCATCTCGCCAAACAGCTTCTCGGCGCGCACGATGTCCTCGAGCTCGAAGTGTAGGAAGAACGCAGGCTCGCCGTCGAGCACGCGCTCCAGACGCAGCTCCACGATGCATGCGCCGTCGATGTCGTAGAAGTTGACCCAGCCCTTCACGAGGTCGCCGGAGATGACGACGTTGTCATCCGAGCCCTCGGAAAGCGTGCAGCCCTCGATGTGTTGTGCCAGTATCCAGCTGCGATACGCCTGCATGAGTTGGACCATGGAGCACCCCTCCCTCGACGCCGCCAGCGGGTCCGCTTGCGGAGGCATAATCACGCCCACAGTATCAGCAGTCACGGGCAGGCCCTCGTGGCATGGCGCCGCCTGTGAACGAGAAGGCGCCTTGACGTAACGAAGGAATAGCGACGCTTCGCACACGGAATGGCCAAATGGCTGTGACCAATGCGGAAAACCGAAAACTAAACGCCTATTATTGAGACGAGACCCGAACGAGGTGCATATAAGGGGCAAAAGCAGAGACGACCGCACGAAAGGAGGCGGAGCGTGGACGAGCGGGAGTTCGAACAGATGCTTGGGCAAGTCATGAAGCACGACTTCTCGGCCGGCAGCGAGGCGTTTCGCGACGCCTTGCTCGAGCGCTGCCTCGAGGAGCTTGCCTCCGACGAAGACGGCGTGCCCTTAGAAGAAGACGATCTCGACATGCTGTCTGCTGCCGGCGACTTGTTTGTTCCTGGTCCCGGCGAGCCTGGGTGGCCCTTCTGACGGCAGTAGGGAGTCAACTGTATCCGTAGGGCGATGGCCCCCTCCGAAGGATGCCTTTCGGAGCAATTCTTGCTATACAATATCAAGCGACTCAATCGAGTTGTGTTGTGTCCGCGTCTCCTGCAAAGGCCATGGCCTTGGCAGGGGGGCGGGCAGCTTGGTGTTGGGTTGCGGCAAGGGGGCGCTCTTTGGGCAGGTTTACGCTCATAGACGGTGGCGTGTCTTCTAGGAGAGGCGCGCGAGAGTTTACGAGGCTCTATCGCGAGAGCTATCCCATCGTCTACAACTACGTGCGCGTCCGCATGTCCGACGACTCAGCCACCGAGGACGTGGTCTCGGAGGCCTTTCTGCTGGCGGCGCGCTTCTTTGACCGCTTCGACCCCTCGCGGGCCAAGTTCTCGACCTGGGTCGTCAAGATTGCCATCAACTGCATGAGGGGCTACTGGCGCAAGTCGCGCACGACGGTCGCCATCGACGACCTTCCCGAGTCGACGTTTGCCGTGGTCGACGAGCATGACGCCTTGGACGACCGCGAGCTCGTCACGATGCTCCTCAAGACGCTCGACGACCGTGAGCGTGAGCTCGTGCTCATGAAGTATCGCGATGGCAAGCGCAACGTCGAGATTGCCGAGGAGATGGGGATGAACGCCTCGACGGTGTCGACCGTACTCTCCCGCGCGGTCGCCCGCATGCGCGAGGTCTACGAGAGGAGCCTCTGATGCCCCAGGCGTCCCCGTCGATCTTCAACCAACGCGCCTCGGAGCGGCTGCAGAGTCCCGATGACCTCGACAAGTACGTACGCGTGACCAACCCGAGCGTATGGGTCGTGCTTGCCGCCTGTGTGGTGCTGCTGGCAGGCCTTCTTGCCTGGGGCCTCTTTGGATCGGTATCCACCAACGTTACCGCCACGGGAGTGGTGGCAGACGGCCGCCCCATGTGCTTCCTTGCCGCCGAGGACGTCGCGCGCGTCCACGTGGGTGACGTCGCCAGCGTGGGTGGCGCCCAGATGCGAGTGGAGGAGGTCGCCTCCGTGCCGCTCTCGCACGACGAGGTGCACGAGCTCCTGTCGAGCGACTACCTGACGGCAGTCCTCGTCGGTGGTGACTGGACCTATCCGGTGAGCTTTACGGGCGACGTCTCGGGCCTCGCTGAGGGCGTGCCGCTGGCCGTGGGGATCACCACCGAGCGCGTGGCTCCCATCTCGCTGATCATGGGCAACTAGGGGTTCGCATGGCTCGTCGCGTCAGAAGCGTTCCGCAGGTCATGCAGATGGAGGCGCTGGAGTGCGGCGCCGCTTGCCTCACCATGATCCTTGCCTACTATGGCCGCTGGGTCCCGCTCGAGCAGGTCCGCGTCGACTGCGGCGTCTCGCGCGACGGCTCCAAGGCCTCCAACGTTCTCAAGGCCGCCCGAAGCTATGGCCTCACTGCCAAGGGCATGACCTACTCCACCAAGGCGCTGACCTCCAAAGCGAGCCTCCCTTGCATCATCTTCTGGAACTTCAATCACTTTGTGGTGCTGACAGGCTTCGGCCGCAACTGCGCCTACATCAACGATCCCGCTCGTGGCCAGGTGAAGGTCCCCCTCGAGGAGTTTGACAAGTCCTTCACGGGCATCACGCTCGAGTTCAAGCCCACCGACGCCTTCGAGAAGGGGGGCAAGGCTCCCGACCAGGTCGCCTTTGTGCGCAAACGTCTCAACGGGCTAGGTGGACCGCTCGCCTTCGTCATGGCCACGGCGGCCGTTACCTCGGTGGTGGGCATCCTGAACACCTCCCTGTCGAGGGTCTTTCTCGACCGCATCCTCTCGGGCGAGAATCCCGAGTGGCTCAAGCCCCTCGTGGCGCTCATGGCACTGCTCGCTGCCATCCTGGGGGCGGTCTCCATCCTGGAGGCGGTCAACCTCTCGCGCATCCAGGGCAAGATTGCGGTGGTCAGCTCGAGTCGCTTCATGCGGCACCTGCTCCACCTGCCTGTGGGCTTCTACGCCCAGCGCATGGTGGGCGACCTGCAGCAGCGCCAGAGCAGCAACGAGACCATCGCCTTTACCCTTATTGGGCAGCTCGCCCCGGTGCTGGTCAACGCTGTCACGCTGGTTCTCTATCTGGTGGTCATGCTCCGTCAGAGCGTGCCGCTCACGCTCGTGGGCGTGAGCGCTGTGCTCGTCAATGCCCTGGTGGCGCACTACATCTCCAAGAAGCGCGTCAATGTGGCGCGGTCGATGTCCATGGACTCCGGCAAGCTGTATGCGACCACCGTGGGCGGCATCGAGATGATCGAGACCATCAAGGCGGCCGGTGCCGAGAACGGCTACTTCCAGCGCTGGGCGGGGTACCAGGCCTCGGTCAACGACGCGCGCGTGCGCATGGCCTACATCAACGAGACCCTGGGCTCCGTGCCGCTCATGCTCGGAAGGCTGGTCGACATCGTCGTGCTGGCGCTCGGTGTGTGGCTCATCGTCAATGGGTCTTTTACCACTGGCTCGCTTCTGGCGTTCCAGGGCCTGCTCGCCTCGTTCATGATGCCGGTGTCCAGCTTCATCACGCTGGGCCAGACGGTGCAGGAAATGCAGACCCAGATGGAACGCGTCGAGGACGTGCTGCGCTATCAGCCCGATGTGCCCTACGAGGACGCTTCGGACACGCAGGGCGACGCCGCAGAGTTCGGCCGCGAGAAGCTGCGTGGCGAGGTGGACCTCAAGGGCGTGACCTTTGGGTACTCCACGCTCGAGGCGCCGCTCATCGAGGACTTCGACCTGCATCTCGAGCCAGGCCAATGGGTCGCGCTGGTGGGCAGCTCGGGCTGCGGCAAGTCGACCATCGCCCGTCTCGTGAGCGGGCTCTACCAGCCTTGGGCGGGCGAGGTGCGCTTCGACGGCGTGCCCCTGTCCGAGGTGCCACGGCCCGTTCTGCGCGGTTCGCTCGCGGTCGTCGATCAGGACATCGTCACCTTCGACGACAGCGTGTCCGACAACGTCAAGCTCTGGGACCGCTCCATCGAGGACTACGAGGTCATCATGGCCTGCCGCGACGCGGGCATCCACGATGTGGTGGCGGCGCGCGAGGGCGGCTATGGCAGCCGCATCCTGCCGGGCGGGCGCAACTTCTCCGGCGGGCAGCTGCAGCGCCTCGAGATTGCCCGCGTGCTTGCGCAGGACCCCACGGTGATCATCCTTGACGAGGCGACGAGCGCCCTTGACGCCCAGACCGAAGCCGAGGTCATCCGCCGCATCCGCGACCGCGAGATCACCTGCATCGTGGTGGCCCACCGTCTCTCCACCATTCGCGACTGCGACGAGATCGTGGTCCTCGACGAAGGCAAGGTCGTGGAGCGCGGCACTCATCAGGAGCTGATCGCGGCCGACGGGGCCTACGCCAACCTTGTGAGGAGCGACTAGCATGGGCTGGCTTGAATCCCAGATCGAGACCAGGGCACGCCTCGACGCCCAGATGACCAACCGGGCCTATGCCGAGCTTGCCTCCAGCGTGAGCCCGGCGGGCAGCGCCCCGTTGGTCGAGGTGGACACCGCCGAGCAGATCGATGCGGCTGTGCAGGTGTGCCTGGGCTACTGCGGCGTCGAGGCGGGACCCATCCCGGAGGGCGTGACCGACCGGGAGCGGCGTATCGACGCGCTCTGCCGCCCGTCGGGCATCCTCCGCCGCGATGTGCGTCTG
This sequence comes from uncultured Coriobacteriaceae bacterium, assembly GCA_902779675.1. Taxonomy (GTDB): domain Bacteria; phylum Actinomycetota; class Coriobacteriia; order Coriobacteriales; family Atopobiaceae; genus UBA1367. The sequence continues at coordinate 58,761 of CACZCK010000005.1, read as the reverse complement.
GAGGGCGACTGGTATCGCAGCGCCTTTGGGGCGATGCTCGCCACGCTCGACACAGGTGAGCCGATTGCGCTGCTGCCTCAGGGCCTGCACAGCTACTGCTACCTCGTGGCGGGCTCGGGCCGCAAGGTCAAGGTCACGCGTGAGGTGGCGTCGCACATCGATCAGCAGGCGACGTTCTTCTACCGGCCGCTGCCCCAGCGGCCGCTGACGGTCCGCGATCTCGCGGCCTTCATATCGTCGGTCTTCGACGTCGGCGACTACGTGGTCGTGCTCTGCGCGGCGGCTGCCGCCACGGTGGTGGGCTTCCTGCCGGCGTGGGCCAACCAGGTGGCCTTTGGCGTGGTGGTCCCCAGCGGCCAGACGAGCCTCGTGGCGCCCATCGCCGCGCTGCTCCTGGGAGTCGCGGTGTCGACAGTGCTCATCGGGGCCTGCCGCAACCTCGTGATGCAGCGCGTCTCGCTCAAGATGCAGGTGAGCTCTGAATCGGCTACCTTTGCACGCCTCATGATGCTTCCCGCCAGCTTCTTCAGGGAGTATTCCAGCGGCGACCTCGCGTCGCGCGTCTCGCAGGTCACCATGCTCACGCAGCAGATGACCAGCCTGTTTTTGGGCAGCGGCCTGTCGTGGGTGCTGTCGCTGGTCTACCTGGGCCAGATCGCCGTCTATGCCTCGGGCCTGATGGTGCCGGCCCTGCTCGTGGTCTTCGTGCAGGCGGCCTTCACGCTGGTGGCTACGCAGGTGGCAGCGCGCTACGAGCGCTCGACCATGGAGTCCTCCGCAAAGCTCTCGGGCACGGTCACGGCGCTTCTAGGCGGCATCCAGAAGATCAAGCTCGCAGGCGCGGAGGACCGGGCCTTTGCCAAATGGGCCCACGGGTATGCGGACTACGCACGCAATGCCTACAACCGCCCCGTTCTCGTGCGTGCGATGACGGCGGTCGGCGGGCTCATCGGCGTGGTGGGCGGCATCGTCATCTACTACTACGCTGGCGTCTCCGACATGTCGGTTGCCGACTACATGTCGTTCAACGTGGCCTACGGGCAGATGTCGGGCGCCATCATGGCGCTCGTGGGAGTCGCCTCGCAGGTCGCGCAGATTGGGCCCATGCTCGAGATGGTCGCACCCATCCTCGAGGCCGAGCCCGAGGTTGCCTCCGACAAGCCCAGCGTTGGGACGCTCACGGGTGGCATCGAGGTGTCGGGTGTCTCCTTCAGCTACGAGGAGGGTAGCCCCGAGGTGCTGCGCAACCTCTCCTTCAAGGTGCGCCCGGGCGAGTACGTGGCCCTGGTGGGCAAGAGCGGGTGCGGCAAGAGCACCATCCTGCGTCTGCTTCTGGGCTTCGAGAAGCCCAGCCGCGGCACCATCTTCTATGGCCCCCATGACGTGTCGAAGGTCGACCTGCGGAGCCTGCGCAGCTCCATCGGTGTGGTCATGCAGGACGGGCGCCTGTTCATGGGTGACCTCGCCTCCAACATCACCATCGCCAACCCCACCGCCACGCTCGACGATGCATGGGAGGCGGCGGAGCTTGCCGGCATCGCCGACGACATCCGCAAGATGCCCATGGGCATGCAGACGCTCGTGACCGAGGGTGGCGGCGGTATCTCGGGCGGGCAGCGCCAGCGCATCATGATCGCTCGCGCCATTTGCGGCAACCGTCGTATACTGATGTTCGACGAAGCCACCAGCGCGCTCGACAACGTTGCGCAGCGGCACGTGAGCGACTCGCTCGAAGGCCTGAGGTGCACGCGCATCGTCATAGCTCACCGGCTCTCCACGGTGCGTCACTGCGACAGGATCCTCGTGGTTGACGAGGGCCACATCGCTGAGGAGGGCACCTACGACGAGCTGATCGAGCGAGGTGGGCTCTTTGCCGAGCTCGTCGCGCGCCAGCGGTTGGACCAGGAGTCGTAGCAGGAACAGACCATACGGCAGCAACGCGCCGTACGCAAACAAGGAGGAGTCAGATGGAGATCAGGACGAACGTGGAGGGCACGCGTGCCACCTTCGAGGTGGACGGTAAGCTCACCGTGCAGACCGCGCCGGAGCTCGAGGCGGCAATCGGCGCCGTCTCGGAGGAGGTGTGCGACCTCGCCGTCGACCTCACGGGAGTCGACTACGTGTCGTCCGCGGGCCTTCGCGTGTTTGTGGCTGCGGAGAAGCTCTCCATGAGCCGAGGCGGCTCCTTCTGCCTGCTGCACCCGCATGACGACGTCATGGAGGTGCTCGAGATGACCGGCCTCTCCGAGGTCCTCACCGTCGAGCGATAACCTATACCACTGCTCTGAGGAGGGCCGGTGCATCGGGGATTCGCTATCCCTATGCGCCGGTCCGTTATGCATGTGCGGCGGTCGGACGCGTCGTGTGACACTGCCGACAGCCGCCTCTGCCACGAGAATGGAGGCATGGCCGTGGCCCGTGACAAAGGCTCGTCCATGGGTGCGAGGGGGCTGTTCTGCTGGCGAGGGGTCATGTCGTGGAGCGAGCCCATCATCAGGCGGACCGGCATCGCCATCACGTGCATGCTCTGCATTGCCATGGTGGCGACCCAGTTCAGCTACAGGGTGGTCGGGCACGCGCATGCGATCATCGTGCTTGCCCCCATCGCCTCGAGCGCGCTCGTCTATGGGCCGCTGACCGGATGCTTCGTCGGGGCGGTTGCCGGGCTCGCCGAGCTCATCCATGCCACGCTTCTGCCCCTCGACTACTACGAGAAGTACTTCATGGCACCCTGGAATTCGGTGGTGCTCTTTGCGCTCGTCGGACTCGTCTTGGGCGTGCTCTTTGCCGTGATCAACAGTCGGCATCCCAAGTCTGGCTGGCAGCGGTATACGGGGCTTGTCCTGTGCTGCATGGCGTGTTCGTTGCTCTTTACCGCATACTTCCAGCTGAGTGCCAGCATCATCAACTCGCTTCTCGAGCGCGAGGTGCCGCACGGTCTGGTGCAGCAGCTGATCGGCTCGCGCGAGAGCCTTGCCCAATGGGGCCTCGACTCGGTGCTCATGTCCGTGTTTGTCCTGAGCATGGACGCCTACCTTTCCGTCCATAACGAGTCGATGCAGCGCACCATTCGCGAGACCTTCCAGGGATGGCTCGCGGTGGTCGTCGCGCTTGCCTACCTGACCTGCGCGGCGCTCGCCTACACGGGCATCTCCGTCATTTGCCGCGGTGACGCGGAGCAGCGGATGAGCGGGCAGCTCATGTACCTCGCTGACCAGCTCGCCGAGCGCGACCGCATGCTCGATGCCTTCTCGCGGCGTACCTCGGTCACACAGAACGTCCTGGACGAGGTGCACGACACCTCCATCAGCGGCGTCGCACGGGGCTACGCGATGGGCGATGACGGGATATGCGCAATCGCCGAGGACGGCGTCGTGGTCTCGTCCAATGTCGATGCCTACATTGGAGAGGCCTTTGAGGACGTTGTTGGCTCCGGGCTTGTCGACGGCTTCTCCGAGACGCTCTTTGACGCGACGCGCTCGAGCGAATGGGACATGGGTGGCGGCGTGCTGGGCTACCTGCGGGCGACGCAGCTCGGGTACGTGCGCGTCTCGCGTAGCGGCGACTACCAGCTCATGGTCGCAATATCGGCGGCCGAGATGTTCCGCTGGCGCTCCCTGCTCATGACGGTGGTCTCGCTCGCCTTCCTCGGGGTGTTCGTGACGGTCTACATGCAGGCGTCCATCCTGCTGCGCGATGTGGTGGTGCGCAACATCGATCGCACCAACGAGACCCTCTCGCGCATCACCGACGGCGAGCTCGACGAGCAGGTTCAGGTGAGCGACCCGATGGAGTTTGCCGAGCTGTCGAGTGGCATCAACGCCACTGTGGGCTCGCTCAAGGATGCCATCGCTGCCGAGGCGGCCCGCATCGACCGTGACCTGGCTACGGCCAAGGCCATCCAGGAGAGTGCCCTGCCGCGTACCTTCCCGCCCTTCCCCGAGATCGAGGCCTTCGACATCTACGCGTCGATGACGCCCGCACGTGAGGTTGGCGGCGACTTCTACGACATCTTCCTAGTGGGGGAGCACACGGCTTGCTTCCTGGTGGCTGACGTCTCGGGCAAGGGCATCCCGGCGTCGCTGTTCATGATGGCCGCCAAGACCGAGATTGCCAACAACGTGGCCGTGGGCATGGATCTGGGCGTGGCACTGCAGACGGCCAACTGGCACCTGTGCCAGGGCAACGAGGCGGGCATGTTCGTGACGGTGTGGGCGGCGCTGCTGGACTACCAGACCGGCGAGCTCACCTACGTCAACGCCGGACACAACCCGCCGCTGCTGCGCCGCGGGGGCTCCTGGGAGTGGCTGCGCCAGCGGGGAGGTCTCTTCCTCGGGGCCTTCGACTCGGCCAAGTACCGCACCTCGACCCTCATGCTGAAGCCTGGTGACGAGCTGCTGCTGTACACCGATGGCGTCAACGAGGCCTTCGACGTCACGGGCGAGCAGTACGGTGAGGAGCGGCTCGAGGCCTTCCTCTCCAATCATGCCAACCTGCACCCGCATGCTCTCGTGGACGCCCTGGGCGCCGACCTCTCCCAGTGGGCCGAAGGAGCCGAGCAGTCCGACGACATCACGATGCTCTCGATCGAGTACGGCGTGCCGCCTGAGGCAACTGGTGGCATTACGGTGCCCGCCGAGGTCTCACGGCTCGATGAGGTGCTCGACCTGATGCATGCCGAGCTCGCGCAGCGTCGCTGTCCCATCACGGTGCAGCATCAGCTGGACATCGTGATCGAGGAGCTCTTTGTCAACGTGTGCAACTATGCCTACGAGGACTTGGAGGGGCCGGGCGAGTGTCGGGTCGAGTACGTCTACAACGCCAACCCCCATGCGCTCACGGTGAGCCTTACTGACTGGGGCACGCCCTTCGACCCGCTTGCCCGCGAAGATCCGACGATGCCCACCTCGGCCGAGGACGCGCGCATCGGCGGCCTGGGCATCTTCATGGTCAAGCGCATGTGCGATGACGTGAGCTACCTGCGCGATGGTGACGCCAACGTGGTCGCCATCCGCAAGGTGTGGTAGGAAAGCCGAAGAGGGGCGGCCACCAGAGGGTGCCGCCATCGAGGAGAGGTGAGTGAACATGAAGGTAGCCAAGATCACGAAGGCGTTGGCCGCTCTTGCGCTGAGTGTCGTGCTGGCAGCGTGCGGAGCCCATTCGCTGGGAATCGACCTGCTCGAGGACGCCTCTGGCGTCAAGGTGACGGCCGAGAATGCAGGTAGCAAGGACACCGCCGTCTCGGAGGGCGCCATTACGGTGGCGGAGGGAGACGTGATCGTCATCAGCCCCTGTCTCGACAAGGGCAGCTTCCACCTCACCATCACCGAGCACGACAATGGCACGGCGGTCTATGACGACGACGCCGAAGGTCGCATCCTCTTTACCATCGAGGCCGCTCCCGGCACCTACGACGTCGAGGTGAGCGGCAACGGGGCCACCGGGTGGATGACGGTCTTCTCCGAGTCCACCAGCGACCTTGCCGCGCAGGACGAGTCCTTGGCCGAGACGCTCGAAGAGGTGGGCATCGACCCGAGCACCGTCACCGACGGAGAGTAGCCGTACGGGCAAATCGTACACCTGCGGAAACGCTGGGCGGACGGGATGCGATAGCCTTCTGCCCGCTCTATTATGGGGTGACGCGGCGCGTTTGCGCATAGAGCACCGGAGGCTTCAAGTGCGTGCGGGACCGATGCGGTCTGGCTTCTCACGCGCTGGGCATATACGAGAGGGACCAATGGAGATACAAGGCTCACTTGGCATCATCTTCCAGTTTTCCGTTGCGACGGTCCTGCCTGCGCTTGCGGTGTGGTCGCTCTGCACGTTCGAGCAGCGCACGGATCTCGGAAAGGTCGGCTACTGGCACAAGCAGCTGCTGTATGGTGTCGTGTTTGGTCTGATTGCCGTATTCGGCACGGAGTTCGGCATCCAGACCCCCGACGCGGTCATGAACGTGCGTGATGCCGCTCCCGTTGCTGCGGGCCTCCTCTTTGGCGGCCCGGCAGGCATCATAGCTGGTCTCATCGGTGGCGTGGAGCGTTGGCTCGCAGCGCTCTGGGGGCGCGGCATGTTCACGCGCACGGCCTGCAGCATCGCCACGGCCTGCTCGGGGTTCTATGCCGCCGCCGCCCGGAGGTACCTCTTCGAGGGGAGGCGTCCGCAACTGCAGCAGGCAGGTGTCGTAGGCGTGACGGCAGAGGTCCTGCACCTGCTGCTCGTCTTCCTCACCAACATGGCAGAGCCCGTGCGCGCCTTCCGCGTGGTGCGTGCCTGTTCCATGCCCATGATCGTCTGCAACGCGATTGCCGTGGCGCTCGCCTCGTTCGCCATGGCGCGAGCCCTTGGCCACGGGTTTGCCATCGGCAGCGACAAGCCGCCGGTGACACGCAAGATCCAGAACGGGCTCCTTGGGGTCGTCAGCGCCTGTCTCGCCGTCACCATCGCCTTCACTGCGTCCCTCCAACGCTCCATCTCCCGCTCCCAGGCGACCAGCACGCTGTCGCTTGCGGCATCCGACACGGCAGCCGACCTGCGGCAGGCGGTGCGCTTTGCCGACGAGCTGCCAGACAGGGCCAGGCTTGCCGTCGGGGCGCGACACGTGGGCTACGAGGGGATGGTCGCCATACTCACGGGCGAGGGGAGCCTCTTGGCCACGCGTACGGACGCCCGGCTGGCGAGCGATGACTCACAGCGCCTGTGGGCGGCCGTGTCATCGGTGCCCGAGGGAAAGCTCGGCCGCGTAGAACTCGTCGAGAACGAGTACTTCTTGCTCTGGGACCGCGCCAGCAGCCTGCGCATCGTGGCGTTGCTGCCCGTATCCGAGGCCGAGCTCGCCGGCCAGGTTGCCGTACTCTTGGCCACCTTCATGGAGGAGCTGGTGCTGGCTGCCCTCTTTGCTGGCGTCTACCTGCTCGTGCGCCGCTCCGTCGTGGCAGACGTCGAGCTGACCAACCTCACGCTGGCGCTCATCACGGCGGGAGACCTCGAGCAGCGTGTCGACGTGCGCGACAGCGAGGAGTTCGATGCGCTCTCTGACGGCATCAACGCCACGGTCGAGTCGCTTTCTGACGCCATCGCCGCCGAGGCGGCCCGCATCGACCGCGATCTGGCCACGGCCAAGGCCATCCAGGAGGGGGCGCTGCCACGCACCTTCCCGCCCTTCCCCGAGATCTCGGCCTTCGACGTCTACGCGTCGATGACGCCCGCGCGCGAGGTGGGTGGCGACTTCTACGACTTCTTCCTGGTGGGGGAGCATACCCTGTGCTTTTTGGTGGCCGACGTCTCGGGCAAGGGCATCCCGGCTTCGCTGTTCATGATGGCCGCCAAGACCCAGATCGCCAACAACGTGGCAGCGGGCATGAGCCTGTCCGAGGCCCTGCAGACCGCCAACTGGCATCTGTGTCAAGGCAACGAGGCGGGCATGTTCGTGACGGTCTGGGCGGCGCTCCTCGACTACCAGACTGGCGAGCTTACTTACGTCAACGCTGGGCACAACCCGCCACTGCTGCGTCATGACGGTGCCTGGCAGTGGCTGCGCAAGCGCAATGGTCTCTTTATGGGCGCCTTCGATACGGCCAAGTACCGCGAGGCCACGCTGACGCTCAAAGCTGGTGACGAGCTGTTCCTGTACACCGACGGCGTCAACGAGGCGTTCTCGGCGACCGAGGAGCAGTATGGCGAGGATCGTCTCGAGGCCTTCCTCTCCAAGCATGCGAACCTGCACCCAAGAGCCCTCGTGGACGCCCTGGGTACCGACCTCTCCCGGTGGGCCACGGGGGCCGAGCAGTCCGACGACATCACGATGATGGCACTGGAGTTTGGCGTTGCACCGCAAGCGACAGGCTCGCTCACCGTGCCAGCGACCCTCGACCATCTGGATGATGTCTACGACCTGTTGCATGCGGAGCTTGCCGACCGCTACTGCCCCATCGGCGTGCAGCACCAGATCGACATCGCGCTGGAGGAGATCTTCGTCAACGTGTGCAGCTATGCCTACCAGGATGTCGGCGAGCCAGGCAAGGTGCGCGTCGAGTACGTGTACTACGCCGACCCCAACTCGCTCACCGTGAGCGTCACCGACTGGGGCGTGCCCTTCGACCCGCTTGCGCACGACGACCCAAAGGTGCCCACGTCGGCAGCGGAGGCTCCCATCGGTGGCCTGGGCATCCTCATGGTCAAGCGCCTGACCGACGACGTGAGCTACGTGCGCGACGACGACGCCAACGTGATCGCCTTCAAGAAGGCCTGGTAGCCAGCTCTATCTACCGCGCGAAAGGGTCACCCCCTTCGCGCAGTCATGTGCCAGGTGGGCTATAGCCGAGCGCGGTGCAGTCTGCGATCCCGTCTACGATGTCTCCCCACTCGATGCCGCCCGAAATGGCGTCCAGCTCCTCGTCAGAGAGCGCATAGCCCTCTGCCTTGGCGAGTGCCAGGACGTCCTCGGGGGTCTTGCACGCGCGTGCCTTCTCCTGCTGCTCGGGGGTCAGGTCTGCGAAGTTCATAGTCGATCCCCTCCGTTGTAACGATGTCAGTCTTCTACGCCCGCACGCTCTCCACGGCGACGGGGAATGAGAAGTACGTGTCGGGGTAGGGCTCGTCGGCCATCGTGAAGTGCCACCACTCGCACTCGTAGGGCTCGAAGCCCCCGCGAATCATGGCGTTGCGCAGCAGCATGCGGGCGTTGTACTGCTCCTTGGTGATGTCGGTGTAGTCGGGGTGCGACACCTCGCCAAACAGGTCGAAGGGGCTGCCCATGTCCACCTCGCGGCCCGTCGCCATGTCGAGCAGCGTGAGGTCGACGGTCGACCCGCGGCTGTGGCTGGAGCGCGAGGCGATGTAGCCCAGCTTGAAGGTGTCGGTCTTGTCGATGTCGGGGTAGAAGTAGGGCTTCATGCGCTGATCGGCGTCCTCGATGCCCCAGAGCACAAAGTGCTTGACGGCGGTGGTGGGACGGTATGCGTCGAAAATCTTGAGGCGATACCCCTGCACAAAGAGCTCGCCGGCCACGCCCTTGAGCGCGCGGGCACACTCGCGGGTGCAGAGGGCCACGGGGTCCTCGTAGCCGTCGATGCGGTCGCCGATGAAGTTGTAGGTGGAGTGGTAGCGGATCTCCTGGATGATGCTGGGAACGTAGTCGGCCAGCAGCACGAAATCCGAGGCGTCCTTCTCGGGGTCGGGTCGGCGCATGATGGGCCCTCTCGTCTAGGCGATGGTCAGGATGTCGGCGAAGCCCGTCTCCTCGAAGAGCTCCATGACGTTGTCGGCAACGTTGGTGACGATCATGCTGCCCTGCTTGGACATGCGCTTCTGCTGGGCGAGCAGCAGCCTCAGGCCCATGCTCGACACGTAGTTGACCTGCGCGAGGTCGATTGTGAGCGTGCTGATGCCCTCGAGCTGCGGCTCGAGGTCGGCCTCCAGCTCGGGCGAGGTCTTGATGTCGAGGCGTCCCTGTACGCGTACCGTCAGGCTGTCGCCGTTGCGTTCGAATGCATGGGCCATCGTGGCCTCCCTTCAATGCGACGTCGCGTCGCTACCCCTCGTGGATGGACCCGTCGGGTTCGGCCCACTGGTGGTGGAACTCCACCGTCTGCATCTCGTCGGGGACCTTGACCACCACCTGGTAGTCGTCCTCGTAGACGATCTCGCCGGGGTCGTTGGTGTATATGACGTAGAACGGATGATGGTAGCGCTCGAGCAGCCACATGGCGGGCGTGATCATGCGCATCATCTCTTCGGTGTTCTCGCACTTGAAGAAGCAGATCACGCGCTCCTTGTTCATGCAGGGCTCGGGGAAGGGCAGCACCTCGGCAAACCAGGAGTCGATCTCCTTGAAGAGCGCCTCGTCCTCCTCGTCCATCACGTCCTGCTGGATGAGCTTCCAGCACATGCTGAAGACGCCTGCGCCCTGGCCGGTGTTGGCGGCCAGCTCGCGCCCTTGGATGCGTACGTACTTGAACTTCATGGCGCCCCCTCTCGCAGTAACCCTACGTTCTGTTATACGCGTTCGGCGATGCTTGCGTCCCGCTCTTTGCCTTGTTTTTTACGCCTGGTCGGGCAAAGCGGACGCATACAATGGCAGGGTGGGCAGAGAGAGGGGACGATTGCTGTGGACACGGCTTCTTGGCAGGTGGGCGGATCGATGCCACAAAAGGACAATCTGGTGGTTACGGGCATCATCGGTGCCATGGAAAGCGAGATTGCAGCTATCCGCGACGCGATGGACGACGTGACGGTCGCCACGGTCTCGGGCATGGAGTTTGCCTCCGGTGTCATTGCCGGCAACCCGGTGGTGGTCGTGCAGTGTGGTATGGGCAAGGTCAACGCCGGCATCTGCGCGCAGACCCTCATCAACGCCTTTGGCGTGGGACGCGTGGTCAACACCGGTGTGGCCGGAAGCCTCTGCGCCGAGCTCTCCATCAACGACTTTGTGGTGTCGGTCGATGCCGTGCAGCACGACTTCGACGTGAGTCCCATCGGCTTTGCGCGCGGCGAGATTCCCTATACGGGGCTCTATGCCTTTCCTGCCGACGAGGGCCTGCGTGCAAACGCCGTGGCGGCCGTGAAGGAGGCGGCTCCCCAGTCCAAGGTGCTCGAGGGCCGCGTCTGCAGCGGCGACCAGTTTGTGGCCACCCGTGCGCAGTGCGAGGCCATCACCCAGACCTTTGGCGGCCTCTGTGCCGAGATGGAGGGCGGCGCCATCGCGCAGGTGTGTCACCTCAACCAGACGCCCTACGTCATCATCCGCGCCATCTCCGACGATAGCGACGACATGACCTTCGAGCAGTTTCAGGCGGAGGCCGCCCGCGAGTGCGCCAGCGCGGTCATCGCTATGGTGACGCGCCTGTAGGGCCTGCGCTCTCGCGGCTCCCTAGCGCCACGCCTCCTGGGCCGGGGCCTCGTTGGTCCAGTCGGCCAGGTAGCCACGCTTGCCGATGGCGCGCATGACGGCGTCCATGGCGCGGGTGGTGTAGGCGATGTCGGTCAGATAGACGCGGATCGAGGCCTGCACGCCATTGGCGGTGGACCCGATAAAGCGCACCTCGGCATGCTCGTCGGCGCGCCAGCCGCGCTCGTCGAGCACCTCGTCGGCGAGGCGCTCGATGTCGGCGCCCACGCGGTCGAGGTCGAGGCCGGGCTTGATGTCGCACGCGATGACGTGCACAAGATTAGCGTCGGGTACCGGTTGCGGAGATGCTGCTGGGGGCGAGGCGTCGCCTCGCGGGCGGTCGCCCCCATGGTCGGCTACCTCTACGGACAGACCGACACCCAGATCATCACGGCGAGTACCATGGAGGAGAACGTTGCCTCGGCTCGCGTGCTGGAGAAGAACGGATTCATCCGCACCGCGCTGGCAGTCGACGAAGACTGGGGCTACGACCAGCCCACAATCGCCGACAAGTGGTTCTGCTGAGGCTCGGCATCGGGTACGGCCAGCGTCCTTGTGGGGCGTGTGGGATGGGGGAGTTGACGATGGATGACGTGATCGCCAGGGGAGGCGAGGCGCTGGCAGTCTTGGCCAAGCGGTTCCCGCAGCTCTACGTAGCGCCGGCAGAGGGCGCCCAGACGGCTCATCGGCTCGCGGCCGGGCGGGGTATCGCGCCGGCTGGCGCTGATCTTGGTCACTTTGTCACGAGCCCCGAGGACGAGCTGCGCGAGGTCGATACCCCCGCAGGTCCCGTCGAGGTGGTCTTTATGCACAATCGCTCCGACTTCGAGACCTTCCTGCAGATCGTGGGTCACAGGGCCGAGCCGGTGCCCATCGCTCGCACGGTGGGTGCCATCACGTACCGGGGCATAGCGGACTGGGGAAAGGTGGCCGCGGCACACGCGGCGTATGTGGCGGCGGGCGGCGACGACTGGCCCAACGAGTTCGCCCGGCTCGCCCGGCAGCCTGGAGCCTTCCGCGCCGAGATTGTCGTGATCTCCGAGGGGCCGTACAGCAACGTGCCCGCCAACCAGACGCCCTACGACGAGGAGCGATGGCTGTGCATCTCTCGCGAGATTCGCCTGCACCACGAATGTGCTCACGTGGTGTGTCGTCGCACCATGCCCGACGACGTGTTGCCCGTGTGGGACGAGGTCACGGCCGACGTGGTGGGTCTACTCTGCGCCATCGGGCGCTATGACGCCGCCCTTGCCGCACGGTTCCTGGGTGTTGCTCCGGACGGCTATGCGGGTGGGCGGCTTGCCGAGTACCTGAGCGACGAGCAGGCTCAGCGCATCGACGAGGTCGCTGCCGAGGTGTTTGCCGCATGTGCGAAGATCGAGCAGGCGTGTGGCCAGACGCAGGCATCCGAGCCCTTCACGTTCCTGCTCGACCTCAAGCGGGCACCACTGCTTGCGTACTGAGGAGCCCGGCCGCGAGGGCTGCGTGCGACAATGCGTATAATGTGAGCCCCAGTCGCTGGGCATGGCCTGATGCTTGCGATGGCATCATGGGATGGGTGCCAGGCGATGGCGTGGCGTTTGTGGTCGAAGCGTTGTGAGGAGGGCCGATGGCAGATCGCTCGAAGGCGGGGAGGGGTGTCGACCTCGCCGTACCCCGTAGGAGGTTCCTGCTCGTGGCGCTTGCCGTCGTGCTGAGTCTGTTGGTGTCGATTCACCACATCCGCTCAGTTGGGCGCGTCATGTCCTACCGACTCGACGACTTGGCAGGATCGCAACTCACCGCGCAGGACGTCACGGTCACGCCTGAGGGCATGGTGCGTGTCCTCGACGTCACCTACGACGGCGATATCCCCGTCCTCGAGCTCGAGGGCGTCAACCAAGGTGCGGGCATGATACTGGTCAATGCCGGGGACATGGGCATGATGTTCGAGGCCGAGGTGAAGCCTGGACCAGTGGTCGTGACCGACTCGGTCAACTTTACCGGGTGGGAGGCCGTCGGCTGGAGCCTCGCGGCATCCTTCCTCGTTGCCGCCTTGGTTTGCCTTTGGAACCTTGTCTGGCTGTGGCGGCGCTCTTGGTACGGCTACGCGATGGCGGCCAATGCGGGCCTTGCGCTCTTCTGCGCGTTCCAGGCCGTCGTGTTTCTGCAGGTCATGATATCGGGCGACGCGCACGAGTTCTACGACCTCGTCATGCTGATCATCTCCGCCTCCGACCGGTTCGTATGGCTTGCGCTGCCGGTCGTTGCCGTCTGCGCCTTGCTGGTGAGCGCGAGCAACGTCGTGCTCATCCGTCGCGAGGGGCGCAGCGTCACCAACCTCTTGGGCGTGGCCTTTGGCGTCGCGCTCGCGATGGCCGTGCTGGCCTGGCGTGCCCTTGCGAGCCTCCAGTTCGACACCTACGCGGGCACGGTCGCGGCGGTGGGCATCAACTCGATCGTTGCCACGGCCATCTCGTTTGGCATGGCGCTGTTTCTGGGTACGTCGGCGTGCGCACTGGCGGCGGCCCTGCACAAGCCTGCCATGCCACGCGACTTTCTGATCGTTCTGGGCTGTGGCCTGCGGGCCGATGGCACGCCCACGCCGCTTCTGGCGGGACGCGTCGATACTGCGCGCGCATACGCACGGGCTCAGCGGGATGCGGGTCATGCGGCGCCGACCTTTGTGACCAGTGGCGGCAAGGGTGACGACGAGCCGTGCGCTGAGGCGGAGTCGATGCGACGCTACCTCGCACAGACTGGCGTTGACGACGCGCACATCGTCGTCGAGGACCAGTCCACCAACACGCGCGAGAACTTTAGCCTCTCCGCCAAGAAGATCGCCGCCGCATGGGGTGACCGCCCGTCCGCGCCGCGCATAGCCTTTTCGACCACCAATTACCACGTGTTCAGGAGCTATGTCTTTGCTCACGAGGCTGGTCTTGCCGCCGAGGGCATAGCCGCTCCTACCAAGGTCTACTTCTGGCCCAACGCGTTCCTTCGCGAGTTCGTGGGCCTTCTTGTGGCGCGCTTCGTGCCTTTGCTGCTGGCCCTTTTGGCCATCTCCTCGGTGTACCTGGCCGGCGAGTACATCGTGCTTCTGGGGTAGCCCTCGCATTTGGTGACCATGTGAAGCGGGGCCTGTTCTCCCGCTAGGTACGCTCCATGTTCAGAGATTTGCGATGCATCTATGGCGGTCGTGTCTACAGCCTATAATGGAGAGTCCGAATGTTAGGCCAGTAGGTACGACGAAGGTCGGGGGGAACGTGTCCGAGGCAATGCCCACAGGTTCTCAGGGGCGTCCTGTCGCAAAGACCAGGCGACCCGTGAGGCATCAGCCCAACAGGGGCACCAGTGCGGTACCTCCGTGGATGCAGGCTCACGAGACAAAGGGCAGGCCGGCTGCCGTCAGGCAGGCTCCGACTCCCAAGGAGCCTCCCGTCAAGCCATCCTTCAAGCTGCCTTTCTTCTTTGTCGACCGCTCCCACCTCACACAGCGGCTTGGCGCGTGGTTCTCGTCGCTGCGCCAGACGCTCGTGCGCAATCGTGCGGCTCTGACGCCTCTCGCGGTGTCGCTGCTTGTCATCTACGTCTTGGGTGCCGTGGTCTTCTGGGGGCGCTTCCTACCCGGAACGCGCGTCGACGGGGTATCCGCATCCTTCAAGACTCCCGCAGCCGTGGCGGCCGAGGCACAGGGCAAGGCCGATGCGTTCAGCCTCTCGGTCAGCGGACAGGGCGTGGACCTTTCGCTTACGGGCGAGGACGTGGGTCTCACCTTCGACGAGGCGGCCTTTGCCAAGGGTGCAGCTCAGCATACGCCCGGCCTGTCCTGGCCCATTGCGCTGCTAACCTCCCGAGACCTTGCGGTGTCGGAAGGCGTCGGCTACGACGAGGAGCACCTCCGTGCGCTGGTGAGTGAGGCCGTGGGGCATGCCAACGAGGGTGCCACGCCGACCACCAGCGCGACGGTTGCCTACCAAAAGGAGACGGATTCGTTTGCCGTCGCCAAGGAGCAGTGGGGCACGATGATCGACCCGAAGGCTGCCGAGGCGAGTGTCATGAAGGCGGTCTCGACGCTTCAGAACGTCCTCGAGCTCGATCGGCGGGTGCTCGCCAAGCCGACGCTGTATGCCAGCGATTCCCGCATGACCAAGGCTGTCGAGCAGGCGGACGCGCGCAAGGATCTCTCGCTCGACCTGACCGTCTGGGGCAATGTGGTGCGCACCGTCAGTGCCGAGGAATTGCGCGGGTGGTTTGCACTCGACGACTCATGTAACGTGACAGGAGACCTCGAGGCGCTCACCGAGTGGGCTCAGGGGCCGCTCTCAAAGGAGCTCGACACGGCAGGTGCCAAGCGTGCCTACACGCGTCCGGATGACGGCAAGTATGTCGAGGTGGAGGGCGGCACCTATGGTTGGATCGTCGACGGCGCAGCCCTTGCGCAACTCGTAAGTGATCGCATTGCCAAGGGGTCGAACGAACCCATCGAGGTTCCCATGCGCAGCGAGGGTACGGTCTATGCGCCCGGCGAGCAGGACTGGGGTGGTCGCTTCCTCGACGTGGACCTCACGGAACAGTACGCGCGCTTCTTTGACGGCGGGGCAAACGTCATCTGGGAGTCCGAGTGCGTGTCGGGAGACCCTGGTGTGGGCAACGACACGGTGACGGGCGTGTATGCCATCTACGACAAGGAGTCGCCCAAGAAGCTCATCGGTACCGACGAGGACGAGGACGGCGAGCCCGATTATGAGAGCGACGTGCAGTTCTGGATGCCCTTCTATGGGGGCTATGGGCTGCACGATGCCACCTGGCGCAGCTACTTTGGCCCCGACGCCTACCTGTACGGTGGGAGCCACGGCTGTGTCAACCTCCCGCTCGACGCCGCGCAGGAGCTCTATGCCCTCATCCAGATCGATGACGTCGTGGTCGTGCACTACTAGTGTTTTTTGCGCCTCTCGCCCGCACGACGATATTCTGTGAGACGATTCCGTGCTGACGGGCATATAAGCTTTCGAATGGCAAGGATATGGTCGCACACGTCTTTGGGTGCGAGATCGGACCAGGGAGGTAGGCATGAACGACGAGATGAAGAGGGACCTGCAGGAGCTGGCTGACACCGAGGGTATCGAGCTGAGCGACGAGGCGCTGGATGCCATCGCTGGTGGCTACATCTATCACGACGAGGGCGACGCCGCCGCCCACAGGCGCGAGGCCTACTACGTGCTCGACGACAGCGGCCGCGTGGTCATGAGGCTCGACAGTCTGGCAAAGGCCGAGCACTGGGCGGGCAACCTGCGTACCAGCGCGCAGATGCTGACGGCCGACGAGTTCGAGCGCATGCGCAGGAAGTACAAGTCCTGCTAGGTTGAGACGCATAGAGAAGTTGCGTGCCTCCCGCAAGGGAGGTTCGCGCGTTACGGAGACCCCTTTGCGAGAGAACAGCGCAAAGGGGTCTCCGTAACGCGCGAAAGGGTGCTCCCCAAAGGAGGGTGCCCCGACGGCATGAAGAAGGGGCCGCCTTCCCGGGGGAAGGCGGCCCCTTCAGTCTTGCTCTTGTGCGCTACCCGCTAGCCTTCGTCTGCCGTGGCCTCGGCCTCGGGGGTCGCCTCGGGCCTGCTGACCAGCTGCAGCTCTTTGAGCATCAGGCTGGTGCTGCCGTACTCGATCTTCACGACGTCGCCGACCTCAGGGATATAACCAGCGGCGATCTTGGTGTCCTTGTCGTACTTGAGGGTGATCTTCTTGCCATCCTTCAGCTCGAACTCGATGGTCATCTTCTTCTCGTCACCCTTGACGATGGTGCCCTGGCCGATCACGCCCATGTCGGGGTCGGTCTGCGCGGCCTCTTCCTTGGACTCGGCAGCCTCGCTCTCGCCAGTGGTCTCGCCCTCGCCGGTGGGCTCGACGGCCTCGGGCTCGGTGGTCTCAGCCTCGGGAGTGGTTTCGGGCTCGGGGGTGGGCTCGACAGCCTCAGGCTCGGTGGTCTCGGGCTCGGGAGTGGGCTCGACAGTCTCGGCAGCCTGCTCCTCCTGCTTCTTGGCTTCCTCCGCCTTCTTGGCTTCCTCCTGCTTCTTGGCCTCCTCCGCCTTCTTGGCTTCCTCCTGCTTCTTGGCCTCCTCGGCCTTCTTGGCTTCCTCCTGCTTCTTGGCCTCCTCGGCCTTCTTGGCCTCCTCCGCCTTCTTAGCCTCGGCCTTCTTCTTGTCGGCTTCCTTCTTGGCGGCAGCCTTTGCGTCCTTGGCGCAGGAGATGACGCTGGCCTGCGGCTTCTTGTTCAGCTCGCCCGTGTAGGTGATCTCGGCCTTGTAGCCCTTGGCGGGCTTCTCGCCATAGTAGCGGGTGTTGTCGCTGGTGCTAAACACGTACTTGCCGGCGCCCGTGTCGAGTGTCAGCGACCCCTTGTCGACACTGGCGATCGTGCCGTTGATGCCATAGGCGCGCGCAGGGGCGCTCTTCACGATCTTGATGCCAATGGCATTGGGCTGCGACCCGGCATTGCCTTCAAAGGTGACCTCGACCTGGTCGCCCACCGTGATGTGGTCGGCGGCGCCCGAGATGGCGGTCTTGTCCGTCACGTTGAAGCGATAGGCATGGGCGGAGTCGATGCTTAGCAGCACGCTCTTGCCGGCAATCTCAGAGACGACGCCAGACATCGTGGTGGTCTTGGGCAGTTCGACCTCCTTGACGACCGCGACGACGTTGGCATACGGATACTCGCTGAGGTCGCCCAGGTAGGTGAGCTCGATCTGATCGCCCTTGCTCAGGTCACCCACGATGTAGGAGTCCTCGTCGATGAGGAACGTGGCAGAGAGGTTCTTGTTCACGAGGGTGATGAAGTCGTCGCCCGAGTCGACGAGGACGCCGGCGAACTCGATGGCGGTGTCCATGTGCTCGACGAGGTCGATCTCGTCGGCGTAGTTGACGCCGTCCTTGACGTGGTAGGTCACCGACACGATGTCGTCCAGGTACATCTGACCTGCTTCGCCGGTCTTGTACAGGGTCTTGTCGCTCGTTGCGAACTCCATGTCGCCGTCGGCGCCGGAGAGCACCACCTGATGATCGTAGGCCGTGAGAAGGGCTCCCTCGTACGTGCTGGTCGATGCCTCGGCAACCTGGATCTGGTCCGTCTTGGCGTCACCGGCATCTGCCTGCGGCTTGGATCCGCATGCGCCCATAGCCAGCGCAGTCGTCAGTGCGAGGGTGACGGAGAGCGCACCTTTCAGCTTTTTGCCCATTGTTCTTCCTTTCCGTTCTGTCGAGCGGGCGTCCTTGCCGCTCCGTGGCCCGAAGGATGGCCACGTGACACTTCTACAACTTATATGTGTCGGCAAGACGTTTCGTCTCGTAGCAAATGTACGCTTTTTCAGATTATCATGGGGCACGCAGCGCTGCCACGACGACACCCTGCTGCACCCTTGCCCGACTGGCAGGATGTCCGTGAGTGGCGCGCGACTCCCTTGCAGCTTTCGAAAGGGGCAACCATGAGGATCCCATCGTATGCTGCGCGTATCAGGTGCTCCTGCTGCAGGCTGCAGACGAGGGGCGAGGTCCGGCGCTGTTCGGCGAGAGCCTCGGTCGTGCCCGCGAGGCGGTGCTGCCGTTCTTGGTTGGGGAGCACTTCCCGATCGTCTACCTCGAGCATCCGCTCGTCGGCGAGCAGTTTGTCGACGTCACCGTGCTTCTGGACGTGATAGAGCCCGGTACGCGCGTGGACTCGCCGATCGTGGGGGAGCACGGCGCACTGCTCGACTGGTTCGCAGGGGTGCGCCGCGCCCACGATGACATCAGCTGCGGCTTCGAGATCGACACGAAGCAGGCCAATCCGCCCATGGCTGCCGTTCACTTCCAGCCGCGCACGCACAAGGAGTACGTGCAACCCTTCTGCGACGTCATCGGAGAGCCAGGGCGAGCACAGCTGTACCTCGATTGACTGAAAGGCATGCTGGCCGGGCGCCACTAAGGCCGATTGGCGATATCATTGATGCAGACGATTGAAACAATTGTTGCGTTATGTTTCGTCCTGCCGATGCCACCAGTCGAAGAGGTCGCCATGCCTGCCTCCGCCCGCTCGTCCTACGACCTCGAGCCAACCATCCAGGTGCGTGGCCACGAGTCCGAGGCCTTTGAAGGCGCACCGGACATCGTCGCCGCACTGGCCGATGCCGCCCGGGGCGCGAGCCTGCTGGTGGTTGAGTGCTACCTTGGCGTGTTCGACGAGGCGCTCGACCTCGTGCAGGCGGCCTTCTGCCCAGACGTCGTGGTGCGCTCGGAGGACGCGTTCTTTGGGGGAGACGAGCTGACGGCGCGCATGCAACCGCACCTCACCGACGACCGCGTGCGCGGCGTCATGTACTACGGGCCCATGGAGGACTTCCTCGACCCACGGGCGTTCGGCGAGGCGAGGGAGCGGGTGCGCGAGGCTCGAGCTCGTGGCCTGCGCGTGCTGGTGTATGGCGTTGGTGCGACGCTCGTGGCGCCCCAGGGCGACCTGCTGGTGTACTGCGACCTCGCCCGCTGGCAGATCCAGCTCCGGTACCGTGCCGGCATGCCCAACTTCCGTGCAAACAACGCCCACGAGGACCCCCTGCGCAAGGTCAAGCGCGGGTACTTTGTGGAGTGGCGCATCGCCGATCGCCGCAAGGTGGAGGTGTTCGATCGGGTTGATTGGTTCCTCGACACCAATGCGGCAGGAAGGCCTAGGCTCGTGGCGGGAGATGCGTTGCGCGACGGCCTGGCGCAGGCTGCGCGCCAGCCGTTTCGGCTGGTGCCGTACTTCGATCCGGGCGTGTGGGGCGGCCATTGGATGCAGGAGCGCTTTGGCCTGGACCCAAGCCAACCAAACTACGCGTGGTCGTTCGACGGCGTTCCCGAGGAGAACTCGCTCTACCTGCGCTTTGGCGACGTCCGCGTGGAGGTGCCCGCGATGGACCTCACGCTCTCGCACCCACGCGAGCTGCTGGGCGAGAAGGTCTACGCACGCTTTGGAGCGGAGTTCCCCATTCGCTTCGACTTCTTGGACACCATGGGCGGCGGCAACCTGAGCCTGCAGGTGCACCCTACGACCGACTACATCAGAACCCACTTTGGCATGGCATACACCCAGGACGAGAGCTACTACATCCTCGACGCGAGGGAGGGGGCAGGCGTCTATCTGGGCGTTCGCGATGGCGTTGATCCGAGCGAGATGATGGCGGCGCTGCGCGCGGCCCAGGAGGGTGGGGGGCCCTTCGATGCCGAGCGCTTCGTCAACCGCTTCGACGCGCACAGGCACGACCACTTTCTCATTCCCGCAGGTACGGTGCATTGCTCTGCCTCCAACACCGTGGTGCTCGAGGTCTCGGCCACACCGTACAACTTTACCTTCAAGATGTGGGACTGGGGCCGCGTGGGCCTAGACGGCATGCCGCGCCCCATCCACCTCGACGATGCCGAGCGCAACATCTGCTGGGACCGGCGGACCAACTGGTGCCGCGAGCAGCTGGTGAACGCCTTCGAGGAGGTCGCCTCGGGTGCGGGTTGGCGTGAGGAGCACACTGGTCTGCACGAGCTCGAGTTTTTGGAGACGCGCCGCATAACCACGACCGTGCCGGTGGTGCGCGATGCCACGCCGGGTGTGCGCGTGCTCAACCTGGTGGAGGGCAGCGCCGCGCTCGTGGAGAGCCCGACGGGGGCGTTCGCGCCCTTCGAGGTGCATTACGCCGAGACCTTCATCGTGCCCGCAGCGGCCGGTCGTTTTGTGCTGCGACCCGTGCACGAGGGGCAAGAGATCATGTTCATCGAGGCACACGTGCGCCAACGCTGACGGCTGTTGGGCCAGCGTGCGCAGGGCCGCGCCATGCGCTGCGGTTTGGAGCATTTCTGCGGCTTGGAGTTGATATTGTGATGCTCCTCCCGTAAGTTACTTTAGGTTAACTTACGGGAGGAGCATAAGCGTGCAGCTGTCCGACACCATGGAGGCCCTGCCCGAGGGCTGGTCTCTGGCTGAGGTGGGGGAGGGGTTCGCCCTCGGGAGGTACCGTACCTCCGAGGGCTCCATCGACCTCTCGTGCTACGAGCTGGCAGAGGGCATCATCCTCACCGACATCGACCTTGCATGCCCCACGCTGCCTGCCTTTAACCCCTCGGGCACACGTGTAGCCACCGTCAACTGGTGCGCTTTGGGCCGTTGCGAGGTTGACTTTGGCGACCGGGGCAGCTTTGTGGTGGGAGAGGGCACGCTCTGCGTCTCGTCCGCAACGGCCAGGGCGTTCGCGTACCCCACGGGACGCTACCGGGGCTTCGAGCTCTTTGTGGACGACGAGGTCACCGCTGGCCCGGCGGGAGTCGTGCGAGAAGCCCAGGCAAGGTCTTGAGCGTGCAGGTACGCACGCCCCGCCACTCCTGGGGGAATGCCTCCCTGAGCTCGTCGTCGAGAAATCGGTCGTCGAGGAGCAGCACCACTCCATGATCACGCTCGGTGCGCATGAGCCGCCCTGCGGCCTGCAGCACCTTGTTGAGGCCGGGATAGGTATAGGCATAGGCAAAGCCCTTGCCGCCCTTGGCGTCAAAGTAGTCTCTGATTACCTCGCGCTCGCTGGAGCTTCTGGGCATGCCCGTGCCCACCACGACAACTCCCACGAGCGTCTCGCCCGGCAGGTCGATGCTCTCGCCAAAGATGCCGCCCAGCACACAGAGGCCGATGAGGCTCGTGCCTGCGGAATGCGGTTCGCGGAACCGGGCGACAAAGCGTTCGCGCTCGTCCTCGCGCATGCCGGGGCTCTGGCGCACGAGGGTGGTCCCGCCGCCCACGAGCGGCCCCAGGGTCATTGCGACCTCGTCCATCATGGCATACGAGGGAAGAAAGACGAGGTAGTTGCCTGGGCGCGCGTGCACCAGCGCTTGCAGGTAGGAGGTGATGCGGGCATAGAGCTCGGGTCCGCGCTGCGAGAAGCGGGCACTGACGTCCGACCCGACGAGGACCTGTTGCCTGCGGTAGTCGAAGCTGGACCGGACGTACAGGGACGGGTCGTCGTCCTGCGCCGCAAGCAGCTTGCGGTGGTAGTCCATGGGCAGAAGCGTCCCCGAGAAGAACACGGCTGCCCGCGCCTGCTCAAGACGCTCGCCCAGGTCGTGGCTCGGGTCCACGCAATAGACCTTGAGCCTCCTGCCACCGTTTGCGTCCCGACCGAGGAACGTGACGTATCCGACCTCGGCTCGCTGCAGGGTGCCCAGAAACGTGCGGACCGTGAGGCCCGTGTCCCGCAAGGCAAGGAAGAGCTCGATTGACCCTGACGCCTGGCGGCCTCCGTGCTCTCCGTCTGTGGAAGGGGAGAGCTGTTCGAGCGCTGCATCGATGCCCTCGACGAGCGAGGCGAGGGTCTCCGCAAACGCATCGCTCAAGCGGACCCTCTGGTAGACCGGCAGCTTGGCCCTGCGCCCCGTGATGGGGTCGGTACCGGTTGGCAGGGCCTTCTCCCAGGTGGGAAACGCAGTGATGGCTGCATGCACGGCCTGCAACAGCTGGCCAAAGGCACGGGTCGCTCGCAGGAGTCGCTCGAGCTCCCTGAGGCTGGCCACGGCAAGCTCGGCGCTGTACATCTCGCGCATGCGTTCCACGAGGTTGTGGGCCTCGTCGACCAGAAAGACCGTGTCTGCACCACCCGGCTCGTCCGTGAGGCCAAGGAGGCTTGCCGACGGGGCAAACGCAAAGTGGTAGTCGCAGACGATGACGTCCGCCCATCGCGCCGCGTCGCGCTGAAGTTCGTAGGGGCACACATGGTGGCGCGCGGCAACCTGCCTGATGGCAGCCGAATCCAACACGTCATGGCTGGTAATTGCCTCGTAGAGGGCGTCGTTGACCGCATCGTAGTGGCCGCGTGCATAGGGGCATTCGATGGGATTGCAAAGCGACGCCAGGGGGCGTGCGCGCATGTCTGCGCCATGCGTGCGGGAGCGCAGCGGGCAGATCTTGTCGCGCGCCGTCACCACCAGCACGGTGGCGGCAAAGTCCTGCTGTCGAAACAGATCGAGGCACTCCAGGGCGGCGCGGCGCGTCATGGTCTTGGCGGTGAGGAAGGCGATGCGAGAGGTCTCGCCCGACCCCATGGCCTTGAGGGCGGGGTAGAGGGTCGCGATCGTCTTGCCCGAGCCGGTGGGTGCCTGCACGTAGAGACTCGTGCCCTTGCGGATGGCGGCAGCGACGGCGTCCATGAGCTCCTGCTGGCCGCCTCTCGGCTTGAGCGGGAACGTGAGCGCACGGAGGGACCTCTGCCGCAGCTCGTCGTGGGTAACCCGCCAGGCGGCCCAGCGCTGCGCCGCCTCGAGCAGGGTGAAGAAGCGGGCCTCGATGCCGGGCAGGTCGTAGGTGTGCTCGATCTGGCGCACTTCGCCGGTGGTCATGCTGGCATAGGTGAGCCTGACCACGACCTGCCTCCCAAAGGCGGTCGAGATCGCGGACGCCCCCTGCGTGCCGCGCAGATAGAGGTAGGCGTAGCAAAGTACCTGCGCCTCGTGGACGGCTATAGGCTCGTCGATGTCGGACACGTCGCGCATGACGCCCTTGATCTCGTCGACAACGAGCGGGTGCGTGCCGTCGTCGATGATGCCGTCTGCCCTGCCCTCCACGCGCAGGAAGAAGCCGCCTTGGTCGTGCACGGCCTCCTCGCGGATGTCGAGGCGCGCGGCGTGCGGGCTGAAGGAGCCGCCGGGGAAGTACAGGGACGAGGCGAGCGGGACCTCGGCTTGGTAGGCCTCGCCACCAGCGGCCTGCAGCATGCGGTGGATGCTGCTTCCGGCCTGCATGGCCTCGACGCTACCGCGCCAGTCGCCCTCAGAGTCGATGTCGCCCTCGCGCAGGAGGAACTCGACAAGCCTGCGCACCGAGATCCGCAGCGTTCGCATGTCGCCCCCTCACGCGTCTCGACAGATGCCGAGGTCATGGTACCCCATCGGCGCGTGCCGACGGTCACTGCTTGGTCCGTCGCGGTCGCCTTGGTTCCACCTCAGGCCTCAGGGTCAGAAAGAGGCTTGTGACAGGTGATTGGCGAGGCGTCTTCGATGGAGACGCCTCGCTTTCTTACTACGCCTCCGCCCAAGACGCCGTATCCCACCTATGCGAAGTGGTTCACTGTGATGGTCGGTGGCGTGGCGACGATGGTCGTCTCATATCTGCTGGGCTTTGATACCGCCCTCGGAGGAGGCGTCGGCACGATGTTCCTCAGCGTGGGAAATGCCCTGGTGTTTGGCGGTCTTCTCGCCACGATGCCAAGCGAGGAGCGCTTCGCCGAGTTCCGCGCGAGCCTTGGGTTGTAGCCGCGCTGCGCAGCCAATCTTCTGGATTCATGGTGACGGGTACACTCGCGCTCTCGTGATTTGCGTCGACGGGTGTACTTTTACCGAGATTTGTGTACCCCTCAACGCATTTTGCGACATGTCATGTGTACCCGACGGCTGTCGACAAGAACCCACGCGCGCCTCTCACCGCACATGCGAGCGGGCGTGTGTCGTCGACGGCGTGTTTTGAGATTTCAACGAGCCGGCGCGACTCGGTGCTGGACATCATTTTTTGTTGCAGCCTACTCGACGAGGGAGATGACGCTCTGGTACGTCAGCTGGTCGGTGTCGTAGGCAAACATGCTGCCGTCCTTGCGCTGGTAGCAGATGGCCAGTCCGTCCACCTTCTCTTGGTCTGACTCCACGATCCGCGTGGGATAGAGCCGTAGAGAGGTGCCGTCGCCAAAGGAGAAGGCAAGGGGCTTGCCGCCGGGCGCCTCCGAAAGTGGTGAGCCCATGCCCGTGTCCGATATGAGGCCATAGATGGCCTCGGCTTGGGACAGGTCGGCCTCCTGCGCCTCGCCGGCCACCGTCATCTCGAGCGAGCCGTGCTCGCGTGCGTACATGAGGCTGGTTCCGAGGTCCTGGATGAAGCGGTGGTACTTGCCTATGAGCGACGCAGCACAGCCGATGGGAATCGCGGCCGAGATGATCATGGAGACGGCGAGCGTGGCAGCGACGATGAGCAGAATGTCGCGGCGGCTGCCCCTCGGCACGTCCTGTTGTTGTGTTTGCTTCTTCTTGCCCATGCCGTTGCCCCTATTGCTTCGTTGCGTGTGAATGTGTTCGTGCGCGTGCTGACTTACGGACCAAGCGCTACTCCTGTCGGAGCCAGCGCTCGGGGTAGCATGTCTCCACGGCGTCGCAGACCATGCCCGCTAGGTCGTCGCCTGCCCCAAACATCGCCACGTATCCCTCGAGGCCCTTGGCCTTCTCCAGCAGCATACCCCTGCGGTCGAGCACGAACATGTGGCACTTGCGCTTGCCGTTCTTGGCGTCCTGAATCATGTTTGCGCCTGAGGAGTTGCCGTCGAGGGCGATGAGGACCGAGGGCCTGCGCTTGAAGACCTCGTAGGCGACGCTCTTGTAGATGCCCATGGGGCTGGGCTCGATGGAGGGGCGTATGCGCACCCCAGCGTGCCTGAGGGCCTCGGCTTCTTCCGCGCCGATTCGCGCTGGCACGAAGGCATAGATGTCGAACCTTCCCTGGTTCTGTTTGGCAAGGTACTGCTCGTAACCCGAAAGGCTGTGGCCGATGACCAGGAACATCTTGCTGGGGTCTCCCTTAGCGAGGATGCTATCCAGCTGGGCGCAGACGTCGCGGCGGCGCCTGGTCACGTGGCGGTCGTTGTTGAAGGATCCTCCCACAACGATCACTGGCACCCGGTCGAGTGGCAGCTCCTCAACCATGTCTGCGAAGACCACGGCGCTGTCCTTGGTGTCCGGGAGGTCTAAGAGCGTCTCTTCTGGCGGCCGCTGCTCCCGCATTCGCGCAGCGTAGAAGGCCTCGACGTCTTGGGTGCCCGCCTGCTGCTCAAAGGTACGCAGCTTCTCCTCAAGGGCGGCGAGGCCACGGCTCCGTACCGCATCCTCTGCGCGGCGCATAGCCACGAGCTCCTCCCTCGAGAGGTTGAGCGTCTTCTCGAGCGCGAGCTGCTCGTCGATCGAGTTCGTCCCGTATATGGCCCCGCCGTCCGTTCCCTGCACGCAGGGCACGCCCGCCGCAAGGTACTGGCGCAGGGGGTGACGTTCCAGCTGGCTCAGGTTGTTGAGCCGGACGTTGGAAGTGATCTGGAACTCCAGCACGGCGCCGCTGTCCTTGAGCTCCTCGAGCAGCTGTCGGCCCTTGTTGGAGGTGAGGTTTCTGGTGTAGAGCCCGTGCCCGATGCGGACGAGGGGCATGGGTTGGCCGGGAGCCAGCCCCTCTCGGACGCACTTGATCGCGTTGGCCACGTTGTCGCGCAGGCCGTCGTTCTCGCCGGCGTGGACGCGGATGGTAAAGCTGGGGTGCTCCGCGGCAATGCGGTCGAGCTCCGCCAGCACGGGCGCCAGGTCGCGTATGTCGTTGATCTCCTCGCCGACGATGTCGCTGCCTGCCACGTAGGGGTCTCCAGCCACCGCACGTATGGCCTGCAGGTTCGTGCGCACGGTGTCGTCCGGGGCGATCCTGTCGCGCACGATGGTGAGCGGCGTGCGCCGGATCGCCGCCAGGAAGCGCAGCGTGACCCCGGTCGCTTGCCTGATGGCGGGCATCACCGCATGGACCTCGGCCAGCATCTGTGGTGCGGCCTCAGGCTTTGCGAGGGTCGTGTCGGAGATCTCCGCGTAGTCGATACCGCACCTGGCATAGCTCCGCGCGATCCACAGCAGCTTGTCTTGGAAGATGCTGTTTGCGGTAAACGCGGGGTTGCATCGGTCCTGCGCCATCGTGCTCAGGGCTTCGACGATCTCCTGGTCGGGGATGCGCTCGGTGCCATCGAGCTCGATTAGGTCGTCTGCGGGCGTGCCCTTGCAAAAGACGTAGCGGTACAGGTAGACCTTCTCGAGATTGGTGAAGACGGCCTGCCCGTCCTTCATGATGGCCAGCGATGCCCTGATCCTGGGGATGTTCCACTCCGCGTTCCGAAGGTTCTCCAAGATGAGCGAGGCAAAGTTCAGGTATGTCTCGTCGTCGATTCTGCGCTTGAGAAACTTGCCCTGCAGAGGGGAGTCGTGAAGTCGCGCCGCTGCCTGTGCCCGTCGTGTAGCAAGGAGCTGCTCCTGCTTGGCGGAGAGGCGAAGTCCCAGCTTGCGGATGTAGTAGAGCGGGTAGCGAATCTGGTGGTGGATACCCAGAGCAATGAGGATGTCTGGGTCGAGGTTGGCGTTCATGTGGGTGTGCAGGTCGCAGCGGAACTTGCACTCGCGCAGGATGTAGGTCTTTACGAGGGTCTTGCGAAAGTTCTGACGGTAGTCCTTGGTCTGGCTCATTAGGGTCTTTGCGATGGCGGGAATGTAGGCCTTACGCTCGATCCTTCCGTCTGGGTAGATGTTGGCGACCTTGGTGTCGAGCAGGCGAAAGATATAGACCGTGCGGTTGTCGCCGTCGATGTAGCAGGGCAGCGTGCCACGAATCACCTTAAGGCCGCTTTCATCGGTCTCAAGCTCGAGGTCGCATAGCGAGGCGAGGTTGGTGATGAGGTTGCCTGTGCCGTGGTTGGGCGTCCTGAGCACGTAGTGCAGCTCGTCTCCCTCGCTCAAGAGGTCGACGACGAGGTCCTTCTCCTTGTCGAGATGAAACTGTCCGAACGGCTCCATGCGCCCGCCTTCCGACACCCAGCAGTAAGGGCATGGTAGCAAAGAACGCCCGCGTTCGGCGCATCTTCTGGATGCCCATGCGACGGGTACACTCGCCCTCTCGCGTTTTGGTCCGATGGGTACACATTTGCTGCGATTTGTGTACCTGTCGTCGCGTATTGCGAGAGGCCATGTGTGCCCGTCGGCCTTTCTGCGGGGTGCATGTGTACCCGTCACCGCGCTTTGCGAGAGGCCACGTGTACCCGTCGCCCTTGATGGGCGATTCCGTCAACAATTGATGCTTCGTTTGCTATTAGTGTCCGAGGCCTCTGCCATCATGCGTATGAAGGAGTACGCGGGGATTGGGTAGGGCCTAGGTGGCCGGTTGTTCCGCTGTTTGACGACACTGAGTCGCTTGGGCAGAGGGGATGGAGGACTGACATGGGGCATATGTATGTGTATCGCTGCATGAACTGTGGAGATGAACGCTACCTGATGTCTGGTATCGGGATGACGTTTCCGAGTCTGTGCCAAGAGGTGATGGAAGACATCGCCTCTGGCGCATATGGTCCGAGGCTTAAGAAGGCGTACAAAACGTGCTCATTGCCTGCCGTGTGCGCAGAGGAGAAGCTGTATGTCTGCAAGGGGTGCGGCAGATGGAAGCTGACACCAGACGCTACGCTCTATGAGCCGTTGGACGTAGATTCAGTGCTTGACGAGCGGTTTGGAGACAAGACGGTTCGCGAGTTGGGGCACGTCCCGTATCTGATGCCCAATCAGCTCAAGAGCTGTCGCGTGGTGAGCGCCTACGAGCCAGCATGCAAGTGCGGCTCGATGATGAGTGAGATCAAGCTCAGGAAAGGGCTCGCCTTGGCGTGCCCCACGTGTGGTGTTTCGAACGGGCTGGTTGAGCTCGCTGGCTTCTGGGATTAAGCCACGAGGGGTGCTTGGCGTGTAGGTGAGCTCAGGCCTTATCGATGGGCACACTCGCCCTTCCGCGTTTTGCTTCGACGGGTGCACATTTGCTGCGATTTGTGTACCCATCAGCGTGTATCTCGAGATGCCGAGTGTACCCGTCGGTGCGTGATGGATCGCCAGGGACGCTAGATGTCGAAGGTGCGTCGCAGGGCGCGCATATCGCCCAATACCAGCAGAGTGCAGTTTGAGGCAAAGACCGTGTCAGCCTGAAGGTTCATGTTCATCTGCCCGTTGCGCTTGAGTGCGAGGATGTTGACGCCGTGCCTGCGCCGGACGCCGAGCTCGCCCAAGGTCTTGCCCACCCAGCTGCGTGGCATAGAGACCTCGACGATGGAGTGCCCCTCGTCGAGCTCGATGTAGTCGAGGATGTGGTCTGCGGAGTAGCGCATGGCAGCCCACCTGGCCATCTGCGCCTCGGGGAAAACCACCTCGTCTGCGCCGTTGCGCAGCAGGAACTTCTTCTGAATGTCGGTCTCCGCACGTGCGACGACGAGCTTTGCGCCCATCTCCTTGAGCAGCGAGGTGGTCTCCAGCGAGCTCTGGAAGTTGTGCGCGATGGCCACAAAGCAGACGTCGTAGTTCTGGATGCCGAGGGTCTCGAGAAAGTCCTGGTTGGTAGCGTCGCCGATCTGTGCGTTGGTGACGATGGGCAGGATGTTGTCCACGCACTCCTCGTCGTAGTCGACGGCCATGACCTCGTGGCCGAGCTCGTTGAGCTTGAGTGCGAGGTTGGTGCCAAAGCGCCCAAGACCAATCAGCAAAACAGACTTCATAGTGTGATCCTATCCGACGGCCACGTTCTCGCGTGGGAGCTTTGCGGGGTTTCTCTTGGGGTTCTCGATTGCCGCGTAGATGAGCGTGAGGCCCCCCACGCGACCGATGAACATATAGGCGATAAGGATGATACGCGAGGCAACGTGCAGCTGGGGCGTGATTCCGACCGTCATGCCGACCGTGCCGATGGCGGACACGCATTCAAAGAGGCAGGCGAGGTAGGGGAGCCCCTCGATGAGGCAGAGCGCCGTTGCCCCGAGCAGCGACAGCGCCACGTACATGGTCAGGATGGCGCCGGCCTGCTTGACGACGTCGTCCTCGATGCGGCGGCCAAAGATGTCGGCCTCGCTGCGGCGAGAGGCGATGGCCATGAAGTTGGCCAGCAGTACCACGAGCGTCGTGTTCCTGATGCCACCCGCAGTCGAGCCAGGCGAGCCGCCGATGAGCATGAGGATGATGGTGAGCGCCTGCCCTGGCTCGGTCATGACCGACATGTCCTCGACGTTGAAGCCCGCCGTCCTTGGGGTTATCGACTGGAAGAGCGAGGCGAGGAGCCGCTCGGTCATTGGGAGATGCGGATACTCGAAGAGGAAGAAGAACAGGGTGGGAGCGGCGATGAGAAAGAGCGACGAGACCAGAATGATCTTACTTTGCAGCGAGTAGCGCCTGAAGTGCAGCCTGTTGTTGCTGATGTCGCTCCATGTGGCGAAACCGATGCCACCAATGATGATGAGCATGCAGATGGTGAGGCAGATGACGGGGTTGGTGGCGAACGCCGAGAGCGAGGGAAAGAGGGTATCGTGCGTTCCCAGGATGTCGAAGCCGGCGTTGCAGAAGGCCGAGATGGAGAGGAAGACCGCGATCCAGATGCCCCGGAGCCCGTAGCACGCGAACATCGATGGGACCATGAGGATGGCACCCAGGAGCTCGACAGCGAAGGTCACGGCAAAGACGAAGGTGGCCAGACGCACGATGCCGCCCACGCGGCGGGTGGCAAAGACGTCGCGCATCATACTGCGCTCCTTAAGCGAGATTCTTCTGCCGGAGAGCAGCGAGAAGCCCGCCGCGGCCATGATGATGCCAAGCCCGCCCGTCTGGATTAGGGCGAGTATGACTATCTGGCCAAACGTCGACCAGTGGGTCGCCGTGTCGCGCACGATGAGGCCCGTCACGCAGGTGGCGGAGGTCGCGGTGAACAGGGCGGTCCCGAACGAGGAGCAGATGCCGCTCCGCGACGAGATCGGCAGCATCAGCAGCGCCGTTCCCAGGGCAATCAGGCCCGCGAACCCCAGGATGACGATCTGGAACGAGGAGGGCCTCTTCCGATTTGCAAGGACTGATAACGTGGCGTGCTCCTTCTCGTGTGTGGCTCGACTAGAGAGCATAGCAGAGCGGCTGGTACCCGATGTGTCGTAAGCCGAAGAGGGGCACGGCGCAGGCCGAGGCATAGTATCAGCTCCTCAGGCAGTCTGCGTGGACGGATGGGCCAGCGGGACAAGACCCGCTGGCCCATCCTGCCGCTGGGTTCCTCCCCCCTCGTATCGGTTGGGCTCCACCAGGCGCTGACGCCGATTCATGTGATGCTCAACGATCCCGCGGGGCCGACCATGGGCGTCAACTACCTTCTGCCCGTGCTCATGATGTCGGGCGGCGGTCAGGTTGGGGCGGGCCTCGCGCTCTTTCTCAGGACCAAGAGCCAAAAGCTCAAAGGCTATATCAGGGATTCGATCCCCGTGGGCATCCTGGGAGTGGGAGAGCTCCTGATGTATGCGGTGACCCTTCCTTTGGGCAGGCCGTTCGTGACCGCCTGTCTTGGTGCCGGTGTGGGCGGCATTCTCGCCACGCTCTTCCATCTGGGAGCTATCTCGCAAGGTGTCTCGGGCCTGTTTGGAGTGCTGATCGTCCAGCCGGGGTAGCAGGTTGCCTACGTGGTTTCGCTTGTGGGAGCTTGTGTGGGCGGATTTGTGCTCACATGGCTGTTTGGCATCGATGACGAGCGCATCGAGGAGCTTTACAGCGTATAGGCTGCGAGGCCCTTGCTGACGCTTCCCGAGTGCCCAGACGAGACAAAAGAAGCCCGGCGCAAGGGAGCGACGACCCTTGCGCCGGGCTCGCAAAGCCGCAGCTATAAGGCCTAGTCGAGGTCCTCGCCGTTGCTCTTGTAGACCTTCTGCATGTAGTAGAAGGAGTCCTTGCGGCTGCGCGAGAGGTCTCCGTTGCCGTCGTCGTCCATGTCGACGTAGACGAAGCCGTAGCGCTTGCGCATCTCGCCCGTGCCGGCGGAGACCACGTCGATCCAGCCCCAGGGCGTGTAGCCCATGAGGTCGACGCCGTCGAGCTCCACGGTGTCCTTCATGACCTTGATGTGGGTGCGCATGTAGTCGATGCGGCCCTGGTCGTGGACGGAGCCGTCCTCCTCGCGGACGTCGATGGCGCCAAAGCCGTTCTCCACGATCATCACGGGAATCTGGTAGCGGTCCCAGATCTGGTTGAGGCTGATGCGCAGGCCCAGCGGGTCGATGGTCCACCCCCACTCGGTCTGCTTGAGGTAGGGGTTGGCGATGGAGCGGTG
This sequence comes from uncultured Coriobacteriaceae bacterium, assembly GCA_902779675.1. Lineage (GTDB taxonomy): Bacteria > Actinomycetota > Coriobacteriia > Coriobacteriales > Atopobiaceae > UBA1367. Next base: position 26,989 of record CACZCK010000005.1, on the reverse strand, counting down.
CATGTTGCCGTCGGTGGCGCCGTGCTCCTCGGGGTGCGCCGCGCAGACGTCGGTGCTGTAGTAGGAGAAGCTGTAGAAGTCGACCGTGCCCTCGCGCAGCAGCTCGTCGTCGCCGGGCTCCTTGGCAATCTCGATGCCCTCGCGCTCCAGCTCGAGCACCTTCCATGCGGGGTAGTAGCCACGCACCTGCACGTCGCCGTAGAACCACTTGAAGTGGTGGGCCGTGTCAAGCTCTGCCCACACGTCCTCCGGGTCGCAGCTCCAGGGATAGGAGCCGCCGTGGGCGATCATGAGGCCGATCTTGTTCTCGGGGTCGACCTCGTGGCCCTTCTTGACGGCGTAGGCGGAGCCCAGGAACAGGTGGTAGCGGCACTGCTCGGCGTTCTGTTTGTTGGACACGTGCTCGTGGACGCCGTTCATCATGAAGTTGGTGTTGATGTTGATCTCGTTGATGGTGAGCCAGTAGTGCACGAGGCCCTTGAAGCGGGTGAAGAGCACGTCGCAGTAGCGCTCGAAGGCCTCGAGCGTGTGGCGGGAGACCCAGCCGTCGTACTCGTTGGCCAGATGCAGCGGGCAGTCGAAGTGGTAGATGGTCACGAGCGGCTCGATGCCCAGCTCCTGGCACTTCTTGAAGACGTTGATGTAGAACTGGATACCTTCCTCGTTGGGCTCGGCGTCGTCGCCGTTGGGGAAGATGCGGGTCCAGTTGATCGAGAGGCGGTTGACGTTGCAGCCCATCTCCGCCATCAGCTCGAGGTCCTCCTCCCAATGATGGTAGAAGTCGGTCGCCACGTGGCTGGGATAGTAGACGTCGGGGTCGATGATGGCCTTGGCGCCGGCGGGGATCTCGTCGCGGCCGCCGAACTCCTTGCGGGTGCCGTCGGCGAGCTCGCAGATGAACCTGCGGGGGATACCGTTGCGGCCGTCGCCGCCGGTCAGCGCGTCAGCGACCGCGGGGCCCTTGCCGCCGGACAGGTAGCCGCCCTCGTACTGGTTTGCGGCAGTCGCGCCGCCCCACAGGAAGCCCTTGGGGAAACTCATAAGATTCTCCTTGCACTTGTGGCGAACGATGCTGGTGCCTCAAAGTATACAGGCTTGACTTGTGCGTCAGGGGAACTGCTGACACACTGCGGCCTGTCAGGGACATGTCACTACGTTCCCTGGCATACTGCTGACGGGCGACAGAGTCGCTGGATCCCCCAACACGTGGTCATGTGACTCATGATCGAAAGAGAATTGCTCGGTTCAGGCTGCCTGTTATCTCGTTGTGATTCTCAATTGAGTTATATGGGGCTAACATGTTGTCCGTCCATCGATGAAGAGGAAGGCGTTCAACGTGAGATACTCGGGGATGCCGTTGGGCATGTGGGCGCTGTTCGCAGGGTCGTTCCGCAAGAACCTGTCCGTGGTCTACGGATACGATCTTGCAACGGCAAAGGAGATAGCAAGCCAGGCAAAGCCGCGATACAAGGAGATAATCCGCGGCCTCCCTGAATTCGAAAAGGCTGATCGGTTCAGGATGAACATTGTCAGCTGTGCGATGCTCTCCGCCTTCCTCCTGAGCCTGCCGGAGAGGCCCGGGGTAAAGGAGACGACGGAGTACTACCGAGCGTCCATGATGACCACCCCCATGAAGTGGTTCTGCCGGATGAGCGGAAAGAGGAAGTTCGGCGAGGGAGACGTCCGGGGAATGAGGGACACCGCCGCACTTCGGGCGGCAGATCGCAACCCGTACTCTTGGAACATGGAATACCTTCCATACCCAGACGGGAGTGGCTACGAGGCCCGGTTCACGAAGTGCGGAATCTGCACGCTGATGGGGGAGTTGGGGCTCTTCGAGCTGGTCCCCGCCATGTGCCACCTGGACTACACCATGAGCGAGGTAGGCGGTGCATCGGAGTTTGTGCGAGAGTACACGCTGGCCTCTGGTGGTCCCTACTGTGACTGCGGGTACAAGAAGAGGCTTGCCAGGTGAATTGCTTGACTCCGTGTGTCAACGCCCCCCGTCACCCCGGCACACCACATGGCACATCGCCTTATGCCCTGCCATCGTCCCCCGACTTCCAGTGGTCGAGGGTGGGCAGGAGCGCCCCCATGAACGAGACCGCCTCGTCCAGGCTCATGCCCGTGGCCTCCACGAGGTAGGGGGCCGAGGTCTCGATCACGTCGTCCATGGTCTCATAGGCAAAGGAGCCCTGGTCGTAGCACCATTTGCAGTACGCGGGGTTCTCGGAGCCGTCTGTGTTGTGTCCGCGTTCCATGTTGGGCACGGAGAACGGCGTCCCGCAGCACTGGCACGCGGGCTCTGCCGGCAGGTCGAGGAGCTGTGTAACGGGAACGCCGAGCGCCGAGGCGAGGAGCTTGGTCATGTCGATGCTCGGCGTCGTCTCGCCCGTTTCCCAGCGGCTGATGGCCTGGCGGGTCACGTAGACCTTCCGTGCCAACTCCTCCTGCGTCAGCCCAGCTTCCTTGCGGGCCTGTACGAGTGCGTCCTTGGTTGCCATGGTTGGCTCCTTTCTTGTGTCTGTGATTCGAAGGTACTGCGCTGGCTGCCGCGTGTCACGCAACGGCCTGTTGCGCTGTTCTGGGTGTCGTATGGGCCTACGGCCGAGGCCAGATCTCCGTCGGGTGCGCGTAGGGTACGAAGATCATGCTGTCGTACGGGCTCGATGGCTCCCGCTTGACCCGGTACGCCTGCGGCAGCACGTACATGAGCGGGCTGAATCCCTCGCCTACGCTGCCCATCATGATGGGACCGTCGATGAAGGTGCGTAGGGGAGCATCAGCTGACACGCACGCGAAGTCGAGCCAGCAGCGCTCGTATCCGCAGGTGGCGGCCGCATGGGCCAAAGGGTCGTACGAGTAGAACGTGTGGGTCATGCGCCCGTCCCCCTTGGGCAGGTTGACCTCGGCCCTAAAGAAGTCGGTGCCGATTGCGTGGTACGCCTCACCCAGCTCGTCGGCGAGCAGATTGCCCATCACCTTGGCATCGGGCCCGTAGGTGCCGGTCTGCTCGATGTGGCCGTTGTGCGCGGAGACGAGAATGCACGGGTTGCCGCGCTGCTCCTCCTGCGAGAGGATCCACAGCACGTTCTGCGCCATGAAGTGGTCCCGCAGCCCGTGGCTCTTGGGGGAGTTGGCCGCCCTTCCCAGCTCATCGTTCTGGAGGAGGCAATCGACCAGGTGGAGCGCGAGGCGCGTGTCTGTGTCATCGGGTAGCGCCTCGAGCTTCTGGCGGACGCCCTCGTACGTTGCCACCACGAGGCCCCGGTCGAGGCCGTCGGGATGCTCGTCGCGCAGTTGCCCGAGGCTCTCGAGGCCTGCGGTATCAAGCCCGCAAGTGCGCAGCTCTTCAAGAAGAAGCTGGTGGCTGTGCTCGTAGTTCTGCATATCGAAGCCGTAAAACCGCAGATCCTCTCCCGGCGCGGCGGTCTCGTTGTATACGCGCATCCACGAGATGAGCTCCGCCATCTGATCGGTGCGATAGAGGGTGTAGTCGAGGTCGGCAACCGCCTCCTCGAGCGTGTCCTCGCCTCCGTGGATGTAGCGGTTGACCAGCTCGCAGCCTCCGGAGTCGGCCTCCAGCGCGAAGGCGCGCACCCCGTGGTGCTCCACCAACATCTTGAGCACGTCGAGCTTGAGCTCCTGGAACTCCCTGTTGCCGTGGGTCGCCTCGCCGAGCGCGACGACGCGCGTTCCAGCGGGGATCTCAATAGCGGAGACCTCCGCCGCGTACCGCGCGAACTCGCCTGCATCCGCGGACGGCCCCGTGCCAAAGCCGCCGAACCGCGACCAAGTGCCCCCGGCTATGACGCATGTCGCAAGGAGCCCCAGCGCGACAACAAGGCATCCTCGTCTCTTTCCGCTTCTACTCATCGTCCTCATCTCCCGAGCCAAACAGGCCAAAGGCCACGCCCATGCAAACGCCGAGGCAGATACCTGTCCCGATGTTGTGCAGCGAGATGCCGAACGCGATGCTCATCAGGACGGTCGTGCAGGTGGTGAGGACCCACCGCTCTCGTATCTCCATGACAGCCTCCCTACGCCATCGTGCCGTTCACGATGGCGGCGTATGTGTCTTCCGGGATCATGGGGGAGCCGATCTCGGCAAGCAGCCCGGGCTCGATCGCGCCCGTCTCGGCATACTGTCGCCCCGCCCGCCTGACCAGCTCGAGCCTGGGAGCGGTCACCTCGTCAGCCTCCGGTGCGTTGAACATGGGCGACTCAGGAACGGTGACGATGGTGTGGTCGCTCGGGAACATCAGCTTGAACTGCGCGACCGCTGGCTCGAAGTTACGGGTGCTGTTGGGAAAGCCGCAGCCGCAGACCATGAGGTAGCGCAGGTGCGAGAAGTCCGCCTGGCCGACGTGCTCGTAGCGGTCTCCCACACGCTGCATCGCCATGCTGGAGAGCGGCAGGGTTCGGTCCATGAGCGCCTTGAGCGGCGCGGGCATGCCGTAGCAGTACAGCGGGAAGCTGAGCAGCAAGAGGTCGCTCTGCAGGATGCTCTTCAGGATGACGCGCATGTCGTCGTTGTAGACGCAGTCGCCGCCGTTGCGCATGCAGGAGAAGCAGCCTGTGCAGTACTCGATGTGCTGGTCGATGACGTGGATCGTGCGAACGTCCTGCTCTGCTGCGTCGCGCATTCCCTCGATGAGGGCACGTGTGATGTGCATGGTGTCGCTTGCGTCCCGCTTGGGGCTGCCGTTCAGTACGAGAATTCTCATGAGAACCTACTCCTTTCGCTTGCTGATTGGTTGTTGTCTACTGGCCGATGCCACTGCCCGTACGTGCCTCCCTCTCGTGGTAGATGCCGGCGAGAGAGGAAAGGCACGAGGCGGCCGCGAAGAAGACCACCCCCAGGAGCGTCTTGTCGTCAGCAATCTGGAACGTCGCTGCGACAAAAAGCAGTAGCGCCGCCAAGGTCGCCATCTGGTTCTTCCGTACGGTGTTGTTCTTCTCCTTCATGATTTCTGCCTCCTTTGCGTCTGGTCGCACGAGGTTTTCGGGCGTCCAAAGGTCTTTCTGCGGGATGATTCTTTCCAGTTGCTCCGCCCGTGCCCAGCTTGGGGTGCGAAGTATCTCTGATCTGAGCCTTTCTGTCTCGCTTTCTCGATTCGACCATTCCATGTGCCTTGCTCCTCAGTACGCAAAGACGCAGCGCCAGCCATGGGGCCGGCACTGCGTCTACGCGTCTCGCACGGTGGTGGTATTCGATTGCTGCTGTGGTCAGTAGCTACGTTACGTTTGCCCTGCTGGTGAGCGTTCCTCTCCTAAAGTCGACGACAAGCTCGCGCTTGCACTTGGGGCAGAAGAGCGGGAACTCGATCAGGACCGTGCCAGGCAGCACCTTGGTCCTGGTCTTCTGCCCGCAGCGGGGGCACCTGATGAACTCGCTCTGCGTGTCAGCTGCCATCCGCCCCTCCGCCACTCGTGAGCTGCCTGAAGATTGTGTCGCGGTCGAAGTCGCCCCGGTGCAGGCCCGGGATCTCCTTGTAGGCCTTGCAGATGGCGAGGCTGAACTCGGTGAAGATGGCACTCATCTGCTCGTCGGTGTAGGGGCTGTCGTCGGTCACGATGAGCGTGGCGAAGCTGAACGCCACCAGCCACAGGTCGCGGAAGTAGCAGTCGGCCTGCTCCGCGTCCATCCGGTAGATGCGCATGAGCGACGCGCGCACGAGGTCCTGCGAGAGCGCGAGCGCTTCCATGGCGCCACCGCCCGCGTTGCTTGGCCTCTCGAGGAAGAGCAGCTTGTAGAGCTCCGGCTCTTCCTTGGCAAAGCGTATGTAGCTCTGGCCGACGCCCAGAAAGGGGATGGGCTCGGCGAGGCCGCGCTTCACGTAGGCACGGTAGAGGTCCTTGGCAGCCTCATGGACCTCGTGCTTAAGCGCATCCATCGAGTCGAAGTACGTGAACATCGGCCGCGTCGAGGCGCCAAGCTCCGTGGCGAGGGAGCGCGCCGTGAGGGACCCGATGCCGCCTGCGCGCGTCACGCGCAGGGCCGCGTCGATGATCTCTTGCTTGGTGAACTTGACACTGGGAGGCATGATCTCCATCCTTTCACTTTGCTCGCCGAGTATGATAACATATGTTGCGTAACGAGTGTTACGCAAATTGTTCGGCAAGGATGGTTTGGTCTGGGAACGGATTGCTTGGTAGGGATGTGAGGGCTGGCCATGAAATACCGGAAGACGATAACGCTACGCGACAGCCGGCAGTGCGTCCTGCGCAACGGGACGGCAGAGGATGCGCGGGCAGCTCTGGACAGCTTCAGCCTGACACATGCAGAGACGGACTACCTGCTCACCTATCCCGACGAGGGCGGGATCACCCTGGAGGGCGAGGTGGAGTATCTGCAGGGGAGGGCGGACAGTGACAACGAGGTGGAGATCCTTGCCGAGGTCGACGGCTCCATCGTGGGTTCGGCGGGAGTCGGCTGCGTTGGCTCGAAGGAGAAGCTGAGGCACCGGGCCGAGTTTGGCATAGGTATCGAGCGGGCGTACTGGGGGCTCGGCATCGGAAGGGCCCTGATCGAGGCGTGCATCGAATGCGCGCGGGCTGCGGGGTACGCCCAGCTCGAGCTTGAGGTTGTGGCGGACAACGAGCGCGCCCATGCGCTCTACCAGAGCGTAGGCTTCGTCGAGTACGGGAGGAACCCCCGGGGCTTCCGCTCGCGCCAGGGCGGCTGGCAGGAGCTGGTGCTCATGCGGCTCGAGCTCGACGAGTAAGTGCGTGTGTGAACAGGGGACATAAGTGTGAACAGGGGACGTGTACCTGTTCACTTCCTTCCCCTGTTCACCGTCCATGCAGAGCATGAGGAGGGGCCTTGGCGAACTCGCTCACGATATGCAGGATCGTGCTTTGCGTCGCGCTGCTGATAACGGACGCCTTCTCGCCGGCGTTCTTCTTGGCCTACGCTCTCGCTGGGCTAACGGATATGCTTGACGGGTATGTGGCGAGGAAAACCAACTCAGCAAGCGAGCTTGGGGCTAGGCTCGACAGCATCGCCGACCTCGTTCTGGTCATCGTCTGTCTGGAGAAGCTGCTTCCCGTCATAGACGTGCCCATATGGCTGTGGGCGTGGGTCGCCGCGATAGCCCTCGTGAAGGTGGTGAACGTGGCAAGTGGCCTCGTGGTGGAGAGGTGCCTTGTCATGCCCCACACCCTCGCAAACAAGGTCGCAGGGTTCGCGACGTTCCTCGTTCCCCTTGCCATCCCTCTCTTGGGCGTTGTCTCACCTGCCATCATCGCGTGCGTGGTGGCCACGTTCGCCGCGGTCCAGGAGGGGCATTTGATCAGGACGGGCTCCTTCGGCGCGGCGGTTGGGGATTAGCCGATGAGGTTTGGTGAGGCATTCGCTCACGTCACACGATGTCCCGTGCCTTAGAATGTGGGGCTTGAGGCTGAGAGCTACTCCGAGGAGAAGACGTGGGAAAAGAACTGTCGGACATGACGCTGGAAGAGCTGTGGGAGCTCTTTCCCATATTCCTCGTGGAGCACGACGATAAATGGCTCGGGCAGTACGAGGAGATCGAAGGCCGCCTGGCCGAGCTGTTGTCTGGCTGTGCGGTCGGGAGGATCAGCCACATAGGCAGCACCGCCGTGGACGGCATCTGGGCCAAGGACATCGTTGACGTCATGGTTGAACTGCCTGGCCAGCCGGACCTGGATAGGGCGGCAGAGACGCTCGGGCGTTCCGGTTTTACCGTGATGTCCGACGAGGGGAAACGGGTCTCGCTCAACCTCGGCTACACGAAGGACGGCTTCGCCGAGAAGGTCTACCACGTCCACCTGAGGCTCGCTGGGGACAACGACGAGCTGTACTTCCGCGACTATCTCAACGCCTATCCCCAGGTTGCAAGGGAGTACGAGGCCTTGAAGCTGCGCCTTTGGAGAGAGTTCGAGCACGACAGGGACGCGTATACCGAGGCGAAGAGCGAATTTATCAAGGCGGTGACTGTGCGAGCCCGTCAGGAGTACGCGGGAAGGTACTGAGGGACGATGCTCGTTTGCAGAGGCTCAGAAAGCCATGTGTCGGCTCCCATAGGCACCAGCCCTTGCGGAACGCGATCGGTGCCTTATGCAGCGGAAACGCACACAGTTCAAGACTGCACATAGAGACATGAACGTGGTAATGTTGCAGTAAGCATGCGGGGCATGGGGCTCCGCGCGGACGGCCATCCAAGGGGATGTCTTTTTGGTCATTGTTCTGTAGGGAACGCTAAAACCTAACGCTTTGAGAAGGGCGCGAACGGTGCCCGTGGTTTGATGCGTTCCGAATCCCTTCACAGATAACGGATTCTCACAGAACAGGGCAATACCATGAACTTCCCGAAGGCCAACTCCTTCTCTTCATCTATCATGCGCGAGCGCAGCATGGGACCCAACCCGCTCAAGCTCTGCGAGGAGCTGCTCACGTGCGGCGACATCCCCTCAGGCTCCGTCGTGCTCGACCTCGGCAGCGGCGCCGGGCTCACGAGCGCCCTCATGGCGCGCGAGTGCGGGTATGTCGTCTATGCCGCCGACCTCTGGAGCGACCCCTCCGACAACATGCGCTTCTTCGAGACGTGCGGCCTGTCGAACCGCCAGGTCGTACCGCTCAAGGCTGACGCGACCGCGCTTCCCTTCGCACATGAGTTCTTCGACGCGGTGGTGAGCGTCGACTCGTACAACTACTTCGGCCGCGACCCCCGCTACCTTGGCGAGCACCTGCTGCCGCTCGTCAGGTGCGGCGGCGAGCTGCTCTTTGCCATACCCGGCATGGTGCGCGACTGCCACGATGACCTGCCCGCGTGCCTGCTCGCGTCCTGGACGCCCGAGCAGCTCGACTACATGCACGACATCAGCTGGTGGCGCGCCAACATCGAGCAGACCGGGGGCGCCGAGGTCCTCGACATGCGCGAGATGGCCTGCACGCGCGAGGCGTGGGCCGACTGGCTCGAGTGCGACAACGAGTACGCCGCGGGAGACCGTGCCGCCGTCGAGGCCGGAGCCCTTACCTACCTCAACACCATCGCCGTGAGGCTCAGGCGCAGGTAGCGCAAAACCCCAGCTAGAGAGCGATGACACGGGCCGTGTCGCCGACGTGACGGCACGGCCCTTTCCCGGCGGCGCCATGGCGGGTACCTTCGGCTTGCCATGGGATAGCCGGCGGAGAGGAGAACCCAAGTGAAAGAGACGACAAAACCAAGAAGGGACCTCGTAACGGGGGCGGCGCTGCTCGCCTCTTTCGCGCTCTGGACGGCGCTGGTGCAGCTCGTGGACGTGCGGCCGGTCGGGCAGAACGGCACGTGCGTCGGACTCGCAGCATTCAACGTATGGTTCCACAGCCTGACGGGCGTGCACATGGTCCTCTACGCGATTACCGACTGGCTCGGCCTCGTGCCGGTAGCCGTCTGCCTTGGCTTTGGGGCCATGGGCGCCACGCAGCTCGTCGGGCGCAGGAGCCTCCTTGCGGTCGACCCCGACCTGCTGCTCCTCGGCGTCCACTACGTTTTGATCGCAGCCGCCTACCTAGTCTTCGAGGCGTTCCCGATAAACTACCGGCCGATCCCCATCGACGGCGTCATGGAGGCGTCCTACCCGTCCTCGACGACGCTGCTGGTCCTGGGCGTCATGCCGACGTTGGCCTATCAGGCCGCGCGGAGGATGAAGGACGGCCTGGCAAAGGTTGCCGTCGTCGCCTTCGTGGCCGCGTTCTCTGCCCTCGTGGTCGTCGGCAGGCTGGTCTCCGGCGTGCACTGGGCCACCGACATCGTCGGGTCGGTCCTGCTGGCGGTAGGCCTGTTCGCGATGTACCGGTACGCCGTCGCGCGGGTCGACGCGAGGCTTTCTGCCATGCGATCGGAGGGATGACCATGGAGTTCGGCGAGAAGCTGCAGGAGCTGAGGAAGGCGCGCTCGCTCACGCAGGAGCAGCTGGCAGAGGCGCTCTACGTCTCGAGGACGGCCGTGTCAAAGTGGGAGTCCGGCAGGGGCTACCCGAGCATCGACTCGCTGAGGGAGGTGTCGCGGTTCTTCTCGGTGACGATAGACGAGCTCATAAGCCCGGACGAGGTCGTGTCGGCCGCGCAGGCCGAGAGGAGGTCCTTCGCGCACGGGTACGCGTCGCTGGTGTGCGGCCTGCTGGACGTCCTGCCGGCGCTGCTCCTGGTCGTGCCGGTGTTCGGCAATGGGACCGAGGGCCCGACAACAGAAAGCCTGCTCGCGCTCACCGGCGTAAGCCCGTGGGTAAGGGCGGTCTTCTCCGCGTGCGTCGGGGCGACCGTGCTCTGCGGGTTCTGCGAGCTCTTCGCCTCCCGCTCTGATGGGGATTGGGGGAAGCTGGTCCTGGCGACGGGGGTCGCGCTCTCCGTCGCCTGCGTGGCCGCCTTCATCCTGGCGAGACAGCCCTACGCGGGTATCACCTGCTTCGCGCTGCTTGCGACAAAGGTCGTTCTGCTCTGGAGGCGTGACCGCTAGGACTTGGGAATCAGTTTCGCAGGGACACCGGACATCAAGGAGCTGTAGGGTGCGGCTGAGAGGAGCGACCGAATCGCTCGACGCTCCAACCTGATCTGGGTAATGACTATGACCCATGAATGTAATGACGGCAGCCTCTGAGCTGCTGTTTTCTTTTGCGGTCCACGAAAGTGCACGGAGGTCAGTCCACGAGGTCAAAGGGCAGTGCACGAGGCCGTCTGGACTGGATGCCGAATCGGCGAACGGTGCCTTGCAGGACATGACTGCGATGCGGAAGCCAGCGTCAGTCACCAACTTCGGTACACTGAGCCAAAGCTTGCAGCCAACGTCGGGCGAGGTACGCGCATGCGAGAGCTTGAGAAGAGCGCCCTCATTAACGGTCAGACCTTCAGTCTCGAGGCTATGGTGGAGCATGCCACGGGCGAGGGAGCCATCGTCCTGTGTCGCAACGAGTCAGGCGAGCTGAGGTATGCCACCTTCGAGGAGTGGCTCGCTGCCTCTGCGCCACCTGTCGCTGGCGTTTCAGATGGACCCGCCGCTCCTAATGGGGATGCCCCCGTCACGCAGGGCAGCTCGCTTGACGAGAAGGTGGCGCTCGTCATGTCGCTCTTTCGGGGCCGCACCGACGTCTATGGCGAGGGCTATGTTGGCAAGGCGACGAAGCCTGGCAAGCTGAGCTACTGGCCGCCATGCCGCCTGAGGTGGGTGCGCGGCGCGTGCCCGCGGCTTGCCGACCCCAAGACTAGGTGCCGGGATTGCGACCACCCGAGCTACATGCCGCTGACGCACGAGGTCGTGAAAGCTCACTGCACGGGCCGCCGCGACGAGCGCGGGCGCATCCAGGCGGTCGGCATCTACGTCGTCGACGGCGATGTCTGCCATTTCCTCGCGGCGGACTTCGACGGTCCGGGTTGGCAGGACGCCGCATCGGCGTACCGCGACGCCTGCAGGAGGCACGGCCTGTCACCTGCGGTGGAGCGCTCCCGCTCCGGCAACGGCGCCCACGTGTGGGTGTTCTTCGACGGGCCGGTCAAGGCATCGCTTGCCAGGCGCGTGGGCGAGGGCCTCGTCTCCGAGGCGCGCGACGCCTGCGTCGCCGTGAGCTTCCGCTCGTACGACCGGCTCTTTCCTCTGCAGGACTCGGTTGCCGAGGGCGACCTGGGCAGCCTCATCGCGCTGCCGCTCCAGGGCGAGGTGGTCCGCAAGGGCAACAGCGTCTTCGTCGACGACCGCTTCGAGACGCTGCCCGACCAGTGCGCCTTCCTTAGCACGCTTCCCAAGGCGAGCACTGACGCGATCGCTGAGCTCGCCGTCGAGTTCGGCAAGGACCCCGTCGGACTCCCCGAGGGGACGAGCAGAAGAATCACACCCATCAAGTTGGAAGCACCTGTGACCCAGAAGTCGACCGACAACGCCCCGCAGGAGACCTCGTCTGTCGCAAGGGTAGCTCTCGCGGACGGCGTCCGCGTCGACTGCGACGGCCTCCCCCTGAGCATCGTCAACCGCTTGCGAAACCTAGCCGCCTTCCGCAACCCCGAGTACACGAAGAGGCTCAGGATGCACCTCTCGGTGCGGGAAACCCCGCGTATCGTCGACCTGAGCAGGATCGATGGCGGCGAGCTCGTCCTGCCGAGGGGGTGCGCCGATTCGGCGCTCTCCGTCTTGCGGGACGCTGGCGCGGAGCCCTTCGTCGCCGACGGGCGGACCGAGGGGAGGCGCATCCACGCACGCCTTCTTGGCGAGCTCAGGGACACGCAGCAGCCGTGTAGGGACAAGCTCGTCGGGCACGACCTTGGGGTGCTCGTCGCCCCGACGGGCTTCGGCAAGTCTGTCATCGCGGCGTCCGTCATAGCGACGCACCAGGTGAGCTCGCTCGTCATCGTGCCCAACACGACGCTGCTCAGACAGTGGCGCGAGAGCCTGACCAGGTTCCTACGGATCGATGACGAGCCACCCGTGCTGCTCACGCCGACGGGGAGGAAGGCGAAGCACCAGCCAGGGGTCGTGGGCGTCATCGGGGACAGGAGGACCCTTAGGAGCGGCATCGTGGACGTGGCGCTTGCCGGGTCGCTCTTCGAGAGAGGCGAGGTCGCCGGCGACTCCGTCGTCAGCTCGTTCGTCTCCGAGTACGGCATGGTCATCGTGGACGAGGCGCAGCACGTCGCGGCCTCAAAGGTGCTCGAGGTCCTGGGGGCGGTGCGCGCGCACTACGTGTACGCCATGACCGCGACGCCCAAGCGCGACGATGGGCTCGACCGCATCCTCTTCCTCGAGTGCGGGCCACTCCGGCACGAGGTGGCGGTCGCCGACCAGATCGAGGAGCAGGGGATGAGGCGGGTGCTTGTGCCGCGCATCAGCGCCGCGCGCCCGGACTTCGAGGTCCGGCCGACATGGCACCAGGTCGTCGACTACATCAGCGCGAATGAGGAGCGGAACCACCTGGTGGCGACCGACGCGGCCCGCGCCATGAGGCTGGGCAGGACGCCGCTCGTGCTGACGAGGCGCGTGGAGCACGCGCGGACGCTCGCGTGCACAATCACCACCCTTGTCGATGCGCTGGATGCCTCCGTGATACTGCTGGTGGGTAGCGACGACGACGCGATGAGGCGCCAACGACTCGAGGAGCTCCAAGCCGTACCGACGGACCGACCGCTCTGTGTGGTGGCGACGGGAAGCTACGTGGGGGAGGGCTTCGACCTCGATAGGCTTGACACGCTGCTCCTTGCGGGGCCGATTGCCTTCGAGGGGACGCTCGCCCAGTGGGTCGGGCGCCTCCACCGCGTGCGAGAGGGAAAGACGGAGGTCGTCGTGATGGACTACGTCGACCCAGCCATCCCCATGCTCGACAGGGAGTGGCGCAGGCGCGCGAAGGCGTACGCGAAGCTCGGCTACCGGACGGCGGATGGCGAGGACCTCGGGCTCGTCGGCCTCGAGGGGAGGCCGGAGCCGGTTGGCCACCTGTTCGCTGGCAGGGAGTCCTCGGAGGTCCTGATGGCGGACCTGGCCGACAGCTCATCCCGTGTGATCATGTCTAGCTCGTGGGCGAGGTTCGCGCGCGTGAGGGCGATGTTCGAGTCGCTTAGCGCCGCCATAGGGAGGGGCGTCGCCGTGGAGATCGTGCTCAGGGAGCCACGGAAGCCCTCCACGGAGTGGTGGCAGGTGATTGCGGCGCTGCGCGACCTCGGCTGCGAGGTGCGGTTCGCGAACGGTGGGGAGCCGCTCGACGTCGTCGTGATAGACGGATCCCTCGTATGGTGCGGGGACACAGCCCCTCTGGCGCACCCGCGAAGGGACGACTGTGCGCTCCGCTTCGTGAGCCGCGAGGTGGCCGCGGAGCTCGCGGACGTGCTGACGAAAAATGACGTATAGGGACGTGCGTAGTGTGGTATAAATGAATTGCTGAGGCGCAAGCCGAGGTTCCAAGAGCCAGGGGTAATCCCCTGGCACTTTCTTTATGGGGAGGTTTTGCGTTGGCACTGCTGTCTGTGTTCTGCGACGAGGCTGGCCAACAGGACATGTCTGCAGGCTACTACCTGCTCACGCTCGTCCTGCACGACCAGTCCACGCCCCTCGGCCCATTCGTCAGCGACTACGAGTCGCACGTGGCACAGAACGGGCTACCAGACATAGCGTTCCACATGAAGGACCTGCTCCACGGACATGGCGACTATGAGGGCATCGGCCAGTCCGTCAGGAAGAAGCTGCTCATCCACTTCAACATCTTCATGCAGAAGGCACCCGTGCGGTACAGGACCTTCGTGTACGACTCCTACGACACCGATGCGAAGACTCTCTCCGCCAGGATGAGGCGTGACATCGTGAACTTCGTCTACGACAATCTCGAGTGGTTCCAGTCGTTTGACAGGGTGCCGATTTATTACGACGAGGGGCAGGCGGCCGTAACCCACGCGCTTCACGAGGCGTTCGACTACCTGCTGGGGAGCGGCGTCGCCGACTATCGCCTCATCGGATACCAGGACCGCAGGCTCGCACAGGCGGCCGACTACTTCTGCTCCATCGAGCTGGCAGCCATCAGGTATGAGCGCGGAGAGGAGTCCAACACGTACCGCAAGTTCTACGGGCTCAGGGGAGACTTCAAGCGCAACTTCCTCAAGCAGGCGCGGAGGAAGTCCATCTAGCGTTCTTCTGTTCGTCTCGTAGTGTAGTCGAGAACACCATCACACATGACACCATGTCATGCGTGCCAGTTGCGACGCGCATCCCTTGCGCTACAATGGCATCCGAGACGGGAGCTTGCGGCGAGGCAGAATCACACGCGGAGCCGCTTCGCGGCTCTCGCGCGCGTGAGGTTGACGCACATGGGGGTCAACGCCGCGTTAGCTGAGAGGGGCACCTGTACCCGACCGACCCTGGCCCGGGTAATGCAGAATACCCAGGAAAGTAATGCAGCCGCAGGTAGAGCGGCTGTTTTCATGCGCAGTCCAGCCGATTCCCAATAATCGGTCCAGCCGGTAAAACGGCGCCCTCTTTGCAGGACAGCGAATCGGTAAGCGGTCAGCGTGCATCGCGGCCCTGCGATCCTGAGCGCCTCTCGCCGCGCAGGAAAGAGCCAGGCTTGCCGTATTTGGTGCATGCTATTGCAGTGGCGGAATGGAAGGGGCGCAGCCTGCAGGCTGCGCGGGCCCGAGGCCGCGCTTGCCCTCGAGTGTGAACCGGTCGATCAGCTCGGTGATCTCCTCGGGTGTTGCGCGGCAGCCGTCGTAGAGCCAGCGCTCCACCACAGCGAGAGAGCCCTGCGCGGCGTAGCGCAGGAAGAGCTCCCCCTCACTGAGTGTGGAGAGGCCCTCGCCCCGCCACACGCCGAGGCTCCTGCCGATGACGAGGTCCATGGCGCGCTCCTTGAGCCGCGAGCTCTTGCAGCGCCAGAGCGCCCGGTAGAGCTCCTGGTGCCTCGCCACGTGGCGGGTCATCGCCAGGGTGACCCCACCCTCCTCGTAGCCCTTCCTCAGCTCCTGCCCAATACTCGCCACGAGCTCGTCCTCGACCTCGCGTAGCACGTCCTCGGGCGAGCCGTAGTGCGCGTAAAAGGTGTTGCGGTTGATGTGCGCCTCGCGGCAGAGCTCGGTGGTGGTGATGCGCTCCACCGGCCTCTCGCCCATGAGGGAGAGCAGCGTCCTGCGGATTGTGCCCTTCGTGCGCTCAACGCGCTTGTCCATGACCTCACCTTTGCCTCTCGTGGAAACCTATCGAACGAAGTCGCCAGAAGCGTTCGACATCTCATCAAGGCAGCTCCTGTGACCTTGTATAACGAACGTCGCGTTCGTATTCTAACAGATAACGAACGTCGCGTTCGTATTCTAACAGATAACGAACGGAGTGTCGCGAAAATGTGCGCATTTGGGAGATGAGAGCGACATACCGTCCAGATCCGGAGGATGAGAGAGGAAGGAAAGGGACATGAGAGGGAGAACCGTAGGGACGACGCTCGCCACGGCGGCGCTCATCCTGTCGCTCGCGGCCTGCGGCCAGCAGACGGCCGATACGCAGGGTGGTGCCACTGCTGAGACGCCGACGACGCAGGCTGCGACGCCGGTCGTGCAGGAGGGCTTCGAAACCACGACGGCATCCGTCGGCGCCGACGAGCTGCTGGGGCGCTTCGCCGAGCCCGACATGCGCGACCGCCCGCTCACGCGCTGGTGGGTGCCCGGCTCGCAGATGGACGAAGACGAGGTCGAGCACGAGATCGAGTCCATGGTCGAGGCCGGCTTCGGCGGCGCCGAGATCGTGCCCGTGTCCACCGCCGGCGGTGACGGCGAGGGCGAGCTCGACTGGGGCAGCGACGAGTGGAAGGCCATCACCAAGCACATTCTCGAGGTCGCGGGGGAGCACGACTTCACCATCGACTTCACTATGACCCCGGCGTGGCCGCTTGCGCTCCCCGGCATCACCGACGCGGACGACCCCGCGCAGGGCGCCCAGATGGAGATGGACGGCGCGCACGTGGACGTGGAGGGCAAGGCCGGCGAGGAGACGACCGTCGAGCTGCCCGCCAACCAGGAGGCCATCGACGACGCGGCGGCCGTGGACGGCACCGTGGAGCTCGTGGGCGTGACCGTCGCCCGCTACGACGCCGACGGCGAGACGCTGCTGTGGGACAGCGCCCAGGCGCTCGACCTCGCATCCGTCACCGGCGACGACACCAAGTCCGTCGCCTTCACGCCCGAGGAGGACGGCACCTACCTGGTGTACGCCTGGTACCAGCACCCAGCGGGCAACACCAAGTACGGCAACATCCAGCTCGACCACTTCTCGCGCGCGGCGGCGGACGCCCTCACCGGCTACTGGGACGAGAACCTCATCCCGTACTACGGCGACGCGTGGAAGAGCGTCCGCAGCCTCTTCGTCGACTCGCTCGAGTTCGAGACGCAGGCAGACTGGACCTACGGCATCCAGGACGCCTTCCAGGCGCGCTTCGGCTACGACGTGACCCCGTACCTGCCCGCGATCTATGACGAGGGCGGCAACTGGGAGGACGGCAACTGGGGCGCCACCGGCAACTACATGGGCGAGCCCGTGCCCGAGTTCTCCTTCGACAAGAACTCCAGCCAGGTGCTCAACGACTGGCGCGAGCTGCTGACCGAGCTCTACGAGGCCAACCACGTGCAGCCCATCGCCGAGTGGGCCGCAAAGAACGGCGTGACCCTGCGCTACCAGACCTCCTACGGCAAGGACATGGAGGTCGCCCAGACGGCCCTCTATCCGGACATCCCCGAGACCGAGTCGCTCTTTGGCAACGACCACATGGACTTCTACCGCCTGCAGGCGGGCGCTGTCCACGCCATGGACCGCGAGATCTACTCCATGGAGACCGCAGCCGAGTGGACCGAGACCTGGAACCCCAAGAAGGACGACGGCAACTACGGTACGCGCGGTAACGGCGAGCTCAACTCTGGCAACTACGAGCAGACCTTCCTTGACCACATCTGGCACGACCAGCGCGCTTTCGCGAGCGGCGTGAACCAGGTCGTCTTCCATGGCTATCCCTACTCTGGCGCCTACAATGGCGGCACGGTCGACGGCGTGGAATGGCCTGGCTTCAGCGGCTTCGAGAGCTCCCGCTGGTGCAACAGCTGGGGCGAGCGCCAGCCCAACTGGATGTTCGCCAAGACCTACCTCGACTTCGTGGCGCGCAACCAGTACGTGCTGCGCCAGGGCCAGCCGAAGGTGGACGTGGCCGTGTACCGCCACAGCTACTACGAGGTCATCGACTTCTGGGGCCCCGACAAGCTCTTCGACACCACATCCCTCGAGCAGGCTGGCTACAGCTACGACTTCGTGGCCCCCGCGACCCTCGCGCTCGACAACATGGTCGTGACCGACGGCGTGCTTGACGCCGACGGCACCGCCTACAAGGCCCTGGTCGTCAACCAGGAGGACGCGCTTCCCTCCGCCGTGGTCGACCGCCTGAACGAGTACGCCGAGGCGGGCCTGCCCATCGTCTTCGTCGGAGATACGGCCACTGTGACTTCATCCATGGAGGACGCCGACATCACCGAAGGCATGGAGACACTGCTCGCACACGACAACGTGGTGACCGTCGCCACTGTTGACGATGTGCTTGGCGCACTGACTGACGCCGGCGTCGCCCCCGCCGCCAGCTACGACGGCCAGACGCTGCTCGCCGCGCACCGCGCTGACGACGCCCGCGACTACTACTTCCTGTACAACTACGCCGGCACCGACATGTACCGCGAGATCCACGACGCCAAGGCAGTGGAGACCACCGTCACCCTCAAGGGCGAGGGCACCCCGTACGTGCTCGACGCCTGGACCGGCGAGGCCAAGGTGGCCGAGAGCTGGAAGGCCGTGGACGGCGGCGTGGCCGTGGACGTGACCATCGCCCCCAACGACTCCCTCGTGGTCGTGCTCACGACGGACGAGCTCGCGGCAGAGGCCGAGGCTGCCACGCCTATGGAGGGCTCCGTGGAGCTCGCAGGCTGGAGCCTCTCCGTGGAGAGCTGGACGCCCGGTGCCACCGTGCTCGACACCGAGAAGGCCGCCATCGACCTGGGCGCCATCGACGCGCTCAAGCCCTGGAACGAGCTGGACAAGAAGCTCGAGCATGTCTCAGGCGTGGGCACCTACACCGCCACGTTCGAGATGCCCGAGGGCTTCGCCGAGGGCCAGGCTGCCTGGCTGCACATGGGCCACGTGAGGGACGCCTACGGCGTCAAGGTCAACGGCACCGAGGTGACCGTGGACCAAGCCAGCGGCGACGCCGACGTCAGCGCGCTGGTCAAGCCCGGCGAGAACCAGATCGAGGTCACCGTGGCCAGCTCGCTGCTGAACGCTGTGCTGGAGAACAACAAGGGGATCCTCAACGACGACGGACGCGTGCTGGACGACCGCAGCCCCTCCGGGTACGGCCTGACCGAGCAGGTCACCATCGACGGGAGCGCGACGCGTGCCTAGCCGCCGCGACACCTGGTGAGGCCAGCGAGGCCACGCCGTAAGAACAGGGCACCCGAGCTGTTTCTCCCCAGCTCGGGTGTCCGTCTTTGCCAATTGGAAATTGGGAGTGAGTCGTCCTGCAGAACGGATGCTTTCCGCAGGAGACGGACACCATATGCTCTACGCAGGCTCAGTCCCATCAGGCAATCGGGACCTACCTCTTGGCCATCTCCAGAAAGACTGGCAGCAGCGGGTTGTCGTTGTCGGTGCGCCAGGCGAGCGACTTGGTCACCTTGAGGTCCTCTGCCCTGATGGGAACCTCAACGAGCTCTCCCTCGAAGCCCGGCAGCGGCAGGCTCTGGGGAATGAGATAGACGAAGCGGCCGCGCTTGAGCTCCAGAGGCACCGTGTCGATGTTGTCGGTGTAGACCACGTCGCGCAGCGTGAAGCCCACACGCTCGAGCGCCTCCGTGTAGCAGCGGTTGGAGTATGGGTCGTCGCGCAGGAGGATGCAGGTCTCATCCGCGAGGTCGTCGAGCGCGAGCTCGTTGCGTGACGCCAGTGGGTGGTCCGTCGACACCAGCGCTGCCAGACCGTCGGAAGCTACGTCCTGATAGCGAAGCCAACCCGCATCTGGGTAATTGGCCCGCGGCAGCACGCCCACGTCAATCCGCTCCTCCGCCAGCGCCTGGAACACCTCCTGCGGCTGATACGAGAAGCGCCTGAGCCTCACGCTTGGGTACTCCGTCGAGAAACGTTCCATGGTGTCGCCGAAGTCCTGGCGGATCGTGTAGTAGAGCATCCCGATGCGCAGGCTACCGGCAAGGCCCGCCTTGTAGCCGGCAATGTCATCGGAAAGGCGGTCATAGCTGCGCAGAATCTGACGGAACCCCTTGTACGCGCGCTCGCCTGCCTCGGTGAGCGACACGAAGTGGCGGTCGCGATCGAGGAGTCGCACACCCAGCTCGCGTTCGAGCTCCTGTACGTGGCGACTCAGGGCAGGCTGGGTCATGAAGAGGCGCCTCGCGGCGCGCGAGAAGTTCCCCTCGTCGTGGATGGCGACAAACTCCCTCATGTGCTCGATGCGCATGGCTGCCTCCGTTATGCGCGTCTCGTATCACCAAACGACGTTCGTTATAACCATTCCGTATAACGAGCCATCACAATGAGAGTACAGAAGCGCAAGGTCAGAGGCAAGGTCTAGGAGGCATCCCATGAACGTCACCCCGTCCGTCAAGCTCACCCCGCTCATCCCCAACCTCGTTCCCCGCAATAAGGTCTTCGTCTGCCCCGAGAGCTCCTGGATGCCCGACTCCGACGGCTCCTGGCAGCTGCATCCCTTCGCGTTCGACCGCTGGGACGTGGAGGAGATGTCGTACTACGACACCTGCTCGCTGCACTGCGCGCTCAACCCCTTCAACGTCTTCGAGGTGCACGGCGCTGACTACCTCAAGATGCTCGAGTTCGCCACCGTCAATACCTTCCGCGTCTTCCCCGTGGGCAAGGCGCGCCACACCATCTTCTGCGACGACGGCGGCAAGATCCTGACAGATGGCATCGTCATCCGCACGGGCGAGGAGGACTTTCTGGGCTTCAACCTGGTCGACCCCAACTTCCTCAACCAGCAGATGGGCGGCATGTTCGACATCCAGAGCAGGAACCTGCGCGAGGAGTACTTCGTCTTCCAGCTGTGCGGCGCTCGCTCGCTTGAGGTTGTCGAGCAGGC
The DNA here is from genome assembly GCA_902779675.1 of uncultured Coriobacteriaceae bacterium. Classification (GTDB taxonomy): domain Bacteria; phylum Actinomycetota; class Coriobacteriia; order Coriobacteriales; family Atopobiaceae; genus UBA1367. The sequence continues at coordinate 6,391 of CACZCK010000005.1, read as the reverse complement.
CTGTCGCAAGGACCTGCACGACCTCAAGTTCATGTGGTCGTGCGAGGCCGAGGTCGGCGGTGCCAAGGTGCGAGTGCTGCGCACGGGCATGGCGGGTACGCTTGCCTACGAGGTCCATGGCAACGTGTCCGACGCCCAGATGATCTACCAGCGCCTTCTCGACGTGGGTGCCGAGTTTGGCATCCAGGAGATCGGACGCCTGGCGTATGTCAACCAGCATTGCGAGGGCTCAATCTTCCAGCTTGCCGAGCACTTCAACATCCGCTTCGACATCCCGGGCGACAAGTTCCTGGTCACCGGCAGCCTGCCCGAGGACAGCGAGCTCCAGTACCACAGCCCCTACGACTGCGGCTGGGGCGGCCTCGTGCGCTTCAACCACGAGTTCCCCGGCAAGGAGGCCCTGCTCACCGAGCGCGACGGCCACCACAACACGGGCGTTCACCTGGTGTGGAACAAGGAGGACGTGCTCGCCGTGCAGGCAGCCGCGATGGATCCCGAGCTGCGCGTGGACCACATGGACATGGTGGGCGACTACGACTACCGCAACAACTGCATGACCATCCACATGGACGCCATCATGGACGGCGAGCGCATCATTGGCGCCTCGAGCGGCCGCATGCTCTCGGCCAAGACGCGCGAGATGATCTCCATCGCCACCATCGACGAGGATTACGCTGTCGAGGGGCGTGAGGTCGAGGTTCTGTGGGGTCGCCCTGGTACGCACCAGATGCGCATCCGCGCTAAGGTGACGCTCTTCCCCTACATCAAGGAAGGCCGCAACGACGGCTTCGACGTGGAGCAGATCCCGCATCCGGTGTTCTAGGCGGCGCGCTGAGACGGAGCCCCTTGCCTTGACTTCGGCAATGCTCGCCTGTCTCCTGGAGTTCCGATGGGGTTGTTGGGTGGTCCTGCGACTGCCTGACGGATGCCCAACCGACTGTTGGAATGACGCTATAGAGAGCCATTGGCAAGCGTTCGATGGCTTGGTCAAAGGAATCGGGGCTGTATCAAAAGCCCCTGAACAGATGGCCCGCAATCACAGAATCGGCTGTGGCTGCTGGCCATCGTTTGTGCGCAAGGGGCGGAACAAGCCCTACACCGCAAGCGCGTAGGCCATCTTGCGGATGTTGTGGCCCATCGCGACCATGCGCATCTCGTGGTCGACCTTCTCGAGCCCGCGCAGGAGGAACCGCCTGAAGCCCCAGTTGCGCTTGATGTCGCCGAAGATGGTCTCGACGTCCACGGACCTGCGCCTGCGAAGCATCGAACCGCGCTCGGTGCGCAGCATCTCCGATGCCGTCCTCCTGAAGGCGTCGAGGGTGGGGTTCACGCGCAGGACGCGCACCGCCTCCGGGTCCTTCGACCTGAAGCACCTCCCGCGCAGGGGGCATGCCGGGCAGCCCTCGCCCACGTACACCCTGGTGGCCGACTCGTAGCCCAGGTCGGTCCTGGTCGCCTCCTCCCTCCGGAACGAGAGCGTGTGCCCCTCCGGGCACGCGTACGCGTCGGCCTCCCCGTCGTATGCCCAGTTGGCGGGCCTCATCGGGTCCTCGCGCCACCTGGGGTTCCTGCACTCGCGGAAGAACTCGTTGTGCTTGACGTAGGCGTCGCACCCGCGCTCCTCCAGCCACGCGTAGTTCTGCTCGGAGCCGTAGCCGGCGTCGGCGACGACCTCGGTGGGCAGGTGGCCCATGGTCCCCTCGGCGTGCTCCAGGTGGGGGACCATGCACGCGGTGTCGCCGGGCCTCTGGTGGCAGGTGACGTCGAGTATGAACTGGCCCTCGGTGCCGGCCTGCACGTTGTATCCGGGCTTGGTCTGGTTGGTGAGGGAGTCCTCCTTCATGCGCATGAAGGTCGCGTCGCGTTCGGTCTTGGAGTAGCTGCCGCGGCCCGCGAGTGTCCTCTCCTGCTCCTCGTAGCGGGCCATGCGCTCGGCCCACTCGCCCTCGAGCATGCGGCTGGCCCTCCTCAGGGCCCTGCCCTCCTCGTCCTTCGGGCGCTTGCCCACGCCCTTGCGGCCGATGCGCTCGTTGATCCTGCGCGCGGCCTCGGCGATGGCCTCGGAGTCGATCTCGGACGGGTCGTCGGGGGCCAGCGCCTCCTCCCCGTCGTCCATCTCGTCGATGGCCGCGAGGTGGGCGCGCACCCTGGCCCGGAGCTGCTCCTTGTACCTCCTGGTCGACTTCGCCCACACGAACGTGAACCTGTTGGCGTTGGCCTCGATCTTGGTGCCGTCCAGGAAGTAGGTGTCGAGCGTCACCAGGCCCATGTCCGCGAGGAGCTGGATGACCTCGGAGAACACCTCCTCGAAGACGGGCCGCACCCGCTCGGTGCGGAAGCGGTTGACCGTGCAGTGGTCGAGCGGCCGCATGCCGCATATCCACAGGAACCCGACGTTCTCGCGGGTGGCCCGCGCGATCGCTCGGCTGGAGTAGATCCCGGAGGCGTAGGCGAGCAGCACAACCTTAAGCATCATCTGCGGGTCGTGGGCGGGCGCGCCGCCGCCGGGATAGAGGGCCGTCAGCGTCGACCTGTCGATGGAGCGCACCACCATGTCCACGACGCGCGGCATCGAGCCCTCCGGCACCAGGTCGCCTATGTCCGGCGGCAGCAGCATCGGCTGGTCCTGCATGCAGGGTTTGAACCTGGGCTCCGGCATCCCCATCTCCTCTCGCTCTCCTCCCATTATATCTGGCTTGACAGCAAAACCGCAGGTAAATTAGGTAGTCGGGCAATGTGCGAGGCAGTGAGGCGGCATCCCGGAGCACGAGAACGGGTGGGTCCCTCGCGGAACCCACCCGTTCTACTCAGGGGCTTTTGATACAGCCCTGTTGTTGGAGGGTCGTAGCTTTGCCTTACTCCAACCTTGTATCGAACTCGAAGGAATTCGTGTCGCCACGATAGGTGGCGATGGAGTACTCTGCGTGCCTACCGTCGGCGTTTTGGGCAACCGTGTGGAACACGAACACGGGCGAGGCGACTTCGATGCCAAGCGCAGTCGCGACCTCTCGGTCTGCTAGGGCGACATCGAGCTTTCGATGCGCCCGCACTACGGGTGCGCCCATTGATCGCATCGTGGCATAGAGTGAGGTTGTTCTGAAGTCGGTCGTCTCGATCCCGGGGTACAGAGCGTGCGGTACGTATGTCTTTACCAGCACGTTTGGCAGCCGGTCGGCATGTCTCACGCGCACGAGGCGCATGACCGGGTCACCCTCTCCTAATCCCAGCTGAGTTGCCACATGCGAATCTGCAGGACCGACCGAGCACGCAAGGACATCGGTCAGCGCCACGCGGTTATGCGAGCGCATCTCATCGTGGAACGACCGAATACTCGTGGCGAACCCCTGCTCGATCTTGGACTCCAGGACCATCGCTCCCCGATGCTTTCGACGGTCGACCAGCCCCTCGGACTCAAGCATCTGCAGAGCATGGCGGATGGTTGGGCGGCTCACCCCAAAGGCCTTCGCCAGCTGCAGCTCGGTAGGCAGGACCGTCCCGGGCACAAGGGACCCCGATGTGATCTGGCCCAGAAGGTCACGGTAGACGGTCTGATAACGATGCATTGGATGCTCCCTTATATGACTTATTGCTTTATATGTCATATTCTCATCCGAAGTTTAGGCTAGCTGGCGTCGCATGGGCCAAATGGAAGCGATTCTGAGTCATAGTCTTCATAACTGGCAACTCCATGAGAGGAGCACTCATGAGCGCATGGACCCTTGACGACCTTGCCCGTCTGATCGACCACACCAACCTGCACGCAGACGCCACCGAAGCCGACATGGCAAAGCTCTGCGACGAGGCCAAGCACTATCACTTTAGGATGGTCGCCATCAACCAAGTCCAGTCACGCTTCTGCTCGCAGCAGCTGGCTGGCACCGACATCGACACGGGAGCCGCCATCGCCTTCCCCTTGGGGCAGACCTCCATTGCCGCCAAGGTGTTCGAGACCAGAGACGCCCTGGCCAACGGTGCCAACGAGATTGACTACGTGGTCAACGTCACGCGTGTCAAAATGCACGATTGGGACTACGTCGCCGACGAGATGCGCCAGATCGTCGCCGTGTGCAACGAGGCTGGAGTTCCCTCGAAGGTCATCTTCGAGAACTGCTACCTTGACGACGACGAGAAGCTCCGTCTGTGCGAGATTGCCCGCGAGATCAAGCCGACGTTCGTGAAAACCTCGACGGGATTTGGAACGGGAGGGGCGACCGTAGCCGATGTCGCCCTCATGTTTGACAACGTGGGCGACGAGGTGCAGGTCAAGGCGGCAGGCGGCATTCGAGACGCCGACACGTTCCTCGCCATGGTCCGTGCTGGCGCCCGTCGCATCGGCTGCTCGGCAAGCATTCCAATCATCGAGGAAATCCGCTCGCGCATGGAGGCCGAGGGCGTGGACACGATCGAGATCTAGGACACGGGAGACAGGCATGGGCCCCTTGCTGCTTACCTCGTTCTACCTCTCCCCCATATGGGGAGGGTCGCGCATAGCCCGCACGCGCGGCATCGACTGGTCGGACGATGACCGCCATGGCGAGGCGTTTGACGTCTCTGCCCACCCCACCACGATGGGCGTCGTCCGCAACGGGCCATGCGACGGCATGACGCTAGCCGATGCTATCGCATCCCACCACCAGGAGATCCTGGGCGACGTTCCTGACGACGCACCTCTGCAGGTTACCTTCATGGACCCTGTCGAGACCCTTTCGGTCCAAGTGCATCCTAGCGAGGAGTACGCGCAGGCGGCTGAGGGGGACCATGGCAAGGTCGAGGCCTGGTATGTGCTGGATGCCGAGCCAGATGCGACGCTCATTGCCGGCTGCACGACCAACGACACCGAGGCGCTGCGCGTAGCCGCAGCAGACGACTCCATCGGCGATCGGTATGGGCAGCGCATCGAGATGCACGAGGGCGACTTCATCCTCATTCCCCCTGGAACCATGCACGCCCTTGGTGCCGGAATCTTTGCGGTCGAGGTGTCCAGCCTCGGCAACACCACCTATCGCATCTGCGACTGGGGACGTGGTCGCGAACTCCATGTGGACAAGGCCTTTGACGTGCTTGATACTGCCAGCAAGCCTGTCGTGACCCATCTGGGCGCATTTGACCCCGAGCGGGGCAACCTGGAGCGTCTGGGAGTCGACGCTGGGTTCTTTCGGAGCTACGTCGTCGACACGCGCGACAGTCAAACCTTCCCGTGCGATCGTCGCTATGCTGTGCTGACCTGCGTGGAAGGCTTCGCGCGCATCGAAACGGCTGACGGCTGCGTCGACCTCGGGCAGACCGAGTCCTGCCTTATCCCCGCATCGGCTGGCTCATACACCATCATCGGTCCCTGCCGCGTACTTCGTTCGGTTCGGTGTCCATAGGGCTGACGCCTGTACACGAAAGGGATATCCCCACGGACTGCATCCGCCCAACAACCATGAGGAGGTCGCATGCAACGCATCGCAATAACGGGAGCAACAGGCTACTTGGCCAGCCTCGTGCAACTCTACAACCGTGACCGCTACGAGTTTGTGCCCGTCAGTCGCAGAGACGTCAACTACACCCGTCCCGACGAGGTCGAGAGATTCTTCCTCGACCTTGACTTTGACCTGCTGTTTCACACCGCAGCCAACGCAGCGACCGCCGACTGCGAGAACGATCCCGCGGGAACTGGGCTCGTCAATCGTGACTCAGCCATAGCAGTCGCACGCGCTTGTGCGGCCAAGGGCAAGCGCATGATGTTCATCTCGACCGAGCAGGTCTTCAACGGACTCTCGGTACCCGGCCCCTTTGACGAGCATGTCGAACCCTGCTGCGTCACGAAGTACGGCTTGCACAAGGCAGACGTTGACGCCTGGATGGCACGCGAGATGGACGACTATGTGACCATTCGCCTCTCCTGGATGTTTGGTATGGCACTTCCCCACGTCAAACCATCGCCTGGCATCGTGGGCAACGTGCTTAAGGCGCTGCGTACGCATACGCCTACCAAGTTCACCGCAAACGAGCGTCGGTGCATGACCTACGCGCAGCGCCTTGCCGACCAGTTTGCCTCCCTGTGTGAGCTACCAAGCGGTCTCTATCACTTTGCCAGCGCAAACGATCTCACGACCTACGAGAGCGCCTGTCTGGTCGCACATAAGCTCGGCGCCTCGAACACCGAAGTTGATCAACTGATCCTTCCCGACCGCGAGCGCTATGCCGAGCGTTTCCGCGATTATCGCCTTGATGCGAGCAAGGCACGCCAAGCGGGTATCGAACTTGGCACTTTTGAGGAGGACGTTGACCTCTGCTTGCGTGACTTTGGCTGGTAAAACACGAATAGACGAGGGGTTCGTGGACGATGTTGGACCTATGCACGCTTTTTCACGAAACCATCGAGTATCGGACTCGCGCGACCTGC
>CACZCK010000004.1 GCA_902779675.1 uncultured Coriobacteriaceae bacterium | reverse complement strand
TGGCTGGTAAAACACGAATAGACGAGGGGTTCGTGGACGATGTTGGACCTATGCACGCTTTTTCACGAAACCATCGAGTATCGGACTCGCGCGACCTGCGGTTTTATAGCTCGGATACTCGAGGTGTCGCCGAAAATTCGTGCATAGGTCCAACATCGTCCAAGAAGACTTCAAAGGCATCCGTAATCCCGCGCTTTTGTCCTACAGCCCGTGAGTGGATTGCCTCCTGAACAACGATTTCCGTAAGCAAGTGGTTGGATTCGGGGATTATTTGGGGTCTATCTAATCATGGGGGCTTTTGATACAGCCCCGACCGCTTATAGATGCTTTCGCTTCAATAGCCTTCCGATGCCACGGTTACAGCAAACCAATCTTGTCGAGCCACCGCTCCGGGTCCGCGTCGCAGGTCGCGGCGTCGTCGCCGTTGACGGCGAGGCCCTCGGTGATGGTGGCGCCGGGGCGGCGGTGCCTGATGTCCGCGAGCGAGTCGGAGAAGCCGCTGCCCCCGTGGGTGATGAGCGGGCAGACGGTCTTGCCGGCCCGGTCGTAGCCCTCGAGGAAGGCGCACACGGCCATGGGCATGGTCGTCCACCAGTTGGGGTAGGCGACGATGACGGTGTCGTAGTCGGACATGTTCCCCACGCGCGCCGTCAGCTCGGGGCGGGCGCCCTGCTCGAACTCGCGCTTGGCGATCTTGATCTTCTGCATGTGGTCATCGGGGTACTTCTGCACCGTGTCGATGTGGAAGAGGTCGCTTGGGATGAGCTCGTTGATCTTCCTGGCGACCACCTCGGTGTTGCCCACGGCGAGGTTGCGGATGCCTCCGTGGGAGTAGTTCTGCCCCGCGTGGGAGAAGCAGGCGATCAGCGTCTTGCTCATGGCGGTGTCTCTTCGACGTCTTTTGTGCTGGGTGTCTGTGCTGGCTCCAGTATGGTGTGCCTCGAGCAAGAAGTCATTGGTCAATATTGGAACAAAAGTGACATAAGCAACCCTACACGCTCAATAGGACCTTGAGTCACGCCTTCCCCGCGCCCATACTGTACAAAAGCGTCTTCGACGAAGGGGCACTGACGTGGACAGAAGGATGTTTCTTGCAGGCGCGGTGTCGACAGGCGTCACGCTGGGCGTGGGCTTGATGGGCTGTGGAAGCCGCTCGAGTGCTGGAGGGGGAGACGAGGCCCCCCTCTCTTGAGGAAGCCGAGGACACCGTCGCCGAGGTGGCCGCAAACCATGGCGTTTCTCCCGCGCAGGTGCTGATACGCTGGCACCTGCAGTCGGGAAACGTGTGCATCCCTGGCTCGTCGAACCCCGACCACATTTGCGAGGATGCTGACGTGTTTGGCTTTGATCTCACGGCCGACGAGATGGCGGCCATCGACGCGCTCGAGCGCGGGGAGCGACTCGCCCGGTACTGAGATGCCCGTAAGTCCTTGCCGCTTTATGACGCGAGTTACTCTGACGTGAGGAGGATATTGCTATGAGTCTCGGGTTCTCTTACATTGGATTGATCTGGCTGCTCATGCTCTTCATCCCCAACCTCATATGGACGAAGAACAAGCCGAAGGATTATGAGGACTACGTCAAAAAAGAGAGCAGGGTCCTGCTTGTATTCGAGCGGGTGGGGCAGCTTATCGTCACGCCCGTGGCGCTCATGTTCTCTGATTTCAACTTCAAGGGATTGAATTTCTGGTGCGGCGTTCTTGCGGTTTCCTTCCTTTGCATGGTGCTCTACGAGGTCTTCTGGATGCGCTACTTCAGAAGCGAGAAGACGATGAGGGATTACTACAGGAGCATCCTGGGCATACCTGTTGCTGGGGCCACGCTCCCCGTCATCGCGTTCTTCCTCCTTGGAATCTATGGCGGCAACGCGCTGATGCTTGTGGGCACACTTATCCTCGGTATGGGCCATATCGGAATCCACCTGCAGCATCGGCGGGAAGTATATGGGTCACAGGAGAAGAAAAAGCTGCCCGTGCGCATTGCATCAGGTGTCGCAAAGGTAATCGGCGCCTTGGTTCTCGCTGCCTTTGCGGGTGTCTCTACATTCCTTATTGCAGGGCGAAACGCCAATCAGCTCAAGCATGCCATCCGCTATCGCAACGGAGTGAACGACCAGATATACGTTCAGCTCAATGACCAGGAGGAGTACGTATCCATCATCGGCGAGGATCGTTCGAACCCCGTGGTCATTTCCCTGCACGGCGGTCCGGGCTCTGCTTCGACCTTTGTAGACTACTGCTGGCAGGACTACCTGACCGATAAGTACACCTTCATCTCCTGGGACGAGAGGGGATGCGGCAGGTCATATTATCGAAACGCCGATGTCGATCCGAATAATCAGTCCCTGTCATTTGACAGCCAGCTGTCGGATCTTGATGCCCTGGTCGACTATGCCTGCGATCGCTTTGGCCAGGACCAGGTGATCATCATGGGACACTCGTACGGCTCGATGCTCGGGAGCAGATACGCCTTGTCCCACCCAGAAAAGGTATCTGCCTACATCGGAATAGGTCAGGTCGTAAACGCCAGCGGATATGCAAACGAGAGCTATTCCTATGAGGACGGTCTTGCCAAGGCACGCGCAAATGGGGACGACACGACCGAGATGGAAGCGTCCTACGAGTAGTTCTTGGCTGACAAGAGCGTGACAAACCTGATGGAGCTCAGAGAGAAGGTTGCTCCGTACCATCCTCAGACCGTCACGAAAGACACCTCGACCATGGCGGCACTCACGAGCCCGATCTTGGGGGTCGATGACGCGAGGTGGTATTTGCTCGAGCTTGCCACCTTGAGGGGCGATACCACATTCGAGCAGCTGATGAAGCCTCTTAACGATGAGATGTTTGACTTCAATGCCCTGGAAAACAGAGATGAGTATCAAATGCCCGTGCTCTTGATTTCGGGGTCCTGTGACTGGACGTGCCCGGTCGACTGGGTTGAGGAGTATGCAGATGCCATAACGGCCCCGAGGAAGGAACTCTATCTCGTTGAAGGGTGCGGGCATTCCCCTCAGGGGCAAGTGCCGGAAGAGTTCTGCAATGCCGTGGAAGAGTTCCTTGGGCGGTAGGGACTAGGTGCACTCCCGTGCTCCTCTTGATAGCACTGCGCCGCTCACGGCTTTCCAGCTGTGAGCGGCGCTCGTTCGTTGGATGAGGGTCCTTATTGCCAGCTTGTCTCTTCCACCGGCTCAGCCTCCTTGTTGACCGTGACGATAACCTGGGCGTACCTCGTCAGAGCGGGCTCACCGTCGTCGGTCACCTCGAGCACGAGGTTGAACACGTCGCCCTTCTTGGCGTCGGCGGGGATGGTGAAGCTGGTCTCGAGCGCGTCATGCTCCCAGACGTCCATCGTGGCCGCGCTCTCGCCGTCGTACTCGGACGCCTCGCCGTAGACGAACCAGTTGCTCGTGATCTGGTCCCCGTCCGGGTCGTACGCCTTGCCCTTGAGCTCGACGGTCGTGCCCGCCTGGGCCTCGAAGTCGGCTGTCTCGACATCCACCACGGGCTGGTGGTTGCACTCGTCGTAGGCCTTCACGCACCAGTCGGCGCGGGCGGCGAAGTCGTTCTGGTAGGCCTTCAGCCAACGGTGCGCGCTGTAGCCGTCCGTCACCATGCCCCTCGTGACGTCATACTCGGGGATGGCACCCTTGTAGTCCATGCGGCCGCCCCAGCTGCCGTACGTGCTGTTCTCGACGCCGCGCAGGCCGACGGGAATCAGGTAGTTCTTCAGGGCTCGGGTAGCGCTCGTCGTTGGTCGAGAGCGAGGGGTACACCTCGGCGTAGTCCTCGCTGATGAGCTTGGGGAGGTACTCCAGGTCCATGGGGCGCCACTCGGTGAGATTGTTGCCCTCCTCCTGATGCACCTCGCCGATCGTGTGGTCGTTGATCTCGGCCTGGGTGTGCTTTCCGTCGCCGGTCCAGTGGTAGGTGGACGAGGTCACCACGATACCGTCGAGGTCGATCTCGTTGGTATAGAGCAGCATGTGGATGAGAGCGCAGATGTCGTCACACTCGAGGTCGGTGGTTACGATGGTGCGCGGCCGTACGCCCTCTTCCTTCTCGAACTTGGCGGGTGTTGCCTCGGTTTGGGCGCTATTCTCCGTCTCGTTGCTTGCTTGCGGCGCGCTTTTCATGCACGTAATCGAGGAGGAGAGCTAGTTGTTCCTCACCCTGTATCAGGCCTATCGTACCTACGTGTTCGATAGCACCGTCTGCTTCTCGATAGTGTCTGGCGCAATGTTCCTGCTGTTTGGACCGCGACAGCAGTATCGCTGGCTGAGGCTGTGGATGTATCTTGCCATAAGCGCCATCTCCTTCAGCCTCGCCTTCCAGGGTGTGCTGATTACCCTGCTCGGAGGAAGGGCTCTCATCTTCTCAAATCCGCTCCACTACCTCTACTTCTTCTTCTGTCAGGTCTCGCTCTCCATGCTCTGGTCCTGCCTGCTCCTGCGGGGAGATGCTTTTCCAAAGCTGACGTACATACTCATACTCGTTGCTTTCATGCAGCTGTATCGTGGCGTCTGTGCTCCGCTCTATGACAGGGAAGGAGCGATGGAGCAAACGCGCTATGCGTTCCTTGACCTTGCGACAGCGGTTGGACTCTATGCGTGCCTTGTTGGCATGGCAGTCCTGTTCAAGAGATACAAGGTCAGCTCATCGGCGCTTTTGGACAGACGGACTCGGATCATCATGCTTTACATCTTGGTCAGCCTGCTGGTGTCGATGCTGCTTCCCGAGGTGGTTTCGGGTGTCGATTCATCTCAGTTGGTCATCGCGCTCGTATTGTCTGACTTCCCCCTGATTTACTACATCTTTGGGCGGGTTACCCAAAACCTTGAGGAGCAGACGCGCATGGAGCAGGCGCTTGAAAAGGCGCGGGCAGAGTGGATGGTCTACGAGAAGTCGCGGGAACTCCGAGAGACGATTCGAGAGGAGCGCCATCATCGGCGCCGGTAGCGTGGTGACCAAGGACATCCCGCCCCACAGCCTCGCCGTGGGCAACCCGTGCCGCGTGGTGCGGGAGATCACGGAAGCGGATCGGATGAAGCAGTAGGCGTTCCCGTGCCGAGGGTGTGTCAAGGGGACGGAGCTGTTGGCGCACCAAGGTTCCCAAGCGTCAAGAGCGCTAAGGTTCCCCTTGACACAAGGGCTCGTTGTTAGAGCTTATCGCGTGCGGAAGACTTGCGATTGCGTCACCGTCGTTTCCGTATCGCGGGCACCATCGTACTCGGTTGGAAGAGCGCTTGCATACAAACAAATGGGGGCGCTGGCGTACGCCGTGTCACACGCGGAGCTGCTCCGCGGCTCTCGCGCGCGCAAGGCTGACGCACATGCGAGCCTTCTCCGCGTTGGCTGAGAGGTGGCCCATCGCGGCTGCGACCCTCCGACCTGGTCTGGGTAATGCAGAATACCCGAGAAAGTAATGCAGCCGCTGGTAGAGCGGCCGTTTTCATGCGCAGTCCAGCCGATTCCCAAAAGTCGGTCCAGCAGGCAATGCGGGATACTTCCGAGATGGCGGCGAATCGGCGAGCGGTCAAAAAGCGCATCAGCGTTGCCACCGACCTTTAGCCTCTTCGGCTTCGTTGCCGGCGAGAATCAGCTTTCAAGGTGGCCACTAAGCAGTTCTAGGAACATGAGGAAGGCCATGGAGTCGGCTGTCCCTACGCCGAGTGACTCGCCTGAGAGGAGCCGCGGGAGGACCACCACCTGGTCCGCGTGCTTTGCGAGTGTGTGGCGTGGGTTCATAGTGACGAGCACCACGTACGGCGGGCACTTTTGCTCGCGAATCTTGCTCAGTATCTTGCGGTACACGAATCCGCTGTTGACGGAGAAAACGAACAGAACACAATCGGAACCGATGTGGCTGGTGAGCTCGTCGGCGTTGAGGTATAGGCCCTTTCCCAGAAGTGCGCCTGCCATGACGAACAGGTGGTATGCGGGGATGCGGGAGAGGCTGGCCCCGGTCGCCACGACCGTACTGGCATCCCGCATGCGCCTCACAAGGTCGCATAGAAGCGCGTCCGGAACGTCCCGCTCTACTTTGCGCAGCAGCTCCGCATAGGCATCCGACTTCGAGCCCGTCTGATTCTCGTCTCGTTCCTCCAGGTCCGATCGAAACTGGTATTGAAACTCGGAAAAGCCCTTGTATCCGACGCGCTTGGCAAAGCGGGTGAGCGAGGGGGCGGAAAGATGCGTCTCCTCGGCTATCGCTGCCAGGCTGCCCTGCACGAAGAGGTCCGGGAACTTCCTGATGGTCTCGTATACGACGCGGTCCGTCTTGGTGAACTGTGCCGAAGCCATGTCCATGTCGTCGAATATGCTCACTCTCCGCCCCCTTCTTACGCGAGTGTCATTTTCGCACGAGGGCGCCACTCTGTCGAGTGAAGAATGAATGGTAAATCAGAAAACAAGATTTTGATTGACTAAGCAATCAAAACGCGGTAAGCTGCATGCATGCGCAATCACCCAAGGCCCGGGGCAGTGCCTTTCACAACTGCCTTACGTTAGGAGTCACGGCTGCCTAGGAGCAATCCCAGCCACCGCATCACAGTACAGGAGAGGAAGAAGACCGATGGAAGTCAAGGAGTGGGGATACGCGGAGTTCCCGGAGTTCCGTGCCGAGGGGATACCGGTGATTTCGACCACAGGCGACGAGGTGTATACGCGTTATGAGGCCGACGTTGTTTACGACACGAGAGACGGCAAGGACCTGCACCTGCAGATTCTGGTCCCCAAGTCTCGCAACAACCCGGGCGGGACGTACCCCTGCGTTCTTTACGTGCCCGGGTCCGGCTGGTTTCCGCAGCACATTCACGTCGAGGTGCCCCGTACCGCCCGCGTGGCCGACCTCGGTTACGTGGCGGTGGTGGTCGAGTATCGCTCGTCGTTCGATGCGTCGTTCCCTGCCCAGGTCATCGACGTCAAGAACGCCGTCCGCTTCATGCGCCTGCATGCGGACGAGTACCACGTCGACCCTGACAAGATCGTGCTCATGGGCAGCTCGTCAGGCGGCCACACGGTGGTGTTCACATCGCTGGTGCATGAGGACGACAGCGAGAAGATCGACCCGTCTGTCTCTGCGGAGGTCAACGGCATCATCGACCAGTTCGGCAGCGTCACGGTGATGTTCGACGACTCCAACCCGTCGAACACACACCACCTCGAGAGGGAGAGCCCGGAAGGGTGGCTTACCAAGCTCGACCTTCGCGAGCATCCCGAGGTGCAGTGCCAGATATCAGCGGAGTGCAACATCTTTGAGGAGACCGAGATGCCGCCCATGCTGATTATCCACGGCACCAAGGACCGCATCGTGAACGCCCGCTGTAGCGAGGTGCTGTACAGGCGTCTCAAGGAGACGGGACACGATGCGACGATGTACCTGCTGCAGGGTGCCGACCATGGCGGTCCTGAGTTCTGGACTCCCTACATGCTCAAGCTCATGGATGACTTCATGAGGTCCTGCAACGGGCTGCTGTAACGAGCATGGATCGTTGGGCGAAGGGCTCGCTAGACTAAGTTCCATGGAGATTCTCGCCGCTGGGGATGCTCGACTCCATCCTCAGCGGCGAGGCGTGTGCATGCACGGGAACTTCCTCTCGGAGTGAAAGTGAATTCATGGAACGGCATCGTCTTCAACTGCATCCTCTGGTGGGCGGAGCGCGGCTTTAGGGACGAGCCGGAATCGCTGGCGGGACAGCTCGCGGAAATCACCACGCCGCTGTTTGGCGCTGTGGAGTAGAGACGCCGACGCTTCTTCGTCTGCCCTCCGCGGAGTTCAGGTCTTACCTCAGTCCCAACGCTGCCGCGATTTTGTTGATTGCCCTAGGATTGAGCATCGTGATAGAAGGCCCCATGACGGATTGCGCAAATGCCGCATGCATCTTTGACAGCTGTCCGGACGGCTGCTAGTGTTGTTATTAACCGGAACATTTTCGGGACCTGCCGGACCTTCTCGTCCGCCGGCTGGGGTTACGCCAAGACGAGGCGCACCCCGTCCGCACAGCATGTCGGGGTTGCGCAAGCCACGACGACGAGGTCTTTTCATGCAGAACGCCAACGACGCGACCACCACCTTCCCCGAGAGCTTCCTCTGGGGCGGGGCCACCGCCGCCAACCAGTACGAGGGCGGCTGGGACGAGGGGGGCAAGGGCCCCTCGGTCACCGACATGATCACGGGAGGGTCCGTGAGCGAGCCGCGCCGCATCACCAGCACCGTGCGCGACGACATCTGGTACCCCAGCCACGAGGCCGTGGACTTCTACCACCACTGGCGCGAGGACATCGAGCTATTTGCCGAGATGGGCTTCAAGTGCTACCGCATGAGCGTGCAGTGGGCGCGCATCTTCCCCAACGGCGACGATTCCGCTCCCAGCCGGGCAGGGCTCGACTTCTACCGCGGCGTGTTCGAGCTCTGCCGCGAACGTGGCATCGAGCCCATGGTGACCATCAGTCACTACGAGCTACCCTACGCGCTCGCCCGGCGCGGTGGCTGGGCCAACCGTGACCTCGTCGACCTCTTCGTGCGCTACTGCAAGACGCTCTTCACCGAGTATCGGGGTCTGGTGCGCTACTGGCTCACCTTCAACGAGATCAACTGCGCTTTGGTGGAGGGCGCCTTCGGCAACGTGATGAGCCTGGGCATCCTCCCCGACGGCGACGACGTTCCGCTGGCTGTGGGCGTGCCGGTCGCCTGGGACGTCCCCCAGCGCCGCTACGAGGCCCTGCACAACCAGTTCGTCGCCAGCGCCAAGGCAGTCACCCTCGCACACGAGATAGACCCCGCCAACAAGGTGGGCTGCATGGTGGCGAGTGCCGCGACCTACCCCTACTCCTGCGACCCCGACGACGTGCTCGAGGCGCAGGCCGCCAACCGCCGGGCCAACTGGTACTGCTGCGACGTGCAGGTGCGCGGCGCCTACCCCGCCTGGGCTCCCGCTTTCTGGCGCGGCGAGGGCGTGTGGCTCGACGTCTCGGACGAGGACGCCGCGACGCTGGCAGCCGGCAAGGTGGACTTCATATCCTTCTCCTACTACTCCAGCGCGGCGGCCTCCGCGCGCGACCTCGAGCCCGCAACCGGCAACCTCTTCGGCGGCGTCAACAACCCCCACCTGCAGAAGAGCGCGTGGGGCTGGGCCGTCGACCCCAAGGGGCTGCGATGGTTCCTGAACGAGGCGTACGACCGCTACCAGGTGCCGCTCATGATTGTGGAGAACGGCCTTGGCGCCGCGGACGTCGTGGAGGATGACGGTTCGATCCACGACGACTACCGCATCGACTACCTGCGGAGCCACCTGGAGCAGCTGCGGATGGCCATCGCCGACGGCGTGGACGTGATGGGCTACACCTGGTGGGGCTGCGTCGACATCGTGTCCAACTCCTCGGGCGAGATGCGCAAGCGCTACGGCTTCGTGTACGTGGACAAGCAGGACGGAGGCTCCGGCACCCTCGAGCGCAGCCGCAAGGACTCGTTCGCGTATTACGCCAAGGTGATTGCGTCTAACGGTGCGGTGCTATAGCAGCCTCGTCTCAGCATGCCTTTCCCACGCCAGCCTGACAGGTCATGCATCTGGATGAATCACCTGCGGGCTTGCCGAGATGGATGCGGAGCAGTGCGGGTGACTCAGTTCCATTGGACGGGACCTCGCTGTCTTGGCCTCATGTTCACCGTGCAGATTATCGTGAGGCGCACTGTGCCAACATGCCAAGTCAATTTGGCTCAACTTGCCGAAAGAATACTGTCCAACTCGCAAAGCGCTATAGTGCAGGTCGGCGGCTCGACGAGGCCCGCCGCCGATACGCGGAGCTTCTCTCAGAATGTCTGCTACGTGAGCAGCTCGCCTTCCACCCAGCCGTCCAGGTCGTCCTCGATCTTTTTGACGACGCGCGCGGGGACGCCGGCCACCACCGTGTAGGGCGGGACGTCCTTCGTGACCACCGCGCCCGCCGCGACCACGGCGCCGTCTCCGATGGTGACGCCCGGTAGGATCGTGGCGTGGCCACCGATCCATACGTCGTCGCCGATGCGTACGGGCTTCGCGACGCCCAGGCGGTTTCGCCTGCCGCGCGGGCTGAGCGGGTGGTTCACCGTGGAGATGAGCACGTGCGGGCCGATCATCACCCAGTCGCCCATGGTGACCTCGGCCACGTCCAGGATGGTGCAGCCGTAGTTGATGATGAGGTGGTCGCCCGCGTGGATGTTCCTGCCGCTGTCGCAGTTGAAGCCCTGCTGCACGGAGGCGCCCACGCCCGCCGAGCCGAAGAGCTCCTCCGCCACGAAGCGCTCCTGCTCCGCGAAGTCCAGCGCGGGTATGGCGTTGTAGCGCTCGACGGTTTCGATGGCCCTGCGCCTGCGCCCGCCCAGCTCGCGGTCGGTGAAGCGGTACTCCAGCCCGGCCTCCATCTTCTCTGCCTCGGTCATATGGGTCTCCTATCACGAAAGGTCGAACGTACCTGTCCGAGCGATATGTCCACGGTCCACAAATTGGGCCTGTCCTACTGCCGATTGGAGACCAGCGTCCGCCTGCGGCCGGCTTGCTGCGCGGTCAGCCGGGCCATGCCCGCCACGAGCACCGCGAGCGTCACGGCCTGGGCGGCGGCGCAGGCGAACGAGAGGCCGCGGATGCCGAAGACGCTCAGCAGCGGTCCGGCGGCGAGCAGGCTGATGATGCCCGGCAGCTGCCCGTAGCACACGTCGATGAGGCTGCTCGCGCTGTTGAAGAGCTCCTCGGGCACGCTCTCGCGGGTGATCTCGCGCATGGAGGGGTAGAGGATGCCGAAGCTCATGTTGTTGAGCATGAAGGCGAGCGTCGAGGTGACGGGCTGGTGGCAGAATGCCGTGAGCACGGCGTAGCCGAAGGGCAGCGCGATGCCCGCGAGCAGGCGCCTCTCCTTGGGAAAGCGCAGCCAGTAGCCGCTGAACACGAGGAACGGCAGCTGGGCGAGGCAGCCCACGAAGGAGTCGAACCCGATGTAGGAGACGTCGGCGCCCACGTTCTGCAGCGCCACGGTGCGCATGTAGTTGAGCGGGCTGATGGCAAATCCGTTGAGGAAGACCACGACCACGAGCAGCGCGTAGAGCGGGATACGCATGAGCGAGGCCACCTGGGTGGGGCCGACCTTCTCCCTCTTCTGCTTGGCACCCGCGCGGATCGCATCGGGCTGGGTCAACGCGAGCGCGATGGTGGGCGGCACTGCCACGCAGGCGGCGACCCAGATCACGCTGTAGCCAAAAAACTTGATGAGCTGGCCGTAGAGCAGCATGCAGAGCGCGTAGCCGCCCGTCGCGAAGGAGCGGGCGCGCCCGGCGGCGTCGGCACGCTCGGGGAAGGAGTCCATGACCCAGGCGTCGAGGTTGGTGGCAACGGGCACCACCATGAAGCCGTAGGTGGCGTACGCCAGGCCGCACAAGAGGTAGCTGTCGATGAGGAGGCAGGTGGCCACGCAGGTGACGAGCGACGCTGCCACCCCCAGCACGAAGAACCTGCGATGGCTCCCTGCCTCGTCGATGCGCCCGCCCCAGAAGAGCGCTCCTGCGAACGCGGCCGTCAGGTAGCACGCCTGCACGGTGGAGAGCACCGCGTCTGGCATCCCCGAGACGGACATGTAGGTGCTCATGAGGCCCTGCACGGCGGCCATCACGGCCCAGTGCAGGGCCTCCAGCGCGCAGAACTTGGCAAAGCTTGGCTTGGTTGTGGACATGCTCGGCTCACTTCTTTCTTCTCTGGCCTTTCACTGGCAAAGAAGTCTACGGAGTGTGAGCATGCCACTTTTGCAACATCTCTTGGCAGTTGGTACTATCTTTGGATGATTGACACTTGGCGAAAGGGGCTCCCATGCCGCGCACGCAGATTGACGACCGGAGCGTCAGCTACCTCGCCTTCGTCAACGCCGAGCGGGGCAAGCGCCACCACACGCAGAACGAGGACATGCTGCAGTACGACCTGCTGCGCGCCGGCGACATGCGCTCGGTGGAGGAGTGCCGCCGCATGCTGGACTCCGACCTGCCGGGACATGTGTCCGATGACCCGCTGCGCAACCAGAAGTACCTGTTCGTGGCGTCGATCGCCCTCGTGTCGCGCTACTGCATCGAGGAGGGCATGGACCCCGAGACCGCCTACAGCGGCGCGCCCGCAGCCGTAGCCCCGACTGCGGGTGGCCGGACGGCCGCGGCGACGGGTGACGGGGAGGCCCGCCTGCGGCCACCCGATTAATCACCGCTTCCCTAGGTGTCCTTGCCGTCAGTGTGGCATATGCGGAAGGCCTTGCTCTCGACTCACTCCCCTTCGGCACAGGACACTAGGCGAGATGCCAGGCGACAGGGTCCTCCCTGGGCGACCACTTACTGCCCGCTGCTACCGCGCCATTACGTCGGTCGCGCAGATATGAGGCTGAGCGTGACGGCTCCTCCCCTAACGAGTGGCAGATCACCTATCCCTGCATGAGCCGAGCGAGGAGCTCTGCCGCAAAGTCGCGGCCGATGGTGTCGGTGCTGAGCATGAGGTCATAGGTCGCAGGATCGCCCCAACGGGTGTCGTCGCCGCCGAGCGCGTGCCACGTGCGGCGGCGCGCGTCCTCATGGGCGATGGCGGCGTCAAGCTCGTCCGTGTCGGTGAGGTGCGCATACACGGGTGAGTACTGCGCACGCACACGCATGGCGGACCTGTCGCTCGCGTAGGTCATGGCCGACACGCAGGTCTTCCCGAGGCTCTCCACGAAGGCTTTGGTCACTCGGTCATGGATGAGGCAGGGTCCCTGATTGAGGGCGCGTTCAGCTGCCAGTCGGAAAGCGCCAGAGATGCGCTTGTACTCGTCGCTTTCGCGCAGGGCCGCAAGGTCGGCACCCTCGGCCGTCGCCTCGTTCTCGAATGCCTCCACGTCATCCATCGTCACGCTGCACTCGGGCACCAAGGCCAGCAGCGTGTTGCTGTCATGCATGGTCCACCCAGCGGCATCGCAGGCGCGCAGGGCCACCATGCGGCCCATCGAGCAGTAGGCGCTGTCCAGCACCACGCAGTCGGGCACCACGTAGCCGCGTTCGAACTCGACAATGCCCTCAGGGTTGGTCATCTTGTGAATGTCCTCTGCCATCTCTATTCCTCCTATAGGCTTGCGCCGTTAGTCTCGCAGACCCTCTTGTACCACTCGTACGAATCCTTCTTGATGCGGCGCAGTGTGCCCTTGCCCGCATCGTCCATGTCCACATAGATGAAGCCATAGCGCTTGGTCATCTCGCCCGTGGAGGCAGCGACGATGTCGATGGGTCCCCAGCAGGTATAGCCCATCACGTCCACGCCGTCCTCCTCGATGGCAAGGCGCAGCTGCTCAAGGTGCTTGCGCAGGTAGTCAACCCGATACGGATCGTGGATGCGCTCCACGCCGTCCTCCACCACAACCTCGTCCACGGCACCCAAGCCATTTTCCACCACCATCACGGGCAGCTGGTAGCGGTCATAGAGCTGGTTGCAGATGAAGCGCAATCCCTGCGGGTCGACGCCCCATCCCCACGCGCTCTTCTCGAGGTACGGGTTGTCGTAGCCCGTCTGGATGCCCTGCAGCCCCTTGAAGATGCCACGCGTCTTCTGGCCGGTCACGTGGGAGAGGTAGTAGCTAAAGCTCACAAAGTCCACCGTGCCCTCGCGCAGGATGGCGTCGTCACCAGCTTCAACCGGCAGCTCGATGCCCTCGCGCTCAAACTGGCGCAGCTTGTAGCCGGGGTAGCGCCCATGGCACATGACGTCGCAGTAGTACATCATCAGGTGCTCGAACTTCATCGTGCCGATGGCGTCCGACGGGTCGCAGGTAGCCGCATAGGTGAGGTGGCCGTTGTACATGAGGCCCACGCGGTTGGCAGGGTCAATCTCGTGGGCCGCCTTCACGGCAAGCGCGCTCGCGAGAAACTCGTGGTACGCGGCACGGGTGCGTACGCCCTCGTTGGCGGAGTCCACGCCGGCGGCCACCCAGGAGTTGGTGCTCATGTTGTTGATCTCGTTGAAGGTGAGCCAGAGGTGGCAGCGGCCCCGATAGCGCTCGAAGAGCGTGCGCGCATAGCGCACATAGCAGTCCACCATCTGCCGGCTCTCCCAGCCGCCGAACTTCCTGATTACGCCGAGTGGCGTCTCGAAGTGGCTGATGGTCACGAGTGGCTCAATGCTCCAGCGCTCGAGCTCGTCAAAGAGGCGATCGTAGAAGGCAAGACCCGCCTCGTTAGGCTCCAGCTCGTCGCCTTCTGGGAAGATGCGCGTCCAGTTGATGGAGAAGCGGTAGCACTTCCAGCCCATCTGCCCAAAGAGCGCGATGTCCTCGGCCATGTGGTGGTAGTGGTCGATGGCAACGTGACTGGGATAGTACAGCTCGGGATTGATGCCGTCCTTGGTGACCTGGCGTGCCTTGCCGCGTCCCCCAACCGTCATGACGTCAGCTGTGGAGAGGCCCTTGCCATCGACGTCGTAAGCGCCCTCGCACTGGTTTGCGGCGGTGGCGCCGCCCCAGAGAAATCCCTGCGGAAATGCCATAATGTCCCCTTCCAAAGTCTTCGTCCCATAATACGGTCTCGTAAGAGCCGCTGGGAGATGGGTTCTCCCAGCGGCTCTATAGGCGAAGAGGCCTACTTGTCCTTCTCCTCGATGCCCATCACGAAGGTCACGGCAAAGGCGATGGCGAAGGCGATGGCGCAGGCGATGCAAGCGCAGATGAGCGCGTGCATGTTGGTGGGATCCTCGGGATTGATGTAGCTGGGGAGGGCGAGAAGTCCGGGAGCCACCTGAGCGAAGCGCCCGACCTTCATGATGCCCAGGAAGAGGCCTGCCACACCACCACCAGCCATAGCGCCGATGAGCGGGGTCTTATAGGGCATATTGACGCCGTAGAGCGCAGGCTCGGTGATGCCCAGGACTGCCGTGAGTGAGCAGGAGGCAGCGAGCGACTTAAGGTCGGCGCCCTTGGCCTTGAGGGCGACGGCCAGCGAGGAGCCGCCCTGGGCCACGTTGGAGACGAGCATGCCGGGGCCGGCGATGGTATCGACACCGGTGGCAGCAAGCTGCTGGATGCCCATGGGGACGATGCCGTAGTGCATGCCGCACATGACCAGCAACGGAGTGAAGGCGCCCATAAGCGTCGGAACAAGCCAGGGCACGTAGTTGTTGAGCAGGTCGAAGAAGGCGCCAAGGCCGTTGCCGACCCACATGCCGATGGGTCCAAGCGCGCAGAAGGCCGCGATACCGCAGACAAGCGTGGTGATCATGGGAACAAAGATCATCCTGCCTGCCTCAAAGCAGTGCTTGCGCACGAAGGGCTCCACGTAGCTCTGCAGCCACACCGTAAGGATGATGGGAATGACGGAGCTGGCGTAGCTCACGAGCTGCACAGGTATGCCAAAGAGCGCGATGCCGGTGCCCGCCTCCTTGGCTGCCGCGACCATGGAGATGAACGTGGGCGAGATGAGCATGCCGCCGAGAGCACCCGCCACGTACTTGTTGACCTTGAACTTCTCGGCAGCAGAGACACCAATGAGCACGGGCATGAAGTAGAAGCAGGCGTCACCCATAAAGTTGAGCATCTGGAAGGTGCTCATCTCCCTAGTGAGCGCGCCAACCGCCACGAGGATGGCCATGATGGCCTTGAGCATGCCGCCGCCCACCATGGCGGGGACCATGGGGAAGAAGATGCCGGCAATCACGTCGAGCACCGCGGCGATGCCCTTCTTCTGCTCACCCTCGTCCTCGACGACCTCAGCGACGCCGAAGTGCCCCAGATCCTGGACCGCGATGCACACGTCTGCGACCGCAGGACCGATCACGACCTGGTATTGCCCGCCTGCCTGCACCACATCGATGACGCCCTTGGTGGACTTGAGCTCTGCGGTCTGGGCCTTGGCTTCATCCTTGAGGACAAAGCGCAGACGCGTGGCGCAGTGGCCCACGGAGGTCACGTTCTCCTCGCCGCCCACGAGCTCGAGGATGGTTTCTGCCAGTGCTTTGTAGTCAGCCATGATTGCCTTCCTTCCGTTGGTCTTGCCTCTGCCGACTTGCTTGCTGAGGCTAGTAAACCGCAGGTGAAAGGTGTGGCTGCACATGAAGCGCGCGTTTCGAATTGCGTTGCGCGGTTTGGTTTGAGAAACGCCCTGAGGCGCGCAACGCTGTTGCCGAAGAACCTCGTCTGAGGTGGGATGGGCGCTACGGACTACTCGCGTCGGTCATGCAGGATGGGGCTGTTCGAATCGCGAAACTGCTCAAATGAGCGCGTGTTTTTGACACGGCGAACCACGTTACGGTCATAGTCGCGTGCAAGCACGCAGGAGTAGAGCACGTCAAGCAAGAGCATGGTGGAGATGCTCATGCCATAGCACCCAAGCTTCTCCACGAGCTTCTCGCGCGTGGACACGCGCAGTGTGACGTCCGCCAATTCGGACAGGGTATTGCGCCCGTAGGAGGTGATGGCAATGAGCTTTCCGCCTGCCTCCTTAACCCTCTTGGCAACTCTTAAGGCATTACCGGTCTCACCGGAATACGAAAGCTCGATGAAGACCTCATCAGGGCGTCCCCCCGAAGCTAAGAAGTACGAGGTGTCATCCTTGTACGCCACGATGATGCGACGCCCGATGCGGGCCATCTTATCCACGAAGTCCTCGGCAAGATAGGACTGGGGCCCTGCTGAATGCACGAAGACAGTGCGGGCGTTTGCCACAAGCTCTACTGCACGACCAAGCGCCTCGGTCTCAGTGAGCTGCAGCGTGTCGTCTACCGTCTCGCGATACAGCGTTCCGATCTTGGCCGCGATAGTACGTGCGTCGTCACTTTTTCGGAAGGGCTGATTGGCGTCGATGGAGATGAAGGCAGAGGAGAGATAGCGCAGCTCGTCAAGGTAGGCATCCCGAAAGTCCGTGTAGCCTTCATAGCCGAGCCGCTTGCACAGGCGCGACACCGTGGAAGGTGCTGTATACAGCCTGGCGGCAATGGAGCGAGCGCTCTGGTCATGAAGCGCATCTCCTACTTCAAGGAAGTAGTCGGCGATTGAGCATTCAATCGGAGAGAAGCCCGCCTGTTCACGCAGCTGTTCAACAAGCATACACATCTCCTATAGCAGGAAGAACACGGTAGATACATCTTAAGGCAGATTCTCTCTCTTCAACCTGAGGCAGCAAGCAGCCCAAAAGCGCGAAACACCGTTGCGCACCAGCGGCCTGCACGTGCCACTGTGGCGCAACGGTGTTCGAGGCGTGTCCCCGGCATCATCTCGTACGGGCTTCGCATGCTTCAATGCTCGTAAACAGCGTTTCGTTAGTGCCCATGGGAGGACCAACCATGCAGTACCTGTATGCCAACTACCACGACGACATGATCTTGCGCGACCACCTGGCCTACGATCGCACCAAGTTCGCGCTCATCCGCACCTTCCTCGCCATCGCCCGAACGGCGCTCGGCCTCTATGCCTCGGGCATGGGCCTCATCATCCTGCAGACCTCCGCGGAGCTCATCACCCTGGGCTGGCTCATCATGGCAGTGGCGACAGTCGTTCTTGTCGCAGGCTGCACCTATAGCTGGCATGCTAAGGTGCGTCTCGACGGGCTGAGCACAGAAGCGTAGCACGCATAGGTCGTGCTTGCGATGAGGCCGGACCTAAGCTGCTCGTCGACCTCCTCGTTCATGAAGACCGATAGCTTGGGCGAGTTGGCGATCTCAGGCGGCAGGATCTCCTCTAAGAGCGCCGCCCTCTCGAGCTCCGTCCTGATTCTCTCCTTCTCTTGCTGCGCTTCCTTCTGGGTCTGGGCGTGGATGTTCCTAGAGACCTGCTTCCAAGCAACCTGCCCATTGGGCTTCTCAACCCTGTATGAGAATCGTGCCTGCCAAAGGTCACCGTGGATGTTTCTGAGCGATCCGTCTGTGTATTTCATCTCGCATGCCCTTCTTACCGTGGACGGGTAATCCAGCCCCAACAATGCACGAAGGGACGCGGATTTAGGCTAGCGTTGCGAACGGACTGAACGGTACCCGAATTGCGTTTCCGTACTCTGCGAACAAACTGAACGGGTTCGACTGTGGGCCTTTTACCTGCAATTTTGCAGTCTCATGAGGCTCTGCTATAATGGACACATACGGGGAGCTGGGGATTTGGCCCGGCTGAGAGGTGGAACCCAATTCCACGACCCTAGAACCTGATCTGGGTAATGCCAGCGTAGGGACCGCAAGACACTTTGCCTGCATAGAGGTCCCGGGCTGCGGCGCGGGGCCTTCTCCTTTCTCGCGTCGCACGACGCGCAGCGCCTGCTGCGGGAAGGGAGAGCATATGAACTGTGCCGTTGCCATCCAGTACCTGCCCATGGACTCGACATCCGACGAGGAGACCTGCCGCATCGTCGACGAGGTCATCGCCTACATCGACTCCACGGGCGTGGACTACTACGTGGGGCCCTTCGAGACCACCATCGAGGGCGACTACGATCTCTGCATGGAGATCCTCAAGAACTGCCAGCTCGTGGGTGCCAAGGCAGGCTGCAACTCCATGATGACGTACGCCAAGATCGACTTCCGCCCCAGCTCGGACGTCATGTCCACCGAGCACAAGATTGGCAAGTACCACGAGACGGACAGCGAGTTTGCACCGTCCGCTCCGTCCGCGGTCGCGTAGGAGCCGCTATGGCCACCGTTCGCAGGATAGACCCTCCACGCTCGCGTCAGATAGGCGTACCGGCAGTTACGGTCGCCATCCTGCTCGCTGCTTGGGAGCTGGCGGTGCGTTGCGGGCTCGTGCCCAACTTTCTGCTGCCGAGCCCCACGCAGGTCGTTGCCGCACTAGCGACCGACGCGTCCCTGTTGGCGAGCCATGCGGGCACGACCATCGTCGAGTCTGCGCTGGGCCTTGCCATCGGCGTAGTCGTGGGCTTTGTGGCAGCCGTCCTGATGGACCGCTTCGAGACCATCTATCTCGCCTTCGACCCGCTCATCACCATCTCGCAGACCATCCCCACGGTGGCCATCGCGCCGCTGCTGGTATTGTGGTTTGGCTATGGCCTCGCGCCGAAGGTCATCCTCATCGTGCTCACCACGTTCTTTCCGGTCGCCGTGTCGTTGGTTGCGGGCTTTCGTTCCGTGGACCTCGACATGATCGATCTTATGCGCACCATGGGTGCCTCCGACCTGCAGATCTTCTGGCAGGTCAAGCTCCCCGGTGCGCTCGACCAGTTCTTTAGCGGCCTGCGCATCAGCGCCACCTACGCCATCGTCGGCGCCGTGATCAGCGAGTGGCTCGGCGGATTCTCCGGTCTGGGCGTCTACATGACGCGCGTGCGCAAGTCCTTTGCCTACGACCGCATGTTTGCAGTGATCATCCTCATCTCGGTGCTCTCGCTGGCCCTGATGAAGGCCGTCGACCTGCTGGAGCGCGTCTGCATGCCGTGGAAGCGCGCCGAGAGCAAGAAGTAGCCAGCCACACCCATCCAAGCATCCCAAACAGAAGGGACCTTCCATGAACAAGAACCTCACCCGTCGCTCCTTTGTCGCCTCCGCCACCGCTGCCGCCGGTATGGCACTCGCCGCCTGCGGCGGGTCCAATGCCGCACCCGAGGCTTCCGGTGACGCCCTGACTCCCATCACCTTCTGCCTCGACTACACCCCCAACACCAATCACACGGGCATCTATGTTGCTCAGGAGCAGGGCTTCTTTGCCGAGGAGGGTCTGGACGTGACCATCGTGCAGCCTGCCGAGGACACTGCCGAGGCCATGTTGGGCACGGGCCAGGCGCAGTTTGGCATCAGCTACCAGGACTACATCGCCAACTCCTACGCAGGTGGCAACACCGGTCTCGTTGCCGTGGCCGCCGTCATCCAGCACAACACCAGCGGCATCATGAGCCCCAAGGAGCTGGGCGTTACCTCCGCCAAGGGCATGGAGGGCCTGCGCTACGCCACGTGGGAGATGCCCGTGGAGCAGGCCACCGTCAAGCAGGTCGTGGAGAAGGACGGCGGCGACTTTAGCAAAGTCCAGCTGGTGCCCTACACCGTGGACGACGAGATCAGCGGCTTCAAGGCGGACCTCTTTGACACCGTGTGGGTCTACGAGGGATGGGCCGTGCAGAACGCTATCGTGCAGGGCTATGAGGCCAACTACTTCAGCTTCATCTCCATCGACGACGTGTTTGACTACTACACGCCCGTGATTGCCGCAAACACCGCCTTCTGCGAGGAGAATCCCGAGGTTGTCAAGGCGTTCCTCCGCGCCGCCAAGAAGGGCTACGAGTTTGCCATCGCCGACCCCGACGCCGCGGCAGACATCCTGTGCACGGCCGTTCCCGAGCTCGACCCCGCGCTGGTCAAGCAGAGCTCGTCCTTCCTCGCGGGCGAGTACCAGAGCGACGCCGCCAGCTGGGGCCTCATCGAGGCAGACCGCTGGTCCGCCTTCTTCCAATGGCTCAACGACAACAACCTGGTGGAGACTCCGCTCGACGTCAATGCCGGCTGGACGATGGACTACCTGGAGGCGTAGTGACCGCTTCGACACTCACACGGGGCGGGGGAGAGGCTCCCGCCCTCGAGGCGCGCAACCTGACGCTCAGCTGGGACGGCGGCGTGCGGATTGTGGTCAAAGACATCAGCCTGCACGTGGAGTCGGGCGAGGTGGTGTGCCTGGTGGGCAAGTCGGGCTGCGGCAAGACCACCATCCTGCACGCCCTCTCCGGCCTGACCACGCCACTCGAGGGCAAGGTCCTGTTGCATGGGCAGGACGTGACGGGCACCCCTGGCCGCGTGAGCTACATGCTGCAGAAGGACCTGCTCCTACCCTCCAAGCGCATCATCGACAACGTCTGCCTACCGCTGGTGATTGGTGGTATGAGGCCCGCTGCCGCGCGCGAGAAGGCTGCCCCACTCTTTGAGCGCTTTGGCCTGGAAGGCACCGAGCGCCAGTGGCCCTCGCAGCTTTCCGGAGGCATGCGCCAGCGCGCCGCGTTCTTGCGCACCTACCTCATGGGCAACGACGTTGCCCTGCTCGACGAGCCCTTCAGCGCGCTCGACGCCATCACGCGTACCGACTTGCGTAGCTGGTACTGCCAGATGGCTGCGGAGCTGGGCATGGCGTCGGTGGTCATCACGCACGACGTCGACGAGGCCGTGACCATGGCTAACCGCATCTACGTGCTGGAGGGCAACCCGCGCGGCGGCGTGCCGAGCGTGGTGGCTGGTGAGGTCGAGGTCCCACGCGAGGAGGCGCTCGCAGCCGCTGACGTCGACGACTTCGCCCTGACAGCCGAGTACGTGGACTGCAAGCGCAAGGTGCTGGAGCTGTTGGGGTAGACCTCGCCCCTGCAACGACGAGGTGCGCTGGCTTGATTCGAAGCCCGTGGGGCTGAGGGATGGTTCTCTCAGCCCCACGGGCTCTGTTTATTGCGTTTTGCTTTGACGTTGCGTTTCTGATTGTCGCTTTGTTTGCGTTTGAGGGGTTCCCATAGGTCTCACTCCAGTAGTCTGAAAGGCAGAACCACAGACAACAGATGTTTGTTGCGTTTTTTGCACACTGCCAAAACTGGCAAACGCAGACAAACTGGAACTGCCCTGCGGGAAGGCCGAGAGGTGCCCGCCCGCTCGTTGAGAAAGGCCAACCATGCCCCTGACGCTCAACTCCGCCCTCGACGACCTTCGTCCCTCCGGCATCCGTCGCTTCTCGGCGCTTGCCGCCCAGACCCCGGGCTGCGTCTCGCTCACGCTGGGCGAGCCAGGCGAGGACACGCCCGCCTCCGTCTGCGCGTGCGTGCGGGCCGGCCTCGATGCGGGGCGGACCCACTATCCGCCCAACAACGGCTGGCCAGAGCTTAAGGAGGCAATCTGCGCGCGCATGTCCTCGACGGGGTTGGCGTATGCGCCCGACGAGATCATCGTGACGAGTGGCGCGACCGAGGCTCTGTACGCCACCCTCACCGCGATGCTCAACCCTGGCGACGAGGTCATCGTGCCCATGCCGGCCTTCCTGCTGTACGAGTCGGTGGTGCGTCTCGCGCGTGCGACCGTCGTGCCGCTCGACACCTCGGCGGACGGGTTCCAGATCGATGCCAGCGACCTTGCAGCAGCCATCACCGAGCGCACCAAGGCCATCGTGCTCACGTCGCCCAACAATCCCACTGGCGTTTGCCTCACGCCACAGAGCCTTGCCGCCGTGGCGGAGCTCGCCGTCCGTCACTCGTTCTACGTCATCTGCGACGACGTGTACGACCAGCTGGTCTACGCCGAGGGATACGAGGGCTTCGCGAGCCTTCATCCCGAGCTGCGCGAGCAGACGGTGGTGGTCAACAGCTTCTCCAAGCCCTACGCCATGACCGGCTGGCGCCTGGGGTGGCTGGCCGCGCCCGCACCGCTGGTGGCGCAGATCGCCATGGTGCATCAGTATGCGATATCGAGCGTGGTCTCCTTCACCCAGGACGCCGCCATCGAGGCCCTGTCCACCGACGTCACACCCATGCGTGAGAGCTATCGCGTGCGCAGGGACTTTGTGCTTCGCCGCCTTGCGGGCATGGGGCTCTCGTGCGTGCGCCCCGATGGCGCGTTCTATGCCTTCCCGTCCATCCGCAAGCTTGGTCTCACTTCGGAGGAGTTCTGCACGCGCGCCATACAGGAGGCTGGTGTGGCGCTAGTTCCTGGCTCCATCTTTGGTGCCGAGGGGCACGTGCGTCTCTCGTACGCCTGCGATTCGGTGACGCTGCGCCGCGGGCTCGACCGGCTGGAGAGCTTCGTCTCTGGACACTAGGGGGTTACCCCTTTCTGTTCAGTGGACAAAAAGGGATAACCCCCTAGTGTCCACAGTGTAGGCCCAGGAGTCTCAGGTAGGTCTCTACGCCGCGCTCGAGGATGGCCTCGTCGAAGTCGAAGGTATCGGCGTGCAGCGGGATTCCTGTGCCCGTTCCCAGAAGCAGGAACACGCCGGGCAGGTGTTGCTGGTACCAGGAGAAGTCCTCCGAGATGAGCAGGGGCTCGGGGATCGCCTGCAGGTAGGGTAGGGCCTGCTGCGCCTGGGCGAACACCTCCACGTCGTTGACCACGGGCGGGTAGCCT
This sequence comes from uncultured Coriobacteriaceae bacterium, assembly GCA_902779675.1. GTDB lineage: Bacteria > Actinomycetota > Coriobacteriia > Coriobacteriales > Atopobiaceae > UBA1367. The sequence goes on along the minus strand of CACZCK010000004.1, from coordinate 109,870 downwards.
GCCGAGTAGGCAACCTCTGTGGTGCAGCCCGTCTCGCCGGCACAGCGGTGCGCGATGACTTGCAGGTCCGCCTGACAGCTGTCGCGCATCTGCAGCGAGAAGGTGCGCAGGCTCCCTTCCAGCACGGTGCGCGCCGAAATCTGGTTGCGGACCTCGCCCGACTGCATGCGCCCAAACTTGAGCAGGCAGGGCTCCTCAACGCGACGCCGCTCGATGTAGTCGTAGGCGCGCGTCAGGAAGCGGCAACTTGCTTCGAGCGAGTCGCATCCCTGCTCGGCCTTGGCGATGTGCGAGGCCTTGCCCGCAAAGGTCACGGTGGTCTCGTTGGAGGCAGCGAGCAGCGCGCCGGGTCTGCTGGCCACCACGCCCTTGTCCAGGTCGGGCCACAGGTGGAAGCCAAAGATGCGCCGCACGTGCAGCCGCTCGAAGACGCCGCTCTCTGCGATGAGGCGTGCCCCTCCGGTGGTCTCCTCGGCAGGCTGGAACACGAGCAGTACGCTCTCGTCCAGGTCGTCGAAGCGCTGCTCCAGCTGCTCGGCAAGCGCCAACACCATGGCCATGTGGCCGTCGTGCCCGCAGGCATGCATCTTGCCGGCATGGGTCGAGGCAAAGGGCCGTCCGGTACGCTCGGTCACGGGCAGTGCGTCCATGTCGGAGCGGATGGCCGTTGCCGTGGGCGTGCCGCGGTCAAAGAATGCGCAGACGGCCGAGCGTGCGGGGGAAAAGACCTCCACCCGGCACCCTCTGGCAGCCATGCGCGCTGCGAGGGGCTCTAGCACTCCGCGCACGTATGCGAGGGTCTCGGGCAGGTCGAAGTCGACCTCGGGAATGCGATGCAGGTCGCGCCTCAGGCAGGTGAGACGCTCGACGAGTTGCTGGTCCATGGCGCTCCTGACGCTCGTGTTGTCTGGCGAGCATTCTAGTGCAGGCTCGTTTCCAACAGGTAAGGACTCGCGGCAAGTGGGCGCCTGTGCTTGGAACCGCGTCGCCGTATCGCGTAAGCTACCCACGTCGGCAGGCGAGCGGGAGGAGCAGGCGATGGCCATCGAGCGGGCGAAGGCGCACCTGGCGCAGTTTGGCATGGAGGACCGCGTCATGGAGTTCGCGCAGTCAAGTGCCAAGGTCGAGCTGGCAGCGCAGGCCGTGGGCTGCGAGCCGGCTCGCATTGCCAAGACGCTCTCGTTCGCGCTGGGCGATCGCGTGGCCCTCATCCTGTTTGCCGGTGACGCGCGCATCGACAACCGCAAGTTCAAGGATCGCTTCCATACCAAGCCGCGGATGCTCGCTGCCGCCGACGCAGAGCGGCTCATCGGCCACGCCGTGGGTGGCGTGTGCCCGTTTGGCGTCAATGACTGCTGCGACGTGTACCTCGACGAGTCGCTTCGGCGCTTTGACGTGGTGTATCCTGCGGCGGGCAACGCGGCCAGCGCCGTACGCCTCACGCTCGCCGAGCTCGAGCGCGTATGCGCGCCATGCTCTTGGGTCGACGTCTCCAAGCTGCCCGTCGAGGGAGCCTGATCCGCCTGCGTGTGGCTCGCGGCCAGGAGCGGATGGCCAAATTAGTCGCGCATTTTATCCATCCTGTTACGCATGCCTATGCATGCAGGGTGCCTCGCATACACTTAGAGCAACGATAGAGGCGCGGAAATGATGAGTCGCGCGCGAGCCGGCAGGCGTCCGAGCGCGCGAGGAGGCTTAATCCGCCGAACTCCCTGGGTGGGCACGCGCAGGGGGTGGGTTCGCGGGAAATACCCGCGGGACTGTCTGTTGGCTGGCTGCCAACGGGTGCGCTATCTCGACGCGAGCCATCGCAACGGGAGCATCCCAGGCAGGTGGCGGAGTCGGGAGGCATCGTGGCACGCAAGGTACCATTTATCACGCAAGATCAGGCAGAGGCAATCGCCTCGCAGTATCCCACGCCGTTCTACCTGTACGACGAGGCGGGGATCCGCGCCAATGCCGAGCGGCTGCTGGCCGCCTTCGCCTGGAACCCAGGGTTCCGCGAGTACTTTGCCGTCAAGGCAACGCCCAATCCGGCGCTCATCGCCATCCTTGCGGAGTATGGCTGCGGTGTGGATTGCTCGAGTGAGACCGAGCTCATGCTGGCAGAAGCCATGGGTCTGGTAGGCGAGAGGATCATGTTCTCGTCCAACGATACGCCCAAAGCCGAGTTCACCTATGCCAACGAGCTCGGAGCCATCGTCAACCTCGACGACATCACGCACGTCGATGCCTTTGTCGATGCGCTTGGTGGCAGCCCCATGCCGCAGACCATGAGCCTGCGCTTCAACCCGGGCGGGGACTTCGCCTTTGCCAACGGGATTTTTGGCTCGCCCGAGGACGCAAAGTTCGGCCTGACCGAGCCGCAGATGCTCGAGGCGGCGGCTCGCCTGCGCGACCTTGGTGTGCGTCACCTGGGCATTCACGCCCTGCTGGCCTCCAACACAGTGACCAACGAGTACTATCCCGCGCTGGCGCGCACGCTGTTTGCCCTGGCGGTGCGCATTCAGAGCGAGGTGGGCATTCACATCTCGTTCGTCAACCTCTCGGGCGGTGTGGGCATTGCCTATCGCCCCGATGAGCCCGACAACGATATTGCCGCCATTAGCGAAGGTGTGCACGCGGCCTACAACGAGCTTCTGGTGCCTGCCGGCATGGGCGATGTGGCCATCTACACCGAGCTCGGCCGCTATATGATGGCGCCGTATGGCGCGCTGATCACCCGCGTGATCCACGAGAAGCGTACCTACCACGACTACCTGGGCGTCGACGCCTGCGCGGCCAACCTCATGCGCCCCATGCTCTACGACGCGTATCACCACATCACGGTGCTGGGCAAGGAGGAGGTGCCAGCCACGCACGTCTACGACGTGACAGGCATGCTGTGCGAGAACTCCGACCGCCTGGCCAACGGTCGCGCGCTCCCGGAGGTGCAGGTCGGCGACCTGCTGTACATCCACGACTGCGGCGCGCACGGCCATTCGATGGGCTACAACTACAACGGGCGCCTTCGCTCGGCTGAGGTGCTGCTATGCGCGGATGGCTCCACGCGGCTCATCCGCCGCGCCGAGACGCCGACCGACTACTTTGCGACCCTCGACGTGCTGCCGGTGGGGGAGCGTTTGAAGCGCCCGCGCCCATAGGGGCGCGCTCCGTCTGGGGCAAGGTACGGTTTCGAACCAAAAGGAGACAGTGGGCCCGTGGCCTGCAGAAAGAAGGAGAACAGCATGAGTGACGTACGCAACCTCACCGGATCGATCGTGGCCCTGGTCACGCCATTCAAGGACAACGGCGACGTGGACTTCGAGGCGCTCGACCGCCTCGTCGACTTCCACCTGGCCAACGGCACCGACGGAATCCTGGTGCTGGGCACCACCGGCGAGAGCTCCACGATGACCGACGCCGAGGACGTGGCCGTGGCCCAGCACGTGGTCAACCGCGTGAACGGCGCCATCCCCATTATCGGCGGCGCGGGCTCCAACGCCACGCACGAGAGCCTGGCAAAGGCCAAGAGCCTGCAGATGATCGGCTGCGACGCACTGCTGCTCATCACCCCGTACTACAACAAGTCCAACGAGGAGGGCATCTACCACCACTTCCTCGACGTGCTCGATGCCACCGAGATTCCGTCCATCCTGTACAACATCCCCGGCCGCACGGGCTGCTCCATCAGCGAGCGCAACGTGGCGCGCCTGTGCGAGCATCCCAACGTGATGGGCATCAAGGAGGCTTCGGGTTCCATCAGCTATGCCACCACCGTGGCCAAGTACCTCTCCGACGACTTCCGCATGTACTCTGGTAACGACGACATGGTGGTGCCCATCCTGTCGCTGGGTGGCTCGGGCGTCATCAGCGTGTGGGCCAACATCCGTCCGCAGCAGGTGCATGACATGGTGGACAAGTACCTCAACCACGACTACCAAGGCGCCCTCAAGATTCAGCTCGACGAGCTCGAGCTGATCCACTCGCTCTTCTGCGAGGTCAACCCCATTCCCGTAAAGGCCGCCCTGGCCAAGATGGGGCTCATCACCGAGAGCTACCGCCAGCCGCTGTGGCCCATGGCCGATGCCACGCGTCAGCGCCTCTACGACGCCATGGAAGGGGTTGGTCTGATTGGCTAACGAGCAGACGACGGTCGTACTGGTGGGCGGCGGCCGCATGGGCAAGCTCATCGGCAAGGCGCTCGAGGCCGACGGGGGCTTCGTGGTGCTGGGCACCTATGACATCGACAACATCGACCAGCTGGACGACGGCGCACCACCGGCCGAGCTTGCCATCGATTTCTCCAACAAGGCGGCCCTGCCGCACGTGCTTGCCTACGTGCGTCGCACCGGCGCAGCGCTGGTGTGTGGCACCACGGGCTTCGATGCCGGTGAGCAGGAGCAGCTGCGTGCGCTTGGCGAGTGCGCGCCGGTTATCTGGAGTGGCAACTACTCGCTGGGTGTGGCCGCCCTGCGCCATGCCACCACGCTCGTGGCCGAGGCCGTTGCCGACTGGGACGTGGAGATTGTCGAGACCCACCACAACCAGAAGGCCGACGCGCCGTCGGGCACGGCTGAGATGCTGCGCGCCTGCGTCGACCCCGCGGGGGAGGATACCGTGGTGTATGGGCGCCAGGGCATGGTTGGTGCGCGCGGCAAGCGCGAGATTGGCATGCATGCGGTACGCGGCGGCACGGTGGCCGGCACGCACGAGGTGCACTTCTTTGGCGTGGACGAGGAGCTGTGCCTGACCCACAGGGCAACCAGTCGTCAGATCTTCGTTAATGGTGCGGTGGCTGCGGCCAAGCGCCTGCTAGGTCGCGGACGCGGCTTCTACACCTTCGACGAGTTGATGTTTGGGTAAGAGGGTCGGCTTGCGAGGTGACTCGAGGCGCCCAACGGCTCCGAATGCGGGGCTTGTACTTGGAGGTGTGCGCACTCGAAGGGGATACTCGAGAGGCCTCGCAAGAAACATGCAGGTAGATGAGGTGTCGTAAAAATCAATCACCGTCGAGTGCGACAGGTGGTCAAGTACGGAGGATGTCATGGACGCGCAGGAGATCATCAACTACATCGCGACCGCTCCCAAGAAAACGCCGGTCAAGGCGTATGTGAAGGAGGCGGCTGGGGCAAGCATCGACTACGGCTCGGCCAAGGTGTTCGGTGCGGGCGACAAGATTGTCTTTGCCGACTGGCCGGAGCTCTCTGCCATTCTCGAGGCCAATGCCGATGCCATCGAGGATGTGGTGCTCGAGTGCGACCGTCGTAACTCCGGCGTGCCCATGCTCGACATCAAGGGCGTCAACGCGCGCATCGAGCCGGGCGCCATCATCCGCGAGAAGGTGGAGATCGGCGACAACGCCGTGATCATGATGGGCGCCATCATCAACATCGGCGCCGTGGTGGGCGAGGGCACCATGATCGACATGGGTGCCGTACTGGGTGGTCGCGCCATCGTAGGCGCGCACTGCCATGTGGGTGCCGGGACCGTGCTGGCGGGTGTGGTCGAGCCTGCGAGCGCGACACCCGTCATCATTGAGGACAACGTGATGCTGGGCGCCAACGCAGTGGTCATCGAGGGCGTGCGTGTGGGCGAAGGTGCGGTAGTGGCCGCAGGAGCCGTGGTGGTCGAGGACGTGCCGGCGGGTGCCGTTGTGGCGGGCTGCCCAGCCAAGGTCATCAAGATGGTCGACGAGAAGACCGCAGGCAAGACGGCGCTGGTGGATGCGCTGCGCACGCTCTAGCCAATTGACGGCTGCCACTCAAGGCAGCCAAGACAGGTACGGGAAACGAGCCCCTGGCGTGGTGCCAGGGGCTCGTTGTGTGTCAACCTTCTGTGGTCGCGGCGTCCGTTGCGGGCGCAGTGGGCGTGGCGGCTGTGCCGCCGTCGCCCTCCGGCAGAGGCTCCGCCGAAGGCTGCTGGTCGACAGGCGATTCTGCCGTGCCAGCCTGCTCCTGCCCCTCGCTTGGCGTGCCGGCGTCGACGGTGCCAGCGTCGTCGGTGCCGGCGTCTTCGCTTTCCTGCTCCTGCTGCGCATCGGTGGTGGCGGGGTCCTGGCTGGTGTCGGCCTGCTGGTCGGTAGGCTGCTCCTGCACCTCGCCGATGGTCTCGCTGGCTGTGGGGGTGGCGATCTCCTCGAAGGAAGTGGGACCAATGCCCTTGCCCTGCGTGGCGAGGTTGACCATGACGGCGTAAGCGAGCAGTGCCACCAGGGCCGCAACCACCGCAACCACAAAGGTGCGGCGCATGATGCTCACGGCATGGTGGCGTGCCGCCTCTTGGCGCATTTGTGCAGGTGCGTAAGGGGTGCCTGTCGGTGCGAATACGTCTTCCTCGTCGGCGTAGAGGTCCTCCGGCTCGTAGAGCCCCTCCGGTACCGGCCTCACGCGCGTCCGATCGAGCTCCTCCATCGGAGAGGTCTGGTCCTGATCGTCGCCAAGGGCCTGCATCTGCGTGGTGATGCCCTGGATCTTCTCGACCGACGAATTGATCATGGCCTTGTAGACCTGCGAGGCGATGGTCGAGACCCCCGCCGCCAGCGCGGCGCCGATCAGCGAGCCGGTGAGACCGAGCTTAGACGAGAAGAGAAACGACGTCGCCGCCGCGAGGGTGGCTGCCAGGACCGTGGGCATCGAGACGCTCGAGAGTATGCTCTTGTCCTGCGATTCTTCGGTTATGGATTGCGGCGCCATACGCTGCGTGTGCTGCTGAGTCAAAGCGTGCCCTTTCTCTATGACCCAAACGTAAGCGCTGTAGGTTTATACCCTTTGGGCTCGAATGGGCGGCAAATCCTACGTTCACCCAAAAAAGTGCATATTGACCAGACAGCTAGGCTCGCAAAGGGGATGAGGGGGTTATGATGTCCCAAGTTAGGTAGTCCGACCAATTGGAGGTACCACATGCTCGTTAACGCTACTGCTATGCTCCAGGCCGCCGTCAAGGGTCATTACGGCATCGCCGCTTTCAACACCAACGACCTCGAGTGGACCCGCTCGATTCTGACCGCCGCCGAGCAGACCCAGTCCCCCGTCATCATCCAGTGCACCGCTGGTGCCGCCAAGTGGCAGCAGGGCTTCAAGGTCGTCAAGGACGTCGTCGAGGATCTCGTTGACTACATGGGCATCACCGTGCCGGTCGCCATGCACCTCGATCACGGCTCCTACGAGGACTGCTTCAAGGCTATCGACGCTGGCTTCACCTCCATCATGTATGACGGCTCCCATGAGCCCACCTTCGAGATGAACCTCGAGCGCACCGCCGAGATCGTGAAGCTCTGCCACAGCAAGGGCATCTCCGTCGAGGCTGAGGTCGGCGGCATCGGTGGCGTCGAGGACGGCGTCGCCTCCAGCGGCGAGCTCGCTGATCCCGATGAGTGCAAGGCCATCGCCGACCTCGGCGTTGACTTCCTCGCCTGCGGCATTGGCAACATCCACGGCCTGTATCCCGATGACTGGGCCGGCCTCTCCATGGATCGTCTGGCCGAGATCAAGGCAAAGACTGGCGACCTGCCGCTCGTCCTCCACGGCGGCACTGGCATCCCGACCGCCATGGTCCAGGAGGCCATTGACAACGGCATCGCCAAGATCAACGTCAACACCGACCTCCAGGTCGCCATGGCCAAGGCCACGTGGGCGTTCGTCGAGTCCGGCGAGGCCAAGAAGGGCAAGAACTACGACCCGCGCAAGCTCCTGAAGCCGGGCTTCGACGCCATCGTCGACCGCGCCACCGAGCTGATCAAGGACTTCGGCTCCGATGGCAAGGGCTGGGCGTAAGCTTTAGCCGCACATACGTGCGAATCTGGGGTCCCGGAGAAATCCGGGACCCTTTTTTATCTCGTTGCGGCTTTCTTCTCGGCGACGGGCCGCGGGCGGGCGCCAGCCTCACGCTCGGGCTAAGCGCTCGGTGCTTACGACGCGGCAGCTGCGGAGCGTCTTGCTTCGCTCGACGCGAGGTCCTCGCTCCCGCCGCGCCGACGCGTCGAGCAGCCCGAGAGGTCGGCTGGCGCCCGCCCGCGGCCCGTCGCCGAGAAGAAAGCCCTGGCGACACGGAATAACGCTGGCAGGGCTCAGGAGGTTCCATTCATGTGGATTGCCTTCAGGCGCGGGCGTCTTCTGCAAGCAGGGCATAACACGCCACGTCGACGATGCCACGGTTGCTGCGTGCCCCTGCGCGGCGCACGCCCTCGCGGCGCATGCCGCACTTAGCCATGACCGCGCCCGAGGCCGGATTGTCCACGTCGTGCTTGGCGCATACACGGTTGGCGCCGACCTCGTCGAAGAAGAACGCAATAACGCGCCTCAAGGCCTCGGTCATGATGCCCTTGCTCCACCAGGCTCGTCCCAGGCAGTAGCCGATTTCTACCGCATCGACGTCATCATCGATGCTGACGACTGAGATGGTCCCCACCAGCTCGGACGTCTCGTTGAGTACGATTCCCCACTGATAGAAGTCGTCAGACGCATAGCCGGCGACCCATTCCTCGAGCACCCCGCGCGTGACGTCGACCGTGGCGTGCGGCGGCCAGGTGAGAAAGCGCGTGACCTCGCGGTCGGCTGCCCAATGGGCATACATCTGCTCTGCGTCGGCGAGGGTGAGTCTGCGCAGCTCGAGCCGAGACGTGAGAAGCCTCTGTGTTCCCTTGTGCTGCATGGCAATCTCCTCTCGCCGCTTGTTCAGAGCGGCTCAACCTATGGTTGAAACCCCAGCTAGACTATCCTATTTGGTATCAACCAAAAACTCAACGACTGGGTTATGGCGCACGGTGCACACAGGGGTCATAGTAAGGCCAGAAGACGTCTTCACCCACATCGAGATGATTGGAGCCTCTCATGACGAATCAGAACCGCGAGACACTCGGACGCAGGATCGCACGCATGCGCCTGGAACATGCAATGACTCAGGAGCGCCTCGCCAACATCGCAAACGTGAGCGCGCAGGCCGTGAGCAAGTGGGAGAACGACCAGAGCTATCCGGACATTTTGCTGCTGCCTCTCCTTGCCGAGACCTTTGGCGTGACCGTCGACGAGCTGCTTGGGGTGGGGGACGCCGCGGTGCGAACGGCTTCGGCTCCCTCGTCCGCATCCGAGCCTGCGCCAGAGCCTGAGTTGGAGTCCGGACTCGAACCCGAGCCCGCTCCCGAGCCTGCCCCGCAGCCCGAACTGGAAAGGGCGACCGACATCGATGGACCCGCCTCGCACGTTCGTCTGCGCGTCATCCGTGCGGGACGCGATGCGGTGAACCTCACGATTCCCTTGGCGGCGGCGCGACTCGTTACCAACGTGGCTAGTTACTTCCCCGAGCGACTCATCGAGGGCGTCGACATCGCTGGCCTCTTCCAGGGAGCCCAGAACGCAGGCAAGGGCACGCTCGTCGACGTTGACGACGACCACGACCACGTCATCATCACGCTCGAGTAGGTTCTGTAACGCGCAAGCTTTGCAAACCCCCGGAGCACATCCTTATGCGCCAGCGGCGGCTTCCTTGTTTTCAAAAAAACAGTGCCCCCGCAGCAAGCCAATCGCTGCGGGGGCACCAGATACATACGTTGAGCTGCGAAAACGCTAGATGATCTGCGTCATACGCTCTACTGCGGGGATGCTCTTCATGGCGCCGGTCGGGCAGGCCTCAACGCACTTGAGACAGCTGGCGCAGAAGGTGCGCGCCTCGTCGGGCACCATGGGGTTGACCACGGTCGAGAAGCCGCGGTTGTACAGGCCCAGGAAGGTCTTGCCCACCTCCTGGTCGCAGATGCGGTAGCACAGGCCGCAGAGCACGCACTTGTCGGGGTCGTGGATGATGACCTCAGAGACCACGGGCTTCTCCTCGCGGTCGTGCATCTCGCCGGCAAAGCGCTCGGGGTCGATGTCGAAGGCATTAGCGTAGCGGATCAGGCGGCATTCGAAGTAGTCATGGCAGCCGCACTCCAGGCAGCGCGATGCCTCGCGCAGCGCCTGCTCCTCGGTAAAGCCGAAATAGATGGGCTCAAAGTTGTCACGGCGCTGCTCGGGGGTGAGGCCGGGCATCTTCTCGCGCTTCTGCTTGGGCTCGTCCTCGAAGTCTGCGGGTGTCTTCTCCTGCGTGACGAAGTAGGGCACCTTGGCGCGTACCTCGTCGCCCTCAAGGTAGTTGTTGATGCACAGAGCCGCCTTCTGGGCCTCGGCAATGGCCTGGATGGCAATGCCTGCGCCGCGGTTGGTCACGTCGCCAGCGGCAAACACGTTGTCGATGCTGGTGCGGAAGGTCAGCTCGTCGCAGGCGATGGTGCCGCGCTGCGTGAGCAGGTCGGCATCGACGCCAGCGCAGTTGGCGCCCTGGCCGATGGCCATGAGCACGTTGTCGATGGCGATGTCCTCGGTCGCACCTTCGACGGGCACGGGACGGCGACGTCCGGAGGCATCGGGCTCGCCCAACTCCATGATCTGCAGCTTCATGCCGGTCACGTGGCCGTCCTCGCCGTAGAACTCGATGGGGTTGGTGAGGAACTTGAAGGTGACGCCTTCCTCCTCGGCCTCCTCGATCTCGATGTCGGCGGCGGGCATCTCGTTGCGCGTGCGCCGGTACACCACGTAGACCTCCTTGGCGCCCAAGCGCACTGCGGTGCGGCAGCAGTCCATGGCGGTGTTGCCGCCGCCACAGACGGCCACGCGTTCGCCCAGCGCAGGGCGCTCGCCCAGGCCAAGGCTCTCCAAGAAGTCGATGCCACCATACACGCCCTCGAGGTCCTCGCCGGGTACGCGCATGGGCATGGACTTCCAGGCGCCTAGGGCAAGTAGCACGGCGTCGTGGCTCACGCGCAGCTCGTCGAAACTGATGTCGCGCCCCAGCTGCGTGTTGGTGCGCACCTCGACACCCGCGTCCAGGATGATCTGGATCTCGCGGTCGAGCACGGCCTTGGGAAGACGGTACTCGGGGATGCCGTAGCGCAGCATGCCGCCCAGCTTGGGCTGCTTGTCGTAGATGGTCACGGCGTGGCCATAGCGGCGCAGGAAATAGGCCGCCGTGAGGCCAGCAGGGCCGCCGCCCACGATGGCCACGCGCTTGCCGGTGTCGGGCTCGCACTGCACCTCGTAGGGAGTGCCGTCGGCCTCGACCTTGTCGGCGGCAAAGGCCTTGAGGAAGGCGATGGAGATGGGCTCCTCGACCATCTTGCGGCGGCAGGCGTCCTCGCAGGGGTGCGGGCACACCCGGCCGATGGAAGCTGGCAGCGGGAAGGCCTCGTAGATGGTGTCGACTGCATCCTTGTAACGACCCTCGCGGATCTCGCCGACGTACTTCTGGCAGTCGGTCATGGCCGGGCAGTTGAGCTTGCAGGGTCCACGGCAGTCGCCGGTGTGGTCCGAGAGCAGCAGCTCCAGCGCAGTCTTGCGCGCGCGGTCTACCCGCTCGGTGTGCAGATGGACCACGTAGCCTTCCTGCGGGCGGGCCGAACAGGCGCGCAGCAGCTTGGGCACGCCCTCGACCTCGACCAGGCAGATGCCGCAGGCGCCGTAGATGGCGGTGCGCTTGTCAAAGCAGAGGGTAGGGATCTCGACTCCCGCCCTGGTGGCCGACGTGAGGATGGTGTCGGAAGGCTCTGCCACGACCTTCACGCCGTCGATGGTGTATGTGATGGACATGCTCTTTCCTCCTCTCCTACGCGACCTGGACCGCGCCAAAGCGGCAGGCGGTCTTGCAGTTGCCACACTTGATGCACAGCGCCGGGTCGATCTGGTGCGGCGACTTGCGCTCGCCGGCGATGGCGCCGACGGGGCATTGCCGTGCGCAGGCGGTGCAGCCTATGCACTTGGTCTTGTCGATGGAGTAGGAGATGAGCTCGCGGCACTCGCCTGCGGGGCAGCGGTGCTCGTCGATGTGCGCCTCGAGCTCGTCGCGGAAGTAGCGGATGGTGGTGAGCACCGGGTTGGGCGCTGTCTGACCCAGGCCACAGAGTGCGCCGTCCTTGATGGCGTAGCACAGGTCCTCGAGCTTCTCGATGTCGCCTGCCTCGCCCTTGCCCGTCACGATGCGGTCAAGGATCTCGAGCATACGCTTGGTGCCCAGTCGGCAGTGGGTGCACTTGCCGCAGCTTTCCTTGGCCGTGAAGTCGAGGAAGAAGCGCGCCATGCTTACCATGCAGGTGCTCTCGTCCATGACGACCATGCCGCCGGAGCCCATGATGGCACCCGTGGCGGCCAGTTCGTTGTAGTCGATCACGGTGTCGAGCTTGCTCGCCGGAACGCAGCCGCCCGAGGGTCCGCCCAGCTGGACGGCCTTGAACTCCCTACCGTCGCGGATACCGCCGCCGATGCCAAAGATCACCTCACGCAGCGTGGTGCCCATGGGGACCTCTACCAGGCCGCCGCGGGCGATCTTGCCGGAAAGCGCGAACACCTTGGTGCCCTTGGAGTTCTCGGTGCCCATGGCAGCAAAGGCCTCGCCGCCATGCTTGATGATCCACGCCACGTTGGCGTAGGTCTCGACGTTGTTGATGTTGGACGGCTTGAGCCAGTAGCCGGCCTGTGCCGGGAAGGGCGGCTTGAGGCGCGGCATGCCGCGCTTGCCCTCGAGAGACTCGATGAGCGCCGTTTCCTCGCCGCAGACAAACGCGCCTGCGCCTGCCTTGATGCGCAGCGTACATGAGAAGTCGCTCCCGCAGATGTGCTCGCCCAGGTAGCCGCGCTCGGTAGCGTCGGCGATTGCCTTGCGCAGGCGGGTGATGGCCAGCGGGTACTCTGCGCGCACGTACACGATGGCCTCGCTGGCGCCGATGCTGTAGGCACCGATGAGCATGCCCTCGATGAGGCTGTGCGGGTCTCCCTCGATGACGGCGCGGTCCATGAAGGCGCCGGGGTCACCCTCGTCGGCGTTGCAGATGAGATACTTCTGGCCAGTCTCGTCTGCCTTGGCGTCGCGTGCCGCGCGCCACTTGAATGCCGTGGAGAAGCCAGCGCCGCCGCGGCCGCGCAGTCCGGCTATGTCGATCTGCTCGATGACGTCCTCCTGGCTCATGCCCGTGGCAAGTACCTTGGCAATGGCCTGGTAGCCACCGTTTGCGAGGTAGTCGTCGATGCTCTCCGGGTCGATGACGCCGCAGTGGCGCAGCGCCACGCGCGTCTGCTTGGCAAGGAACTGCTCGTCCTCGGGCGAGATGAGCAGCTTGTCGGCCAGCGAGAGGTCGCCGCTCGTGACCGCGTCATAGATGGTCTGAGCGTCTTTTGCCTGAACCTTTACCAGGCGATGCAGCGTGCCGTCATCCTCGTACACGTCCACGATGGGCTCGAGGAAGCACATGCCGATGCAGCCCGTGATGCCCAGCTCCACCCCGTCCGGGTTGCTCTGGGCAAAGAGAGCCTCAAGGGCGGTATGTACTGCTCCGGCACCTGCAGCAAGCCCGCAGCTGCCCTCTCCCACGATGATCCTCATTGGGCCTCGCCTCCTTCTGCGTTCTCTGCCGCGAGCTCGCGCAGGATCTTGCGGGCCTTGTCGGGCGTGAGGCTGCCGTAGGTGTTGCCATTGATCATCATGACCGGCGACAGTGAGCAGCAGCCGAGGCACGCCACGTGCTTGAGCGAGAACAGGCCGTCGTCGGTCGTCCCGCCGTCCTCGATGCCCAGCTCGTCGGTGATGGCGGCCGAGATGAGCTCTGACCCGTTGACATGGCAGGCGGTACCCTGGCACAGCATGATCAGATGCTTGCCGACGGGCTCAAGCCTGAACTGGGCGTAGAACGTGGCGACGCCTACGATGGTGGCGATAGGTGTGTTGGTCCGCTCGGCAATGAGCTCCATAGCCTCCATGGGCAGATAGCCATACGTTTCCTGCGTCTCCTGCAGGATGGTAATGAGGCTGCCGGGAACATCGGCGTAGGTGTCGAGCGTCGGCTCGATCAACGACAGGTCGACTGGTGCCAACGTTTGCATGCACACTCCTTCCCCCTAGAGAGATTGCGCAAGTACAAAGTACAAGTACTAGTACGGTACGTGAGTTTTGGGTCGTCCGCCATATTTGCCGCGTGATTATTATGTTATGGAAATGAGTCAGTTACGCGCGCTTCTTGAAGGTTGACGCTATAGTGCAGATCGCGCGCTGGGGATGTCCCCAGCGCGCGAGCAGTTTTGAGCGGTGATCGTAGTGACGCTACGCTTACTCTTCGGTCTCGCGTATCAGGTCGGCGAGGGTCTTGCTGTCCAGGTATTGGCTGGTCACCTTGCCCAGGTCGCGCCACATCTCCACGGTAGGACAGGTCTCGACGATAGGGCAGATCTCGTCGTTGGTGCAGTCGAGGCAGGCGACTGGCGCAAGCGAGCCCTCGGCGGCACGCAGGATCATGCCCAGCGTGTACTCCTCAGGCTTGCGCGATAAGCGATACCCACCGCCCTTACCGCGCATGCTCTCGACATAGCCCGCCTTGTGCATGAGGGCTATGACCTGCTCGAGGTACTTACGAGAGATGTGCTGCCGCTCGGACACGTCGCCAAGCGACACCCATCCCGGATGCTGTGCCAGGTCGCTCATCGCCCGCAGGGCGTAGCGTCCCTTGGTGGAGAACATGCCCGAAGCCATGGCTATCCGACCTCTCCGTCGTGGGAATGATCGTGGTCGCATGCGGCGCTGACCGTTGCGGTCATGCTTGCGGTGGCTCCGTGGGCCTCGAGCATCTCCTGCAGGGTGCGCCACGCGAGCTCGGCACACTTGACGCGTGCCGGCATGTGCGCGATGTCGCGCAGCATGGCCGCTTCGTCGAGCTGCTCGAGGACGGCGTCGTCGGTCTCCTCGCCGCGGATCATGCGCTTGAACAGCTCGCAGAGCTCGATGGCCTCTGCAGGCGTCTTGTCGACCATCAGGTCGCTCATCATGTCGGCCGACGCCTGGCTGATAGCGCAGCCGCTGCCCACGAAGGCGGCCTCCTCGATGGTGCCGTCTTCGGCGAGGCGCACCGAGAAGGTCAGCTCGTCGCCGCACGAGGGGTTGACGCCCTCGTGGCTCATGGTGGGGTCGTCCATCTGGTACTTGTAGTCGGGATGCTGCGCGTGATCGATGAACTGCGCGTTGTAGAGCGGGTTAACTGCCATTGAACACCTGCCAGACGGTCTTGAGCCCTTCGACGAGGGCGTCTATGTCCTGCTTGTCGTTGTAGAAGGCAATGCTTGCGCGGCAGGTGCTTGACTCGCCGAGGTAGGCGAGGAGCGGCTGCGCGCAGTGGTGGCCGGCGCGGATGCAGACGTTGCCCATGTCGAGGATGGAGGCGACATCGTGCGGATGGACGCCCTCGACGTTGAAGGCGACCGCGCCGACGTGGCGCGCGCCATCGGCAGGACCGATGACGTGGACGAAGTCGAGCGCCGCCAGTTGGTCGGTGAGGTAGGTGGCCAGCAGATGCTCGCGTGTCTCGAGGGCTGCCATGTCGTGGTCCTGGAGGTAGGCCAGCGCTGCGTCGAAGGCGTAGCTGCCGGCGGCATCCTGCGTGCCCGCCTCGAACTTCTGCGGCACAGGCGCCCACACGGCGCTCGTCTCGGTGACGGAGTCGATCATCTCGCCGCCGGTGAGGAAGGGCGGCATGGCGTCGAGCAGCTCCGAGGTGCCCCACAGCACGCCGATGCCCATGGGGCCGCCCATCTTGTGCGCCGAGAAGGCCAGAAGGTCGCAGCCGAGGGCTTTCACGTCGATGCTCAGGTGGGGCACGGACTGCGCGCCGTCGACCACCATCTTGGCACCCATCTGGTGTGCGCGTGCGGCGATAGCAGCAACGTCATTCTCGACGCCAAGCACGTTAGAGACATGCGTGACCGAGACGATCTTGGCGGCAGGGCCTATCTTTGCCTCGACCTCGTCTTGCGTAATGGTGAAGTCGTCGTCGAGACGCAGATACACGAGGTTGGCGCCCGTTGCGGCACAAACCTGCTGCCAAGGGATGATGTTGGAGTGATGCTCCATGATGGAAATGACCACGTCATCGCCCGGGCCGAGTCCAACGACCTGCGGAAGCGTGCGCGCCACCAAGTTGAGTGACTCGCTCGCGTTGCGGGTGAACACGATCTGCGAGGCCTGGGGCTTGCCCGTGCCGTCGACGGCGCCGATGAACGAGGCGATGCGCGCACGGGCGGCCTCGATGCTCTCGGTTGCCTCCACCGAGAGGCGGTACAGACCGCGCAACGGGTTGGCGTTCATGGTCTCGTAGAATGTGCGCTCGGCATCGAGCACGCATGCGGGACGCTGCGCAGTGGCGGCGCTGTCGAGGAACACGATCTCGGGATGCTTTGCGAGCAGAGGAAAGTCGGCCTTGTAGGGACTCTCCGTGATGTCCCGGAGCTGTTCGGGGGTCAGCATCTATGCCTCCCTGATGTCGTAGCCGAGGACCTCGGCGATGTCGCGGGCCACGTCGGCGCCTAGAACGGCCGCCGCACGGGCGAGCACGGCCTGGCGCACGTCGTCGTCGACCGCATGGATGACCGCGTCGTCGAACAGGGCACGCGCGAACAGCCGCTCCGCCTCTTCTTCGCCAAGGCCGCGGCTGCCCAAGAAACCGAGCTGCTCGGGGCTGATGGCGCCGATGGAGGCACCGTGGTTGCCCGCCACATCCTCCTCGTCGCACAGGATGACCGGCAGGGTCTTGTTGACCACGTCGTCGCCCGTGACCAGCACCGTCTCGATTTCGGAGCCCTCGGCAAACTTGGCGCCGTGGATGAGGTCGATGGTTTCGCGCATGGTCTTGCGTGCCGAGTCGGCCAGGATGCCGGTGGTCACGATATCGGCACGCGTGTTGCGGCCGCGCTGGCGAATGACGTGGTTGACGTCGAGAACGTCGGTGCCGCTTGCCAGATAGCGGGAGTCGAGGGAGAAGCGCGAGGCGTTGCCGGCAAGGTTGCAGCACAGACCAAGGGCCACCTTGCCGCCGCCGAGCGCGTACTGGCGCATCTCGATGTGCGCGTCTTCGGCAGCCTCGATGCCCACCGCGTCAAGGTGCTGCTGGTCCTCGTTGCAGGCGACCAGCTCGATGATGGTGACCTGTGCCTCGCGCTCGGCGATCACGCGCAGAAGCGATGCGGACGTGGCACCTGCGGCACCGCCGTGGGAGCAGGCGACGATGGTCGCCTGCGCGCCGGAGCGGACAAGCACGCCGGTGTCGCTTACGTCGCAGCCGGCGGCGTCGACGTCGATCACGATGGGATCATGGGGCTCGCCGGCGCGGACCTCCACGTAGCGGGCGTCGCCAGCGGCGTGGGCCATCCAGGTGACGGCGTCCTCGCCGATGCCGCACTCGACCTTGTCGAACAGCTGCGGAAGGCGAGCGTACACGTCACCCACGAAGTGGGGCGTGGGCACGTCGAACGCGATGTCGTTGATGCGCAGGTAGTTCCACGTCTGCGCGGGTGGGACGTTGATGTGGCCGAGGGCTGTGGTGTCGGTCTGGTCGGCCGTGATGATCGTGTTTGCCATTATCCGATCGCCCCCTCCATCTCGAGCTTGATCAGGTTGTTCATCTCGATGGCGTACTCCATGGGGAGCTCCTTGCTCACCGGGTCGGCGAAGCCGTTGACCACCATGGTGCGTGCCTCGCCTTCGGAGCAGCCGCGGCTCATGAGGTAGAGGATCGTGTCGTCTGAGATGCGGCCGATGGTGGCCTCGTGACCGACGCTCGCGCTACCGTTGCGTACGTCCATGGCCGGGATGGTGTCGGAGCGGCTGATGTCGTCGAGCATGAGCGACGCGCAGCTGACGGTGGCACGCGCGCGGTCGGCGCGGCGACCCACCACGATCGAGCTGCGGAAGGTGTTGATGCCGCCGTCCTTGGAGATGGACTTGGTATCCACGCTGGCGGTGGTGTCGGGTCCGTTGAGGATGACCTTGCAGCCGGTGTCGAGGTCCTGCGTGGCACCGGCAAAGGTGATGCCGGTGAACTCGCAGCTGCTGCGTGCCCCCTGCAGGAAGGTGGTGGGGTAGAGGTAGCTCACGTGGCTGCCGAAGCTGCCCGAGACCCACTCCATGATGGAGTCCGCGCCAACGGTGGCGCGCTTGGTGTTGAGGTTGAACATGTTCTTGGACCAGTTTTCGATGGTGCTGTAGCGCAGCTTGGCATGGTCCTTGACAAACAGCTCGACGGCGCCTGCGTGCAGGTTGGCCTCATAGTACTTGGGTGCCGAGCAGCCCTCGATGAAGTGCAGGTCGGCGCCGGGCTCCACGATGATCAGCGTGTGCTCGAATTGGCCCGCGCCTTGCGCGTTGAGGCGGAAGTAGCTCTGCAGCGGGTAGGGGAGGGTGACGCCCTCGGGCACGTACACAAAGGAGCCACCGCTCCAGACGGCGTAGTGCAGCGCGGCAAACTTGTGGTCGCGCATGGGGATGAGCGTGCCAAAGTACTCGTGCACGATGGGCTCGAGCTCGGGGTCGTGCAGGGCGTCCTCGATGGTGGTGTAGATCACGCCCTGATCGGCCACCTCCTCGCGCATGTTGTGGTACACGATCTCGGAGTCGTACTGGGCGCCCACGCCGGCGAGGCTCTCGCGCTCTGCCTCGGGGATGCCCAGACGCTCGAAGGTGTTCTTGATGTCCTCGGGCACGTCGTCCCAGCTGTTGGCTTGCTTGGTCTTGGGCGAGACGTACGCGCTGATGTGGTTGAGGTCGAGCATCTCGATGGAGGGACCCCAATTGGCGGGCATCTCCATCTCCTCGTAGGCGGCAAGCGCCTTGAGGCGCAGCTCGAGCATCCACTCGGGCTCGTCCTTCTTCTCGGAGATGGCCCGCACGATATCGGTGGAGAGGCCGTCAGCGTAGCGCTCGTAGCCCTCCTCGCTCATCTTGAAGTCGTAGAGCGAGCGGTTGACGTCCTCGACCTGCGAACGCTTGCGGCTCGTTTCGGTTGCGTCTGCCATGTGCTATGCCTCGGCCTTCTGCGCAAGGGCCTCCTCGAAGCGCGCGAAGCCGTGAGCGTCGATGTCGTCGATGAGGCTCGCGGGGCCGTCTGCCACCAGGTTGCCGTGCACCATGACGTGCGTGCAATCCACGGTGAGGCGCTCGAGGATGCGGGTGTTGTGCGTGATCATGAGCAGGGCGCCGTCGCACTCCTTGCGGTAGGCCTCGATGCCGCGGCTCACGATGGACAGGGCGTCCACGTCGAGGCCGGAGTCGGTCTCGTCGAGGATGGCCAGCTTGGGACGGAGCAGCAGCAGCTGCATCATCTCGATCTTCTTCTTCTCGCCGCCGGAGAAGCCCACGTTGAGCTCGCGGGTGAGGAAGTTCTGGTCGATCTCGAGCTGGTCGGCGATCTTGCCCACGCGCTCGCGGAACTTGCGCGCAGTGGTCTTGAGCTCGGGGCGCATCTGGCAGATGGTGCGCAGGAAGCTGTACAGGGGCACACCGGGGACCTCAACGGGCGCCTGGTAGGACAGGAAGATACCCGCCAGTGAGCGCTTGTCGGGGCCAAGTTCGGTGATGTCGGTGCCGTCGAAGGTGATGGAGCCCTCGGAGACCTGGTACAGGGGGTCGCCCATGATCACATGGCCGAGCGTCGACTTGCCGGCGCCGTTGGGGCCCATGAGCACGTGCGTCTCGCCTGCGCCTATACCGAGGCTGATGTTGTGCAGGATGGGCTTGTCCTCGGTTCCCGCCGAGAGCCCGTTGATGGTAAGCAGCTGGTCTGACACGATGGCCTCTCTCTTATCTCGTCCGGAGTGCCTCCGGGCTAGTAATTCCTACTCACAGGGCGGTATTTTACCCACAAGTGGCATGGGTATTCAACCATGAGGAGAGAAGACCATATATCGTGCGAACGCCGCATTGGCGCCTGGCCGTCAGGCCGGCGGCTGCGCACGCCTCGCGCTCGGGCTAGGCGCCCGACGCTTACGGTGCGGCAGCTGTGGATCGCCTCGCTGCGCGCGGCGAGAGGTCCTCGCTCCCGCCGCGCCGACGCGACGGGCAGCCCGAGAGGTCGGCGTACGCAGCCGCCGGCCTGACGGCCAGGCGCCATCCGAGATCTCTGGGATTGCCCTGCTCTTCTGGCTGGTTCTTGGTGCGTCTAGCGGTGCTGGGGCTCGATGAACCTCTCGAGGACTTCGGCAAAGACGCCGTCCTGGCAGCTTGACTTGGCCTGGTAGTCGGCGATGGCCACCGCGTCGGGCGTCGCGTTGGAGACCACCACGCCGAGCCCCGCGGCCTCGATCATGGCCATGTCGTTGGCAGAGTCGCCGCAGGCGATGGTGTCGGCCACATCGATCCCCAGGCGCGAAGCGAGCTCGCGAAGACCGGAGCCCTTGTCCACGCCTCCCGGGTTGAACTCGTAGTAGCGTCCCGAGCTGAAGGTGGTCGAGAGGCCTTCGGTGAGCGTCGGGTCCATGGTGAGCGCCAGCTCGTGCAGCAGGTCGAGGTCCTCGTACACGTACAGGCACTTGGAGAGGGGCACGTCGCGCAGAAACTCGATGTCGTCGCCCTCGAAGAGCTTGAGGTCCATGTGACCGGCGAGGTAGTCGAGCTCGCTTTGGGTGATGTTGTAGCCCCAGATGTCGCCGGACTGCGTGTAGATGTGCATGCCGATGTCGCCCAGGAACGCCGCATGCTTGAAGAGGCGGTCAACCACCTCGAAGGGCATGCGATTGCTGATGAGCGGCTCGTCGTCGCCCACGCGGTTGATGCAGCCACCGTTGTATGAGATGACATAGCTGCCCTCCAGACACTCGGGCGGCAGGTCGCGCAAGCTGTTCATGATGGAGCCGTAGGCGCGTCCGGAGGCGGGCACAAAGAGCACGCCCAACTCGCGCATGCGAAGGATGGCGTCGATGTTGGCCTGCGGGACCTTGTGATCAAAGCCGAGGAAGGTCTCGTCCATGTCGGTGGCTACGAGTTTGTACATGGGGGTCCTTTCGTGCGTGGGAATACGTCTATGATAGCGGAGGTAAGGCGATGAAGGCCACGTTGGGGGGCGTACCGTGGGTCTGGCTGAGGAGCTTGCGTCCTATGAGCCCTATAACGAGCAAGAGGCGCGCGACTGCGCGTTGGTTCTGGCCCATCTTGAGATGGCCGAGCGGGTCGGAACGGAAGCGCAATCACGGCTGTGGGGCAGGGGAGACCCAGCCCACATGACGGCCTCCGCCTGGGTGGTGTCTCCGGACCGCAGCAAGGTGCTCATGGCCTATCACAACATCTACCAGTCGTGGTCATGGCTGGGAGGTCATGCTGACGGTCAGCGTGACCTGCGTGCCGTCGCCTTGCGCGAGGTGCGCGAGGAGAGCGGTCTTGCCAGTGCGCGGCTGGCAGACCCCGGCATTCTATCGGTGGAAGTGCTCTGCGTCGACGGCCACGAGAAGCGCGGGGCGTACGTTTCGAGCCACCTGCATCTCAACGTCACCTTTCTGATGGAGGCGGACCCTGGCGAGGTGCCGCGTGTCAAGCCCGATGAGAACAGCCGAATTGGCTGGATGACGCCTGGCGAGGCGCTTGCGGCGTCGACCGAGCCATGGTTCGTGGAGCGCATCTATCGCAAGCTGGTTGCCAAGAGCTCGCAGATTAGCAGCTAGCCGTCGATTGAGATACGAGTAAGACGTGTCGGGCCCCGCGCGGCAGCTGTGGGGCCCGATTCCGTCATGCGCTTGTGTTCCGCCCATGATTCGGATCGAATCGAGGAGGAATCGTGGTGACTGGCAACCGCGTTGGGCGAGGCCAAAAAGGGGAATAGTGCGTTCAATGGTCCTTTCTTGGGACCGTATTGAGGCCGTTGGGTAGGAGGAGGTTGCGGTGGACAGATAGCATCGGGCGCGTGATCGAGGGGCGCTAGTTCGAGTTTGGGCAGTCAGTTCTCTGAGGGCAGGCAGTTCGAGTTTGGGCATTTGTTCCCATAAAGGAGAAAGATCATGTTGTTTGGTGTTCCGTTCGTGGCAATCGCCGTTGCTGCCATCGTGGCGATAGCTGTCATCATGTTCATGTCGGCAGGCTATGTGAAGGCCTCGCCCGACGTAGCGCTTATCATCAGCGGTCTGCATGAGCGTCCGCGTGTGCTCATCGGCCGCGCTGGCTTCAAGGTGCCGTTCTTCGAGCGGGTTGATCGCCTCTGCCTGAAGCAGATCTCGGTTGACATCAAGACCGACCAGTACATTCCCACCAATGACTTCATCAACGTGAAGGTCGACGCGGTGGCCAAGGTGCGCGTGACCGACGACCCCGACGGCATGCTCCTGGCGGAGCGCAACTTCCTCAACATGTCAGAGGAGCAGATTGCCTATTCGCTGCAGGACTCGCTTCAGGGCAACATGCGCGAGATCATTGGCACGCTCGACCTGCGCTCCATCAACACCGACCGAGACTCGTTTTCCGATCAGGTGCTGGAGAAGGCCAGCCGCGACATGGAGAAGCTGGGCATCGAGATTCTGTCCTGCAACATCCAGAATGTCGTGGACGAGCATGGGCTGATCACCGACCTTGGCATGGACAACACCTCCAAGATCAAGAAGGATGCCGCCATCGCCAAGGCCCAAGCCGACAAGGAGGTGGCCATCGCCCAGGCGCAGGCAGAGCGCGAGGCCAATGACGAGCGCGTCCAGGCTGACACCGACATCGCCGAGAAGCAGAACGCTCTTGCCATCCAGCGTGCTGGGCTCAAGGCTCTCGAGGACACCGAGCGTGCCAAGGCCGATGCAGCCTATGCCATTCAGGAGCAGGAGCAGCAGAAGGTGATCCAGGCCGCTATGGTCAATGCGCAGATCGCCAAGAGGGAGCGCGAGACCGAGCTGCGCGAGCGCGAGGTGCAGGTGCGTGAGCAGGAGCTTGCCGCCCAGGTCAAGAAGCAGGCCGAGGCCGACAAGTATCGCATCGAGCAGGAGGCCGAGGCCGAGCTCGAGCAGCGCAAGCGCGAGGCGGAGGCGGATCGCTATGCGGCCGAGAAGGAGGCCGAGGCCACGCGGATGCGCGCCGAGGCCCAGGCGGAGGCCATCAGGCTGCAAGGCGAGGCGGAGGCCGAGGCCATCCGCGCCAAGGGCGAGGCCGACGCAGCGGCACTCGAGAAGCGTGCGCTGGCGCTGCAGAAGATGAACCAGGCGGGCATGGCCGAGATGATGATCAAGATCATGCCCGAGGTTGCCGCCGCGGTGGCCCAGCCCCTGTCCAGCATCGGCAACGTGAGCATCTACGATGCGGGCGGCACTGGTGGCGAGGGCGGCGTGAGTCGTGTGAGCGCCCAGATGCCTGTGGTCATCCGTCAGGTCTTTGACACGATGAGCGAGGCCACAGGCGTTGACATGCGCGACATCATGCGTGCTAGCACCTACGACGCCACAGTCAACCGCAACGTGCGTGTCGAGGCGGAGGGTTTGGCTCCCATGCACGGTGCGCAGGACGCAGGTGCAGAGGCTACGCAGCCTGACGAGGCGTAACGCCTGGCATCGTTCGAGTTCTTTTGACGGGGCATTCCGTGCGGATGCCCCGCCTTTGCGTCGCGAGGAGGCTATTGGGACCGTTAATGCCGGGACGGGTCGTACACTCAGCGTGGTCTCGGGGACTCTGAGGCAGAGAAGCTGCTGGTAGAACAGTCATACGACAATTGATGCTTCGTCGAGTGTGCGACTGGGGCCGGTAGTGAGACTCGGTTTTGCGACTCCTGGCAACAGCAAAAGCCATCTGGGACAGCTGAGAGCGTCGAATTCCTCGTAATCGCACATGTGTGTACGACGTTCAGAGCGTGATTATTAGCAATCTGATGTAATGCTACAACTGTAACAAATAATGCCACTTAGGCACAACAAGGTGCACGGACCCACATACAGATAGAGACATGTGTTACAAATCTTTGAAAAGAGAGTCGGATTGACAAAAACTCGATACTGACAACTTCACAGATTGTACAATCGTAAAGATGCACATTACTGTGGGAGTGTTTCAATGCGTATAGCCAAGCGTCTCGTAGCGAGCGTCACAGTCGCTGCAACCATTTTTACCATGGTGCCTGCACCGCAGCTGGTTTGGGCGGAGGGGGAGGAGCCGCAGGCTGTTGCCGAGGGTACGACTCCAGAGGAGGCGCCCGACGAGCAGCAAGGCACGATTGGTGAGCCCGCTGTGGCCGAGCCGACTGAGCCGACTGCCGAGGTCGAGGACCCGCAGGTACCGGTCGAGCCCGAAGTGCCTGAGGAGCTCGAGGAGCAGGCGACCGACGCGGAGCAGGAGGAGCCTGAGGCCGAGGAGGAGGCCAACGGCGTTGATGCCCCCATCGTGCTCGAGGCGACGGGCGATCCTGCCAAGGACACCAAGGCCATTCAGGATGCCCTCGACAAGGCGCTCGATGCCAACGGCGCGACGGTGCATGTCGTGCTCAGGGCGGGCACCTATCAGCTTGACGCGGGGCTGACCATCCACAGCAACACCGACCTCAAGCTCGAGGACGGTGCGATGATGGTGCGCCACAACACCTCCTTCCATGCCTCCATGCTTACGGGCGGTCTACCCAACTGGGGTAACACCGCTTACGGAAAGGTGTGCAACGTCACCATTACGGGCGGCACGTGGGACAGTAACTACAAGGACAACGACAACGTCTTCTTCTTCGAGCAGGCGCACGATATCCGCATCCAGGGTGCGACGCTCATCCATAATCGCGCCGACCACGTGATCATCCTTGACGGTGTGCGCGATTCGGTCATTTCGGGCTGCACGCTGTCCGATTGCATCTCTGCCAGCAGCCATCATGTCGGCCTTCGCTATGTGAACGAGGCCATCCACATCGACTCGACTCTCGGCAAGGCACCAGACAACAGTCACGGACACGAGGATGGCGTGATTTGCACCAACGTGACTGTCGACGGTTGCGTGTTCGACGGCGTCTGCACAGCCGTCGGGGCGCACTATCACGGGAAAGGCGATCCGGTGCAGACCAACGTGACGGTCACCAACAACACCATCAAGAGCGTCGAGCCCGGCTGCACGATCTTCACGTGCGCGAACACGTCGGGGTGGACCATCGCTAACAACACCGCCGTCAACACCGGTGCGAACTACTTTGTCCGCACCAACGGCACCAACGACTTCCGGATCTGCGACAACACGGTCGACGGCATCATGTGCTTTGCCTGGGAGAATGGGTCCTACCACAGCTTCAAGAGCTCGGGCACCTTCTCCGGCAACAACGTGACCAACATCACCAACAGCGCCTTCCGCTCAAGTGGCACGACCAGCACCTACAAGTTCGACAACGAGAACTATGTGACGAACATCGCTCACGTCGAGAACAACAACTCCTCCTACTGCCTCATCTACGTGGACACGGCGACGCTGGAGATGACCAACTGCACGCTCAGGTACACCAACACGTCGATTACGTACGGTGAGGGCTACCTCGACACCATCAGGTTCGAGCGTGGCAAATTCACCATCAAGAACAACACCATCGAGAACGCGCCGTTTGCCGGCCTCATATTCAAGGGCGCCAAGGCGGGTACGGCCGCGGAGGGCAACACGCTCAGAAATTGCGGCAGGGCAAACAGCGGCAACAACGCCAATTCGCTCATGTTCTTCAACTCGTCTGGCTGCTCGGTCAAGTACAACAACCTCATCGACTGCGGACGTGGCGGCATTCACCTCAACAACTCGTCGAAGAACACCATCACGTACAACAAGATCATCTATCCCCGCCATGCCAGCCCGATGTACATCTACAACAACTCAAAGAGCAACACCATCACCAATAACACCTTCATCGGTGAGAAGAGCTACATCAAGGACGATTCCTCAAAGTACAACACGATCAAGAACAACTGGGGCGTGACCTTCTCCGGCGCGACCTCCATGCCCGTCGGGTCGACGGCTACCTACGCCATCTCGGACGGCACGCTCAAGAGCTCCGATCCGAGCATCCTCTCGGTTTCTGGCAATATAGTCACCGCAAGGAAGGCGGGAAAGGTCAAGCTCACGCTCGATTGCCACGGCGCGTCTAGGATGACCTACGTCACGGTGTATGCGGTCGCCGGGAACAGGTACGAGTTCCGCTCGGCGCTCTATACCAATCTGGTGCTCGACATCAAGGGCGGCTCAAAGAACAGCGGCACGAAGATGATCTCGTGGACCAGGAACAACGGCAAGAACCAGCAGTTCCAGCTCGAGTCCAAGGGCAACCAGACCTTTGCCATCAAGTGCGTCCATTCGGGCAAGTACCTCGACCTTCAGAGCGGTGGCACCCAAAAGGGCCAGAACGTCATCCAGAACACCTGGAATGGCAGCCAGACCCAGTTGTGGAAGTTGACTGTCGACTCGAAGAACCGGGTTACCTTCCACAATGCCAAGAGCGGCATGGTGCTCGATATCAAGGGCAATCGCAAGACGCGTGGCACCGAGATCATCCACTGGCCCTACAACGGCGGGAACAACCAGAAGTGGGTCTTGAACAAGAAGTAGCGGATGCGACAGGTTGCAGGCGAGGCGGCGACGGCCCTTGGCCTTCGCCGCCTCTTCTGCGTCTGGGGCGTGCGACCATGCAGCCTGGCGTACGCGCCGATGCGGATTCGCATGCCTTGGCGGGACACGCATTGCCGTAGAATACAGGCGTTGCATCCATGAGCTGCAAGGAGATGCCATGTCCCTTTCCCGCCAAGACGTGGCTGCCATCGCCGATTATGCACGCATCGGTCTGACCGACGCCGAGCTCGATGCGATGACCTCGTACATGAACGACGCGATTGCCCTGCTCGACCCCATCCTCGAGTACGACATCGCTGGGGTGGAGCCTACCTATCACCCCATCGGCGACCTTGCCAACGTTGCTCGAGACGACGCGGCGGCTGTCGGGCTGTCGCTGCAGGAAGCCTTGACCAACGTGCCCGACAGTCAGGGTGGGTACGTGCGGGTCCCGGCCATCCTCGGCGAGGGCGGTGCGTCATGACGGGCGCTCTCGACGGGTTCTCGGTGCGCCAGATTGCCAGAGGAGTCGCGGCGGGAGACTTCAGCGCCACCGAGGTGGCTCGTGCGTCGCTCGACGCCATCGCGCGACGCGATGGCGAGGTCCAGGCGTTCCAGCAGACGACCGAGGAGCTGGCTTTGGCGGCTGCGGGCGAGGTTGATGCCGCGCGTGCGGCTGGCAAGACCCTGCCGCCGCTCGCTGGTGTGCCCGTCGCGTTCAAGGACAACATGAATCTTGTGGGCACACGTACCACCTGCGCGAGCCGCATGCTGGCGTCGTACGAGAGCGCCTACACCGCCACCTGCGTGCAGCGCATGCTGGACGCGGGGGCCGTGCCGGTCGGCAAGCTCAACATGGACGAGTTCGCCTTTGGCTCCACGACCGACTCGTCGGCCTTCCATTCGACCAACAACCCCTGGGACCTCACACGCGTGCCAGGCGGCTCCTCAGGCGGCAGCGCCGCGGCGGTGGCCTCAGGAGAGGTGGCTGTCGCTCTTGGCTCCGACACGGGCGGATCTATCCGCCAGCCAGCTGCACTCTGTGGCGTGGTGGGCATGAAGCCCACCTATGGCGTGGTCAGCCGTTATGGCGTGGTAGCCTTTGGCAGTTCGCTCGACCAGGTGGGTCCTCTCGGACGCCGCGTTGAGGACGTCGCGGCTGCCCTCAATGCGCTTACTGCTGGTGGGCGCGACCGACACGACGCCATGAGCCAGGACTGCGCACAGGACTATCTGGCCCATTTGGACGACTCCGTCGAAGGGCGCACGGTGGGCGTCATCCCCGCATTGCTCGAGGCTGCGGGCCTTGCTGCCGAGGTGCGCACGGCCATGCGCGACGCTGAGGAGAGGCTGGCCGGACAGGGCGTGCGCGTTGTGGAGGTCGACCTGCCCAATATGGCCTCGTCCATTGCTGCGTACTACGTGATCGCCTCGTGTGAGGCCTTCTCAAACCTGGCACGCTTCGACGGGGTGCGCTATGGGTACCAGGAGCCCGGTCACGCCACGCTTGCACGCCAGACGTCGCGCTCGCGTGCGCTGGGCTTTGGTGCCGAGGCCAAGCGCCGGCAGATGCTGGGAGCATACCTGCTTTCCAGTGAGGCGTACGACAGGTATTATCTTGCCGCGCAGAAGGTCCGCACGCTGATCACGGCCGACTACCGGCGTGCCTTTGCGCAGGTGGACGCCATTCTTTTGCCAACGAGTCCCACGCCGGCCTGGCGACACGGTGAGATATCGGACCCGGCGGCACTCTACCTGGCCGACATCTACACCATCTCCAACAACATCGTTGGCAACTGCGGTATCAGCGTTCCGGTCTGCCTGGGGTCCCAATCGGGCCTTCCCATCGGTGCGCAGCTACAGGGCCCGGCGTTTGCCGATGCGCGCTTGCTCACCCTCGCCCGCGCCTTGGAGAGAGCGAGCGACATGGAGGGGCGCGTAGCACCCGCATTTGCCGGTAGGGGAGGCGAGCTGGCTTGAAGGCGCTTGCCGAGGTACTGGGCAAATGGGAGGCCGTGATTGGGCTGGAGATCCACACCGAGCTCACCACGCTCGAGACCAAGATGTTCTGCGGCTGCAGGATCTCTCGCGACGACCCACCCAACACCAACGTATGCCCCGTCTGTCTGGGCATGCCGGGTGCGCTTCCGGTGCCCAACCGAAAGGCCATCGAATCCATCGTCATGGCAGGTATCGCTACCAACTGCGAGATCATGCGTCGCTCGATGTTCTACCGCAAGCACTACTTTTACCCCGACATGGCCAAGAACTTCCAGACCACACAGGGGCCGGTGGCCTTCGCGATGCACGGGCATCTCGATCTCGAGGTTGACGGGCAGGGAGCCGGCGAGCGTCCCGTTTGGGAAGACGTGGCTGGCGACGGCCAGAAGCCCATCGTGCGTGCCGATGATGGCTCCTATGTGGTGCCCATCCGCATCCAGCGCATACACATGGAGGAGGATGCTGCCAAGATGGTACACGTGGGCGGTTCTGAGGGGCGTATCGGCGGCGCGCGCGAGAGCCTCCTCGACTACAACCGCTGCGGCGCCCCGCTCATCGAGCTGGTGACCGAACCCGACCTGCGCACGCCCGAGGAGGCGCGCCTCTTTATGGAGCAGCTTCGCAAGGTCTTCTGTACGCTGGGCATCTCGGACTGCTCGCTGGAGCGGGGTTCGATGCGCTGCGACGGCAACGTGAGCCTGCGTCGGCGCGGCGCGGCGGGGCTGGGTACCAAGACCGAGCTGAAGAACCTCAACAGCCTCAGGAGCCTGCATGATGCGCTGGCATATGAGATATGCCGCCAGGCCGAGGTGCTGGAGGCCGGCGACAGCGTGCGCCAGGAGACGCGCCACTGGGAGCCCAGCCGGCGGCGCACCGTGGTCATGCGCGTGAAGGAGGTGTCTGACGACTACCGCTTCTTCCCGGATCCGGATCTTGCCCCCTTCGACCTCTCCGACGAGTTCGTCGAGCGATGCCGGGCACGTGTGCCCGAGCTGCCCGATGCCAAGCGCGACCGGTACATGGCCGTCTGGGGCCTGAGGCGCAGGGAGGCGGTGCGCCTCGCCGCAGATCCGGACATCGCCAGCTTCTTCGAGGGAACCGCGAAGCTCGTCGAGGCGGCAGTGGTGCCAACGCTTGCCAACGTGATGGTCAATCTGGTTGCTGGGTGCAAGGATCTGACGCGGCCCCAGGTGGCTGCCGTTGCACGGCTGCTCGCCGACGACGCCATCACCTTTGCGCAGGCACGCGAGGTACTGGAGATGGTTGATGGCACCGACGCCGACCCCGAGGCGATTGTGGACGAGCGTGGCCTACGACAGGCAACCGACGTGCGGGCGCTAGGCGCCATCGTCGACGAGGTGCTTGCGCGCTGCGAGGACCAGGTGAGGCAGTACCATGGGGGCAACCGGAAAGTGGTCGGGTTTTTGGTGGGCCAGTGCATGAGGGCAAGCGGCGGTTCGGGCAACCCGAAGCTGTTCAATCAGCTGCTCGTCCAACGGTTGGAGGAGTAGGGTAGGATACAAGTCTCCTCACAACGATGCGCGTGCGGATGCGTGCCATGGAGGTGACGGCGTGAAGAGTCGCGCTGAGTTGACATACGTGAGCATTGGCCTTGTGGGGCTCGCCTTGCTGCTGGTCTCGTTCGTGCTGAGGCGCGAGGCGCTGTCCGTCATGGGTATTGTCGTATACGTTGCGGCTGCCCTGGTGCTGGCGAGCTGGACCGTCATGGGTGTCGGCGCCAGCCGTCGCCAGGCGCGCGAGGCCGTGCAGCGCCGCCAGCGGGAGGCTCAGGAACGCGCGCGCCAGGAAGCCCAGGAGGCTGCGCATCGTGCAGCGCGTGTGGTCAACGCCAGGCGCACGACCTCTCATAGCGGTGCGACGATTGCGGTGCGACGCCGCAGCTCGAACGGCCAAGCGGAGTGAGCATGTTGCTGATGAGGTTGAGCCGTGTCTGGCAGGTGGTATGGGGCCTTCCACAGAACGCCGTGGGCGCCATGATGTATGTCTTGTTGTACAGGAGATGCCGCCACTATGCGTATCGCTCGGCCTTCGTCACGGAATGGCCGCTCCGTGCGGGGTTGAGTCTCGGGATGTTCCTCTTCGTGCCGCAACGCAGTCCGCGTTCGTTACTGGCGCATGAGTACGGCCACACGCTGCAATCGCTGCTCATCGGGCCGCTGTATCTGCCTGCCATCGTGGTGCCCTCGCTGATCTGGGCGGGAACGCCGTCGCTGCGGCGCTTCCGGTCGTCCCATAGCTACTCGTACTATCGGTTCTACTGCGAGCGCTGGGCCAACCTGCTCGCCATACGCGTGACGGGGGAGACGCCCGAGGGGTGGTATCCACGAAAGAGGGGACCGCGACGCTAGATCACGATGCCGACGAGGTGATCGCACTCGTGCTGGATGACCTCGGCGACAAATCCCTGGAAGCTGCCCGTGTGCTCGGCGAGGCTGGTGTCCTGCCAGGCAACCGTGATGCGGCGATAGCGCGAGGTGGGACGCGTGCCCTCCAGTGACAGGCAACCCTCTTCGGTCTGGTAGGGTCCCGTCTGGCTCGTGATGTGCGGATTGAGCATGACCTGCGGTCGCTTGTGCTCGTCAAAGAAGGCGATGATGGCCTTGGGCTGGCCGATCATGTTTGCCGCCATGCCGGCACAGGTCGCCTCGTGCGCGACGAGCGTGTCGAGCAGGTCCTGGACGACGGGCAGGTCGTCGGTGGTGGCAGGTGTGGCAGGTCGCGACAGCATGATGCGCGAGCGCACGATGGGACGTTGCATGGGGCTCCTTCGGCGAGGCGTGAGACAACTCCATCGTAGCCGAGGCGTCGCTCTGTGGGCAGGGAAGAAAAGAGGGTCCCAGAAGGGACCCTCTAAATGTGTCTTGTGCTGTGGCGAGGCGCCTCTCTACAGCAGGCCCTCCACGCAGGCGCGGACGTCGGCCATGTCGGCGGTGGGCTCGAAGCGGGCCACCACGTTGCCGGCGCGGTCGATGACGAACTTGGTGAAGTTCCACTTGATGTCGGCGTTGTTGGCGTAGTCGGGGTCGATCTTGGCGAGGTGAGCAGCCATGAACTCGGCCATCTTACCCTCGCCAAAGCCCTCGAAGCCCTTCTGGGACTTGAGGAAGGTGTACAGGGCGAGCTCGTTCTCGCCGTTGACGTCGGACTTGGTCATCTACGGGAACTGCGTGCCATAGTTGAGGGTGCAGAACTCGTGCACCTCGTCGTCGGTGCCGGGGGTCTGTGCGCCAAACTGGTTGCAGGGAACGTCAACGATCTCGAGGCCCTTGTCGTGGAGGTCCTCCCACATCTGCTCAAGCGGCTTGTAGTGCGGGGTGAAGCCGCAGCCGGTTGCGGTGTTGACCACGATGACGACCTTGCCCTCAAAGTCGGCCATCTTGACCTCATTGCCCTGCGGGTCGGTGACGCTGTAGTCATAGAAGCCCATATCTCTCCCCTTTCGTATGGGTGCGTATTGCTTAGAGCATATCCCCTGGCACGACATATGGGGCAGCAGGTATCATGTATACAAAACAATTGCACACAATGTATCTATGAGCATGACGTCGAGCCGTTGCGCTCGGTTTCACGGACGGTCCCACCGTGTTACGTGCTTTGAACGAACTTGCGGGCAGAGAGATTGCCGCGCTAGTCAAGCCCGTATACTGTGAAAGTACATTGGCGCGCCGAGCGGGTGCTGTTGCTCGGCGGACGGATGCAGGGGAGAGCGTATGGGGGCCTTCTTTGGCGTAGCGTCGCGGCGCGAGATCGCGCTCGACGTGTTCTTTGGTGTCGACTATCACTCCCATCTGGGTACTAGGCGTGCCGGCATGGTGATGTGGGATGCCCATAAGGGCTTTACGCGTGAGATTCACTCGATCGAGAACACGCCGTTCCGCACCAAGTTCGAAAAGGATCTGCCCGGATTCGTGGGCAACGTGGGCATGGGATGCATCAGCGATTCCGACCCGCAGCCCCTGATGATCCGCTCACATCTGGGCGTGTTCTCGCTCGCGACCGTCGGTGCGGTCAACAACGCCGACCAGCTCGTCGAGTCGTTTACGGGTGTCGGCCACCAGTTCATGGCCATGAGCTCGGGCGATGTCAACATCACCGAGCTGGTGGGTGCGCTCATCAACACGCAGGACAGTCTGGTGGAGGGCATCCAGTACGCTCAGGAGCAGATCGAGGGCTCGCTCACCCTGCTGATCATGACCGAGAAGGGTGAGCTCATTGCCGCGCGCGACCGGATGGGGCGCCTGCCGGTGCTCATCGGCAGGGACGATGACGGCTACTGCGTGACCTTCGAGAGCTTTGCCTACGGCAAGCTTGGGTACGTGGACGAGCACGAGCTCGGCTCGGGCGAGATCGTGCGCATCACGCCCGAGGGCTACGAGGTCCTTGCGCCAGCGCGCGACGAGATGCGCATCTGCGCCTTCCTGTGGGTGTACTACGGCTACCCCAACTCCAACTACGAGGGCGTCAACGTCGAGACCATGCGGTATCGCAACGGTGCCATCATGGCGCGCGACGACGCCGAGCATGGCTTGCTGCCCGATGTGGACTACGTGGCCGGCGTGCCCGACAGCGGCCTGCCGCACGGCATCGGCTATGCCACCGAGAGCGGCAAGCCCTTCGCGCGGCCGTTCGTCAAGTACACGCCCACCTGGCCTCGGTCGTTCATGCCGGCCAACCAGGAGGTCCGCAACCGCGTGGCCAAGATGAAGCAGATTCCCGTGCCAGAGCTCATCAACGGCAAGCGCCTGCTGTTTGTGGATGACTCCATCGTGCGCGGCACGCAGTTGCGCGAGACCATCGACTTCCTCTATGGTGCCGGTGCCGCCGAGATTCACATGCGCTCGGCTTGCCCGCCCATTATGTACGGCTGCAAGTACCTGTCGTTCTCGCGCAGCAGGTCCGACTACGAGCTTATCGCGCGTCGCAAGGTGCTTGAGCTTGAGGGGCCTGAGGGCGAGAAGCACCTCGACGAGTACGGCGATGGCCACACCGAGCGCGGCAAGTGCATGCTCAAGGCCATCTGCGAGGAGATGGGTTTCGACTCGCTCAACTACCAGACGCTCGATGGCCTGCTCGACGCCATCGGCATCGACCGCAAGCTGGTGTGCACCTACTGCTGGAGCGGCAAGGAGTAACCAATTTCCCGTGGGACACAAAACTCCCGGGTGCCTAGGTGTTCCGCGCCTGTATGTAGGCGCGGAACACCTAGGCACCCGGGAGTTTTGTGTCCCAGCGTCTCTCGCGGACGGTGTGCCACAGGCTCCCAACCCTCTAGCGCAATCCTCATAGCGTTGGGCATATTGGCGCTGGTCAAGCTGACCCCTTGAGTGGTTATGATTTTCATATCTGTAACCAGAAAAAGGGATGTGAGCCACGCATGCTACACAAGACACTCAAGGCCTTCCCCGACGAGTTCCTCTGGGGCGCCTCCACCTCCGCATACCAGGTTGAGGGTGCCGCCCTCACCAACGGCAAGGGCCCGTCCGTACAGGACGTCAAGGAGCCGCCTGCAGGCACCAGCGGCTTTGAGGTCGCCGCCGACCAGTATCACCATTACAAAGAGGACGTCGCCCTGATGGCGGAGATGGGCTTCAAGACCTATCGCTTCTCCATCAGCTGGGCGCGCCTGCTGCCCAAGGGCACCGGCGAGGTCAACGAGGAAGGCGTGCAGTACTACTCCGACCTCATCGACGAGTGCCTCAAGTACGACATCCAGCCGCTGGTGACCATGTATCACTTCGACCTTCCCGCCGCGCTTGACGAGCAGGGTGGCTGGGCCAACCGCGCCACGGTCGATGCCTTCGTGGAGTTCTCTGAGCTCATGTTCAAGAGTTATGGTGACCGCGTCAAGTACTGGCTGACCATCAACGAGCAGAACATGATGACGCTGGCCGCCGGTGCCGTGCTGGGCGTCGACACCTCTGCCCCCGGTGCCCAGAAGCGCATCTACGAGATGAACCACCATATGCTGCTCGCCCAGGCCAAGGCCATGAACCTGTGTCATGAGATGCTGCCCGCGGCCAAGATCGGCCCGGCTCCCAACATCGCCCTGGTCTACCCCGAGACCTGCATGCCCGAGGACGTGCTGGCCGCCCAGAACATGAACGCCCTGCGCAACTGGCTGTACCTCGACATGGCCGTCTTTGGCATCTACAACAACCTCGCTTGGAGCTACCTTGCCGAGATCGACGCCGTGCCCGAGAACATCCTGCCTGGTGACATGGAGCTCATGGCCTCCGCAAAGCCCGACTTCATTGCCTTCAACTACTACAGCACCGCCACGGTCAAGATGCCCGACGCCGATGCCGAGTCCACCAAGGGCGACCAGCAGCGCGGCGCCACCATCGCCGGCTTCTCGCAGGGCGTGAGCAACCCCAACTTCCAGAAGACCGAGTTCGGCTGGGAGATCGACCCCATCGGCTTCCGCAACACGCTGCGCGAGGTTTACAGCCGTTACCACCTGCCCATCATCATCACCGAGAACGGCCTGGGCGCCTACGACAAGCTCGAGCAGGACGAGAACGGCAACGATGTCGTGCACGATCCGTACCGCATCGACTACCTGCGCGCACACATCGAACAGATGCGCCTGGCCATCACCGATGGCGTCGAGATGATGGGCTATTGCCCCTGGAGCGCCGTGGACCTCATCTCCACGCACGAGGGCTTCGTCAAGCGCTACGGCTTCATCTTCGTCAACCGCGAGGAGTTCGACCTGCTTGACCTGCGTCGCGTGCGCAAGGACTCCTTCTTCTGGTACAAGAAGGTCATTGCCAGCAAGGGATGCGACCTGGAGTAGACCGTCTGCCTTGAGATGGGGTCGTGAAGCCACAGCGGAGGGTCTGAGGGATGGCAATTGACGTCGAGAGCATCGTGATGGAGGCGCTGCTGGAGCTCGTGGAGGGCGAGGGCGTGCCGCTTGAGCGGGTCACCGTCAAGCGGCTGCTGGAGCGCTCGGGCGTCAGTCGGCAGACCTTTTACAACCACTTCCTGGACAAGAACGACCTCATCTGCAAGGTCTACGAGCGGTATATGGTCGACGCCTTCAACGGCACGCCGACCGGCTTTGCCTACTGCGACGAGCTGGAGCGCTCGCTTGCGCGCATGCGCGAACACGGCGACTTCATGCGTCAGGCGGTACGGATGGATGGCCAGAACAGTCTGACCGAGCATGTGATCCAGCGCTCCCAAGCCTTCGATCTTGCCTGGCACCAGAGCCTCTGGGGCGACGACCCCATGCCCGAGGAGCTCAGGCTTGCCACCGTCTACCACGCCATGGCCTCGGTGCAGATGGCGCTCTCGTGGATCCTCTCGGGGTTCCCGGCGCCCGAGGCCGAACTTGCGACGCTCATCACGCGCATGCGGGGCATTGGGATGGAGCGCCTCTTTGAGGGGGCAAAGACGCCAGGCAACCCGTACGCGTTCTGAACACGATGTTGGCTGGCTTTTGAGGGGAAGTGCCTATGCCAGAGGATAAGGCTCAGCACGAGGAGGTGACGCGATCTCTCTCGGGCGGAGGAGAACAAGCGTCTTTGGGTTCTTCTGGCAGAGACGAGCGTCGGTATCGGGCGTTCGTGTCATATCGGCATGCCGACATCGACTCTAAGGTGGCGGCTTCCGTACAGAGCGGACTCGAGCGATTCCACGTCCCCAGACAGCTCCGTGAGTCTGGGGACTCGTCCCATATCGCACCGGTCTTTCGTGATAAGGAGGAGCTGCCTGTCTCGTCGGCGCTCGGTGACGACATCGATGCGGCACTTAGAGGCGCGGACTCCTTTGTCCTCATCTGCTCGCCACGTACGCAGGAGTCTTCCTGGGTTGCTCGGGAGATCGACCTCTATCTCAAGTACCACGGTCGAGATCGCATCTTTGTCGTGCTTGCCGAGGGGGAGCCGGCCGATGTCGTGCCTCAGAGGCTGCTTTACAAAACGCAGCAGGTCACGGATCCTGATGGAACGATGCGCGAAGTGCTTGTGGAAGCGGAGCCCCTCGCATGCGACTTCCGCGAGTCGGCAAAGGGGGAGCGGCGTACCGAGCTGACGAGACTTGCCGCCGCGATACTGGGCGTGAGCTTCGATTCGCTCAACCGTCGGGCACAGCGCCGGCGCATGCGCATCGGCGCATCGATTGCCGCCGTGGTGACTGCCGTTGCGCTCGGCATCGCGGGCTATGCCCTCTGGAGCAACGCGCGTATACAGGAGAACTACCGGCAGGCACTTCTGCAGCAGTCCCAGTACCTCACAACGGCGGCCCGGGAAGAGCTCGATGGTGGTGACCGCCTTGCAGCTATCGAACTTGCCAGCGCTGCGCTACCAGCGGAAGGAGAGGACCGTCCATTCTATCCCGATGCGATGCAGACGCTCGCCGAGGCGCTGCATGCGTATGGCGACGGTGGAGCTGTGCGCGAGTGGGCCCCTGCCGGGCTTGCAGCGAAGTATCAGATGGATGGGAAAGTGCGTGGTTTTGCCGTTTCGGAAAGCGAACGGTACCTTGCGGCAGCTGACAGCCACGGCACTGTCCGTGTCTGGGACCTCGAGAGCGACGAGTTAGTCTTCGAGGCGACGTATGGCAATGACGAAGTATTCTATGCCTCGCTCGTTGTTACCGACGACGGCCTAGTTGTTCTTGGGGCTGAGGATGTAATCGTCTGCTATGACGTAACTGGCAACGACTATCTCTGGACTCTCGACATCGTGCATGAAATAGAAGGTGAGAGCGAGTTCGGTGGAGCTAACGCAAAAGGATATTGCCTGTTGCTCGCAAATCAGGAACAGGTTGTAGCTCTTGGTAATGTTGGCGCCTACCTGATTGACCTGCACACTGGCGAGATTGCCAAACACGTTTCTTATAGCGAGCAGCTCCAAGATGACGTGTCTTTGTATCCCGAGAATCTTCCAGGAGGATGGGATCCCAAGACGGAACGGCTTGTCATCAATTGCAATAGCGTTACAGATTCTAACGATACGAGCACAACGAAGACTGAATTGAGAAGCCTGCTCATTGACTTTCGGGATTGCTCGTCTCACGTATTGGAGGGTGTAGATAACGTAACGAGTGCGTTGTTTGTTGACAACGACATGCTTGTGTTGGGGACAGACGAGTCGGATGATAGCTATGATAGTAGGAAACTTGCGAGCAGGAATTCCTATTTTGTCGACGAGGAATTGCGGCAGGCGTCACAGAACCCCTATAGTCACAAGATTGTCTGCATTGATCTTAATCAGTTGACCGACCGATGGACGGCTGAATCTACGGCTTACTCGCCTTTAGAAGGAGAAACGCTCATAGATTTTGGCACTGGTATCGAGGGATATGAGGATAGGCATGTGGCGGCAGACTGCTTTGCCAACGTATGCCAGCTGTTCGATTTAAAAAGCGGCGAGGTGTTGAACAGGTGGGAAACCGCTAGCTCGATTTGGTTGGCTTGGCCGGTTAAGCAAAGCGGCGCTAATCGCTTCATCGACGGCATGCTCATCGATGGAAGCGCTTTCACCACTCGAATATATGAAGATGCACCTCAATCATTCAGCAACCCATCGTTCTACGCGAGTGTGGCCTTTTCTGATGCATATGCCACGCGACTCGCTGATGGAGTCTTGAGTTTTAAGGGCAACGCCGTATATCGCTATGCCGATAAGCTTGAGGGGGATACTGGCAAAGCGATTTGGGAACGAGCAAATTCCTATAGCAACGATGGTGAGTATTCAACTGCATGCGGCCTTCTTGTACAAGAACCGATTGTTAGTGATGAAGGCTCTCGGGCTGGTTCGAGACTCTCGATGCTGGATGCCGTCAATGGCGGCGTGGTTTGGAGTAAGGATCTAACCGATACCGAAGAGTACTCTGAACCGACCATCCTTGGAGATCCAACCAATGCTGATCGGCTCTACCTGTACTCTTATCCGGCAGACTATGATGAGCCAAGTCGTGTATCTGTTGTCGAGCTTTCGAGCGGCAATGAGACATCGTTCGAAGTGGCGGATCACTTTGAAGAAAGGCTTCCCAATGATGTGGGTTTGTTGGGTAGCGATGCAGTAGTCGGCGCCCATTATGCGGTGTCATCCATCGACGTAACGAGCTACACACCTTCTGCAGCTGAAGATGGAGCGACTGCCAATCTCGCCAAAAACACGCCTCATCTCGCCATTACAGACCTCCTCACAGGGGAGAGCTCGTCGTGGCCCTTTGCTGAACTGAGTGGGTATGGTGAGCGATTCTCCGATGACTATGTTGAGTTGGAAGGAAGCTCTCTGAGCCCGACCGGAGAGCATCTCTTGATTCCTATCGAGAGCATACGTGATGACGGCTCCTTCGATAGAAAGGCTTCCGTGCATTATGGCGTGCTAGATCTCGATACGCACAGAGTGGAGCGACTATCCCCTGAGCTCAGGCCCGACGTTTACGGAAGGGATGGCAGCGATTGCTGTAGCGCAGTGTGGGCCGATGACGGAGCGTGCTTCGTTGCCGCTACGGAGGACGCCATTGCCGTGTTCGATACGAATGGTACGGCTTTGGCTTCTCTATCTACGAGTGGCCGACAGATTGTATCTTTGTGCGTGCAAGATGAATGCTTGCTCGTGGTGCGTGTGGAAGAGAACAACGTGGCGCTCTTGGCGTATGAGCTGAAGACGGGAAAAGCCCTTGGTCGCTACTCGCTGAGGGGGGTTGACGCCGGCGGCTTATCGCCAAGTAGCATTCACTGGCTTAGAAGTAGCTCGAGTGAGCGGGATCCAGGCGAGATTTGCCTGTTCGTATACGAAACGCTCCATGTGGTAAGCCTTGAGCCATTTGGTGTCTGCCAAGTGGTTGACTATTGCGCGGGATACGACGAAGCGGCGCATGCATTTGTGGTGAAGAAGACCGTGCCTACGGATACGGATGACGGATACCGCGAAGCCTACTATTCGTATCCGCGACACAGTATTGACGACTTGCTGCAATGGGGCAGCAAGGAAGTTGGTGCAAGCGCTATGACCAACGCAGAGCGACAGGGCTTTGGTCTCGCCGCGATCGACGAGTAGCCTGCCGCTCTCGCGATGGTCGTTGGTTACAGCACGCGCCTGGCGGCGAGCCAGTCGGGCTGCTCGCGGCTGATGACGCGTGCGCAGGCGTAGGCGCGGGCCAGCGGTAGGATCGCCGCGGCGCGATAGGCGCCCGACGGCTGCAGGTCCAGCACCAGTGCGCAGTCTGCCTCGCCGTCCTCCACCAGGCAGAGCGGGACGAGCAGCTTGGTGCGACCGTCCGTTGGGTCGAAGACCGGCGCTGCCAGGCGATAGCTGGCACGCGTGGCCTGTACAGCCTGCGCCACGGTGTCGTCCAGCGCACGACGCAGCCGGCGGTAGGCGCTGGTGTCGGCCCTGATGACGCGAGCGAGCTGCTGCAGGTCGGAAGGGGCAAGTGCATCGCCCTTGGAGAGGATGGCGCAAGCATCGGAATTGCCGTCAAGGCGTTCGGCGAGGAAGGCACGCGGAAGCCGGCCGAGCTGGCGCCCGAGGATGGCGTCGGTGTCGAGGATGA
Source organism: uncultured Coriobacteriaceae bacterium (assembly GCA_902779675.1). Taxonomy (GTDB): domain Bacteria; phylum Actinomycetota; class Coriobacteriia; order Coriobacteriales; family Atopobiaceae; genus UBA1367. The sequence continues at coordinate 70,012 of CACZCK010000004.1, read as the reverse complement.
CCATCCGCTCGCCCGCAACCACCACGTCGTCGAGCGAGGAGAGGTAGGAAGGCGGAGAGGGCAGCTGCGCGATGGTGCCGGCAAGGCGTGCGCCAAGCTCGCCAGAGCCCGCGGTGGCAAAGCCGACAAACTGCCAGGGGATGTCGTCCGAGCGCTTGGTGAGGCAGGCGTAGATGTCGTCGCCCAGCGACGTGGCCAGCCCCGTGTGGAACGTGGCGAACGACCCGTCGGTAGCCTGCGCCACAAGCTGCTGGCGCTTTGCCTGTAGGTAGGTGGTGGCAATGTACTCGCGGAGGATCCCGTAACGGCTCTGGCGGCCTACGCCCTCGCCGGGATAGTTCCAGCGCTCGGGCGCCGCAAGCGCGCTGAGGGCGCCGAGGAAGGCGTCCCACGTGCCGATGACCACGTCCTGCGCCAGTGCGCGGATGGGACTTGCTGCGGTGTCGGCCGAGGTGGAGAGGTCGCTCCATGCGCCTTCGTCGGCTGACGGGAGCCCCTCGATGCCCACGGAGAGGTGCGTCTCGCCCGTGCCGTCGTCGCCGTCGACCAGCGCGAGGCTCCACTGCTTGCCAAAGGCGTTCTTGGTGCTCTTGCGCAGCGTTGCCGTGATGGGCGTGCCGTCCTGATGCAGGTAGCGCAGGGGGAAGGTCACGCGCACGCGCGAGCCCGACAGGCTGCCCGTGGAGCGGGCCATGCGCCAGTCCTCGTCGAGTACCGCCATGGGGTCCACGTCATAGGGGAGCAGCTGGTAGAGCGCACGCAGCAGGGCGTCCTTGCAGGCGACCTCCGATCCAAAGTCCTGCGGCAGGCCCTGCAGCGGGATGCTCGGTGCCGCGGACGCGGCTGCCGGAGCTGGCTGGGGCTGGGGGTCGCGCTGCGGCACGGGAGTCTGCTCCTGTCGCTGGCGCTCGAGTTCGCGCTCCATGTCCTCGTAGGGGTCATAGGTGATGGTGAGCGAGATGGGGGAGGGCTCCGGTGCGGTTGGTGTCGTCGGGGTGGGTTCGGGTGCGGGCTCTGGTTCGGGTGCGGAATCTTGCTCAGCGTCCGTGACGGGTGCGGGCTCTGGCACCGCAGCCGCCTCGGGCGTGGCTTGCCGCTCTTCCGGTTCGGTTGACTGAGGCGTGGAGTCGATGCCCTCGTTCTCACTGGTGGCAGGCTCGATCTGTGCGGAGAGCGCGGCCTGCTCCATGGCGCGCGCCTCTGCCATGATCTCGGCAACGGTGCGTGCGACGACCTTGCTGGCGATGGTGCCGGACAGCTCGTCTGCGGCGGCTTGGGCTTCACTGGCCTGCGGCTCGCTCGCGGCATGTTCCGCGGCCGCAGCTGCCTCGGCTGTCTCGCGCTCTGCGGCTGCTGCTGCCTCGGCGGCCTCGCGCTCTGCGGCGGCAGCAGCCTCTGCCGCCTCGCGGTCGCGGCGCTGCTTGCCCGGCTTCACGGCCTTGAACGACTTCTTGCCGCCCTTCTTTTTCTTCCAGGTCTTTGGCCCGCCCGCACCCTTGTTACCGGCGGGCTTCTCCTTCTCGGCGGGGGCGGCCAGCATCTGGTCCCACTCATCGACGCGCAGCACGGTTGCGTACGCGCGCCCCTTCTTGAAGACGGTGAGCTTGAGGAAGTCGGGGCAGGCCTCGACGAGCTCCTGCACCGTCTCGCACTCGAGGTCGGCGGGAATGATGTCGTCGGCTGCCAGCGCCTCTTCGACCTGTGGCAGCAGCGTTTGCTTGCCAAAGCCCAGCTCGCGTGAGAGCAGCTGGTACAGATAGAGCTTGAATCCTGGGGTGACCTTTGCCATGGGTGCCTCCCATATGCGAGCGCCGCCGGGCGGCGCGGAGTTTGCGAATATCTAGCATACTCCACAACGCGGTGGGGCGGGGCCATGTAGCGGGCGAAGGCAACTTAACGGGAGGCCGGATGCTGTCCTCGGCTAGCCCTCACGGGTGATGCGAAACACGTTGATGGTGTCCACGTCGGGGCAGCAGAACGTGGCCGTGCCCTCCGGTTGGCCGGGAATCTGGCCACCGTAGCGCAGGATGTCGATGTAGGGGAACGCCACATGTGCGGCCATCGGGCAGAGCTTGCCGCGCTCGGTGTCGAAGTCGAAGCGGTCGCCCACGCAATGTCCGCGATGGCAGGGTTGCGAGCCCAACTGGTCGACGAGTTCGATGCTGATACGAGGGCGTGTGCTCATCGGTTGATCTTGCCCAGGTAGCGCTCGATGGGAATGCCCTTGAAGGTGTCGGTTGCGTTCTGGTTGGCGCGGATGAGGTCCTTGACCACGTGCATGGCGCAGGCGGTGGCGTCCTCCAGCGTGCGGCCGGCCAGCTTCTTGCCCATGAGGAACGACGAGAACACGTCGCCGGTTCCCGGGAAGCGCACGGGGATCTCCTCGAACCGGATGGTAAAGTGCTCGTCGCGCTCGTGGTCGTAGCCGATGACGGCGGCGTGGCCCTCGACAAAGGCACTGGTGACCACCACGGAGCGCGGGCAGATGCGGCGCATGCAGTCCATGAGGCGCGTCACGTCGCGCTCGCTCATGCCCTGCTTGCCCGCATAGGGCGCTCCGGTGAGCAGGCAGGCCTCGGTGTAGTTGGGCATGGCCACGTCGGCGGTGCCCACGAGCTGGCGCATGTGGTCGATGGCGCCGCGCTCGATGCCGTTGTACAGGTGGCCTTCGTCTCCCATAATGGGGTCAACGAATACGGGCACGCCGCGCTCCTGCTGCCTGCCGCAGAAGTTGGCGATGAGTTGGGCTTGGCGTGCGTTGGTGATGAAACCGGTGGCGACGGCATCGAAGGCGAAGCCCAGCTCGTCCCAGACCGCGAGGGTCTTCTCCATGTAATCGGTGGTGTCGAGAATCTCGAACTTGCCGTAGTCGAGCGTGTTGGACACCAGGGCGGTGGGCAGCGTGTATATGTCGTAGCCCATGTGCGTGAGCACTGGCATCATGGCGCCTAGGGCCACCTTGCCGTAGCCCGCAAGGTCGTTGATGAGCAGGAGCTTCTCGGTCATGACTGCGCCTTTCGCCGTCGGTGCCAGTGACACGAGGATAGCGGGTGCGGGCACGTGGCGCGCAAACTGCCGAACCCTAGTAACGCTGCCGTATCAGACACGAAACAACTGCAACAGGAAGCCTGCTGGCGCTGCGGCGCCTATCGACCCGAAAGGATGGTGAGTATCTCGCGGCACCACTGCTGTGGCGCACTGGTGCGCGGGGTGGGGGCTGCCACAGGTGTGAGTTCCACGCCGACGGCGCGCCCGTCGCGCAGTGCCCGGTACAGGTGGTAGTCGCTTGTCACCACGCAGCGCTGCCCGCGGTGTCCTTTGCCATCGAGCAGCTCACAGGAGAGGGAGATGTTCTCTCGGGTGTTGCGCGCATGGCTCTCGAGGATGACGCTCGACTTATCGACACCGCATTGTTGCAGGTAGCTGGCCATGGCTTCGGCTTCGGTCATCGTGCCGGGCGAAGTGGCGCCCCCGCTGACCACGATGGTTCGCCGTGGCTGTTCGTTCCAGAGCCGTGCGGCCACGTCGAGGCGTCGCGCGAGGGTCGAACAGGGACGGCCGTTGCGCACGGCACCGCCGAGCACGATGAGTGCCGCGGTGGGAGAGACGTCGGGATGGGCGGTGTAGGCGCGCCTGAGGCGCATGGCGTAGAGAGCGAAGATTGCGAGCAGGACCACGAGCAGTGCCAGGGCTGCCTGGATGAGCCCTGCAGCGATGCGTGGCAGGCGGGCGGTGACCAGCATCGCGACCAGGGCGGGCACGAGCGAGAACAGCGCGATGGGAATCATGCCTACGGTGGTGAGGGGATGCGTGCGCAGGTAGTGAAGGTTGGACGCCTCGAGTGCGAGCGCGGGAACGGCGCAGGCGAGCCACAGCGGGGCGGTGAGGCAGGTAGCCGCCCAGCCCAGAGCAAGCGCCACCACGGTGCAGCTTGCGTAGGTGACGGCCGTGACGACGGGCCGCATGGCGCGCTCGGTGGAGACGAGGGTCGATGAGACGCTACGTGGCATGGGTCTCCTCTGGGTCAGGTCCTTACGACCTGAGTATAGAACGGGCAAGGGGCGCGGGGCCGTACTAGGAGGAGTGCCCACGGCATTGGACTTTCGTCCAATGCGCCTGTCCTTGGGTTTTATTGACTTGAGTTTGTTTGTCAATGGCGGCACAGGCTACATGAAGGATAATGAAACAGCCAAGATTGCCGAGAAGACAAGGAGAGACTCATGGCCAATCGCTTCGTCCTCAACAACATCAGCTATCACGGTTCTGGCGCCATCAAGGAGGTCCCCGGCGAGATTCAGCGTCGCGGCTTCAAGAAGGCCTTCGTTGCCTCCGATCCCGATCTGGTCAAGTTCGGCGTGACCGCCAAGGTCACCAACCTGCTCGACGAGGCTGGCATCGACTGGGAGCTCTTCTCCGAGATCAAGCCCAACCCCACCATCAAGAACGTCCAGGACGGCGTCGAGGCTTTCAAGGCCTCAGGTGCCGACTGCATCGTGGCCGTGGGTGGCGGCTCCGCCATGGACACCGCCAAGGCCATCGGCATCATCGCCGAGAACCCCGAGTACGCTGACGTCGTGAGCCTCGAGGGCGTCGCCGACACCAAGAACCATGCCACCTTCACCATCGCCGTGGCCACCACCGCTGGCACCGCCGCCGAGGTTACCATCAACTACGTCATCACCGACGTCGAGAAGGAGCGCAAGTTCGTCTGCGTCGACACCAACGACATCCCCGACGTTGCCGTCGTCGACCCCGACATGATGGCCTCCATGCCCGCTGGCCTCACCGCCGCCACCGGCATGGACGCGCTGACCCACGCCATCGAGGGCTACACCACCCGCGGTGCCTGGGAGCTCTCCGACATGTTCCACTTCAAGGCCATCCAGCTCATCTCCCAGAACCTGCGCGACTCCTACGCTGAGTCCAAGAGCGGCCAGCCTGGCAGCGGTCGCGAGGGCATGGCCCTTGGCCAGTACGTTGCCGGCATGGGCTTCTCCAACGTGGGCCTGGGCATCGACCACGCCATGGCGCACACCCTCTCCGCCCATTACGACACCCCGCACGGCGTTGCCTGCGCCATGCTGCTCCCCATTGCCATGGAGTACAACAAGCCTGTCGTGACCAAGCGTCTGGCCGAGGTGGCCGTGGCCATGGGCGTTGACACTACCGGCATGACCGAGGACGAGGCCGCCGACGCCGCCATCGCCGCCGTCAAGCAGCTTTCCGCCGACGTCAACATCCCCAAGACCTGCGACGGCCTGGTTGAGGAGGACCTCGACCAGCTCGCCAGCGACGCTCTGGCCGACGCCTGCTACCCGGGCAACCCCCGCGAGGCCGACCACGAGACCGTCAAGGAGCTCTTCCGCAAGATCATGGCGTAAGACGTCTGCACAAGCGTTCGTCATTGGGGCTGGACCAGGTGATCCAGCCCCTTCTTTATGCTCGCCTTACCAAGGCGGCCCTGACGTGTGGGTATACTCCTAACTGTCGTCGTGGGACGCGATTTGCGGCCCATCCGACACGTTCTGGCAAGCGGCGGCCCTACCATGCATGGACCCGTCCCGCACAGCGAGGAGGACGCATGGCCAACATCAACGACTACCTGCAATGGCGTGGAGACATATCGCTCGAGGAGCGCTCGTTCAATGACGCGGACAATGTCATCCTGTCGGTCCTCTCGTACCTCGACTTCACGGGCATCGTGCCGGGGGAGCGCACGGGCGCTGGCATCGGGCTGGCACTCGCGTGCCGGCGCCTGCTCGAACGCGCGGGAGGCGACGTGGCGCCGTACGTGCGCTCGCTTGCCAAGATAGACTCCACCTTCGTGGAGCTGATGGCGGACTCGCGCCGTTTTGGGTCAGCCACGCTCAGGTCCTACGTCGACGTCATCGACGAGGCCCGCTCGCTGCAGTTCTCTGCGTTTCAGGTGGACCTGCCATCTGGCGAGACGTACGTGGCCTTCCGTGGCACCGACAGCACGCTGGTGGGCTGGCGCGAGGACTTCATGCTGAGCTTCGAGGTAACCGAGGCGCAACGCGAGGCGGCCGCCTACCTCGAGCGGGCCTTGGTCCGAGCGGCCGAGCAGGGCCGCATGGTGCGCGTGGGTGGGCACTCCAAGGGTGGCAACCTGGCCGAGTACGCTGCGGTGTGCTGCCCATCCGAGCTGCGTGAGCGCATCGTTCGCGTATACAGCAACGACGGGCCGGGCATGGCACCGGAGGTCATGCGGCGCGACGGTCGCGAGGTGCTGGGTGATCGCCTGAGGCGGATCGTACCTACCTACAGCGTGGTGGGCATGCTCTTTGCCCGCGCCGACGATCCGCGCATCATCGTGCCGAGCACGGGCGTGGGTATCGGTCAGCACGACCCCACCACCTGGCAGGTGCTGCGCACCGGCGTGGAAGAGGCGCTGCAGCTCTTACCGGAGTGCGTGCCTGTCAACGAGGCGGTGGCCCGCTGGGCCGAGGGCATCCCCCTCGGCGAGCGCGAACGGGTGACCAACGAGGTGTTCGACGCGCTCGAGGCGGGCGGTGCCACCCGCTTCGACGAGATCGGGGCGAGTGCCGAGGGTCTCCAGCAGGTGCTGCATGCTCTGGCCAACACCGACGACCGCACGCGCGAACTCGCGATGGCGCTGGTGGGTGGTACGCTCGACACCTCGGTCGACGCGGCGCGCAAGGCGGCCACTGAGTTCTTTGACCAATGGAAGCGGGGCATGCGCTCTGCCGTCGAGGACGCCGCGCGCAAACTGGTGAAGCCGGACGCCAAGGTCAATCCTGCGCGGCTCCCGTCGGGCGAGGCGAGCTAGAACGGGCGGAGAGCCTTTGCTACGAGCCGATCACCGGGCCGATGATCATCGAGGCGATGGAGATGACGATGGCTCCCATGAAGGCTGCGCCAAACGAGTCGATGCGGATCCCAGAGCCAAACAGGTCCAGTGAGATGCTGCTGGCGAGCCGGAGCATGAGGGCATTAACCACCAGGTAAAAGATACCCAGCGTCACGAGGGTCAGCGGCAGGGAGAGCAGCGTGACCACGGGCTTGACGATTGCGTTGACGAGTGCGAGCGCAAGCGCGCACATGATGGGGCCAAGATATGAACCACCCACGGCGCTGATGCCGGGGACGAGTGCGATTGCGGCGAAGGTCGCGATGGATGTCACGAGCCAGGTGCCAAGAAACTCCATGGCAGGTCCTTTCCTAACGGGGCGCCGGAGACGCCGACGTGCATAGTTGTACCCTAGCGTGGCTTCAGGCACATGAACGACAGATGAAGCTTGCAAAAACACACGGCTGACACGTTCGCGGCGAGACGGGCACCGCGTGCTTTAATGCGCTAAAGTGATGTGCGTCGACGTGCGAGGGGAGGAAGCATGGAGCAGGACCAGACGATCGAGCGGCTGTGCGAGGCGCTGTGCACGCTGTCGAGGCCCGATGAGGCCCATGCCCTGCTGGCCGACCTCTGCACGAGGCGCGAGATCTCGGAGCTTGCCCAGCGTCTGGAGGTAGCCACCATGCTACGCGACGGGCGGTCCTACCTGGAGGTCTCCAAGGCCACGGGCGCCTCGTCGACCACGGTGAGCCGCGTCTCCAAGTGCCTGCAGGGAGCACAGGGCGGCTACCGCTTGGTGCTCGACCGCCTGAGCGATCGCTAGGCGTGCCAAGGCGAGGGGCGGAGAGGCCACCCGTAAATCCCGCTCGCATCGTGTCCGTGCCACTTGCTACCATGGAACGTCGTACCACCATGGTTGGCAAGAGGAGGGCGGCCATGCCCGTATCCATCGTCAGGACAGCACAGGAGCAGCTGGTCAGCGCGCGCGTCATCGAGGCGCTGCGCGAGGGCATCGAGACATGCGGCTCGGCCGTGTTGCTCGTGCCCAGCTTTGCACAGGCGCTCGACGCGCAACGCGCACTGGCCGCAGAACGAGGGCTGGCCCTGTCGGTAGCCACCACCACGCCCACGGCGTGGCTCAAGGAGCGCTGGGAGGTCTGGGGCGATGGCCGTGCCATCGCCGACAGCGTCACCCTCACGGTGCTTGGGCGCCAGGCGATGCTGCAGGCAACGCCTGACGAGCTGGGTCCCATCAAGGTATCGGACGGCGTGGTAGCCGTGCTGGCGAGTCTCGTCGGCCGCTCGCTGCCCTGGCTACCGGTTAATGCCGCCGGCGTCGATCGCGATGCCTGCCTGCGCGCAGGCCTGACGGCTGCGGAAACCTGCCTGGTGGGCCTTGCCGGTCGGATGGCGGAGCTGCTCGCCGAGCATGGGTTCGTGAGTGCTGCCGAGGTCTCGGTGCTCGTCCCGCACTTGCTGGCCAACGCGGGGGCGCGCGTGCCCCAGGTGGTGGTCGCAGGCTTCTCGTCCATGGGCCGTGCCGACCGCGAGCTGCTGCGCGCCCTCGCGGGGCTCACGGAGGTGACTGTGGTCGCCAACGTGTGCGACGGCCCCGCATCGATGCAGGTAGAGCGCCTACTGGCATGGTTTGGCCAGGAGGGGGCAACGCAGAGTTGCCCCGTTGGTGCCGAGGTCGCTCGCGCCCCTCAGCTCTCCCGTCTGCTCGATGCCCTGTTCTCCGACGACCTACTTGTCTCGCCGGCCGATGGCGCCATCGAGCTGCTGATGCCTGCCGGACCCGTGGCCGAGGCGCAGGTGGTGGCCCAGCGGGTAGCGCGCCTGGTGGCCGAGGACGAGGCGCAGAGCGTTGTGGTGGCCGTCCCCGACGTGGCACGCGCGCGTCGCGAGCTGCTGCCCAAGCTGGCCGCCCGCGGGCTGCCCGTGCGCATGGGCTGGTCGACGGCCCTGCTCGACTGCCCGTCCGCCCAGGCGTTCTTTGCGTTTGCCCACACGGTCGCGCAGCTATCCGACCTTGCCGCCACATGGCCTGAGCCCGTCGAGGGGCTCGAGGGGCCGGTCGCGCAGCTGGGCGACATGAGCTGGTGGCCGCCGCGTCACCTCACCGACTTTCTCCTCTCCGACATCGCGCACGTCGATGCGGCGCAGGCTTGGTGGACCGATGCCGTCTGGCGGGGTAACCGCCTGCTGACCCCTGCGCGCGTGCTGGCCATGCTCCAGTCGGAGCGCGACACGTCGCCGGCGGTCGCGCGCGCCACTGCCGAGCTGCTGCGCGGGCGCATGGGCACGGCCGCCTCCAAGCTGCTGCTGCCCTATGTCGAGTCGCTCGGCCAGCCCGATGCGCGGCTCGACGAGCATGCCGACGAGGCCCGTGCGGTGCTGCAGGCGATCCTGCAGCTTGCTGGGTCATTGCGCGAGCTCGGCGTGACCACCGACCGGTCGCAGGAGGGCGCGGTGTCGCTTGCGCAGCTCGTGGAGATCGCCGAGTGGGCTGCCGAGGGCATGTCGGTCATGACGCGCATGGAGACGCAGGCGGCAGCCAGTCTGCCGCTGGTCACCGTTAGCGACGTGGGCGGCGCCGCACGCCTGGCGCCGGGCTCGGTGGACGCTCTGGTGGTGATGGGGCTCACGACTGCCGAGCAGGGCATCAAGGCGGGCGACGACCTGCTTCAGGCCTTGCTCGAGATGCTGGACGTGGAACCTGTGGCCGACCCGATGGCCGAGGCCCGTGCCAACTTCAGGGCGCTGGTGGCGGTACCTCGCAGACATCTGGTGCTGGAGCGCGCCACCCACGATGCCGACGCCAAGGAGACCTACCCTTCCGTCATGCTTTCGGAGCTGCTTGCCGCCTGCGGCATCTCCGCTTCGGCGAGCTTTGAGCAGATCTCACTGCCCAAGGAGTCACGGCCCGAGACGAGCCTTGGCGCCAACCTGTCACCCCTCGGCGTGGGACCCCTCTCTGCGGTTGCGAGCGACCCGGCACCGGCCGGCCTGCTGACGGATGCGTCGCGCGGGCAGGTCTTTGTGCCCCAGGAAGGTAGCGAGGTTCTGCCCGGTGGCAAGCCCGTGCTCTCGGCTTCCCAGATCGAGACGTACCTCGAGTGTCCCTACAAGTGGTTCAGCCTGCGCCGCCTGCGTCTCGGAACGGTCGACGCGGGCCATGGGGGTATGGAGATGGGCACCTTCGCGCATCGCGTGCTCGAGGTGACGCATCGCGAGTTGCTGGCTCGCGCACTCGAAGCGCAGTGGCCCGGCATCCCGCGCGACGAGCTGCTGGCGCGCATCGAGGTCGATCCGGCCGTGCACGTCGCCGGCTCGCGGATCGACGAGACGACCCTCGAGGCAGCTCGTGCAGCGCTCGACCTCGAGTTCGACCTGCACCAACAGCACATGTACATGGTCAAGCGCCCGCGGCAGGCCCAACAGCTGCTGGTCGCGCACGACTCGTCCGACCGCGCCCAGGAGGACCAGCTACGCCAGGACCTGCTGTCCTCGCTCGCGTACCAGACGGGCATCCTGCAGGGTTTCGAGCCGCGCCTCTTTGAGTGGAGCTTCGGGCGCGGTGGGCAGCTGGTACCCTACGCCGATGCGTACATCACCGGGACCGTCGATCGCATTGACGTGAGCCCGCACGGCACGGCGGTGATCATCGACTACAAGCACAAGAGCCCCAACGGCTTTGCCGCCGAGTACGACGCCCTGCAGGAGGGCGTGCTCGAGGGAGACTCGCTGCCCAATCGCGTGCAGTCGCTGGTGTACGCGCAGGTCGTGCGCCGCGCCTTCGAAGGACGGCTGCGTCTTGTGGGCAGCGTCTACCTCAGCACCAAGAGTCCGCATGCGCTTGCGGGCGTGGCCGACGCCAACGTGGCCGACATGGTCTTTGGCAGTGTCTCGTCCAAGCGCTACGAGCGCGTGGCCGTGCCGCGCGGTGCCGATGGCGGCAGCGGCATGGACGCCCTGCTCGACCGTACCGAGGAGCTGGTGGCCGAGCAGGTCCGGCAGATGATGGCGGGCAACGTCGAGGCCCGGCCTCGCGACGCGCACTCCTGCGACTTCTGCCCCGTCATGCAGTGCGAGAGAAGGGTGGCACGATAATGGCAGGCATCGACCTCTCTCGGCTCAACGACGGCCAGCGTGCGGTGGTGCAGCGCCTCGACGAGCCGCTGTTCGTGGCGGCAGGCGCCGGGTCGGGCAAGACCTTCACGCTCACGGCGCGCCTGGTGCACGCCCTCTCGGAGGGCAGCGCTGCCGACGGCGGACGCTACCTCGACTCCATCGACCAAGCCTTGGTCATTACGTTTACGGAGGCCGCAGCGCTCGAGATCAAGGAGCGCGTGCGCCAGGCGCTTCGTGCGGCGGGCGAGGACGATCCGCGCCTGCGCGAGGAAGCCCTGCGCGTCGACGGTGCCTGGATCTCGACCATCCATGGCATGTGCTCGCGCATCCTGCATCGCCATGCCATCGAGCTGGGGGTCGACCCCAAGTTCGAGGTGTGCGACGGCAGCGTTGCCGATGCCCTCATGGCTCGCGCGCTCGACGAGGTGATGGACGAGGTCCAGCACGATGACGCCTACGCCGCGTTGCGCGAGGAGTACCCACTGTGGACCGCGAGCTCGGGTTCGGTGGTGGGCATGATCGCCACGCTCCGCTCTGAGGCTGCCAAGTGCGCGGATGGATTCGACGCGTTTGTGTGCCCCCAGTCGCATGAGGCGGCGGGGGAGCTGCGGGCCCTGACGCGCGCGTTCGAGGCGATCGCGTCGCTCAACCTCACCGAGAAGCAGCGTGGCGTTGCCGAGGCGTCGCTGGCACCACTCGCGGAGTTCTGCGCGCTGCCCCCCGGGCAGCAGACGGCCACCCGTGCATGCGAGGCGCTTGGGGGCATCAAGGTGCCCGACCTGCGCAAGGCCGACCAGAAGCCCCTCAAGGAGGATGCCAAGCGTCTGCTCGCACAGGCTACGGCCTGCGCGCAGTACGAGCGCGTGCAGGAGCTGTGCCCGCAGGTCGTGCTGCTGGCCCGACGCGTCGACGAGCGGTACGGGGAGCTCAAGCGCGAGCACTCCTATCTGGACAACGACGACCTCATTGGCCTCGCCCTGAGCGTCGTGGAGAACAACCCTGAGGTGGCGCGCGACTACAAGGACCGTTTCCGCCTGGTGATGATCGACGAGTTCCAGGACACCGACGAGCGACAGCTGCGTCTCATCTCGCTGCTCTCGGGCGAGGATGCTCGCCACCTCACCACCGTGGGCGACGCCCAGCAGTCGATCTACCGCTTCCGCGGCGGCGACGTGGAGGTCTTCCGGGCCCGCGGGCGGGGGCTGCCCGCGTCGCAGCATGTGGCGATGGACGTCAACTACCGCTCCGACCACAACGTGCTTGGCCTCGTCGAGCGGGTGTGCGGCGATGCCGGGCTGCTCGGCGACTTTCTCAAGCTCGCGGGCGATGAGGGGCGCCATAGCAGGTATGCCGCGCGCAGCGAGGACGGCAGCGAGGCGTGCCGCATCCGCCTCGAGGTCGCCACGGGCGGCAACGCCGAGCTCATGAGCGCCACCATCGCCGCGCAGATCGCCGACCGTCTGGCCGCCTACCGTGACGCGGGGCAGCCGGTGGGTAGCATGGCGCTGCTTCTGGGTACCACGAGCAAGGTGGGTCTCTATCTCGACGCGCTGCGCGCGCATGGGTTGCCCGCTGTGGTTACCGGCGGCTCGTCGTTCTCCAGCACGCCCGAGGTGGGCGTCATACAGGCGCTGCTGCATACGCTCGCCAACCCGCACGACACCGAGACGGGCCTCTTCCGCCTGCTTTCCAGCGACATGTTCCGCCTGGATGCCGACGACTTCTGCCAGCTGGGCACGCGTCGCCAGGAGGTGCTGGACGCACCGGCCAAGCGACCCGTGGAGCAGTGCTTTGTGAACGGCGAGCTCGAGCTGTATGGGGCCGTGGAGCCGTCGGAGCGTCTCATGCGGGCGCACGAGGTCCTGTGCCGTGCCTATGGACGCCTCGGGCGCTGGCAGCTTGCCGACGTGTGCCAGGCCGTGGTGGAGGAGAGCGGTTGGTTGCTCCGGCTGGAGCGCCAGGGCCTCGACGGTCTCTCGACGGCGGCCAACGTGCTTGCCGCCGTGCGCTACGTACGCGAGCTGACCACCACCCTGGGCCTGGGCGCGGCGCGTGCGGCCGACGAGTTCGACCGCTGGCTGGCGGCGGCCAAGCTCACGCCTGCCAACCTGGTGGGCGACACGGTCGACGCCGTGCGTGTGATGACGATCCACGGCTCCAAGGGACTGCAGTTTGCCGTAACGGCCGTGGCGGAGTGCTGGGGCAACCCCTCGGCGTCGGGACGCCTCTCGGTCGGGCGCATGGACGGTACCTGCGTGGTGGTCGCGGCACCCGGCCCCCAGGTCAAGGGTGTCAGTGCCTGCCGCAAGGAGGTCGAGGTGCCCGACACGGCGGCCCAGTGCCGCTCTACCGCCCAGTGGGCGGCGTTCCTCGACCAGTGCGAGCTGAGCGCCGAGGCCGCCGAGAAGGCGCGTCTGCTCTACGTCGCCCTCACCCGTGCCGAGGAGGCGCTGGTGGTGGGTCTGCCCGTCTCGGACAAGGACCAGTACCTCTCGCAGCTCGCCATGGGCATGCTCGGGGCGTTTCCCGCCCTCGACGAGCTTGCGGCAGGCGAGTGCGCCTTTGAGGTGACGCCCGAGCGGCCCATCGAGCTGGAGCGGCGCGTGAGTGACGGTGCGGGCGGCGTGCGCTACGAGCGCGTTGCCGTGGAGGCTGCCGAGGGTGTGGCACGCGTGGTGGAGCTGGTGCGCCCGAGGCGCGGCAGCGGCGACCCGTGGCAGGCCGTCTCGGCCGGTACGCTCGAGGGCTTCGATGGCGAGCTGCCCCAGAGCGTTACGCAGATACCCCTTCTGGGAACGCAGGCGGCAGGTCAGGCGTCCGAACCCGAGCACTTCCTGCTGTTTCCCGTGCAAGACGTACGCATCGACGCCCATGGCTGGCGCGCACGCGAGGGCGTGTTCAGCTACTCCTCGGCCCATGCGCAGATGGAGGCCGAGGCGTTGCCTGCCCGTGAGGCAGGTGCCACGGCCGATCAAGAAGGTACGCCCGTAGAGGACGCGCGTCCCCGCAGGCTTCCGCCGACGCCACCCAAGGCACAGCAGGAGGCCGAGGCGGAGGGCTCTGCGTATACCGATGACACCGACAAGGCCACCAACCTAGGTTCCGCCTTTCACGAGCTGGCGCAGACGATGGTGGAGACGGGTCGCGATCACAGTCCGGAGCGCCTCGAGGCGCTGGCGCGCACCTGGCACCTGTCGCAGCGTCAGACGAGGCGCCTTGAGGAGGCCATCGGGCGTTGGGAGCGGTGCGACCTGCGTCGCGAGGTGCTGGCCTTCGACCTGGTGCGGCCGGAGGTTCCCTTCTTTGTGCGCGTGGATGCGCGCTACGGCAAGTACGTGGAGGGGGCCATCGACCTGCTGGCGTGTGACCACGGATCCTCGAAGGCGCTGGTGGTCGACTACAAGACCGGCGACGTGGGGCTCACGCTCGCGCAGATAGAGGAGCGCCACCGAATGCAGGCTAACTTCTACGCGTGGGTGCTCATGGACCAGGGCTTCGAGGCCGTGGAATGCGCCTTCGTCTGCGTGGAGGTGGACGACGGAGTGGGCGGGCCGGTCGTGGTGCGCTACGCCTTCGATGCGGAGCGCAAGCCCATCATCGTCTGACGTGACGAGGACGGCCGGCTGCGTGAAGTTGCGAAGGAATGCATGGGGCGCTGCCGAGATGGGTACCTTCTGTATTGGACAGGTACCTGTCTTTGTGGGTGTACCGCCCGAGATGGAAGGGAGTCATCTCATGAGCACGAACGTCACGTCCAAGAGGGGACATGGGTTCCTCAAGCTGGTCTTTACCCTTCTGTTGGCTGCAATCGTGGGCTTTGGGGCATGGTTTGGCCTGAGCGTCAAGCGGGTGGGAGACCTGTTTGGCCAGGCTGCCACCGCCTACGAGCAGATCAAGAGCAGCGTCGAGGCGCAGGACTACGACGCGGCGCTCACCTACGCCCGTACGGCAGCCACGCTCACCAGCCAGGCATCAGCCGAGCTCGATGGCGTGCAGTGGGACATCGCCTCGCAGGTGCCGGTGCTGGGCACTGACGTGGCCACGATGCGCTCCATTGGCGCCATCTCGGGAACGCTGGCCGACGACGCGGTGGTGCCCGTGCTCGACTCTTGGGACGAGCTTGCGGCCGACGGGATCGTGACTGGCCAGAACGTCGACATGGGCAAGGTCTCGCAGAAGATGGAGCAGCTCGTCGCGCTGGCAAAGACGCTACAGGAGGCCGGTGCTGTGGTGAGCGACTGCTCGAGCAAGGCCGACGCGCTGCCCACCTCGCGCTTCGAGGCGGTCAACGGCTGGACCGAGCAACTGAGGGGTGCCGTTTCGTCCGCCAAGACGGTCTTCGAGCAGTTCGGTGGCATCGTCGACTTGGTGGTTGGGGTCTCCGACATGTTTGGGTCGCTGGCGGGGTAGTGCCGGCGAGGGTTTTGTGACCGACGTGATGGCCGGGCCTGCGTGCTCGGCCATCCTCGTTGAAATGTGGAGGTGTCCATGAGGCTGCTACGTGGCTGTGCCACCGTCCTGCTGACGGCCGGTCTCGTGGCCATCGGCGCGGGCCTCTTTTTTGATGGACGCTTTGACGTGCCCATTCTCTGGGTGCGCGACGTCCTGGCCGCAGGGGAGCTCACGAGTTGCACCAACCCCCTGGCAGACGTGCTTGTCGACGAGCCAGAAACGCCAGTGGCCACGCCGACGATGCCGACGGAGGGGGACGCGGGACTCTGGTACGACGGCCTGACCGACCGTCAGCAGATGGTCTATGGCACCTTCTTGCAGGCGCTCCGCGACCGACAGGAGCGCTTCGTGCTGGAGGACTGCACGGCTTCCGATGCCGAGGCGGCCTATTGGGCCGTGCGGGGCGACCACCCCGAGTTCTTCTGGCTCGGTGGCTACGACTACGGCGAGCAGGACGGCTCGGTTTTGGTCGTGCCGCAGTTTACGGTGCCGTCCGAGCAGATCGATGGGTTGCAGGCGCAGATTGACGAGCAGGTTGGCGAGGCTCTTGCGGGAATCGCGCCAGACGCGAGCGCCTACGAGCGACTCAGGCACTGCTACGAATGGATCGTCGACCGCACGGACTACCACGAGGGTGAGCGTGACCAGACCATCGTGGGGGTGTTTGTCGACCACGAGGCGGTGTGCGCGGGCTATGCGCGTGCGTTGCAGTACCTGCTCGCAAAGCAGGGGATCCCCTGCACCTATGTGCGTGGCGAGGCGCAGGGACGCGGGTCGCATGGCTGGAACCTCGTGTGGCTCGACGGAACGCCCACCTATGTCGACGTGACGTGGGGCGATCCGGCCTTCGTGGGCGACGACGGCACCATCCTGCCGGGTGACGTCGTGGTCCACGACTACCTGTGCATCACGACCGACGAGATCATGCGCGACCACACGGCGATCGAACCCACCAATCTGCCTGTCTGCACCTCGACGGCCTACGACTACTATCGCCTGGAGGGGACCTACCTCGACGGCTTCAGCGCGCTCGCCCTGCGTGACCTCATCGGGCAGGCCAGTGAGCGGGGCGAGACCACGCTGCGCTTCAAGCTGAGCAGCCAAGAGGCCTACGAGGAGGCGCTGGCCTTCGTCAGCTCGCAGGAGGTCTTCCGCTGCTTTGACGAGCCTGTGGATGGCATTGCCATCGCGAACCAGGACGAGCTGCGCATCATTGCGATCGACTGGGCGCCTGAGGAGCTGGGGTAGGGGTGCGCTAGCGCCTATGCCAGGGTGAGGAACGCTTGGTAGCCGCGGTACGCCTCGTAGAGGTCCGCCTTGCTGATGACCTCCCACGGCGCATGCATCGAGAGCACGGGCACGCCGCAGTCGATGACGCGGATGCCATAGTTGGCCAGGATGTAGGCGATGGTGCCTCCGCCTCCCTGGTCGACTTTCCCCAGCTCGGCGGTCTGCCAGTTGACGCCATGGTCGTCCATCACGGCGCGGATGCGCGCGACGTACTCGGCGTCGGCGTCGTTGGAGCCGCCCTTGCCACGGCTGCCGGTGTACTTGTTGAAGGCCAGCCCGCGCCCGAGGAAGGCGGCGTTCTTGGGGTCGAAGGCGCTGGCAAACGAGGGGTCGAAGCCTGCGCTCACGTCGCTCGAGAGCATGTCGGAGTTCATGAGGCAGCGGCGCAGCGCGAGCGTCCCGTCGCCATGGCCCGTCAGAGCCAGGAGCTCGGCGACGACGTTCTCGAAGAAGCGGCTCTGCATGCCCGTCGAGCCGACCGACCCGATCTCCTCCTTGTCCACCAGGATGGTGAGTGCGGTGCGCGCGGGAGGCTCTGCGAGCGAGAGCTGGGCACGCAGGCTCGGAAAGGAGCAGCTGCGGTCGTCGTGGCCGTAGCCCAGCAGCATCGAGCGGTCGAAGCCCAGCTCGCGGGCGGGGCCGGCGGGCACCACCTCGAGCTCGGCGGAGAGGAAGTCCTCCTCGTCCATGTCGTAGCGCTCCTTGAGCAGCGCGAGCAGCTGGCGCTTTTCCAGGCCTTTCTCGCCATCGCCCTCGATGCGCAGCGGACGGTGCCCGGCGAGGATGTCAAGCATCTCGCCCTCGATGACCTTTGAGGCCTCCTTGCCCATCTGCTCGGCGGAGAGGTGGATGAGCAGGTCGGTGATGACGAACACCGGGTCGCTCGGGTCCTCGCCGACCACCACGGGAACCACGGTGCCGTCCTTCTTGGCCACCACGCCGTGGATGGCGAGCGGGATCGTGACCCACTGGTACTTCTTGATGCCGCCGTAATAGTGGGTGTCCAGGTACGCGAGGTCGTTCTTCTCCTCGAGGGGGTTCTGCTTGACGTCGAGGCGCGGGCTGTCGACATGGGCGCCCAGGATGTTGATGCCGCACGTGAGGTCCTTAACGCCGATTTCGGCGAGGATCAGCGACTTGCCGCGCATGGAGGCATAGACGCGATCGCCCGGCTGCAGGGGAGTGCCCTCGGTGACGCATGACTCGAGGCTGCGGTAGCCGGCCTCCTCGGCCATCCGGATGGCCTCCGCCACGCACTCGCGCTCGGTCTTGTTGCGGGAGATGAAGCCCGCATACGCTTGGGCGAGCTGCTCGAGCTCCCTTTCTTGGTCGGGCGTGTAGCTCTGCCAGGCGCTGGGTCGCTCCATGGACGCTCCTTAAAGTTAGGTTTGACTAAATATAGGCAGAGCAATGGTAGGCCATGCCCCGTGCGTGCACGATAATTGCGCAATTTATCTTTTGATGGTGGCTCTTCGCAACGTGAGGGCGCGGGCCAGCCCATCGGACCGGCCCGCGCCTCATGCGTGTCCGTGTGGCGCTAGCTGCTCTGGCCGCCCAGCTCGAAGAGCTCCGTGCCGTGCTGCGCTCCGTTCTGGTCGGTGAGGATGACCTGGCACGACACCTTGAGTCCCAGCTCCGAGGCAGGCTGCAGGCCAAAGGCCAGGCTCTCGTCGATGTCGGTCCAGGCATACCGATAGTCGTCGTCCGCCTCGTCCCACAGGGTGTGGGGCAGCAGGCCGTCGTCATCGCGCGTCGGCTTGACGTTATGGCCGTACAGCGAGGCGATGGCCTGGTAGTCCGACAGGTTGGCGCTCAGGCGCGACGACGTGACGCCCTGGCTGGCAAAGGGCGCCGCTGTCAGCAGCAGCCCGTCGTCCTCGCCCGCAACGAACACGAGCGAGACGTCGTCGTAGGAGTCTGCGTCGCTCACGTCGGAGATCAGGCGTACCGTGGGGCACACGTAGCGGTCTGCGGTGACCTGCTGGGCGAGTAGGGGCATGGGGGTATCGAGCCCGTCGGAGGTGGCCACGACCACCTTCGGGTCGACGGGGACGTGAAGTACGCCGTCGTCGTCGGGCTCGACACGCACGTCGCAGAGCATGCGCCGGTAGCTGGTGTCGTCGTAGGCCAGCACCGAGTAGCTGGCGTGCGAGAGGTCGGCGAGCTGCTCCTCGTCGAGGGGCACCAGGTACTCGGTGCCGTCGGGGGAGAGGGCCGCCTCTCCCGGAGCCTTGGCCGGGTTGAGGTTGATGAGCGTCCATTCGGTGTCGGACTGCTGGTTCCAGCGGTCGGCATAGGACGACTCCAGCTCGCGGTAGGCGTCGCCGAGAGGCGTGCCCATACCGCGCTGGGCGAGCGTCCACATGCTGGGGTTGTTGGAGGGGAAGTAGATCGAGACGCCGTTGGCGCCCTCGATGTTGGTGGTGTTGTAGCGTATGAGCCGGCTGAGCACCTCGCTCACGCGCCCCGCCTCCTTTGGCTGCGAGGAGCCGAGCCTGGTGGCGAAGTCCGCGAGGTCAAAGAGGTCGTGGCGTATGACCCGACCTTGCACGATCAGGAAGCCGAACTCGCAGGCACCTTCGCGTGCGGCATTGATCTTGGAGTAGTCGCCCGCGTCCACGTCGTACTTGAGGGCGACGGCAAGCTCGTCGATCGCATTGCGCATTTCGGGCATGACCGAGAGGTCGAGGGCGGCGAGCGTGTAGTCGATTCTGCCCAGGCCGCCCTGCTGGTTCTGCAGCTCGTAGAATGTCTTGAAGTTGCTTACGATGGCCTCGCAGAACGCGGCGGGTTCAGGCGCTCCATTGAGCACCGAGAGATAGCGCCAATCCCAGCCACCGGAGGCCTCGCTCTCCTCGGAGGCGACCATCCACTTTGCGTACGGGGCCCAGACGTCGGCTATCTCGACCGATCCCATCAGGCAGGCGTCGAAGCCCACGACGTCAATCTTGGTGCCACCGTGGTAGCGCGTCTGCTCCATGGCCGTGGCCATCTCGGGGAGTGAGAGTCCGTCGTCGGCAGCGAGCTCGTCCTCGCCGAAGCCTAGGACGGGGCCACCACCATGGTCCCACATGACCAGTGCCGTGTGCTCGGCGGGATAGTAGGCGTCGGCAAAGTTGACGAACGACGCGAGCGTGGCGGGGTCGCCCATGCTGTTGGCCTCGCTGACGGCGACGGGCTGGCCCGTCGCGAGGTCCCATACCACGTTCTTGTCGTTGGGGATGTCCTTCTTCCAGCTCTTGGCGCCGCCGGTCATGTAGAGGACGTTGGCCTGCGAGAAGTCGACGCCCGCCGCGGCCATCTCGTCGATGTCGATGCTGGCCTCGCCGTTTGGGCTCTCGCTTTCGAGGTTGGTGCCCACGATGTAGACCATCACGGTCCAGGGCTTGCGCGCGGGCTTCGCAGGTGCCGCTGCCTGCGGCTCCAGCTCGCTGAACTGAGCAGGCGTGCCCGTGGTCTGGGACGTTTCCTGCCCGACGAGAGTGACGCCCGCCTCGAAGCGCTGCTCGAGCGCCTCCTGGTAGGCCTCCTCGGTCCTGCCGGATTCTGATACGTTGGCCAGAGCGGCCGGCTCTTGCGGGGCGGTGGCCTTCGCGCCACAGGCGGTGAGGCCTGTAGCGATCGCAAAGGCGGCAACTGTACGCATGAGGCATGCGATCGGGCGATGGGGCGTGCGTGGCATTCGGGCTCCCTCCATGGGGCGAGGCTCGACCTCGCGTGTCGACCGTTTAAGTATAGGGTCTGACGTGCTCTGCGCTGCTGTGCGTGGGGCCTGAGCGGTCCTGTGGTAGCGCATCGAACACGTTGTTGCCACTTTACGCCATTGCCAGCGGAGCACGGTTCGCGTCGGGAGGCTCGGTTAGAATGGACCTCTGAAATCCCGCGCGAAAGGAACGTGCACATGGCGTTCGTTCACCTGCACAACCATTCCGACTTCTCCATCCTCGATGGCGCCACGCCCATCTCGGGCATGGTCGAGCGTGCCGTCGACCTCGGCATGCCGGCGCTTGCCCTCACCGATCACGGCTACATGTTCGGCGTGCCCAACTTCGACCTCGAGTGCCGCAAGTACAACAGCGGTGCGGCCGACTTCAAGCAGTGGTCGCACGACTTGGAGTGCTTCAAGAAGGACTGGGACCTCGAAGAGCCTGCGCCCGACGCCCCCGACGCCGGCCCGCACGATCGCGTGCATGCACAGTGGGAGCGTGACACCGCCGCCTGGCAGGCGGCCGGCGGAGCGGCCAACAAGGACGCCGCGCTCGCGGCAGTCGAGGCGTGCAAGCCCGTGCCCATCATCAAGCCCATCTTTGGCTGCGAGGCCTACTTCATCACCGACGACACCATCGAGAAGGGCACGCGTCAGCGGCGCTACCACCTCATCCTGCTGGCCAAGAACGAGACCGGCTACGTCAACCTCATGAAGATGATGTCCAAGGCCGCCAACGAGATGTTCTACTATAAGCCGCGCACTACGCTGGCCATGCTGCAGGAGTACCACGAGGGCATCGTGTGCCAGAGCGCCTGCGTGCAGGGCATCATCCCGCAGAGCATTCTCGACGGCAACTTCGACGAGGCGGAGCGCTGGGCGCGCACCTTCCAGGGCATCTTTGGCGAGGACTTCTACATCGAGATCCAAGACCACGGCCTGGACTTCCGCGGCGGCCTCAACGACCGTACCCTCGACGAGCAGCTCGTCAAGCTGGCCCGCAAGCTGGGCATCAAGGTCGTGGCTACCAACGACTTCCACTACCTCACGCGCGAGGACGCCCCCACGCAGGACATCCTGAGCTGCATCGGCACGGCCGACCAGCTCGACAACACCAACCGCAAGCACATGGAGGGCACCGAGTTCTACCTCAAGACCGAGGAGGAGATGCGCCAGCTCTTCTCGTGGATCCCG
The DNA here is from genome assembly GCA_902779675.1 of uncultured Coriobacteriaceae bacterium. Lineage (GTDB taxonomy): Bacteria > Actinomycetota > Coriobacteriia > Coriobacteriales > Atopobiaceae > UBA1367. The sequence goes on along the minus strand of CACZCK010000004.1, from coordinate 48,404 downwards.
GAGGCCTGCGACACCACGCTCGAGATTGCGGACAAGTGCAACTACGAGCTCGACTGGACGCACATGTACCTGCCCAAGTTCCCTGGCCTGAGGGAGGGGGAGACCTCCGAGGAGCGCTTCCGCAAGGAGTGCGAGGAGGGCCTGGCCAAACGCTACGGCGACAACTGGCGCGAGCTGACCATCGGTGGCGTCAACGTGCTAGAGCGTTTTGAGTACGAGTACGACGTCATCTGCACCAAGGGCTTCGCCGACTACTTCCTGATCGTGCAGGAGTACGTGCGCTGGGCAAAGGAGAACGGCATCGGCGTGGGGCCGGGCCGCGGCTCGGCTGCTGGCGCCATCGTCGCCTACGCCATGGACATCACCACCTTCGACCCACTCGAGAACGGTCTGATGTTCGAGCGATTCCTGTCGGTCGAGCGTTCAGAGATGCCCGATATCGACATGGACTTCGACGATGAGCGGCGGCTCGAGGTCGTCCAACACGTCCGCGAGTTGTACGGGTCCGACCGCGTGAGCCACGTCATCACCTACTCGACCATCAAGGCCAAGCAGGCCATCAACGACGCCAACCGCGTGCTGGGCTTCCCGGTGTACATGGGCCAGCGCCTGTCCAAGATGATCAGCAACGACCCAAAGGCCAAGCTCAAGTTCGTGCTCAACAAGACCCAGGGCAAGGAAGACCTCTACAGCCAGGACTTCCGCGACGCCTACGACCGTGACGCTGACGCGCACCGCATCATCGACGCCGCGCTGGCCATCGAGGGCAAGACCCGTGGCGAGGGCGTGCACGCCTGCGCCGTGCTCATTGCCCCCACGCCCGTCAACGATCACGTGCCCACCAAGCTCGACACCAAGGGTGGCGTCGAGATCACCCAGTACGAGGGCCATTCGGTGGCCGACATGGGTCTGCTTAAGATGGACTTCCTGGGTCTGCGCACACTCACCGTCATCAGCAAGGCGCTGCGCAACATCCGCGCCAACTATCCCAACCCGTCCGACATCGACCGCATGCCCGAGGCCGTGCGTCGCACCATCAAGCCTGGTGCCACCTGCGTCGACATCGACGTCGACAAGATCCCCTTCGACGACCCGGCGATCTTTGCGCTGATGGGCCGCGGCCACACGGCCGGCGTGTTCCAGATCGAGTCGGCGGGCATGACGGCAACCATCAAGGGCATGCAGCCGCGCGAGTACAAGCAGGTCGTGGCACTGATCGCCCTGTATCGCCCCGGCCCGCTTGGCGCGGGCATGGTCAGCGACTACATCGACCGCATGAACGGCCGCAAGCAGGTGGCCTTCTACGACGATCGCCTGTCCGACATCCTGGAGGAGACCTACGGCACCATGGTCTACCAGGAGCAGGTCATGCAGATCTCCATGAAGATGTGCGGCTTCTCGGCGGGCGAGTCCGACAGCCGCATTCGCAAGCCGGTGGCCAAGAAAAAGATCAAGATGCTCACCGACCAGGTCTTCCACTGGGAGGACGGCAAGGACGAGACCATCCGCGACCACTGGATGAACGGCGCGGTGCGCAACGACTACTCCCTCGCGACTGCCGAGAAGATCTGGGACGACGTGCTGGAGTTTGCGTCCTACGCCTTCAACAAGAGCCACTCGGCGGGCTACGCCATCCTCGTCATGCAGACCGCCTGGCTCAAGGCGTACTTCCCCAAGGAGTACATGGCCTCGGTGCTTACCAGCTACATGGGCAAGACCGAGAAGATCGTGCATTACGTCACCGCGTGCCGGCACGAGGGCACGGCCATCCTGCCGCCTGACATCAACGAGTCCGGTAAGGACTTCACGGCCACGGCCGAGGGCATCCGCTTTGGCTTCGCGGGCATCCGCGGCGTGGGTGCGGGCGTGGGTGAGGCCATCATGGCCGAGCGCGAGGCCGGCGGCCCCTTCAAGACGCTTCACGACTTCGTGGAGCGCGTGGATTCGAGCCAGGCCAACCGCCGCGTGGTCGAGGCGCTCATCAAGAGCGGCGCCTTCGACTCCACGGGCTACACCCGCATGCAGCTGATGCACTTCGTGGACAAGAACAATCCCGAGAACATCATCGACGCCGCCGCCAAGCGCCAGAAGGACCGCGCCGCAGGGCAGTTCTCGTTCTTTGACATGTTTGCCGACGTGGCGGACTCGGGCTTTGCGAGCGACGTGCCGGCTCCCGACGGCATCGAGTGGGACCGTACCGTCAAGCTTGCCCAGGAGCACGACGTGCTGGGCATCTACGTCTCAGACCACCCGCTGCGCCCCTACGAGTACGCGCTCTCAAAGGCCCGCGACTACCTCATCTCCGACATCGAGCTGAGTGAGGAGTACCTGAACCCCGTTACTGGCACGGCCTCCACGCGCTATAAGGTGCCCGAGGGCAAGCCCATTCGCTTGGCTGGCATGGTCACCGCCGTGGCCAAGAAGACCACCAAGAACGGCGACAACATGGCCATCGTCACCCTCGAGGACATGGAGGGCGAGATCACGCTGGTGGTGTTCCCCAAGCTCTACAAGCAGTGTGCCGCCACCCTGGCCGGCGAGATCGACCAGGAGACCGGCGAGAGCGTGGGCAACGTGTTCGTGCGCGTGACGGGCAAGCTGGAGCGTTCGGACCGCGGCAGCCAGATCATCTGCCAGGACATCGTGGCCCTCGAGCTGTCGGACCGCACCAACCGTCCCAAGATCTTCGAGGTGTTCCTCACCCCGCGGATGCTCACCTACGACCGCATGCAGAACCTCAACGAGATCTTTGCGCGCTATGGCGGCATGGACCGTGTTGAGCTGCTGGTGCAGGAGGCGTCGGGCACCACCATGCGCATGGAGCTGCCCACGCGCGTCGACGCACGCAACGTGCTGCTCAAGGCCGAGGTCATCGACCTGATGGGAAGTGAGGGCCACGTGGCCTTTGCGTAGGTTCGAGGCGCGGCGGCGCGTCAGCTTGCGTCCGCCACAAGGCCCGCCTGCCTGAGCGCCGCCGCAATGGCGGTGCTCTTGGCGCCGTAGCGGCGGGTCAGCTCGCGCACGGCGTTGCCCAGGCGCTGCTCGTCGCCCTCGGCTAGGTAGGCTTCCAGGACCTTGAGTACCTGCGGGTAGGTGAGCTCGTCGCTGCCAAATGTCGCGTCGTAGACGCGCTCCTCGTGGGCGCAGCCGTTGCGCAAGGCGCTTAGGGCGTCGAGGTCGTGCAGCATGCCCTTGGGGGTCAGCGTCTGCCCGGCATGCGTGGTGCCGCAGACCTCGCGCATGCGCTCGCACACGCGCTTCTGCTCGGCGCGCCTCATGAGGGCAAAGAAGTACCGCAGGTTGCCAAAGGTAAGGTCGCTGAACAGGACCCAGAGCGGCACCTCGCTGTAGTGCTCGCGATACCAGGCCACGCGGTTGCTGTCGCGTTGCTCGTCGTCGTGCTCGTCGGCCACGTGGCCGCGGGCATGGTGCTCGAGGGTGTTGATCATCCAGGTGAGGTCGCCGTCGTGTGCCCGTGCGCCGAGTAGGTACTCGCCGGCCTGTGCATAGCAGTTCCTGCGCAGGTAGGCATTGGCTGAGCGATGTTGCTCGCAGAAGGTGTGCGAGAGCACCGACCGCAGGGTGGCCTCCACGCACATCACCGCGCGGAAGGTGACGGCGCGCAGCTCTCGGTCGAAGAGGAAGAGCTGGTAGATCTGGTCGAAGGTGGTGCCGGGTGCAAAGCGGTCGTCGCCCGCCCTGGCGGAGGCGGAGGCATCGACGAACGCCTTGCCGTAGCCGTTGACCACGGCGTAGTACCCCTCGCGCAAAAGGATGGACGGCGTGTCGTCGCCGGTGGCCACGCCACGTCGCTGCAGGATGGCGACCTGCTCCTCGATGGTGTTGAACTGCTTGTACACCCGTGTCTCCCCTCGACGTCACCATGGTAGCGCGTGCGGGTCCCATGAGGCGCATGGCACAGGCCAAAGGGCCCTGCGTACATCCGCAGGGACGCGGTGCAAGCTGGCGCCTGCCCAGCTGGCGGTGCGACTCTCGCATACGCACGGCCTGCCCTCGCGTACAATAGGGGGAGCGATGCGCATAGCATCGGCAGGAGAGGCACGACGAAAGGGGAGCCGCCATGGCCGACGTCAAGTTCTACAAGTGCACCAAGTGCGCCAACATGTTCGTGAAGGTTCTCGAGGGTCCCTGCACGCCCGTGTGCTGCGGCGAGCCCTGCGAGGAGCTGGTGGCCGGCTCCAGCGACGGCGCCCGCGAGAAGCACGTCCCGGCCGTCACGCGCGAGGGTGGCAAGATCGTCGCCAAGGTCGGCGAGGTCGCCCATCCCATGCTCGATGCCCACTACATCCAGTTCGTGGCCCTCGCCACCGACGACCGTCTCGAGATCAAGAAGCTGCAGCCCGGCGCGGAGCCCGTGGCCGAGTTCGCCTGCGACGGCGCCGAGAACGTTACCGTGTACGAGTACTGCAACCTGCACGGTCTCTTCAAGGCAGAGATCTAAGCGGTGCGCATCGGCATTGCCCAGATAAACACGGTGCCCGGCGAGTTCGACAGGACCGTCGGGCACATGGTTGCCCAATCGCAGCGGGCCGCCGAGCAGGGAGTCGAGCTTCTCATCTTTCCGCTGGCGGCCCTTGCCGGCATTGACGTGCTTCCCTTTGCGGACCGCGGCTCGTACCTGCGCGACGTGAGCGACGCGTTGGCGCGCCTGAGCGACGAGCTGGCCTGTCCGGCACTGGTGCCCGCCCCCATTGATACGGGCGGCGAGATGAGCGTCTTCGACGTCGTGCTGATCGAGGGCGGCGCGGTACGGCCGCTGCGGGCGACGCGCAACGTGGCCGGAGCATCAGAGCGCGAGGTCACCCAGTTCGAGTTTGGCGGCCTGCGCCTTGCCCTTGCACTCTCGCACGACGACCTCGACACGCTTGATGACTACGACTACGAGGTCGATGCCGTCATCTTCCTGTCGGGCTACTCGTTCGCACTCGATGACCCTTCAAGCGCGATGGGTGCCGACCTCGACTTCTCGCGGTTCGTGCCCGACGCCCAGACCATGGGTGCGTGGCTCGTAGGCGCGGCATCGGTAGGTGGCTACGGAGACCAGGTCTTTTCGGGCTCGAGCATGGTGCTGGCGCCTTCGGGCGAACTTGCGGCACTCGCTCCTGCCTTCGAGGAGTCGCTGCTGGTGGCCGACGTCGACGTTCCCGCGCCCGAGCGCCTGGGCGATGCGGTGGTGCCTGAGGTCTACGACGCGCCCTTCCACCTCTGGCAGGCCATCTGCCTAGGGATTCACGACTATCTTTCCAAGCAGGGTATGACCGACGTCGCCCTGTGCCTCGATGGGTCGCTCGACTCGATGGTGCTTGCGGCCCTGGCCTCCGATGCGGTTGGTCCGCTTCATGTGCATGCGCTGGTGGGAGGTTCGTCCGGCAACCGGGCGCCAGCCTGTCGCGAGCTGGGGCGGCGCCTGCGCATCGATGTGACCAGCTCCGTGGGGCAGGTGCGCGGCTTCGACCAGCGCGACCTCGATGAGCTCGAGCTTGCCGCCCTGGCGCGCGAACACGACGCCCTCGTGCTCTCGTCGCTCGACAAGACGGCATTGGCCCTGGGTGCGCATGCGGGCAACGTGCGTGCTGCCGCCCTCTGTCCTCTGGGGGATGTCTATCGCTCCGACGTGCTCGACATGGCGCATGTGCGCAACACCATATCGCCCCTGTTCAGGCGTGTCGACCTGACTGCGGCCGATGCGATCGAGCTGCCCATGTCGGCGGGCTCCTCAAGGCTGCTCACGACGGAGGCAGACTTTACCTCGGTCGACGAGGTGCTGTTGGGCTACGTGGAGTACGACCGTCCGCTCGGCGAGCTGGTGGCTACCGAGTCCTACGATCCGGAACTGGTCGATGCGGTGCTTCGAGCCGAGCGACGCACCGAGCCGCTACGACGTGCCATGCCGCCGGTGCTGGCTATGAGCACGCATACGCTCGACGACGCGCGGTTCCCGCTTGGCGTGAGCTGGCATGACGAGCATCTCGACTTTGTGGGAGAGTCACCGGCCGAGGCTCACGGCAGCGAGCCAGAGCATCCGGAGGACGAGGCTCCTGTGGAGCGACGCCCTGCGCACGACATCGATGCGACGCTCGCCATGCTGCGCGACCTGGCCGAGCAGGGAGGCTTCGTGCCGAGTGACCTCATGGAGCAGGCTGCCTCGTTCAAGCCCGGAGAACAGGGCGAGGGCGCCGATCCCCTCGGTTGGATGAGTCCCTTCTCGGAGAACTAGGCGTTCCCGCCGGGTCACTGCGCGGAGACTTGCGCATACCTCGCGCTCGGGCTGAACGCCCGACGCTTACGACGCGGCAGCTGCGGAACCGCTCGCTTCGCTCGCTACGTCCTCGCTCCCGCCGTGCCGACGCGACGGGCAGCCCGAGAGGTCGGTAGGCGCAAGTCTCCGCGTAGTGACCCAGCGGGATCTTATTGCTACAAAGATTACTATCGCAATGTGTGCTAGTATAGAACGGACGTTCGTGTTGCGGCCTTGCCGCCGGCGGTGAGGGGAGGCCGCGTGATCATACTTGGCATCGATCCGGGCCTCGCGCACACCGGGTGGGGCATCGTCGAGACGCGTGGGGCGCTCTGTCGCGCGCGGGCGTACGGCTGCGTTACCACCAAGGCATCCGAGCCCATCGACCAGCGCCTGGGCAAGATCTTTAACGAGATCACGCGTGCCATCGAGATCTACCATCCCACCGAGCTGGCCATCGAGAAGATCTTCTTTGGCGAGAACACCCGCTCGGCGCTGGCCACCGCGCAGGCGCGCGGTGCGGCCATCGTGGCCTGCTCGCAGGCCGGCCTCGAGGTGGGCGAGTACACCCCCATGCAGATCAAGCAGGCCGTGGTGGGCACGGGAGCGGCCGACAAGCATCAGGTCATCTACATGGTGCGCACGGTGCTGGCGCTCGATCACGACCCGCACCCAGACCACGCTGCCGACGCCTTGGCCGCCGCAGTCTGTCATGCTAACCTCAATCGCACCAAGGAGCTCTCGCGGCGCGCGGCCGGCGCGCAGGTCGCCGAGGCGGAGCGCGCCCAGCGCCAGCTCGAGCTGGAGGAGGCACGCGAGGTCACGGCGGCGGCCACCGCGGCCAACATCGCACGCATGCGTGAGAGCGAGAACAGAAGCAGGAGGTCCGCCTCGTGATTGTGCAACTGACCGGAACGCTCGTGGAAGTCCTGCCGACCCATGTCGTGCTCGACGTGGGTGGCGTGGGCTATGAGCTGGGCGTGTCGTCGTCCACGGCCGCCGCACTGCCGCAGGCGGGCGAGGCGGGTGTTACCGTCCTCACGCGCCTCATCGTGCGCGAGGACGCCATGGACCTCTATGGCTTTGCCACCCGCGAGGAGCGTGCGCTCTTTGACCGCCTGGTAGCCATCTCGGGCGTGGGGCCCAAGCTCGCGCTCTCGGTGCTCTCCACCTTCTCTCCTGCGCAGCTGGCCACGGTGGTGGCCACGCAGGACATCGGCCGCATGGCGCAGGTGCCCGGCGTGGGCAAGCGCAAGGGCCAGCGCCTGCTCGTCGAGCTCGAGGGCGTCTTTGCCAAGGACGCCGAGCTGCGGGGTCTCGTGGGCCTCGAGCAGCCATCGCTTTCGACGGCCGTCGCACCGCAAGCCAGCTCCGTTGTGGCCGAGGCCACCGACGCACTGCTCTCCATGGGCTTTTCGCCGCAGGAGGCCGAGCTGGCCCTCGAGGGCTACGAGGAGGCCGGCGCCACAACCATCGAGAAGGCGCTCTCGTTTGCGCTCAGGCGCCTGGGAGGTGGTAGGTGATGTGGGAGGCAACCGACGACGACCTCTTTGCCAACGCAGGCCCATCGCGCGGCGGTGCGGGCATCTCTCCCCGCCAGATGGGGCCGCGCAGCGTCACCGGCGAGCTCACCTCAGATGACCTCGACGTCGATCGCACATTGCGGCCCAAAACCCTCGACGACTACTGCGGCCAGGAGCGTGTGCGCGAGAACCTTCGCGTGCTCATTCAGGCTGCGCGCGACCGCAACGAACCCCTCGATCATGTCATCTTCTCGGGCCCTCCGGGCCTGGGCAAGACTACGCTGGCCGGCGTGGTGGCCAACGAGATGGGTGCCAACCTGCATACCACCTCGGGCCCTGCCATTGAGCGCACCGGCGACCTCGCCGCCATCCTCACCAACCTGGGCGAGGGCGACATCCTCTTTGTCGACGAGATCCACCGCCTCAACCACCAGGTCGAGGAGGTGCTCTATCCGGCCATGGAGGACTTCTTCCTCGACATCGTCATTGGCAAGGGCCCAGCGGCCCGCTCTATCCGGCTCGACATCCCGCGCTTCACGCTGGTGGGCGCCACCACGCGCACGGGCCTTCTGACAGGCCCCCTTCGCGACCGCTTTGGCATCTCGTACCGCCTCGACTACTACTCGACCGACGAGCTCGCGCGCATCGTCACGCGCTCGGCCGCCATCCTCGGCGTGCAGATCGATGCGCAGGGTGCCGCCGAGATCGCCTCGCGTTCGCGCGGGACGCCGCGTCTGGCCAACCGCCTGCTCAAACGCGTGCGTGACTATGCCCAGGTCAAGGCCGAAGGAAGCATTTCGTGGCAGGTGGCCGCCGAGGCGCTCTCGTTCTTCGAGATCGACGAGCTGGGCCTCGACTGGATGGACGTCAAGATCCTCGATGCGCTGGCGCGCACCTTCCGCGGACGCCCGGTGGGCCTGACCACCGTGGCCTCGGCCGTGGGGGAGGATCCGTCCACGCTCGAGGACGTCTACGAGCCCTACCTGCTGCAGCAGGGCCTCATCATTCGCACGCCTCAGGGGCGCCAGGCTACGCCCGCCGCGTTCGAGCATCTGGGGCTCGTGCCTCCCGTGCAAAAATAGGCGCGCAGTATCTGCCACGTCACATGGCGCCCTGCCGCGAGCCGTGGCAGGGGACTGCTACACTTGAGCACGGACTGTGCTAAGGAGGGGTCATGCTGCATCGAGACTACCTGTTGGAGATCATCTCGCGCTTTGTCGAGACCGTGTCGGTGGCGCTGCGCCGTGCGCTGCTCGATGGCAGCCACGAGTCTGCACGCGAGGTAGAGGACAGTGTGGCAGCCCTGCTCGACCTCGATCCACAGACCGCCATGAACCTCGCGCCAGACTCGCTCGTGACCATGATGCTGCTTTCGGGCATGGGCGATTCGCTGGCAAGCTATGTTGCCTATGCGCTCGACCGCGTGGGTGACGCCTACGACGACTGGGGAGACACCCAGACGGCCGAGCTGCGCTGGGACCAGGCACAGGCGGTCTCCGAGTCGTTCGGTTGCGACCAGAATGCCGTCCCCGAGGAGTTTGCCGAGCTCGAAGCCCAGCTTTCGGCTGCGGACTAGGCGGCTGGCATGGCGGTCTTTCTGACGGGTGACACCCACGGCGAGGCGGACATTGCCAAGGTCGACGCCTTTGCGTGGGTCGCGCAGGACCTCACGCGCGATGACGTGCTCATTGTGCTTGGCGACTTTGGCCTCGTCTGGGCCGATCCGCCCAGCGAGGGCGAGCGCCGGCGCCTCGACTGGTACGAGGAGCAGCCGTGGACCACGCTCTTTGTCGACGGCAACCACGAGAACTTCGACCTGCTCGATGCCCTGCCCGTGACACAGCGCTACGGCGGGCGCGTGCATGAGGTGCGTCCGCACGTCGTGCACCTTATGCGCGGCGAGACCTACCACATTGGCGGGCACTCGTTCTTAGTGCTGGGAGGGGCCCACTCCATCGATGTCGACTGGCGGGTACCGCATCGTTCGTGGTGGCCGCAGGAGGTGCCGGACGATAAGGAGCGCGAGCGTCTGGCCCAGGCGGCTCGCGAGGTGGGCTCGGTCGACTACGTGCTCACGCACTGCCCGCCCACCAGCTGCTACACGTGGTACCGCAGCCGCTTCCCGGGCTTCTGGGGGCCAGACGACGAGTACAACGCTTGGCTCGAGGAGCATGTAGAGGGTGTGGTTGGCTACAAGCGGTGGTTCTTTGGCCACCTGCACATGGACCTGCCCCTCGATGAGCCGCACACCGTGCTGTTCAACGAGGTCTTTGACCTGGATGGCACCGGGCTCACCACCTATGGCAGCGACATGGGGCCGTGCACGGCCGATGAGGGCCACCTCTGGGAGCAGCGCCTCCAGCCACCCGAGCGCAAGGGAGGCCACAGCCACGCGTGGTACGAGTGTGTCCGCTGCGGCAGGCGCCTGGAGCTCTGGTAGCCCTACTCGGCGAGTGCCACTGCCGTGACCAGGGCCATGCCACAGACCTCCGTGTAGTGCGTCACGACCCGAGCTATGCCCATGCGGTCCATGGCCGCCTGCGCCGCGCCGTTGCGCCCCGTGCCCCGCTCCAAGCCGGGCTCCTCCATCACAAAGTGTCGCACCTCAAAGAGCAGCTCGTCGTCGTGCGACTCGTACCAGCGGCGCAGCGGGCTCGCGGTGCACTTGAAGGCCGCCTCCTTGGCAGCGAAGAGCGCCGACTTGGCCAGGATGTCGTCCTCGGGCTCCAGCTGCGGTATGAGCGACTGTTCGGTCTCGGTGAACAGCAGCAGCGAGAGGTCGCGGGCGGGACTGCCGTCGCGCCGGGGAGGCCGCTCGCGAAAGTGCTCGCGCGAGCTGAGGTCGACGCCCACCCCCATGAGCGGCGAGCCAGCGGCAGGTCGTGCCCAGATGCAGGCCAGGTAGTCGTTCTCGTCGGTGAGGCTCAGCAGCAGGTCGGGGACCTCCGTGCCGTCTTCGCGTACCGCGAGGGGAGCCTCGCGCTCGTCGTAGGCCAAATGAACGCGCAGCGTGCCCTCGCGCGAGGGCAGCTCGATGAATCCGCGGTCATGCGCACCCCACGAGGTGGCCCCCCGCAGCACCACCAGCCCGTGGTCGACGCAATCAAGACCCGCAAAGGTCTCGCGTTCCAGCGCGCGAATGGCGGGAGTGTCTATGTGCTCCATGCTAGGCACGGGAGGGCTCCTCCCTGGTGGAGAGGACGATCCCTACGACTACGATGGCACCGCCCACCAGCTGCTGGACGCTGATCTGCTCGTGCAGGATGAGCGCGGCGAGCAGCAGGCCAAAGACCGGTATGAGGTTGGAGAGCGACGTGGCTGTGGATGGCTCGAGGTCTTCGAGGCCCCAGTTGTAGAGCATGAACCCCGCGACCGTGCAGCCGATTACCAGGTAGGCGAGCGAAGCCCAGGTGGTGGGCGATGGAAGGCTTGTGGGCAGCCCCTCCCATAGCACGAAGGGAATGAAACCCAGGGCGCCAAAGAGCGTCTGCCAGGTAGTGATGGTGAGTGTGGAGTAGGTGCCCATTACCAGACGCATGGCAAAGTTGTACAGGCTCCAGCACAGACCGCCGAACATGAGGATGAGGCTGCCCAGCAGCACGTCGGTGCCGCCCTCGCTGCTCTCGGAGAGGGCCAGCACTGCCACGCCCACAAAGGCGAGCGCGATGCCTGCGGTCTTGAGCGGGTGCGGCCTGACCTTGTCGATGAGGCACTCGAGGACCAGCGTCATGGCTGGGAACGACCCCACGATCAGCGATCCGGTGGAGGTGGGAAGCATGGATATGCCGTAGTTCTCGGCGGCAAAGTAGAGCGAGGTGCCAAGGATGCCCGTGAGGGCGATCTGCGCCATGCCGCGGGCGTCGGGCACCTGCCGCTCGCCCGTCACGAGGCAGACGGCAAAGAAGGCCACCGTGGCCAGGGCAAAGCGTATGAGTCCGAGCGACATGGGGCCGAGCGTGTCGTAGCTGAGCTTGGAGGCGATGAGCGACCCGCTCCAGAGCAGGCAGGCGGCCCCGGCAGCGAGGATGTGGGTGGTGCGAGAGTCCATGCGGGAGGATCCTTGGTGTAGAGTCATGGTCTGGCCTCGCCAGTGCAAGGCAGGTCGTGCAGATAAGAAGGATACCATCTGGCGAAGGGGGTGACGCGCATGGCTGGCGGCTGCAGTCCCATGCCCACAATCGACGATGCACGTGCCTCGCTTGCCGAGCACTTTGGCTACCAGGACTTCCGTCCCGGCCAGGAGCGCGTCATCCGGGCCATCCTCGCCGGGCGCGACGTCATGGCCGTGATGCCCACGGGTGCGGGCAAATCGGTCTGCTACCAGGTGCCCGCCACCCTTTTGGGCGGGCTCACGCTGGTGGTGTCGCCGCTCATCTCGCTGATGGCCGACCAGGTGCGTGCCCTCAAGGAGGCGGGCATCCGCGGGTCGTTCTACAACTCCACTCTTAAGCCGCATGTGCGACCCGAGGTGCTGCGCCGCGCGCTGGCGGGCTGGTACGACCTCATGTACGTGGCTCCCGAGCGGCTGAGCGACCCAGAGTTTCGCGCTTTTGCCGCGCAGGCGCAGGTGAGCCTGGTGGCCGTGGACGAGGCGCACTGCGTGAGCCAGTGGGGGCAGGACTTTAGGCCCGCCTACTGCCACATCGCCGAGTTCGTGGACTCGCTGCCGCGGCGTCCGCGCCTGGCGGCTCTCACGGCGACGGCAACCGGGCGGGTACAGGACGACGTACGCAACCTGCTGGGCCTGCGTGATCCGGTGGTTGAGGTGAGCGGGTTCGATCGGCCTAATCTCGCGCTCGCCTCCTTCGAGCTGACACCCAAGCGGCGCGAGCTCTGGGTGACCAACTACGTGAAGGCGCATCCCCACGACACGGGAATCGTCTATGCCACCACGCGCAAGAAGGTCGAGCAGATCGCCGAGGAGCTGCGCGATGCCGGTGCGCGTGTAGCCGCCTACCACGCAGGGATGTCGGACGTCGAGCGCACGCTCTCGCAGGAGGCATTCGTCAACGACGACGTGCAGGTGATGGTGGCCACCAATGCCTTTGGCATGGGTATCGACAAGAGCAACGTGCGCTACGTGATCAACTGCGGGCTGCCGCAGTCGCTCGAGGAGTACTACCAGGAGGCGGGCCGTGCCGGTCGCGACGGCGAGCCGGCGGAGTGCTACCTGCTGTGGAGCAGGGGCGACATCCGCACCTGCCACTTCTTCATCGACAACATCGAGTTTGCCGAGGGGGTCACGCCGCGCGAGCAGCGCCTGCTGCGCGAGCGGAGGGAGCACCTGCTGGGCGAGATGATCGGCTATGCCATGAGCACGGTGTGCCTGCGGGCGCGCGTGCTGCGCTACTTCGGCCAGCGCATGGAGGTGCCGGAGGGCGGCTGCGGGGGCTGCTCGGTCTGCACGGGCCAGACACCCGACCGCTACCTGCGCACCGAGCGTCGGCGCGCCGCGGGGGAGGGCCGCGTGTTCGGCGTGGGCGACGTGCGGCGAGTCGAGGCTCCCGAGCCCGAGGCGTGGGTACACGACGCACCCGACGAGGAGCTGTTCCAGCGCCTGCGGGTGCTGCGCAAGAGTCTCGCCGACGAAGCGCACGTACCGCCCTACGTCGTCTTCAGTGACCGCACCTTACGCGCCATGGTGCGCAACCGCCCGCGGACGGAGGAAGAACTGCTCGAGGTGCCAGGAGTGGGCCAGAAGAAGCTCGAGCGCTATGGCGCGGCGTTCCTCGAGGAGCTGTGGCGCCTGTAGGAGCACGTTGATGACCAGCCGTTCGTGCAGGTGGGCCCTGCGCATGGCGAAAAGTGCACCTTTGGCGCCTTGCTGTTGGCAACGTTGTGCTACACGTGGTACTACCGTGCAAAATCGCAGCTTAAACGTACAGGGAGAATCTCATGGCACAGTACTTCGCCCTCGACGTGGGTGTAAGCCACGTCGAGTGGGGTATCGTCGATGACCAGATGCGCATGCTGGAGCGAGGGAGCCGCCCAGGCACCCATAAGGACGCCGATGCACTGGTGCAGACGCTTGCCGCTTTGGTGGCGCCCCATGCGGGTGAGGTCTCATGCGTGTGCGTGAGCGTGCCGGGCACGGTGGACGTCGACGACTGTCAGGGCACGGTGGTCGGCGGCGGGCGTCTGGACTATCTCGATGGGGTCGATCTGGGAGCCGAGCTGTCGCTGGCCTGCGGGCTGCCCGTGTCGGTCGAGAACAACGGCAAGGCCTATGCGCTGGGCGAGTACGCTGCCGGGGCGCTGCGCGGCTCGCGGGTCGGCGTCGTCATCGCCATCGGCTCGGGCATTGGCGGAGGCATCGTGGTGGATGGTCGCGTGCTGCGTGGCGCGCACTCCTTTGCCGGTGAGTTCTCGTTCGTGCGTCATACCCCCATCCTTGGCGAGACACGCTCGCGCGATGCCATGGCAGGACTCTGCAGCTGGCAGGGTCTGCGGCGTTCGATCCTTGCAGCAAAGGGCCTCGAGGACGATGAGTCGATCGATGGGGTGCAGCTCTTCGAGTGGGTCAACGCCGATGATGACGCGGCGCTCCGTGGTCTGCACGAGTATGCCAAGGACCTCTGCACCTGGATCTTCAACCTCCAGTGCATCGTAGATCCCGATGTCATCGTCATCGGTGGTGGCATCAGCGTACAGCCGGCGCTGCTTGAGGTGTTGCACATCTCCATGCGCTCGATGATGGCCGACCTGCAGCTGCCCCAGGTGCCCAAGCCCAACATCGTGCTGTCGGAGCTAGGGCCCGATGCGCGCCTGATCGGTGCCGTCTACGCAAGCCTGCATCGGTAGCCAGTCAGGGTATTGTCGCGCAGCAAACGCGCTCGATCGTTGCCCCTAGCCGTTGAACGGCGGGGGAGGGGTGCCCCTGTGCCCGTCGCCGCGCACGAGGCTGCTGAGCCCGAAGCCTTCGTGGGGCAGGGGCTTGGTGAGACTCTCGAGGCTCACCATAATCGGCGCGTCGTTGGCAGAGGCCACGCGCACCTGGCGCGCACCCATCCAGAAGACGAACACCGTAAAGATGAGCCCGCCCACGAGCATGGAGGCAGACTCGGTGGCGAGGCTGTAGTCGTAGACGCCGTGGATGATGCACGGGATGAGCATGGCCATCTTGCGGGCGCGCCTTGCCTCGGAGGGCACGCCACGTACCTCTTGCCCGCGCGCCACGCCGTAGTAGTAGCCCATGAACACGCCGCAGGTGCAATGGAGCGGCACGGACAGCACACCACGCATGAGAGCGACCTCGATGCTCATGTTGTCGAGCACGTAGAGCACGTTCTCGAGTGTGGCAAAGCCGAGCGCCGCCATCACGCCGTAGACGATGCCATCGAAGGTGTAGTTGAAATTGGGGTTGCGGCGCACGCGGTTGAGGGCGGCGAACTTGACGCCTTCCTCGGCAATGGGCACCAGGAGCAGGTAGGTGAGCACGGCCATTAGGCCAGGATTGTCGGTGACGCTGGCAATGCCCATCTCGCCGAGCGTCTCGATGATGGCAGCCGGGATGCAGGAGAGCGCCCCTGCAATAAAGATCTTGATGAGAAGTCCCACGGGTTCGTGCTCGATGCGGTCGTAGGCAAGGACGCGCGCGGCGAGGAGGGCTGAGGGAAGGATGGCGAGCCAGAACAGGAGGCGCATGAGGAGTCCTTTGGTCGAAGGTGCGGAGGGGAGGTCAGAAGTTGACGTTGCGGATCACGAAGCGGTCCTCGGGCACGGGCGTGACGTCGTCGCACTGCACGAGGCGGGCACGGATGAAGGCGCCGTCGCGCGAGGACTCATGGGCAACGTCGGCCATGAAGCCCTCGACCTGCTCGGGGGTGCCCTGTACCTCAAGCATAACGTCGCCGTCGACGAGGTTGGTGACCCATCCGGTGACGTCGCGCTCCTGGGCCCAGCGCTGCGCGGTGAAGCGGAAGCCCACCGCCTGGACGCGCCCGGTGTAGCGCAGCTTACGACGAATGGCCCCTGCGGGGATGGTCTTCTCGCGCTTGGGTGTCTGTGCTCGGTCGCGCTGCCAGAACCACTTCATGGACGCCTCCCTTCGTGCGTACCTTCCAACCTTATCGCATTTGCCGAGGATAGGACGCGTCCTTTTGCCGCGGTCGCGTCGTGCTCGAGGCGCCTTTTGTGGTGCGCACGCTTTCAGTAGAGTTGACTTAACATGTCATATATCTGTCAAATGAAGGAAACATAGCCTTCCTACAATTATTCGCGCGCACAACCGTGCGAGTGGGACGAGAGGTCCCATCCGGCAGTGAAAGGCAAGTCAATGAAGCAACCGCAGGACATCCTGACGATGCCTCATGACCAGCTGGAGGCCATCCAGCTCGAGGGCATCAAGAAGACCGTGATCACGTGCTACGAGAACGTCGAGTTTTACCACAACCTCTTTGACGAGGCCGGCTTTGACCCCTACGCGGTGGAGTCTCTCGACGATCTTGCCAAGGCGCCCTTCACCACCAAGCAGGACCTGCGCGACAACTACCCCTTCGGCTTCTTTGCCGTGCCCAAGGAGGATGTGCGCGAGATCCACATGTCCTCCGGTACGACCGGCGTCGCCACCGTTGCGGGCTATACCGACCACGACCTTGACATCTGGGGCGACTGCTTTGCCCGCGGCATCTGGTATGCCGACGGCGGCTCTGACGACATCGCGCAGATCTGCTATGGCTACGGCCTGTTCACCGGCGGCCTCGGCGCCCACTATGGCTGCGAGAAGGCCGGCTGCATGACCATCCCCATCAGCGCCGGCAACACCGAGCGCCAGATTCGCGTCCTGCGCGAGATGGGCTCCACCATCCTGTGCTGCACCCCGAGCTACGCCATGTACATCGCCGACACCGCCATCGCCATGGGCCTCGATCCCAAGAAGGACTTCCACCTGCGCGCCGGCATCCACGGCGCCGAGGCGTTCAGCGACAACTTCCGTGCCGAGCTCGAGCAGAAGCTCGGCTACAAGGTGCTCGACGTCTACGGCCTGACCGAGACCATGGGCCCGGGCGTGGCCATCGAGTGCATGGAGCAGAACGGCCTGCACCTGGCCGAGGACCACTTCTACGCCGAGATCATCGACCCCGAGACCGGCGAGGTGCTGCCCGACGGCGAGTGGGGCGAGCTGGTGCTGACCACCATCGACCGCGAGGCCACCCCGGTCATCCGCTATCGCACCCGCGACATCACGCGCATCATCCCAGGCGAGTGCGCCTGTGGTCGCACGCACCGTCGCATCGACCGCCTGCACGGCCGTACCGACGACATGCTCATCATCCGCGGCGTCAACGTCTTCCCGAGCCAGATCGAGGACGTCATGAAGACCTTCCCGCAGGTCGCCTCGTGGTACCAGATCGAGCTCACCCGCAAGAACCACCTCGACGTGGTCACGCTCAAGGCCGAGGTCAACCCCGACTTCGACTTCGACCAGATCAGTGCCATCGAACAGCTGCAAAAGGACATCCAGTCGCGGCTTAAGACGGCCCTGTCGGTGGGCATTCGCGTTAAGCTTGTGGAACCCAAGACCATCGCGCGCAGCGAGGGCAAGGCAAAGCGCGTCATCGACCTGAGGGGAGACGATAAGTAATGATCATGCAGCTTACGGTGTTCCTCGAGAACTCCGAGGGCCGATTGGCGGCTCTGTGCCGCACCCTGGCCGACGCCGGCGTCAACATGGACGCCCTGACCATCGCCGAGACCAGCGACTATGGCGTAGCGCGCATCATCTGCAGCGACGTGTTCCATGCGGTTGACGTGCTCGAGGAGGCGGGCTTCCGCGCGACCAAGACCAAGGTGCTTGCCGTCGAGCTGCCCGATCGTCCGGGCGCCCTGGCCGAGCTCCTCGAGGCGCTTGACTCCACCAAGGTCAACATCGAGTACGGCTACTGCTTCCAGTCCAACGGCGACACCGCCATCGACGTCCTCAAGATCAAGCCGGAGGATCGCGACAAGGCCGAGGCAGCCATCGAGAGCGCCGGCTTCAAGCTCCTGCACTACAACGACATCGCCTCGTAGCGGCATCTGAAAGCGTACGTGACGCGGCCCCGACGACAACGTGTCGTCGGGGCCGCGCTTGTCTCGTGGGTGTGCGCTGTGGCTAGAGGGTGGTCCTGCCGTAGGCCTTCTGCCAGTTGGCGGTGAACTCCTCCATGGCGATGGCGGTGCCGGGGTGGCCGACCATGTCGCGGATGGTGTCGGGGTTCACGGTGATGGAGGGCACGCCGGCGGCGAGCAGCTGGTGCACCTGGTCGACGTTCTTGAAGCTCGCCGCGCACACCTTTGCCGCAAAGCCGTACCGGGCGAGCGTCTCCACGAGCTCGATGACCTGGCCCACGCCGTCGCCGTAGTTGCACATGCGGTTGACGTAGGGTGCCAGATAGTCGGCGCCGGCCTTTGCGGCCCAGAAGGCCTGGTCGGGCGAGTAGATGCCCGTGGCCAGCACGCTGATGCCCTTGGCCTTGACGGCGGGGATGGCGCGCAGGCCCTCGCGCGTCACGGGGATCTTGACGACGATGTTCTTGCCGCCGCGGATGGAGGCGATCCTCTCGGCCTCGGCCAGGATGCCGTCATAGTCGAGCGAGACGACCTGCGCGATGATCTTCTGGTCCTCGGTCAGCACCTCGGCAAGCTCGGCGAAGACCTGCTCGGGCTCCTTGCCGCTCTTGGTGATGATAGTGGGGTTGGTGGTCACACCGTCGATGGGTAGGAAGCTGCACAGCTCGCGGATGGCCTCGATGTCAGCACTGTCGATGAAGAATTCCATGGTAAGCAACCTTTCTGATAGGGGAGACACGCCAGTCTCCGCTCTTTCCTTTATGAGGCGTCGCTTTGCGGCGCTGGCCCCAGCCTACAGCACCTGTTCCGTGCGGTCGATGATGTCGTCCTGGGTGGCCTTGCTCAGCACGTTGAAGAAGGCGCTGTAGCCAGCCACGCGCACGATGAGGTCCTTGTGGCGCTCGGGGTGCGCCTGGGCGTCCAGCAGCGTGGCGCGGTCGACCACGTTGAACTGCACGTGGTAGCCATGCAGGCGGTTGAAGAAGGTGCGCAGCATCATCTGCAGCTTCTGCTTGTTCTCCTCGCGGGCGAGCATGGTGGGGGTCACCTTCTGGTTGAGCAGCACGCCGCCGGTGATCTTGTCGGTCGGAAGCTTGGAGACGGTCTTGAACACGGCCGTCGGGCCCTGCTTGTCGCAGTTGTGGGCGGGGCTGCAGCCCTCTGCCAGCGGCTCGTGCGCCTTGCGGCCGTCGGGGGTGGCCATGGTGCCCATGCCCTGGCCCACGTTGGCGCTGATGGAGCTGGTGCCGGCGTAGCGGATGCCGCCGATGGGACCGCGGCCGAAGCGCGTGTTGTGGTACTTGGCCACCTCGTCGATGTAGGGCGCGTAGCACTCCACGGCCAGGTCGTCCACGTAGTCGTCGTCGTTGCCGTACTTGGGGGCGCCGTCGATCAGCATCTGCTGGATGCGTGCGCCTTCCTCGCCCGCAAAGTCGGAGAGCAGCGCGTCCCAGAGCTGTTGGCGCGTGATGGCTCCCTCCTCGTAGACGAGCTTCTTGATGGCTGCCAGGCTGTCGGCCATGTTGGCGATGCCCACCTGCAAGCCGCTGATGAAGTCGTAGACTGCGCCGCCCTCCTTGATGGTCTTGCCGCGGGCGATGCAGTCGTCGGTGAGGGCGGAGCACAGCACGTCGGGCACGTCGCGCTCGGAAGCCTTGTCGATGGCGTTCTCCACCACCACCGACCAGCGGCACATCTCGCGCAGCGAGGCGTCCCAGGCGGCCATGAGGTCGTCGAAGCTCTCCCACTCGAGGAAGGTGCCATGACCGTTGACGAAGCGCTTGCCGCTGGTGAGGTCCACGCCTCCGTTCATTGCGCACAGCAGCAGGCGCGGGAAGTTGATGTAGCTCATGCCGGTGCAGCGGTAGCCCCAGCGCCCGGGCACGGCGGTCTCGACGCAGCCGATAGCGCTGTAGTTGTAGGCGTCGTACTCGCTCACGCCCCAGGCCAGGAAGCTTGGGATGATGATCTCGTCGTTGTTGAGGGCGGGCATGCCAAAGCCCAGGCGCATGACCTCCACGCACTCTGCAAAGAAGGCGGGGTCGAGGTTGGCGTGGTAGCGAACCGTCAGGTTGGGCTGGGTCAGGCGGGTCTGGGCCACGGAGCGCAGCACGAGCCAGCTCATGGGGTTGACGGCATCCTCGTGGGTGTCGGGAGTCTGGCCGCCGATGGTCACGTTCTGGTACATGGGGCTGCCGGCGCTGGAGTAGGTGTGGGCCTGGCTGCGGATCTTCTGGACCGTGAGGGTCTTGATCCACAGGTTGGTGAGCAGCTCGAGCGCCTCGTCCTCGGTGATGCGGCCTGCTGCCAGATCGGCCTCGTAGAAGGGGTCCATGTACTGGTCGAAGCGCCCGAAGGAGAGGCTGTGGCCGTTGGACTCGATCTGCAGCAGGACCTGGCTGAACCATGCGGCCTGGATGGCCTCGTAGAAGGTCTCGGCGGGCTCGTAGGGGACGCGGCCGCATGCGGCGGCCATGCGCTCCAGCTCGGCCTTGCGGGCGGGGTCATCACAGGTGGCCGCCTGCTCGGCGGCGAGGGCGGCATAGCGGCCGGCCCAGCGGCGGACCGCATCGATGACCACGAGCACGGCCTTGTAGAAGACGTACTTGTCGATGGAGTCGGGATCGGCGAGGTCGAGGGCGGCCTTGGCAGCAAGGGTGCGCTCCTCGTAACCGCGTAGGCCCTCCTTGAGCATGCGGGCGTGGTTGATGGCCAGATGCGCGTCGCCGGCGTTGAGCTTGCCCTCCATGCCAAAGACGCCGGTCTCCATGAAGACGGAGACCTCGTCGGGCAGCAGCGCCTCGCCACGGGCGCGCAGGTTGTTGTTGTCCCAGAAGGGGGCGATGTCGCGCACGCGCTGCTTGTCCTCCTCCGTCATGTAGAACACGTCGCCGTCGCGCTTCTCGAACTTGTCGAGCTCGTCGATCACGAAGCCGAGCGTGTACTCGGGAAAGACGGGCGCGTTGCCGTTCTTGGTGGCCTGGTTGCCAGCGATGAGCGTCTTGTCCTCGATGTAGATGGTCATGTGGTCGAGGACGTGCGCGAAGGCCAGGGCGCGGCGCATGACGGGCGGCTGGTTCTTGGTGCGGCAGTAGGACTGCGTGTAGAGCACGGCACGCTCGGCGTCCACGAAGGGCTTCTCGTCCAGCACCTCCTCGCGGAAGACCTGCATGCGCTCGGTCAGGGCGCCAAAGTGCTCGCGGTTCTCCATGCTTCTCTCCTCTTCCTTAGCGAAGCTATACTACTTACGGACGAAACTTATAGTACTGACGAAACACAGAGAAGTCAACAGACAAAATGGATAAATATTCCTAGACAAACAGTATTGACTTACGAACGTAACTCATTCTACTATTGCACTATCAGCAAGCGCGATGCACGGAGGATCGATGCAGACGGCGACGGTGTTCAACATCCAGAAGTTCAGCCTCAACGACGGGCCGGGCATCCGGACCGTCGTGTTCCTCAAGGGCTGCCCGCTTCGTTGTGCCTGGTGCGCCAACCCCGAGAGCCAGCTGCGTGCCCCGCAGCTCGAATGGAAGGGGAGCGCCTGTGTGGGCTGTGGCGCCTGCCTGGCAGCGGCTCCGAGCGCACGCGCCGTGGAGTACGCCGGAAAGCGGCATGTGGACGTGCGGACGCTGCGTGGTGACGCCCCCGAGGCCCTCGCGGCTGTAAAGGCCTGTCCGGCACACGCCCTCACCTGCATCGGAGAGACAAAGACGGTAGATGAGGTCCTCAAGGTCTGCCTGCAGGACCAACCCTTCTACGAGGACTCTGGTGGTGGCGTCACCCTCTCGGGAGGCGAGGCGCTCACTTGGCCGGACTTTTGCGAGGAGCTTCTCGCTCGCCTGCACGAGGAGGGCGTCGACACCTGCCTCGAGACCGAGGCCCATGTGGCGTCTCAGGTCTTCCAACGCATCGCCCCGCAGCTCGACCATCTGCTCATCGACCTCAAGCACGTCGATCCCACCAAGCTGCGTGAGCATGCTACCGCGCGGGCGGACCTCATGCTCCAGAACCTTAGTTGGGCCCTGGAACATCATGCGGACGTTCTTCCGCGCACACCCGTCATACCCGGCTTCAACGACAGCCTCGACGACGTGCGTGCGATGGCTCGTTGGCTCCGAGATGCCGGTGGCAGCCGCGTGCAGCTGCTGCCGTTCCACAACTATGGCGAGAGCAAGTACGCGCTGCTCGACATGGACTACCAGCTGCGGGGCCTCAAGAACCTGCACCCCGAGGACCTAACGGAGTGCCAGCAGGCCTATCTCGACGAGGGTATCGAGGCTTTCTTCTAGGCAAGGGGCGCCCGACCAGAGGCGCAGGCCTCGCCGAACCAAGTGGAGCATGGCAGAGAGGAGCCATCCATGAGCAAGAGCATTACCGTCTATGGCGTGTCCGACATGACTGGCGAGACCGTTGCCCGCATCGTACGGGCGGCATCGGCGCAGTTCCCCGAGGGTCACGTGCGCATCAAGGTGCTGTGCAACGCGCCTTCCGCCGAGCAGGTCGTCGGCTTCATCCAGGAACAGGGGGATGACGATGCCTGTGCCGTGTTCCACACCATCCTGAGCAAGCGCGTGCGCAAGGACCTCCGCAACGCGCTGCAGGCGCTGCGCATCCCCTCGGTCGACCTGCTGGGCTCCACCGCCCATGTGATGGCCGACCTCCTCGGCGAGCGGCCGCAGCAGAAGCCCGGCCTCACCATCGACGACGGTGCGGTACCCGAGGTCTTTGACCTCGCGCGGGATGAGTAGCCAAAAGAGCAAATCCTAGTCGGCAGTGCCTCCGGCGATGAGCACATTGATGCCTTGGGCCTCCACGCTGCGGCGCGCGTCTGCGCTCAGGCCGCGATCCGTGACGAGCGTGGTCGGCTTTCCGTCGAGCCGGAGGGGCACGGCAGTGTGCCTCCCGAATTTCTCCGATTCCGTGAGCACGACGACCTCGGCCGCAGCTTGCGCCATGGAGCGTACGGCGTCGGCGCGCATCTGGTTGGCGTTGGTGAAGCCCACACCTTCGATCCAGCCATCTGTGCCGACGAACAGACGGTCGACGTAGAACTCAGCGGCGCAGGTCCGCACGAGGGGTCCCACCATGACCTGGGAGTCTGGCTGGTAGGCGCCACCGAGCAGCGTGACCGAGAGGCTCGGGGCGTCCCGCACGTATCCGGCGATGAAGGCGCTGTTGGTGATGACCGTCACGCCCGTGCGCACGTCGGCCAGCTCGCGTACGAGCAGTGCGCAGCAGCTTCCGCTCTCCACCATGATCGTGCTTCCGTCGGGCACGAGCTCCGCCGCACGACGCGCGATGTGTCGTTTCTCCTCGTAGTGGTAGGCGAGGCGTCCGCCGACGTCGTTGGGGTTGGTGAGCACCGCGAAACCGTGCTCGCGCTGAACGAGGCCCTTGGCCTGCAGGGCGTCGAGGTCCTTGCGGATGGTGACGGCCGAGACGCCCATGCGCTCTGCCAGGCTCGTCACCTCCACGCGCTTCTCGGCGGTGATGATCTCGAGGATAGCCGTGTCTCTCTTGGCCATGGGGTTTCTCCCGACGCTCGGTTCGCAATGAGTTGTGGAGCCTATTGCTTACGAACGTAAGTATATATCTTTTCGACCAGATTGATACAACGTGGCGGGCTCGCTAGCGTCTGAAGCAGGTCGCCGCCATGCGCGCCACGTGGGTACCCAGGTCGTCGGTGACGTCGACCGTGTAGAAGCCCAGATTGCGACCGCTCTTATCGGCGTCGCAGGTGGCGATGAGGCGCTCGCCCCGGGCGGGGGAGAGGAACTCGATGGTATTGGAGATCGACACGGTTGGGTTCTCACCGACGTTCGATGCAACGGCCAGCGCATAGTCTGCGAGGGTGAAGATGGCTCCGCCCATCACGGCGTCCATGGCATTGCGGTGGATGGGTGCGATCGCGAACTCGGTGACGGCATGGCCGCGGGACGCCTCGACGATGCGACACCCGCAGGCCTCGTAGGCAAACAGGTCGTGGGCAAAGAAGTCCTGCACTTGCTCGAGCGGCATGCTCTCGTCGACGGTCATGGGACGCTCCTCTCGCTGTGGCTGGCGGGCCAACTATAGCCGCCCAACGAGGTGTACAAAGGCTCGCACCAAAAGGCGTTACCGCAAGTTAAAGCAGGTCAACGCCCTGTTTTGAGGCTTAGGTTGCAGCTGGGTTACCGCTCGGAGGTCTTTGCAGAAAGTTCTTGCGCTCAGGCAAACGGGTGATACTATGTATAACTGGGTAAAACAAAAACATACCAAGTCATACCACAAACGAACAAAGCGGTCACCATGTCAGACAAGATGACTCCAGTCGTAGCTAAGGTTCTGCCCGCCGAGAAGGAGCGATTCTTCGAGGCAACAGAGCAGATCGGCACCACACCCTCAAATGCAATCCGAATGTTCATCGCCGCGTTCAACCGGGCGGGAACATTTCCTTTCGAAGTTGGCGTCGGCGGTGTGTTGGGAAGGAACGGGCTGAACCATGAGTAGGGACGTGCGTTGGGTGCAGCTGAGGGTGCTCATGTGGCTCTCTCGCGTCTTTCCGTGCGCGGCGCTGTCGCGCATGCGCTCTTCTTGCATGACGCGCTGCATGCGACCCCAATGGCATGTCTAAGGGTCTGCTGACGCCTCGTAAGACTGTGTGCAGGTAGCAGGAGGGAGGAGAGCCCGTCGGGCTTTCCTCCCTCCTGTTTTCGTGAGGTGCGGGGGAGTGAGGGCTTGGGTACGGAACCAAGGCGATAGGCGGCCCGAGACCGTGCAAACAGCACCAGATATGGGACCGTTCACACGTTGTGAATGCGGTGTGGTCTCGCTCCAAGCGGTATAGACACCCCCGCCCAAACCAAATAACCTACCGTCCGACCTGCTGGCCCTAGCTAAAAGGAGATTGGACATGAAGCAGATCAAGGATATGAGCCGTCGCGAGCGCAAGGTCTTCGAGGCTTGCTACAACGGCTGGTATCTGAGCGGCGAGTACCGTGCGGTGTTCTTTGGGCACGAGCGTCGCTTCGAGGCCGACAGCATTCGTCAGCTGTGCAAGGACGTCGAGGCCTGGTTTGCCTCCCACGCCGAGCACCATGCCGACGACATCCTGCTCGTCAAGATGCACAAGGCGGCCTAGTTGGCATAAGAAGACAGCCCCTGTGGGGCCATGGGACATACGAAAGAGCGGGCTTCCCTCCGAGTTGGAAGGAAGCCCGCTTCTTGTTGGTGCGGACGGTCAGAGGCGCTCTCAGAGCTCGTGGCCAGGGATCATGCGGGCGCGGAACACGCCCTCCACGGCGCTGATGCGGTCGAGCACGTTGTCATCCCAAGGACCACTGGTCTCGATGAGCGTGGTGGCGTTGTCGCCGCGGCGCTTGTTGGCCATGTTCTCGATGTTGAGTCCCGTCTCGGCGAGGATCGAGGAGAACTGGCCGATCATGTTGGGGATGTTGCGGTGCAGCACCACGATGCGCTCGTCGGTCTGGATGGGTCCGAGGTCGACGTCGCCAAAGTTGACCGAGTTGATGATGTTGCCCTCCAGCAGATACTCCTGGAGCTCGTCGACGGCCATGGCGGCGCAGTTGGCCTCGGCCTCCTTGGTGGAGGCGCCCAGGTGCGAGAAGACCAGGGCGTTCTTCATGTGGGTGGTGGTGGGGTTGGCAAAGTCCGTGACGTAGCGAGCCACATGGCCGCTCTCCAGCGCACGCGCCATGGCCTGCTCGTCCACGAGGGCGTCGCGGGCAAAGTTGAGGAACACCACGCCATCCTTGGCCTGCGCGATCTGGTCGCGGCCGATCATGCCACGGGTGCTGTCGTTGGCGGGCACGTGGATGGTGATGTAGTCGGCGTTCTCGAGGATGTCGGCCAGACGGCGCACGTAATGCACGTGGTGGTCGAGGCTGAGGGCCGCCATGGTGGAGAGGTACGGGTCGAAACCGAGCACATGCATGCCCAGGCGCCTGCCGGCGTTGGCGACCATGGCGCCGATGGCGCCGAGGCCGATGACGCCCAGGGTCTTGCCGGCGATCTCGGTGCCGCCGAACTGGTTCTTGGCCTTCTCGGCGTCCTTGGCCACGTTCTCGTCGTCGGCGTTGCTGGAGACCCACTCGGCGCTACCGATGACGTCGCGCGAGGCCAGCAGCATGCCTGCCACGACCAGCTCCTTGACGGCGTTGGCGTTGGCGCCGGGGGTGTTGAAGACCACAGTGCCCTGCTCGGAGCAGCGCTCCAGCGGGATGTTGTTGACGCCGGCACCGGCGCGGGCGATGGCCAGCAGGCCAGAGGGCAGTTCGATCTCGTGCATGTTGGCGCTGCGGACAATGGCCGCGTCGGCGTCTGCGAGCTGCTTGGCGGGCGAGAAGCTCTGGTAGAGCTTCTCGAGGCCTGCGGGAGAGATGTTGTTCATGCAATGCACCGCGTACATGTGATGGTCCTTGTCCTAAGAGGTCTTGCGTATGGCTTGTTGCCTCGCAGATTGTACGCCAGGCTCTTGCGTGAGGCGCGGGGGTCTGCACAAACCCACAAAGCCAGCAGGGACGGCCTACCAGAAGAAAACGAGCCCCAAATGGCAGGAGGGCCATCTGGGGCTCGGACTCGCGTCGTGTGGGTGCAGTGCTACTTGCGAATGGCGCGCACGCGGTAGATGCCGTCGACCTTGGAGAGCTGCTCGACCACGGAATCGTCGAGGTCAGAGCCCAGCTCGAGCAGGCAGTAGGCGTAGTCGCCGCGGCTGCGGTCGATCATGTTCTCGATGTTGACTCCCTGATTGGAGACGGCGGAGGTGATCTGACCGATCATGTTGGGCACGTTCTCGTGGAAGATGGCCAGGCGCATGGCGCCCTCGATGGGGCCCATGTCCGCCTCGGGGTAGTTGACCGAGTTGGAGATGTTGCCGCACTCCAGGTAGTCGCGCAGCTCGTCGGCGGCCATGATGGCGCAGTTGTCCTCGGCCTCCTTGGTGGAGGCGCCCAGGTGCGGGGTCACCACGGCGTGCTTCATCTGGGTGGTCACCGAGTTGGCGAAGTCGGTCATGTAGCGGCGGACGTGGCCGGTCTGCAGGGCGGCGCTCATGGCGATCTCGTCGACGAGGGCGTCGCGGGCGTAGTTGAGGAAGACCACCCCGTCCTTCATGGCGGCGATCTCGTCGCGGCCGATCATGCCCTTCGTCTTGGCGGTGGCGGGCACGTGGATGGTGATGTAGTCGCAGTTGGCCCAGATCTCGGAGAGGTTGCTCACGTGGCGCACGTGGCGGTCGAGGCTCCAGGCGTACTTGACCGAGAGGTAGGGGTCGTAGCCGTAGACGTGCATGCCCAGGCTGCGGCCGGCGTTGGCGACCATGGCGCCGATGGCGCCAAGGCCGATGACGCCCAGGTTCTTGCCGGCCAGCTCGGTGCCGGCGAAGTCCTTCTTGGCCTTCTCGGCGGCCTTGCCCACGTTGGGGTCGTCGGAGTTCTCGTCGACCCACTCGATGCCGCCCACGATGTCGCGCGCGGCCAGCAGCATGCCGGCGATCACCATCTCCTTGACGCCGTTGGCGTTGGCGCCGGGCGTGTTGAAGACCACGACGCCCCGCTCGGCGCAGCGCTCCAGCGGGATGTTGTTGACGCCGGCGCCGGCGCGGCCGATGGCCAGCAGGTTGGGCGAGAACTCCGTCTCGTGCAGGCTCGCGCTGCGCACCATGATGGCCTGGGCGGCGTCGATGTCGTCGGTGAGGGCGAAGTTGGGGCCGAGGCGGTCGGTGCCGACCTTGGCGATGTTGTTGAGGCAGTGTACCTGGTACATGCGTTGCTCCTTGCAGAGGAAGGCGCGCCGGGGGCGACCCGGCGCGCGGACGTCGCGGGCTTCGTGCCTAGTGCTTGGCCTCGAAGTCCCTCATGAAGGCGACGAGGGCCTCGACGCCCTCGAGGGGCATGGCGTTGTAGATCGAGGCGCGCATGCCGCCCACGCTGCGGTGGCCCTTGAGGTTCTCGAGGCCGGCGGCCTTGGACTCCTTGACGAAGAGCGCGTCGAGCTCGGCGTCGCCGGTGACGAACGGCACGTTCATGAGCGAGCGGTCCTGCTTGCGGACGGTGCCCTTGAACAGGCTGGAGGAGTCGAGGTAGTCGTAGAGCACCTTGGCCTTGGCCACGTTGCGCTCGCGCATGCCCTCGAGGCCGCCCTGGGCCTTGATCCACTTGAAGACCTTGCCGCACATGTAGATGGACCAGCAGTTGGGGGTGTTGTAGAGCGAGCCGGCGTCGGCCTGCGGGCGCCACTGCATCATGACGGGCACGTCGGCGAGGTCGCCCTCGGGGATGAGGTCCTCGCGCACCACGACGATGGCCAGGCCGGCCGGGCCGACGTTCTTCTGCACGCCGCCGTAGATGACGCCGTACCTCTCGACGTCGTGGGGCTGGGAGAGGAACATCGAGCTCACGTCGGAGACCAGGACCTTGCCCTTGGTGTCGGGCAGCTCGTGGTAGACGGTGCCGTAGATGGTGTTGTTCTCGCAGATGTAGACGTAGTCAGCGTCGTCGCGCACCGGCAGGTCGGAGCAGTCGGGGATGTAGGAGAAGGTCTCGTCGGCCGACGTGGCGATCTCCTGGGCGTCGACGAAGCGCTTGGCCTCGGCGAGCGCCTTCTTGGACCACATGCCGGTGTTGATGTAGTCGGCCTTACGGCTGGCGCCGGGCAGGTTGCACAGGTTCAGCGGGATGGCCGCGAACTGCTGGTGCGCGCCTCCCTGCAGGAAGAGGACCTTGTAGTTGGCGGGGATGCCCATAAGGTCGCGGAGGTCGGACTCGGCATCGTCGATGATGTCCTGGAACATCTTGGAGCGATGGCTCATCTCGTTGACGCCCATGCCGCAGCCGCGGTAGTCGAGCATCTCGTCTGCGGCCTCCTGGAGGACTGCCTCCGGAAGCACTGCGGGACCTGCCGAGAAATTGTAGACTCTGCTCATACGTTGTTTCCTCCATATCGGATTGACGTGCGCAGCCATTCTAGACGTTGGTATCGGTGCGACCCTAAACCTGAATGACTGGTTAACTAAGTTCTTACCTAAGTGCGATAACGCTTGGCGAAGTATGTAGTTGTTTTGCAGTAAGGGCACTTGCAATTGCCGTTACGGGGTGCTAAGAAAACGGGCCCGTTGGAGTTTAAGACCTCCAGCGGGCCCGTAAGGTTCTCTGTGCAGGTACCTACTCGTGCACGATGACCGGATCGCCGACCTTGACGAGGTTAAACAGCTGCTCGGCCTTTTCGAGTGGCAGGTTGACGCAACCATGGCTACCCCAGTAGGTGTAGATGTCGCCGCCGAACTCGTCGCGCCAGGTGGCGTCGTGCAGGCCATAGTCGTAATCGAGGAAGGGCATCCAGTAGTTGACGAACGACTCGTAATCGGGCTTGCCGTCCTTGTCGGTGTCGGCTCCCGTCAGCACGGTGTTAGTCGCCTTTGTCTGGATGGCAAACTCGCCGGTAGGCGTGTGATGCATGACGCCCTTCTCAGTGTCCCAGCCGCCGGTCACGCAGTAGGAGTCCCAGATGACCTTGCCGTCGGTGTCGTAGAAGCGCGCGAACTGCGTGGTGAGGTTGATGTCGATGTGACGGCCACGCTCCTTGGCGCCCGGGGTCACGGGGGGCTTGGTCTCGATGGCCGTACGCTTGACCTGGGCCTTCTCGCCAAGGTCCTTCTCCATGACGCGATGGATCTCGTCGACGGTCGCCTGGAAGTCGAGTGCCCACACGTGTTCGTCGTCGGTGGCATTGCCGGCGTCCTGGATGGCCTTGTTGTCGCGGACCCAGTCACCGGCGCCCTTGATGCCGTAGTGCTGCTCCTCGTCGAAGTAGAACCAGGGGATCATCGTGGCACGGTCGATGGTGGCAACGGTCTGGCCGTCGCATTCGATCTCGATGTCGCCGTTGTCAACGATCTTGTTGGCCTCTGCGATGTTGGCGAGCAGCGTCTCGTCCTGGTCGGTGATGGCGGGCTGTGCGAGGGCGCTTTCGTCGAGCGTCACGTCGTCGCGCAGCTCGCGGAAGGCCACGGCACTCGACTCGATGACCTTGGCTGCGTCGAGCTGGGTGCCGACGGACTCCTTGGTGGTGACAAAGGCGTCCTGCTCCTCGTCGAAGGTGCCCGAGGCGTTGGTGGGCGGCTCGGCGCCCTCGTTGTAGGCTGCCACGGCGTCATTGACGCGAGCGGTCAGCGTCTCCTCGTTGGCCTCGATGTGGGCGTCGATGAGCATGTGCTTGGGCGAGATGCAGTAGGGGAGCCAGAGTGCGGGAACGGTGCGGTTCATGGCCTCCTCGGCGACCTGCGTACCCTCGCACGAGAGGCCTACCTCGCTGCCAGGGATGGTCATCTCAAAGCCGTCGCCGCCTGTGATGTGCTGCTCGTAGGACGCCGCGCGTTGCTGGATGGCGTCGGCAAGCTCGCTCACGGTCATGTTGCCTGCTTCGACGCCGTCGACGGTGGTGCCGGGCGTGAAGTGGCTCGAGAAGTAGTACGCGCCACCAATGTAGGCGGCCAGGGCGATGGCAGCGACGGCGAGGCGAATGGTGCGGCGGCGCTTGCGCGGACTCACCTTGTTTGAGGGCGTCCAGACGCTGGAGGGGGCCATGGCGCCCGAAGCGCCCGTCTTGGTGCTAGTGCTTGATGTCACGTGTTCTCCAAACGATGACATGCGGGAATCAGTCGAATGACACAAGGCCACATGTTACCCCAAAGCGCAGGTAGACACGTGAGGGTTTACCGACTTGCACAAATTGCCACGACCTGTATACGAGTCTTTGGCCTAGCCTCTCAGGTCGAGCCAGCCGTTGGCGACGCATGCCTCAAAGCTCCAGTCGTCGTAGTGCCCGTTGCGCAGGCTCCAGAAGCAGCTGCCGGCGCCATGTTCGAAGGCGGCGAGCTGTGCCTGCGCGTAGGAGCGATAGGTCTGCGTCCGACGTTCGGGGTCCGTCTCGTCGAGGCCATGGATGTGCTGCGAGAGCGACCATTCGCCCACGAGCACTGGGTGGTGGCGCTGTGCCCGCGCGATGCGGGCGCCCATGAGGCGCGCGATGGCCCGGTGAGCGCGCAGCGTCTGGGCGTGCGTGGCCCTGGCGAAGGTTGCCACGTACTGGTGCGTGTCGATCCATACGTTGGGGTAGCGGTCTGCGGGAAGGAAGCGGTCCCACGCCTCCAGCTGAAACTGATCGTGGAAGACCAGAGCTATCTGTGGACCAAGTATGGGGCGCAGTCGCTCGAAGGCCAGCCGATAGAACTGGGCGAGCACCGCGTGCGGTATGGGCAGCGACCTGGCCACACGCGTGGGATGGTCGACACCGTAGCGCTGCATGCTCTGTGCGAAGACGCGCTTGCTGGCGGGCTCGTTCATGGCCTCGACGCCAAAGAGGGCGGGGTGGCCTGCGTAGCGCCGCGCCAGACGCTCGAGCACATCGAGGGTGGAAGCTACCTGAGCGGGGGAGAGGTGCCAGGTGCACAGCCCGCTCGCCCCGCCGTTGTCGAAGCCGTTCTGCCCCCCGGGTACCGTGTGGAGGTCGACGAGCACGGGCACGCCGGCATCGGCCGCCCAGTCGAGGGCGTGGTCGAGATGGGCCACGCAGCTCTCGTGCGTCTCGTCGCCAAAGACGAAGAAGGGCACGGGGATGCGCGCGAGGTTGCAGCCCTGGTCGGCGAGCCAGGCAAAGGTGTCGGCCGTTACGTAGGAGCTACGGTGCCGCTCGAGGCGGTCTGCCAGCACCGATGCCGGCACGTGCTTGTGCAGGCCCTTCTCGTCGTCGATGCGCGTGCCCGCAAAGGGGCCGGGCAGCGATGCGGACTCCATCCAGCGCTCAAGCACCAGCCAGTTGCCCAGGTTGACGCCGCGGATGGGTGCACCGGCGCGACTGGCTGCCCGCAGCGCCATGGCCTAGAGCCTCTCCGCGCAGTTGAGGTACTCGACCAGCGACATCTGGTAGTACGCGTCGGCGTAGGGCCCCTCCTGCTCGGGGGTGTACCAGATGTCGTCAGCGCCCAGGTAGCCGTGCAGGTTGGTGGCCTTGATCTGCTCGCGGGTCGCGAGCTGTGCCTTCTGGTAGTCGGTGAGCGGTGCGCCGATGGCGTGCAGCATGATCGTGCCGAGTACGTCGACGCTGGCATCCATCTCGGTGCTGCGCTGATCGGCACCGGCCACGTCGTAGTTGGCCCACATGAGGTAGTTGGCATGGTAGACGCGCTGCGAGTGGGTGAGGTCGTCCTCGCCCTGGTACCAGGCGTCGTTGTAGTCGGGGGTCATGGAGGGCTGATGGTCGCCGAAGAAGACCAGCATCACCGGGCGGTCGAGCTTGCGCAGCTCGCCCACGAACCACTCCAGGGCCACGTCGGATTCCTCGATGCACGACAGGTACTCGTTGAGGCGCTCGGGTGTCTCGGCAAAGG
This sequence comes from uncultured Coriobacteriaceae bacterium, assembly GCA_902779675.1. GTDB lineage: Bacteria > Actinomycetota > Coriobacteriia > Coriobacteriales > Atopobiaceae > UBA1367. Next base: position 16,177 of record CACZCK010000004.1, on the reverse strand, counting down.
TCGGGTCCTCGTAGGTGCCCGTGGGGAAGTAGTGGGTGAGCTTATCCTCGGGGATGTTGTTCTGGTTGTACGATCCATGGTTCTGCATGGTCACGTCAAAGACGAACTGCGGTGCGTCGTCGGCGGCCAGCATGTCGAGGATGCGCTCGTAGGTGCCCTGGTCCGACACGCCGCTGTGGAAGATGGGGTAGCCGCCGGGCGTGGTGGTCTGCTTGGTGCCGTCGAGGTTGCGCTGCGGGAAGCCGCCGAAGGCCTCGATGTCGAGGAACTCGTCAAACCCGAGGGCGGGGTAGACCTTGTTGCGGTTCCAGTTGGATGCGTAGTTGGGGTGCATTGCAGCCGTGCGGTAGCCCTGTGCACCCAGCTGGCGGGCCATGTTGTCGAGCGGGTCGAGCTGGAAGGTGGAGTAGGGGTACTTGCCGGCGCCCATGTAGCCCAGCGAGTTGCCCGTAAGGAACTCGAACTCGGAGTTGCAGGTTCCCCCGCCGTGCACGTCGACAAAGAGCCTGCCGCGGTAGAGCGCATCGGGAAGGGTCTTGAAGAACTGTGGGCCCTGGTAGTCGCAGCGCAGGCCGTCGAACTCGGAGAGGTCGGAGAACGACTCGTTCATGATCACCACGACCGTCGGCTTGATCTCGTCGAACTGCGCGACGGCCTGCTGATGGGCGTCGCTGGCGCCGATGCCCTCGTCGTAGGCGCGCGCGAGGGCGGCGGTCGCCTTCTCGGCCTCCTCAGTCGTGTAGTTGTCGGGCTTGTGGATGGGCATGTCCTGCCACACGGCGATGAAGGTGGGAAGGAACCCCTGCTTCTCGTAGTAGCTGATGGAATACCAGTACATGATCTGCACCTGGAAGAGCTTCATGTAGTTGGGCACCAGCACCAGTGCGGCACACAGGGCCGCCGAGACCACGCCCTTGCCGGTGTCGAGCCCCACGCGTCCGCGGGCAGGGTCGTCGTCGCGAACGCTCCAGCAGGGGTGCAGCAGCGAGAGCACGCAGACACCGGCCAGGATGATGGCGGTGCCCACCACGGCGCGCGGATCGATGGTGTAGGTGTACTGGTCGCTGACGGCCATCGCCGTGCCCAGGGCCAGCAGGTCGTTGGGCATGATGGCTGCGTTCTTGAACTTGCGAACAAAGTACTGTGCGATGCCAATAAAAGCGTAGAAGGCGAGCGTCACGAAGGCGGCGGCACCGTGGCGGCGGCCCACAAGGTAGAAGAAGAGCGTTGCCAGCGACACGAGCGCCAGCTCGAGCCACCAATAGGTGGGACCGTAGAGGCCAACGGCCCAGCTCCAAGGCCACTCGATCATGAGCACCGAGAGCAGTCCAAAGAGCAGCAGCAACCCCCACTCGATACGATGGCGCAGTGAGGGCTCGGTAGCAGCCCAGCGCTCAAAGAGCTTCTCGCGCCTGAGGGTGACCTGCGAAAGCGCCACGAGGGCCGGGGCCACGGCGAGGGGTGCCAGAGGGGCAAAGACGCCGCCGTCGATGATGCCGGCGAAGCCCCACACCGAAAGCGCGATGAGCATGAGCCCGTACCAGAGGTTCCACATGAGGGTGCCGCGCGAGACGGGCGTGCCCAGGGAACGCTGGGTGAGGACGTGGCGGACGGTGAGGGAAATATAGGCGCAGAGGCCCACGAGGAAGACGAGTCCCGCGAGAGATGAGAACATGCAGGGTCCTTTGGTGACGATGGAGCCGACAGCCGTCTGGCCGCGCAAGAAGTTGCGAGACGATTGTAGGAGATGGCACCGTATGCTCGCTGCAATACCACGTAAACAATATGAAACTCAACCGTCTGAAGAACGCGGCGTATCCCGCGCGGTGCTGCGCCGCAATCTTCAGACACCTGCATGCCGGGGCGGACAATGGGTAGAATCACCCAAACGCAAGATGCCATCAAGGATGGGAGATGCCATGGGCAAGGCTAAGAAGATCGCCATCGGGATCGGCGCCGCACTGGTGGCCGCCGCGGTCGCTGTGGTACTGGTCATGGCCAACGTGCCTGGCTGCAGCACCTCCATCAACGAGCTGCGCGGCGACCTCGTGGGCAACGCATTCGTGATTACCACCTACGACAACTACGGCCAGCAAACGATGAAGACCAGCGGCCGGCGCGTCAACGTGAGCGGCAACAAGGTCAAGACCTCCGGCTACACCGAGACGGGGGTGGCCTTCGAGTCGTGGGAGCTCAGCAGTGTGATCACCATCACCATCGACGGTCGCGAGATGGAGACCTGCGGCGATACCTGCATCTTTGCCGAGAAGGGCCTCAAGCCCGACCTCGACTTCACCACGCCGGAGTTCATCGAGAGTCACGGTGGCTCGCCGCTTACCATCACGTCGCTGTCCTACGCCCTTAACCAGTACCGCAACTACTTTGGCAAGAGTCGCGTGGTGGTCATCAAGAGCCAGATGGGCCAGCCCATCGCAGCGTATTCGGGCAACAACGTGTACTGGGAGGTCAAGACCGACCTACCCAAGACCACCAAGCTGATGATCGACAACAAGGCCCTCTACATTCACCGGGCCAACTTCCAGATCATCGACACCAAGCTGCTCGACAAGTAGGGGTCTTCGTTACTGCCTGACGAAGACCAGCGCGTGCTCATCTGAGCGGTCCTCGCTCAAGCGGTAGCCGCGCTCGCAGAAGTCGCGCAGCTGGCATGAGTCCTCGACGCCGTGCTCGGCGCACCAGCGCACAAAGGCGCCCCGCGCTGCCTTGGCCTCGGTCGCGCGCTGCACAAACTTGCCATCGGTCGGGCGAACGCTGCCAAACAGGCAGGTCAGAACTGGTATGCCGAGGCGGGCGAGGTGTGGGGTCACCGCCTTGGCGTACTCGACCGACGCGACGTTGACCACCAGCTCGAAGTCTCGCGCAAGCGATGTCGCGAGGGCGTCTCCCCAGAAGGCATAGAGGTCAGCGGTCGCGGGCTCGTCGCCGTGGGCGGGCATGCTCAGGTGGGCCTGCATCTCCAGGCGATAGGGGACCACGCCGTCGGTCGGGCGCAGTATGCCATATAGTCCCGAGAGGATGCGCAGGTGGCCTTCGAGGTAGGTCAGCCCGTCCTCGTCGAGCACCGATGCCGCCAAGTGCTGGTACTGGATGCCTTCGTAGGCTAGAATCGCGGCAGTGAGGTCTCGATTCAAGTCGGTGAGCGCCAGACGATCGTAGTTGACCTGCGCGAGGCGGTCGCTGCAACGCCAGAGGTCCTGGGCCTGCTCGAGATTGAGCTCACGGAGCCGCTCGTGCAGGAGCCGCGCTCGGCCCATGTGCTCGGGCGTCGTGGTGGGCCAGGGCGGTCCCTCCACTACGTTCATCTTCTTGGCGGGTGATATCACCAGGCCCAGGCGCATGACAACCCCTCCTTTCGCTGTGGCGTGCCACATCCACGGTAACCATTCTGCCAAAAAGGGGTACCGTACAAACAGGCGTGCCTGGCGCACGGCCGGGTGGGTCGTGTGCGTTTACAGCGGGGAGGCGTCGTGGACGACAAGGTGTTGCGCAATGCGGCGATCGGCAAGGTGATCGTTGCGCTCATGGTTCTCGGGGCTATTACGGTGGCCGAGGTCATTGGCGTGGTCATCGCCATGTTCATGGGCCTTCCCGACGACTCGATGGCCATGCAGGCGATACCCGAGTGGTTTGGTGCGCTGGTGGCCATCGGGGGCGTGGCGCTCATGGGCGGTGTCTCGTGGATCGCCTGCTCGCGCGAGAAGGTGGCCTACACCTTCCGCTATGGCTGGTGGTGTCTGGCCATATCGGTGGCGCTGGTGGCCTACGACCTCTTCTGGTATGTGGCAGATGGCACACCGGTCAGTCCGGACTGGCTGCGCAACATGGCCGAGTGCGCCGTCATGTGCCTTGCCATCGGGATCATCGAGGAGTTCATGTTCCGTGGCGTCATCTTCAACGCGCTGCTCGCGCTCATGGGCGGCACGCATCGCGGGGTGGTTCGCGCGGTCATCGTCACCTCGATCATCTTTGGCTTTGCGCACGTCGACTTTGCCAGCGACTTTGGCGACGCCCTGTCGGTGGTGCAGGCGCTGCTCAAGGTCGTGCAGACGGGCATGTACTCGGTGCTGCTCTGCGTTATCGTGCTGCGCACGCGCGAGCTGGGCGGGGTGAGCCTGTTCCATGGCTTCGACGACTTCCTGATCCTGGTGCCGTCCGTCGCGCTCTTTGACGAGGGCTTCGAGATCGACTACGTGACCACTGGCGACGGTGCCGTGGAGGCAGCCCTCTATTACGTGCTGGTGATCGCGCTCTACCTGCCCTTTGTGATCAAGGCCCTGCGCGACCTCAAGCGCGGGCAGGACGTGTACCGTGGCGTCTTCATGGAGGAGGCCGTGGCTCAGGCTGCCGAGCGGGCGCTGCCGCCAGCTGGCGGCTCGACCGCGTCGGTCCCCGTGCCGCCGATGGCATATGACCCAGGTCAGGCAGCGCCGGCCTACCAGGGCATCATCGAACCGGTGGCCGTTCCCTCGTGGGAGATGGTCCCGGGCAACGCCGCCGCGAACGATGCCGTGCCCTGCGACACAGCCGCTCAGGGCACCGCACCACAGGAGGGCACCGACGCTCCCGTGTGGCCGCAGCCTTCGCCGCAGGCGGGCGCTTCGCCCTCATCTCTCACGCAGCGACGCGGTGGCCCACCTGCCCCAACCGGCCTCTAGGCGCGCACGTCGGCATCGCGTGCGATAGCATGCGACGGTGTCCCATCATGTGTCGAATGCGGCATTTCGGCCGACGCACAGCCGATGGTGCCTCGTTGCTCCTGTAGAATCGAACTGATTTTAAAACGGCCTTTGACGTGGCGGCTGGGAGCAGGGAGGCGCACGTGGACATTCAGGGATTCTATGCCGGGCAGATCTTTGACGCACACGAGTATCTGGGAGCCCACACCGTGGCAGAGGGTACCGTCTTTCGTGCGTTTGCGCCGGCTGCCAAGGGCATGACCGTCGTGCACCACGATGGCTTCCAGACCGAGATGAAGCGCGTCAACGACGGCAACTTCTGGGAGGCCTGGGTGCCCGACCTCACCGATGGCGATCCATACGAGCTGCGCGTCTACCTGCCGGGCGGCGGCTACCAGGACCACGCCGACCCGTACGCGTTTGGCTCGGAGCTGCGCCCGCAGCATCGCTCTGTCGTGCGCGACCTGTCGGGCTTTGCCTGGCACGACGCAAAGTGGCTGGCCAAGCGCACCCCGCGCATCGGCGAGCCGCTCAACATCTACGAGCTGCATGCGGGCAGCTGGCGCAAGAAGGGCGGCGAGAAGGCCAAGGAGCCCATCGACGAGCCCGAGTTCTGGTACAGCTACGAGGAGCTGGCCGACCCGCTGATCGACTACCTCATCGAGGCGGGCTACAACTACGTCGAGTTCATGCCGCTGGCGGAGTACCCCAACGACCAAAGCTGGGGCTACCAGGGCACAGGCTTCTTTGCCGCGACCAGCCGCTACGGCACCCCCAAGCAGCTGATGACCCTTATCGACAAGCTGCATCAGGCGGGCATCGGCGCCATCCTCGACTTCGTTCCCGTGCACTTCGCACTCGACGACTGGGGCCTGCGCAACTTCGACGGCACCGCGCTCTTTGAGTACCCCAACACCGACGTGGGTGTCTCGGAGTGGGGCAGCTGCAACTTCATGTACTCGCGTGGCGAGAGCTGCAGCTTCATGCAGTCCGCCGCCCACTTCTGGATGGAGCAGTTCCACTTCGACGGCCTGCGCATGGATGCCATCAGCCGCATCATCTACTGGATGGGCGACCCGGCACGCGGTGTCAACAACGAGAACGTGGCCTTTGTCACACGCATGAACGGCGGGCTCAAGCTCATGCATCCCGGCTGCATCCTGGCTGCCGAGGATTCCACCGACTACCCCGGTACCACCAAGAGCCCGGAGGAGGGCGGCTTGGGCTTTGACTACAAGTGGGACATGGGGTGGATGAACGATACGCTCGACTTCTTTAAGAAGACGCCTGACGAGCGCAAGGACAACTACCACAAGCTCACGTTCTCGATGATGTACTTCCCCAACGAGCGCTACCTGCTGCCGCTGTCGCACGACGAGAACGTGCACGGCAAGGCCACGGTCCTCAACAAGATGTACGGCGACTACTGGGACAAGTTCCCCCAGGCCCGCGTCTTCTACCTGTACATGTACGTGCATCCGGGCAAGAAGCTCAACTTCATGGGCGGCGAGTTCGGGCAGATGCGCGAGTGGGACGAGCGCCGCGAGCAAGACTGGGACATGCTCGACTATCCCATCCACGACGCGTTCGCGCACTACATGGCGGCGCTGTGCAACCTCTACCTCGACCACGGAGCACTCAGCGAGTGGGACTACTACGCGCCGGGCTTTGCGTGGCTCGACTGCAACCAGGAGCAGCGCTGCCTCTATGCCATCGAGCGCAAGAACGCTGGCGAGCGCCTGGTGGCCGTGCTCAACATGGGCGGCGAGGATCAGCGCAACTACAAGGTGGCGGTTGCCGGCGCGGCCGACGGGTGCGACGTGCTACTGCATACCGACTGGGAGTGCTGGGGTGGCAAGACCGCCAAGGGCGCAGAGCTTGTGACCCTCAAGGACGAGGAGCTCACCGTTACGCTCCCGCCGTTCTCAGGCGTGCTGCTCAAGGTATACGAGCCCGAGCCTGAGCCCGAGGAGTAGCGCACTGGCTCCAGGCTATCTGTAGCAGAGGAGCCGGTCATTGTTTGGTTCTGTTTGCAAGAAAGTGAACAATTGAGGGGCAGGTGACATCACCTGCCCCTCGCGTGTGAGAATGTGTGCATTCTCTTTGGCCCGCACATGGGAGAGCCGGGCCAACCGCCCCTGAGAGGAGAAGTCATGAACAATCTCATGCTCGACCGTCGCCAGGCCCTCACGCTCGGTCTCGGCAGCATCGCGTCGCTTGCCCTCGCCGCTTGCGGAGGCTCCAACACCGACGAGGCGGCCGACAGCGCCGTCGTCTACAAGATCGCCACCGACACCACCTTCGCTCCCTTCGAGTACCAGGACACCGATGGCACCTACGTGGGCATCGACATCGAGCTGCTGGCCGCCGTCGCCGCCGACCAGGGTTTCGAGTACGAGCTCCAGCCGCTGGGCTTCGACGCCGCCCTGCAGGCCGTGCAGGCCTCCCAGGCCGATGGCGTCATCGCCGGCATGTCCATCACCGACGAGCGTCGCGAGGTCTTTGACTTCTCCGAGCCCTACTTCGACTCCACCGTGTGCGCCGCCGCCAAGACCGGTGGCGACATCAAGTCGCTCGACGACCTCAACGGCAAGACCGTGGCCGTCAAGACCGGCACCATGAGCGAGGCCTGGGCTAACAGCCTCGCCCAGGAGTACGGCTTCACTACCGTGACCTTCGACACCTCCGATGTCATGTACCAGGACGTGGCTGCCGGCAACACCGCCTGCTGCTTCGAGGACACCCCGGTCATGAGCTATGCCATCTCCACCGGCAACGTCGACCTCGAGCTCATCGCCGAGGCCGATGCCGACAGCGAGTTTGCCACCCCGTATGGCTTCGCCGTCAACAAGGGTGCCAACGCCGAGCTGCTCTCCATGTTTGACGCTGGCCTGGCCAACCTCAAGGACAACGGCACCTACGACGAGATCGTCGCCAAGTACGTGCAGTCCGTCGACTAGCTGGTCGTACGCAAGCTTTAGGCGTCCCGGGCATCGTCGCCCGGGACGCTGCCTGCGTCGAGGCGCCTCCGCCACCGGGCGGAACACCTCGACGCTTTGCGTGAATGGGCGCTCAACAGAGAGGGGTCGTGCCCATGGGTTTCATTGATCTGTTCCTCGAGTCGCTGCCACTGCTGTTGCAGGGCCTGTCGCTCACCCTCGAGCTGGCTGCCGTGTCGCTTGCCATTGCCATGGTCATCGGCATCGTGGCCGCGCTCATGGGCATGTCTAAGGTCCCCCTGTTCAGGGCGATCAACCGCATTTTCGTGCTCATCATCCGCGGCACGCCGCTGCTGGTGCAGGCCTACTTCATCTACTTTGGCGTGACCGGCGTGCTGGGCATTCGCATGTCTGCCTTCACGGCGGGTGTCATTGCGCTTTCGCTCAATGCGGGTGGCTACATGTCCGAGATCTTCCGCGGCGGCATCCAGGCAGTCGATCCCGGTCAGCGCGAGGCGGCTCGCAGCCTGGGTCTCTCCGCCAGCCAGACCACGTGGCGCATCATCATCCCGCAGGCCATACGCATCTGCATTCCTTCGGTGGTCAACCAGTGGTGCATCACCATCAAGGACACCTCGATCATCTGCGTCATCGGCCTAGCCGAGCTTACCCGTGCGGGCCAGACCATCATCGCGCGCAACTACCGCGCCTTTGAGATGTGGATCATGGTTGGTGCCCTGTACCTGCTGGTGATCTACCTGCTCACCGTGCTGTCGCGCATCGTGGAGAGGAAGGTGTCCCTTGATTAAGGTCGAGATTCGCGGACTGTGCAAGTCCTTTGGTCCCAAAGAGATCCTCAAGGGGATCGACTGCGACATCGAGACAGGTGAGGTGGTGTGCGTCATCGGCCCCTCCGGCTCGGGCAAGTCGACCTTCCTGCGCTGCATCAACTGTCTCGAGGAGCCTACGGCCGGCACCGTCAAAGTTGACGGCCACCTGATGGACGAGAACGCCAAGAACATCGACGAGCTTCGCGAAGACGTGGGCATGGTGTTCCAGCAGTTCAACCTCTTCCCGCACCTGTCGGTGCTGGACAACATCACCATCGCGCCAGTGCTGCGCAAGCGCATGGGCAAGGCCGAGGCTGAGCAGACTGCACGCCAGCTGCTCGAGCGCGTGGGGCTGGCCGACAAGGCCGACGCCATGCCGCGCAGCCTCTCCGGCGGCCAGAAGCAGCGCGTGGCCATCGCCCGCGCACTGGCCATGAGGCCGGGGCTGATGCTGTTTGACGAGCCGACCAGCGCGCTGGACCCCGAGATGGTGGGCGAGGTGCTCGACGTCATGCGCCAGCTCGCCGAGGAGGGCATGACCATGGTTGTCGTGACCCACGAGATGGGCTTCGCGCGTCAGGTTGCCGACCGCGTCCTGTTCATCGACGGAGGCGTGATTGCCGAGGAGGGCACGCCCGACGAGGTCTTTGGCAACCCCAAGAGCGAGCGTCTCAAGGGCTTCCTCAAGGCGGTCCTCGAGTCGTAGGCTTCGTGTTCATGTGCGCGTCTGGGCGGGCTTCCCAAAGAAGGGGAGCCCGTCCTTTTTCGACGGCAGAGAATCGCTCCAGATCGTCGAGTGTGTGCGGCTGCTCGATTCGTCTCGTGTATGGACGAATCGTGGTGCGCGATTCTCCTTGACAGGCTATCAATGTGATATCACAATGACCTCAACCGACACGGTCGGTACGAGGGCAGCGCCTGCATGGGGCAGAGCAGCCCCTCGGCTTCGAAAGGAAGAAGAATGAGCGTCGAGAAGAAGGCACATGCCGCCAGCGGTTGGGTTATGGTTGGCGTCGTGGCCCTCGGGTACCTGGCGAGCTTTGCCTCAATGGTTATGAGCATCGTGCAGCTGGCCATGACTGACGGTAGCCATGGCCTGGGCATGCTTCTGCTGTCGTGCGTGCTACTGACGGCTACCATCATTGCCAACTGCGGCTTCTTTACCCTGCAGCCTGGTCAGGCACGCGTCTGCGTGCTCTTTGGCAAGTACGTGGGCACCGTCCGTGACGAGGGCCTGCGCTGGGCCAACCCCTTCTACACCCGCAACCTCGGCATGACGAGCGACGCCGAGTCCGCAGGCCTCGAGGCCGGCGAGAAGGGCGTCAAGGTGTCGCTGGGCGGCCACAAGCACGGCTCCAAGATCTCCACGCGCGCTCGCACCTACAACGGCGAGCGTATCAAGGTCAACGACAAGATGGGCAACCCCATCGAGATCGCCACGGTCGTGGTGTGGCGCGTGGTCGACACTGCCAAGGCGGTCTTCGACGTGGACGACTATGAGAGCTTCGTCTACACCGTGACCGAGACGGCCCTGCGCCACGTGGCCAGCATCTATGCCTACGACCACATGGAGGACGACGACGCCAGCTCCAACGCCATCACGCTGCGTACCAACATCGAGGAGGTCTCGCAGGCGCTGATGGAGGAGCTCGACCGTAGGCTCGAGATGGCGGGCATCGACGTGATTGACTCGCGCCTGACCCACCTCGCTTACGCCCCCGAGATTGCCCAGGCGATGCTGCGTCGCCAGCAGGCCGAAGCCATCATCGCGGCGCGCAAGAAGATCGTCGAAGGCGCGGTGAGCATGGTCGACATGGCCGTCGAGCAGCTGGCCGAGGGTGGCAACATCGAGCTGGACGACGAGCGCAAGGCCGCGATGGCCACCAACCTCATGGTGGTGCTCTGCGGCGAGAGCGAGGCGCAGCCCGTCCTCAACACCGGCACGCTCTACAACTAGGAGCCAGCCATGGCAAGGCGCAAGCAGTACCCCCTGAGGATAGACCCCACGGTCTGGGAGGCCATCGAGCGATGGGCAGCCGATGACATGCGCAGCGCAAACGGGCAGGTAGAATGGATACTGAGGGAGGCGCTCCGTCGTGCGGGGCGCCTGCCCTCCAAATCCGACGCCTCCGCCAAGGACGGTGAGTAGCCATGGCTCCCGGTATCGAGGACTCCACGCGCGAGGAGCGGCTCGCCTACGTGCGAGAGCGCTACCAGTGCATCGCCGACTGCGATCTGTGTGGCCAGTGCGCACTGTTTCACGGGCAGGACGCCGAGCACGCCCTGGCGGCCTACATTGACGGAGAGGCAGAGCTCAGGCAGGTGCTCATGAGCTATCGTCGGAGATGACCGATACCGACACGGGTCGTGCACTCGACGAGTTGCCTTCTGTGGCACAAGTCGACTATCTGCGGTTACAGTAATGGCTCTTGCCGCAGAGGCGCCGAGTGCGCGATCCGTCCCGACATCCTGAACAGGGGGCTCGCATGGCAGAGCATCTCATCACCGGGTCCGGTCCGCTGCTCGACGAGAAAGGGCGCCTGCGCGAGCCTGGGTATGCCCTGAGGCCCCCGTTCGACTATTCCCATGACCGTATTGCGGCGCCCGCGTGGCGCATCAAGGACTGGGACTACTACCTGGTCAATGACGAGCGCTACGCCGTGGCGCTCACCTTCTCGGACCTGGGTTACATCGGGCTGGTGTCCGCGGCGATCGTCGACTTTGACGAGGCTGCCGCCACGACGGCGAGCGAGCTGGTGGTGCTGCCCATGGGACGCATGGGCCTGCCCGCGAGCTCGGACGAGGGGGACATCTCGTGGCGTAACAAGCGCTGCACGGTGAGCTTTGCGCACACGCCTGCTGGTAGGCGTCTCACGTTCTTGATGCGCGACTTTGCAAAGGGCGAGGACTTTGAGGCGGAATTGCTGCTCGACAGGGAGCCGCAGGACTCCATGGTCATCGTCACGCCCTGGGCGCAGAGCGAACAGGCCTTCTACTACAACCGCAAGATCGTGGGCATGCGGGCGCGCGGCGGGTTCAGACGCGGGGCGCTGTTCCACGAGTTCGACGGTAAGACCTCCTTTGGCCTGCTCGACTGGGGCCGTGGCGTGTGGACTTACGACAACACCTGGAAGTGGAGCGCGGCGCAGGGCGTCCAGCAGGGGCATGTGGTGGGCTTCAACCTAGGCTATGGCTTTGGCGACACCTCGGCCGCGAGTGAGAACATGGTCTTCGTGGACGGTGTGGCACACAAGCTGGATACCGTCTCCTTCAACATCCCTCGTGACGACGAGGGCGAGCTTTGCTACACCGACACCTGGCGCATCTCCGACGACGAAGGGCGGCTGAGCCTGATGTTCGTGCCGATCATCGACCGCTGCGACCTGATCGATGTCGCGCATGTGCTGGTGAGCGACCAGCATCAGGTGTTTGGCAGGTTCTATGGGTCGGTGACACTCGACGATGGCACAAAGCTCGATATCGACGGCATGCGAGGCTTTGCCGAGAACGTGCACAACCGGTACTAGGAGGAACGGGAGCTAGAGGCAGGGCCATCCCACCGCAGAGAGCTGCGAAGTGCCGCTCGTTGGACTGGGACAGCGAGAGCGAGGACGTAGCGAGCGAAGCGAGCGGTTCCGCAGCTGCTGTCCCAGTCCAACGAGCGCTCTTGGCGCGAGGGCTCTCTGCGGTGGGATGGCCCTGCCTCTAGCACCCAGGTCCTACCGGTTCTCGATGTGGGCGATTCCCTTGAGCACGATGCGCATGCTGCCGTCCCCGTCGCGCTGGAACTCGATGAGCTCGGGCTTGCGCGCGAACTCGGAGGGGAACGTGATCTCGATGCCCGTGTCGGTCCTGATGTGGTGAGTCTTGGTCATGCGGTTGGCCGCACCGCGGCGCACGGGCACCTCCTCGGGCAGGCGCTCCTCGCGGGTCTTGCGCTCGTAGCTCTCGCGCATCTGTGGCGCATCCTCGAAGACCCTCTCGCCAACTTCCTGAGGCAGCACCACCTCGCCCATCTCGGCGCGCTCGGCCACATAGGCCTTAGCCTCCGACACGGCAAGCGCGGGCTCCATACCGTACTCTTCGGCTACGTCTTCCACGATTTTGGTCACGCTGCTGATGACCTCGCGGCTCGAGGCCTGGGTGGTGCACTGCAGCAGGCCGTCGGGGATGATGTAGGAGTCGCGGCCGGCAATGGAGCGGGCGCGGTCGCAGAAGTCGATGGCCAGGGTATCGGCATCGACCAGTAGGTACGACTCGACCTTCTGCGTGGGGTTGGGGAGGGCTGCGTCGGTGCGCACCACGTCGTTTGCGGCCTGGCCGTCTACGTTGCGCAGGTCGTGGACAAAGGCCTGCCTGCGCGGCAGCAGGATGACGGCAAAACGGCGCGCGGGAGGGGCGTCGTAGGCGTCCTGCTCGAGGGCTTTTGCGAGGGCGCCGCCCACCACGGTATCGGTCGCCTTGGCCTGTGCCACGACGGCGTCGGTGTCCTCGAAGTCGGCTACCAGCACGTCGCACTGCCCTGGGTCGTCGCTGCGGCGCAGCTCCTCCCAGAAGTACTGGCCGATGTCCTGGCTGAGCGCCACAAAGTCCTCGCGGCCGGCAAAGTAGTCACGGATCTTCTGCTCGAAGGCGCTGCCCTCGCAGAACTCTCCATGGCGGCTCTCGGGGCTGGCGGACACCTTGCGCAGGTGCCGCTGGACGTATGAGCGGGTGGCGCGCTCCGATAGGTCGAGCTCGCGGTCGGAGAGGTACTTCCCTCCGGTCTCGAAGTCGAAGACGTGCAGGATGGCGTTTTGGACCTTGAGCATGGTGACCGTCCGTGATCGTGGGCTCCGCGCCAGGCGCGGCGTGCCGAAACAGGATAGCGCAACCCGACGACACGTGCCCGCCGCCAGCCGTCAGGCTGGGTGCCACGATGGGGCCTCACACGTGCACACCGTGCGGCGCTGTCTGTGGACCATGGCTTCTACCTGCGCATTCCATACGATGCAGACAAGCGGTTTTAGGTGGTGCGGGCTCTCATGCTACAGTAGATGCTCCTTTTGGTCGTTGGAGTGCGCAAGGAGGTGAGGTCCATGAGGCACATGAGAGACGTCGCGCTGGCCCTGGCCGTGAGCCTGGCAGTGGCATGGGCGCCGGTAAGCGCGTGGGCCGAGACCTCCGAGCAGGTGCGCGAGGAGGCGCAGGCTGTACAGGCCGAGCTCGACGAGCTCACGTCGCAGATTGCCGAGGGTGAGCAGCGCGTGAGCGAGCTGCAACAGCAGGTCGAGGAGCTAGCCGATCAGAGCGTTGAGCTGCAGGGCAAGCTCATCGAGGACCGCGACCGGCTGGCCCATATCGTGGCTTCCAACTACAAGCGCAACTCCGACGCTCGCGTTCTGGCGCTCATCCTCTCCAGCAAGTCCGTCGACGAACTGATCTCGCAGGTGTACTACGCACAGAAGGTCAGCGACTGGCAGACGGAGTGCATCGAGGAGCTCGAAGGAGACAAGCAGGCCCTCGAGCAGCAGATGAAGCAGATCGGCGAGGCAAAGGACCAGCAGCAGGAGCTGCTCGCCGACCTTGCAGACAAGCACGACGAGCTCGATGAGAAGGTGGCCGAGCTCGTGGACAAGGCCGATCGTTTGCAGGCAGAGGAAGAGGAGGCCGCGCGCAAGGCGGCCGAGGAGGCTGCCCGCAAGGCCGAGGAGGAGCGCAAGGCCCGCGAGGCCCGCGAGGCGGCGGAGCGCGCTCGTCAGGAGGCGCTTGCCGCGGCACAGGCCGCCGGCGACGTCGAGGTCACCCAGACGCAGGAAGGCGGCTCGGGCTGGATCACCTGCATCGCCTCGGCCTATACCATCGCCGACAACGACCCACCTGGATCGACGGCAACCGCCTCGGGCATACCGCTCGACGAGTCGGTCCCCACAGTGGCCATGCCCATGTCCATGAGCCCCGCGCGCTTCTACGGCAGCAGGATAGAGATCTCGTACAACGGCATGTCGGTCATCGCGACGGTCACCGATTGTGGCGCCATGGGCGGCGGCTCGCGCGGCCTCGACCTGACGCCTGCCGTGTTCAGGGCCTTTGGCGCCCGCAGCGCCGACGAGTGGGGCCTGCGCCAGGTGAGGTACCGCTTCCTGTAGGCAGCTGCGTGCTCTATCCTTCCGATAGCCGTGCCGTGCGGGCCGAGCAGCCCTCATGCGCGCATGCATCCCGTGCCTCTCATGCGTTAGGATGGGGCAAACCCCTTTGGAAGGAGTGCCCATGATCCGCAAGCTCGTGCTCATTCGCCATGGAGATGCCGAGAACCGCCGCCTGGGAGAGACCGACGCCGAGAGGCACCTGACCAAGCGGGGCCTCAAGGCCTTGCAGGAGGCCTATCCCGCGTTTCTCGCCCCACTGAAAGACGACCTCGACGACCTGCAGGTATGGGCGAGCGAGGCGGTGCGCGCTCGTCAGACCGCCGAGGTGGCCTGCGATGCACTGGGCATTCCCCACGATGCCATCGAGTTCCACCAGTCGCTCTACGCGCAGGACTACGACTTCTTTTATGGCGAGCTCGAGGCGGCAGACGGTGTGATCGTGGCCGTGGGCCATATCCCCTTTATGGAGGAAGTTGCTTCCGACCTCGCGCATCGCATGATGTCATTTGGCAAGGGTAGCGTCGCGTGCTTCGATGTGCCGGAGGGACGTCTCTCCAAGGCGCAGTTGCTGTGGTTCGAGAAGGGTCCTCGCGTGTGAGCGCGCCCAGCGTTCGTGCGGTCTTCGTCGACCTCGACGACACCTTTCTCGCGCCCGACAAGTCGATACCGCAGGCCAACCTTGCCCTCATGGACGAGCTGGCCGATCGCGGCATAGAGCTCATACCCTGCACGGGGCGTCATGTGGGTGGCGTGCCCCAGATCATGCTCGAGCATCGCGGCGTGCGGCATGTGATTGCCAGCAACGGCGGGATCGTGCACGACCTGCGTGCGGGGTATGACCTGCGTGTGGTGGGCATCGAGCGCGAACAGATCGAGGACCTCTATCGGCGGATGTCGCCGCACCCCATCATCTTCGACGCTTTTGCCGACGGGCATGCGTACACCGAGGCCGCGCGCTTTCACCTCTTTGATCAGATCGATGTCGCGGAGGGGCTGCGCGCCTACCTCAAGGCGGGTCGCACGCCGGTGGAATGCACCATTCCCGAGCTGTTGCCGCACGTTGGACCCATCACCAAGCTGAGCATCTTCTTTGTGGACGAAGAGGGAGCGCAGGTGTGCCGCGAGGCCATTGCACGCCACCCTGGCCTCTACTACGTCCAGACGAGCGCGGCCAACTACGAGACCATGGACCGCGGCGCCACCAAGGGCGAGGCCCTGCGGTGGTTGAGCGGCTATATGGGCTGGGATATTGCCGATACGGTGGCCTTCGGTGACAACAACAACGATGTGACCATGATCGAGGCCGCGGGTGACGGTGTGGTTATGGAGAACGGGGAGCCGCAGGTCAAGGCCCTTGCCGACCATATCGCTCCACCCGCAGCGGACGGGGGCGTGGCCCTGTACATGCAACCGATCCTGCGGGCCTGAGGGGTGCGATACTCGAGGGGGTGTCGCACTCGACGGGGATAGATTGGGCGTCGCTTTACAAAACCGACGCTCCTATAGATTGTCAAGGCTTTTATTGCGGGCTCTCGACGTCTACGGGCAAGCCATCCATCACCCAGCGCGAATACCTCTCTGCC
>CACZCK010000003.1 GCA_902779675.1 uncultured Coriobacteriaceae bacterium | reverse complement strand
TCAATTCCTATCTTTGCCAATATTGATGTCAGTGCGGCAAAGATTGCCGAACCAAGCGCTAATAAAAACCACATAGTGATACTCCTTCAAATCCCGATTAACCGCTCGGCCAATTCTACGGCACGGGCGGGATTGTGACGTGGGCGGATGGTGTGGTCGTTCTTCTCGCCTATCAGGGAAAGGATCTTCTCACCATTCCTCATCCTCGCGGTACTTCTCGCCCTGGGCGTCACGGTTCTTCTCGTCGTCTTCCAAATGCTGAGGCTGCTGGCGTGCGTGCTGATGACGCTGGCTCTTCTCGCCCTTGTCGGCTGATTCTTCGGCTTATGAGCGGGCGTCTTCCCACTCTTCCCGCGTGATGCAGGTGATGTGCTCGGTTCTCAGAAGGCCGTCGATCTGGCAGGGAACATCCTCGGCGGTATGGTGGTAACGAAAGCCGCACTTCTCCTGCACTCGCTTGGACTTCTCGTTTCCGTCAAAGTAGCCGCACCACAGCTTCACGAGACCCAAATCCTCGAAGCCGTGGCGCATGACCTCGCGGGTGGCCTCCGGTATGAGGCCTCTTCCCCAGAAGGGAACACCTATCCAGTAGCCGATCTCGCCCTCGGTGTCGGGGATGCCGATGTTGCTTGCCTTCCCCAACATGAGGCCGATGCTGCCGACTGCGTGCCCCTCTTCCCTCAACACGACCGCGTAGGTCTCTGGCGCGGACAGGACTTCTCGGATGATCTCGCGGCTGTTCTCCACGCTCGTGTGGACCGGCCAGCCGGCAATGGGCCCGACCTCGGGATCGCTCGCATACCGATACAGGTCTTCGGCGTCGCCCTCTTCCCACGGGCGAAGAATAAGGCGCTCGGTCTGCAGCATCATGTTGGCCTTTCTCATTCGCAATGCTTGTCTCGGCATTAGGATGATTTGCTCTGCAACCGCAGCGGGCGTGAGGTAGGTGGTGTCGATCTTCTCGCCGCCCATGGTGTCGTAGAGCGGCAGCCTTGCCAGGCTGCGGCGGATGACGTCGGGCCGGCGGATTCCTGCGGAGACGTCCTTCCCCAGGCGATCTCGTAGCTCTTCCTCCGAGCACACAAGCGAGATTACCCTCACAAGGCAGCTCGACGTGTCAAGGCGCGAGAGGATGTCGTCCACAATCGCCTGTTCGTGCATGACCCAGCAGAAGATGACGTTCTCATAGGCGCTACAGCGAAGGAAGTTGCCCAGCAGGTGGCAGACGTTGTCCATCACCATCGCCTTGGTCTCCTCCGTCACCACGAACGGGTCTGCGTCCCAGCACCAGTCTCCGTCGAGCAGCACCGCCTTCGGCAGCGCCCGCTTGAGCTCCTGGCACGTGGCCGTCTTCCCCACGCCCATCGTGCCGCCTATGAGGTAGAGGTTCTTCATGCGCCCGTCCCTGTCGACATGTCCCTCCCACCATCATACGCGGGATTGTGACGCGGGCGGATGGTGGGGTCGTTCTTATCACCTGATGGCGAAAGGGGCTTCTCGACATGGGCCTGAATGGATTGAACGAGTACTGGGTGCCGGAGCACGTGAAGGACTATCTGAGGAAGCTCGGGTTTGTCCTTCCACTGGACGACATGGAGCCTTGGATACGGTCCTGGGACGACTGGATGTCGGCGCGCGGGGACTTCTACGACTACCGCGACAAGGACGGGATGGGGCGCGTCTATGAGGTGCATAGGCGCTCGATCCATCCGGCCATGCGCGTCTGCAAGGAGTGGGGATCCCTTCTCCTCAACGAGGACGTCAAGGTGGTCTCGGAGGACCAGAGGGTCACCGACTGGCTGGGCTCGTTCTTCTCGTCCACCAACTTCATGTCGGCCGCCCAGGCTACCGTAGTTAAGGCATTCGGGCTCGGCACGGGCGCCTGGGCGCTGTGGGTGGACCTCGATAGGAAGAAGGTCCGCATACGGCACTACGATACCCGGATGGTCATCCCGCTCACGTGGGACGAGGATGGTGTGACCGAATGCGCCTTCGTCACGCGGGCGTTCTATCGCGGGAAGGCCGTGGACCAGCTGCAGATGCACCTCAGGGGTGGTGTGAGTTTCTCGGCAGACCTTTCCCAAACTTCACCTTCCACATCTTCACATGGATTATCAAACGGCCTTCTCAACATGGGCGACGAGGAGACCTATCGGATCGTCACCGTTTGCTTTGGTTCCGAAGGGAACGAGTTCGCGCCTGTAGGCGTGGCTCCCGTCTTTGACACGGGCTGCGCTTTCCCTACCTTCGGCATCGTCAAGCTTGCGGTCACCAACACGCGCGTTGACATGTCGCCGTACGGGCAGCCGGTGTTCGCGGATGCGGTGGACGCGGTGCAGGCGGTCGACCTCACCTTCGACGCGCTCGTTTCGGAGATTGACGTGAGCAAGATGCACGTGTTCCTCTCTGACGTGCTGTTCGACCGCGAGAAGAGCGGTGACAAGGCCATCTCCATCCCCTTCGGCAAGCAGGACTGCACGGTCTTTCGCAAGGTCATGTCAACCGAGGACACCATCCAGGAGTTCGCACCCGCGCTGCGCACCTCTTCGCAAAGCGAAGCCTTCCGCATCGCCCTTCAGATGCTCGGGGACCTTACGGGCTTCGGCATCGGTTACTTCGACGAGTCCCATGGGTACGTGCGCACGGCGACCGAGGTCTCTTCCGACAATTCCGCACTCATGAGGAACATCCGCAGGCACGAGAACGCTCTGCGGAGTCCTATTTCCGATATTGCAAGGGCGGTCATGTGCGTGTCGCGCGGGTTTGGCGAGGACATTCCCGACGAGGGCGTGATGCGCATCATGTTCGACGACTCCATCATCCAAGACGTGGCAGCCGAGAAGGCGCAGGACATGGCCGAAGTGGGCGTCACCATGAACGCCTGGGAGTATCGCACCAAGTGGTATGGCGAGGACGAGAAGACGGCCAAGGTGCGGGCACGTGGGCTCGCGAAGGGCAAGGAACCTAAGGGCGACGACGCCTAGCGTTCGCTCCAAAGGAGGAAGTCGACCTTCTTCACGGGGGTGAGCCAGGCGTAGTCGGGAAGGATCTCGTCGAATAGCCTGATGTTCCTCTCGGCATCCTCCGTAGCCAGGTAGGTCTCGTACCAGGAGACGATCTCGTCATACACCTCGACGGCGTTCTCGAGCTTTGCCTGGGCCCTCGTCCCCTTGAGCCTCAGTCCGAGCCTTGCGAGCACCAGGCTGTCCCATATCGGCCTATCGGGGTGGAGCGTGGCGATCATCTTGCTGGTGAAGGACGCCTCCACGTTGCCCGTGAGCTCGTTCATCTCGCGCAGCACGTCCCCGAACGCCGTGGATGGTCTGGACTTCTCCCTCTCCATGATTGCGTAGTAGCTCGACTGCCACTCCGCGTTCCTGCGCACGCGGTAGAAGCGGTTGTAGAGCCGCTGGAAGTCGGCGTCTAAGCTGACGTCGGTCTCGCGCACGGTGCGCTGTATGCGGGCGTAGCCCTCGAGCCCCCATGTCCGCACGAGGGACGACTGAATGGCCGTTCGGCCGTCTATGGTGGTGGGCATGGCCATGGGCTCGCCTCGCTTTCGGTGGACGCTTGCAGGTGCAATTGTAACGGCCGGTCTGCGGACAACCCGACGTTGGTAGCGCACGGCCAGGCCAGCAGCCAGGGATGGCGGCAAAACAAGTAAACACACCGAAAGACGTTCAAATGGCTACGTCGGAGTACCGTATCGATAGCATTGGGCTTTTGGGCTAGAAGGGTTTGAAGGTCGCAATTGAGCGGTATAATTTCACATACGACTACGAGAGCAGGAGAGCATGGCTGCAGACAGTTTGTGTGGGCTGGAAATAGGCGTTCCTAGAACCCTACAGTTTCGCGACCTAGGTCGCGAAATTTTTCTGCATGCCTATCCAGCGGTAAGAGCTTTTAAGCCGCTCGCGAAAGACGGTACTCGAAGCAATCTAATACAGGTAGTAGATTTCTTCTCGGGAGCGGGTGGAACATCGCTAGGCTTTGAAGCATTGAACACTCTCGGTGATGTCTTTCGTTTTTTGGGTGGATGCGACATCGATCCAAGTTCAGCCGCAAGCTATAGTGCCAATTTCGGAACGCCGCTACTATGCCGAGATATCGTAGAGATAGCAGATAGCGATGTGGAGATCGACTCCTTTCTTCATGAAATTGGATACAACGAAAGCGAGCCTTCGGTGTTTATTGGCTGCGCGCCATGCCAGGGGTTTACATCCCACCGAAAGCGGCATTGGAGCGAAGAGGATGATGGGAGAAACGTACTTGCTACCGCATTTGCTCGCATAGTAAAACGTGCCAACCCTACAGCCTTGGTAATGGAGAACGTGCCGGAATTCCTTTCTCAAAAATATAGGGCCTATTACTCAAGTTGTCTCGATGTGCTTGAGTCTTCTGGCTATTTGGTTAAAAAATCGATTTACAACTCAGCCGCCTTTGGCGTACCTCAAGAAAGATACAGGAGCATCATAATGGGCATGAAGGCTGAGTTTTGCTTGCCCGATGAGATTTACGACCTTTCGGAATTTAGAACCGTACGAAGTGCCATTGCGGATTTGCCTGTTCTAGCTGCAGGAGAATCAAGTGATGACCCTTTGCACAGGGCAATTAGGCATAAGGCGTCGACGATCGAAACAATTCGTAAGGTACCTCACGATGGCGGCTCTCTGCCAGATGGCGAAGGGCCAGCGTGTAGAGCAAGGACGAAAGGGTTTGCCGATGTGTATGGTAGGCTATCTTGGGACAAGCCTTCTATCACGATTACGCACTATGCAAGAAACCCAGCCAGCGGCAGGTTTGTTCATCCGGTTCAAGACCGCGGATTAACAGCAAGAGAGGCGGCCCGCTTGCAGAGCTTCCCGGACGGGTTTCAGTTTTGCGGCAGGGCTGATGATATCTATCGTCAGATAGGCGAGGCAGTGCCGCCGCTCTTGGCATGTGGAATTGCATCGTATTTGATGGCAAATTTGCTGAAACCACAACTTACACGTTCAGAGATTGAGCAATCGCGTCCTTCTATCGAAGAACCTGTTAGCGATTCTTACTCAAGCGTAATTGCTGGCATTAAACTGAGGAGAAGGCAATGATCGATTACTCTTGCGTCGACTGCTTTTCTGGCGCTGGTGGCCTTGCGCTTGGTTTATCAAATGCGGGAATAGAGCCCCTATTAAGCTTTGACAACGACAGACACTGCATAGACTCTTTCGAAATGAATGCTAAATACTTCAAACACCCTGCTCTATGCGAAGGCATTGAAGATATGCTCGGTGGTCGGCTTCTTGATTTGGCAGGAGTGGAGAAAGGTGAACTATTCCTGCTTGCCGGGGGCCCACCATGCCAAGGGTTTTCCGTGCAGCGAATTGGCGAAGATAACGACCCACGAAATCTTCTGGTGCTTCAATATGCACAACTAATCGAAGAAGTTATGCCGCGATATTTCCTCATGGAAAACGTCTCGGGTATTAGGGGGAAGCGCGGAAAGACAGTGCTCGCTGAACTAGAGCGACGCCTGACTGCTGCTGGGTACCAATTGCATGAAAAACTGCTCAACGCCCAAGATTACGGCGTACCGCAACGGCGTAAGAGATTCGTCGTGGTTGGCGAAAGACGGGATAACGGTCCCTGTTGCTATGAATTTCCCAAGCCAAGCGCAGAATGTCATACCGTACGGGATGCCATTGGCTCATTGCCCGAACCCCCGCAAGACGGCTCACCGCATCCGGACTATCCCCTACATAGGAGAGATAGGCTGTCTGATTTGAACAAGAAGAGGTTGGCCGCCCTTAAGGAAGGACAAGGAAGAGATTCTTTGCCCGAGGAGCTTCTTGCGGACTGCCATAAGGTATCGAGCTCTGTGATCGGACACAGAAACGTCTACGGACGAATGAGTTGGGACGAAGTTGCGCCTACTATCACAGCTCGATTCGACAGCTTCACAAGAGGGCAATTTGGGCATCCGGAACAGCTGCGTAGTATAAGCCTTCTGGAAGGCGCCCTCCTGCAAACGTTCCCGCCTGACTTTGCTTTTGCGGGAAATAAAGTTGAGATCGCGCGGCAAATTGGGAATGCCGTACCTCCTGTGCTTGCCGAGGTCATTGGCAGAAGTCTTATTGAGTGCGAGCAGAGGAAAGGAATGGAATAAATGCAATTCGAGGATGTGGTGAAGACTTACTTGCGCAGCTTCGAGAAGGAGTATCGCCAAGCGCTTGCTGATGGCCAGCACACACCCGAATTGTCGTTTCGTATAAGCCTCCATAGCCTTTTTGAGAATTTAGCCGTGTACTTTGTCGGGAGGAATAAAGTCACTGTAGTCCTCGAGCCCAAGAATCAAAACCGCGCCGGAAGACCTGACTGGAGAATCCACGACTCCAAAACACTTGGCGTTTTCGGTTATGTAGAGGGTAAAGGACTCACCTTGGATGAGTTCGATTATTCCGTACACGCGGAGCAGTTCGAACGATATTTGGCACTTGGACACAAGCTCGCAATTACCGATGGTATTGAGTTCGCTTACCAATTCCCTGGCGATCAGTCAATCAGCGTTGTCTCTATTATCGATAAGAAGGCTCTACGTCATCGCAACTGGGCTACCAATCCGATTAACCCAAAATTCCAACTCTTCGCGCAATCCTTGTTTGCCACGCCGGCACCAGTCGTATGTGGCGAAGAGGAGTTGGTCGGCCAAATTGCTATCAGAGCTCGCTGCTTAGCTGATGAAATCGAGGAGTACAAGGGAATCGTTCCAGACGAAGCCATTGACGACGAAGAGCGCGAGAACGTCGCATCAGTAATACGGCTGCATGATGCAGTTTGCGGTTCGCGTAATCTGGGCTTCCGCACTGACAGAGCATTTGCAGAGTATGTTGCACAGGGAATCATGTTTGACTTATGGTGCGCGCATAGAAGGCTCTGCAGTATCGAAGACGATGCCGTTGTAAAGGAAGCTAAATTATTAGAGTACACGTCGGCGCAAGAGGGGCAACATTCTGAGAGCGGTGTGCTTCATGACTTGCTGATGTTTGCGTGTGCCGATGAGGACAGTTTTGTGCTCGAGTGGATTAAAGAATGTATTTCTTACCTATCATTCGTGCATGTGACTGATGAGTTTCGAGCGAACCCTGATTACAAACGCTTATACGAATCCTTCCTACTGAGATTCAATAGGGCGGCCCGATTTGATTATGGCGCCTACTTCACGCCGGATCCCGTGGCATCATGTGTCGTATCCCTTGCGAACTGTGCCGCAAAAGAAGTCTCAGGCAGGCTTCTTTCCGACGATGACAACGGATGGATTCTTGATCCCTGCTGTGGTACAGCGAGTTTTCTTGAGTCGGCAATAGACTCCGGCGTTTCGCCCAATCGGGTTGCAGGGTTTGAAATACTACCAGCGCCATACGCACTAGCAGAGTACCGGCTGAAGAATAATTATTGCGGAGGGGATGGTCACGACAACGCGCCGCACCTCTATTTGGTGAATAGTCTTAGCGACAACCTCTATGAAGATGACCAGGAAACTAAGTCATTGCGAGCAAACGAGGAAATCAATGCGGGCGAATTGCTGAAGAATAGCCGCATAACTGCAATTGTCTGCAGTCCTCCATGTTCTGAGGCGTACCGGCCCGTAACGCAAGAGCCCATTGATCGTATTCGCGGTTTAGTCGATGAGCTGAGGCCAAGAAGGCGTGGGTCGAGAAGCAATCTAGAGCGGCAGATAAACAATACGTGGCTTCAATTCTATCGCTGGAACTGTAGTGTGTTGGAAGCAAACGAAGGCCTTGCTATTCTGGCGCTGATTCTGCCTTCGAGCTTCTTGGAAAACGACTCGTTTACGCCAGCGCGAAGATATCTATTAGACCATTATTCCGACGTGTATGTACTTGAGATAGACGGGGCAGCACGAAGCGGAATAAGGGCAGACAACATTTTCTACACACAGCAAGGGCGTTGCATAGTTGTGGCTGCTCGGGGCAACTTGCTGGCGAGCGACGCTACCGTACATCACCTATCGGTGGTGCAGCTGAGACGCGAAATGAAAAATGAATACCTATCTGGATTCGACGCTAGTGAGCTTGAAAACTTTACATCGTTCAAACCCACTGAGTCGATAGCGTATTCTTTCTGTCCTCCTCAAGAGTTTGATGAGAAGACGTATAGTCAATACTGGCCTTTGAGAGCCGATGAAGAGCCTTCTGTGTTCAGGAAAGACATTTCGGGCATCAAGCTTTCCCCGGTCTCGCTCTTTGTCCATGCGAAAAATCCGATGTTGCGGCGAAGGACGCGCGAGGTAGCCAGAAACATTGACGCTTCCACTGGATGGTTCAGTGGTTGGGACCGGGTGCCATCCCGTGAAACGCTCGAGCACTTCTCGGGCTATTGGAATAAGGAGGAAGTAAGGCGAAACAACACCTTGCAGAAATCATGCAAGAAATACTCCCTGCGCCCCTTTTTAACAGCAAGTGCCCTGCTGGACAAGGAACTAACGAGGGAACTTGCGCGCGTAGGCGGTGGAGGGACGAGATTGCGCCCTGAACTTTTCAGTGCTTTTTCTGAAGACGGTACGTTCGGAATAGCCGTATCTCCCTCACCTAAAGACCAACACGACTGTCTTAAACAGTTCTCATCTTTTTGTTGGCATTACCCCGATAACGATTTGTGCCGAAGGGGAAGCTCTCGTATTTACTGTAATCAGTTGATAGACCAAAGAACCGGCGAGAGAATCGACAATGTTACCGATGACATTGTATTGTCTCTTCTAAGGACCTTTGGGTATTCAGGTGAACTGCCTCTTCGCGACACCTTGGTTTTCTATGTGTACGCGATACTTTGCTCAAGATTGTATTTGGATGCTTTCGAGGGCGCTTTATTCACTGTAAGCCGTGCTGACCAGAGCCCAAGGATTCCCTTTGTAGCAGATCGTGAAGTGTACGACAAAATTGTCAGTCTAGGCATGCGACTTGCAGACCTAGAGAGCGACAGCTACGAACCAGGCAATCATCTTGATTTTGATTATGTTGCCTTATCGGTATCGCTGCCCGAAGCGTTTGAGCTTCAGCTTACGGATGATATGTTTGACCGAGAGAACGAGACCGTGACTCTATCTGCGCGAAATGGCGATAAGTTAGTCATTCCGTGTCCGTGTGAGATACAAGACATTAACATCGGCGGCTATGATGTAGTCAAAAACGCATGGCTGAAATTCTACTCATACGATTACATGCACTGCCCCTTCGATGAAACAGATCTTGAGAATTTCCTTTCGCTGCTAAACCGCCTTAAGGAATACTTGATGATACTAGATGATCTCGACGATGCTGTACGCTGCATTCTCGATGGACGATACGAGCTTATATGCCCGGCGTTCCAGCAAGAAGGTTAAGTACGGGCATCGTGCTGGGAGTAAATGCCTTGTTGGAAGCAACGAAGAGGCATGCTACACAACGAGATCAATGGCGTCAAAGAACTCGTTGAAAGTAAGGCAACTGATACCCATACCAGCACAGACATCGGGAATCTTTACCTTGGAGATGATTTGCGGCTGAGGCTTCTCGCGCGTAACGAGCGTATATCCCGAATCGAGAGCTTGCGCGCAAAGCCAGGCATCGGCACGTGCGGTCTCGCGAAACTCGCTGATGGCTTCCGGCTTGTATGGCTGGGCATGGGGGCGAATGCAATACTGTGGCCAGGCGCAGACCTCGATATACGAATCAGGCGTCTCCTTGGGCCGCGCAATTACCGTTACTTCGCCCTTCTTGACAAGGTCGGCAATCCACTCCGAGACATCGTCGTCTTTTCTCTTAAGCTCGTCAGCCACAGACCAATGATGGAGAATGGTGCCATCAGCGAGGTATTTCTCGATCTCTGACCAGAAGGTTGGAAAATGGCGTCGGGGATACAGCTCGTTCTCGCAAGTAATCCAGAAGTTTGAATCAACGAGGAACTTTTCGCTCATTGGAACAGCCTCCTGTAATACTCGTCGAAGCTCTTGGAGGTTAGTCCAGCAAGATCGTAGGCGTCACCCAAAGTGATGAAATCGCTATTAAGTGCAGTCCACACAGCCTCGGAGAAGACCGTTCCGAGCCGGTAGCGTTTGGTATCGTATGGATTCCCGCCATCGGATTTCTTCTTGGTTTTTTGGTTCTGGGCGTCCATAATCGCCCGATGCCTTCTATAAAGCTCAAAAAAGCGATCTTTGGACAGAAGTCCGTTGTCAAAGACCTGGCGCGCGACAACCATGAAGGTGACCTTGTGGTTGCGGGCAATGCGAGATACGCGCTCATAGTCGTCAGTAGTCGCAGCTACAGCCTCACGCCACTCTTGGCCAATGAGATTGGAACTGACTAGGAATTCTGCTGCAACTCTATCGCAGAATCTCTCCATAGAAGCCCCGAACCCGTAGCTATCTCCATCGGGATTCGCTGGATCAACAACACCTGTTTCAGCAAAGGCAAGATGAGCCAGCTCGTGGATTATTGTGAAAAGCTGCGCCCCTTTAGCGTCTTGCCCGTTAATGAAGATGGCTGGCGCAACCGCATCAGACAATACAAAACCTCTGAACTCGCTGACGTCGAGCCTACGATGAGAGTTGTCCCCAACGACGCCATTTATCGCAACGGATATGCCTCTGGACTCAACGGAATTCTTCAACTCGCGTACCGCATCCTGTTGAGTTCTGAGGCGAAATGCCCAACGCTCATCAAGTCCCAAGAAGTGATGAAGATGCTTTGCAAGCTTGGTGGCATTGTCAGGAGTTAAAGCTGTTCCACGCCAGGAACCCACAAAAGAAACGGGCTCCCTTCCCTCCGTAGTGAAGTATTCACTCATCCAGTTTTGGCGGCGCCTGGTTAATTCGATTGTGTCGTAAAGCTCCGGAGACGGAGAAACCACCTCACCGCCGTCTTGCGTGCGGAAATCTGCAATCTGAAAGCCATAGTCAGGAACCGCAGGCGCATACACGTCGAAGAGATTGATATGAACCATGTGCGTAAAGTCCATCAGCTGCTTTAGCGTAGGCTTGCTGCTCATATCCAACCACTCGGGATACTTCTTAAACCTACGGCAAACCTGTTCTTCGGAGATGCCGCTGCGCTCGACTGCCCATCGCATCACATCCGGATTAATTGCCAGAGCCATAGCGTGCACCTCCTTTCTTCACATAGTTTCCTTAATTCTACCCCGCCAGCTCCTAGCGTGAAAGAGAATGCTTGCAAAGGGATGAAGACTCCATCTCAAAGGCAAGATGATGAGTGAGATAACTAGTTTGTGACGCGACAATAGCCTTGTACTCGTAAGAATCGGGTGCAGGCCGCCTTGCGCTGTCTGCCAAAGAGAAAGGCAGAAAGCATGGAGGTTGATAACCATGGCGCAGAAACGCAGGAAGGGCCGCAAGCCCAGGAAGACCTCGGGCAGCAGCAGGCGACGCAAGACCAGCCGCAGATGAGCGGCGCCGACTGGGAAAAGGCCGTCGCCGAGCGCGACGAGAAAATCGCGGAGCTCGAGGTCCAGGTTGCCGAAGCCTCCAAGAACGCAGAGACGGCCGAACAGCTGCGCAACCAGATCGCGGAGCTCAAGGTCCAGGGCGAGTCCGATCGCATCGACTTCAAGCTTCAGCTCGCGGGCGTGCGAAACGTGAAGGCCGCGCGTGCGATTCTTGCCGACCACGGCGGCGACGTCAACGCGCTCAAGGAGGCCGAGCCGTGGCTGTTCGCCGACGCCCCCGCCACGCAGCCTGGCGGCAAGACGGGACTCCCCAACGCCGGCGCCAGCACGGACGCAGGCAAGGCTATGAGGCGTTGGCGCAGGCTCGCCGGCCTGGACGATTCCAACGACAACGCATAGGAGGGCTTAAGACATGGCCAACAGCGTAGAGTTCGCGAAGAACTACACCGGCATCCTCGACGAGGTCTACCAGAGGGCGTCCGTCTCGGGCGTGCTCAACAGCGGACGGCGTATGGTGCGTGCCGGTCGCGGGGCCAAGGAGATCCTCATCCCGAAGATCTCCGTGACGGGCCTCGGCGACTACACCCGCAACGTGGGCTACAAGACCGGCGCCATCACCTACGAGTTCGAGACCAAGACCTTCAACTACGACCGAGGCATCCGCCTGTTCGCGGACGTCATGGACGTCGAGGAGGCCGGCGTGAACGACTGCTTCGTCGAGGCGGGAAGCGAGCTGCAGCGCACGCAGGTGGCACCTGAGGCCGACGCCTTCACCTTCAGCTAGATCGCGTCGCGCTTACGGCCGCGGGTACTTGTCCTTGTCCACGATAGGCGGCCAGACGGCCATGCCATACGGCGCCACCTGGCAGAACATGGCGTTGCCGAGCGGCGGGCGCCGAACGGCCCGCTTGAGCCCGTCGACCGCGATCCAGGGGTTCTCCTCGTCGCATTCGAAGACGTAGGTGGTGTTGTTCATGCCCTCGGTACCCACGAGCGTGTACGCAGGCTGCTCGAGCTCTGCCACGTATTGCAGCACATACTGCCGAAAGGCCGGGTTGACCGGCTGAATGACGACCCTCATCTGTACCCCCTCTCTCTCCTCATTGAGGCAGCGTAGCATGCGCGGATCCTCGCGCGCGTCGCACCAGGTGACCCGATACCCAGTTGTCACTATGCCAATGATCGTTGCGCGTGCCACGTACGGGTGGCGTACCATAGGACCCAGCCAACAGACGCGACGGAAGGAATGACGATGCCAGTGCTCGAGGTCGGAAACGTGCGGATTGGTGAGGGGCGTCCTAAGGCCATTGTGTCGATCATGGACACGGACGGGCGAGGGCTCATGCACACCTACGAGCGTGCCTTGTACGACGGGGCTGACTTGTTGGAGTGGCGTGCGGACTTCTGGCCGGACCAGGATCCCGATGCCCTGTCCGGTACCTGCTTCTTCCTCAGCGAGGAATACGCACCGACAGCCCCCTTCATCTTTACCTATCGCACCAAGGGCCAGGGTGGTCAGGCGGAAATCGACCGAGCGGGATACCTCGACGTGCTGCGTTCGGTCATTACGCAAGGTGAGCCAAGCCTCGTCGACATCGAGCTCTGGATTGGTGACGATGCGGTGCGCGAGCTGGTGGATTTGGCCCACGAACAGGGCATCCTGGCCATCGTCTCGCATCACGACTTTGAGGGTACGCCTTCCGTTGAGGAGATGGAAAAGCTCCTGTGGCATATGGTCGAACTTGGGGCCGACATCCCCAAGTTGGCTGTAATGGCCCAACGTTCCCAGGACGCCCACGACCTTATGCGTGCCACACACCTCGTTTACGAGCAGGCGAATGTGCCTCTGCTGACTATGGCCATGGGCACCGCTGGCCAGACCACGCGCCTCACGGGTGAGGTCTTTGGTAGTGCACTCACGTTCTGCGCGCTGGGCACGCCGTCGGCTCCGGGACAGGTCGAGCTTTCCGATGCCATCCGCACGATGGAAGGCGTGCATCGCTCCATCGAGCAGGGGTAGTGCCTGCTGCGATGGCACCAAGATGTCTGGCCGGACGTCTATACTCATCAGCAATCAACCATGCGAGGAGGCCCTCATGCAGCTCAACAGGATGATCGATCATACCAACCTCAAGCAGGACGCACGTCAGGCAGACATCGAGCGTCTCTGCGACGAGGCTGTCCGCTACGGCTTTGCTACCGTCTGCGTCAACTCGTGCTGGGTGCCGCTGGTGGCCAAGCTGCTGGCGGGCACGGGCGTCGGCGTGACCACGGTGGTGGGCTTCCCTCTGGGTGCCGCATCCACGCAGGCTAAGGCTGCCGAGACCGCCCAGGCCGTGGCAGACGGTGCCACCGAGATCGACATGGTGCTTAACGTGGGCCGCTGCAAGGACGGCGACGACGAGTTCTGCACCGACGACATCGCAGCCGTGGTCAAGGCTGCCGGTAACGCGACGGTCAAGGTAATTTTGGAGTGCTGCCTGCTTTCCGACGACGAGATCGTGCGTGCCTGCGAGGATTCGGTGGCTGCTGGCGCTGACTTCGTCAAGACCAGCACAGGCTTCTCCACGGGCGGTGCCACCGTGCACGACGTGGCTCTCATGCGCCAGACGGTGGGGGAGCGCTGCCACGTGAAGGCCGCTGGGGGCATGCACACGCGTGCCGAGGCAGAGGCCATGGTCGCGGCGGGCGCTGACCGTCTGGGCACGAGCGCCAGCATCGCGATCGTGGAGGGCTAGCACATGTCGGTGAGCTTTGCGTCCCTGCATGGTCGCCTGATCGACTTGCACCTGCATAGCGATGGCTCCATCAGCGTGCCCGCTGCCCGGCGTCTGGCCGAGTTGGGCGGACAGCCGCTGGCCATGAGCGATGCCGAGGTCTTCGACCACCTCTCGGTGGGCGACGAGTGCGAGGACCTCAACGAGTACCTCGACAAGTTTTGGTTCCCCCTGTCTCTGATACAGACGCACGAGCAGGTCTCAGAGAACATCTACCTGCTGCAGGAGGAGCTGCGTGAGCGAGGCTATGCCTATGCCGAACTGCGCTATGCCCCGCAATCGCTGTGCGAGCGCGGGCTCACGCAGCGCGAGGTGGTCGAGGCATCGCTTGATGGCCTGCGCCGCTCGGGCTTTGAGGCGCGGCTCATCCTGTGCTGCATGCGCGGTGCAGACAACCTCGAGGCAAACCTCGAGACCGTCGAGCTGGCGGCGGAGTATCTGGGCAACGAGGTCGTGGCACTCGATCTGGCTGGCGCCGAAGCGCTCTTCCCGACGGTGTCCTTTGCGCCGGTCTTTGCGCGTGCGCGCGAGCTGGGAGTGCCCTTCACCATCCATGCGGGCGAGGCCGACGGCCCCCAGAGCGTGCGCGATGCGCTGGCCATGGGAGCTGCGCGCATCGGTCATGGCGTGCGGGCGGTGGAGGATCCAGGGCTGGTGCGGGAGCTTGCCGCCCGGCAGATACCACTTGAGGTCTGCTTTACCTCGGAGGTGCAGACGGGTGCTCTGCAGTCCTACCATCATGCCGAGTCGTTGCGCAGGCTGCTCGATGCCGGGTGCCTTGTGACCATCAACTCGGACAATTGCTCGGTCTCCAACACGTGGGCCGCGCGCGAGCTGGTCGTTGTTGCGGAGGCCTTGGGTCTCACGCAAAACGAGGTAGACCAGCTGCTGCTCAATGCCGTGGAGGCGAGCTTTGCCGACGAGGCCACCAAGGAACGTCTGCGTGAGGTCGTCGGGCGGTAACAGGGGCTGAGTCAGGCCCCGTCGGCGGTGCCCTGTGGGGTGTCTGCAACTCTCTGGTTCTAGTCGATGCGGTAGAGGTGGCGCTCCGCGTCGGTCAGTTCGTGGCCCTGCACGGTCTGCTGTGCCAGCTCGATGAGTTCGTCCAACGTGTAGTGGTTGAGTACCACCACGCGGTCGGCCGACTGGTCGAAGGTGAAGACGCGCTGTTTGGCATAGGTAAAGACCTGTCCACAGAACACATCGTCCACCGGCCCGAAGCGCTCGGGGTCCAGCGAGACGAGCGCCGTGCCAAACGTGGGCCTCACGCCGTCGGTGGTGTAGTAGGCTACGAGCGTGTCGTCGTCGGTGTAGTAGCTGCTCGTGATGGTCGGCAGCACGGTGGACGAGACCGCAACCACGCTGCCGTCCTGCGCCGAGAGCAGAAGGCAGGTGCCCGTGAGGCTCTGCAGCAGCAGGTGCTGACCGTCCTTGGAGAAGGCGAGGTGCTGCGCCTTGGGATACTGCTCGGTGCTTTCCCAGACGAGCGACCAGTCCGTGGTGTCGTAGAGCCGCACAGTGCCGGCGACGTCCACCGTGGCAAACTGGCTTCCGTCATCGAGAAGGTCGGCGGCAACGGAGCCGACCTCCCAGCCAGGGACGACGCACTCGTCGATGTCGGCAGGCACGCGCTCACCGGTGTCGAGCGAGATCACCTGGTACGTGCGCCGGTCCTCGCCGAGCGAGACGCTGAGGATCGCATCGTCGGTGTACCACGAGAGTGCCATGCTCTCTTCGTCCTCGCGTGCGTAGGTGGCCACTTCTTTGTGGGTGCTGAGGTCGTACATCCGATGGACTTTGGGCTGCTTGAGCATGAGGTAGGTGGTTCCGTCACGCTCGATGGTCGCTAGGTCGTAGACAAGGGTGCTCTCTACCTTGGGCTCGAAGAGGTCCAGCAGCGAGCCGTCATCCCATGAGAGCAGCGAAATCCGTAGGCGATCGGAGCCGACTTCGCTGACCAGCGCGATGGATTGGTCGACGATGACCGCCGAGCGGATGTTGTCTCCGGCACGCGCGTCCTTTGGCACTCGCCAAGAGGTCTCGAGCGTCTCGAGGTCGATGAGCACCAGCGAGCCGTCGCTCTCGAGGAGAAGCCCGCCCTTCTCGGTTGGCTTAGACCCCCAGTACCAGAGGTTGTCGAGGGGAATGAGGCTGCTTCCGTCGAAGGGGTCCATGCCGGGAGAGTCGTAGCGGTTGGTCGCACGATACACGCGGTACGAGGATGTGTCACTGTTCCATTGCGCGGCGTAGTACCGGTCGCTCAGGGTGAAGGTGGCCTTGTCGGTCTGGGGAACCTGCAGGCCAAAGTGGTCGATTGCGTTGGCGATGGTGTCGGCTTCCGCGGAGGCGAAGTTCAGATGACCCGCGCTGTCGACGTAGCAGAGGGCTCCGTTGAGGTTCTGGCAGGAGGCGATGGGCTCCGTGGTCTGGATGCGCCTGACTTCCTTGCCTGTGCTGTGGTCATAGATGATGAGGGAATAGCCGACGGCTACTATGAGGTCGCCCGTGTCGTTGGTGGTGCCGGCAACAAAGGCGCGGGTGGGCTTCTGCGTGAGCTCGGCATCCGCTCTCTTTGGTGGCTTTTCCGTTGCGTGCCACAGAGGCTTGAGGTCGGTGTCAAAGACGTCGATGTACGCACCGTCGTCGATGGGCGTGATGTAGATCTCGGTCACGCCGGACGACTCGGCCGAGATGGCAACGATGGCATCTCCGGCAAAGTCGACCGAGTAGGCATAGGGCTGTTGTAGGTCCTCAGTCTTGACCTCGCCGGATGCGAGGTCGAGCAGGTGCAGCTTGCCATAGTTTGCCACTGCCATGGTCGTGCCATCGGGGGAGTAGGCAAGCCGGATGGTCTCTCTGTTTGTGGGGATTCCCTTGTCATACTCCCTGGCGGGCAGCTGGTACACGCGCTGGGCCTCGCCGGTCTCAATGTCGATGGTGACGACGATGGGCGTTTCGTACGACGTGTAGGCGGCGCCTCCGTCCTCGAACTCCATGCTCGTGTTGCACCAGGTGACGGCGAACTGTTTGCCGTCGGGGGAGGGGTAGACCTGCTCGTTGACCGTGTCCATGCCAAAGATGAGGCCGTTGTTGAGCAAATTCCACGTAAGCTCGTTGGCTAGTTCCTCGATGATGTTGTCGTTGGCCAAGAGGTTCTTGTGGATGGTAACCCACTGGCCCTTGCCGGTCCGTGCATCAAAGAGTGCATAGAGTTTGCCATTCCACCAGATAAGCCGGTCTCCGCAGAAGGCGAACTTGCACTCTTCGCGCAGGTCCTCCTCGGTGGCGTCGGGCTTGAGCGCCGCCACCTCGACGACCGGGTCAAAGCTGCAGACCTCGAGCCCGTCGTTGATGTTGGTCACCAGTATGGTGCCATCGGTCTTGAGGAAGGCCTGCAGACCCTCCTCGCATGCCGCGTAGGTGCCCTCCACGTCGTCGATGGAGTAGCAGCTGCGCCAGTAGCTCTTGGTGGGGTAGACCTGCAGGGCTCGCTCCAGGGCGAGCTGGGCGGCGGGTACAAAGGGCCGGTCGTCGCTCGTCGAACTCTGGGGCAGCGCCGCCAGGGCAACCTGGATGGCCTGCATGCGGTCGCCCTGCTCGAGCAGCTCGGCCGACTCCACGGCAAGCGACTCCGACTCCCTGATCTGCGTCTGACGGTAGTTCTCCTCGATCTGGTGCTGTTGCCACAGCGAGAACGACCCGAAGGCCGTGGAGAGCACGGCTACGGCCGAGGTTGCAGCCGCAATCACGCGCATCCTGCGTGCGTGCTGGCGCTGGCGCAGCTCGTCGAAGCCGCAGCCGATGATGCTCGCCGCCACGCGCAGGCGCTCGAGGTCGAACTGCTTGCGCGTTCCGTCTCGAAAGTCTGCGGCGATGGGCTCCTCCTCCACGCTGACGACCGTGCCGTCCTCTGCTTGCACGAGACGGCTGCGCATGAGCGTGGGAAATGACTCGCTGGGCTCGCCGGCGGCAAGGGCGATGACGATGGCGTCGCGCCCGTGGAACGAGGTGTAGAGCTCCACCTCGCGTTGGACCCACTGGCTCTCGTTGGTCTGGGGTGTGCAGATGACCACGAGCCTGCGTGAGCGCTTGAGGGCGCCCTCGATCTGGTCGCCCAGCGACTGCGACGTGGGCAGCTCGTCCTGGTCGCGGAAGAGTTTGCCCAGGCGCGTGGCGCCGTCGTCGGCACGTACGATGCCGCGTGGCAGGCGGTATCCCTCCAGGCTGCGCTGCAGGCGGGTGGCTACCTTGGTATCGCGCTCCAGGTGACGGTAACTAATGAAGGCCTCATAGGCATAGTCGTCATAGGTGGGGCCGCCGGGCACCCTGGTGCCGCAGTGCGGGCAGAACGCAGCGTCGTCACGAATTGTCTTGCCGCAGGTCTCACAAATCATGGGTGCCCGTCCCCTCGCTTGGTGCGTTCGTGCTACGAGCGTAGCACGACACTACAAGCCTAAAGCGCGCCGACTCGGTTACGTGTCAGGGGCGGTGCGGCGTCTTCTGTCGCTAGCGCAGCTCGACCTGCGAAAATCCTGTATCTCGCGCAAGCTTTTCCAGCTCTGCCATGCGCTCGTCGGTGGGGGAGGCGGCATCTGCCAGCGTGCCTACCACGCCAAACCGGCGGAAGCGAATGAGCTTGAGCTTGGTTGTGGCGACCTTGTCGCCCAATACCCGCGCGATGCCGGCGATGGTTTGCTCCGGGTCGTTCCAACCGGGTACCACGACGATGCGCAGCTCCTCGATCTTGTCGCGCTCGGCAAGGAAGGCGAGGTTGCGCTTGACCGTCTCCGCGTCGCCGCCCGTGAGGCGCGCAAACACCGCCGGGTTCCATGCCTTGACGTCGAGCATCACGCCGTCGGCCACCTCGAGCAGGTCCTCGTGCTCCCAGAGCGGCACGCAGCCGTTGCTGTCGATGAGCGTCCCAAGGCCAACCTCGCGGCAGAGTGCGAACAGCTCGCGCATCCACTCTGGGTGCAGCGTGCACTCGCCGCCCGACACGGTGATGCCGCGGATGAACGGTTGGTAGCTATGCACGATGTCGAACACCTCGTGCGGTGTGAGCTGCTCGATCTTGGGACTCGCCTTGTGCGGACACACGTGGATACAGGTGTCGCACTGCACGCAGGCAGACTTGTCCCACGCGACTACCCCGTCTGACAGCGTGAGCGCCCCTGCCGGGCACTGCTCCACGCACGTACCGCATCCGATGCACAGGTTCTGTGTCTCGGGGTTATGGCAGTACGCGCAGGCGATGTTGCACCCTTGCAGAAAAACAGAGGTACGCGACCCCGGCCCATCAACAAGCGAGAACGGAATAATCTTATTCACAGGTGCGGTAAGACTATCGGCAATGGACATGTTGAACACCCAATTCTTGCTACAGGGACATTCCAGCCGCGGCGACGCCAACTGGCGCATGAACGCTTGGCGTCGCAAGGTACGCCTGGGATGAAGCGAAAGCCTGCCCGACATGCTTCTGGCGACCTCTGAGCCGACTGCGCTTTTAACCTTTGCCAGATGAAGCGGGCGAAGCGTGAGCCAGAAGCATGTCGGGCGGGCCTCAGGTTTGAGTTATCCCAGGCGCACCTTGCGATTGGCGAGATTGTTGGCGCGCCAGTTGCCCTCGCCGTCGTGGCTGGTGTCGGCTAGCACGGCCTCGCCACGGGCGAACTTCTCCATCTCGGAGCGCTTCACGAGGAAGCCGGTGATACGCACCAGGTCGGAGTCGCTCGGATAGAACGAGAGGTAGGTGTCATCGATGGCAAAGGCACCCTTGACCACGTCGAGCAGGGCGTCCACGTTGTTGGCAGCCGTCGGCTCCACCGGGAAGATGTCGCTCACGCCTGCCTTGAAGAAGCGGTGCATGCGCGCGCAGTGGCGGATGTGGTCGAAGAAGACCTCGGGCTCGGAGCCCACGCGGATGCGCACGCCGGGCGTCGAGCTGGTCTGGTCGCCAAAGCCCGCTTGCGCATGCATCAGGTAATGGCCATCCGCAATCTCGGAGTAGGGAGCGCTCCATGCCTGCACCTGATCGGTCATCTTGGTCATGATCTGGTCGGCGAGGTCGTTGGCCTCGGGATCGGTGCCATAGACGTGGTTGGGGCCGAGCAGCTTCTCGATGCACTCGTGCATGCCGATCATGCCGAACATGCCCACGAAGCGCTCGCGGTCGATGAGGCCCTCGCGCACGAGGAAGGAGGTCTGGAAGAAGTTCGAGTCCTCCACCAGGAACTTGATGCGCGCGTCCATGTACTCCAGCAGGGCGCCGGTCGCGTTGGGCAGCAGCTCGTTCAGGAGGTGCTCCGGCGAGGTGGCGAGGTCTGCCAGCTGGGAGAGCTTCACTCGGTCGAGGCAGTACGCGCCACCGCGGACGGGAAGCACGTTGTAGCAGCTCACGACCGTGTAGCCGTCTGCCGGGCCGTCAACGGGCGCGGCGTAGGTGTGCTTGTGCATGCGGTGGTTGGCGTAGGCGGGGTTGGCGCAGGCCATGGAGGTCTTGAGGGCCAGGCGCGCGAAGTCGTCAGGGGTTATGCCCTCCTCGTACTTGAGCGTGAAGTTGGGCACGGCATTCTGGACCTCGGCGTCGGCCTGCAGCAGCAGGCGGCCAGCACGCGTGTCTTCGGGGCCGAGGTTGGCGTGGCAGTAGCCGCTGGCCACGGTCCGGTCGATGTAGTTGAGGAAGCGCTTGAAGCGCGGCAGGATCTCCTCGTCGGAAAGGCCATCCAAAAACGGGTCGAACACGCGGTCGAGTTGGCCCACATACACCGGGCGTCCGGTGACGGACGGCACGTTCTGGTAGAGGATCTGCAGGTTCATGAGCAGGTCATCCAGGTTGTCGGGGGCGTCCAGACGCAGGAAGTCGCTGCCCTGCCGGGCAAAGCGCTCCATGTCGCAGCAGATGTAGCGCGGACGGTAGGGGGCGTTGCCCTCGTGCATGTCGCAGATGGCGTCGCGCTCGAAGAACCAGTCGAACTCCGGCGTGGTGGGGATGGGATGCTCGCAGTTCTCGGCCGCCTGAGCCAGATGGATGAGCTTCTGGCCGTAGGTGAGGTTGCTTGCCGTAATGATGTCCATGAACTCGCTCATGTGCGCCTCCGCATGCATGCTGCCACTAGTTGCCGTAATGATACCGCGCGCACGTGGCGGGGCAGGTGAGGCGAGAGAACAAGCACAAGTCACTCTCTCGGGATGGGCGAGGCGCGGGTGGTCGGGCGGCGCGCCATCGGTTTTGCGACGTGGGTGGGGCTTGCGGACGCCATGGCGTTTGAATATCATAACAAGCGTTATAAAAAGAGGGGACCACATGGCAAGGGCAGCACGGACAACCAAGGACGCCATCGTCGCGGCGGCGGTCGAGCTTGTGCGGGAGCGGGGGCACGAATGCCTCAACGCACGGGCACTGGCCACGGCCTTGGGCTGCTCGACCCAGCCGGTGCTCTATCACTTCGCCACGATGGACGAGGTGCGCGCATCCGCCTATCGGGCCATCGACGAGCTGCACACGGCCTACCTCATGACCGGGCTCGAGTCCGCGGCAGACCCCCTCATGCAATTGGGCCTCAACTACGTCCGCTTCGCCCACGAGGAGTCGCAGCTGTTTCGCTTCCTCTTCCAGACCAATGCCTTTGGCGGGCAGGACCTGACGGCACTGGTGGCGGCACCCGAGGTGGGAGAGCTGGTGGGCGTGGTCGCCCAGGAGGCGGGCGTGGACGTGGCGCGGGCTCGGCAGGTGTTCCTCGCCATCTTCGTCGCGGCGCATGGGTACGCGAGCCTCTTGGCCAACAATGCCCTGCCGTTCGACGAGGCTCAGGCGGCCAGCGTGCTCGAGGCTGCATATGTAGGCGCACTGCAGGCAGAAGGGGGAAGGTAGCGATGCTCAAGCTGCTCGATAGGTTGTACGAGAAGGACCACGTGTGGTTTGCGGTCGGTTGGATCGTGGCGTACGTGGTACTCGCATCCGAGGCCGATGCGATCTCGCTCGACCTCGGCACGGCAAAGCTTGTCACGGCACCTGCGCTTCTGGCAATGTCCGCGCTCCTGTGGGCGTGGGTGCGCCACGCGCATCTGGAAGGTCGCCTTGGCCTTTGCGAGCCGGCGGTTCCCGCCGTGCGCATGCTCTGGTACCTGCCCCTCGCCCTTGTGGCCGCAAAGAAGCTCTTCTTTGGCATCGTGCCGCAGGGAACGGCGCTGGAATGCCTGTGCTACGTGCTTGCCATGTGCTGCGTGGGCATCATCGAGGAGCTGGTGTTTCGCGGGCTGCTCTTCCGTGGGATGGACGAGAGCAACCACACCAATGCCGTGGTGGTGTCGTCGGTCACCTTTGGCATCGGGCACATCGTCAACGCCTTCAACGCGAGCGACCAGAGCCTCTTTGTCACGCTCGGGCAGATCGCCTTTGCCGTGGCCGTGGGCTTCGCGATGGTCTACACGTTGCTCAAGAGCGGCAGCATCTGGCCCTGCGTCGTCTTCCACGCCGCCAACAACGCCCTCGGCATCTTCGAGAACGAGGCGGCGCAGATAGCCCTCTTCGGCTCGACGAATGCGGCGATCCTTGCCGGCCTTGCCGTGAGCATTCCGCTGTGCGTGGGGTACGTCATCTACCTGATGCGACTGCCTGACGCGTCGCAGACTGTGTAGGATTTGCGTTTGGTGAGACAAGGCGTCTTGCGCGTCAATACAACAGTGAGAGACCGAGGGGTCTGCCGCCCACTCCGACGCGCAAGGGGAGTGTCATGCCTGCCAATACGCTGTCCACGTATGGCCGGATGGCCACGTGCCGCATCGCATGCCATGCGGTGCGCCTCGCTCTGCCTCGGCTCAAAGACGTCCTGCGTCCAGCGCTGGTGACACCTGCTGACGCTGGCGAGAGCCTCTCGCGGGCTCGCGCGCACGTGAGCCGAGCTACCGTGACGCCAGTTTTGGCCACGCTTGTTCCTGGCATGCACACGGCCTCGATCGTTGGCGGCTGGTACGCCTATGCCGCCGCCTCCGA
Source organism: uncultured Coriobacteriaceae bacterium (assembly GCA_902779675.1). Classification (GTDB taxonomy): domain Bacteria; phylum Actinomycetota; class Coriobacteriia; order Coriobacteriales; family Atopobiaceae; genus UBA1367. Next base: position 346,654 of record CACZCK010000003.1, on the reverse strand, counting down.
CCCGGACCATCTGCCCTATGACCTCAGCTTCTGGCGGGCAGGGGCGAGCGTGGTGGGCACAGCCATAGCAACGTGGCTCGCGTTCAGGCGCTCCGCCCTGGCGGTTCCTGCCTCCATCGTGGCGGCTGCCCTGACCTCAGGGCTCGGCGTGGCGCAAGTGGCGCACTTCGGTACCTACGTGACCCGTACCTGGCAGCGCGGTTCTTGGCGCGACCGCCTCTTCAACGTACGGATGCCCTCCCTGCATGCCATGGCCCTGCCGCTTTCGGTAGCGAGCACGCTTGCCCTGGGACCGGTCTTTGCCACCAAGCTTTGCTCGCTCGTGCCGTCTGCGGTGTGTACCGCCTGGCCCAAGCTGCGCAGCCTAGGCCTGTACTACATGGTGTTCACGCTTCTGGGCCACTGGGGTGAGATGCTCTTCTGCACGGGTATCAAGTACGGCCTCATTCGCGGTGGGTACGACCGCGAGAATCACATGCTATGGGACCAGTGGCTCTTTCCATTCCCTGCGGAGGGGATTGTGGCCGTGCTGATGGCGTTGTTCCTCTATCCCACCAAGAACGCCGTCCACGCGTGGGTGCGGGCAAAGGCCATGGCGGGCCTTCTGCCTGTGGAGGCCGTTACGGCCATTGCGCTTGCGGCCACGTTCCTGCTCAACCAGGCGGTCTGCACGGCCATCGACTACGGCACGGGCATGGTGGCCAACCGCAACTACGAGCTGTGGGACTACCGTGACATGCCCTTCAACTTCCAGGGGCAGATCTGCCTGCAGAACTCGCTGGTATATGGCGTGCTCTCGACTACTGCGGCCTGGTGGCTGTTCCCGCGCACCGAGCACCTGCTGGCCACGACAAACCCCGCCGTACTGGACGGCGTCATGGTGGGACTCGGATCCTTCTTCGTCTTTCTCGAGTTGCTGTATCACGTGGTCCCGCGCGACGTGGAGCAAACCCTGCGCCTGCTCGGTGTCACGCCTCACGCGCCCGAGCAGGCGGGCGCGTGAGGGCTCGTTTCTAGTAGCAGTCCCAGTTGAACAGAACGCGCGAGAAGTCGCCGCGCTTCAGGGCCTCGCCATTCACAAAGAAGCCGCCGATACCCACATCGCCCCAGAGCACACGATCCTTTCCCGTGCCCGGCTCGCCATCGGAGTCTATCTGCAAAAGGAGCGTGTCAAACTCCTCGGCCAGCTCCCCCAGGCGCGGGTCCTCCTGGGTGAAGAACGGGTAGCCAAACACCTGATGCGCGCGATCCGGGCACTTCAGCTCATCGAACAGCAGGTCGACGCCGTCCTTGTCAAGCAGGTCCCAATAGCTGTCGCGTCCGGCCACAAAGTCGTCGCCTAGCAGCTCGCGGCAGCAGCCCACAAACAACTCGTCGATCTTCCCGTCGGCCGTGTTCATAGAACTGGTGGTGGGCTCGACGCTCAGCGCGAACTCGCCAGCAAGCGGGTTGCCCAGATAGTCCTCGTCAAAGCCCATGAGCGAGGTGGGCATGCCCAACGCCTGTACCTGGTCGGGCGTGACGGAGGGGTCAACTGTCTTGTGCCAGATCACGCGGAAGCCGTTCTGGCGCGTGGAGTCGTCGAAGTCCATGCCCGAGCAGTCGTCCTCGGCGTCGATAAAGAACTGCAAGAGCCCCTTGCCAGGCAGGCGCTCGTCATCGCCGAAGTCTGCGAGGTTGAGCTGTGCGAGCAGCATGAGCTTCTGGCCCTTGGGCGTGGTGGGGTAGTCGAGGTGAGCTGGCCAGTAGGGGAGGCCTCCCAGCTTGGTGTCGGTGAGCCCTGGCGTGCGGTCTGTCTCGATTGCCAGCCTGAACGCGGGCATGCACGTGCGCTCGCGGATGGTTGCGGCTATCTCGGACACCTTGTCGGTGGATACGCGTTGGGGCTCGGCTGCCTGCGCTTCCTGCTTGTCCATAGTCATGAGTCCCCTTCTCTCACATGTCCTGACGGTTGCCTACTATGCCCGAAGAGCGCAGAGCTCCTTGGCAATCTCCGCACCTAGGGCGACATTGTTGAAGACCAGCTGGATGTTGGAGTCCAAGCTGTCGTTGCCGGTGATCTCGGCGATGCGCGCCAACAGGAAGGGCGTCGTCTCCTTGCCATGGATGCCCCGCTCGTTGCACTCGTCGAGCGCCTGGGCGATGGCCTTGTCGATGACGGCCTTGTCCATGGAGTACTGCTCGGGAATGGGGTTGGTCACTAGGATGCCGCCCGGAAAGGCCAGCTCGCGCTGGGTATGCAGGATGGCGGCCAGCTCGGCGGGGGAATCCACGCGGTAGTCCACGCCAAAGCCGGACTGGCGCGTGTAGAAGGCGGGCAGCTCGCTGGTGCCATAGCCCAGCACTGGCACGCCCTTGGTCTCCAGGTATTCGAGCGTGAGACCCAGGTCGAGGATGGACTTGGCGCCCGCGCAGACCACCATGACCGGCGTCATGGCAAGCTCCTCGAGGTCGGCGGAGATGTCCATCGTGGTCTCGGCGCCGCGATGCACGCCACCGATGCCGCCGGTGGCAAAGACGTCGATGCCTGCGAGCGCGGCAACGATCATGGTCGAGGCGACCGTGGTGGCGCCGTCGAGGCCGCGCGCGACCACTACGGGCAGGTCGCGACGGCTCACCTTGATGACCTCGCGGCCCTTGCGTCCCAGGTAGTCGATCTCGTCGGGGGTCAGGCCCGCGCGCAGGCGTCCGCCTATGACGGCAACGGTTGCGGGTACCGCGCCATGCTCGCGCACGATGGACTCGACCTTCAGGGCCGTCTCGACGTTCTGCGGATAGGGCATGCCGTGGCTGATGATGGTGGACTCCAAGGCAACGACGGGCTTGTTTGCGGCGAGTGCCTCGGCAACCTCGGGTGTCAGGTCGAGGTACTGGTTAAGGTTCTGATGGTTCATCTACGTTCCTTTCGTTGGTTTGGGAGAGCATAGCACGCCAGAGGGGCGGTCGGATTCCCGCGTCGGCGGGCCTCAGGCGCGACTCATGCGGTCGACCAGGTTCTCCTCGCTCATATGGGGGCTGACGGTCTGGGCGCTTTCGACTGCGATGGCCGAGGCTGCGAGTCCGGCAAGGCCTGCGTCGGCTAGGCCAAGGTCGTGGAGGTGCCCCCAGATGATGCCCGCCATCATGGCGTCACCCGCGCCGGTGGTGTTGGTCACGCGGCAGGGGAGCAGTGGCAGGCGCACCGCCTCATGGTCGTCCGCGCAAAGCACCCCGTCCTCTCCCAGCGAGACGAATGCCTGGGCGAGGCCGCTAGACAGCAGGGTGCGCGCTGCCTTGACGGCGCTGGCATCGTCGACGATACCCACGCCGCTCAGCGCCTCGGCCTCAAGACGATTGGGCTTGAGGGCGTGCAGGTAGCCCAGCGCACCAGTGACGCGTGCTGCCTTGACGGTCGAGATGGGATCGCAGAACAAGGGCACGCGAGCATGCCTCGCCACCCAGTCGATGGTTGGCGCAGGAAGGTTGGCGTCGATCACGATCGCAGCCGCACCCTGCAGGATAGGCGCACGCTCCTCGAGCCGCTCGGGTGTCATGGCGTCGAGGATGCCCATGTCGTTGATGGCGAGCTGCATCTCGCCGGCCTCGTCTGCCACATAGAGGTAGGTCGAGCTGGCGCAGCCGGGGACCACGAACGAGTGGGCTATGTCGATGCCCGCATCCAGGCACCCCCTCGTAAGGACGTCTGCCAGCTCGTCGTCGCCAAAGCAGGTGACGAGGCGCGTGTCGACGCCCAGCAGTGCCAGGTTATGAGCGATGTTGCGGCCGACGCCGCCTTGGCTCAAGCGCACCGTCCCGAGGTTGGAGTCGCGTGGTACGAGATGTGCATGCGGTCGTCCCGCTATGTCGATGTTGGCTCCGCCGACCACTGCCACGTAGGGTTTCTCGGACATCGGGCGCTCCTCTCGTCCTGACGGCGCGCGTGCCGCGCACATGATGTGGCATGCGGTCGTTCTTACGCATTGAATGGTACGTCAAACGTCCCGTCGTGCCCCCGCGCGGTATCATCAACCAAACCATTGGCCACAGGGAGGCGACAACCATGGACAAGCGCGTCTTTGTCATCGTTCTGGACAGCTTTGGCATTGGCGAGGAGCCCGACGCGGCAAAGTGGGGAGACGAGGGCTCCAACACGCTGTGCGCTTGCGCGACCAGCCCGCACTTTAGCATCCCCAACCTCACCAAGCTGGGCCTGCTCAACATCGAGGGCGCGCTCGAGTCGGTGTACGACCACGCGCTGGCACCCATCGACGCACCCGCGGGCGCCTTTGCCCGCATGCAGGAGAAGAGCCAGGGCAAAGACAGCACCGTGGGGCACTGGGAGATGGCCGGCGTCATCTCGCCAAGACCGCTGCCCACCTACCCCCAGGGTTTCCCGCCTGAGGTCTTGGAGCCCTTCGAGCAGGCTACGGGCCGCAAGGTCATCTGCAACCTGCCCTACTCGGGTACCGATGTCATCCGCGACTACGGCCGCGAGCAGGTGGAGACCGGCGCGCTCATCGTCTACACCTCGGCCGACAGCGTCTTCCAGATCGCGGCGCACGAGAGCGTGGTGCCGCCTGAGCAGCTCTACGAGTACTGCCGCATCGCCCGCGCACAGCTGCAGGGCGAGCATGGCGTGGGCCGCGTGATCGCGCGCCCGTTTGAGGGGGAGTGGCCCTACACACGCACTGCGCGTCGCCACGACTTTTCGCTGGAACCCACCGGCACGACCATGCTCGACCGCCTCAAGGAGGAGGGCTTCGACGTGCTGTCGGTTGGCAAGATCTTCGACCTGTTTGCCGGCCGTGGAACCACCGACCACATCCTGACGGTCAACAACCCCGATGGCATCGACAAGACCATCGCCTGGATGGACCGCGACTTCTACGGCCTGTGCTATACAAACCTCGTGGACACCGACATGATTTACGGCCATCGCAACGATGTGGACGGCTACGCCAAGGCCATCAGCTACTTTGACGAGAAGCTTCCCGAGATGCTGGGAAAGCTGCGTGAGAACGACCTGCTCATGATCACGGCCGACCACGGCTGTGACCCGGTGACGCCCTCCACCGACCACAGCCGCGAGTACGTGCCCTGGCTGGTTGCGGGGCCGCGCGTGCGCCAGGGCGCCGACCTGGGGACGCTTCCGACCTTCGCCGACCTCGCCGCCACGGTGCTCGACTACCTGGGGGCAACCCAACTTGGTACCGGTACCAGCCGACTCGCGCAGATCCTGCGCTGACCGATCCGCCCTGTCTTCGCGCAAAAGGGAGTACCCCTTGTGCGCGAAGCAGCCTCGGATGGTGCGAACGACACCAACGCCAACCGACGCATGCGTCACCAAGAACGAAAGGAGCCCCTCATGCCAACCCCGCACAACGCCGCACAGCCCGGTGACATCGCCAAGGTCGTGCTGATGCCCGGAGACCCCTTGCGCGCAAAGTACGTGGCCGACAACTACCTTGAGGACGTCACCTGCTTCAACCAGGTGCGCAACATGTTCGGATACACGGGCACCTACCAGGGAAAGCGCGTCTCGGTGATGGGCAGCGGCATGGGCATCCCGTCCATCGCCATCTACTCCTACGAGCTCTATCACTTCTATGACGTCGAGTCGATCATCCGCATTGGTAGCGCGGGTGGCCTGGCACCGCAGGTCAAGCTGCGCGACGTGATCATCGGGCAGGGCGCCTGCACCAACTCGAACTTTGCAGACCAGTATCGGCTGCCGGGTACCATCGCTCCCATCTGCGATTTCGATCTGCTGCGTGCCGCCGTGGACGCCGCAGAGGAGCAGGGCGTCAGCTATCACGTGGGCAACCTGCTCTCTTCCGACGTCTTCTATTGCCCGCCCGAGGACAATGAGGCCTGGGCGTCCATGGGCGTCCTTGGCGTCGAGATGGAGGCCGCCGCGCTCTATCTCAACGCAGTCGCAGCGGGCAAGCGCGCGCTGGGGATCATGACCGTGTCCGATCTTCCCCTCACGGGCGAGAGCCTGAGCGCCGACGAGCGACAGAATAGCTTCACCCAGATGATGGAAATAGCGCTTGCTGTGGCCGCACAGAATGCCGAGTAAGCGCTATAGTGTTTCTGGACTGTGAACATCGGTTCACGCGGGGATTCCCCGTACCCATACGTGACCTGCGGTAGAAGGCTGCAGGCGCGCATCGAAAAGGGAGAGTGCGTATGTTGGATGCCAAGATGACTCGTCGCACGTTTGCTGCCACCATGGGTGCTGGCGCTCTGGCAGCCCTCGCCGGCTGCGGCGGTGGCGGTGCCGAGGGCGGCGACGCCGACGCCGCTGAGGGCAACGTCAAGATCGAGATGGTCACCGACACCGGCGGTGTCAACGACCAGTCGTTCAACCAGCTCGCGTGGGCCGGCATGAAGCAGCTCGAGGCCGACAACGGCTGGGAGGTTAGCTACATCGAGTCCAAGCAGGACGCCGACTACGCCACCAACCTCGACAAGGCCTACGACGACGGCGCCAACCTCATCTGGGGCATCGGCTTCGCCATGGCTGAGGCCGTCAACAACGCCGCCGAGCAGAACGACGACGTCCAGTTCGCCCTCATCGACGGCACCAACGACAACGGCGCCGAGAACCTCACCGGCGTGCTGTTCAAGGCTCAGGAGCCCTCGTTTGCCGTGGGCTACATCGCCGCGCGTGCCAGCAAGTCCGGCAAGGTCGGCTTCGTGGGCGGCATGAGCTCCGAGACCATCCAGCAGTTCGAGTACGGCTTCTACGCTGGCATCGAGTATGCCAACAAGGAGCAGGGCACCTCGGTCACCTATCAGGGCCAGTACGCTGAGTCCTTCGGCGATGCCGCCAAGGGCAAGTCCATCGCCCAGAAGATGATCAAGGACGGCTGCGACGTCCTGTACCACGCCGCTGGCGGCACGGGCGTCGGCATGCTCGAGGCCTGCAACGACGCTGGCGTCTGGAGCATCGGCGTCGACCAGGACCAGGCGGTCCTCTTCCCCGACTACACCACCATCATCACCTCCGCCCTCAAGAAGGTCGACGAGGCTGTCGTCTCCGTCTCCAACGGCATCATCGACGGCTCCATCGCCGGTGGCGACAACATCATCCTGGGCGCCGCTGAGGATGCCATCGGCATCGCCCCGACCCACGATGTGCTCGACACCATCAACCCCGACCTCTACAACGAGGCCCTCGAGGTCATCGAGAAGATCAAGAGCGGCGACATCGTGGTGCCTGACACCAAGGACGCCCTCGACGAGTACATTGCCTCCCTTTAAGGCAATCTCATACGGCACTGCCAAGGAGGCGTCTTCGGACGCCTCCTTTTTTATCTGACGAGTGAGGGGACGGGCTTTCCCCGCGACCATGCTCTCCGCACGCTCACGTCTGCAGACAGGCAGCGTTGCCGGCGCATTACCAGCAACAAAAAGTACCGTGTTCACGCATCCTCCACAGGCTCTCGTCGCGTATGATTGGTAGCGGAGTCAACTAAGGGAGGTGGCACGTGGAAGCGAGTCCCGAGTATGCGGTGCAGATGCACGGCATCCTGAAGACCTTCGGCGTATTCACGGCCCTCGACCGTGTGGATCTGGACGTCAAGAAGCAGACGGTCCACGCGATCCTGGGTGAGAATGGCGCTGGCAAGACCACGCTCATGAACATTCTCTATGGCCTCTATCAGGCTGACGAGGGCGAGATCTTCATGGGTGGCCAGAAGGTCAACATTACCAATCCGACAGAGGCGATCAAGCTCGGCATCGGCATGGTCCACCAGCACTTCATGCTGGTGGAGAACTTCACCGTGACCGAGAACATCATTCTGGGCGACGAGGTCTGCAGCGCAGCAGGTGTGCTCGACATGGCCAAGGCGCGCAAGGAGGTCATGGATCTGGTAGAGGAGTACGGCTTCGACGTCGACCCCGATGCCAAGATCCAAGACATCACCGTGGGCATGCAGCAGCGCGTAGAGATCCTCAAGGCGCTCTACCGCGGTGCCGAGGTGCTGATCCTCGACGAGCCCACGGCCGTCCTCACCCCGCAGGAGATCGAGAAGCTTATCGAGATCATGCATGACCTCATCTCCAAGGGAAAGACGATCATCATCATTACCCACAAGCTCAAGGAGATCATGCAGTCCGCCGACGAGTGCTCCATCATTCGCCGTGGCGTCTACATGGGCACGGTCGACGTGCACCAGACCAACGAGACCGAGCTCGCTTCCAAGATGGTCGGCCGCAACGTCAACCTCACCGTCGATAAGACGCCGGCGCATCCCGGCGAGACGGTGCTTGCCATCCGCGACCTCACCGTTAAGGACGAACGCGGCATCGAGCAGGTTCGCAGCCTCAACCTCGACATCCATGCCGGCGAGATCGTGGGCATCGCGGGCATCGACGGCAACGGACAGCAGGAGCTGGTCGACGCCATCACCAACATCGTCAAGGCCGAGAGCGGCTCGATCAAGATCAATGGCGAGGAGATTGTCAACACCACTCCGCGCAACACCTTCCTGCACAAGATTGCGACGATCCCGTCCGATCGCCATCGCTGGGGCCTGGTGCTGCCCTTCTCCGTGAGCGAGAACACGGTGCTCGAGCGTCACGCCGACGATGAGTTCGGTCCTGGCCTCACGCTGGACTATGGCAAGATGCGCGAGTACACCACCCAGCTCATCAAGGACTTCGACATCCGTCCTGCCGGCAGCGAGGACGAGCGCATGAGCGGCCTTTCCGGCGGCAACCAGCAGAAGGCGATCATCGCCCGTATGGTCACCGCTGCCCCCAACCTCCTCATCGCCTTCCAGCCCACCCGTGGCCTTGACGTGGGTGCCATCGAGTTCGTGCACAAGACGCTGATCGCCGAGCGCGACCGCGGCGCGGCCATCCTGCTCATCTCCTTCGAGCTTGACGAGGTCATGGACGTCTCCGACACCATCGCGGTCATCTACCACGGCCAGATCACGGGCACCTTTGCCCAGGGTACCGTGGACGAGAACCAGCTCGGTCTTCTCATGGCAGGAGGTGAGGCAAAGTGAGCAAGCTGGAGAAATTCCTCCGAGGCCGCTTTGCTGCGGCAGTCGTAGCCGTGCTCGTGGGCTTCGCCATCTCGGCGATCGTACTCGCAGCTGCCGGCTACAATCCCATCGGCTCGTTCGCGGCGCTGTTCAACGGTGCGTTCGGTAGGCCCAAGTACATCGCCAACGTCATCATCAAGGCTACGCCCATCCTTCTGACGGGCGTGTCGGTGGCCTTCGCCTTCAAGACGGGCCTCTTCAACATCGGTGCCGAGGGCCAGTACATCCTGGGCACGACGCTTGCCACCATCGTGGGCGTCAAGCTCAACCTTCCGATGCCGCTGCAGGTTCCCATCGTGCTCGCCTCCGGCATCATCGGCGGCGCGGCGCTGGGCGCCTTCGTGGGCTGGCTCAAGGCCCACTTTGGCATCCACGAGGTCATTACCTCCATCATGTGCAACTGGATCGCCTTCTACCTGTGCAACTTCGTGGTCATGAGCGATGCGTTCCACAAGCCCAACTCCACGAGCGCCCTGCAGGTCAATGGGTCGAGCTACACCATGATCTTGGGCAACTGGAAGAAGTCTCCCGACGGCAAGGCCTTCCTCAAGGGCATCCCTTGGCTGCGTGAGATCGTCGCCAAGACCGACCTCAACTACGGCTTCATCATCGCCGTCATCGTGGCCATTCTCATCAGCGTGGTGCTTACCCGCACCAAGCTCGGCTACGAGCTGCGTGCCGTGGGCTTCAACCGCGACGCCGCCCGCTTCAGCGGCATCTCGGTCGAGCGCAACATTGTGCTGTCCATGCTCATTGCCGGTGCCATCAGCGGCCTGGCGGGCGCCCTCACCATCACGGGCATCTCGCCGCACACCATCACGCTGCTTGCCGCCATGGAGAGCTACGGCTTCAACGGCATGTCGGTGGCCTTCATTGCGGCCTGTTCGCCCTTGGGGTGCATCCCCGCGAGCATCCTGTTCGCCTCGCTCATCTACGGCGGCATGTCGGTGCAGCAGGTCATGGGTGCCCCGTCCGACATCATCAACATCATGATCGGCACGATCGTGTTCTTTACGGCACTGCCGGGCGTCACGCCGATGCTTGCCGACATGGTTGCCAAGAAGCGCAAGGAGCAGGAGAGCATCAAGGTCTCCAAGGATGGCACCCCGCTGCCGGAGAAGGAGGTGTAGGGCGATGTTTGCTAACCTGATTCTGCTTATTGGCATTACCCTCATGTATTCGACCCCGCTGATCTTTGGTGCTCTTGGTGGCGTCATCTCCGAGCGCTCGGGCGTCACCAACATCGGCATCGAGGGCATGATGGTCATCGGTGCGGTGGCTGCCGCTACGGCGAGCTACTTTACCGGCAACCCTTGGATCGGTTTTCTGGCCGCCGGAGCGTGCGGTGCGCTCGTGGCGCTGCTGCACGCCGTGGCCTCCGTCAGCTTTGCTGCCGATCAGACCATCAGCGGCGTTGCCATCAACATGCTGGCACCGGGCCTGGCGCTCTTTGCCTGCCGTCGCTTCTTCGACGGTGCGGCCATGACGCCCATCGCCCCCAAGCTGCCCAAGATCCTGGGCGAGTCCGGCCTTGCCGGCACGGCGTTCGCCAACCTCAACGTCAACGTGACCACCGTGCTGGCGCTCGTGTTCACCGTGATCATGTGGTTTGTGCTCTACAAGACCAAGTGGGGCCTGCGCGTGCGCGCGGTGGGCGAGCATCCTGCGGCCGCTGACACGCTGGGCATCGACGTCTACAAGGTGCGCTACTGCTGCGTCATCCTCTCGGGCATGCTCGCGGGCTTCGGCGGCGCCTCTATGACGATTGCCATCATCGCGCAGTTCACCCAGACGGCCATCTCGGGCCACGGCTTCATTGCCATGGCAGCGGTCATCTTCGGCAAGTGGACACCCTTCGGTGCCTATGGTGCCTGCCTGCTCTTTGGCTTCACGCAGGCGCTCGTCATCATGCTGGGTGGCGGCGACTTTGTGGTCCCGAGCCAGATTCTGTCCATGCTCCCGTACGCGATGACCATCATCGTGCTGATCCTGTTCGTCGGTCGCTCCGTGGCTCCCAAGGCCGATGGCGTGCCGTACGTCAAGGGTTCCCGTTAGGATTCGCTCGGCAACGACAGATGCTTCTGCAAGGCGCACGTCGACACCAGACGTGCGCCTCTCTTTTACCCGTCTGGGGCGCCTCACTGATCAAAAGGCGGCGGAGGTCGAGCTCTGCGCTAGAAGGTGTCCCTTTCGCCGCAGAGAACCATCCCAGATAGACGAAGGGGCTTGGATGGGGCGACGCCCTATAATGAAGCGAGAAACAAACGATGGTTGGGAGTTGCCATGGACGACACACGGCTGGTCGAGCTTGCGTTCGAGGCGCGCGAGCATGCGTACACACCCTATTCGCACTGGGCGGTGGGGGCTGCGCTGCTTTGCGCCGACGGTACGGTCTACCAAGGATGCAACATCGAGAATGCAGCCTATACACCCAGCAACTGTGCCGAGCGCACAGCCTTCTTCAAAGCGGTGTACGACGGTCAGCGCGACTTTACGGCCATTGCCGTTGTGGGTGGACCGGAGGGAAGGCCAGCTCCTGAGCTCTGTGCGCCGTGTGGCGTCTGCCGCCAGGTGATGATGGAGTTCTGCGACCCTGCGAGCTTCCGTATCGTTCTCGGTCGTTCGGAGGGGGAAAGCAGGTCCTACCTGCTGCGAGAGCTGCTCCCCGAGGGATTCGGGCCAGACAACCTGAAATAGGCTTGAAACATTTGTGACCTGAGTCCACACTTGTCTTTCTAACGGTCCGCGTGGCGTCGTGCCGCGATGGGCGGGGAGGAGGACGAGCCATGAGGATGTACGACATCATCCGAAAGAAGCGCGACGGGTTGGCGCTCACGCCCCAGGAGATCAACCATTTCGTTGCGGGGTACGCCGACGGGACCATTCCCGACTACCAGGCCTCCGCCCTTGCCATGGCCATCTTCCTGCGTGGCATGGACGCGCGGGAGACCGCCAATCTCACCATGGAGATGGCCGTCTCGGGTGAGACCGTCGACCTCTCCTCGATTCCTGGTATCAAGGTCGACAAGCACTCGACCGGTGGTGTTGGCGACAAGACAACCTTGGCCGTGGTGCCTCTGGTGGCCTCGCTGGGCGTGCCAGTGCCCAAGATGAGCGGCCGAGGTCTGGGACACACGGGCGGTACCCTCGACAAGCTCGAGTCCATCCCTGGGCTGTCGGTGCAGATCGACCGGAAGCGCTTTCTCCAGATTGCCCGGAGTGTCGGTTGTGCCGTTGTCGGGCAGACGGCCAATCTCGTGCCCGCCGACAAGAAGCTCTACGCCCTGCGCGACGTGACGGCAACGGTCGACAGCATCCCGCTTATCGCCTCGAGCATCATGAGCAAGAAGATCGCTGCCGGGGCAGACGCCATCCTGCTCGACGTAAAGTGCGGCAGCGGAGCCTTCATGAAGACGCGCGAGCGCGCCATCGAACTGGCAGAGGCGATGGTGGCCATCGGCGAGGAGGTGGGGCGGCATACCGTGGCGCTGATCACCGACATGGACCAGCCCCTTGGCCTGGCCGTGGGTAACTCGCTTGAGGTCATGGAGGCCTGCGACGTGCTCAAGGGCACGGCGCCCGAAGACATCGCGGAGACCTGCATCGAGCTGGCTGCCAACATGCTCGTGCTGGCGGAGCGCGGCCCGCTCGACGAGTGCCGACGCCTGGTGCGCGGGCAGATTGCCAATGGCCGGGGTCTGGCAAAGCTGCGCGAGATGGTGCAGGCCCAGGGCGGGGACCCGCTTGCGGTCGACGACTACACGCGCTTTGCTCAGGCGCCTGTGGTGCACGAGGTTCGTGCGGTGAGCTCGGGTTACGTGGTCGCCATGGACGCGGAGGGCGTGGGCGTTGCCTCGGCGACGCTCGGTGCCGGTAGGGAGAAGATCGAGGACGCCATCGACCCAAGTGCAGGCATCGTCCTGGCGGCCAAAAAGGGCGCCTGCGTCGAGCGGGGAGACTTGTTGGGCACGCTCTACACCTCCGACAAGAAGAGTCTTTACGATGCCGAGACGCAGCTGCGCCACGCATACGTACTGGGACCAGAGCCTCCCGAGCCCACGCCGCACTTCCTCGCGCGCGTGGACGCTGCCGGTGTAGAGGACCTCCGCACTGCGTAAGGCTGTGACACGAGGAGGCGCAAGCGAAATGAGCTCTGGCGACGAAACCACCAAGGAGTCGCTCACCCGATAGAAGGATTCTGGCGGTACCGAGCGAGCAAGAAGATGGGTGACGATGCCGCGCTGGTGCGAACGCTGCGCTCGCTGCGAGACGAGCAGGTGCAGCGGTGCCGTACCCGCGTTGGGCAGTGCGATGCCCTGTGGGACGAAGATACGCCTCCGTTCCGCCCGCTCCCACGCACCGAAGCCTATCGCCTCCGTGAGCAGGTTCGAGCTGATGCCGTCTGGGTGGAGGCATATGCCGAGGGGTGAGAGGTCGACGCAAGAGGCGTCGTGGTATCCGTGGATGCACGATGCCGGTACCTGGCGCAGGTCGAGTGGTTGGGGATGGGGAAGACGTCCCTGATTGACCGCGCGCCAATAGAGGGCGGCGGTCTGATGGCATACAACGAGCTGTCGGTTGGATTGCTGCTGACATTCGGTCTGAGCCAGTGCGGTCATTGTCTCCTCCTTGCCTTCCGAGATTCGCGTACCTCGTGGGGAAGCCCAAGGTACACTCTCTTTTTTGGTCCTTGAAAGCGTGTGTTGAAAACTATGTTTAAAAGTTGACTGCTAACCCCTCTGAACACGAGTTTTGCAAAAAAGGAGTGGGAGCTACGCTTTCGTGCGACTTTGGTGCGAGCTTCAAGAATCCATACATCCCGACTCGGAATGAGCTCGATTCCATTTGACGTATTGCCCGCAAAAGTGAGGAGTAGACTTTTCACAAATTGGACGTGCGGACAGACGCAGATCTGGACGCGCAGGTCACAGGCATGTCCCTTAAAGCGGCCCTCAGAATGTGAGAATGAATCTCCCCACTATTACTGCGATTGCCGCACATGTGGTGGTTCCCGCACGGTGTAGCGCCGCTTGCCCCGTCACACGTCTCCAACAGCCGACCTGTGGCAATGTGGGAAGGATTCCACACAATACAGTCGAAGGTGGGCTCACGTGCATAAGGCACGGGATACAAGCGTATAGGGGAGAAGGAGGGCGCTATGGCATTTCCGAAGGGCTTTTTGTGGGGTGGCGCGACCGCAGCGAACCAGTACGAGGGCGCTTGGGACGTTGACGGCAAGGGTGCCTCGATCGACGACCATCTGCGTGGCGGAGACGGCATTCATGGTATTCCGCGTCAGATAGACGAGGTCTTCGATCCCGACGCGCTGTACCCCAGCTGGGAGGCAACCGACTTCTATCATCACTACGAGGAGGACATCGCCCTGTTTGCCGAGATGGGCTGGAACGTGTTCCGCATGTCCATCAACTGGAGTCGTGTCTTTGCCAACGGCGACGGCGAGCCGCTCGAGGCTGGCCTGCAGTTCTATGACAAGGTCTTCGACTGCTGCGTCGAGCATGGCATCCAGCCGCTCGTGACGCTCTCGCACTACGAGATCCCGTACTCCCTGGTCGAGCGCTTCAACGGCTGGGCGAGCCGCGAGCTCATCGACATCTTCTTCAACTATGCGAAGACCGTCATCGACCGCTACCATGACCGTGTCAAGTACTGGCTGACCTTCAACGAGAACAACCTCGGCTGGTCCGACATGGGCACCATGCTCTCCACCAGCATGCTCAAGGGCTTCACCGGCCCCAACTCGGCCATCAAGACCGAGGCTCAGGACCGTGTCAACGCTCTGCACTACCAGTTTGTGGCGGCGGCCAAGACCATCAAGTACGTCCATGAGAACTATCCCGACGTCAAGATGGGCAACATGGACTGCTTCATCCTCACCTACCCGCTGACCTGCGATCCGGCGGACGAGCTGGCCAACCAGAAGAACATGCGCATGAGCAACTGGTACGCCTCCGACGTCCAGGCGCGCGGCAAGTACCCGCGCTACGCCAAGAAGCTCTGGGAGGAGTGGGGCGCTGCACCCGACATCCAACCGGGCGACGAGGAGCTGCTGGCCGAGGGCAAGATCGACTTCTACAGCTTCAGCTACTACATGTCCAACACCGTGACCACCCACGAGGGTGCCGAGACCACGGCGGGCAACATGTCCATGGGCGGCAAGAACCCCTACCTCGAGGCCACCGACTGGGGTTGGCAGATCGACCCGCAGGGCCTGCGCTTCGCCCTCAACGAGATCTACGACCGCTATGAGATTCCTCTGATGGTCGTCGAGAACGGCATGGGCGCCTTTGACGAGGTCGTCATCGAGGACGGCGTCGAGCGCATCCACGACCCGTACCGCATCGAGTACCTCAAGAAGCACATCGCCTGCATGGGCGAGGCCATCGACGACGGTGTGGACCTCATCGGCTACACCTGGTGGGGCCCGATCGACGTCGTGTCCGCCGGCACCGGCGAGATGCGCAAGCGCTACGGCTTCATCTACGTCGACAAGCACGACGACGGCACCGGCGACCTGCACCGCGCCCGCAAGGATTCCTTCTTCTACTATCAGAAGGTCATCAAGAGCAACGGCGAGGACCTCGACTAAGCGTCTGACGAGGTAGTGACCCCGCCACCAGGGACTGCCCCTGGTGGCGGGGTCTTTGTGTGCATGGGCGTTGCGCATGGTGGGGAGCTGATGACATGGGTCTTCTGGAGCTGTTGTTCGGCAAGGTCGAGGAGCCGCCTCGCGCGCCGACGCGCCCTTCTGCGGTTGAGGTCGACAAGGTGGAGGGCGGCGTGTACGCCGCGTGTGCGGGGACCCTCATACGCATGGAGGACCTGCCCGATCCGGTTTTTGCGTCAGGCGCCATGGGCATGGCCGTGGGCGTCAAACCGTCTGAGGGCGTCGTATATGCGCCGGTAAGCGGGTATGTGACCATCGTCACGGGAACACTGCACGCCTTGGGCCTCACTGCCGACGACGGCATTCAGGTGCTCATTCATGTGGGCGTGGACACCGTCAACATGAAGGGTGATGGCTTTTGCTGCTTCGTGAAGAAGGGCCAGCACGTGCGGGCTGGCGAGGCGCTCATGACCATGGACCTCGACAAGATTGCCGAGGCTGGGTATAGTGACGTCACCATCACTGTTGTAACCAACTCCGACGACTATGCCTCCGTCGTCCAGGCTGCCCCCGGTGGGGTGGCCGCGGGCTCGCTGGTCATGAGGGCGTCGTGCTAGCAGGAAGCGTGGCGCCATCGCGCCACAGGAGAGGGGCGGACGAACCATGAGGTCGTTCTCACATGTCATTGCCGACAGCCAGGGCCTGCATGCCCGCTCATGCGTCGTGGTGTCGCGCGAGGCCTCCAAGTGGACCAGCGACGTTTCGGTATACGATGCGGAGCACAAGGCCGACGGCAAGAGCATGGCATCCCTTCTGGCCCTGCGTGGCATCAAGGGTGACGAGCTGCTCGTGGAGGTAGAGGGCAGCGACGAGGCAGAGGCCGCGTCTGCGCTCGAGGCACTCATGAGGATGTCGCTCTAGCATGGTGCGCGCCGACGGATACCAGACGTTGGCCGCAGGTCTCGAGGCCACCGGCGAATTCGTAGACCGCCGCAGCCGCTTCATCGCGCAGCTGCGTCACGTCTCCTCCGAGCGGGAGGCCGACGAGTTCATTGCCGAGGTGCGTGCGCGGCATCACGATGCCCGTCACAACGTGCCTGCCTGGATACTGGCCGACGGCCGCGAGCGGTGCTCCGACGACGGAGAGCCCCAGCGCACGGGCGGTATGCCCACGCTGGAGGTGTTGCGCGGGGCCGGCTTGGCGGACGTGTGTTGCGTGGTGACCCGCTACTTTGGCGGCACGCTGCTGGGGCCGGGAGGGCTGGTGCGGGCCTATACCGCAGCGACCCAGGAGGCGGTGGCTGTAGCGCAGGCAGACGGCCTGCTGGTCACCATGACGCAGGTCACCCGACTCACTTGCGTGCTGCCCTATGCCGCCTACGGGCGCGTGGAGCGCTTGGTGGCCGACTGCGGCGGCAAGATCAAGGACTCGGTCTTTGCGCAGGACGTGCAGCTGACCTGCGCCTTCCAGTCGGGCGACGAACAGCGCTTCGTCGCGGCCATGATCGAGCTCATGGGCGGAGATGACGTCTGCCTGGTGGGCGAGCCCTCCTTTGCCGAGTTCTGATTGCCGCTGCGACAGCATCCGCGCCTACAGAATCAGATGCCTTCCTCGGTCCACGGGATGTCGTGTTCGCGGGCATACAGCGCCGCTGCCGATCCGGACGCGCAGTGGAAGGTGACCTGCCGCGCTGCCGAGCCGTCGGAGAAGTCGTGGTACGCATCGACGCCGACCGCCGAGGCGGGGAAGTACACGTCGGTGACACCCGTGGCGACGTCCAGGCAACCAGGCTCCAGATGCTCGATGCCCTCGGGGATGCGCAGCTCCCCGTCCAGCCCGGCCGGGCAGCGCAGGAGCGTCTTGCCGTCCTTGGTGGTGAGCAGCCCGTCGACAGAGGCGAAGGTCTTGTTGGCTGGGTCAACGTCAAACGCAGTGATGGCGAGGGAATCGAACGTATCCTGGCCGATGGACGAGAGCTTGCGTCCGATATGCAGCGTGTCCGAGCCTGTGGAGAAGGTCCCGTTAAAGCTGTGGAACACAAAGCTGCCGACCTTCTTGAGCCGCTCTGGCAGCACCAGACCCTCGAAGCCATCGAGGTCGAGGGCATTGTCACCCAGATGGGTGAGGGTCGAGGGGAGCGTGATGGAGGTGGCCGGGCAATAGAAGGCGCGGTCTCCGATGCGCTCGAGTCCCTCAGAGATCTGGATGTCGGCCAGATGGTAGTTCCACTGGAAGGCGCGGTCGCGCACCATGCGTAGCGTCGAAGGCAGGCTCACCCGCTCCAACGCGCTGCTGTTGAAGGCACCCTCGCCGATGGTGCGCGTGCCGACGGGCACGTCATAGGCAAAGGGCTCGTCGTCTGTGGGGTTGGGGTCGGCCAGTGCGAAGGCCACCAGCATCGTGCCGCCGTCGCCAAACAGCACGCCGTCGACGGTAGTGAGCGTGCCGCCGTTCCCGTCTATCGCAAAGCCCTCGCGCGACGTCAGGAGCGGTATGGCCTCGGGATCGATGCTCTGGAGCGAGGCAGGCAGAACGACGGCCTTCCAAGTGACGGACACCGAGGACTCCCTGCAGGCGTCGATGGTCGTCACGGGTACGTCTTCGACCGTTGCGGGGATGGCAAGTGTCAGGTCGGCGTCGTAGGTGCTGGTTTCGATGCCATGCAGTACGGCATGGTCGCCATAGACGAGGAACGAGAGAGTGATGCCGTCGGCTTCGACCACGGCGCGGCTGGCGCTCAGGGCATCGGGGTCGGTAACGGTGTCCCAGCTCACCTTGTGGCGCTCAGCAAACTGGGCTGCTGCCGTTCCCTCGTCGCAATGGATGCTGATGTCGTAGATGCGGCTGGCGTCTGCGCCACCGGCATCGCCGTCAAAGTGGTAGGGAAACGCCAGCACCGAGATGCGCGAGAGCGACCTGGGCAGCACGAAGTCGGTGCCTGTGGCGCACAGGGCAAACACGTCCTTGCCCACGGTGGTGACGCCCTCGGGCACGACCACGACCTGTCCCATGCCGCTCGGTGCTTCCAGGATGGTGTCTCCCGCCTTGTTGGCCAAAAACCCGCCGGGCGAGGAGAAGGTCTGGTTTGCCTCGTCTACCACGAAGCGTTGCAGGTTGAGGCCGCTGAAGGCGCTGGGGCCAACGTACTCGAGGTTCGGACCAAGATGCAGCTCCTCTATCGCGGGTCCCTCCTCGAGGTAGTTGGTGCGCATCGACGCCCCGAAGGCAAAGGCCCCCACGCTTCTCAGGCTGTCGGGTAGCGAGATGGAGGCAAGCGTGCTGCTTTCGCCGAACGAAGCGCAGTAGAAGGCGCAGTTCTCGATGGCGGTGACGCCCTCTGGCAGCGTGATGGCTTCGAGGTTGGTTGCGGCAAAGGCACCGTAGCCGATGGTCTCGGTTCCCTCGGGCGGGGTGTAGGAGCCCGTCCTGCCTGCGGGGAACGCGACGAGCGTGCGACCGTCGGGCGAGAAGAGCACGCCGTCCTGTTGTTGGGCGGAGGGGCAGCCCGGTGCCACCATGATGCTCTGGAGGCTTTCGCAGCTGGTGAGCACACCCGCGCCAAGCTCGCTCAGGGAGGCGGGCAAGGTGATCGATTCGACGCCTAGGCGCCGGAGCGCTCCGCGTCCGATCGACTCCAGCCCCTCGGGCAGCTCGAGCTCGCGCAAGTTGGTGCATCCGCAGAGGGCGCCGATGCCTATGCTGCGCAGCCCTGTGCCCAGCTCAATGCGCTCTGCCGCATGGCACCTGAGGGCGTTGGCTCCGATGGAGGTGATGGTGCTGGGCAGCGTGAGCTCGACCACTCGCCAGTCGCTCGAGAAGGCTTCGTCAGCCACGGCCGTGACGGGAACTCCCTCGACCTCCGCCGGAATCTCCAAGCGCTCGTCGGTGCCCTTGTACCCGAGCAGCTCGGCGTGGTCGTCCTCCACAAGGAACGTGAGCCTGCCCGCATCGGTCGCCACGGTGGCGGTGCGGTCGGTGCGGCTCTGCAGCGGCACCAGCTCGGAGGCGTGCTGGGCGCCTGTGACGTCGGACACGACGAGTTGGAGGGCAAAGGTCCCCTCAAGCTCGGAGACGTGTCGGCGCTCGAAGGCCAGCTCGCCCTCGAGGGGCGCCTCGTACCACATGAGGTTGCCGCTGAGAGCGGTCCACTTCGTGAACGGCAGCATGGTGCCATCGTCCGCACGCTGGGGGTACTGCCATCCGCCCAGGTACAGCATGAGCGACCGATAGCGTTGCAGGTCGGCGGAAGCGCGTCCCTCCGTGGCGGCACCGTCGTCGGCCGCCACGGAGGCCACGCCGACCTCACGCTCGCCAGGGCCGAAGGTCAGCGAAAGCGTCACGTGCTCCGAGCCGGTAGGCGCGTCGAGGTACTCGCTTCCAGGCAGCAGGTAGGCCGACGAGCAACGGTATACCTGGCGCTCGGGACTGGCATCGGTCTGCGTGAGGGGCACGAGCATGGCGTCGTCGGTGGCCGAGACGACGAGCTGCGGATCGGCGGGGATGCTGATCAATCCCGTTTCGTCCGGCTCGATCTGCACGTTGGTCATGATGGGCACGTAGCCTCGCCCATCGAAGTCGGCCAGCACGGCGTAGCTCGCGGTGGCCAGACTGCGATCCTGCGTGCCGCTCAGCTGCAGGGTCAGGCTTTCGCCGCTGGTCACCAGGTCGGGAAGGCTCCAGCTCTCCTGCGAGGCGCTCTGCTCCTGCAGCGCGTATTGGTCGAGCATCTTGCCATACGCCTGCGTGACAGGCGTCACCTGCGCCGCCGCGCCTTCGGCGAGTGGGAAGTGCAGTGTGATGCCATGGGCGCCCGTCAGGTTGGTGGAGTTGGCGTAGACCGCGGCGTCGATGGCGGTGCTCAGGGCTGCCGCCTCGGTCTCGTGCCCCTTGGCCAGGCGTTCGGCGAGGTCGCCGAGGTCGACGAGCGGGGCGCCGCCCGTTGTGACCGACCCGCTGGTGGCACCAAAGCTGCGGCAGCGCTCGCGTGCGCGGGCCACTACCGAGAAGTCGTTGTGCTCGAAGTCGGCGAGCACGGCCTCCGAGACGCCGTCGAGGGCGTCGTAGATCGCATCGATGCAGGACAGATCAACTGCAGAGAGCGTCGCGTTGGGCTGCGCGCCAGTGGTGTCGGCAAGCTGCTGGTGAAAGCGTTCGAAGCAGTCGACCGCTGCGGTGGTGACCTGACGGGCGTCGGTGGTGCTGCCCAACTCCTCGAGGAAGGAGTAGTCCCACCCGTACTGGTCCTCGACGTCCTCGGAGCCCACGAAGCACTCCGCGTAGGGTTGCCAGGCGCGCATGGTCTCGACTGAGGCCATGAGGCATGCGTCGAAGCCCACCCAGTCGAGCTTGTGTTCGCCGCCGTAGCCCGCGTCGTCCATTGCCTCTGCCATCTCGTCGAGGCTGAGCGAGTCAAAGCGGTAGATCTGGTCGAAGCCGTAGCCGCCCGCCGGACCTCCGCCGTGGTCCCACAAGACGAGAGCCGTGTGCTCGGCGGGGTAGTTCTCCGTCGCCCAGCGCACGAACGACGCAAGGGTTGCGGCGTCGCCCATGTTGAGCGATCGGTCGGTGGCTGCGGCCACCTTGCCGTGACCCGAGGCGATGTCGATGACGCAGTTGCGGTCATTGGGGATGTTGGCATGCCAGCGCTGGCTGCCGCCGGTGTACACCACCACGTTGGCACGCTGCGGATCGACTTGGGCCTCAAGCATCTCGGCGAGGTCGCGGGTGGCACAGCTGTAGTTGGTCTCGAGGTCGGAGCCCACCATGTACATGAGCACCGTGTAGTCCGTGGGGCTCTTGGGCAGGTCGACCGACCCACTCGCCACGAGGGGTACCTCGCTGGCACTCGGACCCTCGGGCGTTTCGGCCCCCTCGGCGTCAAGCTCGGAGAGCGGCTCTGCGACCTCGGCGGTCTTGGGTGCCAGCCCGCCACCGATGGTCCCAGGTATGGCCTGCAAAAGCGAGCATCCGCACGCCAGCAGCGAGAGCGTCAGCGCCACCGCAACGGCAAGACGGCGCATGGGGCTTGTGGGCGTGCCAGGCATGGGGCCTCCCTGTGTGTCTGTGGGGGTGGTTGCGCGCAGGGGGCTGCTCGCGCGCCGTAGGTGGGAGAGGGGGCGGCCCATAGCGGCCTAAGCCTCCTCGCCGACGCTGAAGGCCAGCGACTTTTGCACCGAGATCAGGTCGTCGAGGTTGGCATAGAAGCTGCGGCTGTCGGCCTCGAAGAAGAGCAAGCTGAG
Source organism: uncultured Coriobacteriaceae bacterium (assembly GCA_902779675.1). Taxonomy (GTDB): domain Bacteria; phylum Actinomycetota; class Coriobacteriia; order Coriobacteriales; family Atopobiaceae; genus UBA1367. The sequence continues at coordinate 324,748 of CACZCK010000003.1, read as the reverse complement.
CTGCGTTCTGCCCAGCACGTACTGTGCCATGGTGACGACGTCCTGCTCATCGACCGTGCTGACAAAGACGATGAGCGTGCTGCAGAAGGTGCCGTTGGTGGAATAGAGGTTCTCGTAGTGGACGATGCGCACGTCGGTGCAGGTCTGCGCGTCGACCATGCGATGGGGTAGCGAGCAGGCGAGGTAGGCGACGTCCTCGCTGACGCCCTCGCCGACAGGCCAGCTGCTTACGCAACCGCAGACGCCGTCATCGGGGGAGAGCAGGTCAAAGCCGTCGTCGGTGCTGGCAATCTGCCAGGAGTCGGGAAGCGTCACCTGGATGCCAGGGGCCATGAGCAGCACCGTGCCCTCAAGTGCGCTGTTTACGTCGTCCGAGCCGGTGGGGATGTCGTAGCCACCGATGGGCGTCAGCCGGTCGATGGTGCGCGTGGGAAACACCGAGATGTCGCTTTGCGCGCCTTGTGGGTCGAGCTGGCATGCTAGGAGCTTATGCGCCTCGACAGGTTGGGAAAACGAGACGCTCTTGGTGTTTGCCACCTGCTCACGCTGCTCGACCGTGGGCAGCGAATGCCGCGCGCCCGGTGAGGCTATGCTGCAACCCGCGAGCGCCATGCAGAGCGCCAGGGCGGCGATGGCTTGCGCTGCTGCGCGGGAGGCGGTGTGGGAGCAAGGCGTCATGGGCGGCTTTCTGCAGGGAGTTAGCGACTTACAGCAATATACCATCGCGGGCATGCGAGGTGCCCGTTGGAGATGGGGCAAGCGTGCGGCGGTGCTGGTGGGACGCGTGCAAAAGACGGGCGGGCGACCAACCGGTCGTCCGCCCGTCGCGTGAGCGATGCCATGCGGCTTGCTAGATGGCCTCGTCTCCGTAGAACTTGACGGAGTTGACGATGCCGTTGATGTCCTCGAGGTTGTTGCGGAAGTCGTCGACCTGACCGATCATCTCGATGACGTTGAGGTAGGACTTGCTTTCCACGAACTGCACGTAGTGCGCAATCTGCGTGCCGTTGTAGGTGCCCGTGTACAGCACGTAAGCGGAGCACAGGGTGCCGCTGGCGGAGTAGCCGGTGTTGTAGCCACCAATCTGAATGTCGGTGAAGCCGCGTTCGGCGGAGGAGGCGGGAACGGCCTTGGCCAGCCCCTCGAGGTCGTAGTGGGAGCCCGCGGGCTTGTCGTAGCTGGCTATCGAACCCATCACACCACCGTCGGGGCTCAGGAACACGATGCCATCGGAGGTGTTGGCGGCTTCCCACGTGGAGGGCACGAGAAGCTCAACGCCGCAGTTGACCAGGCGCTTCTGACCGGAGGGCGCCTTGGCGTCCTCGCCCTCGCCCTCCACGAGGTCGGTCACGCCCTCCACCGAGCCCAGCTGCTCGTCCTCGAGCGCGGGCATCTGGTCCAGCTGGTTGGCGCCGGTGGTGTCGCCGGTCTGGGCGATGGTCTTGACCACGTTGGTAGCCTCGGTGATCTCGTCGGAGAGTACGACCTCTTCGTCGGCCGTCTCCTCTGCGGCCTCCTCCTCGGACGCTGGTGCCTCGGCGGAGGTGCTGGCAGACTCGGACGTGCCGCAGCCCGTCAGGGCGAGGGAGAGGGTGAGCGCCGTGGCGCCGAGCAGGCGGGTAAGTCCGAAGCGCTTGCTAGAGGTGGTCATGGGTGGTCCTTTCGTGTTGCCCGATTTCACACGCAGGCGGCACTATAGCATCATGACGTGCTGTTATGAGCAAGGTTTCGAGGCAAGGGCGTTGCAATAGGGGAGAGGTATGCCATGGCGCGCTGGACGCCATGGCCTCACGTTGTGGGGAGGCGCGGCTAGCGGCATGAGGCCAGCGAGCCCATGGGGTCCCATGGCGCGAGCTCGATGGGCTCCTGTCCGAGGGCGGCGCGCTGCTCGTCGGTCAGGTACTTCTTGTCCACGACGACCTGATACACGTACTCGTCGAACCAGGGGTCGGAGAGCGTGTCGAAGCCATCGCGCCCGTGGTCGGCGCCCCAGCTGTTCTCGACCTTCCAGAGCGTGGGGTTGCCATCCGCATCGAGGCGGACACCCTCGAAGACCATGGCGTGGGTCATGAGCGACTCGCCGTAGTCCAGGCGCTGGGCCTTGTCGAGGCAACCTTCCACGGGGAAGCCGAAGAGCGCATCGACGTCGAGCGCGGCGGTGTCCATGATGCCCTCGTCGTGCAGGTAGCTCTGGGCCACGTCGCAGCCGAACCATACGGGGAGGTCGTCACGGAGCTGGGCGATGGCCGCGCGCTTGAGCTCGGCGGGCGGAAGGTTGAGGTAACGCACAGTGCCGTACTCCTCCACGTTGCCCAGGCGGCTCACGGTGAAGGTGCGGCCAAAGGGCTTGTCGGCGGTGGGGGCACTGATCAGCGAGACGTAGGCGTCGAGGTCCATGCCCACGGCCACGTCGAAGAACTCCTGCGGCGTGTAGGAGCCGCCCAGCACCAGCTTGTTGTCCTTGTCGCGCAAACGCACCTCAAAGTGCTCGGGAGGCGTGCCCAGGCAGGTGGCCAGCAGGTTCCAGACGTCGGCCATCATGGCCTTGCGCATCTTGCCGAGCACCTCGGCGTCCATGCCGGCCTCGTGCGACTGGCGCAGCAGGCAGGCACAGCCGCGCAGGTAGCGCGTGAGGTAGCGGTCCATCTCGCGGGTGTTGCGCGAGTTAGCCGTCTCAGGCATGGCCTCCTTGGGCACCACGCCGTACTTCTTGACCAGGTTGCGGAACATGTCCCACTGGCCACCGTCGCCGATGGGGTCAGAGAGGATGAAGCTCACCAGGCGCCCGTCGAGGGGCTCGTCAAGGGTGTCGATGACGTTGCCCAAAAACCAGTTGCTCTTCTCGAGCTTGTCGAAGAACAGCGGGTAGGACTGGCTGAACTCGAAGTCTTTGAGGCCGAACTTCTTGATGGTGCGGTAGCGCATGGTGTTGAGGCTGGCGAACATCCAGCAACGGCCCGAACGCTGCTGGTCGCAGCGCTTGCCCTGCGTGACCTCGATGTCGAAGTCGAGGGAATTGGCGGCCACGCCCTCGGGCACGCGCGCCGCCGCACGGATACCCACCGAGCTGACAGCGTTCTTGGCGACCGCTGCGATGGGGCTGGCGGCAAAGCGGGCGCGGGCTGCCTTGAGGTCGCTCGGGCTGATGCAGATCTTCTCGTCCATGTGGTTCCTCACGTCGTGTTGGTATGTGACGCACACGAGCATAGCACGAGGTCGTAGCTGGCTGTGAGCGGCCCCATCGTGCCTTACGCCACGTCCACGGCCTTGGCGTGCGGATATGTGCAGTTGCTGCATTACTATTGAAACGGCGCGTCGCGCGTCGCGGCTGGTGGCAGCTGGTGGCATGCCGTAGGAGGGCTGGTTATGGGCAGGGAATACCGGGCATTCATCTCGTATCGTCATGCCGAGGTCGACTCGAAGGTCGCCGCAGAGGTGCAGCGCTCGCTCGAGCGGTTCCACATCCCTGCCGAGGTGCGCCAGTCCACGGGGGTCAAGAGCCTGGCCCCGATCTTTCGTGACAAGGAGGAGCTGCCGGTCACGGCCGAGCTCTCCGATGACATCGGCAGCGCCCTGGCAAGCTCCTCGCACCTCATCGTCATCTGCTCGCCACGCCTTAAGGAGTCCACGTGGTGCCAGCGCGAGATCGCGACCTTCCTCCAGACGCATCCGGTGCAGAACGTGCTGACGGTGCTTGCCGAGGGGGAGCCCTATGACGTCATTCCCGAGGTGCTGCTCAAGCGCCCCAAGACCGTGACGCTCGACGACGGCAGCACCCAGGAGGTGCTGGTCGACGCCGAGCCGCTCTCCTGCGACTTTAGGTCGTCCAAGCGCTCGGAGCACCGTACGGAGGTCACGCGCCTTGCCGCTGCCATGCTCGGCGTGCCCTTCGACGCGCTGTGGCGCCGCCAGCAGCGCCGCCGGCGCCGCCTGCTCACCGTGGCCGCCATGCTTGCCGCTGCAGTGATCGCGTACGGCACATGGAGCCTGATCACCATCCGCAGCGAGTATCGCGAGACGCTGTGCAACCAGTCCAGGACGTTCGCCCGCGACGCACAGGCCCTCTACGAGAACGGCAACACCCTGGAGGCCATCGAGCTCTCGCTGGCGGCCTTGCCCGGCGAGGGAGGGGATCGCCCGCTCGTGGCCGAGGCGGAACTCGCGCTGCAGCAGACGAGCCGTGCCTACGTGCCGCCGAGCACCGACAAGCCGATACTGCGGGCGTTGGTCAGCGACTATGGCGTGGTGCGTTCCTTCGACTTGGGTCACGACGTGGCTGGCATACGCTGCACCCCCGGGGGAGAGACGGTGGCCGCCTGGTCGTACTCGGGCGACCTCGCCTGCTGGGACGCTGGCAGCGGTAACGAGCTGTATCGCGAGGACTTCGACGAGTACTCGATCGTTGACGTGCACCTGTTGGACGCGCAGAGGCTGCTGGTCGCGGGTCACGACGACCTGCGGTGCGTCGACCTCACCGACGGCTCGGACGCCTGGCATCGGGAATCGAGTTTCGGCTCATTTGACGAGGATTCCGACGACCCCGATGACGTTGACTTCTTTGCCTGGAGCGTAGGCGTCGACGAGCAATCGGGGCAGTTGGTGCTTCTCGACCGGGCATTCGAGCCTCGCCTGCTGCTTCTGGATGCCCAGAGCGGCGCCGTGCAGGGCGAGATAGGGCTCAAAGACGTCGAGGGAGAGATGCCGACGCTGGCTGATGCCGAGATGGACGTGGACGAGGGCGCCTGTGCCATCCCCTGGGACGTAGGCGGCGGATACGGTCACAATGGCATCCTGCTGGTCGACCTCGAGAAGGGTACCTGTCGCGTTGCCGACACCGAGTTTGCGGGAGTCGTCGACGTGAGCGTGCTCCCGCAGGGTCGGGTGCTGGTCACCTCCGCGGCAGGAGACGATACGGTTGCATCGTCAAGGTGGACTGGATGGTCGGTGACAGAGGAGTCGCTCTTCGCCTACCAGATGCGCCTTTCTTGTCTGGAAGTGGCTACGGGCAAGACGATCTGGACGCGCGATGTCGACCTCTGGCAGGTGAGCGATGCGATCAGCGTCCTGCCTGTTACGCTGGCCATGGGCGAGGCAAGCCCGCTCGAGGCGGTGGCATGGTGCGGGGCCAACGCATGCGTCTGGCTCGATCCGAATACGGGCGAGTTTTTGGGTCGCATCGAGACGGCGTCGAGCTTTAGGGACGCGTGGGCGGGCCCTGGCTGGACGGATGCGGACGGCAACGAGTTCGGTGTCATAGAGGGTTGCCTGGCGGACGGCTCCTTTGTGGCGTGCACTCCCGCGCGGGGCCAATCGATGTCGGCGAGGCGCTTCCCTGAGGATGCCACGTGCGCCATGTCCAGTTCCGCCGGCGAGTTTGTGGTGGATGGCACCCAGGTGCTGCTCAACTCGACAGGCCAGGGCGACGATAGCTGGACGGTGCTGACCGACGACTATTACCAGTACGATGAGATGGTGCATACCCCCAAGGGCCTGCTCGCCTTTGACACGTTCGGCAGCGAGGACGGTGCGCCGTCGGTGGCCCTGTTCGACCTTGTGGGGCGCGGTGAGGCGTGGAGGACGAGCCTTGAGGGACCAGAAGGAGGCAACGCAACCTATCTGGGTCCGACGGCAGATAACGAAGCGCAGGTGCTTCTCATTCGGGACGCGGCCAGCGAGGAGGGAACCTTGGCCACCGTCTCCACAGAGAGCGGAGAGGTCGCGTACACGTCTGTGAAGGGTACGGTGCCTACAGCCGACACCGTGTCGGAGGCGCTCTGCGGTGACCAGGCAACGCTGGCGGGAGGCACCGTGGTGTCCACGGTTGGCGTCGAGGACGACTTTACCGACCTGCTGTGCTTGACGAATCTGGAGACCTTGGAGTCCACCCTGCTCGACATCCAGACCCAGGGGCCGAGCATCGGTGGGGTGGGGGACTCCTCGGGCAAGGCGCTCATGGCTACCGACTACGCAGAAGCGCCGGAGGGTTCGGAGGACACCTGCTATGCCTGCGTGGTGATCGACACTGGGTCTGGGACCTCGTGGAGCCTCGACACGTCGGTCTACTCCAGCATGAGCGGATCTATGGACAGGCTCGCGGCGGTCTGGGGAGACGATGGGATGCTCTACGTGCGCGCCCCAAGCCAGATTGTCGCCTACCAGCGTGATGGGCGACGGGCCTTTACGGTGGCGTGCGAGGAGAGCGCGTTTGCGGGCATGGGCGTAAGCGAGAGCGAGTTCTGGCTGTGCTCATGGGATGACGACCAGCTGGCGCTGCGCTGGTACGACGCCCGCACGGGAAAGCTGACGGATGAGTGCCACCCCGACGTGGATGTGAGCGTGGACAACAGCTACGCCACGGCGCGGCTGTTTGAGCTCGCGTCCTCTGCGGAGCGCAATGCGGGCCAGTTTGTGCTTACGATCGACGAGCAGGCCGCGGTGATGGATCGCACTGGCGCGGTGTTCCAGCTGGTCGAGAAGTGCTACGACTACGACGATCAGAGTGACACCTTTGTGGTGGGCAACCCCGACGTCGCCTCGAGCGGCTTTGGCGTGTACGGGCGCTATTCGCTCGATGCGCTCATCGAGCGCGGCCAGAGCCTGCTGGGCGACTCTCGCATGAGCGAGCGTCGTAGGAGGGAGCTCGGCGCATAACGCATATGGTGTGCCCGCTATCCTCGGCAAACGCTATACTTTTCAGGAGTGTGGCAACCCAGCCGCACCGACGATCGCCGAGCGAAAGGCCGCCCATGATAAAGCCTGCCTTCGAGGACGTTGCCTACCAGCCACCTGCGTACGCGCTGCGCGTGCTGGAGGTGCTCGAGCAGAGCGGGTATGAGGCGTGGATCGTGGGCGGATGGGTGCGCGACGCGCTCTGTGGGGCCCCCTGCCACGACGTGGACATAACCACCTCTGCCCTCTGGGAGGACTGCGCGCGCGTGCTGCGGGCTGCCGGCATTACGGTGCACGAGACGGGTACGGCCCATGGCACGGTCACGGCGGTGCTGGAAGGCCAGGCGGTCGAGGTCACCACGTACCGTGTGGAGGGCACGTATTCCGACCATCGGCATCCCGACGAGGTGCACTTCGTGCGCGACGTGCGCGAGGATCTGGCACGCCGCGACTTTACCATCAACGCCATGGCCTATCATCCCGAGCACGGATTGCTCGACCCCTACGATGGCCGGCGCGACCTCGCGGCGGGCATCATCCGCGCGGTGGGGGACCCGCGCCGCCGCTTTGCCGAGGATGGCCTGCGGGTGCTGCGCGCCGTGCGCTTTGCCTGTCGCATGGGCTTCTCCATCGAGGAGGAGACCCACGTGGCGCTCAAGGAGTGCGCGCACGGGCTGGAGGACATCGCGCAGGAGCGCATTGGCCAGGAGATATGCGGGATCCTGGAGACGGGGCGCATCGGTTGGGCGCTGCACCACGAGCCCGATGTCATCTGCTCCGCCATTCCCGAGCTCACCGACATGCTGGGCTTCGACCAGCGCAGCACCTGGCACGCCTACGACGTGATGGAGCACACCATCCATGTGTGCAACGCCGTGGAGGTCTTCACGGCAGGCGTGGCGTCGCTGCACCTGCGCTGGGCCGCGCTACTGCATGACATCGGCAAGCCGGCCACGCTCTCCATCGACGAGAACGGCTTCGGACACTTTTACGGGCATCCTCTTCTGGGCTCGATCATGGGCAAGCGGATTATGGGCCGCATGGGTCTGCCCACCTCTCTGACCGACCGTGCCTGCGCGCTCGTGCGCTACCACGACAACCCGGTACGCCCCACGACGCGCTCAATGAGGCGCATGCTCGCCCTGCTGGAGGAGGCAGCTCCCGGTCACGCGCTGTCGCTGGCGCACGAGATGATCATCCTCAAGCGCGCCGACGCGGTGAGCAAGCAGCCCAAATGTGCCTGGTACGCTGTCGAGCTCGACAAGATGGACACCATCATCTGGGAGGAGCGGCGCCAGGGGGCCGTGGTCCGCGTGTCCGACCTCGCCATCGGCGGACGCGACGTCATCGCCGAGCTGGGTATTGGTCCTGGGCCCATGGTGGGCATGGTGCTCTCGCAGCTGCTGCAGGCTGTTGTGGACGGCGAGGTGGCCAACACGCGCGAGGCGCTGTTGACCGAGCTGTGGCGCTCGGCACAGGAACACGAATAGACACTTGGCGTTTTGAGGTAACAAACTGCGCCCCGTGCCTGGAGGCACGGGGCGCAGTGCTTGCGGACGTTTGTCCGCTGACGGCTGTCCGTGTTGAGGCTCTATGCGCCAAAGGCGTCGCCCGCGAAGGGGACCAGATGGTAGTCGGGCTGGTTGCTGCGGGTGTTGCCCGTGTCGACCTGGATGAGCGACGCGACGGCACTGGTGAGAACGATGCTGGCGATGAATGCGACGACGACCATGATGACCTCCTGCTGACGACCATGTGTGTAACACACACGAAATAATTTCTGATGCCAGTGTAACAGGCGGCTCAGCTCGATATTACGTGAAAGCGACTACTTCTCTTGATACTAGTTACAAAACAAATTTGTTATTAATCAGAGGGATTATGATGGCGCACTCTTTCATAGTTGATGCAGAAAGTTACTCTGTTTATGCAAGTCGGACCTAGAAGCGGCTTCTGACAGAGTGCGTGAGTGTCCTTGCGTGGCTGGGGGAGTGGGTGCGGGCGCGCGGCTTGTGGCTAGGATGTGTGGCCAGGCGACCCTCCGTGAAGGATGTTGCTTCCGAGCATTGGGACTTCGTCTAACGGTAGGACAACGGATTCTGGTTCCGTCAGTGGGAGTTCGATTCTCTCAGTCCCAGCCATTCTTCATCCTATGGCCCGTTCGTCTAGCGGTTTAGGACGCCGCCCTCTCAAGGCGGAGATCACCAGTTCGAATCTGGTACGGGCTACCAAAACTCCGCAGGCCCCGTTCGGGGCCTGTTTTCGTATCTAGGGAGATTCACTCTGACCATCGGGTGCGTCTGCGCGCTGGCATCCTTTGCCTTGCGCGGTCCGAAGTCCCTTCAGTCGCCTCCATACTGCCGCAAGCTTGGAACGACTTCTTGCTGGACAATCATACCCGCGTCTTTACCACGTGTCGTGGGAGACGATGTTCTTCTTCTTGCCGCAACGCTTGCAGAAGTCGTAGCTTGTGCCGCACGAGTAGTCGCGATGGACGATCTCGCCATCGTAGTGCTCCCATACATGGTTCTCAGCCTCGCAGCTCGGGCAGATGCACGGGGCGATACCGTCTTCGCCAGGCTGCACGGCCGTCCGACACGATGGGCATATGTAGCCGCCGGCCCTGCATATGATCTTCTTGTCCTTGCAGCCGAACAAGTGCTTCTTGGAAATGTAGTAGCTCTTATCGACTTCGTAACGGTATCCGCACGACTCGCACCACACGATGCCGTAATAGTCGTCAGAGCCTGCATCGTAGTGCATGGATGTGCTCGAGTAGTTATGCACGCTGCCAGTCGGGCAAAGGTAGCCTTCTAGGCCATCGTCGATAGGCGGCTCCATGATGACAATCCCACCAAGCTTTTCGGCAATGAGCGATGCGTCCTTCGCGCCGTTAAGCCACAGCTTAATGACCTCGCTCTTAAAGCGAGAGTCCTCTATCGAGTCGAAGGCTGCCTTCACGTTCTCCGCACCAGTATCCAGAAGGCCGGGAAGAGCCGCTACGCAAGCTTCTGCGTCTCCCAGCCGCCTTCCTGCCTCGAAGCGTATCGGAGCTGCTATGTCGTAGGAGGTGGCCCACGGTCACGAACCTTGCATTTGAGAGCCGCCTCAAGGCATCCTCGCTCGTTATTCGACCGACCGCTTCCATCGCAGTTTGAGCGTCGGCCATCTTGGCTACGGTGCTGACGAGCAGTTCTTCATCTTGAACTCGGCTGAGGGCTTCCGAAGCAACCGTCTCGTTTTTCGCGCGTGCGGCGACGTCAGCCAGCGATTCGTTACGACTCATCTTGCTGAGTGCCTTCAAGGCGACAGCCTCCTTGTCCGAGCGCGCGGCAATATCGGCGAGCAACTGGTCCCACCCGTCCCAGTCGACCTCGTCAAGGGCGGCAAGACATACCGACTCATCGGGGTCGAAGAGGGCGATCTCGGCCTTTGCTCCCTGATGACGGCCGAGCTTCTCGTACGCAATCGAGCGCACGCGATACGACTTGGCTGACGTCGTTGCCATGTGTAGCTTTCCTTGGTTCTTCTCTTTCGAAATAGCCTTGATGGCGGCCTGCTCATCGTCTTTGAGCCACGCAGGGGTCGTTAGTGCGGTGCCCACCGCCTTTCCTATCGAAGAACCGATCGCACTGACCAGGAGTGACGTAACGATGATGGAGGCGATCACCGTTTTGCGTATCCACTCTTCGGGGGTCCACACTCCAATAACGTCCCAGTGATACGCCAGGAATACGAATACAAACGCAGTTATGAACGAGAACGCATAGGTGATCCTGCCTCCGCTGCCCCTTGCGATGAGCTCGACGATGGTCGATACGATTCCGCTCGCCAAGACTGCGATGAACAGGTAGAAAAAGAATCCAATACCGTAACTCGTGAACTCCATGCCAGACCCCCCACGTCTTCCCGAACAGAGTACATGTGTATACGATACGGCCTACCATCGTCAGAGCCACTGAACCCATCTTCCATACTCGACTAGTGGTCAATGGGCCAACGATGTGGGACACGCAAGGAGGTGTACGGGCAGTTAGTGCACCTGCTGGCGCGCAGCTAAAGAGGGCAACGAACGGGCTGGCACTGCTCCCGTATCGGGGACAACACCAGCCCGTCCATGTCAGTCGTATTGGACGATGTCTACAGCATGAACCTCGTGCCGCACTTCGGGCAATCTGCATAGCCTTGTGTCATGACCTCATCCGTCAGCTCAATCTCAATGCCACCGCAGTTGTCGCAGATGATGGCGAGTTGCGAGGGCATTACGGTGGTGTCGCTGAACCAGGCGCCACCCGAAACCTACTCGAGCTGCTCGTCGGACAGCTCGATGCCCTCCTCCTTTGCACGTGCCAGGATCTCGTCGGGGCTTGCGTTGCTGTCGATGTCGACCTTCTTGTCGTGGAGTGTGACTGCGTACTTTATAGTTGCTCCCTATCCCATGTAGGCCATACGGGCCTCGGTTGTGCAGACACCGCCTCCCGATGATACAACCAGCAACCGATGATAGTCTCCGATAATCGGAGTGCCTGCCTTCGCGAGAGCGTTAGCCTGAGAACCCATCGCGCGTCTGACGGAGCCTCACGCACGCCGGACAGGTGCAGAGTACTTGCGCGTCCGGCTCCTTCACGTTCTGGATGGTTCGCAGACGCGCCTCTTCTTGGGCTCAGGATCTCTTGGCGGCCTGAACCCTCAGTGCGAGACGTTCGGAGAGGCCATCTTCCTTTTGCCTGGTTGACAGACCATGTCAAGACACCACCCTATAGCGCAGTCGCAGGTAGGAGCCTTCCAGAACGATGCAGTCTACGAGCTCAAGCACACCGAGTTCTGAGAGGTCGTCTCCCTCGGCGAGCGACCTGCCGTCGATTAGCGTGGGCGTGCCTTTGCCACCCACTAGCATGGGAGCGATGACCACGTCCACATAGTCCAGCAGTTTCTCGCGCAGGAAGGCCCCGTTGAGCGTGCCGCCAGACTGGATGGTGAGCCGCTCGCATCCAAGCTCCGTCTTGAGCCATGCGAGCGCGTCGACAAGCGAGGGGTCTTCCTGATAGAGAACGTGGAGGTTCTCCTCGACAACACAGAACGCCGGATGGTGCGGACTCGAGGTGATGAGCACGAGCTCCCGCGCCTTCGCACAGAGCTAATGCACTCCATGCTCGGTGAGGTGGCTGTTGTCGAGGATGGCGAACGACACGGGAGTCTTCTCGGGTATCTCGCTGGTATTCGTGCCAATCTTGGCCATCACGCGTCCGGTGTTGAGCGACCAGAGGTCGGTATGCTGTTCGGCATCGTAGTACTGGTGCAAGCTTTCGCGGACGCCGGGGATGCGGGGCAGGTCGCGGTCCATGTCGAATCCGTCGGTTGCTCCGGTGCTGATCTTGCCATCCAAGGACATCAGCATGAACAGGGTGGTGACGGGCTTGTCCAAGGTTCCTCCTAGGGCCAAGGCTCGGCGGATCTTCGGGATCGATGTCGATTGCGAGCGGGTCTAGCGAATAAGCTCAAGCTTGGTATCTTGTGTGTCGAAGGGCATGCCAGTCTTAACGGGTGTCACCTCCAAGTGTATGCCGCCCTGCAGCGCATCGCTTGCGCTGCAGGGCGGCAGGTTGCACAGATAGAAGCTGCTGTGCCTCTGGCTATCCCTTTTCCGGCAGCCTCATGGTGACGTTGCCGAACTCAGCGCCGCATCCGTCAGCAAAGACGCAGATGTGCGCGCCGCCGGTTGAGTGGTTGATTCGGGTGCTCAGGGCCTTGGTGTCATCGATGTAGGTGACCACGATCTCGTTCTCGCACACGAGCGTCACATGGTGGGTCTCTGCGGACGAGAAGTCGAAGGTGGTGTAGACCTGCGGGTCCATCTGCGCGAGGTCGGCGATCTGGTAGCCCTCGTAGTGCAGCTGTCCGCGTCCTGCGTCCAGGCAGAGCGCCGTATAGGTCTCATCAGTCTCGCTGCCGCCAAAGGCGAACCCGGCACGCCCACCCTCGTCGATCTTCACGTCGCACTCCAGAATCATCGTGGGAGCGCGCGTGCCCATGTCTGCGATCGCGGGGGTGTCGCCCTGGCCCTTGAGTGTGATGGTGGTGTCCTTGACTTTGACCGAGCCCTGCCTCTTGACGGCCTGGAAGGGCTTCTCCTGCGTGAACACGCTGGCAAAGGTCTGCGGTGCGCGGACACCCAGGGTGCCGTCCTCGTGCTGCACCAGCTCGTGGTTGAGCATGTTTCCCGCCCACTGGTAGATGCCCGAGTCCGACGTCAGGCCCGCGCGCCCGATCCATCCGCACAGGTAGCGGGTGCCGTCGAGCTCGGCAGTCTTGGCCGCATAGAAGACGAACCCCGTGCCGTCGAGCACGTTGTTGGCAGGCGCCTCAAAGGGCCCGTTCATCGAGTCGCTCATGGCGTAGTAGGTCACGCAGTCCCAGCTGTAGGTGAGGTAGTAGGTGTCGCCCATGCGGAACAGGTCGGGGCACTCAAGCATGTACTGCTCCCGAGGCGCGTAGATCGGGCCTTGGAACTCCCAGCTCTTGAGGTCGAAGGAGGTGTATTTGGCCACTACGCCGCCCAGACTGTCCTCCCGTGCGGCAATGAGCATCCAATAGCACTGGTCCTCTTCGACCCAGAAGACCTCGGGGTCGCGGAAGTCGTCGGTGGAGTAGCCCTCGGGAGCGAAGAAGGTGTCCTCGGGGACCTTGGTCCAGCTCTCGCGGTCGGTGCTGGTGGCGTGCATGACGCACTCCTTGCCCTTGCCACCGTTGCCCGCATCGTTGTGACCGGTGTAGAAGAGATGGTAGAGCCCGTCTTGGTCCTGAAGCACCGAACCGGTGCCGATGGCTGGGTCGGGGTCGGACATCAGGCCAAAGTCGAGCACCTTGCCATGGTCCTCGTAGGAGCAGAGGTCGGTGGTCGTGTACTTGTAGACGGGGTGGTATCCCTGGCCGTTGTGGTCGGTCTCGTAGAGGTAGTAGAGCTCGAGGGTGCCGTCATCGGTCACGAAGGGCATCGTGTCACCCACATACGCGTCTTGTGGCGCGGGGTAGAGCTTGTGTTCGACCGCCTCATAGGGCTCGTCGGGCAGGCTTGCGGGGGCTCCGCAAGCCGTGATGAGCAAGGTGAAGAGAGACAGTGCCGCGAGCCAGAACCGATGCCTTTGCATGATGCACACCCCCATGTGTCAGCCAGCCTTGCAACGATTGTTGGCGCTGGATAGGCGAGGCACCTTGACGATGCTGCAAATGGTAGGTATGAGGCGGCATACGTGTGCAAATGACCAATTACGTACAAGCAAAACAATGCAAATGACAATTCTTGGGAGCGTAAGCATGACGTGCACAAGGCGGAAGAAGGTGTTGCGCTGCCTGCGGCCAGCAGCGTGCCGAGTGCAAGGCCGAGCCTGCGCTACCATAGCTGCTGTGAAGAGTGGCTGAGGTGGCCGACCCAAGGCATTGGCTCGTGAGCCAGGGGTTCTTTGGAGGAGAGCATGGCAGAGCAGAAGCCTTTGGGCATGCGCATCGGTGAGAGCGTCTTTTGCGCTGGATACCTGTTGTTCGCGCTGGTTACGGTATCGTCTTTGTTATGGCGCGATGGGGAGCCCATCCCGCCTATGCAGGCGCGTGTGCTGCGATGGCGTTCCTTCTGGGCTGCGGCGACGCCTTCCATCTGGTGCCACGCATCCTGGGCAACGTGCATGGCGAAACCGACGACCCCGAGGAGCAGAGGCGCCGTGCGTTCTGGCTGGGACTGGGAAACCTGGTCTCGTCCATTACCATGACGGGCTTCTACATTCTGCTCTTTGACGCCATGACCCTGATGCCGGGTGTTGAGGGGCAGGTGCATGCCGGGCAGAGCGTGGCACGCACGGTACTTGTGGCGCTCGCCGCGGTGCGCGTGGCGCTCTGCCTGTTCCCGCAGAACCGGTGGTTCTCGCGTGAGGGTGATCGCACCTGGGGCATCCGCCGCAACGTGCCCTTCGTGGCGATGGGCGTGATCACGGTGCTCTACCTTGTGGTCTGGTACCAGGAGTGGATGCTGGCTGGCCTTGTGACACTGAGCTTTGCCTGCTACATGGGTGTGGTGCTCTATGCCAGGGACAAGCCCATGATGGGCATGCTCATGATTCCAAAGACCATCTGCTACATCTGCGTCATCGCGATCATGCTCGGGCGGCTATAGGGGAGCAGGGCTTGTTCGGCTGTCAGCCTCGTCTGAGCCAAGTCTTTTCAAAAAGGCCAAAGATTCTCTCGCACACGGGCCGACATTCGTGTATGATAAATTCTGCGCAGCGGCACAAGTCCGCGCATCACATACGGCCCGTTCGTCTAGCGGTTTAGGACGCCGCCCTCTCAAGGCGGAGATCACCAGTTCGAATCTGGTACGGGCTACCAAACTTTCGCAGGCCCTTCGGGGCCTGTTTTCGTATTCAACCACTGGGGTCGTTCAAGAACCGACTCAAAGGGGAGAGACATGGACGCCACGTTATGGGTGTTGGGAAGCGCTGGGTGGATGCCGCAGGCCGGGCAGGAGACGAGTTGCTTCCTGCTTGAGGCGGGGGAACATCTGATCATGCTCGATGCAGGGACGGGCGTCGCGAACCTCGACCTTGCTGCAGAGGTGCTGGCACGGCACGACCGCCTGAGCGTGCTTCTGTCGCACTACCACCTCGACCATGTGGTCGGTCTGATGTACCTCAAGAGGTTTGCTGCGGGCAAGCGCGTGGACGTGTATGGCCCGGGAAGGCCCGTGTACCCCAAGACGACCGAGGAATATGCGGGTGACCTGCTGCAGAGTGCCCTGTATTCCTCGGGCTCCTCTGGCTTTGCCCGCGAGGTACGCTACCACGACTACGGTGGGCGGGATTTCGACGTCTGTGGCCTGCCCGTGGCCGTCAGGCCACAGATCCATTCGTCTCCCTCATTCGAACTGCGCGTGGGAGACCTCGTGACCTACGCCACCGACACCAGCTTTGATCCCGCCGCTTGGAAGGACTGCGTTCACTCGCTGCTTCTCTTGCACGAGTGCTGGCAGGTTGGCGCCGGAGATCCACGGCACACGAGCGTCGAGGCGCTTGCGGCGGGGCTGCCGCGGGAACGCTTTGGCAGGGTGCTGCTCATTCACCACAATCCCTCGTGGGGCGCAGACGAGCGGGCAGAGGTCGAGCGGATCGCCGCGCGCCGCGGCATCGAGCTTGCTCGTGACGGCATGGCCATCGCGCTTTAGGTCTGTCGCCTGTGGCACGCTCATGCTCATTGGGATTAGCGCTCGTCGAGCGTCCTGGTATGAGTGCGCCTTTCGAAGGTTATGGGCGTGAACAGTGATGTGACGGCAGGCATCACTCGGAGGCCTTGGCCTGCATCTGGCGCAGACGTACGCAGGCCGGACAGGTGCAGAGCACCTGCGCGTCCAGCTCCCTGAGGTTCTGGATGCTATGCATGCGCGCCTGCTCGCAGGCCTCGGACTCCTCGGCTGCCCGCGCCCGCTGCGCGAGGTGCTCCGAGAGGGTCATGCGCTTCTTGCCTGTTGGACGGGCCATGCCTAAACCTCCGTGGTGCCTGATTGGCCGGGTGCCTAGTTGTTGGTGCCGCTCATAAAGCAGAGGGCAAACCCATCGTACTCGCAAAACATCAGGTCGAAGACGAAGAAGAACGGAGCGAGCCCACTGGGGCCCTCCAGCTCCTCTCTCAGTTGCACAACGTCGTCAAAGACCATCACGCGTTTGGGTGGCCCGTACAGCTCCCTCGTCTTCTGGGCGACGGCCTCCCAGCGTCCCGCGCCGCTCACGTCTAGGAGCACCTGTTCGAAGCTCTCCTCCGCGCACGTGAGCCGTGCCTTCCTGTTCACTATCTCGTAAAGGTCGTAGAACTCCCTCAAGTAGTCGCTCTCGAACAGCGGGATGACGGCGACCTCGTAGCCCATCGCAAGGTCGTCGAGTCGGTCGAACTCGTTGTACCAGGCGTCGTCGCCAATCATGCTTGGAGCCTCCTGCATCCTGCCATCGGGCACTGTCGCGCCTCCATGGTACGCCTTGAGTGGGTGGCAAAGCGCGTCCGGCTGCGGTAAGCTTCTTGACTTATCTTAAGACATATTAAGCAAGGCAACGTCGAGAGGAGGCGAGTACGATGAGAGCGCAGGACGTGCGACAGGCCCTGTCCCTGGCGGCTCCCGTCATGCTGGCCTACGCCTCCATCGGCGTGCCGTGTGGCGTCATGGAGGCGCAGGTGGGGTTCACGCCGCTCATGGCGTTTCTCTTCTCGGCCACGTACTATTCGGGCGCCGGGCAGTTCATGGTCTCCAACCTCTGGATGGCCGGCACACCGCTGGCATCGATCGTTCTCAGCGTCTCGCTGGTGACCACGCGCCAGCTGCTCTACTCGGCCGCCTTCGCCCCGTATTTGGGCAAGGAGCGGCGCAGGCGCGCCCTCGGCTTTGCGGCGCTGGTGACCGACGAGACCTTTGGCGTCAACCTCGACCGCTTCTCGTCGGCTGACGGGTGGGACCTGCCGCGCGCCAACGTGGTCAATGTTGCCTCCATGCTCTCGTGGGCCTGTGCCAATGGTGTCGGGGCCGCCTTGGGAGCCGTGCTGAGCCTTCCGACGGACGTGATGTCCTTTGGCATGACGGCCATCTTTATCTGCCTTCTGGTGGGTCAGCTCAAGGGAGCCGCCACGGCGCTGACGTGCCTGGCTGCCGCCCTTGGGGTCACGGCGTGCAAGCTGCTGGGCCTCGATGATGTTGCCATCGTGGTCGGGGCCGTGGCGGGCGTCGCGTGCGGCGTGGCTTTTGGGGAGGTGCGGGACCAATGAACACGAGGCAGATCCTGCTGCTGTGGGCGGCGCTGCTGGTGGTTATGCTCGCCTGCCGGTGCCTCCCGCTGGTCCTGCTGCGGGGAAGGAGCCTCTCGCCGCGTGTGGAGCGCGCCCTGTCGCTCATACCCGTAGCGGCGTTCGCCGCGCTGGTGGCCAACGACCTCGTCCGTCCCGATGCTTACGCGCAGGACCCGCTGCTTGCGATGCGTGCGCTCGCGTCTGCGCTGGTGGTCTTGCTGGTGGCCCGCAAGAGCGGCTCGCTCGTGTGGTGCGCCGTGGTGGGCATGGGCTGCTACGCGCTGCTGGCCCTCGCGGCGTGACGAGTGACGGAGTCGGCTCGCGTGTGCGGCCTATCGCTCGGTCTGCCCGTGCCTTCCTATGGCCAGGAGCCTCATGGCAAGATCGGTGCCGCCTACGACCGCCACCGCAATCCCCACGGCGAGTGCGAGGGGGCGCAGAAACCCGCCCCATGACCCTCGGATGTGCACGCCGATGGTGTATGGTCTTATCCCCGGCAAACGCCGGAGGCGAAGCTTCGAAGAGATGGGCATGCATGCGGGGAACGACGGACTGGGACAGGCTGCTGCAGGAGGTGCCGCGCGGGCTGCGCGGACGGTTTGACCTGCTGCTCCGTCGTTCGCTCAAGCGGGCGCTGGCGCAGGGCCCCGGTGCCGTGGTGCCCCAATCCGTGCGCACGGAGGCCGTCGGCATCTGGCGCCGCACGTACATGCGCGGCTCGTCCAAGACTGCTGCTCGGCGCATGGGATACGAGCGTCTGCGCAACGAGCGTACCTACCAGACCATCGAGCACAGGCTCATGTCCCGCTACGTAAAGCGGCATGGCCTGCCCGTGGAGGCGCCCGACGTCGACTCGCTGAGCTTTGACGAGGCGTGCGAGGCGTATCGAACTCTCGACCCAAGACTGCCTGGCTCTGCGCTCGACAGCCTGGCGCGCGAGGTCTGCGACGAGGCATATCGGACATCGGCTGATGCCGCCGGGGTAGGCCAGCGGATGGGGGAGGGCGTGCTCTCCTTCGTGCGGACGGAGTCCCTCGACCACTGCGCGCAGGTGTTTGACGATGCGACTGCGTCGGGCAGGCTGCGCAAGCGTCCCTTCCATCTGGAGGACGTGACGGACGAGGCCGAGGTGGCTCAGCGGGTGCAGCGGACGCGCCTCGTCGAGGGGGTGCTCGCCGAGACGTGTGGCGGAGCCACGGCAGAGGAGGCGGCCCGCCGCCAGCTGGTGGCTCCCGCGCGACATGACCCCGGCGTCGTCGCGCTCAACGGCCTCTTGCGCGGACTCTTCGGACTGAAGCACGCCACCTGGCCCATGCTGGACCGCAGCGCCGGCAGGGACGCGCGCCACATCGCGGCCTACCTGCGTGGGGGCGAGTTTGCCGAGCTCGTGGCGCAGGCCCTGCTGCAGAGCCCTACCTATGGGGCACAGTTCAGCAGGGCCGTGGAGCTGCGGCTTCGCGTACGACAGAACGTTCCCGAGACGCCCATGGAAGCCTATCCGCTGGCGCGCACCATGCGTCGGCGCTTTGTGCTGCACGTGGGACCAACCAACTCGGGTAAGACGCATGAGGCGCTACGGGCGCTTGCGGCAGCTGGTTCCGGCGCCTACCTTGGCCCCCTGCGTCTTCTGGCCTACGAGCAGTTCGAGCGGCTCAACCGCGAGGGCTGCCCCTGCTCGCTGCTGACGGGCGAGGAGGCGACCGAGGTCGCTGGTGCGCGTCACGTGGCCTCGACGGTCGAGATGGCGGACTACCATGCTCCCATCGACGTGGCCGTGATCGACGAGGCGCAGATGATCGCCGATGCTGATCGTGGACACAACTGGACGGCCGCCATCCTGGGCGTTCCCGCGCGTGAGGTGCACGTATGCTGCGCCCCGCACGCCGAGCGAGTGGTGCGGCAGCTCGTCGAGCTGTGCGGCGACGAGCTCGAGGTGCGCCGGCACGAGCGACTGGTGCCCCTGAGACCAGACCGCGGGGGCTTCTCGCTGCCTGCGGGCGTAGAGCCCGGCGATGCGCTCGTGGTGTTCTCGCGCAAGGCTGTGCATGCCGTGGCGGCGGAGGTCGCTGCGGCGGGGCTTCGGGCGTCGGTCATCTATGGCGCGCTGCCCCACGACGTGCGCCACGAGGAGGCGCGGCGCTTCGACGAGGGCGAGACGGACGTGGTCGTGGCCACCGACGCCATCGGCATGGGCATGAACCTGCCTATCCGGCGCATCGTGTTCGTGGAACAGCAGAAGTACGACGGACACGACATGCGCACGCTCCGACCCGACGAGGTGCAGCAGATCGCAGGGCGCGCGGGCAGGTTCGGGCGCTACGAGGAGGGACTCTTCACCGCGCTCGAACGGCGGCGGCAGATCGTGCGGCTCTATGGCGCCGACGTGCCCGCCATCGAGAGCATCCCGGTGGGCGTTCCGGAGGACATCGCCCTGGTGCGCGACGCGACACTCGGGGAGTCCATCAGGCAATGGGCGGCGCTCGACCAGCCAGAGCCGTTCTATCGCATTGACGTGCAACGCGACCTCAGACTGATTGCCGAGGTTGAGGGCATGCTTGCTGAGGATCAGCGTCAGGACCGGGACGTCAAGCTCAAGGTGCTGTCGCTGGCCACGATGCCCTTCGACGAGGACGACCGCACGCTGCACCGCACCTGGCGGATGATGGCCGAGGCCGAGCTTGCCGGACGTATGGCCATGCTGCCGATGCCCGCCGAGCCGGGCGAGGGTGCGCCGCTCGCGACGCTGGAGGAGGAGTATCGCTACTGCGACCTGCTCTACACCTATGCGCGCACCTTTGGCCACGAGGGGTGGCTTGCGCCGCTCACCGACCTGCGCACGCGCATCTCGCACGTGATCATGACGATCCTGGCGGAAGCCTAGGTTTGGGTCTGTCCTGTGTCCGCCTGCGCGTCTGTCGTCAGGCTGCGTTGCTGGTAGAGCCCCGCGGTTCCAAAGCCCAGGTTGCGGTAGTACCCGCGCGTGCCGACCGAGCTGATGACGTTGATCGCGCTGAACCCTGCCTCGCGCGCCTGCGCGCAGGCCTCCTCGACGAGTTGCCTGCCTAGGCCGGCATGCTGCGCGCCGCCTCGCTCTGACGAACCGAGGCTGGCCACACGACCGTACACGTGGACCTCGCGAATCATGGCCTGCGTACCCTCGCGGGGCAGCGACAGGCGTAGGAAGGCGGCAATGTGCCCGTCGTCGGTCACCCACTGCAGGAAGCGCTCGTCACTGACGGTCGTGCGGTAGGCCACGCAGTCGAGGCGCAGCGCAGCCGGGTCAACATCGGTGGTGGCCACCTCGCGCATGCGTATCTCGTGCACGGGCGCTCCCAGCCTCGCGATGCGGGCCTCCACCATCTGGCGCAGATTGGTCCGCTTGTTGCCCGCCACGATGTCGGTCGACGAGATGTCGCGGATCATGCGCGAAATGCGCGTGTAGGCTGGCGTGGCCAGGGTATCGGCTACCAGCAGATCCATGAGCTCGTCCTCGCCGTAGGGTTGCCAGCTGCCGTCGGCGTAGCAAGCGCCGAGTCGGGAGCTCTGCACCAGACAGCAGGGGTAGAGCTTGACCTCGTCGGGGAGGAATCGCTCGTCGCTCACCAGACGAAGGTAGTCGGCCTTGTCCGCCTCGGGGGTGGCGCCGAGCAGGTTGGCCATGAAATGCACCTGGATCTTGAAGCCTGCCAGACGCAGGGCGCAGAAGGCGTCGGCGATCTGCGCCACACTCACCCGCCGCTGGTTGGCCTCGAGAATGTGCTGGTCGAGACTCTGGATGCCCATTTGGACCTTGGTGCAGCCGAGCTCGCGCATCTCGCGGGCCGTCTCGGGCGAGATGAGGTCGGGGCGCGTCTCGATGGTGAGCCCCACCACGCGGTGTGCCGCCTCCTCGTTGCGCGCATGCTCGCGGAGCAGGTCGTCTGTGGTGGCCTGCTGCCAGGCCTCCACGGCGCGCCAGGCGTCGCTGCCGCCAATCTGGCGGATGGCCTCGTTGTAGCTCAGCAGTCCCTCATCCACCTGCCTCTGCACGTCGCCGGTGCGCCGCAGGAGCTCGTCCTTGTTGTAGGTGAGGCCACAGGCGCGGTAGCGGCGGTCGCGCTCCTCGGGATGCTCGCCGGCGACGCGCGACTCACCAAAGTCGTTGACGGCGCGGAAGAGCTCCGAGACGAACCAGAGCTGGTAGGCGCGCGGGTAGTCGCTCCAGGTGCCGCCCAGCACGATGAGCTCGACCTTGTCGGTCACGTGGCCCATCTCGGAGAGCGCGACCAGACGCGAGCGCACCTGCAGGTACGGGTCAAAGAAGTTGCGTTCGGCCCGCTGGCAGGCAGGCTCGTCGGAGAGGTAGCTCTTGGGCATGCGCACGTCGTTGGGGCAGTAGAGGCAATCGCTCGAGCAGGGCCAGGGGCGGGTGATGACGGTGATGGTCGCCACGCCCGAGGCGGTGCGCCGGGGCTTGACCTTGAGGATGCGCAGCAGTGCCTGCTCGGTTGCGGGGTCCACCTGCCACGACTCCCAGCGGTCGGGGTCGTTTGCCTTGGTGGAGAGGTAGTAGGGGAGCAGGCGCCGTTTGGCCACGCGCCGGGTTGCGTCGTGCGTGGTGCGGTTATGCCGACGCAGGAGCCTGTCGAGCCAGGCCGCATCGAGCTCGTGCCCTCCCGCCTTGATGGCGGCTATGATCTCCAAGATTGCCGATTCCATGGTTGGTAAGTATAGACGAGCGCGCCGAGCGGACGGGCGCCGAGGGTCTGCCGCTTTGTCTGGGGTCTGCCCGAACAATCTGCAGACCCACGTTCTCGCGTACACTGGATGTCAGGGGATGCCTTTGGGAGAGGGGAGACGGCAGGTGGACGACGCGCTCGCACGCAGGCTCGGGGAGCTTAACAGCAGGTTCTACCGGCAGGTCGGCGCCTCGTTCTCGGCCACGCGGCAGACGGGCTGGCCGGGGTGGCAGCGCGTGCTGGGCGAGGCGGGCCTAGTGGCAGGCTCGCGGGCGGACGTGCTTGACCTTGCCTGTGGCAACCTGCGGTTCGAACGCTATCTGGCCGGCCAGAGTGTCCAGGCCCGCGTGTGGGCGGTGGACAACTGCGACGAGCTGGTGGGTCTGGGCCGCGCGGGGGCAGGTGAGGTACGCTACCTCCACGTCGACGTAGCGGACGCTCTCTTTGAGCCGGGCGGCCTGTGCGCCGCCCTCGCAGGCGTGGACCCATGCGACCTAGCAATCTGCTTCGGGTTTCTGCACCATGTGGCCCTGCCCGCGCATCGCCTCGAACTGCTGCGCGCGCTGATCGAAGCCGTCCGCCCCGGTGGCATGGTTGCCGTCTCGCTCTGGCAGTTTGCCCGCGACGCACGCCTGCTGGCAAAGGCGACGCCCGTAGAGGGCGGCAACGAGGGCGATTACCTGCTGGGATGGCAGGGGTCGACAGACGTCGTGCGCTACTGCCACAGCTTCTCCGAAGCCGAGGTGGATGCGCTGTCCGCGTCGTGCGAACCCGTCGCCTACGAGCTTGCGCGCTACTCTGCGGACGGAAGGGCAGGGGATCTCAACCGCTACCTCATCCTGCGAAGGGGCGAGGGCTGTCCTGCCTGCGGGGGATGGGCGTAGCGACCGTCTCGGGCATGCCGGCGCCGGTCGTTGGAGCCGGCTGTCCCGCCGCCCTGTTGTGAATCCTTCGTGAGCTGTCTGGGCGTTTGTGCCACTAGGCAAATTGTTGCCTTTCGTGTCCGTCCGACAGCGTAGAATCGAACGCAAGTTCTGTTTTGGGGGGTGAGCATGGGCATCTACACCGAGGCGTTCAAGGAGCCAAGGCGACAGAAGAAGTACGTCGAGGTGGTCGCCGACTTCTCGCCCGAGAGCTAGGTCAGGCCCCTCTGCATCGTGTGGGCCACGGGCGTGCGCTACCAGATAGACCGTGTGCTCGACGCCCGCCAGGCGCACTCGCTCAAGACGGGCGGCACGGGCATCCGCTACCCCATTCGCGTGGGCGGGCACGACACGTACCTCTGGTACGAGGGTCCGCCCTGGTTCGTGGAGGCACGGACGGCATATATGCTGGAATAGGAGGACGGGCCGCCGGATCGCTCCGGTGGCCCGTCCCGTCTCATGCGTTTCTGGGAGTCCCTAGCCGATGAGCGCCTGCGCGATCAGCAGCAGCGCGTTGAGCACGATGGTGGCGCCCAGCAGCGGGTTGATGAACTTGAGCCAGCGGCTGAAGGGCACGTCCACCATGGCAAGGCTTGCCAGGATGAGGCCCGTGGGGGTGATGTAGCTGATGAGGCCCTGGCCATAGTTGTAGGCGGCGATGACGGCCGGACGTCCCACGCTCACGGCGTCGCCCAGCGGGGCCATGATGGGGATGGAGAGCACAGCCAGGCCCGAGGACGAGTTGATGAAGAAGCCGAGGATGATGTAGACGACCAGCATCATCACGATGAACAGCACGGGGCTCATGCCGCTCACCAGGTTGGAGAAGAAGTACAGGATGGTGTCGGAGATGAGACCGTCCTCGAGCAGCATGTTGACGGCACGCGCCACGCCGATGACCAGCGCCACGCTCATGAGGTCGCCTGCGCCGCTGATGAACTGGTCCATAAAGGTCTCCTCCTCCAGGCCGGAGACGAAGGCGAGGACCATGGCGCATGCGAGGAACACCGCGGTCATGGTGTCGAACCACCAGAGGTACTTGACGATGCCGTAGACCAGCACCACGAAGGCCATGCCGAAGGCGGCCAGCGAAAGCTTGGTGTGCAGGTCGAACTCGGGCAGCTCACCCTGCTGGCCCCAGCGCTCCTCGATCTTGTCCTTGAAGTCATAGCAGACCGAGGTGGAGGGGTCCAGGCGCACCTTGTGGGCATAGCGCAGCACGTAGGCAAGTGCCATTGCGGTACCGATGCCCAGGGCGACGAAGCGCCAGCCCATCTGCTCGGACATGGCGATGCCGGCGGCCTTGGTGGCGACACCGATGGCGAACGGGTTGACGGTGGAGTACATGGTTCCCACGCTGGATCCCACGAAGATTACGGCGATGCAGGTCATGGCGTCATAGCCTGCGGCGATGAACACGGGCATCAGGATGGGGTAGAGGGCGATGGTCTCCTCGCAGAGGCCGAAGGTGGTGCCGCCTGCCACCATGAGCAGCGACAGGATGATGATCAGCAGGTACTCCTTACCGTGCGTCAGGCGCGAGAGGGCTGCCACGCCGGCGGCGAGGGCGCCCATGTAGTTGAGCACGCCGATGCAGCCGCCCAGGATGAACACGAACAGGATGATGTCGATGGTGTCATAGACGCCACGGATGGGCGAGAGCAGGAACTCGAGCGGCCCCTGGGGGTTCTGCTCCACGCGCTGGTAGGTACCGGGGATGGCGACGGGCTTGGAGATGGAGCCGTCCAGGTAGCTGTCGATGCTTCCCGACACACCCAGCTCGTCGAGGGTTGCCTGGGTGGCCTCACGCTCCTCGGTCGTTCCGTCGGGGTTGGTGATCTGGAAGGCCTGCGCGTCCTCGTCGTAGATGAGCTTGGCGTATTCGCCAGCGGGCACGATGAAGGTGAGGAGCTGGGCAAACAGCATCACGATGAAGAGCACGGTGATGGCCGTGGGGAAGTGGAGCTTGTGCTTGCGCCCACCCGTCGACTCTTCCTCGACATCTCCTTCAGTAGCGGTTACTTCAGACATGTTGATTTCCTTTCATATGTCGCCACAACGTATCGGGCCGGCCTCCCAGAACGGGCAGGCCGGCCCGATACGACATTGCCTAGTTCTTCTCTGCGTACACCTTGACGAGCTCGACGAGCATGTCCGTCGCGGCGTTCATGCCTTCGACGGTGGCGTGCTCATAGGGCCCGTGGTAGCCGTCTCCGCCCGTGCCCAGGTTGGGGCAGGGCAGGCCGCGGAAGGACAGCTGGCAGCCATCGGTGCCGCCGCGGATGGGCGTCACCGCCCAGGCCAGGCCTGCGCGCTCGCAGGCCTCCTTTGCGTATGCGATAGTGTGGGGGACGCCCTCGATGACGTTCTCCATGTTCTGGTACTCGTCCTTGATGGTGAGCTCGACGGTGCCGGCGCCCCACTTCTCGTTGAGCGTCTTTGCGATGTGGCGCAGGGTGGCCTTTCGTGCCTCGAAGGAGGCCGCATCGAAGTCGCGCACGATGTAGACGCTCTCGGTGGCCGTCTCGTCGCCGTTGATGGAGCAGAGGTGGTAGAAACCCTCCCAGCCCTCGGTGCACCGAGGTATCTCGCAGCCGGGCAGCATGTTGTTGATCTCGCAGGCGACGAGCGAGGCGTTGACCATGATGTCCTTGGCCGAACCCGGGTGCACGCTCACACCGGTGATCTTGAAGTCGGCCTCGCAGGCGTTGAAGTTCTGGTACTGGATCTCGCCCTCGGCGTCGCCGTCCATGGTGTAGGCGACATCGGCTCCAAAGCCGTCCACGTCGAAGTGGTCGACGCCTGATCCGATCTCCTCGTCGGGCGTGAAGGCGATGCACAGCGTGCCGTGCGGGATCTGCTGCGCAAGGACGCGCTCGAGGCAGGTCATGATCTCTGCAATGCCGGCCTTGTCGTCGACGCCCAGGATGGTGGTGCCGTCGGACGTGAGGAGCGTGCGGCCCTTGAGTTGGGCCAGGCGCGGGAAGTCGTGCACCGTGAGGGTGCGTCCGCTCTCGCCCAGCGGTAGGTCGCAGCCGTCATAGTTCTCGTGCAGGCACGGGGTGATGTCGTGGTCGCAGAACTGCGAGACGGTGTCCATGTGGGCGATCAGGCCCAGGCTCGCCTTGTCCTCGTAGCCAGGCGTTGCCGGGACCTTGGCGTACACAAAGCAGTCGTCGGAGACGCGGACGTCTTCGATCCCTAGGTCCCTCAGCTCGTCTGCCAGCATGTTGGCAAGCTTGAACTCGTCAGGCGAGCTCGGGCAGGCAGAGTCGTTGTCCTCATTGCTGGGCGTGCGCACGACGATGTAGCGCAACAGCCGATCGATGACCTCCATCGGTCCTCATCCTCTCTGTGACGGGAGCGGCGCACGCAAAGGGCGTAATGGCGCCGACCCGTTCCTCCAGGTGTTTGTAACCGATGCGCAATAATATCAAAAGCTGTTAGAAATATAATGACATTTTATGGACGGGGCCATCTGGTCTGCCAACGTGCGGCTTTTTCAGGAAAGCTTTGGTGCGACCCGCTACCATAGGGAGCGATTGTCTCGTTTCGAAAGGATCGTCCATGGACATCGACTTCCTGCTGTGGCTGCAGGGCGTCCGCCAGACGGCTGCGCCTGCTATCCAGGCGTTCTTCACGTTTATGGGTTCGGAGGCGGCTATGGCCGTCGCGATGGTGGTCCCGTGCCTGATCTACTGGTGTCTCGACAAGGCCTGTGGGCAGTTCGCCCTGTTGGCCTACGGCTCGAGCACCGTGTTCAACCAGCTGGTGAAGAACACCGTCTGTGCCTATCGGCCGTGGGTGCGCGACACGCGCATCGTGCCGGATCCCGCGGCCCTGGCCGGTGCGGGCGGCTACTCGTTCCCCAGTGGGCACACGCAGTCGAGTGCCAGCATGCTCAGCGCCGTGGCGCTGAGGTGGCGCGAGCGCCGGTGGGTCGCGGTTGTCTGCGCGCTCTTCACCCTGCTCATCGGCTTCTCACGGAACTTCCTGGGCGTCCACACGCCGCAAGACGTGGTGGTAGGCCTGATAGAGGGCTGCGCGTTCGTGGCGCTGACCAACCGCGTGCTTCCCTGGATCGAGGCCAAGGAGGGCCGCGACGCCCAGGCGACGGTCGCCGGCGTGCTGACCACGGTGCTTTTCCTGGTCTTTGTGACAGTCAAGCCCTATCCGCTCGACTATGCGGACGGACAGCTGCTGGTGAATCCGGCCGACATGATAGATAGCTGCTACAAGGCGGCAGGGGCCTTCCTCGGCATTCTGCTTGGGTGGTTTGTCGAGCGACGCTATGTGCGCTTCCAGGCGGGCGGGCTCACCGTGGCGGAGGGCATCGCGCGCCTGGTGGTGGGCGGCCTGCTCACGCTCTGTGCCTACAAGCAGGTGGGAGGGGCTGCCGTCGCGCTGGGCGGAGCCTATGCCGGCGAGCTGGTCAAGCACGTTGTGGCCTTCTTCACCGCCGTGGCCGCAGCGCCGGCAGTGTTCGGGCGTCTGCACGGCCTGTTCTCTCACGAGGCGCGATAGCGAAAGATGAAGCGGCTCTCCTTGGCCTTCGTTCCTCACACCGGGACAGGCCGGGGAACGCTGTCGACCCATACCCGCGGGTTTCGGTGCGTGTACGCTGCCGTGATACGAATCTGGCGGGCCTTCGCGTGTCGTCCTGGCTAGATGCCCAGCTCCGCACGCATGTGGCGAGCCATCTGGTCGAAGGCGTTCTGCGTCTGGGGGAGTTCCCACGTGCGCGAGAGCATCTGCGCCAGATGGCCCTGCTCGCGCACGATGGCTAGGCTCTCGTCGAAGACGATCTCCCAGGCAAAGCAGATGTGTCCCAGCATGATGTCGGCGTTGTGCCTACGCACGCCACGCGGCAGGCATCGGTGCTGGTAGAAGATGCGCACACACTCCTCAGAGACGGCGCTGGCACGCATGTCGGCCTCGCTGACCCCATAGATCGCCTCGATGGGACAGATGCAGTTGACGCGCAGGATGTCGATCTTGTCGGCATCGCGCAGGATCTCGCAGAGGGTGCGCGTACGCGGGTCTAGGCCCTCGGGCAGGCGGTAGGAGCTGTGCGTCGCCACTGCCGTGCGGATGAGCTCGTCGTCTCCCTCTTCGCAGAATGACCGGATGAGCTGCGATCCCGTCGCATCGCGTTCGAAGAGCACCTCTGCGCCAAGGGCGGCGTGGCTCACGGACCGCGCGTCGGCAAAGGTATCGAATCGCCTGACCTGCTCGAAGCGACCGATGTCATGCAACAGGCCCAGAAGCCAAGCGAGATCGATGTCGGCAGCGGCGATGTCGGCAGAGCGCGCGATGCGCTCGCAGAGCTCGGTCACGTGCAGGGTGTGTTCCACCTTGAGTGCGATTCGCGGATTGCTTGCGTCGTACGCCGACACGTAGCTGCGAAAGGCCTCGAGGGCCCGATCCTTGTCCATGCGTTTCCTCCGACGTGGCCTGCTGACCGATTCTAGCGCCCGGCGTCTTCGGTCTCAATCTTGTGTACCCGTAGGGCGAGTGTGGCATGGGCGGCGGTGGTGTGAGACGATAGGGCGGCACGCGGCTCGCACGAGCGCCCCGTGGCCCCTGGGCCCGTGGCGCGTCAGGAGGTACTCATGAGCATCAGGCATAGCGGCATCGACGCATCTCGTGGCATGGCGGGGCTGGCACTGGCGGCCGCGCTTGCGGGCTCGCTGGTGCTGCTGCCGGGATGTGCGACCTCCGGTGCGAGCTCGTCGTCCGACGAGCAGGCCACAAGCGAGCTGCAACAGGACGCGCAGGCAAATGACGCCGAGGACACGGCACCCGCAGGTCAGGGCCGCATGGAGGGCGATGCGGCGCTGGGCACCTGGGCCGACGAGTGTCTCGACCGGCGCGGCGACGTGACGGTGTATGCCCTTGCAGAGCTCAAGGGAGGCCAGCTGAGCGCGCTCATGCAGCAGCAGGACTACAGCTGGGACGAGCGCAACCGCATGTGGGTCAAAGAGGACGGCTCGGCCGCGGTGGTGGTCAACGGCGCGGACGGCAAGCCGCTCGCCAGCGACAAGATCAGCGAGCTGGACGCGGGTGCTGTGGAGGGCTCGGCCAGCTATCGCATCGTGACCAGCGGCTACTCCAACGCCAAGAAGACCTTCGATGCCCTGGCCAAGAAGGTCATGGAGTGCGAGGACGTGGAGTACGCCGACAACAGCGCCGTAGGTGTGGTGCACGGCCCCTCGCTGCAACGCTGCCTGGTCTTCGTGAGCAAGAGCCACGACGTGTTCACCGTCACCATGCTTGGCGAGGAGGGCATCAAGGCGGGCTTCTTCGACCAGCTGAGCGGGCAGGAGCTTGGCGGCACCGTCGACGAGGTCTTCGAGGCGCTTGCCGGGCGTGCTCCCGGGGCGGAATAAGGCGGCTGCCTTCCCCGTTGCGAGTGCCTGACCGCGATTCTAGCGGTGGCGTGACGGCCTGCGTGACGCTGGCAGAGCGCGCCTTCATGTGGTACAACAGACGGGTGCAAAACGCAGGGAAGGAACGGAGTCCATGCCCAACCAGCAATCCCAGACTTAATCGGCGCTTGTCACCTCGTACGGCCCATGGCCTATCGACAAGCGCCGCCTGTAGCTCGGAGCCGCTTGGCACGAGCTTTTCTTTTGCCTGACGCGGCTGGTTGGCGCGGCTCGCCTGCCAGCAGACACCCAAGGAGGTTCCCATGAAGATCCTGTACAACGACGGCCACGTGGACGAGTGCCCCGAGGGCGAGGAGCTGCACGTCATTCGTCACAGCGCTGCGCACATCCTGGCTCAGGCCATCAAGCGCCTGTACCCCGAGGCCGACTTTGCCTATGGCCCTGCCACCGACAACGGCTTCTACTACGACGTCGACCTGCCCGAGGGCGTCAAGATCAGCGAGGACGACTTCCCTCAGATCGAGGCCGAGATGCGCAAGATCTGCAAGGAGAACCTCAAGTTCGAGACCTACGAGCTGCCGCGCGAGGAGGCCATCGCCCACATGGCCGACCGTGGCGAGAAGTACAAGGTCGAGCACATCGGCGACCTGCCCGAGGACGCTCGCATCACCTTCTACAAGCAGGGCGAGTACGTCGACATGTGCGTGGGCCCGCACCTCATGTACACCAAGGCGCTCAAGGCCTTCAAGCTCACTGGCGTGAGCGGCGCCTACTGGAAGAACGACGCCAACAACAAGATGCTCACCCGCATCAACGGCATCGCCTTTGCCAGTAAGGCCGACCTCGACGCCCATCTTGCCTTCCTCGAGGAGGCCAAGAAGCGCGATCACCGTCGCATCGGCCAGGAGATGGAGCTCTTCATGATGGCCGACGAGGGCCCGGGCTTCCCGTTCTGGCTGCCTAATGGCATGCGTCTCAAGAACGCCCTCATGGACTACTGGCACGACATGCAGAACGAGTACCGCTACGAGGAGGTGCAGACGCCCATCATCCTCTCGCGCAAGCTGTGGGAGACCTCCGGTCACTGGGACCACTACAAGGAGAACATGTACACCACGCTCATCGACGAGGAGGACTACGCCGTCAAGCCGATGAACTGCCCGGGCGCCTGCCTCATCTACAAGAGCAAGCCCCGCAGCTACCGCGACCTGCCGCTCAAGCTCGCCGAGGCCGGCCTCGACCACCGTCACGAGCTGCGCGGCGCCCTTCATGGCCTGTTCCGCGTGCGCTCCTTCACCCAGGACGACGCGCACCTCTTTATTCGTCCCGACCAGATCACCGATCTGGTCACCGAGACGGCGCATCTCATTACCACCTACTACCAGCAGTTCGGCTTCCCGTACCATGTGGAGCTCTCCACCCGTCCCGACAATTCCATGGGCTCTGACGAGGATTGGGAGCTCGCCGAGGAAGGTCTGCGCAAGGCGCTCGAGACCATGGGTGTCGACTACATCCTCAATGAGGGCGACGGCGCCTTCTACGGTCCCAAGATCGACTTCCACCTGGAGGACTGCCTGGGCCGCACGTGGCAGTGCGGCACCATCCAGCTCGACTTCCAGCTGCCGCAGAACTTCGAGCTCGAGTACACCGGCGCCGACGGCGAGAAGCATCGCCCGATCATGATCCATCGCGCGGGCTTCGGCAGCTTCGAGCGCTTTATTGGCATGCTTACCGAGCAGTACGCAGGCAAGTTCCCCACGTGGCTCTCGCCCTGCCAGGTCAAGGTGCTGCCCGTCTCCGAGAAGACGCGCGACTACGCCCTCGAGGTGGGCGATGCCCTGCGCAAGGCGGGCGTGCGCGTGAAGGTCGACGAGCGCGACGAGAAGATCGGCTACAAGATCCGCGAGGCACGTGCCATCGACCGCGTGCCCTACATGCTCATCTTGGGTGAGAAGGAGAAGGAGGCCGGCAACATCAGCGTGCGCGACCGCTCCAACGAGACCCATCCCGCCCAGCTGGACGAGTTCATCGCGCAGGTCTGCGCCGAGATCGCCGAGCGTCGCGGCTAGAGTATCGAACAACGTGATGGGGAGCCCGTGGCCCTGGTGCCGCGGGCTCCTTTCTCATGCCGCGGCCGCGCACCTGGCGTGGATGCTTGCGCTCGGTGGCTGCTTTTTCGTTGCTGGGCGAAAGGCGCGGATGGCATCGGCCTTCGAGGGGCACAATGTGACCAGTGGCGCGCATTGCGCCACCGACCCGGAAGAAGGAGCGATGGGTATGGCTATCGACATGGACA
This sequence comes from uncultured Coriobacteriaceae bacterium, assembly GCA_902779675.1. GTDB lineage: Bacteria > Actinomycetota > Coriobacteriia > Coriobacteriales > Atopobiaceae > UBA1367. The sequence continues at coordinate 292,941 of CACZCK010000003.1, read as the reverse complement.
ACATCAGGCAGCGCGCGAACGACCTTGCCGACCAGGCCTCGGATGTGGCCGAGGACCTCGGCACGAAGGCGAAGCCGTACGTGGACCAGGCGCGCGAGGCGGTGACGCCTCTGGCCGAGAAGGCCAAGCCCTACGTGGACCAGGCACGCGACGCGGTGACGCCGCTGGCCGAGAAGGCCCGTGACAAGGCCGACGAGCTCGCGCAGCAGGCACAGCCCTACGTCGAGCAGGCACGTGACCGTGCGAACGACCTCGCCGAGCAGGCGCAGCCCTATGTGGACCAGGCGCGCGAGACGGCTGGCGAGCTGGCTGGCAAGGCCAAACCCCATGCGGAGCGCGCCCGCGAATGGGCCACGGGCATGCTCGAGGCGGCCTTCGACTTTTTGGAGGAGAAGACCAACACCGACCTCGATGGTGACGGCGTCATCGGTGCAGCCGTCAAGGAGGCGCTGGAGATAGAGGTCGCCCCGTCGGAGGGCGCCGAGCTGGATGCTGCCGCACAGGAGTCCGAGGAGCTCGAGGAGCCCGAGGTCGAGTAGGCATGCAGGAGTCTTCGCGCGGCATCTCCCAGACGCTCGCCCGCATGCTCGGTGCGCGCACGGCGCTGCTTCTGGCGTCGTCCGCCGAGGAGGTTGGCGCAGCGCTCGCGGCTTACGCGCAGGTGGGAATCGTGACGGTGCTGGACGGGCGCCCTGTGACGTGTGCGGACCTGAGAGCCCTTGGCAGAGAGGCGCGCGAGAAGGACAAGCCCCTGCTCGTTGATGCGACCGCCTGCGGGCCAGACGGCTGCGCGGCGGTGCGACTGAGTGCTCACGTGGCCTTGGTTGGTCTGGCCAACGACTGCTGCGTGGCGGCGCTTGCGCGGGACTGCGAGCGTGGCCTGCCTGGTGCCACGGGGCTATTGGGCAACATGACTCAGGTGGGTGAGGGAGACCTCGAGCGCGTGGGGAAGCTCGCCCAAAGGCGGGCCGCGAGTTGGCGCGCCTCGAGCGACGCCGCCCAGGTAGTGGCCAACTACCTGCGCTGCCACCCTCGGATTGAGGCCGTACGCTATCCGGGACTCAAGGGCGACCCCTCGTTTGCGACGGCGGCACGCACCCTGGAGCACGGCTTTGGGCCCGTCATGGATGTGCGCCTGCTGGGGTGCGACGACTGGGAGCGCGTCATCTGCACGGACGGCGACCCGCGCGAACAGGTCCTCGAGCTCGAGCGATGCCTTGCAGTGGGTGGTTTGGGCGCCAGAGATAGCACCGCATGATGGCGTTTTGGTATGGTTGGACGCAACGCATACGTTCGAAAGAGGGAGAGCAGACATGAACGACCGCATCGGCATCAGGCGCCTGATGACATCCCTGTTGGTGGCAATGCTCGGCCTTGCCCTTACCGTGGGCGTGACGGGCTGCGCAAAGAACGATGAGGAGCTCATCCGCGCGGCCGTGACCCAGAGCATGGACCTGCTCAAGAACCCCACCGAGGAGACACTGAGCACCTACATCGACGAGTCCGAAATCGACATGAGCTCGCTCGAGCAGTATGGCGTCGACCCCTACGAGTTTCTGGGCCACTGCTTCGCCAAGTTCGACTACACGGTCGATGACGTGCGCATTGACGGCAAGGACGCAACGGCGAGCCTCACCTACACCAACGTGGACCTCGGCGCGGCCGCCGAGGCCGCAGCCGCCGAGATCACCTCCAACCTCGATGACTACGCCGACCTGCTGGCCTCGGAGAACGCCGAGCAGGAGCTCATGAAGGCGTTCATGCAGAAGTTCTACGAGAAGCTGGACGCCACCGAGGAGACGGTCGACAGCCAGGCCGAGCTCACGTTCACCAAGGATGGCGACGAGTGGACCGTCGACGAGGAGAGCATCACCGCCATGGTGGAGAGCATGTACGGCGGCGTGAAGATCTAACTGGGAGAATGCAGCCAACCCGAGCGAATGCGGCGGGCGGCATCCGAGGGGTGCCGCCCGCCGCATACGTATGCATCTCTGAGGGGTTAAAATCAGCTGCGTCGATTGCGAGCCGGAGGTTCTATATGAGCAAGGTCCATGTAGCTGCAGCCATCATCCAGCGTGCGGGAAGCGTCTTTGCCGCCCATAGGACGGCGAGCCAGTGCGGTCCGGGATGGGAGTTCCCCGGCGGGCGCGTGGAGGAGGACGAGACCTCCGAGCAGGCCGTGAGGCGCGAGATCGCCGAGGAGCTCGGCGCGCGCCTCGCGACCACCTGGCTGCTCGACACGGTGAGCTACGACTACCCGACCTTCGAGCTGGAGATGGACTGCTTCGTGTGCGAGCTGGCAAAGGGGGAGTCGCTGACGTTGAGCGAGCACGACGAGGGCCGCTGGGTGGGCCGCGACGAGCTCTTTGGGCTCGAGTGGCTTCCAGCCGACCGCAAGGTGGCACGCATTCTGGGCATGTTCTGGGACCAGATCTTTGCCGCACAGCATCTGTGAGCATGACGCCCGTCAGGCTGGCAGGGCTGCGGGGGTTTGGCGTGCTGGCACGCCAAACACGCGCCAACGCGGCAGCCAAGGGCTATGATGGGAACGTCATGCCGTCGAGGGAGGACATCCATGGCTGATTGGGAAGACGGGCGCAGCGCACCCCCGCGCGTCATAGAGACGGCGGCGGGCACCACGTCGCCCGACAACGCAAAGTCGGGCAGGACGGCCTATGTGATCGCGGTGGTTGCCGTGGCGTTTCTCGTGCTTCTGGGCTCGGGCATCTCGGGATGCATGTCGATGGTGCTCGACCTCGTTGACTCCGGCGGCACGGCCTATGAGGACGGCATCGACCACTACGAGGAGTACCTCGACGAGTACATCGAGAATCATCAGGACATGGACGGCCTGGGTATGCCGCCCTACGACGAGCCCCTTGGCGAGCAGGAGCCAGACTGGCAGATCGATGGTGACGCCACTGTGGAGGACCTGCTCGACAGCGAGCTGGGTCTCTACCAACCCACCATCGACTCGCTGCTGCCGGCGAGCTCATATGCCAATGCGCAGGCGGACGTCCGCGAGTATGTGCGCTCGCTCGTGCTCATAGACCGTGACGCGTCGAGCACCCTGGCCACGGGCCTGCGCAAGGCTGCCTGGGGCGACACCGGCACCGACGACGCGCTTGCCGAGGCCGCCCAGCTGGCGCAGGACACCATCGAGCAGCTTCGTGCGCTCGAGACGCCCGAGGCCACTGGCGCAAACGCCTCTGCCATCGCGCGCAACCTCGAGGTGGGGCAGAGCAAGGCGCTGGAACGCTGGAAGGCCATCGCCGCCGAGCTTGAGCTGCTGCAGGCGAGCGAGCTCGATGGCGCCGCCGTTTCGGAGGCGGACGGGGCGGTGTCGACAGCGGCTGGCGAGGCCGCCGACGCCCTCTCCCAGGCACTCGCCGACTCCGTCACGCGCTAACCCAACAGACTGACCGCAGTGACCGCAGAGGGGGACCTCCCATGAGCAAGGCCGACGACATCTTTATCGCCATGTGCACCGACATCATCGAGCGGGGAACCACCACCGAGGGACAGAAGGTTCGCCCGGTGTGGGAGGATGGCACCCCCGCGTATACCATCAAGCGCTTTGGCGTCTGCAACCGCTATGACCTGCGCGAGGAGTTTCCTGCACTCACGTTGCGCCGCACGGCACTCAAAAGCTGCATGGACGAGATCCTGTGGATCTACCAGCGCAAGTCCAATAACATCGGCGACCTCAAGCCCCACATCTGGGACGAGTGGGCCGACGAGGACGGTTCGATCGGCAAGGCGTACGGCTACCAGATCGGTCGTAAGAGCAGCTACCCCGAGGGCGAGTTCGACCAGATGGATCGCGTGCTGTACGACCTGGCTCACACACCGTTCTCGCGGCGCATCATGACCAACACCTACGTCTTTGACGACTTGCACGACATGCATCTGTACCCCTGTGCCTACAGTTGCACCTACAACGTGACCGACGACCGTCGCGAGGACGGTAAGCTCACGCTTAACATGGTGCTCAACCAGCGCAGCCAGGACGTGCTGGCGGCAAACAACTGGAATGTGTGCCAGTACGCGCTGTTGCTGATGATGGTGGCCCAGGCCAGCGGCATGGTCGCGGGCGAGCTGGTGCACATGATCGCCGACGCCCACATCTACGACCGCCACGTGGATATCGTGCGCGAGCTCATTGGGCGTCCCACCCATCCGGCACCGCGCGTCACGCTCAACCCAGAGGTCACGGACTTCTATGCCTTCACCACCGACGACCTGCTGGTCGAGGGCTACGAGCACGGACCGCAGGTCAAGAACATCCCCATCGCGGTCTAGGCGGGAGGCGAACCATGAACGCGATCGTATCGGTCACCAGCGACTGGGCCATCGGCAACGAGGGTGGCCTCATCGTACGCAACCGTGCCGACATGAGGCGTTTCGTGAGCCTCACGATGGGCGGGACAGTGCTCATGGGCCGGACCACGTTCGAGAGCTTTCCCGGCGGGCCGCTCAAGGGGCGGCGCAACGTGGTGGTCACGCGCGACCGACAGTACGCATTGCGCCACGAGGGCGTCGAGTGCGCCCACAGCCTCGACGAGGCGCTGGACCTTGTTGCCGCGGACGACCCAGACACGGTGTGGCTCATCGGCGGAGAAAGCCTCTACCGCGCCTTGCTCGCACACTGCGACCGCTGCTTTGTGACGCGCAATCGCGTGGTCGTGGCGGCCGATGCGTTCTTTCCTGACCTCGATGCCGACCCGTCGTGGGAGCTGGAGTCGGTGGAGGAGGGCGGAGAGACCTCGGAGGGCGTCCGCTTTGACTTTGCGACCTATCGGAACGTGGGGCAGCGGCGTTAGGCCTGGCCTCGCAGCTCGAGGCGTACCACGGCAAAGGTGTCGCCGCCCTCGTCGGCGAGGTCGACCGTGCATGTGGCATCCTGCACGTGAACGCGCGGGACGATGATGTCGCCGAGCAGTGCCTGACGCTTGTACTGAATGCAGATGCGCTCGATGTCAGTGGTGTGCCGTGATGCCTCGGGACCATGGAGCGCCGCGAGGGCGTTGGCGGCCATGCCGAGGTACTGCGCGTTGTTGACGTGGCGGTTGCTGTCGAGATGGAGCTCGCCCACCGTGATGGCTGGCGCCTCGTCAAAGGGACCCTCGACGGGTAGGCGGCGCTTGGTGGGCGGCATGTCGAGGGGCTTCTCGTCGCTGAGGTAGACGAGCTGGTCCTCGGGAACTCGCACGGGGCGGCCAGCAGCGAAGTCGTACACGAACCAGAGTGAGTCGGCGCGCACCAGCTGGTTGCCCTGTGCGTCGCAGATGACAAAGTTGCGCGAGGCGAGCGTGCGCGCCATCGTATGGCACCAGGTGCTCACGCGGATCTCCTCACAGAAGCGCGGGAGGCGCTCGATCTCGATCTGCCAGGCAGCGATGAGCCAGGCGATGCTGCGCTGCGACATGTAGTCGACGCCGCGTCCGATGGCCTCGGAGTGGAACGTGGTGCAATCCTGCAGGTAGTTGATGAGCGAGAGCAGCGAGAGGTTGCCGTGCTCGTCGCACTCGCTGTAGCGGATCCTGCTATCGAATGAGTACATCGCCTTGTGTCCCTCTTCCCTGCGCCGTCGACGGATGCCCGAGTCGTGCGGCGCCCGTACTGTCTTACCGATCGTAATAGGGGCTGTGCCCGTCGACCACAAGCAGGTTGCTGGCAGGCAGGCAGGAGGCCTCGTACGAGCTGACCATGGTGCCAAAGGTATCGCCGTCACGCTCGATGGGCAGCGGCACCGACGACTCGACGCGCACTTCGGCGCCGCTGAAGTGCTCGATGAGCGGCCTGCCAAACACCTGCCCCACCGGGTCGATGATGCCTGCGAGCATGGGGATGATGAGCTGCACCGCGTCTTTGGTGGCCAGCACCATGACGTCGATCTTGCCGTCGTCCATGCGGCAGTCGGGCAGTACGTTGATGTCGCCCTGGATCATCGCCGTGTTGGCGACGATGCACGAGATGCCCGAGCGATGGTGCACGACCCCATCCACGGTGATCGTGAAGTCGGCGAAGACAGGGTTGAGGTTGCCGAGGATCGCGGTGAAGTAGGCGGCCTCGCCGAGCGCCTGCTTGGCGGACGCGGCGGACTGCATGAGTTGCGCGTCGAAGCCCATGCCCGACATGAGGCCAAAGCCATGGCGGTGCGCCGTGCCGTCGGCGTCGGTCCAGCGGAGCTCGCCGAGGTCGAGCGCACGATGCCTGCCGCTGCGGCAGGCGGCCGCGATGGCGGCGGGCTCTGGGGCGTTGCCAAGGTTGGCAAAGAGCAGGTTGGCGGTACCCGAGGGGAACACGCAGGTGGGGATGGAGCGGCCACGCAGGGCGTAGAGGGCGTTGGTCACCGTTCCGTCGCCGCCGGAGACCACCACCATGTCGAAGTCCTCGGCATCCTCGAGCAGGGATGCGACGGGTAGGTTGCGGGCGGGGGAGCGCAGAACGCACTCGTCGCCGTAACTCACTAGCTCGCGCTCGAACTCAAAGATGGAGTTGGAGCCAAAGCCCGAGCTGATGTTGTGGATGATAAGACTTCTCATGGCATGCTCCTCGCCAAAGGTGCGCACGGGGTCTCCGTTGGCTATGATGGATGGGTCCCGTGCGTCCGTGTGCCGTCTCCAAGATGGTACCCATTCACGTCCATCAGGAGAACTACGCGTGTTCATTTCCGAATTTGAACAACTTTCAGCATTCTGCGAACGTGCCTCGTCCTCGAGGATTCTCGCCGTCGACACCGAATTTCTGCGCGAGAAGACCTACTATCCCAAGCTCTGCCTCATCCAGGTGGCCACGCACGACGAGCTGGCCTCCGTCGACCCGCTGGCCATCGACGACCTCTCGCCCCTGAAGGCGCTCTTTGAGGACGAACGCATCACCAAGGTGTTCCATGCCTGTACGCAGGACCTCGAGGTAATTCTGTACGCCATGGGCTGCGTGGTGGCGCCCGTCTTTGACACGCAGCTCGCCGCTGCATACCTGGGCATGCGCCAGCAAGTGGGCTACGGGGCACTGGTAGAGCGCTACACCGGCGTGCACCTGCCCAAGGCCGACTCGCTCACCGACTGGTCGCGTCGTCCGCTCGATGCCGAGCAGTTGGCATATGCCGAGGATGACGTGCGGTTCCTGCCGGGCATCTACGACGCCATGATGACGCAGCTCGTGGCCAAGAACCGTCTGGGATGGATAACCCCCGAGATGGAGGAGCTCACCGACCGTTCGCACTACGAGCGCGTGCCCGAGGAGGCCTACCTGCACCTCAAGCGGTCATCTTCGCTGACGCGCCGGCAGCTGGCCGTGGCGCGCGAGGTGTGCGCCTGGCGCGAGCGCCTGGCTGCGAGCCGCGACGTGCCACGCAAGTGGGTGGTGAGCGACGAGATTCTGGTCGAGGTCAGCAAGCGCTGTCCCAAGTCGGTCGACCGCCTGCACAGGATTCGCGGGACAGAGCAGATCTCGCAGAGTGAGTCCGAGGCGCTCGTTCGCGCCGTGCGCAAGGGGCTTGCCATCGGCCCCACCGACCTGCCCGCGCCCAAGCGCCGCGAGCGCAACTCGGCCGAGTCGGAGGGGGTCGTCGACCTGATGTACGCGCTGCTGCGGATCATTTCCGACCGCTCTGGCATCGCGCCGCAGCTCATTGCCACGCGCGACGACTTGCTCGATCTCGCCTCGGGGCATCGCGACGGCAGACTCTGTCAGGGGTGGCGCCACGAGTTGGCGGGTGTGCACCTCGAGCGCCTGCTGGCAGGCGAGATCGGCCTGACGGTCAAGGAGGGGCACGTGGAGGTGCTCTAGCGCCTTCGCCCACCTAGATGAGAGCTCTCGGCGGCAGACGTGGCGTGTTCATGTCTGCCGTTGGGTATAAAGTAGGGGTAATCGCGAGGCCGATGGCCTCACGCCCCTTACGATTGGAGTCCGCACATGATGTACGGGTACGACAGCGCATATCTCCTCATCGTCCTGGTGTCGATGGTACTGGGCTATATTACGCAGGGTTACATCAACAAGGCCTATAACAAGTGGTCGCAGGTGCCCACATCGCTGCCGGGCACGGGCGCCGACGTGGCGCGCCGCATGCTCGACAGCAACGGGGCCGGTGCGGTGGGCATCACCCAGATCGCCGGGCGCCTCACCGACAACTACGACCCACGCGACAACAAGCTGCATCTCTCAGCCGACAACTATACCAAGGGCAGCGTGGCGTCGGTGGCGGTCGCCTGCCACGAGGCGGGTCATGCCATCCAGAACGCCACCGGCTACGGCCTCATGAGGCTGCGCACGTCGCTGGTTCCCGCCGTGACCTTCGCGTCGCAGACGTGGGTCCTGCTGCTGATGGGCGGCTACATGTTCAACATGTTCGGCCTCGTTCAGCTTGCCATCGTGGCCTTTGGCCTGACGGTGCTCTTCCATCTGGTCACGCTGCCCGTCGAGATCGACGCCTCGCGCCGTGCCGTGCAGTACCTGGGCACCGTGAGCGAGATCGACCAGGCAGGCGCTCGCGAGGTGCTAACCGCCGCCGCGCTCACCTACGTGGCCGCAGCGCTCAGCTCCATCCTGCAGCTGATGTACTACGCGAGTCGCACGAGGCGCCGTGACTAGCCCCATGACCCCCGAGCCGATCTCGGTCAGCGAGGCGCTGGGACTGGCCAAAGCCACGGTAGAGGGCATGCCCACGCTGCTGGTGACGGGCGAGGTCTCGGGATTCCGTGGCCCGGCGCGCACGGGACACTGCTACTTCCAGCTCAAGGACGACGTCTCTGCCACTGACGCCATCGTCTGGCGCGGCACGTATCAGGCGAGCGGCGTGCAGCTGCGCGATGGCCTCCAGGTGCTCATGGCCGGCAAGTTCCAAGTCTATACCCCCACGGGGCGCATGTCCTTTGTGGCCAAGAGCCTGCAGGTGTCGGGCGAGGGGCTCCTGCGCCAGCAGGTCGCCGCGTTGGCTCGACGCCTCGAGGCCGAGGGGCTCATGGACCCAGCGCGCAAGCGCAAGATACCTGCGTTCTGCACACGCGTGGCTGTGGTCACCTCGCCCACCGGCAGCGTCATCGACGACGTCAAGCGCACCCTTGCACGAAGGAACCCGCTGGTAGAGCTTTTGGTGAGCGGCTGCGCGGTACAGGGCGAGGGCGCCCCCGAACAGATAATCGCCGCCCTGAGGCGCGCTGCGGCCGCCGCTCCCGACGCCATCCTGCTCGTTCGTGGCGGTGGCTCCTACGAGGACCTCATGACCTTCAACGACGAGCGGCTTGCGCGGGAGGTGGCTGCCTGTCCCGTTCCCGTCATCACGGGCATCGGGCACGAGCCCGACACGTGCATCTGCGACATGGTCGCGGACCGGCGCTGCTCCACCCCAACGGCTGCCGCGGAGTCGGTGGCGCCGGCGTTTGACGAGATCACGCGCAGCTTCCACGACCGCGAGCGAAGGCTGGCGCAGGCTATGTCGGCACGGCTCGCGGGGCATCGGCAGACGCTGGACGCGTTCTCGCAGCGCTCGTCGCAGGCCGAGCGGGCGATGCTTGCGCGGCTGCGCCTTGAGGTCGATGCGCTGGCGTCCCACAGGTGTCTGCAAGACCCGCGTGCGGCGATCGACGACCGCGCCGCACAGCTCGAGCTGACGGCACAGCGCCTGCACGACGCGGCGCCACGCTCTTTGACGCGACTCAAGGCGCAGGTCGACGCCCTGGCGGCGCACCGCTGCCTGCAGGACCCGCTCGCACCTCTGCACGAGCGTGCTGAGGTGATCGAAGCGCTGGGCGCGCGGCTTGCCGTGGCGGGGCCGCGCATGGGCACCCGCCTGGCTCGCGAGACATCGGCACTCGGAACGCGCCTCGTCTCCGTCGGCCCCCGCATGCTGCAGGCGCACCAGGCGACGCTGGCACGCAACGCGGCACAGCTCGACGCGCTTTCACCGCTCAGGGTGCTGGCGCGAGGCTATGCCATTGCGCGCGACGAGGCGGGGCACGTGGTGAGCCATCCCGGTCAGGTGAGGGTGGGCGACGCGCTCACGGTGCTCATGGATGGCGGCGGCCTCACCGCGCAGGTGACTGGCACGTTCGAGGGCCGCGATGAGGTGCTCGGACGCAACGGATAGGTCGGCAGCCGCAAGGCCTTTATGGCGGTCGCCCAGAAAGAGAATCAACGGGGTTTCCCGAGAGAGATAGGAGTCTCGCATGGCAGAGCAGGAGCAACGCAAGGTGGAGGAGCTTTCCTTCAAGGATGCGTCGGTCGAACTCGAGAGGATCGTCAGGTCGCTCGAGACCGGCGACCTCGAGCTTGAGGAGTCGCTGGAACGTTATGGCAGGGGAGTCGAGCTTCTGGCGAGCCTGCGCGAGCGTCTGGCGCATGCCGAGCAGCGGGTACAGGTGCTGGCCAGCCAGGCCGAGGCACCCCAGGCCGCCGTCGACACGGTGTCGGCGCCGGCCACGGCTTTTATCGACGAGTAGACGCGCCTCGCTAGCAGGCGCACACAGACCAAGGAGCACTCATGGACGACTGCATTTTTTGCAAGATTGCCAACCACATCATCGAATCGGATTACGTGTATGAGGATGACCTCGTCTGCGCATTCCGCGACATGAACCCCGCGGCGCCGACGCATGTGCTGGTGGTGCCCAAGCGCCACCACCAGACGATCGTCGACGACGTGCCTGCCGAGACGCTGGCAGCCATGGCCCATGCCATCGACGAGGTGACCAAGGCCGAGGGCATTGCGGAGAGCGGCTTTCGTGTGATCACCAACGCCGGCCCCGACGCCGACCAGGTGGTCAAGCACCTGCACCTGCACGTGCTGGGCGGTCGCTTCCTGGGCGAGGGTCTGCTCGCGGAGTAGCTTGCGATGAGGTCGGGCTGGACCGGTTCGCGGCGCGCAATGCGGGGATACCGTAGGGGCCCCGATTGTGGCGTGTGGTCCCGGCGAGCCCGACGTATCATAGGGGCATTGTGATTAGCGTCAGCGAACGCACCTTTCGAGAGGGGATTTGCATGAACGTACTGGTTATCAACGCGGGCAGCTCGTCGCTCAAGTTCCAGCTGCTCGACGTCGACACGCGCGAGGTCTACGCCAAGGGCAATTGCGAGCGCATCGGCATCGACGGTGCCTTCGTGGGCTACGAGTCGATCGCGGTCGAGGGCAAGCAGAAGATCGAGGCTCCGCTGCCCGACCACAAGACGGCCATGCAGTACGTCATCGACATCATCAACGCCACGGGCAAGGACTTCATCGGCATCGGCCACCGCGTGGTTCAGGGTGGCTGGTACTTCCCCGAGTCCAAGGTGGTCACCGACGAGTCGCTCGGCTGGGTCCGCGAGGTCGCTCCGCTCGCCCCGCTGCACAACTATGCCGAGGCCGACGCCATCGAGGTCTGCCGCGAGCTGTTCCCTGACAAGGGCAACGTCGTCGTGGCCGACACCTCCTTCCACTACGCGATCCCCGAGCGTGCGCACCGCTATGCCCTGCCGCGCGACGTCGTCGACAAGCTGCACATCCGCAAGTACGGTGCCCACGGCACCTCGCACCGCTTCATCTGGCGTGCCACCAAGGAGTTCCTGGGCGATGACGTCCACAAGCTCGTGAGCTGCCACCTGGGCTCTGGCGCGTCGCTGTGCGCCATCACCGACGGCAAGAACATGGACACCACCATGGGCCTCACGCCGCTCGATGGCCTGATCATGGGCACCCGCTGCGGCACCATCGACCCGGCCACCGTGGTCTACCTGCAGCGCGAGGGCGGCTACACGGTCGACGAGGTCGACACCATGATGAACAAGCAGTCCGGCCTGCTCGCCATTTCGGCCATCAGCTCCGACTCCCGCGACATCGAGGAAGCTGCCAACAACGGTGACGAGAAGGCCGCCATGGCCATCGAGATGTTCGCCTATCGCACCGCGCAGCTGATCATGGAGATGGCTCAGGCCAACGAGGGCATGGATACCATCGCCTTCTCCGCGGGCATCGGCGAGAACTCCGCGACCATGCGTGCCGAGGTTGCCAAGAAGCTGGCCTGGATGGGCGTCAAGATCGACGAGGAGAAGAACGCCGTGCGCTCCGGTGAGGTGCGCGAGATCTCCGCTCCCGACAGCAAGATTCGCGTCCTGGTGGTTCCGACCAACGAGGAGTACATGATCGCCCTCGACGTGGCCGAGCTGCTGGGCTAGAGCCACTCAGATACCTGTGAAGGTTTTGGCACCCCGGAGGAGCGCATCCTCTGGGGTGCCTTCGTGAGCGGGAGGAACGCCGTGGAACCCTTTGCTTATCACGAGGTCGAAAGCCATGAGCTGGGGCGCTATCGTATCGAACTCGGCGAGCTTGATACGCAAACGGGGCCGTCGCCCTACTCAATCGTGCACATGAAGCCGTTTTCTTGTTGCGTCGCCACGGTGGACGGACGGCTGGCTATGGTGCGCCAGTTTCGCTATTCGGTTGGCGACTGGCAGCTCGAGCTGCCAGCGGGCGGCATAGAGGCGGGGGAGACGCCTGCCCAGGCGGCGGCGCGGGAGCTGCGCGAGGAGACGGGCCTGACGGCAGGCTCGCTCGTCGATATGGGCATGGTGTATCCGTCGGTCGGATCGACCGATGAGGAGTGCCACATCTTTGCGACTTGCTGCGAAGGTGCGCCTCGCATGCGACGGCTCGACCGGGGCGAGCAGACCGAGCTGGTGCTGCTGCGCCGCGAGGAGGTGGAGTACATGATGGACGAAGGAACGCTGCGCTATCCAGCACTCTACGTCGCATGGCTGAGGCTGGCACGCAAGGGGCTGCTCGACTGCCTGTTTGAAGGGACCATGGGCCAATCCTAGGGTGTCGTGTCCTGCACGATCGTCTCCTCTCTTGTCTCGACGAATACCACGAAGGTTCGCCAGCGCTGCCGCGGGAAGTCCGAGGAGCAGGTGACCAGCGTCACGGCCGATTGGGCTTCGGCTGCAAGGTCCTTCCAGGCGGCGGCATGTGCCGAGGCGTCGCTTGCGACGGTGTCGAGCCAAACTCGAAACGCATCTTGGTCGGCAAACGCGAAGGTCTGTATGGGCTCGAACCACATGTCGGCCTCGAAGGCGCAGAAGGGGACGAGCCTGGAGGCGCCATGCTCGGGAGTCTGCCAGATGCAGTCGCCCAGAGTGTCAAAACAGGCCTGATCGGATGCGTGCTGGAGGCTGCTGAACTGCCCTCCCGTGGTCAGGTGGTGGCCAAAGGCCATGCGGTGCGCGCCGTTGGCGTCGCAACGGTGGTCGAGGAAGGGGACTCCTCCCATCGCAGGCTTGCGCCAGAGGTCATGCGTGAGATAGAAGGCCATGTCGCCGTCGGACGGCGCGACGACGGGCAGGTCGATGTCGGTGCCCTCGACACGAACCCACGCGGCGACGTCCTCGTTCGCGGAGCGGAGGGCGTCCCAGCGAATGCCGCCATGGGAGGCCGTGCCGTCTGGGGTGGACGTCCGTGGTTCCGTCACGTCGGACGCAAGCTGCGCCAAGGCATGCCGTTCCTGTCCTTGGCGCACCAGGACCGACCCTCCCATCGCGACGAGCACAAGTCCCACGAGCAGGCCGGATGTGATGCGAAGGGCCCTTGTCCCGCGTCGGCGCGTCGCCGCCCCAACGGCTTGCGCCGCGCCCCGCGCGATCCGGCGACGTCTCGCCCGCACGAGCGCGCGCACCAATCGCACGACGCCTGCGAGTCCAAGCGTCCCAGCCAGCAAAAGGAGCGGTGCCACGCGCCTGCTGGGCCTTCTTGACACCATGATCCTGGCCTTGGGCTCGTCAGAGGGCTCGTAGGGACATCTGCGCGCATGGACCAGGAGCCTGTGCGAGTTGATGCCATAGGGCGTGCAGGTCATCAGCGTGCAGAGGTCCTCCCCGGGCCTGATGGCGCATCGGTCCTGCACCTCATCGGGCTCGACCACCTCGATGCCGTAGACCTCGTATTGGTAGGCGTCACCGAGCACGTGCAGGACGACGGTGTCACCGACGGATACCTCGTCGAGGTCGTCGAACATGCGCGTGGCCGTCATGCCCGAGTGCCCGGCGACGACGCAGTGGCTGGGAACGCCGCCCACGGGCAGGGACGACCATTCCAGGTGCCCCGCACCTGCCGCAAGCACCTCATCGGACGTCCCATGTCGCAGAGGTTGCCTGATGCCGACGGAGGGCAGCTCGATCCACCCCATCGCCTCGTGGCCGCCCCGGGAGAGCTGGCGCTCGTAGGGCGCCAGCTCTCCGTCTTCTGGGGCGTCCGCCTCGATGACGTCACCGGTTCCGCCGTTGCATCCATTGAGGCCGCCATTGTCCTGCCGATAGCCCTCGCCGCCGAGACGGGCATTGTAGGCCTGCGCCTGGCCCAAGAGGTCCAGCCGCTCCTCGTCGTCGGTCTCGTCGATGGTGGCCGAGAGCGTGGATATCTCACGGTCGGTGTGTACGGTGCTCCTCAGGTCCTCGACCAGGGGGTGAGCGGACAGGATTCCCGCGATGAGCGCGACCGCGACGAGCGAGGCGTCTATCAGGCGGGAGGCTGCGGGGATGCCCTGCCGGCGCTGCCGGCGTCGTGCCGGCCTCACGGCCGACGGCTCCTGATGGTGCGGCGTCGCAGGTAGATGCCGATAGCAATGCCAGACGCCGCCGCGGCTGCCCATGCGCCGAAGATCCCCCCGCGACCCGTTACGGGCAGGGCGATGGGGGCCAACACCTCGTTGACGAACACCAGGCCGTCACGGTCGGCCTTTACCTCCGCCTTGAGGCTGCCGTCCCCCTGCTCCTCCAGGGCGATCTCGAACCGCTCGACATGGCCGTCGTAGACGATGCCGTCATCGTCGCCCGCCACCTCTCGGATGAGGTAGACATGCTTCTTGCCGAGGTCGTCGTGGGTGAAGGAGAGGGCGTCGAACCGTATTGAACCCTTGGCGTCGTTGCGCTTGGTCTGTAGAACCGTGCCATCCTCTGCCGAGAGCGTAAACGAGTACGCGTCGGCCTTGAGTCCCTGACCGGGAAGGGTGCCCTCGAGACGCTTGGTGGCCGTGACGGGCACGCTGACGGAGATGGGTTCGTTGACGACAGGCTGCTTGGTGAGATCGGCGACGTATGCGTTCTCGCCTATGGTCACGTCTGCGGCCCACTTCTCGTTGGCCTGGTACCCCTTCGGCGCCTTGGTCTCGGTGATGCGATAGGTTCCGTAGGGAAGTGAGTCGGCACTGGTTGATGCGATGCCGTTCTCGTCTGAGGTCATCGTTGCGCAGACCGCACCCTTGTCAAAGGACTTGCCGCCGACGACCACGGGATGGTCCGAGGTTGTTGTAACGGAGAAGGTCGCACCTGCGAGCGGCTTGCCTGCCGCGTCGACCTTCTTCACCTTGATGCCGCCCCGGGCGACTTGCTCCAAGACGGTCGGGTTCGCTTCGCTGGGCTCGAGAATCTGAGAGAGTGTCGCCTTTGTTCCCTTCGGGGTTATCTGGTAGAGCGTCAGACTGTCCTTGGGGAGCATGTAACCCTTCGGCGCCTTGGTCTCCTCTATGGTGAGCGTCCCCAGGGGCACGACAGTGGTGCCATCCATCTGAAAGAACGGGTCGCCAGAGACCTTGTGTGCCTCGTCGAGGCTCGCCCTGCCCTGGTTGTCGGTCTTGAGCACCCACGTACGTGTGGGGTCCTTGGGCAGTTTGTCGCTTGTGAGGAGCGCGTTGTAGTAGCACACCGTGAACTGGGCCTCGGCGAGTGAGGCCGCGCCTTGCGGCTGCGCCTTCTTGGTCTGAGCGTCGACCTTGAGCGCTAGCAGCGAGAGGGGGTTGGTCTGGGGTCGTTCCGTCACGTCGAGCACGGTTCCTCCCGTCTCGCCGACCTTCGCCTCGTGCACGGTGGGGTCGAGCGCATAGCCCGCAGATGGCTTGATCTCCTTCACGTAATAGCTTCCTGCGGGGAGGGTGAGACTGTTGCTCGTCCCATTTGCCGAGGTCACGAGGGAGCCCACCGCCATCGTGCACTCCTTGTCGGAGTAGACGCCGTATTCGGCGCCCTTGAGCGAGTAGCAGGGGTTGCCGTCGGTGATGGCCGGAGCGGCCGAGGCCTTGACGAGGGAGAGCGCGGTGCCGAGGGGCTCGAACCTGACGGCCACGGTATGGTCGGCCGTCACGGAGGGGATGCTCACGGCGCCGGCGGAAGCCTCCTTGTCGGAGAGCCTCTTGTCGTCAAGCCACATCTCGGCGATACGGTAGCCCTTGGCCGGGGTGGCCGTGACCACATAGTTGTTCTTGGGCACGGTGTTGGTGTTGTCCCAGGTATCGGCGGCGTTGCTCTTGATGGTGCGCTGCGACTCGCTGCCGGCCTTGGTGTCGATGGTTCCTCCGACGCCGTCGACGACGCGCGTCTTGAGGGTGTGTCTCCAATCCTGGAGGATGTGGGAGGAGCACATCGATCCCCTCCAGACGAACCCGAGCGGAGTCGCGGCGCTCATGGTGCCGAGCCCGACGAAGCCCGAGCGGTTGAGCGCCTCGTCGTCGTCCGACTTGGTGCCGCGTATGCGTATGCCGTCGCTCCTGAGCCAGCTGTCCTTGTGGACGTGGAAGCTCTCGAAGGTGCCGAGCGGCTCGAGGGACTCAGACCACTCACCCTCGTAGGAGCAGGTGGCTGCCGTGCGGCCCGTGAAGCGGTCTGGCTGGTCGATGTCGCGGGCGTACACGTTGTACAGGAGCGTCGCGTCGTCGTCGCACCACATGCGGATGTCGCACGAGACGCCGAACGGGTTGACCGTGCCTGTGGACCATGGGTCGTACGGCACCACCTCGGAGTCCCTGAGCATCGAGCTGCATTCGGCCATGATGCGAAGGCCGTCGTCAGTGGCCCCGATCAGCTGCTGCGCCACCGGACCGGTCTGGGGTGACCTGGCCCACTTGTAGATGACGTTCGAGAACCTCACGTGCAGGTCGTGGCGGTTGCCGTCGGCGTCGAGCAGCCCCTTCGGATAGGTGATCTCAAAGTATCCGGGCAGTGTGGTGACGCCTGCCTGAGGGGTGTAGTCGACATACACGCCGTAGATAACGTGCTCGGTTCCGCCGACGTACTCCTTGAAGACGCCGTCTCGCGTGTCGAGGCGGAAGGGGGAGCCCTCGCTCGCCTCGAACGTGAAGTCCTGGTACGAGTCGACGTCGATGACACAGGTCGCCCTGTCGGCGCTTTCGAGCCCGTCCTTGGTGAGCGTTACGGCCGCCTGTGCCCGCGTGGGACGCGCGAGTCCGACCAGGAGCGCCGCCATGATGGCCAGCAGGATCCGTGTCAGGCGTCCCCGCGGTGCGTGCATGTGATGTCGTTCGCTCTGCCTCATGTCCTCCTCCTTCCTAGGCTAGGGCGCCCATGTCCGATGCGATGCCCTTGTGCTGGCGCCTCACGAGCCCGACGCCAGCGGCGAGCGCCACCGCACTCCCCAGGGCAGATGCGTCGGAGAGGCCGCCTTGGCCGGTGAGGGGGAGCGCGAGACGTCGGTCGTTGGTCACGCTGAGCTGGACGGTTCCCGCCTTGGCATCGACGGCGGTCACGGCGGCTCCCATCGGATGCACTTTGACAGCATTGCCTCCCGACGCCGTCGCCGTGAGCTTCTCCAGCTTCTGGGCCTTGCCGTCGAGCGTCGACGTGATGGTCAGCGTGACGTCTTCATCGATCAGGTCGAATCCGGGCAGGGCCGAGACCTCCTTGATCGTGTAGGTGCCCTCGTCGAGTCCGCTGACCGAGAACGTGCCGTCGCTGCCCGTGACAAAGCGATGCTCGGCCTCTCCAAGAGAGCCGTCCTGCTGGACGTAGGAGCCCTTGGAACCCTCGTCGGAGTTGCCCTGTGCCACCTGCATGGTGAAGGTCGCGCCAGAAAGCGGCTCGTTGGTCTGCTCGTCCACCTTGAGGAGCTGTATGCCGTAGGAGAAGGTCCTGACGGGCGGGGCGGGCGTCGTGCGACCGTCGCCCGAACGCACTGGGTCGCGGGTGTAGGTGACATAGGCCTCGTTGTCGTTGCCCGGTGCTCCCAGGGTCCTGCTTGCGTTCATATGTGCCTGGTATTCGATGGTGACCTTCGTGTCGGCTCCGATGGCATAGTCCTTCCAGTACGCGTCTTTAAGGTTGGGGAAGTCGATCGCAAGCACGCGCCCGTCATAGCTCGCCTGGACGTGTGTCCCATCGACAACCACCTCCTTGTCTCCGAGCCGCACGGAAAGGTGGTCGGCGAGCTTGGCCCCTTTAGGCACATTGAGGTCGAGGCCCTTCGAGAGCGTGTCGGTCACGCGGTAGTGGTACTGGGCGAATGTGCCGAAGTTGGCGGGAAGGCTGCCCACGATTCGATACGAGAGGTCTTGTGTCGTATTGGCATCGGCGACGCTGCCCCAGGCGCCCGTCGAGTCCTCCTTGACTTCCTTGGTGACCGAGGGCACGGCGCTCTTCTCCGTGATGGCGGTCGTCGAGCCTCCCAAGGGGACCCACAGGGGTGCGGTGCCTGCGTCGTCGGCCGACGCCTCCGTCGCCTCGGTGGTGACGAACAGCCAGTAGCCCTGCTCGCCTTCGAACGGCTTCCCTGAGCTTGCCTTCTGCTTGTGCGGACTCGCCTTTGCGGCGAGGTGACGAGCCAGCTCGTTGGCGAACGATCGGCCCTGTGTGGTGCGTGGCTTGGTGGCTGCCTTGGTGTCGGTGGGCGAGTCCTTGATCTTTGCCGCAATGAACTCTGCAGCGTTCTGGGCCTTGTCATGCTGTCCTTCGCCCGGATGGTGGTCCTTGAGCCACTGTTGGTATCCGTTCGCATCGAGGAAGGGGAGCAAGACGGAGCTCATGTCGTCTGTGGCCCACTCGACGTGGGTGGCATCGTCGTTAGCCGAAATGCGTGCCCTGAAGAGCTGATAGGCGTCGTAGGTGGCGTCCTTGTTGTGCTGTTGGGTGATGGTGAGCGTGGCAGTCTCTGCGAAGGCGGTTTGTGCCGGGAGCAGACAACCTGCCATCAGGGCGAGGCCGAGGCCGGCTGCCACTGCCTTGCGAGCGCAACTCTTGCATGAGACGTTCATGGACGATCCTTTCGTGGTGGTTTCTTGCCTTGGCCGCGGTTCAGGCACGGCCCTTCATGAGCGAAATGCCGGCAATCGCGAGTCCGAGGGCGATCAGTGCGCCGGCAATCGGGCCAACGCCGGTCTGGGGGAGGCGTTCTGCCCCGCCCGACTGAGAAGACGTGGACAGCGGCGCGTCGCGCACCGTCAGGGAGACGGTCGCCGTGTCGGGGTCGACCTTCGTGACTCGCGCTGCCTCGAGCGACGACGAGGCCGTCAGCTCCGTCAAGGCTTGATCCATGTCGGAGAGTGTGGAGACCAGCGTGAGGCCGACCTCGGAAGGCAGCGGGGCATACCCTGCGGGCGCCGTTGTCTCGCTGATGAGGTAGACGCCCTCGTCGAGTCCTGCGATGCGCAGCCTTCCCTGGCCGTCGGTCCTGAGGGCCTGGGGAGCATCGGAAAGCGACCCGTCAGCGCCGACATAGCGTCCGCGAGACGGCTCGTCGGCGTTCTGGGGAGCCACCTGCACGGTGAACTCGGCTCCTTCGAGCGGATTGTCCGTCTGGTCGGCAACCTTGAGCAGCTCCACCTGATGGGAGAAGACGGTCACGGTGTCAATGCCCGTCTGGCCGTCGAGCTGGCTTACGGGGTCGTCGGTGTAGGTGAGGCTTGCCTCGACCGCGTTACCTGGCATGCCAATGCACGCCGCGTCGTTGAGCTGCGCCTTGAATTGGCAGGTGACCTTGGTGTCGGCACCTATGCCGAGATCCTGCCAGCATGCTGCCTTGAGGTCTGGGAAGTCGATGGCGAGCGAGCCATCCTCGAGCGAGGCGATGCAGCCCTCGCCGTCGGGGACGACCTCGTGGTCGCCAACCCTGATGACCAGCGCCTTGGCAAGACCGACATCCTTGGGAACGGAGAGCGTCATGCCCTTTGGCAGATGTACGTCCATGCGGTAGTGATAGTGCTCGAACGAGGCAAAGTTGGTAGGCAGCGTGCCCGTGACGCGGAGGCCAACCTCTTGTGCACGATGTGCGTCGGCCGTCTTGCCCCATGTGCCGGTGGAGTCCTCGCACACCTCGATGGATACGGCGGGCACAGCGCTCTTCTCGTCGACCTGCGTCTTCTCGGCGCCGAGGGGAAGCCAGAGGGGAAGGGTCCCTGCCTCTGAGGGAGCGTCGGTCGTTGTGTCCGTGGTCACAAAGAGCCAGAGCCCCTGTGCGCCTTCGAAGGGTTCGCCGGCCGTGGCAACCCCGCTGGGGGCGACGCCGCTACCGGCGAGCGCCTTGGCGAGTCCGAGACCGAACGATGCGGCAGACGGATCGGCGCCTTCCCCGTCTTTTGCCTCGGCTCCTGCCATTCGATGGGACGCGTACTCGGCAGCGTTCTGAGCGAAGTCGTGCTGGCCCTCTCCGGGGTGGCGCTCGGTGAGCCAGGCCTCGTATCCCTGTGCGTCGAAATAGGCGAGTGCGGCGTCCTTTGTCTGGTCCGACGCCCACGTGAGATGAGTGGCGCTGCCGTCGGGAGCGACGTCGCCGGCAAACACCTGGTAGGCGTCATAGGTCGCTCCCTCGTTGTGGTGCTGCGTGATGGTGAGCGATCCTGTGGCCTGCGCTGCGGGTTCGCCGGCGCTGGCTAGACAAGGTGCTGCCGCTGCGAGTGCCAGGGCCAGCACTCCCGCCAGCAGCGTGCGCAGCAAGCCGCCTCCGCTTTCGTTTCTGAACATGGGACCTCCTGTCTCTCGTATGCGTGTAGCGCCGCACGACGGGTCGACGCCCGTCCTTGGCGCGTGACATCAACGCTACGATTTGGGCAGTGGAGCACCCTGAGCTATCAAAACTCATGTACGTGTCAAGTCGCACGTATGTCGCAGCACGCTCGCACGCACGAAGAATATGCGTATGAGCAGGTCAAACGAGGTTGACTCATGGGTGTCGTGCGACAAGGGATCGTGGTGATGCAAAAGCATTACGCGTTGCGGGAGGGGAGGCCCGAAGGATGGATACCGCCACGCAGCAGCGGCTTTGCGAGGTGTGGAGGAGCCGTGGAGCCAGACGAATGCAGAAGATGCGCCGTCGCCAAACGTCATGACGCGTCGTTTGCGTTCCGATTAGCGCGTTCCAACGCTGCGCCGTGCAACGAGAAGGAGCCCCCGGCCTTGCGGTCGAGGGCTCCTCGAGGTGTCGATGATTTCTCTGCTAGAAGGGACGCATCACGAAGGTCTTGGTGACGCTCTCGCCCGGCGCAAGGAGCATCATGCCCTGCTTGTGCTCGAAGACGTCGTCCTCGTCGGTGCGGGTCGCCGTGCCGCACCACGGCTCCAGGGCCACGAACGGAGCGTTGGGTGCAGACCATACGCCCAGGTAGTCGAAGCCGTCGAAGTCGACCCGCATGCCGTGGCCAGCAGGCCCGGTCAGGGTGACCGTGCGCTCGGGCACATCCTCGAAGGTGAGGGTGTCGACGTCAAAGAGCTCGTGGGTGAGCGGCAGGGTGTCGGAGTCATCGAGCAGCTCGAAGCGGTCCTGCCAGTCGAGCAGGCCCGTCTCGGTGCTAATGGTGGGGGAGGTGTAGCTCCACGCCTTGGCGAACTTGAGGCAGTAGGCCGAGAAGTCGGCGTCGTCGCCCGGCGCGGGGACGTTAAAGGCCGGATGGCCGCCCACCACGAACGGCAGCGTCACGTCGCCGGTGTTCTCGACGTAGAACTCCTGCTCAAGGGCATCGTCTACGATGCGGTAGGTCATGCGCAGGCAGAAGTCGTAGGGGTACTTGGCGCGCGTGTCATCGGAGGAGACGAGCTCGTAGGTCAGCGAGTCGTCGCCACGGGCGATGAGGTCGTGCTCGTAGTTGCGCGCCAGGCCATGACGGCCGAACTTGATCTCGCCCTGGGCGGAGTCGGCGCGGTCGTTGCGGATGTTGCCCACGATCGGGAAGAGCACGGGTGCGCAGCGAGGCCAGAAGCGCTCGTCACGTTGCCACAGGTACTCGCCGCCGTCGAGCGTGAGGCTCATGAGCTGTGCCCCTGCCGAGTCGACCGCTGCCGTGACCCTGCCCTTTGCGATGCTTGAGATGGTGCCCATATGTTGCGCTCCCTTCTGAAGGATTCCCTGCCGTCCATTGTCGCACGTGCGAGCCGCATGTGCGGTCTCGCGGCCCGGTGGCGCTGGTAAGCGGTCCGCTCAGGTACGGCGGGAACCAATCCGCAGCACTGTGGCGCAGGGTGCCCCGAGGTCGGGCGCGCCATGGCTCACATATCGCTACGCTCGCCGACGCATCGGCCCCTTTGCCAGACGCCTCTGGCAGACTCCCCAAGAAGCACACATAGTAGTGAGTTTTTGTTAACTCTTTCTCCCTGGCATCATCTTTGTCATACCCTAGAATGCAGTGGAATTGCCGCGCGTTTGGCGGAGTTACGAGTTGGACACGAGGGCACCGGGGCACTTGGTCCCGTGCCTCATCCCGGTTGGCGCACGCTGCCCGCCGCAGTTGTCTAGGAGGTTTTCCTATGGCCATCTCCGATCAGATTGGCTCCTTTGTTCGCTCCATTCGTTCTCATGGTCAGCGGTCCATTCAGGATCAGCTTGCTGCCTGCGGCCTCGTCGAGTGCCACGGCGCCATCATCGTCGACGCCGCACCGGCGACCCTCGTCGAGAAGGCGCTGAGCCGCAACGAGGGCATCCTCACCTCGAAGGGCGCTCTGGCCGTCGAGACGGGTAAGTACACCGGTCGCTCGCCCGAGGACCGCTTCATCGTCGACACCCCCGACGTTCACGATCGCATCGCATGGGGTTCGGTCAACAAGCCCTTCTCCATCGAAAACTACAACCTCGTCAAGGAGGAGGTCCTCGACTACCTCCAGCAGCGTGACCTCTTTGTGGTGCGCGCCATCGGTGGCGCCGACCGCCGCTGGTTCCGCAAGTTCCTGGTCGTGTGCGAGCGTGCCAGCCAGGCGCTGTTCGCCCGTCAGCTGCTGGTGCGCCCCTCGCGCCGTCAGCTTGACGCCTACGGCATCCAGGACTTCACGGTGCTGGCCGCCCCCGGCTGCAAGCTCGACCCCGAGAAGCACGGCACCAACTCCGAGGCGGCCATCCTGATCAACTTCCAGGACCGCTGCATCATCGTCGCGGGCACCAAGTACTCCGGCGAGATCAAGAAGGCTGTCTTCTCGGTCATGAACTACGTCATGCCGGTAGAGGAGGGGATCCTCCCCATGCACTCCTCGGCCAACATGGACCCGTCCACGGGCGAGACGGCCGTGTTCTTTGGCCTGTCCGGTACGGGCAAGACCACGCTCTCGGCAGACCCGCAGCGTGTGCTGATTGGTGACGACGAGCACGGCTGGGCCGACGGTGGCGTCTTCAACTTCGAGGGCGGCTGCTACGCCAAGGCCATCAAGATCAGCTCGGCGACCGAGCCGCAGATCTTCAACGCCATTCGCTTTGGCGCCATCTGCGAGAACGTCATCGTCGACCGTGCCACGCGCAATCCCGATTACTTCGACGACCGTCTCACCGAGAACACGCGCGTCGCCTATCCCATCAACTTCATCGACAATGCTGCCGCCATGGGCCAGGGCCGCTACCCCAACGTGGTCATCTTCCTGACGGCCGATGCCTTTGGCGTGCTGCCTCCCATTTCGCGTCTCGACAAGAATGCCGCCATGTACCACTTCCTGAGCGGATTCACTAGCAAGGTGGCCGGCACCGAGCGCGGCATCACCGAGCCGCAGCCCACCTTCTCCACTCTGTTCGGCGAGCCGTTCATGCCGCTCGACCCGCTCGAGTACGCGCGCATGTTCGGTGAGCGCATGGAGCGCTCGGGCACGCGCGTCTACCTCATCAACACCGGCTGGACTGGCGGTCCCTATGGTGTGGGCTCGCGCATGGACCTGCCCTCCACGCGTCTGATGGTCACGGCCTGCCTCGAGGGCAGCGTCGAGGACTCCAAGTTCGTGCGCGACCCGGTCTTCAACGTCGACGTTCCCCAGCATGTCGACGGCGTCGACCCGCGCGTGCTCAACCCGCGCAACACCTGGACCGACAAGAATGCCTACGACGAAGCGGCGCGCAAGCTCGCCAAGATGTTCGAGGACAACGCAGCGGAGAAGTACCCTGACATGTCGCCCGAGGTGCGCGAGGCGGGTCCGCATTCGGCCTAGTCAAGCGAGCAGGCAGAATATGCTAGATGATGCGAGGGGGTGCCGGCAGGCGCCCCCTCGTCTTGTATGCGTCTTTGAGCAGAAAAGACGGGGGCCGGCTGCGTGTGGCAGCCGGCCCCCGTCATCAAAGGGTGAAAGATGTGGCGGGCGCTACTCGTCCTCGCAGCAGCAGCCCTCGCCCTCGCCGTGGCAGCACTCGCCGTCGCCGCGACCCTCGCCGTGGCAGCACTCGCCGTCGCCGCGACCCTCGCCCTCCTCGTGGCAACGGCCGTGGCCATGGCCGCGTCCGTGGCAGCAGTGGTGCTCCTCGGCCTCCTGCGCCTCGAGCAGCTCGATCTCGAAAGTCAGTGCCTTGCCGGCCATCTCGTGGTTGAGGTCGAAGGCGATGGTCTGGTCGTCCTTGGCTGCGACGAGGGCGGGCATTGGGCGACCCATGGGGTCGGCGAGCATGACGCGCATGCCAACGCGTGCGTTCTCGGCACCAGGCATCTGAGCGATGGGGAAGGAGATCACCATGTCGTCGCGGCGGGGACCGTAGGCCTCCTCGGGCTCGAGGCGCACGGTCACGGTCTGGCCTACCTCCATGTCGCGTACAGCGATGTCAAAGCCGGGGATCATCTGTCCGGCCATGCAGACAAAGCGCAGCGGTTCGCCGCGGTCGCGTGACGAGTCAAACTTGGTGCCGTCGTCGAGCGTGCCCACGTAGTGGACGCTCACCTGCTTTCCTTCGTTGCTCATGAGAGTCTCCTGTTCCGAGCCGGCACCACCTGCGCCAGCCACGATCGTCAGTCAAACGTGTCAAGTCTACCCAAAGGGAGCCGCATTCTGCGCGGCGGGACGTCTGCACACAAGAAGACCCCCGCACGAGCGAGGGTCTAAAGGATGGCTGTGGTGTGAGGTGGTGGCGTTACACCGCCACAGTGCGCTCCTCGTCGATGGCTGCCACCTTGCGCCTGCGATTGGCATAGCGCTCTGCGGTGAGGGTGTCGGTCGACATCCAGGTCTTGACGATGGCCATGGCAAGCACGGGCCCAATCAGCTTGCCGCCGATGCACAGCACGTTGGCGTCGTTGTGCTGGCGTGCCAGCTCCGCACACACCGGATCCTGGCAGACGCAGGCAAAGATGCCGCGGAACTTGTTGGCGATCATGGCCGAGCCGTAGCCCACGCCGTCGACGAAGATGCCCCGCTCGCACTCGCCCTTGGCAACGGCCATCGAGGCTGGGTAGATGAAGTCCGAGAGGTCGCAGCCCTCCTCGTCATAGGTGCCGAAGTCCACCACCTCGTGCCCCTCTGCCTCGAGCCACTCCTTGATCTCGTTCTTAAGACGGGTGCCAGCGTGGTCGTTTGCCATGGCGATCTTCATGGGAAGCCTCCGTTCGTGGGATGCGCGTCGGCTCCAGTGTATGCGTCCGATCGCCACCATTTGCAGGTGTTGGCCGCACATTCGACAAGAGGCGCCTGCGGGCAGTCGGGTGCGTGCCGGCAATGAGAGAAGGGCCCCATCGCACGGAGGCGAAGGGGCCCTGCGGGTAGCGGGTTGCGAGGCGGTTACGCCATCTGTGCCTGGACGGCGGTGATGGCCACGACACCCACGATGTCCTCGGCGGAGCAGCCGCGGCTGAGGTCGTTGACCGGGCGGGCGATGCCCTGCAGCACGGGGCCATAGGCCTCGGCCTTGGCAAAGCGCTGGACGAGCTTGTAGCCAATGTTGCCGGCGGCAAGGTCGGGGAAGACGAGAATGTTGGCGTTGCCAGGGACCTTGGAGTCGGGGGCCTTCAGCAGGCCGACGCTGGCCTCGAGGGCGGCGTCGAGCTGAAGGTCGCCATCGAGGGCGAGCTCGGGGGCCTTCTCCTTGGCCAGACGCGTGGCCTCCTGGACCTTCTCGGCGGTGTCGCCGCCGGCGGAGCCCATGGTGGAGTAGGAGAGCATGGCCACGACTGGCTCGTCGCTCATCAGGCTCTTCCAGGTGTTGGCGCTCGAGATGGCGATCTCGGAGAGCTGGTCGGCGTCGGGGGCGATGTTGAGGCCGCAGTCGGCAAAGAGCAGCGTGCCCTCCTCGCCGTACTCGGTGGGGGTGCACATGATGAAGAACGAGCTCACGAGCTTGGTGCCCGGGGCGGTCTTGAGGATCTGAAGCGCCGGACGCAGGGTGTTGGCGGTGGAGTGGCAGGCGCCGGAGACGAGGCCGTCGGCGTCGCCGCACTTGATCATCATGGTGCCGAAATAGGTGGCGTCGGCGACCTGCTCATAGGCCTGCTCGGGGGTCATGCCCTTGGCCTTGCGCAGCTCGTAGAGGGCGTCGGCATACGCCTGGCGCTTCTCGGCGCAGGCAGGGTCGATGACGGTGACGCCATCGACGTCGATCTCGTCGGGATTGCCCAGGATCACCAGGTTGGCAAGGTCTTCGGCCACGATCTGCTTGGCAGCGTCGATGGTGCGCTGGTCCTCGCCCTCGGGCAGGACGATGGTCTTCTTGTCTGCCTTTGCTGCTGCCTTCATGCGGTTGAGAAAGTCGCTCATAAGCTGTGCTCCGTCCCTTTGTTGCCTTGTACGTCTACGCTTGAACATATGCGTAAGTTGGGCATTTGCTGACCCACGGCACCCATTATAGAGTCCAATGCTAGAATCATGCGCAACATCGAGTGGTGCGCACGGTGCGCACACCTCGATTCTTTTGTGTTTAGGACGGGTCGGGGCAGGCGCCCCGCTCTGCGAAAGGATGCCCATGAGCATTGTCAACGGTCTTCCCGCAAGCTTCAGCCCCGAGTCCTACGACGCCATCGTCGTGGGTGCCGGATATGCAGGCGCTGTGTGCGCCCGCAGGCTCGCCGAGGCCTGCGGATCCAAGGTTGCCGTCATCGAGCGCCGCAACCACATCGCGGGCAACGCCCACGACTGCTACGACGAGGCCGGCGTGCTCATCCACAGCTACGGTCCCCACATCTACCACACCACCAACGACCGCGTGCACGAGTTCCTCTCGCGCTTCACCGAGTGGACCGACTACCAGCACAAGGTGCTGGCAAACATCCACGGCACGCTGATGCCGGTGCCCTTCAACCACACCTCGCTCAAGCTGGCCTTCGGCGAGGAGAAGGGTGAGCACCTGTACCAGAAGCTCGTCGCTGCGTTCGGCGAGAACAAGCGCGTGCCCATCATGGAACTGCGCGCCAAGAACGACCCGGAGCTCTCCGAGGTCGCCGACTACGTCTATGAGAACGTCTTTCTGTACTACACCATGAAGCAGTGGGGCAAGACGCCCGACCAGATCGACCCCTCCATCACCGGCCGCGTGCCCGTCTTTGTGGGTGACGACGACCGCTACTTCCCGGGCGCCCCGCACCAGGGCATGCCTGCCGAGGGCTACACGCGCATGTTCGAGCGCCTGCTCGACCACGATCTGATTAACGTCTTTCTGGGCGTCGACGTCCGCGACATCATGGAGGTGCGCAGCGACATGGTCTACGTGTGCGACCGCCCCTACGGTGGCGAGGTCGTCTATACGGGCCAGCTCGACGAGCTCTTTGGGCTCGACCTCGGCGCGCTGCCGTATCGCACGCTGCGCATGGAGTTCGAGACCCTGCCGCAGGACAGCTTCCAGCCGGTGGCTACGGTCAACTACACCACGACCGAGGACTTTACCCGCATCACGGAGTTTAAGCTGATGACTGGCCAGGTGTTGCCCGGCGTCACGACCATCATGCGCGAGTATTCGGCAGCCTATGAGCCTGAGAGCGGCCAGACGCCCTACTACGCCATCCTCGAGGACGAGAGCCAGGCACTCTACCGTCGTTACCGCGAGCGCGTGGACGGCATCCTCAACTTCCACTGCGTGGGCCGGCTCGCCGAGTACCGCTACTACGACATGGACGGCGTCGTGGCCTCCGCGCTCGAGCTTTCTGACGAACTCATCAGCAGCAATCGATAGCACCAAGGCCCAGGCGTCGACGTAAGGACGGACAAACCCATGCAGAAGACCATCACCTTTGGTATTCCTTGCTACAACTCCGCTGAGTACATGGACCACTGCATCTCGTCCATTCTCCAGGGAACCGGCTATGCGCAGGACGTGCAGATCGTGGTCGTGGACGACGGCTCCACCAAGGACAACACCTTGGAGAAGGCCCAGGCTTGGGAGGAGGAGTACCCCACCATCGTCAAGGCCGTGCACCAGGAGAACGGCGGTCATGGCATGGCCGTGCTGAAGGCGCTCGAGAACGCCGAGGGCACCTACTTCAAGGTGGTGGACTCCGACGACTGGCTGGACGCCGAATCGCTCACGCTGCTGCTCGCCAAGCTGCGCCACTTTATCGAGTTCGAGACGCGGGTCGACCTCGTCATCACCAACTATGTGTACGAGCACGTGGAGGACGCCAAGCAGATCGTCATCGACTACCATCATGTGCTTCCGCGCGGCAAGATCTTTACGTGGGACAAGATCGGGCACTTCAGCATGACGCAGAACCTGCTTATGCACTCGCTGTGCTATCGCACCGACGTGCTGCGCGACGGCGGTGTGCCCATGCCCGCGCACACCTTCTACGTGGACAACATCTACGCCTACGTGCCCCTGCCGCGCTGCAAGACCATCTACTACCTCGATGTGGACCTCTACCGCTACTTCATTGGCCGCGAGGACCAGTCGGTCAACGAGGCAGTCATGATTGGTCGCATCGACCAGCAGCTGCGCATCACGCGCATCATGATGAAGGCCTACCATCTCTACGAGGACGTGGAGGAGCCCAAGCTGCGCAGCTACATGCTGGACTACTTCACGCTGATGATGGCCGTGAGCTCCATCTTCTCCAAGATGAGCGAGGACCCTGAGGCCATGCCCAACATGGAGCAGCTCTGGGCCGACCTCAAGGAGTTCGATCCGCGCATGCATCGCCGCGCGCGTATGGGCGTGGTGGGCATGGCCACCAACCTCCCGGGTGAGTGGGGCAAGAAGACCACCATCGGCATCTATCACGTGGCGCAGAAGCTGGTCAAGTTCAACTAGCTTCCTGCAGGTTCGCATTGCCTTTTGCGGTGGCCCGGACGCACGCTCCGCGCCACCGCTTCTCTATGAAAGGAGCGTGCGATGATTCTTGCCTCCGGATCGCCCCGCAGGAGGGAGCTGCTAGGCGCACTCGGCTTCGACCTGACGATTCGGCCGGCCGACATTGACGAGTCGCGCTTGCCTGGCGAGCATCCGCGCGAGCTGGTCAAGCGCCTCGCACACGAGAAGGCGCATCATGTGCTGGACACAAATGGCGTTGGCGACGACGGTTTTCTGCTGGCAGCAGATACCATCGTGTGGATGGGCGACGAGGCGTTGGGCAAGCCTGCCAACCGCGAGGAGGCAGCCGCGATGCTGCGCGAGCTTTCGGGCAGGACCCATCATGTCTCGACGGGGGTCTGCATCATCTGCGCAGACGAGCGAGGGTCGCTTGGCGAGAGCTCCTTCGTCGAAACGACCGACGTACACTTCTACGACCTGACCGATGAGCAGATTGCCGCGTACGTGAGCAGCGGCGAGTGCGACGACAAGGCGGGCGCCTACGCCATCCAGGGTACGGGACGCCTGCTGGTGAGCGGCATCACTGGTGACTACGACAACGTCGTAGGCCTGCCCACCTGCCGCGTCGTGCGTGAGATGGCACGTCTTGGCGGACAGGGTCACGACAGGGACCTTCTTTCGACACTCTTGGAGGAGCGAAATGCCTGAGATCACGAGCATCACCCAGATTCCCGGCATCTATGCCGGCCACGCGACCAACGAGGCGGCGGGGACGGGATGCACCGTAATCGTGTGCCCCGATGGCGCCACCGGCGCCGTAGACGTGCGTGGCGGCGCTCCCGCGACGCGCGAGACCGACCTGCTGCACCCCGAAGAGACCGTCCAACAGCTGCATGCCGTCGTGCTGAGCGGTGGCAGCGCCTTTGGCCTCGCCGCATCGAGCGGCGTTGCGGACGAGCTCGAGTGCCGCGACATCGGTCTGGACGTCATGGTGACAAAGGTGCCCATCGTGAGCAGCGCCTGCCTCTTCGACCTGATGTGCGGCGATGCCCGCGTGCGGCCAGACGCCACTATGGGAGCCGAGGCCGTGAGGGCCGCCTTCGACCATGCCGGCGAGCCGCTTGCCCGTGGCAACGTGGGTGCTGGCGCTGGCTGCACGGTGGGCAAGGTTGCAGGTCCCCAGCGTTGCATGAAGAGCGGGCTGGGGGAGTGCGTCCTTGTGGCGGGCGACCTTGTGTGCGGTGCCGTCTCGGCCGTCAATGCCGTGGGCAACGTGGTCGACCCCGAGACGGGTGCGCCTCTTGCGGGCGTGCTGTCGGCCGATGGCTCGCGGATCATCTCGGTCGAGGAGGCCTTTGCCGAGGCTGGGGCCGCCATGCCGCTGCGTGCCAACACGACCATCTCGTGCGTGGTGACCAACGCCAAGCTGAGCAAGGCAGAGGCAACCAAGGTCGCTCAGATGGCGGCTGACGCCTACGCCCATGCCATCAGGCCGACCCATACCACCAACGATGGCGACAGCATCTTCGTGATGGCGACGGGTGCGGTCGAGGCGCAGGTCGACATGGTAGGGATGCTCGCCACCGCAGCGCTGGAGCAGGCTATTGCGGATGCGGCTCGCAGCGCTTGTGGTGCCTTCGGCCTCAAGGCGGCACGCGACCTGTAGCTCGCGCTCAGATGCTTTGCTCGCGCACAAGGTATACTCCCTTCTGCGCGAAGGCCATCGTCTCGTGCCCGCAGGAAGATGTGCAGTTCGCGAACAAGGGAGTACCCCCTGTGCGCGAGACGCGCCCTGTGCGCGAGGCGTTTGGGCGCGGACTATCGGAGGGCTGCCATGCGGGCGTAGGCCGCCCGATGGCTGTCGGACTCCTCGTAGAAGTCGGCCATCATGGCGCAGGGAAACTCCGCGCACTGGCCGCAGCATTCGATCGAGTGCCTCTGGCAGCAGGCGATGGGAGGACAGGGGTCGTCGTCAGGCCAGGTGCTCTGCTGACATCCCGGGCATGCGCCCGAGGCGTAGTCCGTGCAGACGGAGCAGGTGACCCCGCAATACCCGATGAGCTCCATGGCTCGCCCTCTCTACTAGGTGCTCCTTGAGAGCAAACAGACGCCTTCCACATGGCCCCATATGTATGATCAGATCGTTTCCTTTACGAAAACAACCGATGTGGGAGAGGACGTGACCATAACACTCTCCTGATGGAAAAAAGCACAGAGATCCTTTGCAAGCTCCATGACGGTCTGTTCGGGAACATCCCAGACTAAGTACCAGGGTGTTTTCTTCGGCGTAGCGGCCGTTTTCGTGGAAGTAGCCTCCATTAATTTCCTGAACGGAGAAAGCAACCTTATAGCTTTTGCAGGCGTGTTTCAGGATCGAAAGATATTTTTCGGACGGAAACCTCTGTACTCCGGTCTCGGAATCATTCAGACCGATATAAATGGTTGTTTGCTTCGGCGGGCGATTCATACAGTTTTCCCTATATAACACGTGACATCAATACTACCGTCTCGACGTGGAAGGTCTGCGGGAAGAGGTCGACGGGCGTGATGCGCGTGGGCACAAAGACGCCGCGCTCCTCGAAGCGTGCGAGGTCGCGGGCAAGCGTCGCGGGGTCGCAGCTCACGTAGGCGATGGCACGCGCGGGCTGCTCGCAGAGCTGCTCGACCACGTCCTCGGCGAGGCCTGCGCGCGGTGGGTCGACCACGATCACGTCGGCGTCGGTGTCGGGGAACTCGCGTCCCGCGTCGCCGCCCACGGCATCGACGTTGGATAGGTTGGCGCGTTCCAGATTGCGCCTGAGGTCGCGCACGGCCGGGCCATAGCTCTCGACCGCAGAGACGAACCCGGTGCGCCGCGCGAGCGGCAGCGTGAAGGTACCGGCACCACAGTAGAGGTCCATGGCCTCGTCGTCCTCGGAGAGGCCCAGCGCGTCGCAGACGAGCTCCACGAGCCGCTGCGCGCCAGCGGTGTTGACCTGGAAGAACGACGGTGCGGACACCGCCATGAGCTCGCTGCCGATGCGCTCCTCCCAGTGACCCTTGCCCGAGAGGCGCTCTACGCCAGAGACGCGGCGGGCCTTCTGCGGTCCCTTGGTGAGCACGCGCACCACCGACGTCGCCTTGGTGGCGTCGGCGAGCACCTTGGCCACCTGTGCGCGGGGAAAGGCGCCAGTGCTGGTCCAGAGCGACACCTCGATGTCACGCGTGCGGCGGGAGGCGCGGATGCCGATGCGGTCGATGCCCAGCTCATGCGAGCCAGAGAGGTAGGAGAGCGCTCCCGAGACGGACTTGACCAGCTTGGCATGGCGTGCGTCGAGCAGTGGGCAACGGTCGACCTTGATGACGTTGCTTCCACCCCGGTCGTGCATACCGATCACGGCGCGCCCCTTGTTGCGCGTGAAGGCGAGCTCGACCTTGTTGCGGTACCCCCAGGGGTCACTAGGCGCCTCGCAGGGACCGACGAGGGCATCCGCACGCGCCTGGTCCATGTGACCAATACGTACGAGTGAGTCGACCACGTTGGCGCGCTTGGCTGCGAGCTGCGCCTCGCGAGAAAGCGCCGCCCAAGGGCAACCGCCACAGATTCCAGCATACGGGCAGCTCGGCGCGACGCGCAGCGGGGACGGTTCCAGGACCTCGGTCACCTCCGCGCGAGCGAAGGAGGGGCCATCCGAGACGACGCGCGCCTCCACGACGTCGCCTGTGATACCACCCGAGACGAAGACGGTCTTGCCGTCGTCTGCGTGTGAGATGGCGTCTGCCCCGTAGGCCATACGCTCGACCTCGAGCCTGATGCTGCTGCCTACTGCCACGATGCCTTCCAATCCTTGTCGTGTGAAGGGGACCGACGGCATGCCGTCGGTCCCCTAGGTTAGCAAACCTGTGTGCAGGCCTCGTCTAGCCGCGCCTGCCGCGCTGTCGCGCGTCACGGGAGATGCGTCCGGTAAAGAGCTCGCGCATACCCATGCCGATAAGTTTGAACGCGACCTTGAGCCGCCCGGGCGTGCGGGGCTCGATGGCCTGCTGTTGCGTGGGTGCGGCCTTGGTCTTTGGGGCGGCCTTCGACGGCTGGGGCTCAGTCTGGGGCTCGGCGGCAGGGGAGGCTTCCTCAGCTGCACTGTCCTCGGGCTCCTGAGTGGGAGCGTCGTCCTGCGCGCCCACCTGGGTGGCCTCGAGCACGGCCTCCTCGGCCGCTTGCTCGACGGGGTCGGTTGTGGGCACCGGCTCCTCGACAGCCTCGTCCTCTTCGATGATGTGCGCCTCGACGTGCGCCACCTTGGTCTCGTCCTTGGCGGGCGCCTCCTTGGCGGACTCGACCTTGGCAGGCTCCTCCTTGGCTGGCTCGTTCTTGGCGGCCTCGTCCTTGCTCTCGGCGCTCAGGAGGTCGTCTATGTGCGACATGCTGGGAAGCGAGGCCAGCTTGCGCATGTGCTCTACGGGCAGGTCGACATGTATGCCGTCGGACAGCAGCATGTCGGCACCCTCGACCAGCTCGCCCTTGGCGCGGCGCATGGCCAGCGAGAGCAGCATCTCCTGTGCGTTGATGGTGGGCTCGCCCGGCTCGGGCTCGACCGTCTTCCAGGTGCCGTCCTGCGTGAGCTCGCGCGCCTTGGCGTTGTCAGCCAGCTGGATGTTGACGAACTGCACCACCAGCTTGCGGCAGAAGTCATCGAGCACGGGGTAGGCGATCTCCACGCGGTGCTCGGTGTTGCGCGTCATCATGTCGGCGCTGGAGAGGTAGATGGTGTCGGCCGAGGAGCCGAAGGCGTAGATGCGGGTGTGCTCGAGGAAGCGGCCTACGATCT
This sequence comes from uncultured Coriobacteriaceae bacterium, assembly GCA_902779675.1. Taxonomy (GTDB): domain Bacteria; phylum Actinomycetota; class Coriobacteriia; order Coriobacteriales; family Atopobiaceae; genus UBA1367. The sequence continues at coordinate 258,987 of CACZCK010000003.1, read as the reverse complement.
GGCGCACGAGGAGCCCCTCGGTGTGGCCGGGGACGTTTGCCCTGATGCAGCAGATGCCGCGGATGATCATGACCACGCGGACACCCGCCTGGCACGCCTCGGCGATTTTGTCTATGACGTCGCGGTCGGTGAGCGAGTTCATCTTCATGAAGACCTGCGCGTCCTGGCCGGAGCGAGCACGCTCGATCTCGCGGTTGAGGCCGCGCATGACGAGCGGCTTAAGGCCGATCGGCGCGACGCCCAGGTACTTGTAGGTGCCGCGGAGGTTGCCGAGCGACAGGTTGCGGAAGAAGGTGTTGCCGTCCTCGCCGATGCCCTCGTGGGCGGTGAGGAGCATGAAGTCGGAATAGAGGCGCGCGGTCTTCTCGTTGAAGTTGCCGGTGCCCAGACAGGTGATGCGCTTGATGTGGCCGCTGTCGTGGTAGGTGATCTGGCAGATCTTGGAGTGGACCTTGAAGCCCTCCGAGCCATAGATGACGGTACAGCCCGCGTCCTCGAGGCGGTCTGCCCAGGCGATGTTGTTGGCCTCGTCGAAGCGGGCGCGCAGCTCCATGAGGACCGTGACCTCCTTGCCGTTCTCCACGGCCGCGATGAGGCTTTCGCAGAGCTTGGACTGCTTGGCCACGCGATAGAGGGTGATCTTGATGGAGATGCAGTTGTCGTCGCTGGAGGCCTCGCGCAGTAGGCGAAGGAGCGGGTCCATGCCCTCATAGGGGTAGCAGAGCAGGATGTCGTGGTCCTCGACCTGCTCGAGCATGGGCGCATGTGCATCGACCATGGGGGAAGGCTGGGGCTCGAAGGGCTCGAAGAGCAGCTTGGAGCGCGACGCGTTGGGGATATGCCCCTCCAGGCCGTAGACGTACCCGAGGTCGAGCGGCATGTTGGTGTGGAATACGCGGTTGGATGTGAGGTGCAGCGAGTCGACCACGAACTGCTCGAGCTCGGGGGAGAGGTTGCCGTCGATCTCGAGGCGCACCGCCTGCAGGCGAAGGCGCTCGCGCAGGATTGACTTCATGTGCTGACGGTAGTCCTCGTCCTCCTCGACGCCCTCGCCGTCGGGGTCGATGTCGGTGTTGCGGGTCACGCGAATGACGGCCGAGCTCGTGGGGGCGTAGTCGCCGAAGCAGTCGCCCAGCTTAAAGAGCATGAGGTCCTCGAGCAGGATGTAGCGGTAGTTGCGCGACGTGGAGGGAAGGGGAACCACGCGCTCGAGGCTGTGGGGCACCTCCACGACGCCGAGCATGCCGCTCTCCTCGGGGCCGTCGAGCGAGCAGGCCACGTACATGCGGCCGTTTTTGAGGTTGGGGAAGGGATGGCGCGGATCGATGATCATGGGCGACATGATCGGGGCGATGCGCGCGTCAAAGTGCTGCGCAATGCGACGCAGGTCGGCATCGGTGAGGTCGGCGGCGCGCACGCGGGTGAGGCCGGCGCCCGACAGGTTGGCCTCGATGCTGGAGAACGCCTGGGCTTGGCGCTCGATGAGGGGCGGGAGCATGGCCAAGACGCGCTGGATCTGCTCGGACGGGGTCTCGTTGGAGCGGATGTCGCGCGGCTGCTTCTTGAGCAGCGCCAGGTCGGAGAGACCGCCGATGCGGACCATGAACCACTCGTCGAGGTTGCTGCCAAAGATGGAGACGAACTTGAGGCGCTCGAAGAGGGGAACCGTCTCGTCGAAGGCCTCGTCGAGGACGCGATCGTCGAAGCGCAGCCAGCTGACCTCGCGGTTCTGCGTGTAGTCGAAGTTGCGGTTAGGCTTGGCACCGTTGCGCTTGCCGTGGATCTTCTCGTTGGCGCGTGCGGCCTTCTCGAGCTTGCGCTCGAGCTTCTCGGCGCGCTTGGCCAGCGCCTCGCGCGTGACCTCGGAGTCGACCGCGCCACGAAGTCGCTTGTTGGTCTTCTTGAGCTCCTTGGCAAGTCGCTTGCGGATCTTCTTCTCGTTCTTCTTGTTGCTGCCCATATGTGGTGCCCCCGTGTTGGTGACGTGTGCGTCCAAACAATGAATTCTAGCAGTATGGGCGTAGTCGCGCTCCAGGCATCGGGAGGTGGTGTCAGAGGCGGCAGTGGCTGGCGGCGTCGACGGGGACGGTGGCGGTTCCAAAGCGAATGGTGTTCCGTGCACGGTGGGCGGCCTTCTGCGCGTGCCTGCGTGCGGGCGTTGTGGAATGATGCATTGAAATTGCAAAAGAATGAATAGAACAGCGATTATACAAGTATTACAAATATGTTTCGCAATTCGTATTCCCTTGGGGCAATGGTTGGGTATCGCTCAGAACCATCTATGGAATCGAACGGTCAGTTGCATAGAAAACGCAGGTAAATGGCCTATCAAATTACGCTACGAGCTGAAGGCTCCACCGCTTGGACCTCAATTGCTACCGTTAGCGGCAGATGAGTTTTAAAGGAATTGTGAATCAAAACTATTGGATATAGTATCTAACTCGACCAGCCGCGTCCTGTCATCGGCTGTTCCTGGTTCGGTTTCTATTAGTTCGTGTGTCGGGAGACCGGCACGAAAGGAGTGGAGGGCATCATGAAGGGACTTTACGTCCACAGCGAAATCGGCCCCCTGAAGAAGATCCTGCTCCATCGTCCTGGTGAGGAGCTCCTCAACCTCGCACCCGATGACCTGGGTCGCCTGCTCTTCGACGACATCCCCTTCCTGGAGGTCGCACAGCAGGAGCACGATCGCTTCGCAGAGATCCTGCGTGAGCAGGGCGTCGAGGTTCTCTACCTCGAGAAGCTCTGCGCCGAGGCTCTCGACGCCGAGCCCGGTGCCCGCGAGGAGTACACCGAGCAGTGGCTGCAGGAGTCTGGCCTTCGTGGCAAGAACATGCTCGCCGCTGTCAAGGAGTACCTGTACTCCATCCGCGACACCAAGGAGTTCGTGGACAAGACCATCGCCGGCATCCGCAAGAACGAGATCGATCTGCCCAGCGCCTCCAGCACCCTGCTGACCGACCTCGTCGGCCAGGACCAGGACTCCGAGACCGACCTGCTCATCGACCCGATGCCCAACACCTACTTCACCCGTGACCCGTTTGCGGTCGTCGGCAAGGGCGTCATGCTGCATCACATGTACTCCGTGACGCGCAACCGCGAGACGCTGCTCGGCAAGTTCATCTTCAAGTATCACCCCGAGTACAAGCGCACCCCGCTGTGGTATCGTCGTGACTCCTCCTACCACGTGGAGGGTGGCGACGTCCTCAACCTCAACGCCCACACGCTGGCCATCGGCATCTCGCAGCGTACTCAGGCTGCCGCCATCGACGAGCTCGCCCAGAACCTGTTCTGGGGCGGCAAGGGCGCCGAGATCGACACCATCTACGCGTTCAACATCCCCGTGTCCCGTGCCTTCATGCACCTCGACACCGTGTTCACGCAGATTGACGTCGACAAGTTCACCATCCACCCGGGCATCATGGGCACCCTGCAGGTCTTCAAGATCACCAAGGGCGCCGAGCACGGCGAGGTCAAGATCGAGGAGATGATCGACACCCTCGAGCACGTCCTGGCCAAGGCCCTGGACATCGATGCCGTCAAGCTCATCCCCTGCGGTGGTGGCGACCCGACGGCTGCTGCCCGCGAGCAGTGGAACGACGGCTCCAACACCCTGTGCGTCTCCCCGGGCAAGATCTGCGTCTACCAGCGCAACACCGTCACCAACGACGTGCTCTACAAGGAGGGCCTCGACCTTCTCGTAGTCCCCTCGGCAGAGCTGTCCCGCGGCCGTGGCGGCCCGCGCTGCATGAGCATGCCCTTCGAGCGCGTTGACCTCTAAGCTCTAAGGCCTAAAGTGCAGGTCCGGGAACGCATCGTTCCCGGACCTGCAGTGAGTTTGTCTCTTTTGTTCGGTAATTGATATGACGTGACATGGTGTCGCGCCGTATGACGAGAAAGGAGCCCTTACCATGGGCGTCAACATCTCCGGTCGCAGCTTCCTCAAGCTCCTCGACTTTACCCCCGACGAGATCCGCTACCTCCTCAAGCTCTCCGCCGACTTCAAGAGCATGAAGCGCGCTGGCGTGCCGCACCGCTGGCTCGAGGGCAAGAACGTCGTCCTGATCTTCCAGAAGACCTCCACCCGTACTCGCAGCTCCTTCGAGGTCGGCGCCTACGACCTGGGCATGGGCGTCACATACCTCGATCCCAACAGCTCGCAGATGGGCCACAAGGAGTCCATCGAGGACACCGCCCGCGTGCTCGGCCGCATCTATGACGGCATCGAGTTCCGTGGCTTCAAGCAGTCTGACGTCGAGGAGATCGCCGAGAAGAGCGGCGTGCCCGTGTGGAACGGCCTCACCGACGACTTCCATCCCACCCAGATGCTCGCCGACATCCTGACCCTCCAGGAGGAGGTCGGCGACGTGCGCGGCAAGAAGCTCACCTTCTTCGGCGACTGCTGCAACAACGTGGCCAACTCCCTGATGGTCGTCTGCGCCAAGCTCGGCATCAACTTCTGCGCCTGCGGCCCCAAGGAGCGCATGCCCAAGGCTGAGCTCGTCGAGACCTGCCGCAAGATCGCTGCCGAGAACGGCTGCGAGATCGTCCTGACCGAGGATCCGCACGAGGGCGCCAAGAACTGCGACTGCCTGTATACGGACATCTGGGTCTCCATGGGCGAGTCCTATGACCTGTTCGGCGAGCGCATCAAGCTCCTGACGCCGTACCGCGTCACCAAGGAGCTCATGGCCGAGGCCAACCCCACGGCCATCTTCGAGCACTGCCTGCCCAGCTTCCACGACACGAACACCACCCACGGCAAGGAGGTCGCTGAGGAGTTCGGCATCACCGAGATGGAAGTCACCGACGAGGTCTTCGAGGGCCCGCAGTCTCGTGTCTTCGACGAGGCAGAGAACCGCATGCACACCATCAAGGCCGTTATGTACGCGACCCTCAAGTAGTTTCTCAAGCTGCATAGGTGTATCTAGGCGCACCGCTACAAGCTGTTTAATCCGGTCGTCCTGCAAACGTGGAGTTGGGACGACCGGATTTCTTTGTATCGTTGGTTTTACTGAGGAGGGTATTCGTAATGTCCGAACAGAAGAAGGGCCTGGGCCTCGTCCCACTTATCGGCCTGGTCGTGAGTTCCTGCATCGGCTCCGGCGTCTTTGCGACGGCGGGCCAGCTCGCCAACGTGGCAAGCCCCGGCGGCGCGCTCGTGTCGTGGGTCATCGCCGGCGGCGGCTTTGTGTTCCTCGCGCTCGCCCTTGCGAACCTCGGCGACAAGAAGCCCGAGATAGAGGGCCTCTTCCAGTACGCGACCGAGGGCTTTGGCAACTTCTGCGGCTTTGTGAGCGGCTGGGGCTACTGGCTCTCCGCGTGGCTTGGCAACGTCGGATTCATGACGATGATTGCCCAGACGCTCGCGGGCGCCCTGCCTGGCATCTTCAGCACCGGTGAGGCCGGCGTGCCCAACATCATGGCCATCGTTGCGGTCTCTGCCATGCTGTGGATCATAACCCTCCTGGTCATCAACGGCGTGGAGAGCGCGGCCGTGCTCAACGCGGTGGTCATGATGGTCAAGGTCGCCTCCATCGTCGTGTTCCTGCTCTTCTGCGTCATCTCCTTCAAGGCAGGCGTCTTCACCGAGGACTTCTGGGGCACCGCGGCGCGCAACGCCGCCATCATGGCCCAGAACGGCGTGGAGCTAGGCGGCCTGGGCACCCAGATCGTCAACTGCCTGCTCATCATGATGTGGATGTTCATCGGCGTCGAGGGTGCGTGCGTCATGAGCGCCCGTGCCGAGCGCAAGAGCGACGTGGGCAAGGCCACCATCATCGGCATCGTCATCCTGCTCGTGCTCTACATCGGCGCCAGCGTGCTGCCGTACGGCGTCATGCCCTACGAGGAGCTCATCGCCGCTCCCAGCCCCGCGACCGTCACCATCTTCGAGTACCTCGCCCCCGGCTGGGGTGGCGCGTTCCTGAGCACCGCGATCATCATCAGCGTGCTTGGCTCGTGGCTCTCCTTCACGATGCTGCCCGCCGAGACCTCCAGCGACATGTCCAACGAGCACCTGCTGCCCGCCAGCTGGAACAAGATGAACGCCAAGGGCGCCCCGCAGATGGCCCTCATCATCGTCGGTGCCTGCACCCAGGTCTTCTACATCCTCGCGAGCTTTGCCGAGGACACCTACACATTTGCCATCAGCATGTGCACCGTCACCATCATCATCAGCTGGACGCTTGCCGCGCTCTACCAGATCAAGCTCGGCATGGAGACCGGTGACACCAAGAACCTCGTGTACGGCGTCATCGCCGCCGCCTTCCAGATCGTGACCGTCATCCTCTCTGGCTGGACCTTCATGCTGCTGGCCTGCCTGGGCTACATCCCCGGCTTCATCTTCTACGCGCAGGCCCGCAGGGAGGCGGGCGTCGCGGGCACCGGCCTCACCAAGGGCGAGCTCGCGGCCGCCGTCGTCATCTGCGTGCTTGGCATCATCAGCGTGCCCATGACCTTCATGGGCATCATCCCCGTTTTCTAGGCGGTCCCGTCCGATGGGAGTGGGGGAGAGGCGCCCACATCGGCGTCTCTCCCCATGACAGGAGACTGACATGAAGATCAAGACGATTGGCGTCGAGGCCTTTCTCAACGACTACGAGCACGAGGCCACGCTCGACATCGCGCAGAGCACCATCGCGTCGTTGACGATGGGCGAGATCCTGCAGCTGGACGGCCAGGGCGGCGAGACGTTCTACGAGCAGCTCAACCGCGAGAAGATGAACTACGGCTGGATCGAGGGCTCCGCCGACTTCAAGGCCGAGGTGGCCAAGCTCTACCAGCACGTGGATCCCGACAACGTGCTGCAGATGAATGGCGGCACGGGCGCAAACCTCAACGCCATCATGGCCCTCGTCGAGCCCGGCTGCCACGTGGTGGCGGAGTACCCCACCTACCAGCCGCTCTATGACCTGCCTGCGGCGCTTGGCGCCGAGGTCGACCACTGGGTCATCCACGAGGAGGACGGCTGGCAGCCGCGCCTTGACGAGCTGAAGCGGCTCGTGCGGCCCGACACGCGCCTCATCTGCGTGAACAACGCGTCCAACCCGCTTGGCACCGTCATCACGACCGACGTGATGGCCGAGATCGTCGAGATCGCCAAGAGCGTGGGCGCCTGGGTCCTCTGCGACGAGGTGTTCTTCCCGCTCGAGGACGCCGAGGCCTGCACGAGTGTCGTGGATCTCTACGACAAGGGCGTCTGCACCAACAGCGTGAGCAAGGACTACAGCGTGCCCGCCGCGCGCTGTGGCTGGACGGTCTCCAACAAGGAGCTTGCCGACCGCATGCGCGTCCTGCGCGACTACACGATGATCTGCAGCGGCGTCTTCAACGACGCGCTGGCGACCTACGTGCTGCGCAACCGCGACAAGGTCATCGAGCGCAACCTCGGCATCATCCGCCGCAACCGCGCTATCGTCAACGAGTGGATGGCCACCGAGGCTCGTGCGAGCTGGATTCCGCCGAAGGGCGTGAGCGTGAGCTACATGCGCCTGGACATCCCGCAGGATGATGAGAGCTTCTGCCTCGACCTGCTCCGTGACACGGGCGTCCTGCTGGTGCCGGGCAGCCGCTTTGACCTGCCGCGCGGCGCTCGCCTGGGCTACTGCGCGCCGGAGCATGTGCTGCGCGAAGGCCTCGCGACGCTCAGTTCCTATATGCACGAGAAGTTCGACTGACCCGCCGTCCTGACGGGTGGGGATACGCGAGGGGTGTGAAAGCACCCCTCGTTTTCTATGGTGATTGCATAAAAGGATTGTTATACGGATTTAAGTGTATAAGAGTTCAACTTGATGCATGTTGTCCAATGGTGTGCACAGAGGTGCAATCGTGCGCATATAATCTTCTAACAGTCAGGAAACATACCAATTCACATGGCTTTATGACAAACAGATTTCGCCTTTTCCCGCACACGTACGCCGCTGGCGGACGAAATGCACCGCTAGCGCGCGTTTACAGACCTATTGGATAAGATGTCAATCTGACACTTGTAAAGTCAGCCATATGGTCGTACCCTAGATTGCGTGTCGCATGTGCTTTGTGTCGACATCGTGTTTCGGTAGGATATCGCATGGTCCATCGGGGGCCGCGCGTAGGAAAGGAGTATCTGAAATGGCAGATACCGCAGCGCCTAAGAAGAAGAGGGAGATGCTCACGAGCTTCTCGATCATCTTCATTCTCTTGGCAATCGTCGCCGTCATCACCATCTTTCTGAACGGCGCAACGTACACCATCGATGGCGAGGAGGGTGCCGTCGTCGCGGCCACGCTCTCCGACTTCCTGATGTCGCCCGTGCGCGGCTTCGCAGACGCTATCGACGTGTGCCTGTTCGTCATGGTTCTCGGTGGCTTCCTGGGCATCGTCAACAAGACCAACGCCATCGCCGACGGCATCGCGGTGCTCGTCAAGAAGATGGGCGGCAACGAGCTCAAGCTCATCCCCATCCTGATGGCGATCTTCGCCCTGGGTGGCACCACCTATGGCATGTGCGAGGAGACCGTGGGCTTCTACGCGCTGCTCTCCGCCACGATGATGGCCGCTGGATTTGACTCCCTGACCGGCGCCATGATGGTCCTGCTCGGCGCTGGCGTCGGCTGCCTGGGCTCCACGGTCAACCCCTTCGCCGTCGGTGCCGCTGGCGCCGCCCTTGACGGCGTGGGCATCAAGGGCGACCAGACCATCTTCATCGGCCTCGGCCTCGCCCTGCTCGTCGTGACCTACGCGATCGCCGTCTTCTTCGTGCTGCAGTACGCCAAGAAGGTTAAGGCTGATCCCAACCGTACCCTCATGTCTGCCACCGAGACCGAGAACGCCAAGGCCTCCTACGGCGCTGCCGCCGAGGCTGGCGACGTCGAGCTCACCGGCAAGCAGAAGGGCGTCCTGATCCTGTTCGCCATGGCCTTCGTCATCATGATCATCTCCTTCATCCCCTGGGAGGACCTGGGCATCGACTGGTTCAACCCCGGCTTCGATCCCGATGGCCACAGCTGGTCCAGCTTCCTGACCGGCGTGCCCCTGGGCTGGTGGTACTTCCAGGAGGCCACCACGTGGTTCCTGCTGCTCGGCATCATCATCGGCATCGTCGGTGGCATGAGCGAGCATGAGATCGTCGACGAGTTCATGGCTGGCGCCGGCGACATGATGTCCGTTGTCATGGTCATCGCCCTCGCCCGCGGCGTCTCCGTCCTGATGGCTTCCACCGGCCTCGACATGTTCGTGCTCTCCGCTGCGTCCAACGCCCTGGCCGGCACCTCGGGCATCGTGTTCTCCATCGGTTCCTACCTGCTCTACTTCCTGCTGTCCTTCCTCATCCCCTCGACCTCCGGTATGGCTGGCGTTTCCATGCCCATCATGGGGCCCCTGGCTCAGCAGCTCGGCTTCAACCCGTCCGTCATGGTCATGACCTTCTGCGCCGCCTCCGGCGTCGTGAACCTCATCACCCCGACCTCGGGTGCCATCATGGGTGGCCTGGCCCTCTCCCGTATCGAGTACTCCACCTGGGTCAAGTTCTGCACCAAGATCATCGTGGTCATGTCCGTGGCCTGCATGATCGTGCTGACCATCGCCTTCATGGCCCTCTAGGCCTCATCGAAAGCGAACCTTTGGGGCTGCCCTTCGGGGCGGCCCCTTTTGTTTATGCGCAAAGTCAGGGGCGCTCTGGCATGCGCGGGGTGATGACGGGTATGGAGTGGGGCTGAAGCTGCGCGCCTGACCACGCGGACGGCTTGTTGCGCTACCATAGTCACTTGTGTGAACGGACCGAACGAAAGGACCCTCCATGCCCAACGAGGGAAGCTACGAGGCGGCGCTGCGCCGCTCGAACCAGATCCAGGCTGACATCGCGGCAGGCAATGCCGAGAAGTACACCATGCTCACAGGCGACCGCCCGACGGGCAGGCTTCACATGGGGCACTACTTTGGCACGCTTGTGGAGCGCGTCCGCCTGCAGGACCTGGGCATCAAGACCAACATCATCATCGCCGACTACCAGGTGATCACCGACCGCGACACGACCGAGCACATCCAGGACAATGTGTACAACATGGTCATGGACTACCTCGCCTGCGGCATAGACCCGGCCAAGACCATGATCTTCACCCATTCCGCCGTGCCGGCCGAGAACCAGCTGATGCTGCCGTTCCTCTCGCTGGTGTCGGAGGCCGAGCTCCAGCGCAACCCCACGGTCAAGGCCGAGATGGAGGCCTCGGGCCACTCGCTCACGGGCCTTCTGCTCACCTACCCGGTGCATCAGGCGTGCGACATCCTCTTCTGCAAGGGCAACATCGTGCCCGTGGGTCGCGACCAGTTGCCGCACATCGAGGTCACCGCCAAGATCGCCCGTCGCTTCAACGAGCGCTACGGCAAGGTGTTCCCCGACGTGGCGGGCCTTCTGACCTCGACGCCGCTCATCCCCGGCCTCGACGGCCGCAAGATGTCCAAGAGCTACGGCAACGCCATCTCCATCAGCATGACCGAGCAGGAGACTGCCAAGCTCATCAAGAAGTCGCGTACCGACAGCGAGCGCTTCATCACCTTTGACCCCGACAATCGTCCTGGCGTCTCCGCGCTGCTCACCACGGCGGGCATCTGCCTCGATCGCGATCCGGTCGAGCTTGCCGCCGAGATTGGCAACGGGGGAGCGGGCCAGCTAAAGAAGGTAGTCACCGAGGCCGTCAACGGCTACTTCGCCCCGATTCGCGAGCGTCGTCGCGAGCTCGAGGGTGACCTCGACTACATCAAGGACGTGCTCCACGACGGCAACCGCCGTGCCAACCAGATTGCCGAGCAGACCCTGGCCGAGGTCCGCGAGGCCATGGGCATGGTCTACTAGCCAACAGGCGCAACGACTGCACGAGGGACCCTCTGCCAGCTGGTGGAGGGTCCCTCTTCGTACGGGTGATGGTCAGCCGTTTGCGCGGTTACTCGGTGCGGCCGTTGAGCAGTGCGCGGACGGTGCGCCAGTCGGGGTAGAAGCGGTCCATGAGCGCGTGGAAGCGAGCGTTGTGACTGGGCTCGTGTAGATGGCAGAGCTCATGCGTCAAGACGTAGGCGAGGCAGCGTCGGTCATAGTGCACGAGCTGCGTGTTGAGGGTGATGACGGCGGTGCGCACATTGCAGCTGCCCCAGCGGCTCGTCATGGCGCGCAGCCGCAACTCCTGGCACCGCACTCCGACGGTCGTCTCGAGGTGGGGGAGCAGGGCCTCGGCCTCAGCGCGCAGCTGCTCTTTGAGCCACGCCTCGAGCTGTCTCGTGCGTCTGGCGCGCACTGCTTCTGCGTCTGCCTCGCCATGTGGCCCAGTGTGCACGACAAGCAGCTCACCGGCCGTCGAGAACTCTATTGAGCGTCGAGACGGGCCATCGTAGCCCTCCGCCACATGACAGGTGAGCGACTTGCCCCACAGGAGCAGCTCTGCACCCTCGTCGCAGCTGACGATCACCGTCTGACGCTGCTGGGCGACCCGTGCCTGCGCCGTTTGGATCCACGCGATCCTCGATGCGACGAACCGAGCGATGTCCGCCTCGCTTACGTGGCTTGGGGCGCTCACGCAGACGGTTCCGTCGCGCCGCACGCGCAGGTTGACGTTGCGCACGCGCTTGCGCGCGATGAGCACCTCAATGCCGTCGACCGTTATGGTCGCGGAGGTTCTCGCTGCAGTTCGGCGCGTTGGCATGGGTCTCTCCCAAGAGATAGAGGAATTCGTGTCACAACTGGGAAACATGCGTTACCCGCAGGCGGGGCATGGGTTACACTGGTTGGAACGATTGATTGGAGCTGCCATGGCGAGCACGTACGGAGAAGACGCGAGCAAGAGCGCTCTGCGCAGCGCCTATGAGGCTGTCGAGACGCAGCTTGCTCCCGCACATGCCGAGCGGGTCGACCGTGAGGTGCGCATCCACTTTACCGCAATGGCGGCCTACCGCGACGCCTCGCTGATCCTTGCGTACGTCACGTACCGCAACGAGATGGACACCACCGAGCTCATCAAGAAGGCGTGGAAGGACGGCAAGCGCGTGGCGGTGCCCGTCTGCGACCGTGGCAAGCTCGTGTTCTATGAGGTCGACACCCTTGAGGGTATGCGTGCTGGTTCGCGTGGCGTACTCGAGCCCGACCCCACCGAGTGCACCCCCGTCTCACCCGACGACTTCGAGGGCTCCATCTGCCTGGTGCCGGGCCTCGTGTTCGATGCCGAGGGATACCGCATCGGCTATGGCGCAGGCTACTACGACAACTTCCTCGCCGACTACCCCGGCCTTAAGGTCGGTCTGGTGCGTACGCTGCGCATCAGCAGCAACCCCCTCCCGCACGACGATCACGACATTCCCATGGACGTGCTCGTGAGCGACGGTTCTGTGTGGGTGTGCGACCGTACGGCATAGGCGAGCCGCACAAAGATGTTATGACATGCGGGCGGGACATCTCTGGGAGATGTCCCGCCTTCTCGTACACGGATGCCTGGTTATTTGGCTAGCGGTCCTCGAGGATGCCGAGGTGGCGTGCGAGCTCGAAGATTGCCTCGCGGTACCCCTGGATGCCGTGCCCCTGGATGCCGTCGATGCACCCCATGCGCACGAACGAGCGCTGGCGGAAGTCCTCGCGTGTGGACTGGTCGCATAGGCGCACCTCGATGGCGGGCAGCTGGACGGCCTTGAGCGCATCGAGCAGGGCAATGGAGGTGTAGGCATAGGCGCCAGGGTTGATCGCAATGGCATCGAAGCGATCGAAGGCATCCTGGATGCAGTCGATGAGGTCACCCTCATGGTTGGACTGGTAGCACTCGCAGTCGGCGAAGCCGGCCTCGCGCGCGCTCTGGTGGCAGAGCGCGAGGAGCGCATCGTAGTCGTCGTCACCGTAGAGCGAGACGTCAAGCGTGCCGAGGAGGTTGATGTTGGGGCCGTTGATGACGAGGAGGTGCGAGCCCAGCTCCAGGTCGAGGAGCGGTGCAAGGTCGTCGCTTGCCTCCTCGCCTTCGTCGAGGCGCTCCAGCAGGGCGTTGGTCACGTTGTCCTCGACCGGCGTGGGTATGACGGAGGGCGTCGCGACAACGGTCTGGACCTGCGGACGCCCTGGAGTCTCTGGGGTGATCTTGACCCTGAAGTTGCCTGCGGCGCGTCTGGGCGGCTCCTCGGTCTCTTTGCGCGCCATGGGGCCCGTGAGACGGGAGAACGCCTGGAACACGCCGCGCACCATGTTGGGGCCGAATACGACCTCGATGCCGGAACCCCCACGCTCGGCGATGCCGAGCACGCCATTGATGGAGTGCAGGGCGTTATGGTCGGCGAGGGACTGATCGTTGAGCGAGATGCGAAGCCTCGTGGCACACAGCGAGTTTCCCGCGACGTTGTCGAGGCCGCCAACGCATTCGAGCACGGCCGCTGCAATGTCGTCGTTGGACATCCCTGAACCCTTCTGCGTGGAGGCGGACAATGCGACTCTCAGGATGACGCGTCTGGGCGCCACCTTCAGATTACGCGATTGCCGCATGTCAATCGGGATGTTTTTGCGAGAATACGGCAGATGGTTGCCAAAAATGGCACGAACGAAACGGGTGTGTCAGGTGCGCGGAGAACCGTCCCGCACGGCTCCTAGAGACCAAGCTTCGCCTTGAGAAGCATGGCGTCACCGGAGGCAGTTCCCGTGCACGAGATGGCGAGGTCAGCCCACGATCGATACAGGTCCATGCGCTCCAACGCAAGCTGGAGAACGCCTCTCGTCTGCGAGAGCGGCCGACCGCTGCTCGACAGCTCGTGAAGCGGGCGATCGATGAAGCATATGGTCGCGTTCTGGTGAAGCAGGGCATAGTTGCGCTGCTGTGTGACGATGCCACCGCCACAGGCGATGACGAGCCCCGACTGCGCCCCGTAGCGACGGGCGACCTCAGTCTCGCGCTCGCGGAAGGCCCGCTCACCATACTGGGTTATGAATCCGCTCGCGTCGACGCCCGTCTCCACGGCAAAGGCATCGTCCAGGTCGATGAAGGGTCGCCCGACCATTCGTGCCAGCGCGCGTCCGGTGGTGGTCTTGCCCGCGCCAGGCATGCCGATGAGGACAATGTTGCGCTGCGATGCGCGGATGTCGTCGGTCAGTTTGCTGATCAGGCCTTCGTCGAGATCGGTGCCCTGGAACAACTGGCTGGCGTAGAACGCCTGCGCCACAAGCATGCCCAGGCCGCTCTGGTAAGGGATGCCCAGCTCCTCGGCAGCCAGGCAGATGCCCGTGCGCTCGGGATTGTACACAACGTCGAGCACACCCATCAGTTGTGGGAGCTTCGCCAGGGTCTCGGAGGCAAGGGGAGTGGCGGGACAGTTGGGATACATGCCAACTGGCGTGGTGTTGACGACGAGCGCCGCGTCGCCATGACGTTCGAGCAGGTTGTCGTAGGTGTCGTCGCCGTTGCGCGAGACCACGCGCACCGTGCAGCGTGCGGCGTCCTCCAGGGCCGCACGAACGGCCTGGCAAGCCCCTCCGGAGCCGAGGACGAGCACCTTGCGCTCGTCGAGCGCCTGGGCGGCCGTGCTGCCCCAGCTGCTCTGGGCAAACTGGCGCAGCATCCAGCTAAAGCCGAGGACGTCGGTGTTCTCGGCGAAGATCGAGCCGTCGTCGCGATGCACCAGCGTGTTGGCCACGCCAAGTCGCTGCACGCGCGGGCTGACCTCGTCGCTGGCCTCGGCAGCGAGGCGCTTGTAGGGGATGGTCACGTTGAGGCCGCTCCAGTCGCCCTCGCGTACGAAGGTGCGAGCGTCGGCGGGTTCGCGCTCGACCAGCACGTAGGGGGTCGAGCCCAGACGTGCGTGAATCTGGGGCGACCAGCTGTGGCCGAGCGTGCGGCCCAACAGGCCAAAGCGGACCTCGTTGGCTGGGGACATCAGATGACCTCCTGGTAGCTCCCCAGATAGCGGAACTCCTCGCACGAGCTCTCCAGTGCGTCAAGGAGCTCGAGGAAGCGCGGAGCGGCTGCCGGGTACTCGATGTCGAAGTAGAACATGAACTCGAAGTCGCGGTTGGGGATGGGACGGCTTTCGAGCTTGATGATGTTGATGCCCAGGGCGTAGAACTTGGCAAGCACCTTGAAGAGCGAGCCGGGCTCGTGGCTGAGCACGAGCACGAGCGAGGTGCGGTCGGCACCCGGATAGATGACGAGGTCCTTGGCGATGCAGGCGAAGCGCGTGTAGTTGCTGCTGCTGTCCTGCACGCTGTGCTCGAGCACCTCGAGGCCGTAGAGCGAGGCGCAGTCGCGCGAAGCGAGGGCAGCGATGTCGTGGCGTCCCGAGCCAGCCACCTTCTCGGCGGCCTTGGCGGTGTTCTTGCACAGGTGCCCGCGCGCGTGGGGGAGGCTTGCAATGTAGCCCGCACACTGCTGGAGGGCCTGCTCGTGGCTGTAGACGATCTCGATGTCGTCCTTGGTGGTGCCGGGCAGGACCAGCAGGTTGTGGTCGACCCTCAGGCGGCATGTGCGCACGATGTGGCAGCCGTGGGTCCGCAAGAGGCTGTAGACGCCGTTGACCGAGCCGGCAGTGGAGTTTTCGATGGGCAGCACGCCAAACTGGCAGGCTCCGCTCTCCACGGCGTCAAAGACGTCGGCAAAGCTCTCCTGGTAGCTGATCTGTGCCTGGCGGAAGAGGCGATCCGCCGCAATCTGCTGGTAGGCGCCGGGAACACCCTGGCAGGCGACTGTGGCGCCCAAGGGAAAGAACGACGGCTGCGCGCCAAGGGCGGGGCGGATCCGGGCGCTGACGGTGCCGGCCTGGTCATCGAGCAACTGGTGCTGCGCGTCGCGTGAGGCCTCCATGAGCAGAGTCTGGAGCACGGTTGCGTAGTTGGAAAGTTCGGGGGGCACGAGTTCGGTGGCCTTTTGGATCTTGGCACGCTCGCGCTCGCGGTCGAGCACGGCCAGGCCGTTGGCTGCCTTGTAGGCGGCGACGTCGGCAGACACCTCCTGTCGCTCCACGAGCAGCCGCATGATCTGGGAGTCTATCTGGTCGAGTCGCTCCCTGCACTCGCTGAGGTCGGGCATGTCAGTCCTTTCGGGTGGACGGCTGGGGCGGAAACGCGAGCCATGAGTCGAGGACGGCGAGGGCCATAACGGCCTCGGCGACTGGCACGGCGCGCGGCGCGATGCAGGGGTCGTGTCGGCCGCGCAGCTCGAGGGTCGTGTCAGAGCGGTTGTCAAGATTGACGGAGGCCTGCGCGCGTCCGATGG
Source organism: uncultured Coriobacteriaceae bacterium (assembly GCA_902779675.1). Classification (GTDB taxonomy): domain Bacteria; phylum Actinomycetota; class Coriobacteriia; order Coriobacteriales; family Atopobiaceae; genus UBA1367. The sequence goes on along the minus strand of CACZCK010000003.1, from coordinate 242,788 downwards.
AGGGCGTGGGCTTGAGGGCGAGGCGGAAGAGCACGGGGGCACCGGTGGTGATGCCACCAAGGTTGCCACCGGCATCGTTCTTGAGCGGGGCGGGCGTTCCGTCGACGATGCCAAAGGGGTCGTTGTTCCTGCTGCCACGGCGTGAGGCGACGTCAGCGCCGACACCAAACTCGAGCGCCTTGACTGCGGGGATGCCAAAGGCGATACGCGCGATGGCGCTCTCGATGCCGTCGAACATGGGCTCGCCGATGCCGGCGGGAAGACCGACGGCCACGCACTCGATGGCACCGCCAATGGAGTCCTGTGCGGCGCGGGCCTCGTCGATCTGGGCGATCATGGCTAGGGCAGCCGTTGCTTCGATGGTGGGGAAGGCGCGCCCGTCGGCAAGCGCCTCGATCTGTGACAACAGGTGACGCTGCGCCTCGGGACCCATGCGCAGCGCATCGAAGGGCACGTCGTGCACGTCGCCTACCTGGGCGAGGTGGGCGGCGATGCGAACGCCGCGCGAGGCGAGCAGCTGCAGGGCGATGCCGCCGGCGGCGCAGATGGGTGCCGTGAGCCGACCCGAGAAGTGCCCGCCTCCCGGCACATCCTCGTATCCGTGCCACTTGGCATGGGCCGAGAAGTCCGCATGGCTCGGCCTGGGCGTGTGGAGGACGTCGTCGTAGTCGCCCGAGCGGGTGTTGGTGTTCTCGATGACGATGGCGAGCGGAGCCCCGCAGGTCTCACCGCGCTGGTTGAGGCCGGAAAGGACGTGTGGCTCGTCGGCCTCCTTGCGGGGCGTCGTCCAATTTGCCTGGCCAGGGGCGCGTCGCGCCATGAAGGCACGCAGCTCGTCGAGATCGGGGGCAAAGCCCGCGGGCAGCCCCTCGACCACGCAGCCGATGGCTGCGGAATGGGACTGTCCGAAGACCGTCACGCGCAGGGCGGTACCGAAGGTCGATGCCATTGCTATGCCTCCTCTTCGCGGGCGATGCCGCCCAGTGCACGGAAGTCGTCGAAGAAGCTCGGGTACGACTTGCTCACGCAGTCGGCACCCAGGATGGTGGTGGGACCAGTGGCGTAGGCGGCACAGATGCTGGCCATCATGGCGATGCGATGGTCGTTGGCCGCATCGACCGTTCCACCGCCCAATGCGTTGACGCCCTCGATGACGAGGTCGTCTCCCTCGATACGCGCCCGGCCTCCCAAGGCACAGAGGGCCGCACTGACGGTCTGCAGGCGGTCGGACTCCTTGAGGCGCAGGCGTCCCGCATGGGCGAGGCGCGTGGTCCCCTGAGCAACGGAGGCGACCGCCGCGAGGGGCGGCACGAGATCGGGGATGCCGGAGACGTCGACGTCACGGCCGTGCAGGGTCTCGCGCGACGCCGCGACGATGCCCGAGCTGCGTCCCATGCGGGCCCCCATCATGGCGAGGGCGGCCATGATGGCCCGATCTCCCTGCCTGCTGCCCTGGTCGAGACCCGTGACGGAGAGGGGCTGCGGCCCGAGTGCACCGGCCGCGAGCCAGAATGCCGCGTTCGACCAGTCGCCCTCGACGGTGCAGAGCCCGGGCGTGACGAGACGCGACCCAGTGGGCACCTGGTACACGCGGACGGGATGGTCGTCGATAGTCTCGCGATGCTCATCCACGTGGATGCCAAAGGCCTTGAGCGCGTCGACGGTGAGGTCGATGTACCCCTTTGACTCGACCGGCTCGCTCACCGCTATGCGTGCGCCGTCCGCAAGAAGTGGCGCGGCCATGAGCAGGCCGCTCACGAACTGGGAGGAGACGTTGCCGGGAAGCTGGAAGTCTCCGCCCTCCAGCGTGCCCGAGACAGCCAGTGGAAAGCGGCCGCGCTCGGAGAGCGTGACCCCATGGATCTCGAGCTGCTCGTCGAGCGGGGAGAGCGGCCTTTGGGCCAGCCGGCCATGGCCGACGAAGGTGGCGCCTTGTCCGAGCGCTGCAGCTACTGGCAGCAGGAAGCGCAGGGTCGAACCCGACTCTCCCACGTCGAGCCGTGCGTCGTGCCGCACTCCGCCGACGGTGAGGGGGACCATGCGCAATCCGTCACGCGTGCCCATGGCGGGCGCTCCCAGCGCCTTGAGGCACCGCAGTGTCGCCCTGATGTCCTCCGAGAGGGAGGGGCAGACAAAGTCCGTGATGCCCTGGCTCAGCGCGGCAAGGATCAGCAGTCGATGTGCCATCGACTTGGAAGGCAGCGCCGTGACGGAGCCCTCGAGGCGGTGGGGCGTGATGGTCACGTCCATGGCCTACGCCTCGCTCTGCATGGGACGGCATCCGAGCTCGACGAGCTCGCCGAACTGCTCGAAGTCGATCGTACGCATCTCCACGGCGCCGATGCGCGTGGGGACGACCACGTTGATCGTCTCGCCATGGCGCTTCTTATCGTGTGCAGCCTGCCCGAGGATCTCAGCGGGGGTGATGTCGGTGGCGATGGGCAATTCCTGCAAGGCGACACAGCGCTCGACACGTTGGGCCAAGCCTGGTTCGGCCCAACCCTTGCGCTCTGCTGCACGAGCAATGTGGCACAGGCCCATCGCCACGCAGTGGCCATGGCCCTCGCGGTAGCTTCCGGCGGCCTCGATTGCGTGGCCGATGGTGTGACCGAGGTTGAGCGTCTGACGCAGGCCGCGCTCTTGCTCGTCGGTTGCCACGACGTCGCGCTTGATCGCGACGTTGGTGGCCACCACCTCGCAAAGGTACGCCTCGTCCGCGTCTTGCGTGACGGGGCGTTCTTCGAGGCTGGTAAAGAGGGTGGGGTCTGCGAGCACGGCATGCTTGACGACCTCGCCCATCCCGTCGGCAAAGACGTAGGGATCGAGCGTGGAGAGGGTCTGTACGTCGGCGACGACGAGGGAGGGTTGCAGGAATGCGCCTACCAGGTTCTTGCCCACGGAAAGGTCGATGGCGGTCTTGCCGCCGACCGACGAGTCGACCATCGAGAGCAGGGTGGTGGGAACCTGCACCACGGGGATGCCACGCATGTAGGTGGCTGCGGCAAAGCCGGCCATGTCGCCCACGACGCCACCCCCAAGCGCGACCACGAGGCTGCTGCGGGTGAGGTGCGCCTCGGCCATCGCGGACAGGATGCTGCCGTAGGTGGAGAGGTTCTTGTGCGATTCACCGGCGGGGATGGTGACGGAGGCCACCTTAAGGCCCGCCTCGCGAAGCGACGTGCAGGCGCGCTCGAGGTAGAGCGGCCCCACGTTGGTGTCGGTCACCACGAAGGCGACGTCGGGACACAGGACGGCTGCGAGGTGGCGGCCGAGCTCGTCGAGCAGGCCTGCGCCCACCAGGACGTCGTAGGTGCGCGAGGTCGTGGTCACGCAGATGCGCACAGGTTCGCTCATCGTCCGTCTACCTCCCTCTTGCGGCGGTCGCCCTCCTCGAGCAGCGCCTTGAGGCGATCGGCGTCGCCGACGTCGATGGCGTCCTTGTACTGCTGCAGGTTGTCGATGAGGATGCCAATCTCGCTGGAGAGGTTCTCAGCGTTGTCGAGGAAGAGTTCGGTCCACATGGTGGCGTTGAGACGGGCGACGCGCGTGAGGTCCTTGTAGCTCCCCGCCGAGAAGCCCTTGTGCACGCGTGCCGACGGGCTCTTGACGTAGGCGTTGGAGACGACGTGCGCCAGCTGCGAGGTAAAGGCGATGACCTCATCGTGGTACTCGGCCGTCGAGAGCGTGAAGCTCCCAAAGCCGCACGGCTCGAGCAGCGCCTTGAGGCGCTCGAGCACGTCGAGGCGTTTGAAGTCATCCATCGCGGGCGGGACGACCACCATGGGCGCCCTGTGGAACATGTTGGCGCGCGCGTGCGCGAAGCCGGAGTATTGCGTGCCCGCCATGGGGTGGCAGCCCACGAAGTGCCACTGGTGGTCGCGGGCGACATCGAAGCACTCGTCGCACACGACCTTTTTGACGCCCACCACGTCGATGACGATGGCACCGGGGGAGATGCGCGGCGCCATGGTGCGCAGCCACTCGATGCTGACCTTGGGGTAGCCGGCAAGGACGATGAGCTCGCAGGTTGGAACGGTCTCGTCGTCCAGCTCGCCGTCGATTGTCTCGATCATGGCGAGCTCGAGCGTCGAGCGGGTGCGGTTCCAGGCATAGACCTCGGCACTGCCCTCATGAAGCGCCTTGGCAAAGGAGCCTCCCATGAGGCCGAGGCCAAGGATGCCGACCCTGCCTGGGACAAAGGTGGCGTCGGCGGGGACGCTGGGGTGCGTGGGGGTCATGGGCTACTCCACATCTGCCGTGATGGCCTCGCGGATGAGCGCGATGCGCTTCATGGCGTCCTCGAACTGCTCGGGAACGAGCGCCTGGGCGCCGTCCGACCACGCCTCCTGGGGGCAGTTGTGCACCTCGATCTCCAGGCCATCTGCGCCTGCCGCAGTCGCCGCGTAGGCGGCCTGGCGCACGTAGCGCGTGTAACCGGTGGCATGGCTCGGGTCGCCCACGACGGGAAGGTGAGTGAGATGGTGCAGTACGGGAATCGCGTTGACGTCGAAGGTGTTGCGCGTGCGGGTCTCGAAGGTGCGGATGCCGCGCTCGCACAGGATGACGTTGGGGTTGCCCTCGCTCATGATGTACTCGGCGCCCATGAGTAGCTCGTCGATGGTCCCGGAGAGGCCGCGCTTGAGCAACACGGGCGTGGTGGTCTTGCCGACCTCCTTGAGCAGGTTGAAGTTCTGGGCGTTGCGCGCGCCGATCTGCATGATGTCGATACCGCGATCGACAAAGAGCTGCACGTCGCGCGGGTCCATGACCTCGGTGATCACGGGCATGTCGAGCTCTGCGGAGGCCTCCAGCAGAAGGTCGAGGCCGCGCTCACCCATGCCCTGGTAGGCATAGGGAGAGGTGCGGGGCTTGTAGGCGCCGCCGCGTAGGATGGTCGCGCCGGCTGCCTTGACGGCGCGCGCAATCTGAATGAGGTTGTCACCCTCGACCGAGCAGGGGCCGGCCATGACTTGGAAGTGCCCGCCGCCGATGAGCACGCCGTGACCGCAGTCGATGACGGTGTCCTCGGGGTGGAACTTGCGGTTGGCCAGCTTGTAGGGCTCGGAGACGCGACGGACCTGGTCGATGATGTCCATGGACTCGAGCAGGAAGGGGTCTATCTGGGTGGTGTCGCCGATGATGCCGACGATGGTCTCGTTGTCGCCCTGGCTGACGTTGGTGCGGTAGCCGCGATTCTCAATCCAGTTGACGAACTGCTGGAGCTGTTCAGGCGTTGCGGTCTGCTTGACTATTGCGATCATGGGCGAGCCTTCCTTCTCATGCTGCCTGGTGGCAGCGATTCCACGTGATGCTACCACGTGGAATCGCTTGGCAAACAGGCGTTAACCTACTGTTACCATGTCCGTTCGCAGCGCGTGAGCTGCGATTTCGGTGGTGTCGCCGACGCGTGCAGGATATTCTCGAAGACAAAGACGAAGCAATACGACATAAGACGCCATACTACCAGTCTGTGCCGAGGGCGGTGCCCGCCGCAGATCTGGGAGGTAAGCCTTGTCTTTTAACTTCAAGCGTCGTCTGCCCATCCCCATGGAGATTCGTGAGGGCATGCCCCTCTCGTACGCAATGACGGAGCGCAAGGTTCACTTTGATAGAGTCGTGTCCGATGTCATGAAGGGTGCGTCCGACAAGCTGCTGGTGGTCATCGGTCCCTGCTCGGCCGACCGCGAGGACGCCGTGCTCGAGTACGCGACCACCCGACATCCGCAGGATCTTCCGTGGCTTCATGATTGAGAGCTACCTGGAGGACGGCCGCCAGGAGATCGGCGGTGGCGTGTTCGGCAAGTCCATCACCGATCCCTGCCTCGGCTGGGAGAAGATCGAGGCACTGCTGCTCGAGATGGCGGAGCTCGCCTAGCATGAGAAAGGGGAGGGTCCTGTGATGGGCCCTCCCCGAAAAGATTGCATATGGGAGCGAGCGGCTACTCCTGCTCCTCCTGCATGCGCTGGAGGGTGGCCATAAGGGCCGGAATGACCTGCTTCTTGCGACTGACGACGCCCTTGAGCACGGCGATGCCGTCCTCGGGAGTCACGTTAAAGGCCTTGGCAGCGATCTCCTCGGCCGCGGCGCCCCAGTAGAGCATGTCGGAGGTCTGGGTCTTCACGTCGGTGAAGAGGTAGAACACCATGGGCAGCTCGTTGACCTTGGCTCCATCCTCGAGGTACGGGCCCACGAGAGCCTCGGCTGCCTTGCGGCTGGCCTCGGTCATGAAGGAGCCCTGACCCACGCCAAAACGAACGTTGCCGCGGCTGAACACCTTGAAGTCGGAGTTGAAGACCTCGTCAGCGGTACGGCCGGTGAGGTCGGCGCCGGCGTCGAACATCTTGTCGGCGAACTCCTCGCAGTCCTCGCCGCAGATCTCGGCAAGACGCTTGCCCACGAAGACGTCGCGCGGGGTGCAGGTGGGGGAGCGGAAGCAAAGCGTGTCGGAGAGGATGGCGCTCATCATGATGCCCGCGATGTTCTTGGGGATCTCGACGCCGTTCTCCTCGTAGATGTCGTAGATGATGGTGCAGGTGCAGCCGACCGGCACGTTGCGGAAGTAGACGGGGTTGGAGGTCTCGATGTTGGCCACGCGGTGATGGTCGATGATCTCGAGGATCTCGGCCTGCTCACGGCCCTCGACCGACTGGCTGCGCTCGTTGTGGTCGACCAGGATGACGTGCTTCTTGCGTGGGTTGAGCAGGTCGGGAGTGCTCACGATGCCGGCGTAGTTGCCGCTCTCGTCGATGACGGGGAAGAAGCGATGCTGGGTGCGGGCCATGACCTTCTGCGCATCGTCGATGGCCGTGTTGACGGAGAAGCGGTCGACCTTGTCGGCGCCGAGCATCTTGGCGCGCACGGGCACCGACATGGTGATGAGGCGCGCGGAGGCGTAGGTGTCGTACGGGGTGGTGATGATGGCGCAGCCGCGCTCCTCGGCGGCAGAGCGCACGACGCCCGAGACCTTGGCGCTGTGGCAGACGATGAGGCAGCCGGCGCCCGCCTCGACGGCAAAGCGCTGGGTCTCGTAGCGGTTGGTGCACAGAACGACGTCACCCTCCTGGATGCTGTCCTCCATCATCTCGGGGGAGGTGCCCACGATAACATGGCCATCGGGAACGACGCCGTTGATGTCGCCCACGAGCATCTCGCCACCAAGCGTGCTGACGATGTTCTTGTAGCGGGTGTGCGACTCGGCGAGCACGGTGTTGTCGAGGATGTCCATGTTGGCGTTGGCGACGTCCTTGACGGCGATGAGGCCGAGCAGGCCGCCGTTGTCGTCGGTGACGCACAGCGTGGAGGTGTTCTCGTTGCGCATGAGGTTCCATGCCGTGGAGAGGCTGGTCTCGGGGTCGATGCCCTCGGCCTTGCGATAGGTGACATCCTTGATCTGAGGGGTCAGCGTGGTGATGAGGCGGGGCTCCTCGAAGCCGAAGTACTTGAGGACGAAGGCCGTCTCGCGGTTGATGGTGCCCGCACGACGCGCCTCGTACTCGCTGCCACCGAGGACGTTCTTGAGGTGGGCGTAGCTGATGGCTGCGCAGATGCTGTCGGTGTCGGGGTGCTGGTGGCCGACCACGTTGACCTTGCGGATCGCTTCTGCCATGGTTGTGCTCCTTGCTGTGAGTCGTTCGGGCTCGTGCGATGCGTGCCTTGCTTGAGGCATGCCGACAGACAAGCTCGAGGCCTGTACAAGGAGCATTCTTACACCCTGCAGCCTGCTTTTTCCTGCCGTTGGGGTGCTGCGTCGGTAATTGGATGTATGTGCGCCGCTGCCGTTCGCGATTTTCGGTAGGCGGTGAATCGCTGGCGCCGGGGCAAGGCATTGGATACGAGGATGGATGCGCTCCTTGCGGGATGGCCTGCGACGGGTGTATGAGCTGGACACGAGCGCTCGAGCCACACAATCTGATTCAATAACCCAGTTGGAGTATGCATTTTTGCGCCTCGTAGGGCAGGCCTTATGCCGCGTGAGCGGGTTGTGGGGCGAGAAGGCACACATGCCGATCGCCCTTTGGCCTGACGGGCACACGCTTCGAGGCAAACGCGTGTCTGTCAACGCAAAGCACGAGCATGAGAGTGCACCCATCGATGGAGGAGGGCCCAAGCACTTCGGCGGCGCTACGGGTGGGCGACTGAGCGGGGACTGGATCGCTCTGGAACGCGGGCTGTATGGGTGGACGAGGAGCATATGCAAACAGGCCAACGGATATGCCCGTTGACCTGCGGTTTTGCGATGGTGCCCTCTACAGGGTTCGAACCTGCGACCTTTCGCTCCGGAGGCGAACGCTCTGATCCACTGAGCTAAGAGGGCGTGCGCATCATTATAGCCACAAATTCCAGCTGCGGGGCAAGCCGTGGCAAAGTTGCGAGATTGCCACGATTGGGCAAGGTGTGGCCGCCTTCGCGTACAATATAGGGCTATGGCCGCGAGGCCGAGGGTAGGGAAAGCGGAGGTATGTATGCAGCCACGAGGGTCGGCAGCCGGTGACGGCCTTCCCGATACGCTGGTCGGTCTCTCCGACCAGGAGGTAGCCGAGCGGGTTCGGCAGGGCAAGGTGAACACGAACGCCGACGTCAAGACCAAGTCGGTGGCACAGATCATGCGAGAGCACACGTTCACGTTCTTCAACGCCGTCAACCTGTGCCTCGCCGTCCTGGTGATCATCACGGGGCAGTACCGCAATATGCTGTTCATGGGCGTCGTGCTCTCCAACCTCGTCATCGGCATCGTGCAAGAGCTGCGCGCCAAGCGCATGGTCGACCGCCTCACCATCATCACGGCCTCCGACGTCACCGTCATTCGCAACGGCGAGGAGCGCGCCATTTCAATGGAGGAGGTCGTGTGCGACGACCTGGTGCGCATATCTCGCGGCGACCAGGTGCCCGCCGACGGCGTGGTGGTGTATGGCTCCGCTGCCATGAACGAGAGCCTGCTCACCGGCGAGTCCGACGCCATTCCCAAGGTTCCCGACGACGAGGTGCTCTCCGGCTCGTTCGTCGACTCGGGCTCCCTGGTGTTCCGTGCCACCAACGTGGGCCTCGACAGCTACGCCTCGCGCATCAACGACGAGGCGAAGTTCGTCAAGGCCATCACCTCCGAGATCCGCGACACGCTCAACTGGATCATCCGCGCATCGACGCTCGCGCTCGTGCCCATCGGGATCGCCCTGTTCATGCGCTCGGTGCTCTCTGACGCCATGGACACCAACTCCGCCATCCTGACCACGGTCGCTGCCGTGGTGGGCATGATCCCTCAGGGGCTCGTGCTGCTCACCTCGTCGGTGCTTGCCATCGCCACGACGCGCCTGGGTGCGCGCCAGGTGCTCGTGCAGCAGGCCTACTGCGTGGAGACGCTCGCGCGCGTCGACGTGCTCTGCCTCGATAAGACGGGCACGATCACCACGGGCGCCATGGAGCTCGCCGACGTGCGGCCCTACGGTGACGCGACGCGCGAGCAGGTGGTCGATGCCGCCGTCAGCGTGGTCAAGGCCAACGCCTCCGATGCCAACGACACGGCCCGCGCCATCCTGGCCTATGGCGAGCGCGAGGGCTATGACGGCCTCGCCTGCGCACGTGGCATCCCCTTCTCGTCGTCCACCAAGCTCTCGGGCTGCGTGACCGAGGACGGGCGCTCGTTCGTGCTTGGTGCCGGCCAGTTCGTGCTCGGTGCCAACTACATGCACTACGAGGACCTCGTTCGCTCGTTCGATCGCCTCGAGCGTGTGCTTGTGGTGGCGCAGATCGATGGGTTCGATGATGACGGCAGACCCCAGGGTCTCCCGCGTGTGCTGGGCTTTTTAGGCATTCGCGACGAGATTCGTGCCACGGCGCGCGACACCATGGCCTACTTCGTCGAGCAGGGCGTGGACATCCGCGTGATCTCGGGTGACGACCCCATGACGGTGTCGGCCATCGCCGAGACGGTGGGCGTCCCCGACGCCCAGAAGTGGGTGGATGCGACCTTCCTCGAGAGCGAGGAGGAGATCGCCGAGGCAGTGCGCTCGCGGCGCGTGTTCGGACGCGTCACCCCCACCATCAAGCGCGAGCTCGTCAAGTGCCTGCGTGCCGAGGGCCACACGGTGGCCATGACCGGTGACGGCGTCAACGACATCCTCGCGCTCAAGGAGGCCAACTGCTCGGTTGCCATGGCGTCGGGGTCGGCCGCGGCGCGTAACGTGGCCGACATCGTGCTCGCCGACAGCGACTTCGCACACATGCCCGAGGTGGTGGCCGAGGGGCGCCGCTCCATCAACAATCTGCAACGCTCTGCGGCGCTGTTCCTCATGAAGACCGTCTACTCGGCGGCGCTCGCGCTGGTGTGCGTGTTCATGCCGCCCTTCCCGCTGCTGCCGATCCAGATGTCGCTCGTCTCCACGGCCATCATCGGCATCCCTTCGTTTGCGCTGGCCCTCGAGCCCAATCGCGAACTGGTGCGCGGGAGGTTCCTCACCAACGTTCTCGCGCGCTCGATGCCGGCATCCGTCTCAATCGCGGTGGGGCTCTTTGCCATGCTGATTGTCGAGCGCGGGCTGGGAGGTGGCTTCGAGGAGGTCTCCACCTGCTGCATGCTGCTCACGGCCGCCGTGGGCATCGCACTCATCTATCGCATCGCGCAACCCATCACCGTGCTGCGCGGGATCCTGCTTGCCTTCTGCGTGTGTTACGTGGTGCTTGGATGCACCCTCTTTACCGGCTTCTTTGGCGTGGTCCCCCTGACCGTCACCGAGGGGCTGTGCTGCTTGGCCATCGTGGCCGCAGCGGTGCTCGGCTTTGGCTGGGCCTATAACTATTCGACGACCAAGGCAAAGTCCCTCTGGGACGGCCTTCGCGCGCCGGGGATGCGCGCCTGAGAGAGGAGAGAGACATGGCAGAGACCATCGACAGGAAGGCCCTCGCCTCTGCGGTGATCGCCGCTCGCACGCCCAAGGCGATCGAGGCGGGAGGACGCACACGCCTCGCCTACGATGTTTCGGGCATTCCGGGTGCCACGCGCCTGCCTCGCGCGCTGGTGGTGCTCCTTGAGAACTGCGTGCGTCGTGCCGCCACCGATGCCGAGGCGGTCGAGCTGACTGGCCGCATCGTCGAGGCCGGTCTTGCGGGCGAGCAGGGCGACGAGATCGAGTTCATGCCCGCGCGCGTCCTCTTCCAGGACTTCACGGGCGTGCCCGTGTTCGTCGACTTCGCCGCCATGCGTGACGCCATGGTGGAGCGTGGGGGAGACCCGACGCTCGTCAATCCGCGCATTCCCTGCACGCCGGTGGTCGACCACTCGGTGATTGCCGACGAGGCTGGCTGTCCCGGCTGCGCGGCGGCCAACGAACTGACCGAGGTGCGTCGCAACCGCGAGCGCTTCGCCTTCCTCAAGTGGGCCTCCAAGTCGTTCCAGAACGTCGAGATCGTGCCGCCCGGAGGTGGCATCTGCCATCAGCTCAACATCGAGCGCTTCTGCAAGGTCGTCACCACCGACGCCATGGCCACGGACGGCGAGGTGGCATGCTTCGACACGCTGGTGGGCACCGACTCGCACACGCCTACGGCAAACGGCCTGGGCGTCGTCGGCTGGGGTGTCGGCGGCATCGAGGCCGAGGCTGCGGCGCTCGGCCAGCCCATCTCCATGCTTGTCCCTCCCGTGGTCGAGCTGCGCATGAGCGGTGCGCTTGCCGATGGCGTCTCGGGCATGGACCTCGCACTCACTGTCGCGCGCCTGCTGCGTGAGGAGGGTGTCGTGGGTACGCTGGTTGAGGTCACCGGCGAGGGCGTGGCCAGCCTCTCCGCCACGCAGCGCGCCTGCGTGGCCAACATGACGCCGGAGTACGGTGCCACCACCACGCTGTTCCCCGTTGACGACGTGGCCATGAGCTTCCTCGACCTCGCCGGTCGTGACGAGGCCGACGTCGCCTTTGCGCGGGCATATCTCGAGCTGCAGGGCGTCTATGGCCCCGCCGACGGGCGCGTCTATGCACGCACAATCGAGCTCGACCTGGGCAGCGTGCGCACGTGCCTCGCCGGCCCGTCGAGGCCGCACAACTACGTGGAGCCCTCCGGCCTGCGCGACCGCTTCCGTGGCGTGCTGGCCGAGCACGGCCGCGACGTCGCCGAGGGCGTCCGCACGGTGAGCGTGGGCGATGCGACCTTCGAGCTCGGCCACGGGACGCTGGCTATCGCCGCCATCACGAGCTGCACCACCGCGACAGACCCCGCGATGATGGTTGCCGCGGGACTGCTCGCGCGCAAGGCGGTGGAGCGGGGCCTGACTCCCAAGCCTTGGGTCAAGCGCGTCTTCGCGCCGGGCAGCCATGCGACCGAGCTGCTGCTCCAGCGCGCCGGCCTCACCGACGCGCTCTTCGCGCTTGGCTTCTACACCACCGGCTATGGCTGCATGAGCTGCATCGGCAACTCTGGCGAGATCAATGCCGCCCTCAGGCCGCTTGCAGACGCGCTGGAGCTGACCAGCGTGCTCTCGGGCAACCGCAACTTCGACGGACGCATCTCGCCCGACGTGGCTCAGAACTTCCTCTGCCAGCCCGCCCTCGTGGTCGCCTACTCGCTGGTCGGCACCATGGACGTCGACCTCTCGCGCGAGCCCGTGGGAACGGGCTCCGACGGCACGCCGGTCATGCTGACCGACCTGCTCCCCAGCACCGCGGAGATCGATGCCGTGCTGTCCGAGGTCCTGACCGCCGACCTGTACGCCGAAGGCGCCCGCGGACTCATGGAGGGCTCTGAGGCCTGGCAGGGCATCGAGGCTGGCGACGGCGCCACCTACGTCTGGGACGAGCAGTCCACCTACATCCGCAAGGCTCCGTACTTCGACCTCGCCGAAGCCCACGACGTCGTCTCGATCGACGGCGCCCGTGCGCTCGCGCTGCTGGGCGACTTCGTCACCACCGACCACATCTCTCCGGCTGGCTCCATCGCCGCCGACAGCCCTGCCAGTCGCTACCTCACCGAGCACGGCGTGGCGCGCGAGGACTTCAACACCTATGGCGCACGGCGTGGCAACCACGAGGTCATGATGCGTGGAACCTTTGCCAACGTGAAGCTGCGCAACGAGCTTGCCGATGGACGCAACGGCGGTTGGACGCGCAACCTGCTGACCGGCGAGATCGTTCCCATCTACGACGCAGTCTACGACGAGGGCAGCGGCTACGCGCAGGCGGGCGTGTCGCTGGTCATTGTTGCCGGCAAGCTCTACGGCTCCGGCTCGAGCCGCGACTGGGCGGCCAAGGGTCCGGCTCTGCTCGGCGTGAGCGCAGTGATCGCGGAGAGCTTTGAGCGCATCCACCGCTCCAACCTGGTACAAATGGGTGTCGTGCCCCTGCAGCTGGCCGATGGCGTGACTGCCAAGACGCTCGGCCTCGACGGTACCGAGACCTTCGCGCTCGAGGACATCGACGTTTCCGAGGGACTGCCGGCAAAGCGCACCTGCGAGGTCGTGGCAACGCGCCAGGACGGTACCGAGGTCAGCTTCGAGTGCGTGGTGCGCATCGACACGCCCACCGAGGGCGCCTTCGTCGCAGCGGGAGGCATCCTGCCCTACGTGCTCGACCAGTTGGCGGCGGAGTAGTGGGGGAGTCCTCGTGATTTGCCCGACTTGCGCAACGCACATACCTGACGGCTCTCTGAGGTGTCCCGCCTGCCATGCGAGCGTGGGCATTACGATGGCCATGCCTGCCATACAGGGTCGCTGGTGCCCGTCCTGCGGCGCGGGGGTCGGCTGGCATGACGAAGTGTGTCCGAGCTGCGGGTTTCCCCTCGAGCGCGAATGGGGTGCTCCTGCCGACCCGAGCGTGGCGGCGCCAGCGCCTAGCGAGGCGGGCGGCCCTGCGGAGGAGCAGGTCGACGAGACGGCCGACACGCGCGCCATACCGCGCATAGAGAGCGCCATCCCGCCCGAGGACGATCCCACCAGCAAGGTGGCCGCTCTCGAGGTCATGCCGCATACCAGCCGCTTCGTGCTCGCGGCAGTGTCGTCGATGCTCTTTGTGTGCGGTCTGGCGCTCGCGATCACCCACCCCTGGAACCCGGACGCCAACTCGATTCGCGCCACCAAGGAGAAGGACACCTCGATGGCGGGCTTCCCAGGCACGGTCGAGACGCTTTCTGGGCAGGACTCCGACGGCTCGGGGGTCATTGCGGTGCCTTCGGGCGACGACGCGACACTGGCGCAGCTCGTCGAGGCATATGGCAAGCTCGGGCGCTATGCCGAGCGCGCGGACCAGAGCGAGGAGCTCTTCGGTGAGGTGGCCTTCGGGTCGGACCTCGACGGGCGAACCACGGGCAAGCGGGAGGCGGAGGCGCTGGCCATCGACGTCAGCAACCTGATTGCCAGCCTCGACGAGGTCGACGTTACCTCGGGCCTCTATGCCGAGGAGCGCGATAACCTGCTGACGTTGGGCAACTGGCTGCGCAACCGCGTGGATGCGCTGTCGGCGGCATGGAAGGCGGCCGTCGACGCACAGGATCCGGCGGCGCAGCGCGAAGAGATCATGGCGATTCTGCGGCGTGACGACGACGCGAGCGGAAAGAACGCATACAAGGCGTACTTCGACGAGAACTACGAGGCCTGGGAGCCCAAGCACAAGGACGCCGAGTAGCCTCTGGTTGCGGTTGGCGTGTACTCGCTCCGTCCATTCGCCCAATTGCGTCTGCCGAATCTGTGAACCATACCCGCTGCTGTTAGAATGAGAGCGTATGTATGTTGGGCGCGGCATCATCGCATGGTGCGCGCCCCACGCGCCACCCGTGGCGCGCTTCGAAAGGGAATGCGATGGGTTTTCTACCAGACATGCTGTATACGCCCGCCTATCAGGTGTTGGGCGACGAGATCGCGGTGTTCGACACGAGCAAGGGCACGATTCGCGTGCGCCTCGACGGTGCCGGCGCACCCATCCATGTGGCCAACCTGTGCGAGCTTGCGGCCAAGGGCTTCTATGACGGCCTCAAGTTCCATCGCTACGTGCCGGGTTTCGTGATCCAGGGTGGCTGCCCCAACACGCGCGAGATGACTCCCGAGCAGGTCGCCGCAGGCGAGATGGGTCCCTTTGGCATGCCTGGCACGGGCGGTCCCGGCTATCGTATCCGCCAGGAGTACACCACCAACCCCAATAACAGCCACGTCGACGGCGCGCTCGCCATGGCGCGCTCGCAGCAGCCCGACTCCGCGGGCTCTCAGTTCTACTTCTGCCTCGGTCCCCAGCATGGCCTCGACTCCGGTTACACGGTGTTCGGTACGACCATCGAGGGCATGGATGTCATCACCGAGCTCCGTGCGGGCGATGTCATCAACTCCGTGCGCATCGAGCACGGCGAGCAGTAAGACACGAATCGGCCTCGAGACCACATCCATACCACGAAACGAGGTGCAACGGTGAATCAGCAGGCATTCGAAGCGGGAAGGGACGCATACCGTCAGGGCGACCTTCTCTCGGCAGTCAGGTGGCTCGAGCAGGCGAAGCTTCCGGGCGAGGTTTCGGGTCGCATCGACCATCTTCTGGGCAACTGCCTCATGAAGCTCGGCAACTTCGACCAGGCGGCCATCGCTTACGGCGATGCTCTCGGTGACGCCAGCTATGGCCACTCCGGAGCGCTTGCCGCCAATCGCGGACGCGCGCTGCTCGCGGCGGGCAAGCCGCAGGAGGCCGTCGCGTCGCTCGTCATGGCGACCAAGGACACCGAGTACCCCACGCCCTACAAGGCCTATGTGGCTCTCGGCAACGCCTACAGCCAGATCGGCGACTTCCGCGAGGCTGGCGTGGCTTACCGCAACGCCGCCATCGACGAGACCAACCCCGATCCCTCCGGCGCTCTGCGCAGCCTGGGTGGCTGCTTCATGAAGATGGGTCGTGCGGTCGATGCCGTCGAGGCCTACCGCACCGCACTCGACTTCTCCACGCCGCTCGAGAGCCAGAACGCCATCTACGAGGACCTGGGCGTCGCCTACGCAGCCGCCAATCGCTGGAACGAGGCAGTCGACTCGTTCTCCCATGCGACCGAGGACGGCACGCACGAGCTAAGCGCCGACGGCGCCGCCGCGCTTGCCGCAGCCAAGGCCGCCATGAGCACCTCGGCGGGTTCCTCCGGCTCTACCGACGAGTTCCTTGCTGCCGTCGGTTATGCCTCCGGCAACGACCCGCTCGACCCGCTGGGCAAGTCCGGCGAGTTCATGCCCTCGCCCGAGGACACGGGCTTCTTTGACATCAGCGAGCAGGAGATGGCCCAAATCGAGATGGACAACCGCTCGATCAGGCGCAAGCACGGCCATTCTGGCCTGCGCGGGTTCCTCGTCTTCCTTCTGTTCCTGCTGCTCGTGGGCGGCGGGCTCGCGTATGCCTACTACAGTGGTTATGGTTGGCCGCTGCAGGAGAGCGTGGTCGAGGACCTCTTTACCACCAACGCCTCCGGTGGAGACGTGAGCAAGCTCGTCTCTAGCTCGCTGAGCGAGGAGGAGAGGCAAGCCATCGAGGCAGTCCTGCCCGATGGCGCAACCGGCGTCACGGTCGAGGGCGTCGACCGCTCCATGAACGAGTCCTCCGCGCTGGTCACCGTCACGCTTTCTGCGGGCGGGGAGCAGAACTACGAAGTGAGCCTCGTGCGCGATGGCATCGGCTGGAAGGTCACGGGCGTGACCGTGGTCTACCCTTCGCTCGACGGCCAGGAAGCCGCTCTCGACACCGGTGAGGCCGAGACCGCCGAGGAGACTGGAGATCAGTCTGCCGAGGAGTCTGGCGAGCAGTCCGCCGAGGGTGACGAAGGCACCAGCTCCACCGAGGGATCCCTGTAAACCGTACAACGACCACGCATGGTCCCTGATGGGGCCGATACATTGCAGAAGATAGGGAAGCCATGTCGCTCTTTGACGCATTCTTCGGAGAATACGATGGGGATCTTGCCATCGACCTCGGAACGGCCAACACGCTGGTGGCCCGCCGAGGCCAGGGTATCGTCCTCAACGAGCCTTCCGTCGTTGCCATCGACCGCAACGAGGATCGCGTGCTCGCCGTCGGAGCCGACGCCAAGCGCATGATCGGCCGCACGCCTGGCTCGATCATTGCCGAGCGTCCTCTCAAGGACGGCGTTATCGCCGACTTCGACGTGACCGAGGTCATGCTGCGCTACTTCATCGAGAAGGCGCGCGGATCCAACCGCTACCCGTGGTCGCCGCGCCCCCGCGTGGTCGTGTGCGTGCCGTCGGGTGTCACCTCGGTCGAGAAGCGTGCCGTGTTCGAGGCCACCATCCAGGCTGGCGCTCGCCAGGCGTACCTGATTGAGGAGCCGATGGCCGCAGCCATCGGCGCCGATCTGCCCATCGAGGATCCCACGGGTTCCATGGTGGTCGACATCGGTGGTGGCACCACCGAGGTGGCGGTCATCTCCATGGGCGGCATCGTGGTCTCGCAGTCCATTCGTACCGCGGGCGACGAGTTCGACCAGACCATCCTGCAGCACGTGCGTGACGCCTACAACCTGAGCATCGGCGAGCGAACCGCCGAGGACATCAAGATCAAGGTCGGCTCGGCTGCACCGCTGGCCGAGGAGCTCGACGTCGAGGTCAACGGCCGCGACGTCATGAGTGGCCTGCCCAAGACGGTGCGCATCGAGAGCGAGGAGATCCGTCGCGCCCTCGACAAGCCGCTCGACGAGGTCACCAAGGCCGTCAAGGACGCCCTCGACGTGACCCCTCCCGACCTGGCGAGCGACCTCATGTACTACGGCGTGCTGCTTACCGGCGGCGGCGGACTGCTGCGCGGGCTCGACCAGCGTCTGCGCGACGAGACTGGCGTGCCGGTCAACGTGAGTCCGACCGCCCTCGAGAACGTCGTGAACGGCTGCGCCAAGGTGCTCGAGGCCAACGCCCTCTCCGGCGGCTTCGTGCAGAGCTCGGCTCAGTAGCGGGTGCAGAACATGCCTCGTAAGGGGAGCTCCTCCCCGCAGGCGACGCGGTTTCGTCGCAACGACACAGACAGCGGCCTGCGTACCTGCATCGTGCTCGTGGTGCTGTCGCTGGTGATGTTTACGGCCAGCGTGCGCGAGGGCGATGCCGGCGGCCCGTTCTCTGCGGTGCGTGGAGCCTGGATGACCATCACTACGCCCATCCGCTGGGTGGGCGGGGCGGCGACTGCGCCTGTGCAGGGCCTGGGCAACATATTCGTCAACCTCACCACCGACCAGGAGCGCCTCTCCGACCTCAAGGCGGAGAACGAGCGCCTGGTGGCGCGCAACGCCGAGCTCGAGGAGTCTGAGCAGACGGCCCGGAGGCTCGAGAGCCTACTGGGCCTCCAGAGCCTCTACAACCTTCAGTCCACGGGGGCGCGCATCATCTCCGGCTCGACGGACTCGTGGAGCTCGACCGTCACCATCGACAAGGGCACCTCGGCCGGGCTTGCCGTGGGCATGCCCGTCACCGACGCCAACGGCGCGATCGGCCAGATCATCAGATGCGGGGCGACCTCTGCCACCGTCCGCCTCATCACCGACGAGAACTCGTCGGTCTCGGCGATGGTGCAGTCGAGCCGCGCCCAGGGCGTGCTGCGCGGCTCGGTCGACGGCACTTTGCGCCTCACACGCGTGCGCACCGACCAGATGGTCGAGGTCGGCGATACCATCGTGACGAGTGGCCTGGGCGGGGTCTTTCCCAAGGGGCTTCCACTGGGAACCGTGCTCAGTGTCGAGCGGACCTCCGGGTCGCTGTACTACGACATCGAGGTCGAGCCGCTCTCCTCTGCCGAGAGCTTCGAGGAGGTGCTGGTCATCACGTCGTTGACCGAGGACCAGAAGGCCACCTCGCAGGACGTGGCCGAGGCTGACGCGCAGGATTCCTCGGCGGGAGCCAACCCCACAGCGGGTACCGTCTCCAAGCAGGATGACGGCCAGTCGCAGGACGGCTCGCAGGACGATGCCGCTGCCGGAGACGGCGAGCAGCCGACCGACGACGAGCAGGCGGAGTCGACAGACGCGTCCGACGAGAGCCAGGGTTAGGGGGTACGCATGCAGATCAAAGACTCGATCAAGACGCGTCGCGACTTCGGCGCCCTTGCCGCGCTGTGTCTCGTGCTCCAGGTGGCCGTCGCCCCCAACGTGCCGCTCGGCAACGGTCGTGCCAACCTTGCGCTCGTCTTTGCAGGCATCGCTTCCATGATGATGGGCGGCCGCACGGGCGTGATCTGCGGGTTTTTGGCGGGCCTGGTCTTCGACCTCTCAACCACTGGCCCGATAGGGCTCATGTCGTTTCTTCTTACCATCGGCTCGTTTCTGATGGGAATGGAGCCGCGTAACCGCATGGCCGACGACTTCGCTGGGTCCCTCCGCACCTTCTCGTGGCTGGCTGCGGGCGTGACGCTGCTCTATCACGTGGCCATGTTCCTGGTGGGCGAGGCAAGCAGCATCATGGATGTAGTCTTCATGCGCACGGTCCCCACGCTGGCGCTCACGGTGCTTGCCTTTGCGCCGTTCGCATACGTCATCTCGCACGAGACGGGCAACGCACTCTCGCTGGGCGGCAAGCCGTCCAAGACGCCGCGCTCGCACGGGTCGCGTTACGACCTTGGCAACCTCTAGGGGCGTAGATGAACCCCATAGTCGTCATCGCCATACTGCTGGCCATCGTTCTGGTCACGCTCGTTCTGTTGGTGCTGGTCAACAGGGGAGAGGCGCGATTCACCTTCGACATCGGCGGCCAGGCGCCCCGCGCGTCGGGCGGCGGCGACAACTCTGCCGAGAAGGGCTTCAAGACGCGCCTCACTGGCCTCTCCATCTTCTCGGGAAGCATCATTGGCGTGCTCTTCGCCCGCCTGTGGGCCATGCAGCTGGTGTCGGCGGACGAGTACGCCCAGCAGGCGGAGCTCAACCGCACACGCACCATCTCGACGGTCGCGCCGCGCGGACGCATCCTCGACCGCAACGGGATCGAGCTGGTCACAAACCGGCCGAGCCTGGTGGTGGTCGCCAGTCCCGACGTGATCGACGATGAGGTCAAGATCCAGCATCTGGCAAACGTGCTCGGCATGCCCCCCATGGCCGTGCGCCGCAAGATTCAGGACCAGACGGAAGGCGCGCAGAGTCAGCGCACCGTGGCCGTCGACGTCTCGCGCCGCATGGTCGCCTACATCGACGAGCACCAGTATCTCTTCGAGGGCATCCACGTCGAGGAGCGTGTGCAGCGGCACTACCCTCAGGGGACCACCTGTGCCCACGTGATTGGCTACACGGGAAGCCCCACGCAGGAGCAGCTCAAGGCTGCTGAAGAGCAGGCCTCCGACACCGGCATCAGCTACGAGTCCGGCGACACCGTTGGGCAGGCGGGCATCGAGTACCAGTACGAGAGCGTGTTGCAGGGCGTGCGCGGCGAGCAGACCGTCTACGTGGATGCCGACGGCAACGTGCTTGACTACGCCAGCTCCATCGACGCGCAGAGCGGCTCTGACGTCATCCTCACCATCGACAGCAAGGTGCAGCAGGCTGCCGAGCAGGGGCTCGTCGACGCCATAGAGCGCGTGCGCAAGGCTGGCAACCAGGTGTGCAACAGCGGCAGCGCGGTGTGCATCGACGTCACCAACGGCGACGTGATTGCGCTTGCGAGCTATCCGACCTTCTCACCGAGCGACTTTGTGGGCGGCATATCCAACGATGACTGGGAGATGCTCTCCTCAGAGGAGGCGGGCAACCCCCTCATGAACCGAGTTATTGCGGGCCAGTATCCCTCGGCGTCCACCATCAAGCCCCTGTCGACCTTTGCGGCGCTCAACTACGGCATCGCCACGAGCGAATCGCAGTACGTGTGCTCTGGCTACTGGACCGGCTTTGGCGAGGCTTACGGGCAGTACTGCTGGAACCACGACGGCCATGGTGGCGTTGACCTGCGGCAGGGCATCGTCTACTCCTGCGATACCGTGTTCTACGAGATCGGCAAGGGCTTCTTCAACTCCGACAACCCCGAGGGCCTGCAGGAGACCTATCGTCGTTGGGGCCTGGGCAAGGCCACGGGCATCGACCTGCCCGCAGAGTCGGAGGGACGCGTGCCCGATGCGGAGTGGAAGTGGAGTTACTTCACGCAGGCCGATGACTACGCACGCAGCTGGCAGGGCGGCGACACCACCAACCTTGTGATTGGCCAGGGTGACTTGCTGGTCACGCCGCTGCAGATGGCCTGCGTGTACGCGGGCATTGCCACGCGCGGCAAGATCATGCGCCCACACCTGCTGAAGGGCGTTGCCACACGCACGGGCGGTGGCACGGTCATCGACTACGAGAGCGAGGTGGCCCTGACCGTCGAGGAGCAGGACGCGTCGCTCGATCTGGTGCAGAGCGGCCTCCAGGGCGTGATCTATGAGGAGTCCGAGGCCCAGGCATCGCACTTCACCAACATGAAGGAGCTGGTCGCTGGCAAGACGGGGACCGCAGAACGCGCCAGCGACCGCGAGCCCACGGGCTGGTTCGTTGCCTACCTGCCCGCAGACAACCCACGCTATGTGGTGGCCTCCTGCATCGAGCAGGGCGGATACGGCAGCGAGTCGGCCATGTATGTCGTGCGCGACATCATGGGCGCAATCTACGATGAGCCCGACACGTCGAACGCAATCGACACGTCGGGCGTGCGATAGGAGGACACGGATGGCATTGTTCTCCCGCGACGCGGGACCGGAGGGCATCGGCGAGAAGGCGCATACCACCTTCTCGCGTGGCGCGGGCAGCGCAAGGGGCCCCAAGATGTCAGCCACGGGCATCTCGCAGATCCTGTACCTGCCCCAGCTTGTGCCGACGCTGCTTCTGGTCGCGTACGGCTCGCTCATCATCTGGTCCGCCTCGCTCACCATCGCCGAGGCATCCTTCACGCGCCAGCTCGTGGGCATCGCGCTCGGGCTGGTCGCTGCCTATGCCATGTGGGTCTACGACTATCGCACGCTGGCCAACATGTCGACGGCATTGTTGGTGGCGGCGGCGCTGCTCATGATCCTGCCCAAGGTGCCCGGGTTCGGCTACTCGGCGAAGGGCATCACCGGCTGGGTGCGCATCCCGATCATAGGGCTGCGGTTCCAACCCTCCGAGCCCGCCAAGCTCGTCACCATACTTCTCATGGCGTCGCTGGGAGCGCAGTACAACGGGCGCATCGAGACGCTGCGCGACTATCTCAAGCTCTGTGGCATCCTCACCATCCCGTTTTTGCTCATCCTGACGCAGCCCGACCTTGGCACGGGCCTTATCGTGCTGGTGGCAGGCGCCGCCATCATCATCTGCGCCGGGGCCCCGCGCAGTTGGGTGCTGGTGACCATCGGCGTGGTGGTGCTTGGCGCCACGATGGTCGTGGTCACCTCCATGACGCCAGGGCTGCCACACGTGCTCAAGCAGTACCAGCTCAACCGCCTCATCGTCTTTGTCGATCCTTCGGTCGACCCATCCAACAACGGCTACAACCTGCAACAGGCCAAGATCGCCGTTGGCTCGGGTGGGTTCTTTGGCAAGGGGATCGGTAATGCCACGCAGTCCGGCTCCGGCTTTCTGCCCGAGGCGCACACCGACTTCATCTTTGCACTGATGGCCGAGGAGTTTGGCTTCGTGGGCTCCACGGTCTTGCTCGGCCTGTTCGGCGCCATGATCTTTGCCTCCATCTCGCTGGCTCAGCGCGTCGACTCGCCCTTTGCCAAGCTCGTGTTGGTGGGCATCGTCACCATGTGGTCGTTCCAGCTCCTGCAGAACGTGGGCATGTGCATCGGCCTCATGCCCATTACGGGCATTCCACTGCCCTTCATCAGCTTTGGTTCGTCGTCCATGATTGCCCAGCTCATGAGTGTGGGCATGGTCCAGTCAATCTGGCGGCATCGTCCGAAGGCCGCATAGGCGCCGCCTCGGGGCAACGGCTACGCAAGGTGCCGTAGAATGAGGCGACAGGGAGGGAGAGCCCATGGCTGGCATGTCGATAATCACCAAGACGGGCGATATGGTCCGTTCGGGACAAGAGGTGGAGCAGCGGCGAACCGACTACGTGTGCGTGCTCTGCCTCGTTGACGTCACTGCACCCAAGGCCCTTGCGATTCCAGTGCGTGACGCCTTCGTGCCACGCCTGCCTTCGGCGGATGTGCGCGTGGTGGCTGCCGCGTCCGGCACGGACCTCCTGGCTCCTACCGTTCCAGACGTGTGCGTGGCCGTGATGGGCCGCGATGCGGCTGCCATATCGGCTGGCGTCTGCGAGCTTGCTGCAGCGGGCGTTCCGGTGGCTCTGGTCGTCGAGTCCTCCCTCGACGCCCCTCGGCTCCCGCTGGGCGATACGGCCGCGCGACGCGTGAGCGTCATCTCGGCGACCAACGCCGAGGTCCTGACCAATCGCCTCGCCGAGTGGCTCGTGGACGCGACGGACAAGAGCATTGCCCTCGCGGCCAATTTCGCCTTCTGTCGTCGGGCCAAGGTGCGCGAGCTCATCAACGACTTTGCCATGGAGAACGCGATGGGCACCGCCAAGAAGGGTCCTGGTGCCGAGCTTCCGTCGATGGCAGTCAACCAGGCGCGCCTAGCGCTGTCCATTGCCGCCGTCAACGGCGAGCCCCTTGCTCTGGGCCGTGTGCCCGAGGTGCTCTCGGCCGTAGGTGCTGGCCTTGGCTCCCGCGCCTTTGCCAACAAGGCGCTGGGAAAGATTCCGCTGGTGGGCTGGCTCTTCCAGGCGGGATTTGGGTATCTGGGGACGCAGGCCACCGGGCGTACGCTGCAGAGGCGCTTCGACAAGCGCGAGCTCAAGGCCTCGGGGGAGGGCTTGGCCACCACAGCAGCCGCCACGCACGGCACTGGCATAGGGCAGCGCATCGCCTCCGCAGTCGCCGCGCGTGCGAGTCGCGCGGCAGGAACTCCCGTGCGTTCCCACTCGGGTGCCAAGGTCCGCCTGCTCTCCAGCGGCGGGGACGATGGCGGACTCGTCTACGAGCAAGAGGCCGCACGATGAGGATGAGACGCGAGGACCGCTTCTGGCAGATCGAGCCGCTCCTGGGCAAGGTGACTCATCCCGCCCGGTATCTCGACCACGAATGGGGTGCCCACGAGGAGCAGGACGGTCCCTTCCACGTGTGCATGATCTATGCCGATACCTATGAGGTCGGACAGCCCAATCTCGGCATCGCGATCCTCTACAACGAGCTGAACAAGGCGGAGGGCATCTCCTGCGAGCGCGCGTACCTGCCATGGGTCGACATGTCGAGCCTCATGCGCGAGCGGGGCGTGCCCCTGCTCTCGCTCGAGACGTCGTCGCCAGTGGCGTCCTTCGACATCGTCGGGTTCACCCTGGCGCACGAGCTGGTGGCCTCCAACGTCGTGGAGACGCTCGACCTCGCCGGCATTCCCATCCGAGCCCAGGACCGCGACGAGGACGACCCTCTGGTCATTGCGGGAGGTCCCTCGGCCTGGAACTGCGAACCGTTGTGTCCCATGTTCGATGCGGTGCTTCTGGGCGATGGCGAGGAGGAGATCGTCGACGTGGCGCGCTGCGTGCGCGACGCGCGCGCGGAGGGCCTCAATCGCGAACAGATCCTGCTGCGTCTGGCACAGGTGGAGAGCATCTACGTGCCGGCGCTGTACGACATAGTGACCGACGAGACCTCCACGCGGTGGGGCTACGCGGTGCCGCGCGAGGGCACGGGAGCTCCCGAGGTGGTCTACAAGCGCTGCATCCCAGACCTCGCCGCCAGCGAGCCGGTGGCGCAGCGCATGGTGCCCTACATGGGCATCGTACAGGACCGCTTTGCCATCGAGGTCCTGCGCGGATGCGCGCGCGGCTGCCGCTTCTGCCAGGCCGGAATGACCTACCGTCCCGTGCGCGAGCGTCCCGCAGAGCAAGTGATCGAGGCGGTGCAGGAGGGGCTGGCGTCCTCGGGCTACGACGAGTGCTCGCTCTCGTCGCTCTCGACGACCGACCACTCCCAGTGCGAGCTGATCTTGCGCGAGCTTAACGAACGGACCCGCGACACCGGCGTGCGCGTGTCCATTCCCTCGCAGCGTCTCGACTCGTTTGGCGTCGACATGGCCAGCGCGGTCTCGGGATCGCGCAAGGGAGGCCTCACCTTCGCTCCCGAGGCGGGCACCCAGCGCCTGCGCGACGTGATCAACAAGAACGTGACCGACGAGGACCTCGAGAGGGCCGCGCGCAACGCCTTCGAGAACGGGTGGCGGCGCATGAAGCTGTACTTCATGATGGGACTGCCCACCGAGACGGACGAGGACGTGGTGGCCATCGCCAACGCCGCCAAGCGCGTCCTGCAGATCGGACGCGAGGTATGCGGACGTCCGCGGAGGGGGAAGAGCGGCGTGACCGTGTCAATTTCGGTCGCCGTCTTCGTGCCCAAGTGCTTCACGCCCTTCCAGTGGGTCGGACAGCTCGAGCGCGACGAGGTCAGGCGCCGGCAACAGCTGCTGTTGCAGTCGTGCGACGACCGCGACATCCATGTCTCATACCACGACTCCGACGTATCGGTCATCGAGGGGGCGCTCTCCAAGATGGGCCGCAAGGGCTTCGACGTCGTGCTGGAGGCATGGCGGCGCGGCTGCCGCTTTGACGCATGGAGCGACCAGTTCCACTACGACGTCTGGCTCGAGGCCGGGCGTGCCGTGGGGGTGGACCTCGAGGAGGCGGCTGCCGAGACCTTCCCGCTCGACGCACGCCTGCCGTGGGAGCACACCTCGCCAGGCGTGAACAAGGGTTTCCTGCAGCGCGAGTGGCGTCGCGCCATGGAGGGCGTCACCACCCCCGACTGCACCATGACCAGCTGCACGGGCTGTGGCGTGTGCCCCACGCTCGGCGTCTCCAATGTGATTGCAGGTGATCGCCATGGCGGGTAGCCCACCGATCGGCAAGCCCGACCTCAACAGACTGCGCGTGCGCTTTGGCAAGGACGGGAGGCTGGCGTACCTCGGACACCTTGAGGTCATCAACACCATCGAGCGTTCGGTGCGCAGGGCGGCCCTACCGTTCTCGGTGGGCAACGGGTTCGCGCGGCGCATGCGGGTGCAGTTCTCACAGGCACTGCCCGTGGGTGCCGCTTCGACCTGCGAGTACTACGACCTCTACCTCACGGAGCGGGTAGACGCGCAGGAGGCTCTCGGCCGCCTCGCAGACTCGACGCCGAGCGCAATGGCGCCCGTCGAGGCCGCCTATGTGGGTGGTCGTCTGCCCGCCCTGGAGGCATGGCTCACGCGATCCGAGTGGAAGGTCCGCCTTTTGGGAGATGGCTCCGGGTTCTGCGCGCAGGCGCTCGACGAGGCCCTCGAAGCTCTGGTGGCCCGCGGGTCTATCGACTTCATGCGCGGCGACAAGCCCCGCACCATCGGGCTTGGAAACACTCTGGTGTCGTGGGAGGCGCAAGACCTCGGGTCGCAGGACGGCATGGCCGCCATCGCGCTCGGTCTCAAGACCCGCTCGTCGAACCTCGGGGCGCTGAGGCCTGCGGTGCTTCTGGAGGCGGCCTTTGCCACCAGCGCGCTCGAGTGCGCGACGCTCGATTCGATGCGCGTGCTGCGCTGTGGGCAGTGGCATGAGGACGAGGAGGGTCGTTTGGTGGAGGCGCTCGACGAGGGACTGCTCGCGTAGCCTTGTCCTGTGATTCTGCTTGTCTTGTGGAGGGCGGCGTTGCACCTCCCACATCTTGTGGGTGACGGTATCCTCACTAAGGCGGTTTTTTGCCCTGAACACGTCATTTTGCGTTGACCGAGCAAGAAGCTGCGAGTAAGATAAATGACTGTTGCACTAACATCAGCAATGAAGGGTTTGGACATGTACGCAATCGTTTCTACTGGTGGCAAGCAGTATAAGGTTGCCAAGGGCGACGTCATCGACGTCGAGAAGCTCGACGCGCAGCCTGGCGACAAGGTCGAGCTGGACGTTCTCATGCTGAACGACGGCGAGAACACGGTCGTTGACGCTGCCACCCTCGCTGGCAAGAAGGTCACCGCCGAGGTCGTCGAGCAGTTCAAGGGCAAGAAGCAGCTCGTCTTCAAGTTCAAGAAGCGCAAGCGCTATCACCGCACTAAGGGTCATCGTCAGAACCTGACCAAGCTTCAGGTCGTCGAGATTCCCGCGTAGCTCGACTCACTAAGAACCACTACTGAGAGATAGGCAGGTAGAGAGATGGCTCATAAGAAAGGCCTCGGCTCCTCGCGTAACGGCCGCGATTCGCACGCTCAGCGTCTCGGCGTCAAGATTTATGGTGGCCAGGCCATCAAGACCGGTCAGATCATCGTCCGTCAGCGCGGCACGCACATCACCCCGGGCGAGAACGTCGGTCGTGGCAAGGACGACACCCTGTTCGCCCTCGCCGACGGCGTCGTCGAGTTCAAGAAGGGCAAGAAGCACTACGTGCACGTGCGCACGCAGGCGTAGGCTTCACCCACATCGCAATGTGCTGGGCCCCCGATGCCGTCGGGGGCCTTTTTTGACATACTAGGAGCTAGCCAGGGGCGCCCGTGGGCGCCAGTCAACCAAGAGGGGAGTGTGGTCGGGTGCCTACCGCCACCTTCACAGATCTGTGTCGAATCAACGTTCGGGGAGGCGACGGCGGTGCCGGCTGCATGTCGTTCCGCCGCGAGGCCTTCGTGCCAAAAGGTGGGCCCGACGGCGGTGACGGCGGCAACGGCGGCTCCGTCATTCTCGAGGCCGACCCGCAGCTCTCGTCGCTGATCGACTACCGCTACAAGCACCACTTCAGGGCAGAGCGCGGCACCCATGGCAAGGGCGCCCGCCGTCACGGGCGCGCTGGCGAGGACCTCGTGCTGCGCGTGCCGCTTGGCACCGTGGTGCGCGAGATTGACTCCGCCACCATGGAGCCTGCCTACGACATCTGCGACCTCACGCATCCGGGGGACCGCGTGGTGGTGGCCCCGGGCGGCATGGGCGGCCGGGGCAACATCCACTTCGTCTCGTCTGTGCGGCGCGCGCCCGCGTTCGCCGAGAAGGGCGAGCCTGCCATCGAGCATTGGATCGAGCTCGAGATGAAGCTCATGGCCGATGCCGCGCTCGTGGGCATGCCATCGGTGGGTAAGAGCTCCATCATCGCGCGCATCAGCGCCGCGCGGCCAAAGATTGCCGACTATCCCTTTACCACGCTCGTGCCCAACCTCGGCGTAGCGCGCGCCAAGACGGGCGACTCCTTTGTGGTGGCCGACGTTCCCGGCCTGATCGAGGGTGCGTCGGAGGGCAGGGGCCTGGGCCACGAGTTCCTGCGCCACATCGAGCGCACGGCACTGATCCTGCACGTCGTCGACCTTACGGGCGGCTTCGAGAACCGCGATCCGCTGGTCGACTACCAGACCATCAACGACGAGCTCGCCGCCTACGCTTCCGAACTCGCCGAGCGGCCGCAGATCGTGGTGGGCAACAAGTGCGACATGCCTGGCGCCGATGTTGCCTCCATGTTCCTGCGGGAGGCCGCCGAGGCCGACGGGCGTCCGTACTTCGAGGTGTCCGCCGTTACTGGCGAGGGGCTCGAAGACCTGGTCACCGCCTGCGCCGCGCGTGTGGCCGAGCTGCGTCTGGAGGTTGCCTCCGACGCGCCGACCGTGGACTTCAACGCCGTGGTGGAGCGCGAGCGCCTGCGCAGGGATCAGCGCATCACGGTCACGCGCGAGGAGCGCGACGTCTGGCGCGTCTCCGGTGGCGCCATCGAGCGCATGGTCGTGCAGACCGACTGGGACAACGACGAGGCGGTGGCCTATCTGCAGCGTCGCTTCGACCGCATCGGCCTCGACGACCTGCTGGCCAAGGAAGGCTGCCGTCAGGGCGACGAGGTGCGCATCCTCGGCTTTGCCTTCTCCTACGATGGCGGCGACGCGGCGGCTGACGACGAGCTGCCGCCCGAGGATGCAGTGACGTTCGAAATCGACTTCGATGACGAGGACCTGATGGGAGATGATGCGTGATGGCCGACCTTTCCGGGCAGTCCGACATCGTCGTGGTGAAGATCGGGTCCTCGACCCTGGTCAACGACCGCGGGGCCGTCGACGAGGCCTTCATCGCCGATCTTTGCAACCAGGTGGTTGGTCTGCGACGGATGGGCAAGCGGGTGGTCATCGTCTCGTCTGGCGCAGCTGCTGCGGGCATGGAACGCCTGGGCTTCACCGCGAGGCCAACAGACATGCCCAGCCTTCAGGCATGCGCCGCGTGTGGCCAAGCGGCCCTCACCGAGGTCTACGCCGCCGTGCTGAGGGAGCAGGGCATCGCCTGTGGGCAGGTGCTGCTCACGCGGCGCGATGTGGTCGACCGCGAGGGGTATCTCAACGCACGCAACACCCTTGAGCGTCTGCTCGACCTGGGTGTCGTGCCCGTGGTCAACGAGAACGACACGGTGTCGGTGGCCGAGTTCGCCTTTGGCGACAACGACATGCTCGGTGCCATCGTGGCGACCCTGATCGGCGCCGACCTATACGTGATCATGTCCGACATCGACGGCCTCTATGACGCCAACCCGTCGACCAACCCCGACGCCAAGCTTATCCCACAGGTTGAGCGCATCGACGAGCGCGTGATGGCCATGGCGGGAGGTGCCGGCTCGGCCGTGGGCACCGGTGGGATGGCCACCAAGCTCCGCGCAGCCCGCGCACTGCTGGCCGCGGGCATCCCCACGGTCATCTGCAAGGGCAGGAGGCCCGGCGTGCTGGCAGAGGTCATGAGCGGTGCCGCCGTGGGGACTCGCTTCACACCGCCGCACGGGTCGGGTCACGAGAGCCCGCGCAAGTTCTGGATCGGCCTTGCCGAGGTCCCGAGGGGTACCCTCACGCTCGATCAGGGCGCCTGTGCCGCAGTGGTCAAGCGGGGCGCCTCGGTGCTGCCCGTCGGTGTGATCGCGACCGAAGGCACCTATGCCGCGGGCGACGTGGTGAATGTGGTCACGCCCGAAGGCGCGCTCATCGGGCGCGGCACGGTGCGCTATTCGTCCGATGAGATGGTGCGCGTGCGAGGGCTCAAGCTTGACGTCATTGCGCGGTTCATGCCCGAGAAGGATGGCCAGCCCGCCATCCACCGCGACGAGCTGCTGGTGTTCTGATGGGCGGCAGTGCCGACAGGGGCGAGGGGAGCACGATGGCTAACGATGCGCTGGATCCGCACGTGGGTGTCGCAACGGCCGTGCGGGGTGACCTGCCCGCGTTGGGCCAGGACCCGTCCCGCACGTACCGGCTGGGCATCATGGGCGGCACGTTCGACCCCATCCACAACGGTCACCTCGTGGCGGCGGAGGCCGCCTTCGACAGGCTCGGTCTCGACGTGGTGGTGTTCATGCCGGCCGGCAGCCCGGCGTTCAAGCAGGACAAGCAGGTGAGTGCGGGCGAGGATCGCTATGCCATGACGTTGCTCGCCACGTCCGACAACCCTCACTTCACGGCGAGTCGGTTCGAGGTGGACCGCGCGGGCATCACCTACACCGCCGAGACCCTCACGCGCCTGCGCGAGATCTACCCGAATAACGTCGAGTTCTACTTCATCACCGGAGCCGACGCAATCGCCGAGGTGGTGACGTGGCGCGATGCTGGCACAATCGCACGCCTGGCACACCTCGTCGGCGCCACGAGGCCGGGCTATGATCTCGAGAGCGCCCGCAGGGCCTTCGCCGAGGCGTCCTGCGAGTTTGACGTGACCTACCTTGAGATACCGGCGCTGGCCATCTCGTCGAGCTACCTGCGCGAGCGCGTTTCGGCGGGCCAGAGCCTGCGCTACCTGACGCCCGACGTGGTGACGGGATACATCCACAAGCACGAGCTCTATGGGGCCCATGGCGGCCGCTACGGGCAGGGCAGGGGGCTGTGATGGCATACGACGAAAGGGGAGGGTGGTCGCTCCAGGTGGGCGAACCCACCTACGACCAAGATTCAGCCGCCCTCGTGAATCGTCTCGAGAATGATCTACGGCGGCACATGGAGGTCGCAAAGCCAGGGCGTTACCGCCATTCGCTCTCGGTGGCACACACGGTCGAGCAGATGGCGCTGGCCTATGGGGTGGACCCCCTGCAGGCGCGCGTCGCGGGCATCCTGCACGACTGGGACAAGGTCCTCGACGCGGAGGGGCAGATGGGCCTGGCGCGCGACTTGGGCATCGACCTGGGTGTGGACCTGCGGCTGGTGCAGCCGCTGCTCCATGGCATGACGGCGGCAATCCACCTGCCCGAACGCTATCCGGAGCTTCCTGCTGCCGTGTGGCAGGCCATCGCGCGCCACACCATCGGCCATGCCCATATGAGTCCGCTCGACATGGTGGTGTTCGTGGCAGATGGCATCGAGCCCCTTCGGCGCGACGTGCCCGCCATACGCGAGACGCGCACGATGGTCGACGGGCGGGCACCGCTCGAGGACGTGTATTGGACGTCGTTCTATCACGGCGTCTCGTATGTCATCGAGACCGAGCGCTACCTCTACCCGGGGACG
This sequence comes from uncultured Coriobacteriaceae bacterium, assembly GCA_902779675.1. GTDB lineage: Bacteria > Actinomycetota > Coriobacteriia > Coriobacteriales > Atopobiaceae > UBA1367. The sequence continues at coordinate 211,404 of CACZCK010000003.1, read as the reverse complement.
CTGGACATATACAATGAGATTGCCCTGCAGCGCAGGGCGCAACGGTAGAATGCCCGCATAACACCGCTGGGTGCGCGCGGGCGAAAGCGAGGAGACCATATGGCAGTGACGCCTCTCGAACTGGCAAAGATCGCCGCGACCGCGGCAGACGACAAGAAGGCCACCGACATCCTTCTGCTCGACCTCACGGACAAGTCGGACGTGTGCGACTATTTCCTCATCTGCACGGTCGCAAACAACCCGATGATGGACGCCGTCGTCGAGGAGGTGCGCGAGAAGGTGCGCATCAATTGCGGCGAGAAGCCGATCTCGGTGGAGGGGCGCGCTGGTTCCACCTGGGTGCTCGTCGACTACGGCGCCGTGGTGCTTCACGTGTTCCGCGAGGAGTCACGAGAGTTCTACCGTCTGGAGCGTCTCTGGGGAGACGCGCCGCACGTGGCTCTCGACCTCGAGGGTGCGACGCCGCAGGAGCAGTGGCTCACCGAGGGCGAGGTCTTCGAGGACATGCCCGAGGCCTAGCCCGCCATACGCACAATCGATCGGAAGGGGCCCGTCGCTGGCGTCGGGCCCCGACTCATGCCGGTCAGTCTTCTCTGCGGTCCATGGCCTCGGTGTCGGACTCCGCGTCGCGGAAGCGGAGCTCCCGCCCGTAGCTGAGGGCGTCGTTGCCAAACCGACGTCGGATGTCGTCGGTGGCCACAGAGAGGGCGCGCAGGTCGCGGGTGGGCTGCTCTGGCTTCGATGCCTCGGTTTGGTCGAAGAGCCCCATCTGGCGTGGCCTGGCACCATCGAATCCGCTGATGCCCACACCGACGAGGCGTACGCCCGTCCCCTCGCGCCACAGGCCGTCGAGTAGGCCGCGGGCAACGGCGCCAAAGACGTGCTCGTCGTCGGTTGGCTCGGCCAGCTGGCACTGCGCGGTGTGGGTGTGGTGTATGTCGAACTTGAGCTTGAGGGTCACCTGCGACCCCTTGAGTCCCTTGGCGCGCAGGCGGCTGCCCGTCAGCGCGCTCACATGGTCGATGGCGGCCTCGAGCTGGTCGCGCGTGACAAGGTCGTGCGCGAAGGTGCGCTCGTTGGAAACCGACTTCACCTCGTCATGCTCGTCGATGCGACGCACCGTGGACTCCTCGCGGCCTGACGCGCGCAGCACCATGCGCGGCCCCGATACCCCAAAGACGGACTTCATGCGCTCGGGGTCCTGCTGGGCGAGCTGGCCGAGGGTGTGGATGCCGATCTCCGACAGGCGCGACTCGCTGGCCTTGCCGATGCCGCTCATCACGCGCACGGGCAGGGGAGCCAGAAATGCCGCCTCGGTGCCCGGAAGCACCACCGTGAGCCCGCGTGGCTTCTGGCGCTCGGAGGCGATCTTGGCGACGGTCTTGTTGACCCCCAGCCCAATAGAGCAGGTGACGCCAAGCTGCGAGACGCGATGCTGGATGCGCTGGCAGATGACGATGGGACTCTCGCGTGAGTAGCGGCCGGGCGAGACGTCGAAGAACGCCTCGTCGATCGAGACCTGCTCGACGCGGGGCGTCTCGTCACGGACGATGGCCATCACCTTATCGGACAGTTCGCGGTAGCGCGCGTAGTGTCCGTGCGTCCAGATGGCCTGCGGGCAGAGGCGGGCGGCCTGCCAAGAGGGCATGGCCGAGTGCACGCCATAGGTGCGGGCTTCGTATGAGGCTGTGGAGACCACGCCGCGACGCTCAGGCGAGCCTCCGACGATCACGGGCTTGCCACGCCATTCGGGATGGTCGAGCTGCTCGACCGACGCAAAGAAGGCGTCGAGGTCCATGAGCCCGACGGCCCTCCCGGTCCAGGGTATGTCGCTTCCGCTCTGCTGCATGGGTGCAGTATACGGCACCGCGCCGACGCGTGCGGAGCCTGCGTCAGAGCGTGACCCTGAAGGTGGTTCCCGCCGTCTCGTCGCTCGTCACCGAAATGGTGCCCCCATGCGCGTCAGCGATGCCCTTGGCTATAGCGAGTCCCAGCCCAAAGCCGCCCTCCGCCTCACGAGCGCGCGCCTTGTCGGAGCGGTAGAAGCGCTCGAACACATGGGGAAGGTCCTCGGGGTCGATCGGGTTGCCCAGGTTGTGCACGCAGAGGGTGGGGTGCGACCCCTCGCGGGCAAGGGTGACCGTTACGCTCGTCCCCTCCGCACCATACTTGCAGGCGTTGTCGATGAGGATGCGCGTGAGGCGTTCGAGCCACTCGGGGTCGCCATTTACGCGAATTCCCTCGGCCACATTGGCCTCGAGCATGCAGCCGCGCTCGAAGGCGACGGCATCGAACTCGAGCGCCGCGGATTCGACGATCTCGGTCAGGTCGACGTCCTCATGACGCATCGCGCCGACGGCGCCGCCTGCGGACGACTCGTCTGCCCGGGCGAGTTGGAGGAGGTCGCCGACGAGGGCCTTCATGTGCTCGGCCTCCTCGCTGGTGTTGGCCACCCAACGCCGCGCGTCCTCGCTGACGCCCTCGTGGCCCTCGAGGATCTGGCTGTTGGCGATGATGACCGAGAGGGGTGTCTTGAGCTCGTGTGAGGCATCGGCCACAAAGCGACGCTGCTGCTCCCATGCCTCCTCGACGGGGCGCAAGGCCCATCCCGATAGCCACCAGGTGATAGCGAACAGGGCCAGGAGTGCCAGACAGACGATCTGCACGCTCCTTACGGCCTGCTGCCTGATCACGGCGTCGGAGGAGGCGGTGTCGACGATGGCGACGTGCCAGACCCCGTCATCGACGTAGGAGGCCTCCCAGGCGAGATGCAGGTTGCGGTCGCGACCGGACAGTTCGCCGTCGGCCATGACCTTGGAGATGACGCCGTTGAGGGCAGACGGGTCAATGACGACCGGTGCGTCGCTGACTTCGAGCACGACGCCCTCGCCATCGGTCTCGACGAGCAGGCCGAGCATCTGGCCCATCCCGTCGTCGTCAATGGGGCGGCGCTCGCCCATGACGGGGCGCACGTCGAGGCCATTGCCGAGGCTGTGTGCCAGCGCGCTCTCGATCATGCGCTCGTGGGCCCTCACGGTCGACAGGTAGGTCGTACAGAGGACGGCTGCCAGCACCGTACCAACGAGCACCATGACGATGACGATGAACTTTCTGCGAAGACGCCTGAGCATGCGTGACCTCCCGCTACGAGGCGCTAGGCCCGTCGAAGCGCTCGAGGCGATAGCCCAGCATGCGCAGCGTCGTGATCCGTGCGCAACTCTTGAGATGGGTCAGTTTCTTGCGCAGAAACGAGATGTAGGCTTCCACCGAGTTCTCGGAGGTCTCGCCGTCGGTGCCCCACACACGCGTGAGCAGGTCTTGCTTGGAGACCACGCGGGCGTTGGAACCCATGAGCATTTCGAGCACCTCGAACTCCTTGCCCGAGAGGTGCACGCTGCGTCCGCCGCAGCGCAGGTCGTGGGTGTTGAGGTCGAGAGTGAGATCGGCAAAGGTTGACTCGTCGAGCACGACCTCGCCCTGCCGCCGCGTGAGGGCGCGCAGGCGCGCGAGGAGCTCGGGTGCCTCGAAGGGCTTGGTCATGTAGTCGTCGGCGCCGGCGTCGAGGCCCTCGACCTTGTCGGTGGTGGCCGTGCGGGCGGTGAGCATGAGCACCGGTGTCGCGATGCGGTCGCGACGCAGCTCATGCACGATCTCGAAGCCGCTCATGCCGGGGAGCATGACGTCGAGCACGATGGCGTCGTACATGTCGCTTCTGGCCGAAGCCAGACCGCTGCGACCGTCGTAGCATGCCTCTGCGTTGTAGCCGGCGTCCTGCAGGATCCGGCAGATCGCGTCGGCTAGGTTACGCTCGTCCTCGACTACCAAGACGTTCATGGTCACTCCTTTTCGTGGGCTCTGTTGCCATCATCGTACATTGGCATGCTTAAAGACCCCTGAATGCGGTCATGTGCCATGTATGTGGCGTGCGCGGACGGACCCGTTTCACAAAAACTGCACCTTGCGCAGGCTCAGCAGAGTCGTATCATAGAGAGTCGTTGTGGCCCTGCGGCGCGGTCAACCTATCATCCACGTGCGCCGCCTGTCTGGAGGAGTTTTCATTGGCAGTCAAGATTCGCCTGGCCCGTCACGGTGCCAAGAAGCGTCCGTTCTACCGCGTCGTCGTCGCTGACGGCCGCATGCCCCGCGACGGTCGCTACATCGAGCTGGTCGGCCGTTACAACCCGGTCGCCAACCCCAAGGTCATCGACCTCGACCTCGAGAAGATCGACGCCTGGGTCGCCAAGGGTGCCCAGCCCACCAACGCCGTGTCCCACCTCATCGACATCGCGCGTTCCGATGCTCCCGCTCCCGAGAAGAAGCAGAAGCTCTCCAAGAAGGCTGCTGCCAAGGCGGCTGCCGAGTCTGAGGAGTAACACCTGTGACCGACGAGATGACCGAGACCATCGAGGCTGGTGCCGCACCCGCTGAGATGCCCTCCGACAAGGTCGCCGACCTTGTGGAGTACATCGTCTGTGGCCTTGTGAGCGATGACGAGGCCGTCTCCCTTGACGTGACCGACGGTCCCGACGGGGCGCTCATCGAGGTGAGCTGCGCCGAGGAGGACGCAGGTCGCATCATCGGCCGTCGCGGTCGCACCATCAAGGCCATCCGCACGCTGGCCCGCGCCCTTGGATCCCGCGTCGGGACCTCGGTCGAGGTAGAAGTCCTGGGCTAAGAGCTTGCGCGCGCAGTACCGAGCCATAGCTCGTGTGGAGAAGCCACACGGAAAGAGGGGGGAGGTCGTGACGGTTCCCGTTCACGGCCTTCCCCCTCTGCTGCACGAGGGCATGGAGGTGGCCTTGGTGCCACCGCTGCTCAAGCGTGACCGTTGGCACACGGTGCGCTCCGCGAGTGCGGAGGGCGGAGCGGGCCAGCTGGTTGCGCTCAGTGGCTGTCGGAGCATCGGCGCGGCGCAGGAGCTGGTGGGCTCCACCATCCTGGCGCGTGTCGACGACCTCCCCGCCGACTACCTCCTGCACGACGTGGAGTCGCTGCTCGGACGTGAGGTAGAGGACGAGACCCACGGCACGCTCGGTACGATTATCGAGGTCATGACCGGCGCCGCCAACGACGTCTGGGTCATCGAGGGTCCCTTCGGCGAGGTGCTCGTGCCTGTGGTCGACGAATTCGTGCTCGCATGCGACGACCACGGGACCATACTGGTGCGCGTGCCCGACGGCACCGTGCCGGGCGGAGGTGCGTGAGGCCATGCGCATCGATGCCATTTCCGTCATTCCGCAGGTATTCGAAGGCTACGTGGGGGCCTCCATTCTGGGGCGTGCCCGCACGCGGCAGATCTTTGAGTTCTGTGCGCACGACCTGCGCGACTGGACTCACGATCGGCATCGCACGGTTGACGACGCCCCCTTTGGCGGCGGCCAGGGCATGCTCATGAAGCCCGAACCCATCTACGAGGCCGTCGAGGCGGTGACCGCCTTCGACGAGCGACGACCGCACGTAATCTTCTTCTCGCCCTGTGGCACTCCCTTCTCGCAGGCCGAGGCGCAGCGTCTCGCCGGCGAGGAACGCCTGCTGTTTGTCTGCGGGCGCTACGAGGGCATGGACGAGCGCGCCTACGAGCTGGCGGACTCCGTCATATCGCTGGGGGACTACGTTCTCACGGGCGGCGAGCTCGCAGCTCTCGCAGTCACCGACGCGGTGGTGCGCCTGTTGCCCGGCGCGCTCGGAGACGAGATGAGTGCCCGCGACGAGTCGTTCTCCGACGGGCTGCTGGAATACGCGCAGTACACGAGGCCGGCAACGTTCCGCGACATGGAAGTGCCGCAAGTGCTGCTCTCGGGCGACCATGCCGCAGTCGATGCCTGGAGACGCGAGAGCTCGCTCAGGCGGACGGCGCTGTTGCGTCCAGATCTGCTCGATTCCGCCGACCTCTCCGAGACGGAGCGGCGGTTCGTCTATGACATCATGAGCCACGAGCATCCTGAGGGGGAGGTGTAGCGATGGAAGACGAGGCATTCGAGCGCCCACAGGACGTTCGTCCTCTCGAGGGGCTTGAGGAGGCCGCACCGAACCCAGAGGGGCTCGACGAGGCTGCATCGATCCCGGAGGGGTTTGGCGCTGTTCTGCCTGACCCAGAGGTGCCCGAGGCGACCGAACCGGGCCTGGAGGCTCCCGAGGACGTCAACGTCCCGTCTGTCGAGGGGCCGCGGCACTACGAGTTCGACGCCGGCAATCCCTACCTTGCCCCTGAGCCACCGTCACGCACCCCTGCCTGGCTCGAGCTGCTCATGACCGTGCTCGGCACCCTGGTGCTGGCCGTGATCATCCGTGTGTTCATTGCCGAGACCTACGAGGTGCCCTCCGGGTCGATGCTCGAGACCATCCAGCTTGGCGACCGCCTCGTGGGCGAGAAGGTCACGCTGCACTGGAGCGAACCCGTTGCCGGCGACATCGTCACCTTCAACGATCCGGACGGCTCCGGCACGACCCTCATCAAGCGGGTTGTTGCGACCGAGGGCCAGGTGGTCGATCTGCAGGACGGCTACGTGCTCGTGGACGGCAAGGTCATCTCCGAGCCCTACGTCATGGGCAAGCCCAGCTACGCGCTCGATGGGCATGCCAGCAACCTCTCCGAAAACGTGACCTTTCCCTACACGGTGCCCGCGGGATGCCTATGGGTGATGGGCGACAACCGCACCAACTCGCTTGACTCGCGCTACTTCGGGGCCATTCCCCTCGACTCGGTCACGTCGAAGGCCCTGTTCATCTATTGGCCGATCTCCGACGTGGGGACGCTGTAGGCCGACAGGCCCGCACGCCACGCGTCGTATCCCATCCATCCACGATCGCACAGAAAGAGACGACATGAGTGAGACGACTCTGACCTTCCAGGACATGATCCTGAGGCTCACCGAGTACTGGGCAGCCCAGGGCTGCACGGTCATGCAGCCGTATGACTCCGAGGTCGGTGCGGGAACCTTCCACACCGCCACCACGCTGCGTAGCCTTGGCCCCGCGGCATGGCGCACCTGCTATCCGCAGCCCTGCCGCCGTCCCGCTGACGGCCGCTATGGCGAGAACCCCAACCGCATGCAGCACTACTACCAGTTCCAGGTGATCGTGAAGCCGTGCCCCGCCGACAGCCAGGACCTCTACCTCGGCTCGCTCAAGGCCATCGGCCTCGACCCTGCCGAGCACGACGTCCGCTTCGTGGAGGACGACTGGGAGAGCCCGACGCTGGGCGCCTGGGGCCTTGGCTGGGAGGTGTGGATGGATGGCATGGAGGTCACCCAGTACACCTACTTCCAGCAGGTTGGCGGCATCGAGGTCGATCCGGTACCCGTCGAGATCACCTACGGCCTGGAGCGCATCGCCATGTACATCCAGGGCGTCGATTCGGTATATGACCTGGTGTGGAGCTACCTGCCCGACGGCACGCCCATGACCTATGGCGACGTGTTCCACGAGAACGAGTACGAGTTCTCCTGCTACAACTTCGAGGTCGCCAACGTCGAGATGATGCGCCGCAAGTTCGACGAGTACGAGGCCGAGTGCCATTCCTGCCTCGAGGCCAAGCTGCCGTTGCCCGCATACGACTGCGTCATGAAGTGCTCTCACGCCTTCAACATTCTCGACGCGCGCGGCGCCATCTCGGCGACCGAGCGTGCCAACTACATCCTGCGCGTCCGCACCGTCGCCAAGGCGTGCTGCGAGGCGTACCTGGAGCTGGTCGCCTCGCGCGACGCACAGAGCGACAAGGAGGTGGCCTAAGATGGCAGACACCCGTGACTTCCTACTCGAGATTGGCTGCGAGGAGATGCCCTCCGCGCCGCTCATGAAGGCCCAGGAGCAGCTGGGTACCCTGGTCGCCAAGGGCCTCGACGCCGCAGGGCTGGCCCATGGCGCCGTGCGCACGCTCTCCTCGCCGCGCCGCCTGGCCGTGCTTGTCGACGGCTGCGCCACCGCCACCGAGGAGATTCACGAGACGATGCGCGGCCCCAAGTGCGCCATCGCCTTCGACGCAGACGGCAACCCCACGCGTGCGGCCGAGGGCTTCGCGCGCAAGAACGGCATTACCGCAAGCGAGCTCGTGCGTCGCGTCGACGCCGACGGCAACGAGTACGTGTTCGCTGAGCGCTCCGTGGCGTCGGTGCCGGCCATCACGCTGCTGTCTGCCCTGTGCGAGCAAACCATCGCCGACATCAAGTGGCCCAACTATCGCAGCCAGAGGTGGGGGAGCGAGCACCAGACCTTCGTTCGGCCCATCCGCTGGATCTGCGCCCTTCTGGGCAGCGAGGTTGTGCCGGTGAGCTATGCCGACGTCACGAGCGGCAACACCACGCGCGGTCATCGCGTCCTGGCCCCCGGCGACCACGTGGTTAGCGAGCCCGCCGCCTACGAGCAGGTGCTCGAGGATGCCTTCGTGCTCTCCGAGACCCGTCGTGCCGAGCGTATCGCCAGCGACGTTGCCGCACTCGAGAAGGAGCGTGGCGGCGCGCGCGTCGACATGCCCAAGGGCGTCTTCGACGAGGTCGTCAACCTCTGCGAGTGGCCCACGGTCGTGGTGGGCACCTTCGACGAGGAGTTCCTCGCCGTGCCCCACGAGATCATCGTCGAGGCCATGCTCAAGCACCAGCGCTACTTCCCGATCTATGCACCCGATGGTTCACTGACCCGCGAGTTCGTGATCGTGAGCAATGCCGACCCTGCCGTGAGCGACACCGTGCGCGCCGGCAACGAGCGCGTGGTGCGTCCGCGCCTCGATGACGCCAAGTTCTTCTACGACGAGGACCTCAAGGTAGGCCTGGACGCCTTCCGCGAGCGCCTGGCACAGGTCGTCTTCCAGAAGCGCCTGGGCACCGTGCTGCAGAAGTCCGAGCGCATGGAGGCCATCGCCGCGGCCGTCGCAAGCCAGGCGAGCGACGACGCCCAGGTGCAGGCCGATGCGGCCCGTGCCGCGCACCTCGCCAAGGCAGACCTCGTCTCCCAGGCCGTGGTCGAGTTCACCAGCCAGCAGGGCGTCATGGGCGGCTACTATGCCGCGGCACAGGGCGAGAACGAGCGTGTGGCCCAGGCCATCTCGCAGCATTACCGCCCGCGCTTCGCCGGTGACGACACTCCCGACACCGTAGTGGGCAAGGCCGTGGCCATCGCCGACAAGCTCGACACCATCTGCGGCATGTTTGCCATCGACGAGCCGCCCACTGGTTCTGCCGACCCCTTCGCCGTGCGCCGCAGCGCCATCGGCGTCATCGCCATGCTGCGTCAGCTCGACGGCGTCGTCCTCGAGCCGCTGATCGATGCATCGCTCGAACGCTACGCCGAGCAGGGCATCGAGTTCGATGTGGCCGACGTCACCGCCAAGATCCGCTCGTACTTTGCCGGCCGTCTCGCCGCTATCGCGCGCGACGAGGGCGCCGACCCCGACACCATCCAGGCGGTCGCCGACACCGGCGTCTGCGACCCGCACGCCTATCTGGGTCGCGTCTTCGCGCTTGACCGCGCTCGCCGCGAGTCCAGCGAGGTGTTCGACGACCTGGCCACCGCCTATGCGCGTGCCAGCCACCTGGCCGACGCGACCCTCGGCATCGATGTCGACGAGACGCTTTTGGGCGAGGCCGAGACCATGCTGCTCGAGGCCGTCGACGAGGGCACGGCACGCGTGCGCGCGGCTGTGCTCGCCGGCGAGCTCGACGACGCTATCGCCTCGCTCGCACGCCTGCGCGAGCCGATCGACCGCTTCTTCGACGATGTGCTCGTCATGGACGAGGACCAGTCGCTGCGCGAGAACCGCCTGCGCCTGCTCAATCGCTTCGAGCAGGCATTCAGCGGCGTCGCCAACATCGGGGCGCTGGCACGGCGCCGGTAGCTTCTAAGACGCGTAACCTGAGGGCCGCCGACCAATAGGTCGGTGGCCCTCAGTCTTCTCTCGCCGAGCGGAAGTGCCAATCGCCCTGTTTTTACGTGACGGGCGGTCACGTTTGGTTCATGCTGACAAAGGGTACGCATGTATATCCGCACGCGCACCCGAACGTAGGAAAGGCTCCGCTTCGCACGGGCCGCAGAAGGGGTCGCCACCCGACCCGCAGACCAGGAGGCTCACATGGCTGACCTAGATGCCCTCTTTGATACCGACACGCCCACGCCCATCGTGTTCGTCATCTCCGACGCGCGGGGCGAGACCGCCACGGGCGTCGTCTCGGCAGCGGCATCGCAGTTTACCGACGACATCGTGGTGATCAAGCGCCTCAGCGAGGTGCGCAGCGTCGACACCGTCCGCAACTACCTCGACGAAAACGTCGATCCCGACGTGCCGCTGGCGGTCTTCCACACCGTCGTGGACCGCAACCTGCGTCGCGACATCCGCCGCGAGCTCGACCGTCGCGGGATTCCCTCGATCGACCTCCTCGGCCCTGCCGTGACCATCATCTCCACCCTGACGGGCGAGGAACCGGTCAACGAGGCCGGTCACCGCACGACTGTCACCGTGCAGAACGTCTAGGACAGCGCCCACGCCTCGGCTTTGCAGGCGATGATTTCGTGTGGCTTACAACGTCTTTGCGATGGTAGGTCAGTGTGGATACAATGAGATAGGTAAATGGGAGCGCTCGCCAGAGGGCCATGGCCATCTGGCGGGTACTCTTGTAAGTTGGGTGCCGTAAAGGGCGGCACCACGGACCAAAGATCAGGAGTGTGAGTATGGCTGAAAAGCATGTGTACCGCTTCGGATTCGACGCCGACGGCAACAACGTCTCCGAGGTTGCCGGCGCCACCGTCGACGAGGCCAAGTGGATCACGGGTGGCAAGGGTGCCAACCTTGCCGAGATGGCTCACCTGGGCCTTCCCGTTCCTTCGGGCTTCACCATCACCTGCCAGACCTGCGTCGCCTATTCCAACGCCGGCAACGTGTGGCCTGAGGGCGTTCTCGACGAGATCGACGAGTACCGCAAGGACCTCGAGGACCGCATGGGCAAGAAGCTCGGCGACGCCGAGGACCCGCTGCTGGTCTCCGTCCGCTCCGGCGCTCCCTTCTCGATGCCCGGCATGATGGACACCGTCCTTAACCTCGGCCTCAACGATGACTCCGTCCAGGGCCTCATCAAGCAGACCGAGAACCCCCGCTTCGCCTACGACTCCTATCGCCGTTTCGTGCAGATGTTCTCGAGCGTCGTCATGGGTGTCTCTGGCCAGCTGTTCGAGGACGCCATCTCCGCCAAGAAGGCCGAGAAGGGCGTCAAGCTCGACACCGAGCTCGATGCCGACGACCTCAAGGACCTCGTCGCCACCTTCAAGCAGATCTTCTCCGACAACGTCGACGTCGAGAAGTACCCCGAGGTCAACGTGAACGGCGTCGCCGTCTTCCCGCATGACCCGCTGCTCCAGCTCCGTCTCGCCGAGCAGGCCGTCTTTGGCTCCTGGAACACCGAGCGCGCGATCCTGTACCGCAAGCAGAACAAGATCGACGACTCCCTCGGCACCGCCGTCAACGTCCAGGTGATGGCCTTCGGCAACAAGGGCAACACCTCCGCCACCGGCGTCGCCTTCACGCGCAACCCCGCCGACGGCACCAACGAGCGCTATGGCGACTACCTGGTCAACGCCCAGGGTGAGGACGTCGTGGCTGGCATCCGCAACACCGAGCCCATCGCCAAGCTCCCGACCGAGCCTGGTCTGGAGGAGGCCGGCAAGCAGCTCTACAAGGTCTTCGAGATCCTCGAGGATCACTATGCCGACATGATGGACCTCGAGTTCACCATCGAGCAGGGCAAGCTCTACATGCTGCAGACCCGCGTGGGCAAGCGCACCGCCCTGTCCGCCCTCAAGGTCGCCATCCAGATGTACGAAGAGGGTCGCATCACCAAGGAGCAGGCCGTCATGCGCGTCGCTCCCGAGCAGCTCGACCAGCTCCTGCACCCGCAGTTCGATGCTGCCGACATCAAGGGTCGCGAGACCATCGCCAAGGGCCTCAACGCCTCTCCGGGCGCTGCCGTGGGCGCCGTCGTGTTCTCCTCTGAGGACGCCGTGGCCTACGCCGAGGCCGGCAAGCCCTGCATCCTGGTTCGCTGGGAGACCACGCCCGACGACCTGCCCGGCATGGACGCCGCTGACGGCATCCTGACCTCCCACGGTGGCAAGACCTCTCACGCCGCCGTTATCGCCCGCGGCATGGGCGAGCCCTGCGTCTGNCGGCGCCGAGGCCCTGCAGATCAACTCCAACGAGAAGACCTGCTCCATCGCCGGCACCGACATCGTGCTGCACGAGGGCGACGTCATCTCCATCGACGGCTCCACTGGTGCCGTCTACATGGGCGAGGCCAAGCTGGTCCGTCCTGAGCTCGGTGGCGACCTCCAGACCATCCTCGAGTGGGCTGACGAGATCCGCTTCGACGAGAACCGCGGCCGCGTCATGGGTGTCCGCGCCAACGCCGACAACCCCGAGGACGCTCAGCTGTCCCGTGAGAACGGTGCTGTGGGCATCGGCCTGTGCCGTACCGAGCACATGTTCCTGGGCGAGCGCAAGTACCTCATCCAGAACTTCATCCTTGCCGACGACCCCGCCGTCAAGGCCGACGCTCTCGCCAAGCTCGGCGAGGCCCAGAAGGGCGACTTCCTTGGCATGTTCAAGGCCATGGAGGGTCTGCCCGTGATCGTTCGCCTGCTCGATCCTCCTCTGCACGAGTTCCTCGACAACCCGCGCGAGCTCGAGGTCGAGATCGCCAAGCTCGAGAGCGCCAGCAAGGCCGTCGAGGCTGCCGCTGCCACCGACGAGAAGCTCGCTGCCCTCAACGAAGAGCTCGAGAATGCCATCGCCGTCAAGAGCGCTCTGCTCAAGCAGCTGGACTCCTTCCAGGAGGCCAACCCCATGCTCGGCACCCGTGGCTGCCGTCTGGGCTTCCTGTATCCCGAGCTCAACCACATGCAGTTCAAGGCCATCGCCAGCGCTGCTGCCGAGCTCATCAAGGAGGGCGTTGACGCCAAGCCCGAGATCATGATCCCGCTCGTGGCCTTCTCCGAGGAGCTCAAGCACCTCCGCTGGATGTGCGAGGACGACATCAAGGCCGTCGAGGAGGAGTACGGCGTCAAGCTGGAGATCCCCATCGGCACCATGATCGAGCTGCCGCGCGCTGCCATCACCGCCGACCACATCGCCAAGTACGCCGACTTCTACAGCTTCGGCACCAACGACCTCACGCAGACCTGCCTCGGCTTCTCGCGTGACGACGTCGAGTCCTCGTTCCTGGACACCTACATGGACGAGAAGCTCATCAAGACCAACCCGTTCGCCACGCTCGACCGCGGCGTTGCTCGCCTGGTCCAGATGGGCGTCGAGGGCGGCCATGCCACCAACCCCGACATCGTCTGCGGTGTCTGCGGCGAGACCGGCGGCGACCCCGACTCCATCCAGAAGTACTACGACCTCGGTCTTGACTACGTGTCCTGCTCGCCGTTCCGCGTGCCCATCGCTCGCCTCGCGGCTGCCCAGGCCAAGATCAAGTCCAACGGTGGCGCCGAGACCATCGCTCCGCGCGTCTAGTGTCTACTGACACCAACCGTTAGTACCTAAAGAGCGGGGGAGGGCATCAGCCTTCCCCCGCTTGCCTTTAACGCGGAAGACGTCAGGGAGGGGCACCATGCTGGTCATGACACGCGAGATGAGGGAGCGTCGCGAGCACGAGACGCTCTGCGCTGAGGCGACCTTCTCGGACGGCTCTGTGGGCAGGGGAAGGCCCGAGGAGCCAGACCCCCTGCGCACCTGCTTCCAGCGGGACCGCGATCGCATCGTGCACTGCAAGAGCTTCCGCCGCCTTGCCAACAAGACTCAGGTGTTCCTCGCGCCCGAGGGTGACCACTACCGCACAAGGCTCACGCATACGCTCGAGGTCGCACAGGTATCTTGCGCCATCGCGCGCTCACTTGCCCTCAACGTCGACCTCACGGAGGCCATAGCGCTCGGACACGACCTGGGCCACACGCCCTTTGGCCACGCGGGCGAGCGGGGGCTGCGTGCTGCCATGGCACGCCACCGCGGCGTCGACGTCGCCAGCCCCGAGGGTCAGCGCCTCTTTCGGCACAACGAGCAGAGCGTCCGCATCGTGGAGCGGCTCGAGAAGGATGGGCGCGGCCTCAACCTGTCGCGCGAGGTGACCGACGGCATGCGCTGCCATACCGACCATCTGCGTGCCATGACGCCAGAGGGACGCATCGTGGCGCTGGCAGATCGCATCGCCTACGTCTGCCACGACATCGACGATGCAGAGCGTGCGGGCCTGCTCACCGAGGCGGCCCTTCCGAGCGAGCCCTGCGAGGTACTCGGACACAGCTCCGCGGCGCGCATCGCGACCATGGTGGAGGACGTGGCGGCAACCAGTGCGGCTACCGGCGACGTGGCCATGTCGCACGTCACGTGGGCGGCGCTCATGGACCTACGCTCCTTCCTGTATGCCAACCTCTACCACCAGGGAGACGCCAAGAGCGAGGAGCCCAAGGCAGAGCTGCTGGTGCAGAGCCTCTTCGACTACTACATCGCCCATCTCGACGAGGTGCCGGACGAGTACCGTCGCCATGACGATGCCCGCGACGTACAGGTGGCCGACTTCCTTGCGAGCATGACCGACCGTTATGCCATCCGCGCGTACGAGGAGCTCAACGTTCCTCGGGCCTGGGGCCTGCGCAGGGTCTGACCAAAGGCAATAAAGACTTGTGTGATTCTTGTTTCGCTTGGTCGGGTAGGCTACAATACAACCTCGTGTGTAAACCTATGTGTCGCTCACGTGTGGCGGCACCTCTAGAGACGAGGTAACCATGGACTACATTCGCGCCATCGAGCGCCAGGACATCCGCGAGGATATCCCCACCGTCATCGTCGGTGACAACGTGAAGGTTCACTACCGCATCAAGGAGGGCGAGCGCGAGCGCGAGCAGGTCTTCCAGGGCGACGTCATCCGCATGAGCGGTGGCAGCTCTCGTGAGACCTTCACCGTTCGTAAGATCTCCTTCGGTGTCGGCGTCGAGCGTACCTTCCCGCTGCACAGCCCCAAGATCGCCAAGCTTGAGGTCGTCCGTCACGGCGACGTGCATCGCGCCAAGCTGTACTACCTGCGCGATCGTATCGGCAAGGCCGCTCGCATCCGCGAGAAGCGCATCTAGGTACCTTGAAGGGCCTCCTGCGGGAGGCCCTTTCCTTTATTGCGAGGGAGGCGTCACATGGCAGGCGAGAGGTCAAGGGCGGCTTCGGCCCGCGAAGTTGCCGCGCTTCTGCACGACGCTCCCTACGACGAAATTGAGGCCCTTGTGGCACGCTACGCCGACGACCCGCGCGCGCAGGTGCGCAAGGCCGTCGAGCAGGCGCAGAGGCGTCACGACCGCCAGCGCGCGGAGCGCGAGCGCGTGAGCGGCATGTATGAGCTCGAGCGCGAGCTGGCGGGAGGCGGCATCGCGCTTGGCGTCGACGAGGTGGGGCGAGGTGCTCTGGCAGGTCCCCTTACCGTGTGTGCGGTCGCCCTTCCCGCACAACCTATCATCTGGGGCCTCAACGACTCCAAGCAACTGACGCCCATGCGACGCGAGCAGCTTGCCGCGCAGGTGGCCGAACATGCCGTGGCCATTGGCATCGCCCACATTGAGCCCGCGTCCATCGATGCGGTGGGCATGGCGCAGGCCATCAGGATGGGCATGTCGCAGGCCATCGAGAACGCCGGCATCGAACCCGATGCGGTAATCATCGACGGTAACCCGGTGCACGTGCACCCTAAGGAGATAACGCTCGTCAAGGGAGACGCCCGGGTGGCAAGCATCGCTGCCGCATCCATCGTGGCCAAGGTGACGCGCGATGCCATGATGGTCGCCTATGCCGAGGACTACCCCGAGTACCATCTGGACGCGTGCAAGGGCTACGGCTCAGCGGAGCATATAGAGGCCATTCGATCGCTGGGGCTTTCTCCCATTCATCGCGTGTCGTTCTGTGGAAACTTTTTGGAGACGCCTCGACTTTTTTAGACGTGCGTCCTTAGTGCGACAAACGGACAAGACGGACAAATCGTCCAACCAGCAAAACCACTGCAATAGCGTGCCGCGTGCGACCTGAGCCGCGTGCTGCGTGCGACCCAGAGCGTTGTCTGGGCACAACGTGCCTCTGCAATCCTTGTAGGTCCGCAGGACCGAGAAGGGAGCAGCGATGGCACGAATGAACAAGGCCACACGACGCATGGCGTGCGAGAGGAGTCCGTGGGCAGAGGCCGAGGGTGGCATGCGGCGCATGGGCGGATGCGAGGGATCCTTCTGTGCGCGCACGAGGCCCATCGACGAGGGCGAGTTGCACCGCTCGGTGCACAGGGAGCGTCCGTGCTGCGCGCATGCGACGCCGAGCCTCAGGATCGACGACCACACTCCGCAGGAGCTCGGCCGAAAGGGCGAGGACATCGCCGCCTACTACCTCAGCTCACGAGGCTGGGAGGTGCTCGAGCGCAACTGGACGTGTCCGTATGGCGAGGCCGACATTATCGCCCAGGACGATGGGGAAGTCGTCTTCGTCGAGGTCAAGACGAGGCTCGATACCGGACATCCTCACGAGGTGTTCCCCGAGATAGCGGTCGACCATGCCAAGCTCGTCCGATACAGAAACATGATGGAGCACTACGCGAGCACGATGGGCCTCGAGCGCCTGCGCTTCGACGTCGTCGCCGTGTCGGTGGTCGGCGAGCGCACGGCTCACATCCATCACCTCGTTGACGCGATGGAGGCCTGAGGCCATGGCAAACAAGGCACATGTAGGCTCGTTCGCCGTGAGGTCTGCCTTTATACGCGGCATAGAGGCGCAACCGGTGACGGTCGAGGTCACCTGCACGTCGGGCCTACCTCATTACGAGATCGTGGGCATGGCCGACGCGACGGTCATGGAGTCGCGCACGAGAGTGCAGAGCGCCATTGCGCAAACGGGGTTCGAGAGCCCGCGCATGAGCATAACCATCAATCTCGCTCCGGCAGAGGTGCGCAAAACCGGCACGAGCTTCGATTTGCCCATAGCGGTGGCGATCCTGGCCGCATCGGGACAGATACCCACCAAGGGGCTCGAGGGCTGCCTGATCGTGGGAGAGCTGGGACTAGGCGGGCAGGTGCTAAGCGTGCGGGGTGGCATGGCGTATGCCCTGTTGGCCGAGCAGGAAGGGCGTTGCCTCGTCACGGCGCCGGAGGGGTTGCCAAGCGGCCTGCGCTGCGCGACTGGCGCGATCGCATCGCTCGGGCGAATGCGCCATGGCGTGTCGGAGCTCCCATCGGTCGACGGCACCGCAAGGCGCAGGGCATCCGCTGCGAGAGGTACGGATGCCGCCGAACTCGACTATCGCGACGTCTGCGACCAAGAGATGGCCAAGAGGGCACTGGTGATCGCCGCTGCCGGCCGTCATGGAATCATGATGGTGGGTCCGCCTGGCGCGGGCAAGACCATGCTGGCACGCAGGCTACCCACGATCCTGCCACGGCTCGACGATGACGCCCGCATGGAGGCGATGCTCGTGCACTCCGTTGCCGGTCAGCCGACCGACGAGCTCGAATGGGGGCGTCCGCCCTTCCGCGCGCCGCATCACACGATCTCGTCGGCCGGACTCATCGGGGGAGGGAGGCCTGTGACGCCTGGGGAGGTCTCTCTTGCCCATCGTGGGGTGCTCTTTCTCGACGAGCTTCCCGAGTTCGCGAACAACGCCCTGCAGGCACTGCGCCAGCCCCTCGAGGAACACTGCGTGCGCGTGGTGCGCACCGAGGGTGCCTACGTCTTTCCCAGTGACTTCATGCTCGTTGCTGCGGCCAATCCCTGTCCGTGCGGGCATCTGGGCGACCCGGGGCATCCCTGCACGTGTGCCCCGGCTGCCGTCGAGCGCTACCAGTCGCGTATGGGAGGTCCGCTGGCAGACCGTATCGACATACACATCGATGTTGCGCGGCCAGCGTCATCGAAGGTCATAGAGGGAGGGCGTGGCATCGACGTATCAGACGCATGCGGGATGGGGTCGGCCCAGATGCGCGACATGGTGGCTGCCGCGCGCGAGTTTGCCGAAGCACGTGTGCGGCGACATGGTGGCAGCGAGGCGCCTCTCGCAAGCTTCGAGGCGGCGGCGCTCACGTCGTTCGAGGGGATCGCGTCCAGGCTGTGCATGGGAGGGCGCTCCATCGCTCGGGCAGCGCGCGTTGCTCGCACCATAGCAGACATCGAGCGCCACGATCTGGTGACGCGCGACGACATCGTGGAGGCCTGTTCGTACAGAGGGAGGGCGCATGGCTGAGACAACGGGGACGGTCCCCATGTGGGACCTGCACATCGGCGACGAGGCCTATCCCCAGAGCCTTCGGGAGATGGAGGCCCCTCCCGAGGTAATCCATGGCGTGGGGTGCGTCGATGCGCTCTCGACGATGTGTCTGGGAGTCATCGGCGCACGGCTCGCCACGCCATATGGGATGGCCACGGCCTCGATGGCTGGGCGTGTCGCGGCCGAGTCGGGCATCACGCTCGTCTCTGGTGGTGCCATGGGTTGCGACGTCGCTGCCCTGCGAGGCGCGCTCGATGCGGGTGGTAAGGCGATCGTGGTGTCGGGTGTTGGGGCAGATCGCGTCTACCCCAAGTCATCGCGCGACGTATTTGAGCGGGCGCCGCGTCAGGGCGGGGCCGTCATCGCGCTCGCCCCCTGGGGCGCACAGGTACACAAGTTTGCCTTCCTGCAGCGCAACACCATTATCGCTGCGCTGAGTACGGCGCTCGTGGTGTGCGAGGCAGGGCAGCGCTCGGGGACCACGAGTACGGCGCTCGCGGCGACCGAGATGGGACGGGAGGTGTATGCCGTGCCGGGATCGGTGTTCTCGCCCGAGTCCCAGGGGGCCAACGCGCTCATCCGCGACGGGGCGCACATCATCTGCAGCGAGAGCGACCTTGAGCTGCTCATATCGCGTGACTTCGGCGTATTGCGTCTCGTGCAGGAGCGCCCGGCGAGCCCGCGCGGGCGCGTGCTCTCGGCGCTCGTGGCATCGCCCATGCGGGCTGACGACCTTGCCAATCACCTGGCCATGAAGCCCCTCGAGCTGCTGCGCATCCTAGCCGACTACGAGGTGGCTGGCGCCGTGAGGAGGCTTCCCGATGGACGTTATGCGGCCACCGAGGAAACCCTGCTCGGGCAACGGTAGAATGGAGGGCCAATGGACGTCGAGAGGGGTGCGAAACGTGGCAGAGCGTCAGGTCGTTACGGTGGTTGGGGGAGGCCTTGCGGGCAGCGAGTGCGCCTTGCAGCTGGCACGGCGAGGCATCGGGGTGAGGCTCTACGAGCAACGACCCGCGGCGCCAGCGCCGGCACATCATACCGACCGCCTCGCGGAGCTCGTCTGCTCGAACTCGCTCAAGTCGCTTCGGGAGGAGAGCGCCGCCGGACTGCTCAAGTGGGAGCTCGATCAGATGGGCTCGCAGCTGATGCGCATGGCGCGGGAGAGCGCCGTTCCTGCGGGAGGGGCGCTGGCGGTGGACCGCGATGCCTTCTCGACGATGGTGACGCAGGCCGTGGAGTCGTGCCCCGACATCGAGTTGGTGCGCGAGGAGGTTCGCGAGGTCCCCGAGGGCCCCTGCGTCATCGCGGCTGGGCCGCTCTGCTCGGAGCGGCTCTTCTCCGCGCTCTGCGAGCTCGTTGGCACGCAGCATCTTTCGTTTTACGATGCGGCGGCTCCGATCGTGGATGCCGAGACCATCGACATGGACGTGGCATTCTCGCAGTCCCGCTACGAGGACGGGGTGGGGGACTACCTCAACTGCCCCATGGACCGCGAGGAGTACGACGCCTTCATGGAGCAGCTCCTGGCGGCAAGGCGCGTGGTTTCGCGCGACTTCGAGGAGACGGACCTGTTCAACGCCTGCCAGCCCGTGGAGGAGGTCGCGCGAAAGGGCCACGACACGCTGCGCTTTGGAGCGCTCAAGCCAGTGGGCATCGTCGACCCGCGCACAGGACGGCGCCCGTGGGCAAACGTGCAGCTCAGACCCGAGAATGCTGAGCTTACTGCCTACAACATCGTCGGGTTCCAGACCAACCTCACCTGGGGCGAGCAGGCCCGCGTGTTCAGGATGATACCAGGGCTCGAGCATGCCGAGTTCTTCCGCTACGGCGTCATGCACCGCAACTCGTTTGTCGACGCACCGCGCGTGCTCGACGGGAGCTTTGCCGTGCCGGGCACGCAGGTGCGCCTGGCAGGGCAGATCACCGGCACCGAGGGCTACACCGAAGCCATCGCATCGGGTCTTTTGGCGGCCGTCAACACCTTTGCCGACCTGCAGGGGCTTCCGCATCTGGAGCTTCCGCGCACCACGGCGCTGGGCGCGCTCGTGGCCTATGCCACCAATCCCGAGACCGATCCGTACCAGCCCATGCACGTCAACTTTGGCCTGGTGCCGCCGCTCGAGGGACGCCGCATGCGCAAGGGCGAGCGCTACGCCGCCTATGCGGCGCGTGCCAAGCAGGATCTGGCTGCATGCCTGGCGCGGCGCGAGGATCTCTTTGTGGGAGGGTCGGAGCGCCTGTGAGTGCGGAGGAACGCGAGGAGCAACTGGCGACCTTCCGCACTGACGTTGATGACTACCTGTCCTACCTGCAGGGAGTCCGCAACATGTCGGCAAACACGGTTCGCGCCTATCGCACTGACCTTGAGGCGTACCTGGGGTGGCTGGAGCGCGAAGGGGTGGCTGGGCGCACCGTCTCGCACCGGCGGCTGCGCCGCTACCTGGCAGACCTCACCCGTGCGGGCTACACGCCCCGCACGGTCAATCGCCACCTGTCGGCCCTGCGCGGGCTCTACCGCTGGCTGGTGGGAGAGGAGCGCATCACGACCGATGCCGCAGCCGCCATCGCAAGCCCCAAACTCGCACAGACTCTGCCCCATACCCTGAGCGACGCTGACGTGAGGCGGCTCGTGGAGGCCTGCGACGTCACAACGGTGGAGGGGGTGCGCGACCGCGCGATGGTGGAGCTGCTCTACGCATCAGGCGCACGCGTGTCCGAGATCGCGCGGCTCGACGTTGCCGACATCGACTTTGCCCAGGCACAGGTGCGCCTGTTTGGCAAGGGCTCCAAGGAGCGCGTGGTGCCACTGTATCGTACGGCGCTCTCGGCGATCTCGGCCTACCTCTCCACCTCGAGGCCCACGCTCGCCGGCAGGCGAAAGGGGGGCGGGTCTGCGACAGCGGCCCTGTTCGTGTCCACCCGGGGCAACCGCATGTCGGCAGACGCGCTGCGCACGCGCTTCGAGCGCCTCGTGCGCCTTGCCGGGGTCGATGCCGACGCGACGCCGCATGCCATGCGTCACACCTACGCCACCGAGCTGTTGTCGGGTGGCGCCGACCTCAGGAGCGTGCAGGAGCTCCTCGGTCACGAAAGCCTCTCCACCACCCAGATCTACACCCATCTCTCGGTGGAGCGCCTCAAGGAGGCAACAAGGCAGGCGCACCCCCGAGGCGAGTAACGCTTTGGTGGCCCAACCGTCAACATCTTGTGTAGGGCACCTTTTTGGCTCGTGAGCTCGACATGGCTTGCGGTTTGTTGGTATACTTCCAGATTGCTGTGCATCCGCATGGCATAAATTCGCACGCATGGGTGACCCCAAGGCCCGGTGCCCGAGACACACAGCCGAGTCTCAGGTCGTCTTTCGGGGGCTGACCCCATGCGGAGGACCAACCACAGGAGGTTAGAACATGGCTGTAAAGATCAACATCAGGACCCTGCTCGAGGCCGGCTGCCACTATGGTCACCAGACCCGCCGCTGGAACCCCAAGATGAAGCCCTACATCTTCGGCGAGCGCAACGGCATCTACATCCTCGACCTCAAGCAGACCGTCATCGATGCCGATCGTGCCTACTCGTTCCTCAAGGACACCGCCTCCAAGGGCGGCAAGGTGCTGTTCGTGGGCACCAAGAAGCAGGCTCAGGAGCCCATCGCCACTCAGGCTGCCCGCTGCGACATGCCCTACATCAACCAGCGCTGGCTCGGCGGCATGCTCACCAACTTCGTCACCATGCGCTCCCGCATCGACCGCATGGAGGAGCTCGAGGCCATGGTGGCCGATGGCCGCATGGCTGCCCGCGGCAAGAAGGAGCAGGCTGTGCTGACCAAGGAGCTCGAGAAGCTCCAGCGCAACCTCGGTGGCGTCCGCGACATGCACGCCCTGCCGCAGGCCATCTTCGTCGTCGACACCAAGCGCGAGGAGATTGCCATCAAGGAGGCCAACCGTCTGCACATCCCCGTCGTGGGCCTGCTCGACACCAACTCCGATCCCGACGTGGTCGACTACGGCATCCCCGCCAACGACGACGCCATCCGCTCGGTCAACCTGATGTGCGAGCTCGTGGCCGACGCCGTGCTGGCTGGTGCCGGCAAGGAGCAGATCTCCGAGGAGGAGATGGTTGCCGGCGAGACCACCCCGGCCGTCGAGGTCGAGGCTCCCGCAGCCGAGTAGCACGCATCCGTTTTTAGAATTCCAGCTTAGGAGGACAACATATGGCTCAGGTAACCGCCGCTATGGTCAAGGAGCTCCGTCAGATCACCGACGCCCCCATGATGGAGTGCAAGAAGGCCCTCGTCGAGGCTGACGGCGACATCGAGAAGGCCATCGACGTCCTGCGCGTCAACGGTCTCGCCAAGGCGGTCAAGAAGGCCGGCCGCGACACCAACGAGGGCACCATCGGCGCCTACATCTCCGAGGACGGCAAGGTTGGCGCTCTGATCGAGGTTTCCTGCGAGACCGACTTCGTGGCCACCAACGCCAAGTTCAAGGGCTTTGTTGTGGATCTCGCCAAGGTCGTCGCCGAGAACGACCCGGCCGACGTCGACGCCCTGCTCGCCTGCACCATGAACGGCAGCTCCGTCGAGGATGCCATCAAGGAGAGCATCTTCGTCATCGGCGAGAACCAGAAGGTCGTCCGCTTCGTGCGCGTCAGCGTCGAGAACGGCGCCATCGCCAGCTACGTGCATCACGATGGCAAGCACGCCGACCTCGTCGAGTTCGCTTTCGACAACGCCGCCACCGCCGAGAACGACGAGTTCAAGACCTTCGCTCACGACGTCGCGATGCAGGTTATCGCCTCCGACCCGATCTCCGCTCGCCGCGAGGACATCCCCGAGGACGTCATCGAGCATGAGAAGGAGATCTACCGCGCCCAGGCCGCCGAGTCCGGTCGTCCCGAGAAGTTCTGGGACGGCATCGTCAACGGCCGCCTCAAGAAGTTCTTCCAGGAGCGCGCTCTGACCGAGCAGGCCTTCGTCAAGGACGGCAACGTGACCGTCGGCGAGCTTGCCGCCAACATCTCCAAGAAGGTCGAGGACGACATCAAGATCCTGTCCTTCGTGCGCTTCAACTTCGGCGAGGAGTAAACGCGCCATCCGATGAGACAGAGGGCCGACACGTGCGCGTGTCGGCCCTTTTTCATGCGAATGCAGACCTCTCGCATGGTGTTGCTGTCTGCTTGCAGCACTCGTGAGGGGGCAACTGCGCGCCCTTTGCTACACTTTGCTAGATATGCGGCCTGTGTCAAAATGGCACGGGCATCGAACATGGGAGGACCCTTGTCTGAATACAAGTACAAGCGCGTGCTGCTCAAGCTCTCCGGCGAGGCACTGATGGGGAGCCGATACTTTGGCATCGACCCTGAAGTGCCGCAGCGCATTGCCCAGGCCATCAAGCCCGCCTACGATGATGGCGTCCAGATCGCGGTGGTCGTTGGCGGCGGCAACATCTATCGCGGCCTCGAGGGCGCTGCCGAGGGCATGGACCGTGCCCAGGGCGACAACATGGGTATGCTTGCCACCGTCATCAACTCGCTCGCGCTGCAGGACTGCTTCGAGAAGAACGGCTTCGACTGCCGCGTCATGAGCGCAATCGAGATGCACGCCATCTCTGAGACCTACATCCGTCGTCGCGCCATCCGACACCTGGAGAAGGGCCGCATCACCATCTTTGCGGCAGGTACGGGCAATCCCTACTTCACTACCGACACCTGCGCCGCCCTGCGCGCGTGCGAGATCGGCGCCGACGTGCTCATGAAGGCCACCAAGGTTGACGGCATCTACGACAAGGATCCCGTCAAGCATCTCGACGCCAAGAAGTACGACACCATCACCTACCGCGACGTGCTCAAGAAGCGCCTCCAGGTGATGGATGCCACAGCCACGGCGCTCTGCCAGGACAATGCCATGCCCATCATGGTGTTCAACATGGAGCAGGAAGGTGCCATCGTGCGTGCCCTGCGCGGCGAGCCGGTGGGCACGACGGTGGTAGAGGCCTAGCGCCGAAGTGCTAGGTGCAACAAAGACGATGAGCATTAGCCCTACAGGCAAGTAAACGAGACGATAGGAGTCAAGGACATGAGCGAGTACACCGATTCTGCCAAGCGTCGCATGGACAAGGCCCTCGATGCCCTCAAGGCGAACTTCGCCCGTGTGCGCACCGGTCGCGCCAACCCCCACGTGCTCGACAGCATCAAGGTCGACTACTATGGCGTTCCCACTCCGATCACGCAGCTCGCGGGCGTTAAGGTCCCCGAGGCTTCGATGCTGATCGTCGAGCCCTGGGACAAGTCGTCCCTACGCGCCATCGAGAAGGCGATCATGGACTCCGACCTTGGCATCACCCCCTCCAACGACGGCATCTCCATCCGTCTGCCGTTCCCCAAGCCCACCGAGGAGCGCCGTCGCGAGCTCGTCAAGGAGTGCAACAAGTACGCCGAGGAGGGCAAGATCGCGGTGCGCAACGCCCGTCGTCACGCCAACGAGAAGGCCGAGCGCGCCGAGAAGGACGGCCTGATCACCGAGGACGACATCAAGCGTGAGAAGAAGGCCATCCAGAAGCTCACCGACGACTACACCAAGAAGGTAGACGAGCTGCTCAAGGCCAAGTCCGCCGAGGTCATGGAGATCTAGATGCAACGTGACGAGGCGCTGCTGCGCGAGTATTATGCCGCGGCTCCCGCTGACATCTCCCTTTCAGACATCGATCTGGAACGCGTGCCCTCCCACGTCTCCATCATCATGGACGGAAACGGCCGTTGGGCACAGGCACGCGGGCTCGATCGCTCGAAGGGGCATGTGGCGGGTGTCGACGCGCTGCGCGAGACGGTGACCACGAGCGTCCGGCTCGGCCTGGACGCCCTGTCGGTCTATGCCTTCTCCACCGAGAACTGGCGTCGCCCGCAGCGTGAGGTCGACCTGCTCATGCACCTGTTTGCCACCACGCTCGTCAAGGAACTGCCGCTGTTCCATCAGGAGAACGTCCGGCTGCGCTTCCTCGGCGACCTCGAGGCGTTGCCCAAGAAGACCTACGACGTCTTCCAGCGCGGCCTTGACGAGACGTCAGGCCACACGGGCATGATCTTTGCGCTGGCGGTCAATTATGGCTCTCGTGCCGAGATTGCCCGCGCTTGCAGGCAGATTGCCGACGAGGTGGCCACGGGCATCATCGATGCCTCCGCGATTGACGAGCAGGTGGTGGCAGAGCACCTCTACACAACGGGCATGCCCGATCCCGAGCTGCTGATTCGCACCTCAGGTGAGCTTCGGCTCTCCAACTACCTGCTGTGGCAGCTCGCCTACACCGAGTTCTACGTTACCGACATGATGTGGCCCGACTTTAATCGGTGGGAGTTCCTTCGGGCCGTGAGGGCGTTCCAGAGCCGAAACCGCCGATTTGGAGGAGTTGTTGCCTCATGAGCGATGGCAGACCTGAGGGTACGAGCAAGGCGCTCGTCCGTACGGTGGTCGGGGCCGTGTACTTCGTCATCGTCGTCGGATGCTTGTTTGGCGGCATCACGGCCACGTCGCTTTCCGTTTCGGTCATGGCATGCATGTGCTGCTGGGAGTTCTTGCGTCTGTGCCATGCGTCTGGACGTCTTCCTAACGACGGCATCGCACTGCTCGTGACGGCGCTCTATCCGCTTGCCCCACTGCTCAATTATGGCAACGTGCACCTCCTTTCGACCATGGTGCTGCTCGTCGCCCTCGCGGTCTGGTACGTTGCCGTGCCGCGAGTCACCATCTCCGACGTGGCGCTTACGGCCTTCGCGGCCATCTACTGCGGCTTCACCTTCTCGTCCGTGAGCCTCATCAGGGCCTGCGACCCGGGCGTCGAGGGTGCGATGATCACCTTTGGCGTCATGGGCTCCATCTGGCTCAACGACACCTTCGCCTACTTCGTGGGGACGCGCTTCGGCCGTCACAAGCTCGCGCCGCGCATCTCGCCCAACAAGAGCCTCGAGGGGTTCTGGGGCGGCATTGCTGGCTGCATGCTCATTTGGGTGATCATTTGGGTGCTGCACATCCGTGGCATCAAGCTCTGGATGGCCATCGGCTGCGGCCTGTGCGTGGGCGCCATGGCCGTGTTCGGCGATCTCTTTGAGTCACGTATCAAGCGCGGGTTTGGCGTCAAGGACTCCGGAAACCTACTGCCCGGACACGGCGGCATGCTCGACCGCAGCGACGCTTTGCTGTTTGGCTGCATGACGGCCTTCCTGCTTCTGCGACTCGGGGGAATCGTATGAGCATCTTCGAAGACACCGCTCCGCGTGCGACGCGCAGGAGACCCCTGCGCGTCGCCATTCTTGGCTGCTCTGGCTCCATAGGCACGCAGACGCTTGACGTCTGCCGCAAGCATGCCGACAAGCTCGACGTGGTCGCGCTGTCGGCATATCGCTCGACGGAGGCGCTGGTATCGGCCGCACGAGAGTTTGGTGCGACGCATGCCTGCGTCGCCGACGATCGCCATGGGTCCGATCCCGTGCTCGACGAGCTTCCCGCAGGCTGCGAGCTCTCGGTGGGACGTTCCGCTCTCGCCGAGATGGCAGCACTCCCCGACGTCGACTGCGTCGTGAACGCCCTTGTGGGTGCCGCGGGCATTCGCGCCGGCTACGAGGCGCTTCGTGCGGGCAAGGTGCTCGCCTATGCCAACAAGGAGTCCATCATCGTCGCGGGCGACCTGCTTATGCCGCTTGCGCAGCCAGGCATGCTGATTCCCGTCGACTCCGAACACAGTGCCATCTTCCAGGCGCTTACCGGCGCACGCACGACCGAGGTCTACAAGCTGTGGCTCACCTGCTCGGGCGGCCCCTTCTACGGGCGCACCCGCGAGCAGCTCGCGCATGCAACCGCCGCAGAGGCCCTCGCGCATCCCACCTGGCTCATGGGCGACAAGATCACCATCGACTCGGCGACGCTCATGAACAAGGGCTTCGAGGTGCTCGAGGCACATCACCTCTTTGAGGTGGACATCGACGACGTCGAGGTCCTGGTGCACCGGCAGAGTCGCATACACTCCATGGTCGAGTTCGCCGACGGCTCGACCATCGCCCAGCTCGGGCCCTCAGACATGCGCATACCCATCCAGTATGCCCTGAGCTATCCGGAGCGCTGGGACACGCCCAGCGAGCGCATCGACTGGCGTGAGGCGTCGGCACTCACCTTTGGAGATGCCGACGAGCAGACCTTCGGCTGCCTGCGCCTTGCCCGTGAGGCTGGGCGTACGGGCGGCACGATGCCCTGCGTGCTCAATGCGGCCAACGAGGTGGCCAACGCCGCGTTCAGGCGTGGTGCCTGCGGCTTCCTCGACATCGAGAGAATCGTGGGCTTTGCGATGGAGGCCCATGAGGTGCAGGTCGTGAGCAGCCTCGAGCAGCTCGAGGAGATCGACCTGTGGGCACGTGGCATGGCCTATCAGGCTTTGGCGGACGTGATGGCATGAGCACCGTGACGTCGTTTCTGTCTGCCGTGTTCTGGGGCGTGCTCGTGCTCTCCGTCCTCGTGTTCGTGCATGAGGGTGGCCACTTCGTATCGGCGCGCGCCTTTGGCATGCGCGTGACCGAGTTCTTCCTCGGTCTTCCGTCGAGGTTCCGCATCTCGTTCAAGTCACGTCGCTACGGCACCGAGTTTGGCATCACGCCTCTGCTGCTGGGTGGATACAACCGAATCTGCGGCATGGAGCAGGAGGCCGACGAGCTGCTCGCTCCTGCGCTCGCCATCGTGCAGCGCGAGGGAAGGGTGGCCGTGCCCGACCTTGCCCGCGAGCTTGGGATCGACGAGGAGCGGGCGTACGGCATCGTGGCGTGCCTCACCGACCTTGCGGCCATTCGTCCCTTCTATGACGAGGCCGCGGGCGAGCATCCCTGGCAGAGCGCATGGCCCCGCCACTTCGATACCCTCGAACGCGACGCCAACTTGCTGACCGAGTACGATCCCGACCACAACTTCGAGACGCCCGGCACGACGGCTGCCGGCGCACCTCGTCCCGTCCACGACCAGGAGGCCTTCCTCGCGCACGAGCGTGCACGCACCTACCAGGGCAAGGGCTTCGTTCCGCGCGTCGTAACTCTGCTCGCCGGTCCGCTCGTCAACATCGCCGTGGCGTTCCTGTTGCTGGTGGGGTCGCTCGTCGTCACGGGAATTGAGATCAACACCAACTCCAACGAGCTCGGGGGCGTCACAGAGGGCTCGCTCGCGCAAGAGGCGGGCATACGGGCAGGCGACACGATCGTCATGTTCGGCGGCCGTGACGTTGCCACGTGGACCGACCTCGTCGACGCTATCGACCAGAGCCTGGCCGACGGCGGCGACATTGCTGTGGCCTATGAGCGCGACGGAGAGACCTTCGAGACCACCATCAAGATACCCGAGGACGAGAAGCCCCAGCTCATAGGTGTTAGCGCCAAGCTCGAGGTGTACCATCCGAGCCTCGCTGAGGCTTCGGGGTATGCCTTCTCGTACATGAGGATGGTTGGTGGCGCCGTCGCAAGGATCATCATGCCGCAGCACACTATGGAGGTCATGAGCCAGTCGTCCTCGATCGTCGGCATCTCGGCCATGGCGTCTGAGGCGGCTGCGTCTGGCATAAGCGATCTTGTGCTGTTTGCCGCAGCCATAAGCATGTCGCTGGGCTTCATGAACCTGTTGCCCATACCGCCGCTCGATGGCGGCAAGATCCTCATCGAGGTGGTGCAGCTCGTGCTGAGGCGCCCGCTCTCGCCGCGCGCGCAGTCCGCCGTGAGCTACGTGGGTCTCGCGTTCTTCCTGTTCATCTTCTGCTTTGCCCTTAAGAACGACGTCGTGAGGCTGCTTGGCCTCTAAGTCGTGTGGGAGGAGGATTCATGGCGCAGCTAGCTACCCCCGTACGCGACCTTACGCGGAGGGTCATGGTTGGTGACGTCGCCGTCGGCGGTGGCGCACCGGTCTCGGTGCAGTCCATGTGCACCACCAAGACAGCGGACGCCGAGGCGACGCTCGAGCAGATACGTCGGCTGGCCGATGCCGGATGCGAGATCATCCGCACCACGGTGCCCGACAAGGCGTCGCTTGAGCCCTTTGGCCGCATATGTGCGGAATCTCCCATTCCGGTCGTGGCCGACATCCACTTTGACCACAACCTGGCCATCGGTGCGGCACGTCACGGCGCCGCCGCGTTGCGCATCAATCCGGGCAACATCGGCTCGTTCGAGCGCGTCGACGAGGTAATCGACGCGGCTGGCGAGGCGGGGTGTGCCATCCGCATCGGCGTCAACGCAGGATCGCTTGACCCCAAGGTGGGGGAGCGCACCGACCTCACGCTGCCCGAGAAGCTCGTGGCCTCGAGTGTGGCCTTCGTAGAGCACTTCGAGGCGCGTGGCTTTGACGACATCGTTCTCTCCGCCAAGGCGCACTCGGTACCGGTCACGATCGAGACCTACCGTGCGCTGTCGCGCGAGCTGCCCGATGTGCCGCTGCACCTGGGCGTCACCGAGGCGGGTACGCTGCGTCAGGGAACCGTCAAGAATTCCGTTGGCGTGGGCATCCTGCTCGCAGAGGGCATCGGCAACACCATCCGTCTGTCGCTGACCGCCGACCCGGTGGAGGAGGTCGACGTGGCATGGGACCTGCTCGGTGCCCTTGGCCTGCGCCGGCTGCATCCCGAGCTCGTGAGCTGCCCCACCTGCGGGCGCACGCAGGTCGACCTCATCGCGATGGCCGAGGAGGTCTCAACCAGGCTCTCCCGCGTCAAGGCGCCCATCAGCGTCGCCGTCATGGGCTGTGTCGTCAATGGCCCGGGCGAGGCGCGCGACGCCGACATCGGCATCGCGTGCGGCAAGGGGCAAGGCATGATCTTTGTGCATGGCGAGCCCCTTCGCAAGGTGGACGAGGAGCATATGGTCGACGAACTGTTCCTCGAGATCGAGGAGCGCTTCGGCGTGTAGGACGGCCCGTGGCGCACCAGTGTCGCGGCACAGACGCACTGCAAAGGCGCGCTAGGCGCGCAGAAAGGATAGCAATGAAGAACTACATGAAAATGTCCCAGCTCTATGCTCCGACCCTCAAGGAGGACCCCTCCGAGGCAGAGCTGGCGAGCCACCGCCTGCTGCTGCGCGCAGGCATGATCCGCAAGACCGCCGCCGGCCTGTACAGCTACCTGCCGCTCGCATGGCGCTCCCTGCTCAAGATCGAGACCGTCATCCGCGAGGAGATGGAGGCCATTGGAGCCCAGGAGATGCAGGTGCCCATGGTCGTGCCCGGCGAGATCTGGCAGGAGTCCGGACGCTGGGACGTCTACGGCCCCGAGCTGTTGCGCCTCAAGGATCGCCACGGTCGCGACTTCGTGGTGGGCCCGACGCACGAGGAGACCTTCGTCGACCTGGTGCGCAACGAGCTGCGCTCCTATAAGCAGCTCCCGGTGACCATCTATCAGATCCAGGACAAGTTCCGCGACGAGATGCGCCCCCGCTTCGGCCTCATGCGTGGTCGCGAGTTCATCATGAAGGACGCCTATTCCTTTGATGCCACCGTCGAGGGCATGCAGAAGACCTACGAGGACCAGAAGGGCGCCTATGCCCGTGTCTGTGAGCGCTGCGGCCTGCGTGCGCTGCCGGTGGTTGCCGACTCGGGCCAGATCGGCGGCGACACCTCCGTCGAGTTCATGGCCCTTGCCGACGCCGGCGAGGCCGAGCTCGTCTGGTGCGACTGCGACTACGCAGCCGACGTCGAGGCCGCCTGCGTGGGCATCGCCTACGAGGAGGGCCCCGGCCAGGAGTGCGAGCGCATCGAGACCCCCTGCGAGGGCAGCATCGCCGCGCTGGCCGCATATCTGGGCATCTCCGAGCGCGCCTGTCGCAAGAGCTTTGCCATCATCGCGGAGGACGAGACGCCGGTCTTGTGCCTGCTTCCCGGTGACCATGAGCTCAACGAGGTCAAGGCCGAGCATGCCTTTGGCCACTACGATGTCATGACCGAGGAGCAGATGGCCGAGTATGGCCTGGTCAAGGGCTACATGGGTCCCATCGGCGCAGACAAGCGCGTGCGTGTGGTGGCCGATGTCTCGCTCAAGGACTCCCAGAGTTGGCTCGTGGGCGCCAACGAGGAGGGCTGGCACATCAAGGGCGCTCGCCCCGGGCGCGACTTTACGGTCGACGAGTGGCTCGACCTCGCCTCCGCCAAGGAGGGCGACGCCTGCCCGCGCTGTGGCAAGCCGCTCCATGCCGCTCGCGGCATCGAGGTGAGCCAGGTTTTCCAGCTGGGCACCAAGTACTCCGAGGCCATGGGGGCGACCTTCATGGACGAGGATGGCAAGGAGAAGCCGTTCCAGATGGGTTGCTACGGCATCGGCGTGAGCCGTACGCTGGCAGCCGTGGTGGAGCAGAACCACGACGAGCATGGCATCATCTGGCCGGTTTGCGTGGCTCCCTACGAGGTCGAGATCGTGCCGCTCGACGCCAAGGGCGAGGTCTGGGATGCTGCCGACCGCGTTGCCAGAGAGCTTGTGGCCAAGGGCATCGAGGTCGTGGTCGACGACCGCAAGGAGCGTCCGGGCGTCAAGTTCAACGACGCCGACCTGATGGGCTTCCCGTATCAGGTCGTGTGCGGCAAGCGCGGCATCAAGGACGGCAAGGTCGAGGTCAAGGACCGCGCGACGGGCGAGCGCGAAGATGTGGCAATCGACGAGGTGGCCACCTACCTCGCCGAGAAGGTCGTCGCGCAGCGTCGCTAGCGAACGTCTGGATCGAAGAGCCTTTCGAGGGGAGGGGTTCGCATGACGTACAAGGAGCTTGCTGAGATTGCCCGTGGCCAGATGGGGCAATGGTGCAACGCCTGCCCCACCTGCAACGGCATAGCCTGCGGGTCGAGCATTCCCGGCCCTGGTTCCAAGGGGTCGGGCAACGTGGCGGCGCGCAACTACGAGGCATGGAAGGACTACCGCCTGGCCATGGACACCATCGGCCATGCCTTCGAGGCGACGAGCGCCACCGAGATCCTGGGCCGGGCCCTCTCGCTGCCCGTGATGGTTGGTCCCGTGGGCGACGTCAACCGGCACTATGGCGAGAAGTACGACACCGTTTCGTACAATGATGCCGTGCTCAGGGCGGCTGCCGGCGCGGGAACGGTTGGCTGGATCGGCGATGGCCTGGATTCGCGTCTGCTGTCGGAGGGCCTCGGTCTCATATCCAGCCTTGACGGTGCGGGTGTGGCGACCATCAAGCCGTGGTCGATGGACGTGGTCTTCGAGAAGCTCGAGGAGGCGCTCGACGCGCACCCCATGGCCGTGGCGATGGACGTCGATGCCGCAGGGCTGCCGTTCTTGCGCGGGCAGGAGCCTCCTGCGGGTGCCAAGTCGGTCGGTGAGCTGAGGCAGATCGCCCGTCGTTGCCACGACGCCGACGTGCCCTTCATCGTGAAGGGCGTCATGACGGTCAAGGGCGCCAACAAGGCCGCCCGCGCAGAGGCCGACGCCATCGTGGTGTCCAATCACGGTGGTCGCGTCCTCGATGGTGTGCCTGCGACGGCAGAGGTCCTTCCCGAGATCGTGGATGAGGTTGGCGGCGCGCTCTGCGTGCTGGTTGACGGCGGTATCCGCAGCGGCATCGACGTGTTCCGGGCGCTCGCGCTCGGCGCGCGTGGCGTGCTGATGTGCCGGCCCTTCGTCGTCGCAACCTACGGTGGCGGTGCGGAGGGCGTCCAATCGTACCTCGCGCAGATTACTGCCGAGCTCTGCGACGCCATGGAGATGTGCGGAGCCGAGACCGTGGCCGACATCGACCGCGACATGCTCTGGTAGGCTGCTTGGCGCCAGTCAAACCCTCAGAGGAACGCAGATATGACGCGGGGTGCCATCAGGCGCTCCGCGTCGTCCATCTGCCGCGTCGTGAGGTCGCAGTGGTGCGGCGCACCGTAGCATGGTGACCAAGGACATGTCCATGAGGGGAGCTGCCATGCAACTGCAGTACCTGTACCTGTGTCCCATCTGCCTGACGATCGCAGCCGTCTTCATCGTCGTGGAGAAGGCCAAGTCCTATCTTGTGGCAGACGTGATCAAGGGAGTCGCCTCCTGCTTCTTCGTAATCCTCGGCGTCCTGGGCGCGTTTGGGTCTAGCGATCCGGTACTCGCCCGATATGTGGTGGCCGGACTTGTCCTCGGAGCCGTGGCCGACGTGCTCCTCAACCTGCGCTACGTCTATGAGGGAAGCAAGGGGCAGCTCGCGTTCCTTGCGGGCATCTTGGTCTTTCTTGTGGGGCATGTGGCCTACATCGTGGCGTGTCTGCCCTATGCCTCCCAGCCAGTGATCGCGTTCGTGCTGGGAGCGGTGCTTGCCGCCGTGCTGCTGTACTGGATCTTCGGACGCATCGAAGCCAAGATTGCCTTCAAGGTCTTTGGCGTCTTCTATATCGGCGTGATCACGGTGCTCAACTGCCTGGCGCTCGTGGTGCTCGTTGGCAATCCGACGGCACATTGGGAAGTGTTTTTGTGCGGCACGCTACTGTTCCTGGCAAGCGACGTCATCCTCATTCTCAACACCTTTGGCTCCAAGCAGAGCTTCCTGATGCGTATAGCCAATCTCATGCTCTACTATGTGGGTCAGCTGCTCATTGCGCTGAGTCTGCAGCTACCCCTCTGACGTGCACACATTTGGCGCCACAGGACGGGTATGTTGCGAGCTCGCACAGCCTGTAATTTGGCGTAATACTCAAAACCGTCGGATTCGAGAATTGTCTGGCGTGCTCGATGACGCCTCCAGCTCCTAGGTAACAACTACGTGGGCATGGGCTATGATGTGGCTTGTCACATCGCTGAGACGCCTGCGACAAGGAGGGCCTCCCATGGATGACAACACCTACGAAGAGACGCTGGCGGGCACCGGTGCCGGCGAACCTGATCCCATAGACATGATCTCGGGCGAGCTTGACCCGCTGCTGCTTGATGATGAGCCGGCTGGCGATGGATTCTCCGACTGGGATACCCAGTACGTGGAGAGCGTGCCCATCGAGCATTTGGCCAGTTCCGATGACGACACCTTCGTCTATGGCCTTGACACCAAGAAGCCGTCTGGTGGTCCGCACAGCCATATGGCACAGCGGGAGAGCAAACCCGTTAACCCCGCCGTCATAGCCGCGGTGGTCCTGGCGCTTGTCGCCGGCGGTGGTGGTGCGGCCTGGTACCTCACACATCGACAGAAGCCAGTCGACGACACGCTCCGTACCACCAAGATTCAGAAGAAGGAGCAGGAGCAGGCGGAGCCGGAGGAGCCTGCCGAGAAGCCGGAGGAGGAGCCCGTCGACCAGGGTCTCTCCGAAGCTGACGTGTTGGGCATCGTCACCGACTCGCTCAGCCATAGCGGCGAGGACATGCGCCTTGACGGTTCCGACGTGAACGTGCAGATGCGTGACGGCCATGTGCTGCTCACCTATACCATTCCGGCGGACATCCAGCCCGACCCATCCACCATGGTGCGCAACAACGGCATGCGGGCCAACGCGCTTGCGGCCGCACTCAATGGCAAGACGCTCGCCGGAACGCCCTTCGTAGACCTGACCTGGGTGGTGCGTACCGTCGACGGTCACGCCTATCTTGCCATTCGCGAGGTGCCTGGTGACGCGCGTTCGGCGGAGGGCCTCTATGGCGTACTTGCGGGGTCCGACGGTTACGTGCTCTCGCCAGAGCTTGCCCAGGCACTCGGCGAGGGGTCGGGCATCGCAGGGCAGGCGGGCACCCACCCGACGGACCTCGATGGAAAAGAGATCGTCGTTGACGCCACTGTGGCAGGCGCACCAGACACTTCCGATCAAGCGACAGAGACGGTTGCCTACACCGACCAGACTCAGGAGGAGGCCACGCCGACCTCGACCTCTTCGGGTTCCGGTAGCAACAAGCCCAGCTCCAGTGGCAACAAGCCCTCTGGTGGTGGCAGCAGCTCCGGAGGAGGCAGCAGCTCTGGTGGTGGTGCGACGCCCGAGCCCACGCCTGAGCCAACCCCCGAACCCGAGCCCACGCCCGAGCCCACGCCCGAGCCGACCCCAGAGCCGACGCCCACGCCCGAGCCTCCTTCGGGAGAGTCGGAGGGCTAAGAGCGGCAAGGGCAGGCAGGATGCTGGTCTCATTGTGAGAGAATCGCAGGCGCGTCGCATGGGCGGCGCGCCTCGTTGCGTTATGAGGCCATGCGCTCGCGGTGTAGCTTCATGCGCACGATGCGCCAGCAGGAGAGGTCAAGACGCTCCTGGCTCACTTCGCCTGATTCCACCGCGTCGAGCATTCCCTGATAGGCGGCATCAAAGTCGGCGGGCATGAGCAGGGCGTCGGCCCCCGCCTTAAAGGCCTCAACCGCAACGCGGTCATGGCCATAGCGATCCACAATGGCGCCCATGCCCAGCGAGTCGGTGATCACGACCCCCTCGAAGGACAGACGCTCTCTCAGCAGGTCCTGCATGACGGCAGGCGAGACCGATGCAGGCAGGTCGTCGCCAGTGACCTCAGGACAGCTGATGTGTCCCACCATCACCATGGGTACGCCCGCCTCGATGGCGGATGCAAAGGGCACGAGTTCGATCTGGGCTAGCTCGTCGACCGACTTGTGGGTATAGATCGCGCCGTTGTGGGAGTCGCCTTCGGCGGCGCCGATGCCGGGGAAGTGCTTGACGCAGCAGATGATGTGCGCATCTCCGAAGGCGCGTACCTGGGCCTGCACCATCGACCCCACAAGCGCCGCGTCGGAGCCAAAGGAACGCCAGAGCATGGTGTCGGAGTCGGGGTTGTTGGCCACGTCTGCGACAGGCGCAAAGTCGCTGGTAAAGCCGAGGTCGGCAAGGTAGGTGCCTATGCGCAAGGCCACCTCGGATGCGTAGGCTGGGTCTGCAGTGGCGCCGACCTCGCTCATGTTGCCCACATTCTCGATGGCGAACCCCTCGTTGCCGCCGACGCGCGAGACCGTGCCACCTTCCTCGTCGACGTCAAGCAGCAGCGGGATGCCGCAAGACTCGAGGGCGAAGGCGTTTGCGTCTGCGAGCATGGCGCGTGTCTGGTCGGCATCGATCAGGTTCTGGCGAAAGTAAACGATTCCGCCCACGGGCCGCTCCGCCAGCGCCTGTTGCGTGAGGCCGCCGGACTTCGTGACAGTGCCGTCGTAGTAGTTGGCCACGAGGCTCTCAGGGGTCACCACAAAGAGCTGTGCGACCTTCTGGGGCGTCGAGAGGCTGTGAACGAGCTCGGATGCCCTCAGGGCGTCTGAGACGTCGCCAGAGGCTTCCAGACGGTCGTGCAGGGCTTGTGATCCGTTCAGACAGGCACGTTCGAACAACGGCAGGAGGCGCGAAGTGTCGGTGACGGGGGAGCGGGACGGAAGGGTGACGCCCTGAGGAAAGAGGGCGGTGATGGCAGCCGCGAAGGCTATGAGTGATGCGACGGCAAGCGGAAGGATCGACCGGCTGCGTCGCTTGCTTTTGTTCGGCTTCTTAGGCACAGAAAGACTCATTTCAAAATTTCTCAAATTCTCGGTTGACACCAATTGGCTCTCTGGTAATATACCTCTTGCACCAACCCACGGGGAATTAGCTCAGCTGGGAGAGCGCATGACTGGCAGTCATGAGGTCAGGGGTTCGATCCCCCTATTCTCCACCAGAAACAACGGGCGGCGGCTTCGGCCGTCGCCTTTCTCTTTGGGCCTATGGCGCAACGGTTAGCGCAGGGGACTCATAATCCCTGGGTTGGGGGTTCGAATCCCTCTGGGCCCACCCGAATGCCACAGGCCGCGAGCATGAGCTGCTTGCGGCCTGTCTTGCTATAACGGTCTGGTCACGACGATGGGAGACATGGTGACTGGTGACGGAAAGATCCTCAAGCTCGCATGCATCGGCGCGCTCTTTGCCGGCATTGCCACGCTCGTGCTGGGCGTGGTGCTTGCCGTTGGCAACCTCATGGACATCGACGCTTGGATCACGGCGTTCGAGGGCCTGTGCTCCACGATCTTTGGCGTGAGGTGCGCCATCCTGGCCAACGTGCCCTCCAACACCGCCAAGATCCGCACCAAGGCAATCGTCCTTTCGGTAGCCGCCGTCGCGGTGGTGGCTGCGCTCGTAGCCGGTGGGTTCGAGGTCAGCGTGGGCCAGCTTGCCATGGCGGGCGTCATCGGCGTCATCGCTCTTGTGGCCCTGATGTTTGCGAGCCGCATCGTCAAGGAGCAGCTGCGCAAGTAGGGGAGGTCACATGCTCGCGCCTGCCGTGAGCTGCGCCGTACACGGCCTCTCCAAACTCTGCCAGATTCTCACGCACACACGCCGCCAAGTCTGGTACTATTCATTCCTGCAAGGGCGATTGGCTCAGGGGTAGAGCACATCCTTCACACGGATGGGGTCGCTGGTTCGAATCCAGCATCGCCCACCATAGAATTTTCCGGGTCAGAGCTTCGGCTCTGACTTTTTGTTATCTGCGCCATGGAGCTCGTTCAAGATCGCAATGGGCACACATGGCTTCTCGGAGAACGTTGCGAACGGTACACATGGTGCCCGTCGTCGTGACGATGGGTACACTCGCCATCCCGCAAAACGTGGCGACGGGTACACAAAACGAGGTGAAAGTGTGCCCATCACGCCAAATCACGAGAGGGAGAGTGTGCCCGTTGGGTCGAGGCCCAAAGACAACAGAGGCCAACCGGATACAAACCAAGCTGCTTCACCTCAATTTGTGATTGTCTACAGCTCGCCATAGTTGCGCTCGTTATCCGTGCTTTGCGTGGGGTATGCAGGTCAGCTGCCCCCATCGCCTATACTTCACAGGGAACGAGCGCGAGAAGGAGTGCCCTTGATAGCCCTTGCCGACAAGATCGAGAAGTCATTCGGCGGCCGTGTCCTGTACACGGCCGCTACGCTGCAGCTCAATGCGGGCGAGCGCTGGGGCCTGGTCGGGCCCAACGGCGCGGGCAAGACGACCTTGCTCAAGATCATCATGGGCCAGGAAACCCCCGATGCCGGCACCGTGACCTTCGCGCGTGACACCACCATCGGCTACCTCGAGCAAGAGACGCACCTGGCGGGGGAGAAGTCGGCACTTGCCGAGGTCATTGACTCCGCCTCCGAGATCAAGGAGCTCGAGCGTCGCATCGCCGACATGGAGCATCAGATTGCCGACGCAGCACCTGGGCAGGACATCGACCGTCTCCTCGAGCGCTATGGCGCCGCACAGGACCGCTTTGAGCGTTTGGGTGGCTACGAGCTCGATGCCCGCGCGCGTCAGATTCTGGGCGGCCTGGGCTTCCCCGTCTCGGAGTTCGACAAACCCGCGCGCGAGTTTTCCGGCGGCTGGCAGATGCGCATCGCGCTCTCCAAGCTGCTGCTGCGTCACCCCGATCTGCTGCTGCTCGACGAGCCTACCAACCATCTGGATCTCGAGAGCGTCAAGTGGCTCGAGTCGTTCCTTGCAAGCTACGACGGCGCTGTGCTGCTGGTCAG
Source organism: uncultured Coriobacteriaceae bacterium (assembly GCA_902779675.1). Lineage (GTDB taxonomy): Bacteria > Actinomycetota > Coriobacteriia > Coriobacteriales > Atopobiaceae > UBA1367. The sequence goes on along the minus strand of CACZCK010000003.1, from coordinate 172,719 downwards.
CCACGACCGCGCATTCATGGACGCGTGCGTGAGCCACGTGGCCGCCCTCGAGAACAAGCGCCTGATGACCTACACCGGAAACTACTCGGGCTACCTGCACCAACGCGAGGACAACCTCGAGCAGCTCCGCGCCAAGCGCGCCGCACAGGAACGCGACATCGCGCACATGGAGACCTTCATCGAGCGCTTCCGCTACAAGCCCACCAAGGCACGCCAGGTGCAGGAGCGCGTCAAGAAGCTCGAGAAGGTCAAGGAGGAGCTCGTGGTGCTGCCCGAGTCCTCCAAGAAGGTCCACTTCCGCTTTCCTGACCCGCCTCGCACGGGCGATATGGTGGTAAGCCTTGAGGGCATTGCCAAGGCCTACGACAGCAACCTCGTCTACGAGGACGTAAGCCTGTCGCTCTATCGTGGTGACCACGTGGCGCTCGTCGGCCCCAACGGGGCGGGCAAGTCGACGCTCATGAAGCTCATCAACGGCCACGAGCGTCCCACGGCTGGCCGCGTCGAGCTTGGCCAGAACGTCACGCAGGCCTACTATGCCCAGCACCAGCTCGAGACGCTCAACGAGGGCAACACCGTGCTCGGCGAGATGGACGAAGCCGCCCCTGGCTGGACCACATCGGAAGAACGTCGTCTGTTGGGTGCCTTCCTGTTCCACGGCGATGACGTGGACAAGCGCGTGAGCGTACTCTCGGGTGGCGAGCGGGCGCGTCTGGCGCTTGCCAAGATGCTGGTGGCGCCCGATCCGCTGCTCTGCCTCGACGAGCCCACCAACCACCTCGACATCGATTCCGTCGATGTGCTCGAGCGCGCGCTCGTCGACTTCCCAGGCACCATCGTGCTCATTAGCCACGACGAGCATCTGGTTCGCGCCTTGGCCAACAAGGTCATCGACGTGCGAGATCACACCGTGACGGTCTATGACGGAGACTACGACTACTACCTCTTCAAGCGTGCCGAGCTCGAGGCTCGTGCCGCAGAGGAGACCACTGGCGTCGTCGCGCAGGCACCGCGACCCGGCGCGCAGGCACCGGCGGCCGCTGACGAAGCGGACGTCAAGGCCCAGGGCCGCAACGTCAAGACGCGCGAACAGCGTCGCGCCGAGGCCGAGGCTCGCAATGCGGCCAACCGCGCGCTGCGTGCCGAGCGCAAGCGGCTCAAAGAGGTCGAGGCGGCACTCGGCCCCATGCGCGAGCGCTACGACCAGCTCATGGAGCTCATGGCGTCGGAGGAGCTTTACGCCGACGCGGACCGCTTCGATCAGTGCATGCGCGAGTACAACGCGCTCTCCAAGAAGATTCCCGCACTCGAGGAGGAGTGGCTCGAGCTCACCGAGAAGATCGAGGAGGGCTCATGACCTACGACCCGCGCCGCGGTGGCAGCACCTACCTGGGCATGGAAGCTGACGAGGACCTGACGTCGGAGGAGCCCTCCTACGATCGACCCGCGCCGTCTGCCGCTGCAGATGCCGTACTGCCTCGCACGACCCGCCCGACAGACGTTCCCGCGACCATCCGGCGTCCCTCGCAGGCGCCGCGCCGCGCCGTGGCCCCCGCTCCCGCACCAGCTGCTCGTCGAGTTCCTGTAGCCGTCCCCAGTCCGCAGCAGCGGCCCTACGAGGCGCCCCGTCCTCAGGTGGTGCCACGACAGCCACGCCGCTCGGGGCCCCTCGCCGCGCTCGAGTCGTTCTCGCTGCGCCTCCTGGCCCTGGTCCTGAGGCTCGGCGCCATATTTCTCGCGTTTCTGGTGGTGGCCTCTTCGGTGCTCTCGGGTTCGCTGCGAGCGCAGCTCGTGAGCTCGCTCAACATGGCACCGCTTTTGGTGCCGCCCGCGCTGTTGGGACAGTTTGTGGTCGAGACGCCCTTTGGCGGGGTCTTCCGCGGCGACCTGGCAATTGCGTCTATCATCTTTTTCTGTGCGGACTGGGTCTGCATGAGGTTCTCGACCTCGCTGCGCGAGCGCCGCGAGAGGGGAGCATGACGTGCTTTCACATATGAGCAACGAGCGCATCTTCATCACGGTGGTATCGATACTGCTGGTGATGGTCTCGGCAAGTCTGCACGAGTTTGGCCACGCCATCGCGGCCTATAGGCTGGGAGACGACACCGCAAAGCGCGCCGGACGTCTGACCATCAATCCGCTGGCGCACATCGACCGCTTTGGCTCGGTGGTCCTACCGCTCATCATGGGCCTCATGGGCGGGCCGATCCTCGCCTTTGCCAAGCCCGTGCCCTACAACCCCAACCGGCTGCGCAACCCGCGTCGCGACGAGGTGCTGGTGGCCTTCGCCGGCCCTGCGGCAAACATCGCGCAGGCCATCGTTGGCGCCATCATCTGCCGCATCCTCTGGAAGGTCGCCTATACGAGCATCGTCACCTTCGGTGTGATGTACTGGGTCTACCAGCTTGTCTCCGTCTACGTGTACGTCAACTGCTCGCTGGCCTTCTTCAACCTCATTCCGCTGCCGCCCCTCGACGGGTCCTCCATCGTGTCGCCGTTACTCAAGGGAAAGGCGCGAGAGACCTATTACGTGGTGCAGCGCTACTCGCTGCCCATCCTTATGGTGCTGCTGTACATGATTCCCATGGTGCTGCACGTCGACCCGTTGGGCCTCTACCTCGACACCACGGCCGGCAACCTCGCCGACCTGCTGCTTGGTTGGGTGTAATCCATGTCGTTCGCAGTCCGCACACAGGCGTACAGCGGTCCCTTCGACCTGCTCCTGCAGCTGGTAAGCCGCCAGAAGGTGGCCATCGGATCCATCTCGGTTGCCGAGGTGGCCGACCAGTACCTAGCAGAGGTGGAGCGCATGGGCGAGCTCGACCTCGATGTGGCAAGCGACTTTCTGCTCGTGGCCTCGACCCTGCTTGACATGAAGGCCGCCTCACTCGTGCCCGACGACGTCCGCCGTGTGCGAACGGACGACGAGGACGCCGATGACGACCTCTCCGATCTCACGCCCGAGGAGGCACGCGAGGTGCTGGTGGCGCGCCTCGTGGCTTACAAGCAGTTCCGCAACGCCGCCGCAGCGCTGGCGGGCCGCATGGAGCGCGAGGGCCTCATGGTGGCCCGTACCGCAGGCCCCGACCCTGAGTTTCTTGGCCTCATGCCCAACTACCTCGAGGGCATCAGCCTACGCTCGTTGGCCGTTATCTGCGCCGACCTCGACAGCCGTCGCGAGAGCTTCTTGCTGGAGGCCGAGCACGTGGCACCGAAGCGCCTACCCATTGCCCTCACAGTGGCAACGGTCGACCGCCTGACGCGCACGCACCCCACGCTCACCTTCTCCGAGCTCCTCGACGGCCAGACGACGCCCGAGGCCGTGGTTGCCACGTTCCTGGCCATCCTTGAGCTCAGCAAGCGCGGTGCCGTGCTGTTGTCGCAGTCCGAGGTCTTTGGTGAGATCGACGTGGCGCGCGTGGAGGGCGCCCCCGCCTTCGAGCTGGACGATTCCGAGTTGACGAGCATCGAGGAGGATCTCTCATGAGCGAGCTCGACCACCTTTCCTACGACGATCTGCGCGGAGCCCTCGAGGCGCTGCTGCTGGTTTCGAGCGAACCGGTGTCCGCACTCGAGCTGGCAAAGGTGCTCGAGGCCTCACCGGGTGACGTCTCAGAGGCCCTCGCGGATCTCGCCGCCGAGTACTCCGACGCCAATCGCGGCTTCCAGCTGCGCGAGGTAGCGGGCGGCTGGCGGCTGTTCACGCACCCCGGCCATCATGAGCTGGTGGAACGCTACGTCCTCTCGTGGGACACCTCGCGTCTCTCGCAGGCCGCGCTCGAGACGCTTGCCGTCATTGCCTACCACCAGCCCTGCACGCGCGAAGGGGTCAAGGCGGTGCGTGGTGTCAACTCCGACGGCGTAATCGCGTCGCTGCGCGAGAAGGGTTTGGTGCGTGAGGTCGGTCGCGGCAACGGTCGCGCCGGCGCCATCCTGTACGGCACCACCAAGGCGTTCCTCGAGCGCTTTGGGTTGCGCTCGCTGCGCGACCTGCCCAACCTCGAGGACTTTGCACCTGACGAGGAGTCGCGACAGTTCATTCGCGAGCGCCTGTCGGGTCGCGCGGTGTCGTCGACGCTCGAGGAGGCTGCGGCAGACATCGATGACGAGCGCGAGCTGCTCGAGGGATACGGTAGCAACGATGCCGAGGTCGACGGGCGCGATGGTCGCGAGCCAATTGCTGGCGATGACGACGAGCTCGCGGGCGCCTCTGCGTGGCAGGACGACTGGGAGGATGGCGTCGATGACTGACGAGCGCATCGTGCCCATGCGTCTGCAGCGCTTCCTGGCCCGTGCCGGGGTGGCCAGTCGTCGCGGTTCCGAGAACCTGATGACGGCCGGACGGGTTACGGTCAACGGACGCGTGACGAGCGAGCTCGGCAGCAAGGTCGATCCGCTCGTTGACGTGGTCGCGGTCGATGGCGTTGAGGTGCGTCTCTCAGATGGCTATGCCTACCTCGTGCTCAACAAGCCCATGGGCTACCTGTCCACGATGCGCGACCCGCAGGGGAGGCCCTGCGTCGAGCGTCTCGTGCCCACCAAGCGGTTTCCGGGACTCTTTCCGGTCGGACGGCTTGACTTTGACACCACAGGGCTGCTCCTCTTCACCACCAACGGTGATGCGGCGCAGCGTATGCTGCATCCGTCCATGCACGTATGGAAGCACTATGTGGCCCTCGTGCGGGGGGTGCCGACCGCCGAGCAGCTCGAGCGGCTGCGTCGCGGTGTGATGCTCGATGACGGCCCCGCACAGCCCGCCGAGGCAAAGCTCCTCCACAGATCCGACCCTCTGGCGCTTCCCGTCGCGCCCGAGGGGGTACCCTATGGGCATGCGGTGGTTGGCCTGCGCATCCACGAGGGCAAGAAGCATCAGGTCAAACGCATGCTCAAAGCCGTGGGCCACGACGTCGTGCGACTCCATCGCGACGAGTTCGGACCCATCGCATTGGGCGAGGTCGCTTCGGGGTGCTGGCGTGAGCTGACGGCCGAGGAGCGCACGGCGATCGAGGACCTTACAGACACCAAGAGGAGCCTGGGCGGTAGCGCGGGCCACGACAGGAGGAAATCATGATTATCGCAATAGACGGGCCAGCCGGTTCGGGCAAGTCGACGGTCGCTCACGCCATAGCCGAGCGCTGTGGCATCACCTACCTCGACACGGGCGCCATGTATCGCAGCGTCACCCTCGCATGCCTGCGACGTGGCGTGGACCTCGAGGACGCCGAGGCCGTCGCCGAGGTGGCGCGCGGCGTGCGCATCGAGTTCGGCAACGGAGACGCCGGTCAGACGGTGCTGCTCGACGGACAGGACGTGACGGCCGACATCCGCACGCCAGAGGTCGACCGCAACGTTTCTGTCGTTTCGGCCGTTCCCGCCGTGCGTAGTGCCATGGTTGCACTGCAGCGTGCAGTGGGCGAGCAGGGCGACGTGGTGGCCGAGGGTCGCGACATCGGCACCGTGGTGTTCCCCAATGCCGAGGTCAAGGTATTCCTCACGGCTGATGCCGAGGCACGCGCGCACCGCCGTGCGGTGCAGCGCGAGGGCGGCGATGCCGCCAAGGATGCGGCCGCCCAGGCGGACACCGCAAGCGAACAGGCGATTCTCGCCGAGATACGCCGCCGCGACGAGCTTGACTCCACGCGCAAGGAGGCACCGCTGCGCGCCGCCGAGGACGCTCACCACATCGACTCCTCGTCGCTGGGCGTCGAGGAGGTTGTCTCTGAGGTCATTCGTCTCATGGAGGAGGCGAGGTAGCTCATGCTCAATCGCCAGAAGTTCACCCGTGACGACTACTTCGACCACGCGATGGACGAGTTCCCGCTGGTTGACAAGGTCATCTGCGGCGTCGTGATCACGGTGGTCATGGCGCTGAGCAAGCTGCTGTGGCCCTGGAAGATCGAGGATGGCGAGAAGCTGTGGGATGACCGCCGTGGCCGCATGATCGTGATGAACCACGTCTCGTTCCTCGAGACGCTCATTCCCTCGATCTCCATGTGGTATCGCGGCGTGCACGTACGCCCAATCTACAAGAGCGAGTTCGATGGCAACGGGTTCCTCAAGTGGCTGCTGCCGCGCATGGGCGGCATCCCGGTGGACCGTGGCACTGCCGACGTCAAGGCCGTCAAGCGTGCTGTCAACTGCATGAAGCGCGGCGAAAGCGTGCTGGTGTTCCCCGAGGGCACCCGCATCAAGAGCGAGGACCAAGAGGTCGAGATCCACGGCGGCTTTGCACTTATGGCGCGCATGGCCAAAGTGCCCGTTCAGCCCATGGCGGTAGTCGGCGCCCGTGCCATCATGCCCAAGGGCAAGAAGGTGCCCCGCTTCTTCAAGCGCGTCTGGTTCAAGGTCGGTGACTGCGTGAGCTTTGACGATATGCAGTCCAAGGGTCGCCGCGAGCGTACCGAGGAGATGGAGCGCGTGGGCATGGAGCGTGTCTACGCCCTGCGTGGCGAGCTGCGTGCCGAGCATCCGGGGGAGGAGTAGGCCCGTGACGAAGGTCATCGTCGCACGTGAGGCGGGTGCCTGCTACGGCGTGGAGCGCGCGCTCGAGTTGGTGCGCGATGTCGCGGCTCACACGGATGGTCCCGTCCACACGCTTGGACCGCTCATTCACAACCCTGTGGTCGTTGCCGAGCTCGAGGAGCTGGGCGTGACCGTGGCCAAGGACGCCGACGTCGAGCCAGGCTCGACGCTCGTGCTTCGCACCCATGGCGTCGCGCCCGAGGTCGAGGAGCAGGCACGGGCGGCTGGCGCATCGGTCGTGGACGCGACCTGTCCCTTCGTCAAGCGTGTGCATCGCTCGGCGGAGCGGCTCGTGCGCGAGGGCTATCAGCTCGTTGTGGTAGGAGAGAGCGGGCACCCCGAGGTCGAGGGCATCGTGGGGCATGCGCCTGGAGCAACGGTGGTTGGCTGCCCGAGCGAGGTTGACGGGCTCGAGCTTGGCCGCAAGGTGGGCGTGGTGGTACAGACCACGCAGGCGCGAGCCAACCTGCAGGCCATTGTCGCCGCGCTTGCTGGTAGGGCCGACGAGCTGCGCGTCATCAACACCATCTGCGATGCGACGGCAGGGCATCAGGGTGCCTGTGCCGAACTTGCCGCAGCCGTCGACGTGATGATCGTGGTGGGTGGACACAATTCCGCTAACACCACCCATCTTGCCGAGATCAGTCGCGAACGGTGCCCGCGCACCCATCACATAGAGCTGCCGAGCGAGCTCGACGATTCGTGGTTTGCCGAGGCCGAGCGCATCGGCGTAACGGCGGGTGCCTCGACGCCGTCGTCGCACATCGAAGCGGTGGTAGACGCCATCAGAGGTCTCACGGAGCGCTGAGCCATGCCCACCACCGGTCCCAAGGAGTCAAAGCGCGCAGACTACGCCTCCACGCGGCCGCAAGCCGACGGCGCGTGGATTGCCGCCGTCGAGCCGGGAAGCCCTGCTGACGATGCCGGCCTCGAGCCGGGTATGAGGATTGACGCGGTGGGCGGCGTAGCCCTGCGCGACATCATCGACTGGCGCTGGGAGGCCGACGGCGACGAGGCCGAGCTCGACGTGTACGTGCCCGAAGACGACGAGACCTATGCTGCGACGCTCTACCGCGAGCCAGGTCAGGACTGGGGCGTCGACTTTACCGACGTGCTCTTCGACGGCATCCGCACCTGCGTCAACGCCTGCCAGTTCTGCTTCATGGCCATGTTGCCCGACGACGCGCGCGCCTCGCTCATGCTGCGCGACGACGACTATCGCCTTTCGTTTCTTCAGGGCAACTTCGTCACGCTTACCAACGTGAGCGACGAGGAGGTCGAGCGCATCATCCGCTGTCGCCTCGAGCCCATGAACGTGTCGTTGCATGCCATCTCGCCCGAGGTGCGACGCCCGCTCATCGGACGCAACGCCCAACGTGGCATTGACGTGCTGGAACGACTCCTCGAAGCGGGTATCGAGGTACATGGACAGATCGTGCTCTGCGCTGGCATCAATGACGGCGAGGAGCTACGTCGCACCCTCGACTGGGTCGAGTCGAAGCCCAGCTTCACGTCGCTTGCACTGGTGCCCATGGGCTACACCAAGTACTCGCGACGGTTCTCGTCGTCGTTCTCCGAGGACAGGGAGGCGTCGCGTGCCGTCGTGCGCCTGATCGAGCCCTACCAGCGGCGTGCGCGCGAGACGCTCGGCATTACGAGGTTCCAGCTCTCCGACGAGTTCTACCTCGATGCCGATCTGCCTGTGCCGCCGGCCGAGACCTACGACGGCTATCCGCAGTTCTACGACGGCATCGGCATGCTGCGCAGCTTCCTCGACGAGTCAGAGGAGCTGTGCGCAAACCGCGGGGACGAACTCGCTAAGGTGGCCTGCGAGCTGCGAAGGTCAAGACGCAGGGTCCTGCTTGTATGCGGTGAGGCGGCACAGGGCGTCATTGCGGCGTTCTGTGCCAACTGGGCGCGCACGTGCCCTGATGGGCTGCCCGTCGCACGACCATATGCCATCCACAACGATTACTACGGGGGAGACGTCAACGTCACGGGCCTCATCGTTTCGTGCGACCTGCTGGCCCAGCTGCCCTCTGACTTGCATGGCGAGATTGTGGTCCTGCCTGAGGTCATGTTCAACTTCGACCATGTGACTCTCGACGGCGACACGCAGGCGCACATCGTCGAGGAGCTCGAAGGACGTGGCGCTCGCGTCCTGATCGCACAGACCACGCCGCCCACCCTCTTCGAAGCGATTTGCGCGGAGGTTCAAGCCAGGCCCGACCCAGCTCAATGAGCGCATGGCGTTGCCCTCGTTTTGCGAGGTTGAGGACGGCAGGCGCGTGAGAGGTGACCATGCATGGTATGCTGGTACCTCAAGAAGTGAGAGGATCCATCATGTCTAAGCCAATCGTGGCGGTCGTGGGGCGCCCCAACGTGGGCAAGTCCACCCTGGTCAACCGCCTTGCAGAGAAGCGCGATGCCATCGTGCACGAGTCGCGTGGCGTCACGCGCGACCGTTCGTACCACACCACCGACTGGAACGGGCGCGAATTCGTGCTCATCGACACAGGCGGCATCGAGTCGCTCAAGAGCAAGGACACCTTTGCCCCGCGCATCCGCGAGCAGGCGCTCGCAGCATGCGACGAGGCCGACGTCATCGTGTTTGTCGTGGACGGCACCGTGGGCGTGACCGACGAGGACGAGGAGGTCGCGCGCGTGGTGCGCAAGACCGACAAGCCCGTCTTCCTGTGCGTTAACAAGCTCGACGACCCTTCTCAGGACCTCGAGACCTGGGGGTATTACTCCCTGGGCGTGGGCGAGCCGCGCGCCATCTCGGCTGGCCACGGCCATGGTACGGGCGATCTGCTCGACGATATCGTGGCGGCCCTGCCTGACGTCGTGGACGAGGAGCCTGAGCCCGATGACGATGCCCTGCCCGTGGCCATCATCGGCCGCCCCAACGTGGGCAAGTCGTCGCTGACCAACCGTCTCTCGGGCAAGAACCGCGCCATCGTCTCCGACGTGGCGGGTACCACGCGCGACGCCATCGATACCGTCGTGCAGTGGAAGGATTACAAGATCCGTCTCGTGGACACCGCCGGCATGCGCAAGAAGACGCAGGTGCACGAGGACGTTGAGTACTACAGCCTCGTGCGCGGGCTCGAGGCCATGGACCGCGCCAAGGTGGCGTTGTTGGTGGTCGACTGCTCGGTGGGCCTCACCGAGCAGGATCAGAAGCTTGCCGGCATGGCCATCGACCGCGGTTGCGCCTTGGTCGTGGTCCTCAACAAGTGGGACCTCGTCGAAGACGCTCAGCAGCGCGAAGACATCCAGAACTCGCTCGACAAGCGCATGGCCTTTGCCACCTGGGCTCCCGCCATCACGACCTCGGCGCTCACTGGCCGCGCCATCGACCGTGTCTTTGCCACTACCATCCGTGCCGCCGAGGCGCACGAGCGCCAGATCAAGACGTCGCAGCTCAACGACTTCCTCTCGCAACTGCGCGAGAGTGGCCACACGGTGAGCTCGGGCAAGCGTCGCCTGCGCCTGCAGTACGCCGTGCAGACCGGTACCGAGCCCCCGGTGTTCACCTTCTGGTGCAACGCCCCCGACCTCGTCGACGATAACTTCGAGCGCTATCTTGAGAACCGCCTGCGCGAGAACTTTGACCTCGAGGGCACACCGATCCGCCTCAAATTCAGGAGGAAGGACGACTAGGCATGAGTCCCATGACGCTCACCATCCTCTGCATGATCGTCTCCTTTGCCATATGTGGCATTCCGTTCGGACTTATCGTGGCGCGAGCCCATGGCGTCGACGTGCGCAAGGTCGGGTCGGGCAACATCGGCATGACAAACGTCGCTCGTTCGGTGGGTGGCAAGGCGGCTGCGCTCACCTTTGCGCTCGACGTCCTGAAGGGCACCGTGTGCGTCCTGGCGGCACGCCTGCTGCTTGCCAACCTATGCTTGGACGGAGACTGGGCGCGTACCATGCCCCAGGCCGACATGGGCTGGTCGGCCGCCCTGGTATGGGCATCGTGCGTCTGCGGGCACGTGTTCTCGCCCTACCTAGGCTTCCACGGCGGCAAGGGCATCTCGGTGGGCCTCGGTGCGGGCCTAGGCCTCTCGTGGCCGGTTGCGCTGCTCGCCTTTGCGGTGTTTCTGATGGTGGCCATACCCAGCAAGTACGTCTCGCTGGGCTCCATCTGCGCTGCTGTGGCGCTGCCCACCTGGGGCTTCGTCCTGGGCTTCACGCCACAGGCGCTGGCTCCCACCATTGCCGTATGCATCATGGTCATATGGTCGCACCGTGCCAACATCGAGCGCCTGCGCACCGGCACCGAGCGTAAGTTCACTTTGCATAAGAAGTCATAGGAGAACGTCTGATTGCTTATGACGCCGCCTCGCTGCGCTTAATGCACGCAGCGAGGCGGCTTTGTTTTGCAGCGTGGCTCTACCAGGCGCCACAGGTGTCAGGTTGCGCTATGCTGTATTAGTCTGTGCACGACAAACGAATAGGGGATGACATGCTCACCGACGTTCGTATCGCTCCCTCGATACTCGCCGCCGACTATCTCAACCTCGGGTCGGAACTCGAGAAGATCAAGACGGCTGACTATGTCCACTTCGACGTCATGGACGGCGTGTTCGTTCCCAACCTGTCGTTTGGTCCGGGGTTGCTCGCCGAGGTCAAGAAGGCCACTTCCGTGCCCGTCGACGTGCACCTCATGATTGCCGACCCCGACCGCAGGTATGCCGCCTATGTCGATGCAGGAGCAGACGTCATCACCTTCCATTACGAGGCACAGCTGCATGCCCATCGCACCCTGAGCGCCATCAGGGAGGCCGGCGCCCTGGCAGGCATCGCGCTCAACCCCGGTACGCCCGCCAGCGTGCTCGAGAGCCTTATCGAGGATCTCGACATGGTGCTCGTGATGACGGTCAACCCGGGCTTCGGGGGCCAGAAGTTCATCGAGCGCTCCTACGACAAGCTGCGCCAGGTGCGTGCCATGGCCGAAGAGCATGGCGTCGACCCGCTCGTTGAGGTCGACGGTGGCGTGGGTGTGGCAAACGCCGAGCAGATCGTGCGCAGCGGTGCCAACGTGCTGGTGGCCGGCAGCTCTGTCTTTGGCAGCACGGATCCAGCAGCCGCCATCGCCTCGATTCGCGAGGCGGGCAACCGCGGCCTGGCGCAGGGGGACTAGCATGGCCGAAGCAAGAACCTACCTCGACTATGCCGCCTCGGCCCCGCTGGGGGACGCCGCGCGCGAGGCCATGGACGCCTACGAGCGCGCGCCCTATGCGGGAGCCAACCCCAACTCGCTGCACACCATGGGCAGGCAGGCCGCCCGAGCGCTCGATGGTGCCCGCAGGGACCTCGTTCGCTGTCTGGGAGGCGGCTTCAGGCCTGCCGACGTGACCTTCACCTCAGGTGGCACCGAGTCCAACAACCTCGCTCTGCTCGGGCTCGCCGAAGGTGCGCGCGACCGTGACCGTATGCGCACCAAAGTGGTGATCTCGGCCATAGAGCACGACTCGGTGCTCGACGTTGCTCCGGTGCTGCGTTCCCACGGCTTCGAGGTGGTGTCCGCACGTCCCAACAGGCAGGGTATCGTTACTGCCGAGACCGTCGCGGGACTCGTTGGGCGCGACACGGCGCTCGTCTCGCTCATGAGCGCCAACAACGAGACGGGCATCGTGCAGCCGGTCGGGGCCGTCGCCGACGTAGCACATGCGGCCGGTGCCTGCATGCATACCGATGCCGTGCAGGCTTTCGGGCGCATCCCTCTCGAGCTCGACAACGTTGACGCAGTGAGCATCGCAGCCCATAAGATCGGTGGCCCGGTGGGCATCGGTGCGCTCGCGTGTCGACAGCGCGTGCGCCTTCGCCCGCAGAGCTTTGGCGGAGGGCAGGAGCAGGGCCGTCGTGCCGGCACGCAGGACGTGCGCGGGGCGCTCGCGTTTGCCGCAAGCGCGACCGAGTGTGCCCGCAACCTCGACGGATGGCGTGCCGAGGTGTCCGCACGGGCACAGGCACTGCTCGACAAGCTTGCCGCAGCCGAGCTGGGCATCGTGCCTTCCGTGAGCTTCGACGAGCTCGGCTGGGACGGACGCCTGGCGGGCATCGTCTCAATCCTCGTCCCGGGCGTGGACTCCGAGACGCTCGTGCTCGAGTGCGACCAGGCTGGCTTCGAGGTGTCTGCCGCCTCGGCATGCTCGTCGGGTTCGCTCGATGCGAGCCACGTGCTGCTGGCTATGGGCATCCCGCGCGAGCTTGCACTGTGCAGCCTGCGCGTCTCGTTCGACCAGAGGGTTGACCAAGGCGAGCTGGTGCGCTTTGCCTATGTGCTCGCCGACATCGTTGCAAGAAGACGCGGCCACTGAGCCGTTGCGTAGGAGAGAGGCTATCGTGAACGAATCACAGGCGCTACTCAGGCTTCAGGAGATAGACCTTGAGCTCATGAGGCTCAACGGACAGCTTAAGGCCATGCCGCAGCAGAAGAAGCTGGCAGCCATCGACGCGGCCAAGAAGAACCTTGCCGGCAAGATGAAATCGATAGTTGGCCAGCGAAAGGATGCCGAGATCGACCTCGAGGACAACGAGGCGGCGCACGAGAAGACCGTCGCCCGCGTCAATGAGGTGCAGTCCGAGGCGCACGACCGTGCCCAGGACTTCCGCGGTGTCAGGGACCTTGAGGCGCACCTCACGGCCCTTGCCAAGCAGCTCGAGAAGCTCGAGTTCCACCATCGCGAGCTCGAGGGCAACCTCGAGCGCTTGCTCAAAGCCGAGCAGAACGCAAACGACCTAGGCAAGAGGCTCGACGAGGAGCGCGCGGCACAGCAGGAGGCCTACGAGCGTGCCTCGGCCGACATCATGGCTCGCGTACGTGTGCTGGCAGCCGATCGCAAGGCGGCTCTCGTAGACATCTCCGAGGAGGTGGCAGGACGCTACGACAAGGCGGCACGTCGCTTTGGTGGCCTTGCCGTGGAGCGTCTGCGCGGCAACATGCCCACGACCTGCCGCGTCAAGCTCCAGCAGGGGCTCTTCGACGAGCTCATGCGCGGCCCGGTGATCACCGAGTGCCCGTATTGCCACCGCATGCTGGTGACCGAGGGGGCGCTCGCAAATGAGTAGGGTCGCCCTGGTCGTGACGGGCGGCATTGCCGCCTACAAGGCCTGCGAGGTGCTTCGGGGGCTGCAGAAGGCGGGCCACGAGGTGCGCGTGGCACTTACCGCAGATGCCGAGCGCTTTGTGGGAAAGGCCACCTTCGAGGCCCTGACCCACCATGCGGTGCTCACGAGCCTCTATGACAACCCTGACGACGCGATTCCACACATCACGCTGTCGGAGTGGGCAGACATTGCCCTTGTGTGCCCCGCGACAGCCAACGTGATGGCAAAGGTGGCCGCAGGCATCGCTGACGACGCGGCGACGACCATGCTGCTCGCCTGTGATTGCCCCATGCTCATGGCGCCGGCCATGAACGTGCGCATGTGGCGCAATGCCGCCACGCAAGAGAACGTCGGGCGGCTGCGCAGCCATGGCGTCGGGCTCATCATGCCCGATACCGGTCTTCTGGCCTGCGGCGACGTGGGCGAGGGCAAGCTCGCGCCTGTCGACGACATCGTTGCTGCCACACTCGACGAGCTCGCCCGTGTCACCTGTCCGCAAGACCTTGCTGGTCGCACGGTGGTCATCAATGCCGGTCCGACCCGCGAGGCTATCGACCCGGTGCGCTTCATTGCCAACGCGTCCACAGGCAAGATGGGCTACGCCATCGCCACCGAGGCGATTCGTCGTGGCGCGCACGTGCGACTGGTGAGCGGTCCCGTCTCGCTCGCTGCCCCCCAAGGCGCCGAGGTCATCGATGTAGTCTCCGCTGCCGACATGCTCGAAGCCTCCCTCGGGGCCTTCGAGGGTGCCGACGCAGCCATTTGCACCGCTGCGGTAGCCGACTATACGCCCGTGAGACCGGCAGACCACAAGCTCAAGAAGTCAGTCGAGCGACTCGATGTCATCGAGCTTGTGGAGACCGAAGACATCCTGGCCGCCCTCTCCGCACGCAAGGGCGAGCGCGTCGTCATCGGCTTCGCTGCCGAGACCAACGACCTCATTGCCTACGCGCAGGCCAAGCTCGCCAAGAAGGGCTGCGACCTCATCGTGGCAAACGACGTATCGCGCAAGGACTCCACCTTTGGAGCCGATACCAGCAAGATCTCGTTCGTGAGCGCCGAAGGCGTCGAGGAGCTTGACACACTGCCGCTGCCGCAGGTCGCCGAGCGCATCATCGACAGGCTTGCCGCGCTGCTGGAAGGGCGCGCATGAGCAGGAGCCTGACGCTGGGGTGCCACCTGTCTACGGCAGGTGGCTATGCGCAGATGGGCCGCACCGCCCTTCAGATTGGAGCGAACACCTTCGCCTTCTTTACCCGAAACCCCCGCGGGGGCAACGCGAAGGCGCTCGACGAAGATGACGTGGCCGAACTCCGCCAGATCATGACGGAGCATGGCTTTGGGCAACTCGTCGCGCATGCACCCTACACCATGAACCTCTGTTCCGCGAATCCCGAAACCGTCGGATTTGCGCGGCGTGCCATGGCCGGCGATCTGGAGCGTCTGGAGAGCCTGCCTGGCAACTACTACAACTTCCACCCAGGCAGCCACGTCAAGCAGGGTGCCGAGCGCGGCATCGAGCTGATCTGCGAGGGCCTCAATCAGGTGCTCGTTGAAGGCCAGGCCACGACGGTGCTGCTCGAGACCATGGCTGGCAAGGGCAGCGAGGTTGGTCGCAGCTTCGAGGAGCTCGCCCGCATCATCGAGGGAACGACCCATAACGAGCTTTTGGGCGTGTGCCTCGATACCTGTCACGTGAGCGACGGTGGCTATGACATTGCCAGCGACCTCGACGCCGTACTCGCCGAATTCGACCGGGTCATTGGGCTCGATAGGCTCAAGGCACTGCATCTCAACGATTCTAAGAACCCTTGCGGGGCACGCAAGGACCGTCACGAGCGCATTGGAGACGGGCATCTGGGCATTGACTGCTTTGCTGCCATCGTGCGTGACGAGAGACTTCGCAAGCTGCCCATGGTGCTCGAGACGCCCAACGACCTGGATGGCTATGCGGCCGAGATCGCGCTTCTGCGCTCGCTCGCCGGAGAGGGGAGGAGCTAATGGGCATTCTCGTCGGCCTCGAGCGCGTCTCGCAGGAATGGCCGGGCAAGCAGGTCCTCGTCGACCAGACCATCGGCATCAACGAAGGCGAGCGCATTGGCATCGTGGGTCGCAACGGTGACGGCAAGTCGACCCTGTTGCAGCTGGTGTCGCACGCCCTGGAGCCCGATTCGGGCACCATCACCTATCGCAACAACATCACCGTCGGCATGATCGGACAGGAAGACGCCCTGAGCGACAGCGATACCGTGTGCCATGCCGTTGTGGGGGACACGCCCGAATACGTGTGGGCTTCCGATCCGACCGTCAGGGCCATCATCGCCGAGCTGCTGGCCGACATCGACTGGAATGGCCTGGTGGGCGAGCTCTCGGGAGGCCAGCGTCGGCGCTGCGACCTCGCGCGCGTGCTGGTGGGCAGCTGGGACGTGCTGCTCATGGACGAGCCCACCAACCACCTGGACCTGCATGCCATCCGCTGGCTCGCCGAGCACCTCAAGCGCAGGTGGCAGCCGGGCCAAGGCGCGCTGCTGGTGGTTACCCATGACCGTTGGTTCCTCGACGAGGTCTGCGAGCACATGTGGGAGGTGCATGACGGCGTCATCGACCCCTTCGAAGGCGGTTACTCGGCCTACATTCAGCAGCGTGTCGAGCGGCAGCGACAGGCTGCGGTTATGGAGGAGCGACGGCAGAACATGCTGCGCAAGGAGCTCAACTGGCTTGCCCACGGTGCCAAGGCACGCACGAGCAAGCCCAAGTTCCGCATCGATGCGGCCATGGAGCTCATCGCAGACGACCCACCGCTGCGCAACCCCATCGAACTCAAGCGCATGGCCGTCGGCCGTTTGGGCAAGCAGGTCATCGAGATGCATGGGGTCTGCGCTGGCTACGAGGGCAACGAGATCCTGCACGACATCGACTGGCTCATCGGTCCAGGTGACCGCTACGGCATCCTCGGCGAGAACGGCGCAGGCAAGACAACGCTGCTCAAGGTTATGACGGGTGCGATGCAGCCCAGCAGGGGAGTGCGCAAGATCGGTGCTTCGGTCAAGCTCGGCATGCTCTCGCAGCAGCTGGAAGGCCTCTCGGCGCATGACGACTGGCGAGTCTCGGAACTCTTGGGTACCTACAAGCGCTACCTCAACGTCGACGGCAAGCCGCAGACCCCCGAGCAGCTGCTCGAACGCCTAGGATTCGAGCGGCGCGAGTTCCCCACCTTCATCAAGGACCTCTCGGGCGGGCAGCGTCGACGACTGGCCATCCTCTGCGTCCTCATGGAGGAGCCAAACGTGCTGGTCCTCGACGAGCCGGGCAACGATCTCGACACCGATATGCTGGCCGTGCTCGAGGATCTCCTCGACACCTGGCCGGGAACGCTTCTGATCGTGAGCCACGATCGCTATCTCATGGAGCGTGTGACCGACGACCAGTTTGCGCTCATCGACGGATGCGTGCGGCATGTTCCCGGAGGCGTTGACGAGTATCTGGACCTGCTCGACGAACGTGCAAAGTCTCGAGTCGAGCCTGAGAATCGACCCTCGAGTTCGGGTTCAGAGTTGACGCAAGGCGCTTCTGACGAGAGGAAAGAGGCAGGTCAGGCTGCTTCTCGCATGGGTAATGCCGAGCGCAGAGCCCTTAAGAAGCGCTTCGATGCGATAACAAGACGCCTGGAAAAGGTATCGGGTAGACCCGATGAGCTGCGCGACGAGCTCCAGCACATCGACGCGACCGACTATCAGGCCCTGCTTGACAAGCAGGCCGAGATTGCCGTCGCCGAGCGGGAGCTGGAGGAGCTCGAGACCGAATGGCTCGAGCTTTCCGAGGTGCTCGAACCATAGCGGGATGCTCGGAGCATCTGAGCCGAGCCTGCGGCGTCTGCCCAGTTCGACTCGATGCTCCCCGAGCTGCCGCACAAACGGCACCGCGCGTGCGGTACCGTAGGTTAGGGTCGTTCGGTCGTCATATGACGGAGAGGTAGGCAAGATGTATGACGTCGTGATTGTGGGGGCGGGTGTGTCGGGGTGCGCCATTGCCCGCGAGCTCGCACGCTATGACGCCTCGGTCTGCGTTATCGAGCGCGCCGAGGATGTGTGCTGCGGAACCTCGAAGGCGAATTCGGCCATCGTGCACGCCGGGTTCGACGCGCAGCCCGGGTCGCTGATGGCAAAGCTCAACGTGGAGGGCAACCGCCTGATGTATGAGTGGGCACGCGAGCTCAACTTTGCGGTGCTGCCCGTGGGGTCGCTCGTGGTCTGCGTGAGCGAGGAAACGCGTCCGGGCCTCGACGAGCTGCTGGCTCGTGGACAGGCAAACGGTGTGCCCGACCTGCGTATCGTCGAGCGCGACGAGCTGCTGGCAATGGAGCCCAACATCGCCGACGAGGCGGTGGCGGCGCTTTGGGCGCCCACGGGCGGCATCGTCGATCCGTTTGGCCTGACGGTGGCACTTGCCGAGAACGCGGCTGCCAACGGCGTCGACTTCCGCTTTAACGCGGCGGTGACTGCCGTGGAGCGCACGAGCGCGGGCTGGGCAGTCCATGCCGGCGACGATGTCGTGGAGGCGCGTGCCGTGGTCAACGCAGCAGGCGTGTATGCCGATGAACTGCACGGCATGTTCGTCGCCCTGGCCGACGGATCCCCTGCAAGCGAGGCCGTTCCCACCGTAGCCGCCGAGCCGCTGCAGATCGTGCCCCGCAAGGGCGAGTACTACCTGCTCGACACCACCGCGGGCGCCCACGTGCGTCACACAGTCTTCATGCTGCCAACGGCCATGGGCAAGGGCGTGCTGGTGTCACCCACGGTCCACGGCAACCTCATCGTTGGGCCGACGGCCACCGACATCGAGGATAAGGAAGCCGTCAACACCACGCCCGCCGGTCTGGCCGAGGTCGCTTCCAAGTGTTCCCTCACGGTCAAGGACGTGCCCCTGCGCGAGGTCATCACGACCTTTGCGGGCCTGCGCGCGCACCAAGAAAAGCATGACTTTGTAATTGGCGAGGTGGCGGGCACCCGCGGCCTGTTTGACTGCGCTGCCATCGAGAGCCCGGGCCTCACCAGTGCTCCGGCCATCGGTGTGATGGTATCGAGCATGGTCGCCACGCGCCTGGGGCTGGCTCACAAGCCCGAAGGCTCATTCGACCCGACGCGTCCCGGGGTGGTCAACCTTGCCATCACGAGCTTTGACGACTGGGACGAGCTCTGCAGGCAAGACTCCAAGTTCGGCAACATCATCTGCCGCTGCTGCCGCGTGAGCGAGGCCCAGATCGTGGACGTCATCCATCGCAACCCCGCCGCGACCTCGCTCGATGCCATCAAGCGCCGCACTGGTGCCACCATGGGCCGATGCCAGGGTGGCTTCTGCACGCCCAAGATCATGGAGATTCTCGAACGCGAGCTGGGTGTCGATGCAAGCGAGGTGACCAAGCGCGGCCCCGGCTCCGAGCTGGTTGTCGGACGCAACAAGGATCGCCTGCCCCAACCGGCGGGTGCTTTGGAGGGAGGTGACGCCCGATGAGCGCAGCCATCGAACGTCGCGCCATCGTGGTGGTCGGTGGCGGTCCGGCCGGACTTGCCGCAGCCATCGCTGCCTATGAGGCGGGTGAGCACGACGTGCTCATTCTCGAGCGTGACACGCAGCTCGGGGGCATCCTCAACCAGTGCATTCACAACGGCTTCGGGCTCCATACCTTCAAGGAGGAGCTGACGGGACCCGAATACGCCCAGAGGTTCATCGACCGAGCCGACGAGCTGGGTATCGAGCGTCGTCTGGGTACGATGGTGCTCGACATATCGTCGGAGCGCGTGGTGACTACTGTCAGCGCCGCCAACGGCATCGACCGCATCCAGGCTGGCGCCGTGGTGCTCGCCATGGGATGCCGCGAGAGGCCGCGTGGCGCCCTGGCCACACCAGGCTACCGCCCTGCAGGCGTCTATTCTGCTGGCACCGCACAGCGCCTGGTCAACATCGAGGGCCAGCTGCCAGGGCGTGAGGTCGTCATTCTGGGTTCGGGCGACATCGGACTCATCATGGCGCGTCGCATGACGCTCGAAGGCGCCCACGTTGCCTGCGTCGCCGAAATCATGCCCTATTCGGGTGGCCTCAAGCGCAACATCGTTCAGTGCCTCGACGACTTTGGCATCCCGCTGCTGCTCTCGCACACCGTTGTCGACGTTGAGGGCCGCGATCGCGTGGAGGCCGTGACCATTGCGCAGGTCGACGAACGCCTGAAGCCCATTCCGGGCACCGAGGTACGCTATCCCTGCGACACCCTGATGCTTTCCGTGGGCCTTCTCCCCGAGAACGAGCTCTCGCGCGAGGCGGGCGTCGAGCTGTCGCCGGTCACGCGCGGTCCGGTGGTCGACCAGAGCCTGCAGACGAGTGTGGCGGGCATCTTTGCCTGCGGCAACGTGCTGCACGTGCACGACCTCGTTGACTTTGTGAGCCAGGAGGCAGCCGCAGCCGGCACACAGGCCGCTCGCTACGTCATGGCTGACGCAGAGGAGGCCTCGGCTTCGCGTGGCATCCCCGTAGCCGCGACCGATGGCGTGCGCTACACGGTTCCCTCCTTCATCGACCCGCAGCGCATGGACGACACGCTGACGGTGCGCTTCCGCGTTGCCAACGAGTTCCGCGACCGCTATGTGTCGGTGTACCTCGATGACGAGCGCATACAGCATCGCAAAAAGCGCGTGATGGCTCCGGGCGAGATGGAGCAGGTGGTGCTGAAGCGCGCAGACCTGCTGGCTCGCGAGGGCCTTTCGCAGATCACCGTCAAGCTTGAGGAGGCATAGCCATGGCACAGGAGACTCGCGAGCTGATATGCATCAACTGCCCCATGGGCTGCCCCCTTACCGTGACGCTCGAGGACGGAGTCGTCACTTCCGTTTCGGGCAACACCTGTCCGCGCGGTGACGCCTATGGCCGCAAGGAGGTCACCAATCCCACGCGCATCGTGACCACGACCGTCCCCGTGGACGGCAGCGCCACCGAGCGTATGGTCTCGGTCAAGACCGCCCTTGACATCCCCAAGGGCAAGATCTTCGACGTGGTGCGCGAGCTCAGCGGCGTGCGCGCGCAGGCTCCTGTCGAGATCGGAGACGTCGTCCTGGCCAATGTGGCAGGTACGGGCGTCGACGTAATCGCGACCAAGCGCGCGTAGGAATAGGGACGGTAGACAAGGGCCCTACACCGGGAGGGTGCCTGCCCGAGCACGCTACGCAAATGCGCTCTGGCCAGACGACTGGCAGCTGCGGAACTCGCGCCCTGCGGGCGCTCAGACAGTCCTCGCTTACGCCAGCCGCCTGGCCAGAGCTGCTTCGCTAAAGCTCCGGCAGGCACCCTCCCGGCGCAGGGCCCTCATTCTGCCGAGCGGCGCAATGGCTGCAGTCCTTACGCCTCCCACTCGAAGGATGCCATGTCCACGCGACCGTCGGCCAGAAACCCCACGCCCTCGGCCTCAAGCATCTGCCGCTGCACGCCAGGGCCGCCGAAGGCAAAGCCAGGGGCCAGCCGGCCGTCCTTGAACACCACGCGGTGGCAGGGCACGCCGCCCGACATCCCAGGGCTCGAATGCATGGCAAAGCCCACGAAGCGCGCCTTGCGTGGCTCGCCCAGCATTCGAGCGACCTGTCCATAGCTGGCAACGCGCCCGCAGGGGATCTGCCGGACCAAATCGTAGGTTCTGTCAAAGAACGAATCCATGCGCGCTCCTTGGGTACCATAGACACCTGCAAAAGACATGATAGGGGAGTTCGACCGCAAGGAGGCATTCGTGGCTAGGCACAGATCGGTCATCGTGCCATGGCTGCTGGTGGCGCTCTGGATCTGCGTGATCTGGGGCCACTCGCTGCTGTCAGGTGTCGACTCCAGCTCCGAGAGCGCGTGGTTCATGGGGCTGGTCAGGAGGGCGGCTGCCTGGCTGTATACGACCGACATCCCTGCGGTGAGCCACTTTTTGGCAGCTCATCCCAGCATCCTCGAGGTTCTTTCCGACACCGACAGGCTTCACTTCCTCATACGCAAGGGGGCGCATTTCAGCGAGTACTTCGTGCTGGGCCTTCTGGTGCTTTATGCCGTTCGGCGCACGCTTAGGAGCCTCATGTCCATGGCCCTCACGCTCTGTGCGATATGGGCGACCGTGCCCGGCATAGACGAGACCATCCAGCGCTTTGTGCCTGGTCGAGCGGGCATGGTGCGCGACGTAATGATCGATATGGGTGGCTTTGGTACGGCCGTTGCGCTCTGTCTGCCCTTCCTGGCAATTGGCTCGCTGATTGCGGGGCCAAGGGACCGCCGCTGAGTGACGCCGCTCGCCGCGCACACGCGCAAGGGCAACAGAGACCTGCGATAATGTGAGGTCTGACGGTGGTGTCAGCGCGTTTGTCTAAACTCGGCAAAGAGGAGGCCCCATGGCCCCGAATCCCCATATGCCATACACGCCAGCCATGGCGTTCGTCGTCTACTTTGGGTGGCTCATGGCGGCCGTCGCCATTGCCTGCGCTGTGGGCGTGCGCACCAGCAGGAGGGTGGGGCGCTGGGTAGCCAACATACCGCTCTCCACATGGTCCTTCACCACTATCGTGCTCGCCATAGGCACCTATTTCCTCTTCTATTCTCAGCAGGTCGGCATGCTTGTCGAGGAGGGCATGGGCATCGCCTTCGTCGACTCGGTGGTCCGAACGATAAAGTGCTTCAGTGCCTCGGATGAGGCGACGCTGGTGGAGCAGGCGGTACACCACTACTTCGCCCCGGGTCTCGACAAGCTGTACCTCTTTACCAACTCCCTCACGCATCTGGCCGCCCCCGTCGACACCCTGATGGGCATCTTCATCCTCTTCACCAAGTTCTTTGGCGCCCCGGTCCTGCGGTTCAGGGCAAGGGGCAACGACACCTACATCTTCTCGCGCCTCAACGACAGATCCATGCGCATGGCGCAGAACATCGTGAGCTACTACAAGGAAACGTCTGGCCCGCTGGAGACGGAAAACTGCCTGATAGGCTTTGCGCGAACAGCGGAACAGGAGGGGGATCCCCTGTACAACGATGCCATCACGCATGGCATGGTATGCCTCGATCAGCCGACGTATGCCGTGGCGCGGTTCTTGGGCGACAGCTCCGCTCGTCACACATACATCTTCGCTGATGACGACGAGGTCGAGAACCTGCAGGAAGGAACGCGTTTCGTGCGCGACTACGTGCAGCATGCCGAGCGCCATCAGGACTCGCAGGTTCGCAGGCCAGAGGCGTATCTGCTCTCTTCGACGCCCGTTGCAGAGAGCTTTGTTGATGCCGCGACGGCCGATGCCATCGTGCCGTGGTCCGGCAGCCGCAAGCCCGTCGTATCGGTGCGGCGCGCCGACTGGGTACGTAACACCATCGAGACGCTGCTGTGGCGCATGCCCATCTTCCTGACCACCAGGCCAACGGAAGACGAGGACGAGCGGCAGAACGAGAGCCTTTACCATCTGGATCGCAGAAGGGTAGTCATCGTTGGCGGCGGAACCATTGGCTACGAGTTCCTCAAGGCGGCGCTCTGGTGCAGCCAGCTTGGCGACATTCACTTTACCTACGACGTGATTGACCTAAACGACGCGTCGTTCCGCGAGCACTTGGCCTACGACGCACCCGAGATACTGAGCCTGTCCGGAGACGCACCGGGGGCCGAGTACGATATCAACATCCTCGGGATTGACGCGCTCTCGGGATCGTACGTCGACCACATCAAGAAGCACCGCGACGACATCACGTACGTGATCATCTCGCTGGGCAACGATCTGGCAAACGTGCGCGTGGCGCGCAGGACCCGCGAGATCCTGGAACAGGGGAGCCATGCGCCAGGCGTGGGGTACCTGCGATCCGACCGTCCCTTGGTGGCTGCCGTCGTATCTGACGAGGCGCTGGCTGCCTCCGTCGAGGCGATGCGCACGGGCAACGGCATTGGCTACGACATTGTCACGGTGGGCTCCTACGAGCGCATCTACTCCTTCCAGAACATGTTCCGCTTCGAGCTCGACCGCCTAGGTCGCAACGTGAACCGCGCTTACTGGGGCTGCTACGACGGCGGCATGAGCCAAGACGACCTGCGTGGCCTGCGGGCCTCTGCCGACGCAGAATACGAGCGACTGGAGTACAACCGCCGGTCGTCGCGTGCCTCGGCAATCCATCTCAAGTATGACTTGTATGCCTTCGTGCGCCGCTCTAAGCGCCTTGGCGAAGACATACCTGTCCCGGCGCTTACCTGGCAAGAGGACTTCTTTGACCAGAGCAACGGCGCCCCCACAAGCCTCAGCGAGCTTGTCGCGCGCTACGAGCATGACATTCAGCTGGCCGCCGATGGCGAGGAGTCAAGCATCGTGGGCATGGAGTGGATGAGCCGCATCGAGCACGACCGATGGGACGCCTACATGCGTACCGAAGGCTACGAGTGCGCGGATCAGGAGACGTTCGAGGCCTTTTTGCCCTATACGCGCGAGAACCAGAACCGCCTGGCAAAGCAGCACGTCTGCCTCGTACCCTTTGACGGGCTCGACGAGGTGAGCGATTTCGTCTATCCACAGACCATGCGCGACCGCGACCGCGACTACAAGCTCGCCGACGAGAAGATCGTGCGGCACGTGGCAGACATCGTGCGAGACTTCGAGGACTGACGGCCGCACTATCCGTGGCCCACACACCCGATAGCGAGCCGTTGCTCGCACGGCTGCGAACGTCAGCCGCCGCCTAGAGCAACGCCTTTTCGTACGCTGCTAGAATGATTGCATGCATACGTGCAAGCATGCGTAACGGAAGGGAAGGGATCGCATGGGCTTTAGCAAGGACTTCTTCTGGGGCGGTGCGACGGCCTCCAACCAGTACGAAGGCGGCGTGTTTGAGGGCGGGGCTGGCCTCTCCACGGCCGACGTCATGACCAATGGCGCGCACAAGGTCCCGCGTCAGGTTACCTACCGCATGCCCGACGGCAGCTGGGGCAAGGCACCGCTCTGCTTCCACAGCTCACTCCGTCATCTCCCTGAGGGCGCCCAAGCCTGCCTCGTCGATGACCCTGACATTTACTATCCCAGCCACATTGCCTCCGACTTCTACCATCACTACAAGGAGGATATCCGTCTGTGCGCCGAGGAGGGCTTCAACTGCCTGCGTTTCTCCCTCAAGTGGAGCCGCATCTTCCCCAATGGCGACGACGCCAAGCCCAACCAGGCGGGCATCGACTACTACCGTGACGTCTTCAAGACGTGCAGGGACTACGGCATCGAGCCTCTCGTCACGCTCGACCACTACGAGAATCCGCTTTCGCTTGCCAACCGCTTCAACGGCTGGGACAGCCGCTATCTTGTCGACCAGTTCGTCAAGTATGCGACCACCTGCTTCGATGCCTTTGACGGGCTGGTCACGTACTACCTGACCTTCAACGAGATCAACTGCATCGAGTTCGCTCCGT
Source organism: uncultured Coriobacteriaceae bacterium (assembly GCA_902779675.1). Classification (GTDB taxonomy): domain Bacteria; phylum Actinomycetota; class Coriobacteriia; order Coriobacteriales; family Atopobiaceae; genus UBA1367. The sequence continues at coordinate 147,641 of CACZCK010000003.1, read as the reverse complement.
TCGTGACCGCTGGCCTGATTCATGCCGACCCGCAGAACATCGCCAACGCAACGTTCCACCAGTTCCTGGCATCGGCGAAGACGGTCATCGCCGCTCACAATTACTGGCCCCAGCTGAGCATCGGCATGATGCTTGCCGCGGGTCCCGTGTACGCCTACACCTGCGACCCCAACGACCAGCTTGCGGCGCTGAAGGCCAACGACTCGAAGTACTTCTATTCCGACGTCCAGATGCTCGGCTTCTACCCGGCATACAAGCTTGCGGAGTACGACCGCGAGGGCATCACGCTGCCGATCCTTCCGGGCGACCTTGAGACCCTCGAGGAAGGTATCTGTGACTTCCTGAGCTTCTCGTTGTATGGCAGTAACGTCATTACGACGCACGACGACAGTCTCGAGGCTGGCGAGGGCAATGGCGGCGGCATCGGCATGGTTGCCAACCCGTACCTTAAGACTAACGCCTGGGGTTGGGCGACGGATCCGCAGACGCAGCGAATCACGCTCAACGAGCTATACAACCGCTATCACTGCGACCTGTGGTGCGTCGAGAGCGGTATCGGCTGGAACGACGAGTTCGTCGACGGCACCGTGCATGACGACTACCGCATCGACTACATGCGTGCCAACATCAAGAGCATGAAGGACGCGGTTGAGCTCGACGGCATCCCCCTGATGGGCTACCTGTACTGGGGCTGCGTGGACATGGTCTCCAACGGCGAGGGCGAGATGGCCAAGCGCTACGGCCAGATCTACGTCGACGCCGACAACTACGGCCAAGGCACCATGAAGCGCTCCCTCAAGGACAGCTATCACTGGTACAAGAAGGTCATCGAGAGCAACGGCGAGGACCTCGACTAGGGGTCCCGCCGGGGCGAGCGCGGCGTGGCGCACCGTGCCACGTCGCTCTGCCAAGACGGCGAGGACCTCGACTAGGGGTCCCGCCGGGGCGAGCGCGGCGTAAGTAAAAGCAGGGTCCCGAGACGCAATGTCACGGGACCCTGCCTGCATTCGTCCTGGTCGTCTAGAGCTTAGTCCAGACGGTTCTCCACGAAGGCAAAACCAGCCTCGCTCAGACGGAAGGTCTTGCGACCCTGCATGGAGTCGCTCGACTTGTCGAGCACCACGATCATCGGGTCATCCTTCTTGGCCTCGATCGCCAGGGTGCCCGAAACGGAGCTGACCTTGATGTCGAGGGACTTGAGGAGCTTGTTGACCTCGAAGGACTTCCAGGTTGCCTTGCCCTCCTCGGTGTCCAGCCAGTAGGCGGCAGTGACGATCTTTTGGATGGCGGTCTTGGGGGCCACCTGCTCGAAGAAGGCGGGGAGCGTCAGAATCTCGGGTTCGGCAGCGGCGGCCTCTTCCTCGTCCGCGACCTCGTCCTCGATGTACTCGGCACCCGTGGGCTCGATAACCACGACGTCGGAATCGACGGGAAGCATCTCCTCATCGTAGATGCCAAAGTAGTCCTCGAGCCAGTTGAGCACGCGGCGCTGCTCGTCCTTGCTGAGGGGCATCATCGTATCGGCGATGGAATTCATTACCATGAGTTCGTTACGCACTGCGGACACGTTCTTTCTCCTTTCGGACGATTACCTTCTCATCCACTATATAGCACATGTATGGATTGAGAATCGAGCATCTTTGCTACTTCTCATCTGGAATCATATCTTCGCTATACCTATCGGATTAATAAGCGTTGCAGTTCGATGCGCAGGACAATAACATCGACATTGTTCATGTTCAACGCGGCATCAGAATTGCATAGAATCGCGCTGAAAGACGCAATACATTACGACACGTTTCTCGCAAAACCTGTATGCACACCGGATACTCCCCACGCAGGCTCAAAAGGGCCATTGACTCGACCCAAAGCCAAGGGAGACGATCCGAACCCAATGCTGGCTTGACCAAGGGCGGCCACACACGGGATGTCCAAAATAGTTTTGTTTTGCGGTTGCAACGCGCGGGTTTTGTGGTAGAGTTCTTACCTGGGGGTCAAGGGGTCGCTGGTTCGAATCCAGTCCACCCGACCAGAACTTTCGAGGTCAGAGAGCTTGCTCTCTGACCTCTTTTGTTGTGTCTAGTGGGTGGCTAGTTGAAGGCCAATACGCACATGTTTGCCAAGCCTACTCACAACTAGTCTACAGAGACGATACAAGACGTCATCTATTTCTGAAGACTAGTGCTAAAAGTGACAACGTGCGGGTTTCACTAACGTACGAGGGACGGTGGTATGGCCCCGCGCAATGCCATGGCCATTCGTCCTGCACGGCATCACGCTTGTAGTCCAGCGTATGCACGGCGTTAGGAGCGGGCCATTCTCGGCGTGCTATCTGACCCAAGTGCACACTCGGCACTTCTTGGTTTTGCGTCGCAAGGCGTTTATCTGCAAATATTAGAAATTGAATCAATAGTATCCCCGCCGAGTGCGACGTCCCAAAAGTATAAGAGGTGGCGAGCGATGCCATTTAGCGCGTTGTCTGCATTTCCGCTCGCGATGACCGAGCTTGGTTCCAAAGAGCCCGAGGTGGCACGACCAGCCGGGCGTTCGTAGTAGAGTGATGGCAGATTGCTGTTGAGCTGGTGTGGAGGCGCGCGGCATGCGCGCAAGACCAAGGTGAGGGGTATCGACATGTCAAAGAGGGCATACGACAAGTTCCAGCGCGCGTTGGATGACGACCCGCAGCTCGCACAGAAGCTGCGCGAGCGCGTTGCCGAGGCGGATCCGACCGAGCGAGTGGACGTCACCGTCGAGTTCGCACGCAGGCACGGCTTCGAGATCGACGCCATGGACGTGCGACGCTCGTAGGACAAGTCAGCTGGTACATAGTCGCAACGCAAGGCGAGGGGCCTCTCACGCGGAGGCTCCTCGCCTTATGTGCGCCAGCAGCACATTTCAAGTCCCTGAGCTACACTCGTCGCAGGGCCGAGCTGCGACAAGGAGGTGCCCGCCAACATGCTCCTGGATCTGGGGCTCATAGCTGCCATGGCCGAAGGCGCTGCGCTGGGCACGGCTGCAAGGGCGCTCGTGCTTGGGTCGTACCGCGTGCCCACCTCGTCGATGGCTCCCGCCATCCAGCCGGGCGACCGGCTGGTAGGGGAGCGCATCACCCTGCACGGACATGTGCCCAGCCGGGGTTCGGTAGTGACCTTCCGCGACCCCCAGAACGCCCGCTCAACGCTCGTGAAGCGAGTGATTGCCACCGAGGGGCACGTCGTCGACATCCGGGGTGGCCGCGTGCTCGTGGACGGGACACCCCTCGACGAGCCCTACGTGCAGGGTCGTCGCACCAACGCACCGACGGCATCACCCACAGGCCCCGACGGCCCTGTTCGCTATCCCTATGTGGTTCCCAAAGGGCACCTCTGGGTGATGGGCGACAACCGGGGCTCGTCTCGTGACTCGCGCGTCTTTGGTCCCATCCCCCTGCAGGCGGTCAGCTCGCGCGTGGTTGCCGTCGTGTGGCCGCGATCACACGCGCGGAGGCTCGTGTAACGCTACGCCCTCGTTCCCGAGAAGGTCGCGCCGATCAAACCAGCGCGCAACTTGCCCGAGATGCGGTCGCCCGACACCTCGCCCGTCACCTTAAAGGCCATGGTACCCATAGGCGTGGGCCCTTCGATCTTGCCAGAGAACGTCTGTCCCTTGACCACGCCGTCCTGCAAGGCAACGTCCATGCCCATGGCGCGAACGGTCCCCGCGAGCTTGGACCCCTGCGTCTTGAGCTCGAGGGTGCCCTCACCTGTGGTGCCCATCGCCTCGACCGTCACCCGATACGTTCCGTCGACTGCCATGCGCGTCTCCTCTCACGTCCGTGTTTGTCTCAAGCCTAACACCCGCTCGCCGAACACTTCGTGAATCATTGGTGAGCGTCCTGCGGCTTTGCGTCACTCGCCAGCGCGTGAGCAATTCTGTCGTCCGCCCGTGTCATACTACCAAACAGATGTTCGTATTCTGGTGGGGTGGAGGTGTCTTGTGGACGCGTCAAGGGTAGTGTTGCACGTGGACATGAACTGCTTCTACGCATCGGTCGAGATGGCCGAGCGCCCCGAGCTGCGTGGGCTTCCCGTCATCGTGGGCGGCGACGAGGAGAGCCGCCATGGCATCGTGCTCACGGCCAGCTACCCAGCCAAACGCCGTGGCGTCAAGACGGGCTCCGCCCTGTGGGAGGCCCGCCGCGCCTGTCCCGACGCCATCGTGGTGCCGCCACGCTATGGCCTCTATATGCGTTACTCGCGTCTGGCGCGCCAGATCTACTACCAGTACACCGACCTCGTGGAGCCCTTCGGCCTCGACGAGGCCTGGCTCGACCTCACCGGCTCGGTCCACCTGCAGGGAGGCGAGGCACTGCTCGTGGCGCGCGAGATATCGGAGCGCATGGTCAGCGAGCTGGGCGTCACCGTCTCGGTCGGCGTCAGCTGGAACAAGATCTTCGCCAAGTTCGGCAGCGACTACGACAAGCCCGACGGCCTCACCGTCATCACGCCCCACAACGCCTGTGAGGTGGTCTGGCCCGCCCCCGTGCGCGAACTGCTTTATGTGGGCCCTGCTACGGCCCGCAAGCTCGAGCACTTGGGAATCTGCACCATCGGACAGCTGGCCTGCGCCGACGGCGAGCTGCTGAGGCGCACGCTGGGCAAGATGGGAGAGGTGCTGCAGTCGTTCGCACGCGGTCTCGACCAGAGCCCCGTGCGGCCCTTCTCCCCGCAGGCTCACGACATCGAGCATGTGGTGAAGGGCGTGGGTAACGGTATCACCTGCCCCTTCGACATAGAGGACGAGACCACGGCCCGGCAGGTCATATGGCTGATGGGCGAGTCGGTGGCCCAACGCCTGCGCGCGGGCGGCCTGGCGGCTCGAACCATAGCGGCCTGGGGGCGCGACGCCACCACGCTTGCCTCACGCGGCCGCCAGACCACGCTCGAACGGCCCACGCAACTCACGGGCGAGGTCTGTGCCACGGCCGCCGACCTGCTGGCCGCCGACTGGGACTTTGCACACGGTCAGAAGGTCCGCGGCGTGGGTGTACGTGCCTCCAATCTGGTTCCTGCCGCCTCCGAGGTGCAGCTCGACCTCTGGGGCGAGGAGGAGCGGCGCCTACGCATGCTCAGCCTCGACCGCGCCGTCGACCAGCTGCGCTCTCGTTATGGCAACCATGCGGTGCGCCGCCTGTCCGAGCTGCGCGATCCGCGGCTCTCCGCGCTCGACCCGCAGCGCGACAACGTCGTCCATCCCGTCAGCTTCTTTGCGTGAGGGGACAGGCCATGAAGGGCATTGCAGGGCGCGAGAAGAAGTACGTCGAGGTCATCTCCGACACGTCGGAGGAGGGCGTGGTCACGCCCCTCCAGATCGTATGGGACACCGGCGTGCGCTACCGCATCGACCGCGTGCTCGACCGCAGGCAGGCGCACTCGCTCAAGACGGGAGGCACGGGCATGCGCTACACGGTTCGGGTGGGCGGCACCACCACGCACCTCTGGTACGAGGGCCCGCGCTGGTTCGTGGAGGCCAAGGTTGCCTCGATGCCCGAGTGGTAGAGTGACCTGTGACAAAGGAGGCCCCACATGAGATATGCGATCTTCTCCTGCATCGCGCTTGCGGCCAGCCTGCTGGTAGGTTGGCTGCTGACCTGCGCGATCGGGCGCGGGCGGCCCAAGCCGCTTGCACGTTGGGCTGCGGCCCTGCTGACGCTCGCGCTTGGACTGTCGGTCATGGCGGTGGGCATGGCTGCCTACCTCATGCGCTATGCACACGCGCAGGAGCCGGCACTCCTGGCGCTGGAGGGGTCGCAAAGCGTGGCGGTGAGCCGTACAGAAGAGGGATATCTCTTCGATGGACCTGGCACCGAAACTAGCTTGGTCTTTCTTCCTGGAGCAAAGGTGCAGGCAGAGGCCTACGCTCCGCTCATGCTCGGCCTCGCCGAGCAGGGGGTGGACTGCCATCTCATCGAGGCGCCCTTGCATATGGCACCGCTCGCGTCACCACGCGTCGACGACATCCTCTCTCGTGATCCTGACCGCAGGTGGGTACTCGCCGGCCATTCGCTCGGAGGAGTCGTCGCCTGCTCGTCTGCGGCTGCCCATGCGGGTGAGGTCGAAGGCGTGGTGTTGCTCGCCTCGCATCCTGCCGTGCAGCTTCCCGGGAACGCGTGGTTGCTCTCGGTCTATGGGAGCGAGGACGGCGTCCTCGAGCGAGGCGCGTATGAGGATGCACGAGACCTCTGGCCCTCCCGTTCGCGCGAGGTGGTCATCGAGGGTGGCAATCACGCTGGCTTCGCATACTATGGGCATCAGGCAGGTGACGGCGCGGCCCGCCTCTCCGCGGCGGACCAGCAGGATCAGACCGTGCGGGCCATCGTCGATGCCATTCGCGCACAGGAGGGCTGAGCGACTCTGGCCCGCGTTGGAAGGGGAGTCCCAATGACAGCAAGCGACACGCATCTCGCCAACTGCGAGACGCACACTTGGACGGGCTCTGGGGTCGGCCGCGTCAACGAGGATTACGCACTCTTTGACGAGCGTCTGGGTTGCGCCGTCCTAGTCGACGGGGCCACGGGGCTCACCAAGGCCAACATTGTTCCGGGCACGAGTGACGCCGCCTGGTACGCACGCACGCTGTCCGAGCGCCTGCTCGTACACCTTGCCGACCCAAAGACAACCATGACTGACGCATTCGTCGCGGCTGGTCGAGAGGCGGCCGAGGCCTTCCGCACCATCCCTGGTGCCGAGAAGCTCGCCCGCATCGACGAGCCCAACGGCAGCGTGGTGGCGCTTCGCTGGCAGGGAGATCAGGTGCAGGTGGGCCTTCTGGGCGATTGCACGGCCGTTGTGACCATGCGCGACGCCGCAGCCGTCGAGTTGCACGACGCGACGCTCACCCTCCTTGACGACCAGAACTACGAGCGCATGTATCGCTATGCCACCGAGCGGGGCACCACCATGGCCGAGGCGCGCAAGGCTCTCAACCCACGCTTCATCGAGAACCGCCTCAAGATGAACGAGCCAGACGGCTACTGGGCAGCCGACGTGTCGTGCCGTGGCATGGCGCACGTGCTTTGTCACGAGTTTTCGTCTAGCGAGGTCGTGGGGCTGTTCGCTTGCAGCGACGGTTATGCCGCAGCCGTCGACATGGGGGTCGTGGGCAGCGCGGCCGAGTTGGCCCGTCGGGTCGCCCTTGGCGAGGGGGAGGCCGTAGGGGGCGAGCTGCGCGCGGCCGAGGAGCTCGACGCAGGCTGCTGGCGCGTACACCGCTCCAAGACCAGCGACGACGCCACCTACGTGCACGTCTCGTTCGCACGATAGGGGACACATGGGCAGCAGTGTGACCATCAGGAGCGCCACGGCCGGCGATGCCGCCGTGATCCGCTCGATCTACGAGCCCTATGTGCTCGAGACAGCCATAACCTTCGACTACGATGTTCCCTCGATCGAGCAGTTCGAGCGTCGCATTGCCCGCACGCTCGAGCGCTACCCCTACCTGGTGGCCGTATGCGAAAACGAGGTGGTGGGGTACGCCTATGCAGGAACCTTCAAGGATCGGGCCGCCTACAGTCACTCTTGCGAGCTCACCATCTACGTCGGGCGTGAGCATCATGGCAGGGGAGTCGGGCGCGCCCTCTATCGAAGGCTCGAGGAGCTGCTGGTGGAGCAGGGCATCTGCAACCTCTACGCCTGCGTCTCGTACGCCGAGGCTGCAGACCCCTATCTCACCCAGGCAAGCGTGCGCTTCCACGAGGCCCTGGGGTTTGCGATCTGCGGCCGCTTTACCGCATGCGGCCTCAAGTTTGGCCGCTGGTACGACATGGTTTGGATGGAGAAGCTCGTGAACCCGGAGCGCCGGTAACCACCGCCACCGCAGGTCCCAGCAATCGTCTCATCGGCACCATTTGCCGTAGTGGCGCCTGCTGTGAGAACGTTCCCGCCTATCATTAATGAGTCATTCATCCGCCTCGCGCGGTTTGGCAGTCACCCGAAGGAGGACTAACCGTGAGCAACGAATCCTGGCGTCCCAAACTCCATCTCTCGCCGTACAAGGGCTCCATCAGCGACCCCAACGGCCTGTGCCAGTTCAAGGGCACCTACCACTTCTTCTGCCAGAACGCCCCCACCTATCCGCCCGATGGCAACAGCCCTCACGGCTGGGGCCACTTTGCCAGCCGCGATCTCGTGAACTGGGTGTTCTTGGGCTGCCACGTCATGCCCGACACCCCGGCCGACCAGGACGGCTCGTACTCCGGTGGCGCCTACATCAACCAGGAGACCGACGAGCTCTGGCTCTATTACACCGGCAACGTCCGCGACGGCGAGGGTGACGGCACCACGTCGGGTCGCCTTGCCAACCAGACCCTGATGAAGTCCTACAACGGCATCAACCTGGGGCCCAAGGAGGTCGTGCTCGACAACGCCGGCTATCCCGCGTACTGCAGTTGCCACGTGCGCGACCCCAAGGTTTGGAAGGACGATTCCGGATTCCACATGCTGCTGGGCGCCCGCACGCTGGCCGACAGCCGTGGCTCCATCATGATGTACGACTCCGAGGATGGCTACACCTGGACCATGGCCGGCTCGGTTACCAACCCCGGCGATAAGCCCTTTGGCTACATGTGGGAGTGCCCCGACCGCATCGTGCTCGAGGGCAAGGAATACCTCTCCACGTGCCCGCAGGGTATGTGCAGCTCCAACGATCCCGACGACCCCGAGCGTGTCACGGTGCAGAACGTGCACGCCGCGGGCTATTTCCCCATCGAGGGAACCATCGTCGACCTCATGCATCAGGACACTGAGCGCATGGATGCCGCGGCACCGCGCGCCGCCATCGACGAGAAGACCTTCGTGGACTGGGATTACGGCTTTGACTACTACGCCTGCCAGTCCCTCGTTGACGAGAAGGGCCGCACCATCCTGATCGGCTGGATGAGCCTACCGCACGACGCCGACGACATCCGCGCCTACGACAACCCCACCTCCACCTGGCGTGGCGCCCTCACCATTCCGCGCGTGCTCTCCGTCTGCCCCAAGTGCGGCCGCATCAAGCAGAACCCCGCCGAGGAGTTCGACGCGCTGCGCGGTGAGGCGCAGGCATGGCAGGGGAGCGTCACGCTTCCCGAGAAGTGCGCCGACGTGGTCATCGAAGGCATCGAGGGCGAGGGCCAGCTTTCGTTTGGCGACTACCTCACCTTCACCTGGAAGGACGGCAAGGCAGAGCTGCTCTTCCTCGATGACGAAAAGGGCCAGGGCCGCAAGGGCCGTCGTGCGCTGATCCCGCACATCAAGAACATCCGCGTGGTAGTCGATACCTCCATCCTCGAGATCTACGTCAACAACGGTGGCTGGGTCTTCTCCACGCGCTACTTCGACGAGGCCGACGAGCTGACCATCTCCTCTACCTTTGCCGCCGAGAGCGCCGTGTGGTATCCGATGGACACCGTCAACGTCAACTACCTGGTCGAGCGCTAATCGATACCTCTTGGAACATTGGGGCGGGGCCCGCATCCATCGCGGGTCCCGCCCTTTTATGTTTAAGGGGCGGCCGTTGCAGCTGGTTTGTCAACAATATGTAAGCACATGGGGAAACCTTTGCCCGATGCGCGACGCTCGGTCTGACCGCAACGCTTTTGGGGTAGGATATCAATTCGGGCTTATGCGGTCGGAGGTACGAACGTTGGCAAACATCAAGGACAGAGTCAAGACGATGGCCAAGAACCAGATTGCGCCAGACGTCCATCAGGCTCAGGTCGAGGGGACGGCCGTGGCACAGCCCGGCACGCCTGACAATCCCTCAGACAAGATCCTGACTCTCGCCAACTTCATCACCATCTGCCGCTTTGTGCTCACGATGGCGTTTTTGGTGCTCTTTGTCCATCGTACTAACCGCACCCTCGCCCTCACGTTCTACACCGTCGCGGCAATCACCGACTTCCTCGATGGCTGGATCGCTCGGGCCACACAGACCGTCAGCTGGTTTGGCAAGGTGGCCGACCCGATCATGGACCGCGTGCTGCTGTTCACGGGCGTCGTGGGCCTGGTGGCCGTGGGAGACCTGCCTCTGTGGGTGGCGGTCTTCGTCATCGGCCGCGACATCGTTCTTCTGGGGGGCAACATCTACCTCCGCCAGTTCTACAAGCGTCCTGTCGACGTGATCTATATCGGCAAGGTGGCTACGGCACTCTTCATGACGGGTTTCTGCTTCCTGCTTCTTGACCTCGTGCACGTCACGGGCCCCGCACTCGTGAGCTACGAATGGCTTCCGGGCTTCAATGGCCAGTCGGCCTCAATCGGCATCTATATGGTGTATGTGGCCACCGTGCTTTCTACCATAACCGCCGTCATCTACTACCGTCAGGGCTTTGCCATCAAGGACCGCGTGCTCGCCGAGCGCGAGAAGCAGGCCCACGCCATGGCCCACTGAGAGGTCCCTGAAGTCCCATGCGCTACCGCTCGTTGCTGTTCATGACCCTGATCGCCGCCCTTGTCGTTCTTGCTGGCCCACGGGTCGCGCTGGCCGATGAAGGCCCGACTCTTGCCGAGGCGCGCGCCGCCTGCCTCATGGATGCCTACGGCAACGTGCTTTACGAGGAAAACGCCGACCAGGAGATGGCACTGGCCTCCATCACCAAGATCATGACGGCCATGGTCGCTCTCGACTCCGACGTCTCGCTGGACGACCGCATCACGTTTCAGGTGCGCGAATACCAGGAAGACGCCCAGCTCACCGGCTATACCGAGGGCGAGACGCCGACGTTTCGAGAGCTCATGGAAGTCATGCTCGTCTTTTCGGGCAACGACGCCGCCAGCAACGTAGCCTTTGCAGTCGCAGGCACCGAAGAGGCCTTTGCCGACCTCATGAACGCCAAGGCGCAAGAGATTGGGATGGAGCACACTCACTTCGTGAACCCGCATGGCCTTGAGGCCGAGGGCCAGTATTCCTGTGCACGCGACCTCTGCCTCATGGGTCGCTATGCGCTCGAGCATTACCCGTTCATCCGCGACACCATCACCACGCGAAACCTCAATGTCGTCGTGGGTGGTGCGACCCTCTCGCTCGACTCTACCGATCATCTCATGGACACTTACGAGGGCCTGCGCGGCATCAAGACGGGCCACACCGAGAGCGGCTACTCCTTCCTCGGCGCGGCGCGGCGCGACCATGTGACGCTCTACAGCTGCGTTCTGTGCTGCGACTCGGGCGAGCAACGCTTTGCCGACTCTGCCACCCTGCTCGACTGGGGCTTCTCGCAGTACGCAAGCAGGCAGCTTGCGCGTTCCGCATGGCAGGTTCGCTCGGCACCGTGGCAGGATGGGTTCTGGCTGCGCTGCCCGGTGAGACCCCTGGCCGATGTCTCCGGAAAACAGCTTTCGGGCTCCGGCCTCGGGTTCAAGACCGTCATGTACAAACCCAACACCTTTGTAGGTGCGGGCGACGCCTATGGCATGGCCGTGTGGAGCCAGGGAGAGCGACGCGTGGGTAGCGTAGCCTACGGCACGGACGAGCCTCAGCACACTTCGGCCTGGAACCCCTTCGTACAGCAACTCTTCGATCAAAGGGAAGGTCTGACCGCCTGATGAACGCATCATGGTCGCATTTCACGCAAGCGCCCCTCTATGACGAGCATCTGCTGCTCGGGGGTATCTTCGAGGGCGACGATCCGCTGCTCGCCACCCCAGTTCGTTATGGCGACGCGTCGGGCGAAGCGGATGCCTTCTCGCATGGCTGTGCCCTGTGCGATCTCTCGGGCATGACGGGCATCCTGGTTTCTGGTCCCGGTGCCGACTCCTTCGTTGCTGCCTCCTGCGCGAACGATGCTCTTGCGGTGGGGGAGTGCGCCTTTGGGGCCGTGGTCACCGGTGACGGCTCGATAGCCTCGGTGCCACTCGTAGCCCGCACGGGCGATCAGGAATACCTCGTCTGGGATGCCTCCGAGCGAGGGCTCATGCTACAGCCTTGGCTTGGCTTTTTGCGTGACATCGAGCAGGATGGGTTCCGTCCCTTCGGCGAGGTCGAGGTCGAGGACGTGAGCGACGCCCTCGTCCCACTCCTTTTGTGGGGACCCGACGCACGCGCCGTGCTCGCCGACTACGTGTCCGACGTATCGGTACTCCCGGCACCCGGATGCATCCGCAACGTGCGACTCGATCGCATCGAATGCCTTGTTGCGGCGCCTTCCAACCCGCGGTATCACTGCATGCTTGTGCTGGCGCCCCCCGCGGCTGCTCGCGCCCTCTGGCGCAGCTTCCTCTCGTTCACGCAGGTCAATCCCGTGGGCACCTTCTCGCTTGCCGCACACGCCACGCAGGAGCTCCCCTGGATGGAGGCTGTGCTTGCATCCGATCGCCTTGAGCTCGCCCTCGATCAGCTCCTCGACTGGGGCCTCGCGCGTACCGAGGGTGGCTATGTGGGCCATCGAGCCTTGCTGGGATAGCATTCCGTCTGCGCTACGACCGTCCACGAATGTGTGTGTAGGCGCGCGGCGCCAGTTGTCATAGGCTATCCTAGAGTCAACGTCGTCACCGTCCATAGTCGGTGCGAGACTTCGGCAGGGAGGGACCATGCCATGAAATACGCCATCAATGCACCCGGCGCCCCCGAGGCAATCGGTCCATATTCGCAGGGGACAACTGCCGGGCGGCTCGTGTTTGCCTCGGGTCAGCTGCCCATCGACAAGACACATCCGCACCACCTCGTGCCCGGTGGCATCCGTGAGCAGACCAAACAGGTCATTCACAACTGCCGCGTGCTGCTCGAGGCTACCGGATGCACGCTCGACGACGTCGCGCAGACCAACGTCTACCTCTCCGACATCGCCCTCTTGCCCGAGGTCAACGAGGTATACGCCACGTATTTCACCATGCCAGCTCCAGCTCGTACAGTCGTCGCCGTCTCTGGGCTTCCGATGGGCGCGCTCATCGAGATGGACTGCGTGGCATGTCGTTAGCGCTATCATAGTGACATAGTTGATTCTGAGGGGAGCCTTACATGCAGCCCAGTAATAACGCGATGGGATCCACCGAGATCTTCAGGATGCCGTCGGCAGATTCCACGGTGCCCGACCTCATGGGCGCCCAGCGGCCCGTCAACCCCACGCTGGCCATCGTCAAGGGGCCGCAGACCGGTTCGGTATTCGAGCTGAACACTAACGTCATAACCCTCGGCCGTGAGCCCTCCAACAGCGTCTTCCTCAACGACATGACGGTCTCGCGCCACCATGCGCGCATCGACCTCTCCGGTATGTCGTCGGGCTTTGCCACCATCGAGGATCTTGGCTCGCTCAACGGCACCTGGGTCGATGGCGCCATCGTCAACAAGGCCATGCTCAAGGACGGGTCCACCATCCAGATTGGCACCTTCCGCATGGTCTTCCACTCAAACCGTCGTCCCATCAGGATAGAGACCGGAGCGTAGGGCCATGCCTGACGCGGGATACCTCACCATTGGCAAGGTGGTCAAGCGCCTTCAGCAGCGCTATCCCGACCTCTCTGTCTCTAAGGTGCGCTACCTCGAGGACGAGGGGCTCATCACGCCTGCGCGTACGCCGGGTGGCTATCGCCTGTACTCGCAGCATGACGTCAACCGCCTTGAGACCATCCTGCGCCTGCAGAAGACGCGTTTCCTGCCGCTGCAGGTCATCAAGGAGGAGCTCGAGAAGGGGGAGAGCGCGGGGATGGGCTACGGCACCTCCTCGTCGCTGCCCGCGAGCCTGCAGCAGTCTGACGACGAGGAGACCACCAATCGCCTGCACCCCATAGACCGCATGCCCGAGCTTACCGGCGCCCCGGTGAGCTTCGTACGTCAGCTGGCCGAGGTGGGCGTGATTCCGCTCAAGCGCTCGCCGCACGGGCGCGATCTGGTCGACGGACACGACCTTGCACTCGTGCGGGTCTGCCATGAGCTGAGCCGCTTTGGCATCGGACCGCGCAACCTGCGCCAGTACGTCACAGCCGCCAACCGCGAGAGCGCCATGTTCGAGCAGGCGCTGGTCATCTATGCGCGCAAGGGCGGCGGTGTCGAGGCCGAGCTGACCGACGAGCGACGCGAGCGTTTTGCCAATGCCTGCGACCAGATGCTCGTCCTCACCAATCAGGTACGAGACGCCCTCATCAGGCGTCACATCGATACCACGTACAAGGAAATGGGCGTCAGGGAGCAGCCCGAGCGCCTGCCCAAGGACCAGGAAAGGACGCACCGTGGCTAACTACGACTACGAGAGCCTTGTCGTTGACATTCCCGACTATCCCGAGCCTGGCGTGGTGTTCAAGGACGTCACGCCCCTGATCGGTGACCCGCAGGGCTTTGCGGCTGCCATCGACGAAATCAGCGAGCACTTCATGGGCAAGGGCATCACCAAGGTCATGGGCGCCGAGGCGCGCGGCTTCTTTGTGGGCGCGCCGGTCGCGTATCGTCTTGGCTGCGGCTTCGTTCCTGCTCGCAAGCCCGGCAAGCTTCCGCGCGAGGTCTATTCCGAGTCGTATGCCCTCGAGTACGGCACCGACGAGCTGCAGATTCACCAGGACGCCCTGACGTCCGAGGACCGCGTGCTTGTCGTCGACGACCTCGTGGCGACGGGCGGCACTGCCGTGGCCTGCGCAAAGATGATCGAGAAGGCCGGCGCCGAGTTCTGTGGCTTTGCCTTCCTCATGGAGCTGGCCTTCCTCAACCCACGCGAGATCATCGGCAAGGAGTTCGACCAGGAGATCTTCACGCTCTTCAAGGTCGAGTAGGCATCAGATACAGAACGCCATGCAGGGCGGCCTCACGAGTCATGGGTGAGGCCGCCCTGTGCGTGCGATGGAACGGAGCAGCTGGTAGGCGTGGTTGAGCAACGAACGGACAAGCAGGTCGTCGAGCGGCACTTCTCGAGGCGCCTGCAGGTCGACATGGTGGGCGATGGCGTGCTGGTGGGCCTTGTGGCGGGCTTTATCATTACGACCTACCGCATGTGCCTCTCGCGTGCAGAAGCCCTGCTCAGAGGGCTCATAACGCAGATTTCTGGCAATCCGGTGCCCATCGTAGGATGGTTTGTGGCCCTGTTTGCCATGGCCGTGGTCATCGCACGCCTCATGCAGTTTGAGAATGACACACGCGGCTCGGGCATCCCGCAGATCGATGCGGAGGTGATGGGTCGCCTCGACATGTCATGGGCCCGCGTCATCGTGGTCAAGTTCACCGAGGGGGTCATCTGCACCTTGGGCGGCCTCTCACTCGGACGTGAGGGCCCTTCGGTCCAGCTGGGCGGTATGGCCGGCAAGGGCGTGAGCCGCCTGTTGGGCAAGGAGAGGGGAGAGGAGCACCTCCTGGTGACCTGTGGGGCCGCTGCGGGCATGTCTGCGGCCTTCCACGCGCCGCTCTCGGGCGTTCTCTTTGCCCTCGAGGAAATCCACCGCGAATTCAATGCCCCGCTCGTCATCTCTGCCATGGCATCGGCGGCCATGGCAGACTTCGTGACCTCGCAGCTTCTGGGCATGCAACCCGTCCTGCGTTTCTGGCTGGTGGGGGAGCTCCCACACATTGACTACCTCTATGTGCTGCTCATGGGCCTTGTCTGCGGTCTGCTCGGCGCGCTCCACAACTTGGGTATGTTTGCCATCCAGGACCACTTGTTTGGGCGGCTCAGGAAGCACATGGGCGATGCGGTGCTGCTTGCTGCGTTCTTTGGCGCGGGCGTCATGGCCTTCGTTGCGCCCCAGCTGCTCTGCGGCGGCGATGCCATCCTCGAGGTTCTTGAGGAGGGGGACCAGATCGCGTTTCTTGCGGTATTGGGGTTGCTCGTGGGCAAGTACCTGTTCACGGCCGTCTGCTTTGGCACGGGAGCCCCTGGCGGCACGCTGCTGCCGCTCGTCATCATGGGGTCGCTCGTGGGGACGCTGTTTGGCATCGCAGCAATGCGACTGACTGGTCTTCCCGCAGCGTATCTCAACAACTTCACCATCCTCGGCGTGGCGGGGCTCTTTGCCGCCTCGGTGCGCGCGCCGGTCACGGCCGTGGTGCTGTGCTTCGAGCTCACGGGCAGTCTCGATGTGCTGCTGGCGTCGACGGCGGTCTCGCTGCTCGCGTACGTCACCGCAAACCTGCTCAAGATCGAGCCCTTCTATGAGCATCTCCTTGCTGGACTCCTTGAGCGCAATCCTGCGACCGATGTTCCCGCACCCGAGCTTGAGGGCGGCAAGGTGCTGCACACGCACGTGGTCGGCGTGGGGAGCCTGGCGGAGGGCAAGGCCATCGAGTCGATTCCTTGGCCACCAAACACCCTTGTGGTGACCATAGACCGCGCAGGGCAGCATATCATTCCACGTGGCTCCACGCACCTGCAGGCGCTCGACGAACTTCTCGTCATCATGGATGCGGACCTCGAGGCCGACACACAGCTCCTGCTCTTTGGCATATGCGGCGGAAGGGCGCACCATTCCAAACAGGGCCATGAGGAGGGGACGGAGCCTGCATCGTAAGCTGCAGGGTACGTGTCTACATACTTGACATAAGATATATTATCACGGTTATATTGAGAATCCGCAGTTAAGGCGCTATACGAACACACACGTGCGAGCTCTCGTGTGGTACGGTCAGAACGTAATCACTGCAAGGAGTTCGCCATGGGCACGAAACCCTATGATGTTGTAGTCGTTGGTGCAGGCATTGCGGGCATTGCCGCCGCGCTCTCGGCTCGCGAACTTGGCGCGCGCGTGCTGCTTTTGACTGACGGTACCCTCTGCGGTGGCTCGAGCTTCTCTTCGAACACCTGGGGCCTCGGTATGGTGTCTGAATCGACAGAGCCGCTAATACGAGGCCACCAGAGCCTTTTTAAGGCCCTCAAAACGATGGGCATGGGTTTGTGTACCCCCACTTTGCCAGAGAGGCTCGTGGCAGATGCCGATGAGGCGCTCGATTGGTGGGCGCGCCAAGGCGCAAGTATCATAGGCGCCAAGGATCCCACGCAGCGCGAGTTCGTGCCGTGCTTTGACAGTGAGACACGCACCTGGCACGGATTTGTTGGTTCGGAGTCGAGAGACGCGCTCGTTCGCCGCATACAAGAATCGGGTGTCGATGTTACCGAACAGTCGACTCTGCTTGATATCGCCCTCGATAAGGAGCGAAACCTGCAAGGCATCTTTACTTTACATAAGATGTCAGTCATCAAATTTGCTGCCACACGCGCCGTCGTTTTGGCCACCGGCGGCCTCGCTGGGCTCTACGGCTCTCATATATGCCCATCTACCTGCGCAAATGGACACTTTGCCGCACTCGGTGCCGGAGCCCGGCTCGTCAATATAGAGTTCCAACAGCTCATGGTGGGCTACCTCTCCCCTCTTTGGGGAACGGTCTTCAACGAAAAGCTTTGGCGACACACCTTGCTCGAGGTCAACAACACGTCCACTGACCAGCACTTTTGCGATTCGGAAGCGCTTTGGCAAGCACTCGAGGCGCACTCGTGGCACGGACCTTTCACCTTCGAACGACCCAGCCGGCGCATCGAGGAGCTCCTGGCAACAGTTCAGCGAGGCACTGTTCGTGCACACGTGGCCCCAGATGCCCTGGGTCCTCACGCGCCAGAGTTCGTACGCACCTATGCATCATGGTTCGCAGAGCAAAGAGGAGCAAACCTGAGCGACAGCCTTCCCATAGCTCTCTTTGCCCATTCCTCGAACGGCGGCATCGCCATCGATCAAGACGGATTCACTGGCGTGCCCGGGCTCTATGCTGCTGGCGAAGCTGCCGGCGGCGTCCATGGCGCCGATCGCATCGGGGGACTCGCCAGCATGAGTGCCCTGGTGTTTGGCATCAGGGCCGGTCGGGCTGCGGCATCCTCAGGCCACTTGACGCAGAACGGTCGCACACCGTCCGCAGGGCTCAAGATGCTCCGAGATGACAGGCGCTACCGGACGCACGTCGCCACTCTGCTCGACGAAGTCGCACTTGTGCCACGCAATCACAAGGACCTCGCAGCAGGCAGATTGCGTCTTGCGGACCTCGTCGACGAGCTTACCCAAAGCAGCGTCGTTGTGGATGACCCTCTCGGTTGTGCTCCTGACGAGGCCCGAGCCATTGGTGCTTGGAGATCGTCTTTGTCTGCTCTCACCGTAGCCGATGCTCTGCTTGCAGCCATGGATGCGCGCACAGAAAGCCGGGGTGCGCACTGGCGCTCCGACGCCTCGTACACCGACAACGCATATGACCACCAGCTGTCCGTCTCTGTGAACGAAGACGGACAGCTGGTGGTCGATGGGTGTCCGATGAAGAGCTGTACCTAGCCCTCCACGGGGTGGCCGAGGAACGCGGAGGCACTGGTGGCCGCAATGGCACCATCAGCCGCGGCGGTCACGATCTGACGGAGGAACTTCTTCCTGATGTCACCGGCAACAAAGAGGCCAGGCGTCTTGGTGGCCATACGCTCGTCGGCGAGCACGTAGCCAGCATCATCGACATCGACAAGTCCCTCGAGGAGTTGCGAGGCGGGAACGCGCCCCACGAACACGAAGACACCGCAGCCGCCTTCGTCATAGTGCTCGACATAGGTCTCACCCGTGGCATTGTCGCGCAGGGTGACATCGCTGATCATGGTGCCGCCCTCGACCCCAACTACACTCGTGAGGAATCGGACATTGACCTTGGGGTTGTCCTCGAGCTCCTTGGCAACGACGGCCTGTGCGCGCAGGTGGTCCTTGCGGACGATGACATCGACCTGGTCGGCGAAGCGCGTGAGGAACAGAGCCTCCTCGCATGCCGAGTTGCCGCCTCCGATGACGTATACCTTCTTGCCGCGGTAGAACATGCCGTCACAGGTCGCGCAGTACGAGACGCCATGGCCCGTAAAGGCCTCCTCACCCGTAAAGCCAGCGTGCCTGGGTGTTGCGCCTCCGCAGGCGATGACCGTCTTGGCAAATATCTTGCCGTCAGGCGTACGCACCTCGAAGAGCCCCGTGTCGTCACTATGCATGACCTTCTCTGCATTGGTGATCACGATGTGTGCACCAAGTTCGTTAGCCTGGTTCTGCATCTGGTCGATGAGGGTAAAGCCGTCGGTGTGCGGGACACCGGGATAGTTGTCGATGTCACTCGTGATGATCACCTGGCCGCCAACGGCCTCCTGCTCGAGAAGCACGTTGTCGAGCATGGCACGCTGCGCGTAGATGGCAGCAGAAAGGCCTGCCGGGCCACCGCCGATGATGATGAGGTCGTACGTCTTCTCGTCTGCCATGGGACTTCCCTCCTCGCTATTTGTTTGTGCACTATATATTATCGCATCTTTCTCTACATGACAAGGGAAGGGCCGCATTGCGACCCTTCCCGCGCATAATATGATGCCACGCACCTACAGGGAGACGCCGCTCGAACCAAAGCCTCCGGCACCGCGGTCGGTCTCGTCAAGCTCGTCGACCTCTACCAGCTCAACGATAGGAACCTTCTGGATGACGAGCTGCGCGATACGGTCGCCTCGGCGAATCACGATGTCTTCCTTTGGGTCGAGATTGATGGCGCAGATTTTGAGCTCACCGCGATAGTGCGAGTCGATGAGACCGGGCGTATTTGCCATGGAGAGACCCTGCTTGAGGGCAAGGCCGCTACGCGGTTGGACAAACCCGGCATATCCCTCGGGAATCGCGACGGCAAGCCCCGTCGAGATGAGGCGGCGCTCAAACGGCGCCAAGGTCACGTCTTCGCTCGAGCGCAGGTCGAGACCGGCGTCTCCGGCGTAGGCATACGATGGGAGCTCAACCGACGGGTCGAGTCGCTTGATGGGCACCACGATGGCGCCTCCCCTGCTCATGCTCTGATCACTCATGACATCAGACTCCGTAGCTCGTCATTGAACTCGTCAAGGTCCTTGAAGTCTCGGTACACCGAGGCAAAGCGAACGTACGCCACCTTGTCGACGTCGACGAGATGCTGCAGGACCATCATGCCAAGGTCCTCTGAGGAGACTTCGGTAATGCCCTTATCACGCAGCTCGCTTTCGATGGTACTAATGAGCGACTCGAGCTGGTCGATGTGAACGTTGCGCTTGACGGTTGCCGTCAGAAGGCCACGCATGAGCTTGGAGCGATCAAAGGTCTCCTTGCGTCCATCGCGCTTGACCACCATGAGCGGCATGTCCTCGCGACGCTCGTATGTGGTAAACCGACAGCCACAGCGAATGCATTCCCTGCGGCGCCTGATGGCATCGTTGTTCTCGGAAGGACGCGAATCGACGACCTTCGACTCGTCACACCCACACTTGGGACAGCGCATCTTACTCCTCATGCAAAGAAGCAGACGCCCAGGGCGTCGGCTTGCGGATAGAGAGCCTTTTGGCTAAGGAGAAGTATATCGGCTTTAATAGCAAATACAGGCGCCATCTGTCACATATTTGTGATGTGAGAGATGGCGCCTGCGGCATAAATATGCAGACAATAACGCTGGTGAAGCTTAGAGGCTATGCGGCACGCTGAGACGCATGCCCGTCTGGAGGCAGGCGTCGTCGATCTGGTTGACGTCACGTATGCAGCGCACGAGCTCTGACGTAGTGCAGCCCTCGACAGGATTGCGCTCGGCGATGTTCCAGAGGGAATCGCCCGGCATGACGGTCACCGTCTGGAAGGTGGCCTGGGCAAGAGCGGCGTCGATGCGGCGTTGGCTTGCGATGTCGGTAACGCGCCAGGTGACGGCCAGAACGCTGACCGCGAGCAGAGTGGTTACGAGACAGGCGACATGGCGCTTGCGCGCAATGCCCACGTTGCGAGTGGTACGGGCGTTTGCCTTGCACTGTGAGATGTGCTGAGATGAGCTGTCGGCGGCGACGATACGACAGCTGCGCTCGGTGCGGCCACCCTCGATGACACGAAAGCGTGACTTGTTGAGGGAAAGGGCCAGGTTGCCCTCGACTGCGACGTATGCATTGGTGCCCTTGCTCATCTGATGCTCCTCTCATGTGCGACGGTTAGGTTATAGAGGATGACAACGACATGAATTGGTTGCCAAATCAGAACGTGCGTACTATACTAGTCTCAAACAATTGTTCGGTCAAGCAAAAACGTACAGTTGTTCGCAATTGCTGCACACGCAAGGAGGATCTATGGCACGAGACAAGCTCAGCAAGCGCCAGACTGCCATCTACGAGTACATCTGCGCCTATACCAAGGAGCGCGGCTATCCTCCCTCGGTGCGCGAGATCGGAGCTGCGGTCGGTCTCGCCTCCCCCTCCACCGTTCACATGCATCTCAAGGTGCTGCAGGAGCGCGGCTTCATCAAGCGCGACTCCAAGAAGCCGCGTACCATCGAGGTGGTCAGCGGCTCACAGGAGTCGCAGGCGCCACAGACGCCTCTCGCATCCCCCACGCAAGACACCGCGTCCAATACCATGCACCTGCCGCTCGTTGGTCGCGTGGCGGCAGGCATGCCCATACTCGCCGAGCAGAACGTCGAGGAGAGCCTCTCGCTTCCCACGAGCATCGTCGGCGATGACAGCTCGTTCATTCTGCGCGTACATGGGCAGTCCATGATCAACGCCGGCATCTTTGATGGCGACTACATCGTGGTCAAGGAGCAGAACGATGCCCGCGACGGCGAGATCGTTGTTGCCCTCATCGACGACTCCGCCACCGTCAAGACCTTCTATCGCGAGCGCGACCGCGTACGCCTGCAACCCGAGAACGACACGATGGATCCCATCTATGTCACCAATCCGGTCATCCTCGGGCGAGTGACCGCTCTCATTCGCTCTATGTCGTAGCATGCTCGCAGACGTCGCACACGCCACAAAGCACGAGGGGCCATCCACCCATGGACGGATGGCCCTTTTCGATATCGTTCGAGGCTTCTCGGTCATATCGATGGTTCTGTTCCACTTGTGCTACGACCTTCGCTACATCTATGGCCATCCCCTGGCCTTCTTCCAGCCACCCTTTCAGGACATATGGCGTGCGTCAATATCTTGGACGTTCCTGTTCATTGCCGGTTGCATGTGCTCGTTCTCACGCAACGGACTTCGCCGTTCGTTCAAGTACCTGACGGTCGCCGCCATCGTGTTTGCAACCACGACAATCGTCGCCGTCGATACGCCCATATCGTTTGGCATCATCTTCTGCATGGGAGCAAGCACGCTCATCGAGCATCTCCTCGATCGTGCGGGCCTTGCTCCAAAAGGCTACATGGCGGCCTTTGCCTTTGTGGTCGCTTTTCTGCTGCTGCTTGGCGTCCCACACGGATACGTGGGCATTGGAGAAGCAACCTTCACCCTGCCTCCGTGGCTCTACGACCATCGCGCGCTCTCGTTTTTGGGGTTTCCAGGTCCGGGTTTTGCCTCGGGTGACTATTATCCCCTGCTACCCTTTAGCCTCATGTACCTTGCAGGTGCGGCCGCTGGGCGTCAGTGGCGCCAGAATGGCTACCCGAGCTGGACTTACGACATCTGCTGTCCTCCGCTCCAGCTTGTGGGGCGCCATGCTCTGCCCATCTATGTGCTGCATCAGCCGATTCTGATTGGCCTGCTCGAGCTTATGAGGTAGGGGCTATACGGCCGTCTTCAGGCACATCCTCGATGCGATATGGCTCCAGGAAGTCATGCATGCGCTGAGACGCACGTACGGTGGCCTTGAGACCGCCCTGCACGTACTCCTCGCGAATCACCTGGCAACGCTCGTGCAGCATCTTTATGATCATGCCCTTCGCATACGGCACCACCACGGTAATCGTCACGTCGCCGTCGGAGGCCTCTTGTGCTATGCGGTAGAGCAGCGCGTCTGCACCCGTTCCCTCAAGTGCCGACATCTGGACGGCTTCGGGGTGCTCGAGCGCCAATGCCCTTCGGGTCTCGCCATCGAGGAGGTCGCACTTGTTGTAGACCACGACCGAACGGATGTCTGAGGCACCGATCTCGCTGAGAACGGCATCGACTGCGTCGAGTTCCTTGGCAGCATGGGGGTCGGATGCGTCAACGACTTTGAGGATGAGGTCTGCCGCAAGCGCCTCGGCGAGCGTGGACTTGAAAGATTCCACAAGGGTCGTGGGGAGCTTCTGAATGAACCCGACGGTATCGGTGATGGTGATCCGCCGCCCCTCCTCAAGGTCGAGAGAGCGTGTGGTCGGGTCGAGTGTGGCAAAGAGCTCGTCGCGCACGTATACGTCGGCGCCGGTCAGCCGGTTGAGCAGTGTGGACTTGCCTGCATTGGTATAGCCGACTAGCGCGACGCGATAGATGCCCGACTCCCAGCGCGCCTTGCTCTGCACGTTGCGTCGACGTTCGAGTCGCTTGAGCTCCTCGCGCAGGGTGGCGATGCGGTTTCTGATGAGTCGGCGGTCGACCTCGAGCTGGCTTTCGCCCTGGCCGAACCTGCTGCCGATGCCACCACGAGTCTGCTCGCCCACCAGATGGCTCCACATGCCACGCAGACGCGGGAGCACATATTGGAGCTGTGCGAGCTGCACCTGAAGCCTTCCCTCGCGCGTGCGCGCGTGCTCGCCAAAGATGTCGAGGATGAGTGCCGTGCGGTCGATGACCTTGGTTGGCTCCTTGAACGCACGCTCCAGATTGGACTGCTGTGAGGGGGTCAACTCGTCGTCGAAGATGACGACGTCGGCCTCGAGGCTACCCACCAAGTGGGCGACTTCGCTGACTTTGCCGCTACCGATGTAGGTCTTGGGAATGGGCCGATCGAGACGCTGCGTCACCACCTGCACGACTTCGGCACCGTCGGTCTCGGCAAGGCGCCTGAGCTCCTCGAGCGATTCGTCGATGGTCCAGTCGCCAGACCCACGATCGACGCCCACGAGGATGGCCCTCTCCTTGACCGGAGCGGTGCTGAACGGCTTAAAGCGTCCCATCATGCCTCCTCATGGGTCTGGCCTGCCCGAAGGAGGTCGAGCACGATGGCACGTGCGGCACCATCGAGGTCGGTGGCGTCGATCCAGCGCACGCGCTTGTCTCGGCCGAACCAAGACAGCTGACGCTTGGCGTAGTGCCTGGTGCGCGTCTTGATGGTCTCACGGGCCTCTGAGAGCGTCAGAGAGCCCTCCAACGCCTCGAGCACCTCCTTGTACCCAATAGCCTGTGAGGCCGTCTTGCTGCGCTCGAGACCGAGCGCCCTAAGGCGTGCGACCTCGTCGACGAGCCCTTGCTCGAACATGAGGTCGACACGCCGGTCGATGCGCCGGTACAGCGTGGCGCGGTCGACGTCGATCGCCCATATGCGCGTGTCGTAGACGGGTGCAAGTGCCTTGAGGCCCTCGTGGTGCTGCGCATACGAAGATCCCTCGTCGAGCATCTCGAGTGCCCGCACGACACGTCGGGAGTTGTTGGGATGGATGAGCTCGGCACTCTGGGGGTCGCGCTCTGCGAGCTGCTGATAGAGGGCCTGAGGACCCTTCTCCGCAAGTTCTCGCTCGTAGGCAAGACGACGCGCATCGCCTTTCTCGCCCGTCGGGAATCGCATGTCATCGATCACGGCGTTGAGGTAGAGGCCGGTACCCCCACACAGGACCGGCACCTTCTTTTGCGCGAGAAGGTCGTTGACGCATGAGCGCGCATCGTGTTGGAACAGCTTGACGGAGTAGTCCTCGCCGATGTCGGCGACGTCGATCATGAGCAGCGGACACGCGCGCTCGCTGGCGGGAACCTTGGCTGTGCCTATGTCCATGCCCCGATACACCTGCATGGCATCGACGGAGATGACGGATGTATCAAGCTCGCAGGCGATATGCTCCGCCAGTGCACTCTTGCCAGATGCGGTCGGGCCGACGATGGCAATGAGCGGGCCGGGAAGGCTCATCGAGGCTCACCCTCGCAGGCGCCCCTCAGATACCAGGTGCGCGCCTCCTCGACGCGAACCCTGACGAGGCTTCCTGCCAGGTCGCGACCCTGCCACGCCTCGGGAACCGGGAAGTGAACGGTCTGGTTCTTTGCGCTGTGGCCAACGAGGATTCCCTCGTCGCGCTTGGATGCGCCTTCCACCAGGACTTCGACGACCGACCCAAGGTCACGTTGGTTGGAGTCATGCGAGAGCTGCGCAACCAGCTGTGCCAGTCGCTCGAAACGAGCCTGGATCACCTCGTGCGGCGTGTCGTCCACGATCTTGGCGGCGGGAGTTCCAGGCCGCTTGGAGTAGATGAAGGTGAATGCCGAGTCGAACCCGACCTCGCGCACGAGCGAGAGGGTGTCCTCGAAATCCTGCTCCGTCTCGCCAGGAAAGCCCACGATGATGTCGGTGGAAAGGGCGATGTCGGGCATGGCGGAGCGTATGCGACGGACGAGATCGAGGTACTCCTCGCGTGTGTAGCTGCGATGCATGGCCTTGAGGATGCGCGTAGAGCCGCTCTGCACCGCAAGGTGAAGCTGCGGCATGACAGCTGGCGTCTCGGCCATGGCAGCGATGGTGGCGTCGGAGAGGTCCTTGGGGTTGGACGAGGTGAAGCGCAGTCGCTCGATACCCGTCTGCCCGACTGCACGCAGCAGCTCGTCGAAGCGCGGCGCACCGTAGAGGTCGCGCCCGTAGGAGTTGACGTTCTGCCCCAGGAGGCAGATCTCGCGCACGCCGTCGGCAACGAGACTCTCGCATTCGGCAACGACGCGCTCGAACACGCGGCTCTTCTCGCGGCCGCGCACGTAGGGCACGATGCAATAGGTGCAGAAGTTGTTGCATCCCGTCATGATGGGCACCCATGCGTGGAACGCCTGGGCACGATGGCTGGGCAGATCGGTAGAGAAGCCCCTTCCCTCTTCGATGGTATCGACGACGATGCTGCCAGAGCCCTCCAGGGCCTGCACGAGGAGCTCGGGAAGCGTCGAGAGAGCGCTGGTGCCAAATACGACGTCGACTGTTGGGATTTGGGCCTTGAGACGTGCGCCGTCGCGCTGCGCAATGCAGCCACCCACGGCCAGCAGGCGCTTGCCATGCGGTGCAGGTGCGGCACTCACGACCGCCGACGCCTGTCCATACAGACGCGTGTCGGCGTTCTCGCGTACGCAGCAGGTCATGAACACAACGATGTCTGCCTCGTCGATGGTCTGCACCTCGTTGCAACCGCAATCATCGAGCAGACCGCTGACCCGCTCGGAGTCGTGCAGGTTCATCTGGCAGCCGAACGTCTTGATGCAGTACGTACGGCCGACGAGCTTGGTGGTTTGGGGCATCTAGTACATCAGCTCCTGCATCCCGTCGGGCTCTTGGTCATGAGAGGCTTGAGGAGCCAGACGATGGACGTAGACGGCAATGCGGATGGCGGTCCTGCTCTCGCCGTTGATGTTGATGTCGGCGAACGTGGGCGCGCATGAAATGTCGACGCCAGTGGGAATAAGGAAGCCACGCGCGATGGCAACAGCCTTTATGGCCTGGTTGACCGCACCTGCGCCAACTGACTGGATATTGACGGGCACGCCGTCCTTGACCATGCCCGCAATGGCACCAGCGACCGATGCCGGCGATGATTTGCTTGATACCTTTAGGTAGTCCATAGAGTCTCCTGGCGCGATTTTGGTGCATGGTGCGTGCATATCGGCTGGTACACCTAGTTATGTAATATTACAGATTTACCGATGCCCTGTGAAGTGCCATCCGAAATTAGTCTTCGGAGTCAACCTCGAAGGTCACCGTAATCCGCCTTCCAGACACGCGCAGGCGGGGCTCCGTTCCAAGCGAGAGGTAGTACCTGTCGGAAAGGTAGGCAAAGTCACGCTCCATCATGCGGAGGAACTCTTCCGCATCGTCTTTGCCTATATGCAAGCCACGTCTGTCCACGCCGAGGTCGACCGGCCCCCGCTCGCGTGGCGTTGCCGCATGCTCGAGGCGCGCAAGGACGCTGCGCATGGGCTTTATACGTCCCGCAACGATGCGATGCGCCGTGCGCTCGGACATCTCAAGTCCACAACCAGCGGCAACCTGACGAAGCTCACGAGCATCGGAGGCGAGCCTGAAGCGTTCGAGCACGGGCAGCGTTGCCAGGTCGTCGACGAACAGCAGGTCAGAGGCACTGTGGCTCGAACGCACCTTGGAGCGAATCGTTGCTGCGATCTCGGCAGCCGACCCAAGGTACACCTCGCAGCGACCGCGCTCCTCGAGGGCAAACTCGCAACAGGTGCGCACGATGTTGTGCGGACCACGCTCGATCACGCGTGTGCCGTCGTCCGCACGACCGACCGAGGGCCAACTCGACTGGTCGCTCTTCTCGGGGAGCCGCTCGGTGTCGGTCACCACGCGTATGGTGGATCCCCCATCCACCACGCTGTCGACAACCTCAGCGACCTTGGCGTTCTCTCGGATGGAAAACAACGCCATGCCGCGGCCGTGCACGCCCCAGCGGTCCATGTGCACGCTCTCGAGCTTGGAGGTGACACGCGCATCGAAGACGGTGTCCCAGAGCTCCTTGGGTATGCCGCAGCCGTCGTCGAGCATCACGGTCTGGCGAAGCGAGCCTTCGCGTGACGTCGCGACAAAGACGCGCCTCGCACCGGCGTCGCGCGCGTTGCGCAGCATCTCAATGACCACGTCCTCACTGCAGCGGATGTCATGGGCAGCCTGGCGACGCTCGGCTTCTGCAACCCGTAGACGGACAAAGCCCTGGCCGAGGCTCTCCTCGACTCTCAGGGCTCTGTCGCCACCCATTCGCTCGACGAATGCGGTGAGGTCTTGATTTGGTGCCTGTGGCATCGCTGGTGCTTACTTGGCGATGTCGACGGCGCGAGACTCGCGGATAACCACGACGCGCACCTGGCCGGGATACTCCATCTCGTCCTCGATCTGCTTGGCGATGTCGTGGGCGAGCACGATGGCCTGCGCGTCGGAGATACGCTCGGGCTCGACCATCACATGCAGCTCTCGGCCGGCCTGCATGGCATAGGTACGCTCGACGCCCTCATGCGCATTGGAGATCTCCTCGAGCTTCTCGAGGCGCTTGATGTAGGTCTCGGCCGACTCGCGACGTGCGCCGGGGCGCGCTGCAGAGATGGCGTCAGCAGCCTGCACAAGCACGTCGAGCACGGTGTTGGGCTCCACGTCGGCATGGTGCGCCTCGACCGCGTGCACGATCTCGGGACGCTCGCCATAGCGGCGGCAGAGGTCGGCACCGAGGATGGCGTGGGGACCCTCGACCTCATGGTCGATGGCCTTGCCCAGGTCGTGAAGGAGACCGGCACGCTTGGCGGGAGTGGCATCGAGACCAAGCTCGGAAGCCATGATGCCGCAGAGGGCAGACACCTGGACGGAGTGCTGCAGGACGTTCTGGCCAAACGAGGTGCGATACCGCAGGGCACCGAGGGTCTTGATCAGCTCGGGATGCAGGTCGTGGATACCCGCATCATAGGCGGCCTGCTCGCCTGCCTCCTGTACGCGCTCGTTGACGAGACGCTCGGCCTTCTTGTACATCTCCTCGATGCGCGCGGGGTGGATGCGACCGTCGGCGATGAGGTTCTCGAGTGCCACGCGGGCAGTCTCGCGACGCACTGGGTCGAAACTCGAAAGCACTACGGTCTCGGGGGTGTCGTCGATCACGAGGGACACGCCAGAGACCTGCTCGAAGGTGCGGATGTTGCGACCCTCACGACCGATGATGCGGCCCTTGAGGTCATCAGAGGGGATGTGAACGCTCGTCACAGTGATCTCGCCGGCCTGGTCGGCGGCGCAGCGCTGGATGGCAGTAGAGACAATCTCACGAGCCGTCTTGTCGGCTTGGGCGCGCACGCGCTGCTCGGAGTCGCGCAGGATCTGGGCCTCGTCACGCACCACATCTGCACGAACGCGGTCGAGCAGCTCGCGGTGGGCGTCTTCCTTGGTGAGGGCGGAAATACGCTCAAGCTCGCTCATCTGGCGGCCGTAGAGGGCGTCGACCTCGTTCTTGCGACGGTCAAGCTGGCCCTGCAGGCTCGAGAGCTGGTGCTCCTTGCGATCGAGGGAGTCGTTGCGACGGTCGAGAGACTCCTCGCGCTGCAGGATGCGGTTCTCCATGCTTTGCAGCTCGCTCTTGCGCTTCTTCTCCTCGGCTTCCTGCTCCTTGCGAAGCTGGAAGATCTCCTCACGCGCTTCGACGAGCGCGGACTTTCGTGCGCTCTCTGCGTCACGCGTCGCGTCTGCGGTGATGCGCTCTGCGCGCGCCTGTGCCTCGGCAACATGCTGATCGGCCTCGCGCACTCGAGCGTTGTTCTTGTTTGTCAGGTAGAAGTAGGCAACTGCGATGCCTAGTGCTAGGCATGCAAGGCCTATCGCCACATACATTCCCATGGTGCGTCTCCTCGAATGAGCTAGATATACAAGTCTGTTCTGGAGGCCGAGGCCTACGCCCCGACACCCGCCATCCGAGGTATGTCTCTATAGCCCGCCTTTGCGACGGGCCCTGTTGGCTGCGTGCTTGAAAAGATAAACGTCAGCTGGCGAGCCAGCAGACGAGAAATGACTCAAACGGCCATACAATCGTATGTTCGAAAACTGAAACTGTCAAATCTGTTGACGCTTGCTCATGTGGGCAAATCTGACTCCACATCAAAAGTCAACAAGGTCACCGTCGTCCTGCTCTTCGATGATGCGATGAGCCGCCCGATGCGCCACTCCCGAAGAGAATCCCCGGCCCATGAGGTAGCGCACGAGCTTCTCGTAGGCTCGCGTTCCGCTAACCCGACGCGATGACGCGACTTCATAGGCACGCTGCGTCTCGTCGTCTGGGTCGAGGTACTCGTAGGGCCAGCCGTCGACCTGCGAGACGTCGATCCCCCGAGAAGACAGCTCTCGTGCGATGCGCATCATGCCCCAGCCCGCAAAGACCTTGGATCGTATGAAGGAGTCGGCAAAGCGCTGATCGCTGATGAGCCCGGCCTCTTGGGCGCGCGATACGCAGGCGTCGATGGTCGATGCGGCGTATCCATCCTCGTGCAGCTTGTGTCGCACCTCGTCGGAGGCGTACTCGCGACGGTCAATGAGACGCTCGATGCGGGACCTCGCGCACGCTTTCGAGACCTCCCCCACCATGTAGAGGAGCTCTGCGCGCGAAAGCGGATGTATCTCCCCTGCCTTCTTCTTTGAAGTCAGGATGCGCGCGACCGCGACCGGAATGGGGATGCGTTCTGCGTCGGCGGGATCGGACCCGATGAGAAGGGCGCCCTTGGGCTTTGCACCCCATGAGAGTGACGAGCGCTTGCCTGGGAGCTCGACCTCCCAGGCAAGCGCCTCAGCTTGGCTGGTATGCCGCACGGTTACTGTATGCCAGAAGGCGCGTCGATCACGACAGACGACGTGTTGGCATCGAAGACTCCATCGATAGGCTCACCGACTGGTTCGTCGCCGAACTCGAGCCCGCAGGCGACGCGGACCTTATGGTCGATCTCGTCGAAGAGGTCCGGCGTGGTGGCGAGGAACTCCTTTGCAGCCTCGCGACCCTGGCCAAGGCGCTCTTGGCCGTAGGTGTACCAGGCGCCTGACTTATTGACGATGTCGAGATCGACCGCAAGATCGAGCAGCGAACCCTCCTTGGATATGCCGGTGCCGTACATGATGTCGAACTCGGCCTGGCGGAACGGCGGTGCCACCTTGTTCTTGACGACCTTGACGCGCACGCGGTTGCCCGTGATGTCGCCGTTCTTCTTGATGGTGTCGATGCGGCGGATCTCGAGGCGCACCGAGGAGAAGAACTTGAGGGCCCTTCCACCAGGGGTGGTCTCGGGGTTGCCGAACATCACGCCGATCTTCTCGCGCAGCTGGTTGATGAAGATGCAGGTCGTCTTGGACTTGGAGAGGGAACCGGCGAGTTTTCGGAGCGCCTGGCTCATGAGTCGTGCCTGCAGACCCACGGTGGTATCGCCGATCTCTCCCTCGATCTCGGCGCGGGGCACCAGTGCGGCGACAGAGTCGATGACCACGACGTCGATGGCACCAGAGCGCACGAGCATGTCGCAGATCTCGAGAGCCTGCTCTCCGGTGTCGGGTTGCGATATGAGCACCTCGTCGATATCGACGCCGATGCGGGCCGCATAGCCTGGATCGAGGGCGTGCTCGGCATCGATGAAGGCGACGACACCGCCCATGGCCTGGGCCTCGGCAAGGATCTCGAGCGAGAGCGTGGTCTTGCCCGATGACTCGGGGCCATAGATCTCGATGATGCGGCCACGTGGCACGCCGCCGATGCCCAGGGCGGCGTCGAGCGCGATGGATCCCGTAGGAATGGCCTCGATCTCGAGTTCGGGGCCCGAGTCTCCAAAACGCATGATGGAGCCGTTGCCAAACTTCTTGACGATCTCCTTGGTGGTGTTCTCTATGACCTTGTCGCGCTCCTCGCCATACGTCTTCTCGTGGATCTCGCGCGATACGTTCTTGCCTCTTGCCATGGTACCCCCAGACGATTTGACTCCCTCAACAAGAGCGAACAACCGTTCGTGTGTCAAACGGCATCTCAAACCTTATCAGGGGGATGTCGCACCAATCTCGCACGATGTCGTACCAAGGTCGCAGCAAACACGCAGGCGCCTTGTCCATTCGTCGGACAAGCTCGCCATATTGGTGCGTGCGACATGAGGCGTATATGTCGCACGACAACTCAGGCCCGGGTAAGCTTCACAATCGCTTCACGAATGAGGCTAAGAGCGACCTCAACCGCTTGCATCCTGACCAGTTCGCGGTCTCCGTCGAAGTGGCGGAGCGTCTCGATCGTGCCAGTGCGTGTCGCGCAGCCCAGCCAGACGGTACCAACTGGTTTTTGGGGTTCCTCGCCTCCCGGGCCCGCAATGCCCGTCACCGAGACCGCAATGTCGCACCCAAGAAGACGCCTGGCGCCCTCGCACATCTGTCGTGCACACTCGCGCGACACGGCACCCAACGCAGGGTCGTCGAGGATGGCATTGTCGACGCCTAGGACCTCGTGCTTGATGGGTATGGCATAGCTCACCACTCCCCCGCGCAGCACCGCGGAGGAGCCTGGTACGGCAGTTATCGCGCCTGAGACGAGACCGCCGGTGCACGACTCGGCACAGCCGCAGGTCAGTCCAGCCTCGGTGGCCTCAGCAACCAGCTCTTTCGCGCTGCATTCGACGCGTCGGCGAACCTCTGAGAGATCCATGGCTAGTGGGACTTGCTGATTGCGGGCCAGCACTTGACGAGATAGTCGATGCCCGACCAACCAGTGAGAACAACGGCTGCCACCATCAGGATGTGGGAGAGGATCCGAATGGGATCTGCGAGCGTCCAGGCACCAGGAATGGTGATGTAGAGCAGGTACCCGCCGATGCCAAGCATCGTGACAGCCGTCTTCCACTTGCCGAGGTTGCTTGCCGCAATGACGGTGCCCTCTGCGGCAACCACCATGCGCAGACCGCTCACGATGAACTCGCGCGCCAGGATAATCAGTACCGCCCAACTGGGTACGAGCTCCAGCTCGAGCAGGTAGAGCATGGCACAGGTCACACAGAGCTTGTCGGCGATGGGATCGAGGAACTTGCCGAAGTTGGTGACCTGGCCACGACTGCGTGCCAGGTAACCATCGAGCTTATCGGTAAGGGCGATGGCGGCGAACAGCAAAAATGACGCCCAGGCGACGGCAGAGCCCTGCATGAGGGCCTCGTCGATGCGTGCGGCTTCGGCGATAAGCAGCCACACGGGCATCAGCACGATGCGCACGAGCGTCACCACGTTCGCAGGCGTCCAGATGCTGTCACTCTTTGCACTCATGAGCGTCCTCCTCTCCGGCGATTACGCCGATCAGCTCGTAGCAGAAGGAGTCGACGAGGTCGCAGACCACGATGTCGCCCACGGTTGCCTCGCCCTCTTCGATGTGAACGGCACCATCGCTGTCGGGTGCCTGGAACCAAGCGTGTCCAATCAGCTCAGGTCCGTCGTCACCCTCCTCGATGCCGTCTATGATGACCGAAACGCGCTCGCCCACGTGACTGGCCGTCGCGGCAAAGCCCATCTGTTCGGCGATGTCCATGAGGCGCTGCGTGCGCTCGATCTTTACGTCCTCGTCTACCTGGTCATCCATATCGGCGGCAGCGGTACCCTCTTCGGGTGAATAGGCGAACACCGAGGTGTAGTCGAACTGCTGCTCAGCCAAAAAGTCGGCCAGCTCGTCGGCTTCCTCGTCGGTCTCGCCAGGGAATCCCGCCATGCCCGTCGTGCGCAGCACCATACCTGGGATCTCGGTCCGCAGGCGGTCGAAGAGCTCACGCAGCTCGTCGGGCGAGCCGGAGCGGTTCATGGCCGCAAGGATGCGCGCCGAGCAATGCTGGATGGGAATGTCGATGTAGGGAAGCACCTCGTCGACGTCGCGCATCGTGGCAATGAGCTCGTCGGTCATGCCCTCCGGCTGGAGGTACAGCACGCGCACCCAGCCGCCATACGGCCGCACCTCGCGCGCCACGGCGCGCAAGAGTCCAGCCAGGTTGGGCGAACCGGGAAGGTCGTGGCCCCAGATACCCGTATCCTGTCCGATGAGCACGATCTCGCGCACGCCGCCCTCGAGCAGGCCGCGCACTTCCTGGAGTATTTCGGCCTCAGGACGCGAGAAGTAGCGTCCTCGGATGTAGGGGATGGCGCAGAAGGTGCAGAAGCGATCGCAGCCGTCGGATATCTTGACGTAGGCGCTGGTGCCTTCCACGGTACGCAACACGCGGCCGTCGCCAAGGTCGATGGCGTCGTCCTCGGCGCCAATCACGCTCCTGACAACAGAAACAATCTCGTCCTCGCGATCGGCTGGCACGAAAGCCGCCACCTCCGGCAGCTCGTCCACCAGCTCGTCACCATAGCGAGACGGCACGCAACCGCACATGATGATGGGCCGCGTTCGCACGCCCTGCGTGACCTCCTCGGCCAGCTCGAGCGTCGTCTCAATGGACTCCGATGTCGCCGAGGCGAGGAAGGAGCAGGTGTTGATGATGATGGCGTCGGCATCGTCAATCTCGCCTGTCTCACGAAAACCCGAAGCGAGCAGCAGGGCGCGCATGCGGTCGGTGTCTACCTCGTTCTTCGCGCAGCCAAGCGTGACGAAGAGGCAGGACGGGCTAGCGGTAGTTGACGAACTGGAGGGGTTGGCCATAGTCCGCCTCCCTGAGCATGCCGATGACCTGCTGTAGGACGTCGCGCGAAGCCGATGAGACACGCACCTTGTCACCTTCGACGACGGGCTTGCACTTGAGCTTCATGTCGCGGATGTCCTTGGCGATCTTTTTGGCAGTGTCCTGGTCGATACCCTGGACGACACGACCAACCTGTCGCACGGACGAACCCGCAGCAGCCTGAGGCTTGTCCCAACGAACGGCCGCAAGGTCAATCTGGCGTCGAACCAGTTTGGAGCCAAGCACGTCGATCACCTGACCGGCCACGAACTCTGAGGGCGCCGAAATGGTAAAGGTCTCGTCCTTTTTGGAGAACGTGATCTGTGCGCCAGACTGACGCAGGTCGTAGCGCTGCGAAAGCTCTCGCGTCGTCTGCTGGAAGGCGTTGTCAACCTCCTGGATGTCGACCGTCGATACGACGTCGAAGCTTGATTCCTTGGCCATCGTGGCCCCTCTCCCCCGCGGCTTGCGCCGCAGGCGTCAGTACGAGTAGAAGTTGCCGGCGGCGTCGTAGTAGCCGTCAGCGCCATAGTAGTATCCGTCGGCGTCGAGCGTGTATCCCTCATAGGGAGATCCCGACGTTGGCGCAGTCTGGCCCTGGCCAGTCGCATTCTGTCCCTGCTGGTTCGGGTCTACCGTCTGCTGCTGGTTCGGGTCGGTTGTCTGGGTCTGCGTCGTCTGGTCGGTCGACTGCGTGCCGGCACCATCCTGCGTCTCACCCGTCGTGGCTCCGTTCGCATCGGTGGTCTCGTTCGTCGAACCCTTCTTGGACACCTGGATGGTGATGGTGCCGATGCCGGAAGCCTTGGAGTCGAACTCGAGCTTCTTGCCGTCCTCGGTGACCGTAACGGCCGTCGTGTCGTTGACGTTGATGGAGATCTGCTGGCGCACGGTATATGTGCGGTTCCAGGGTCCCGTCACCGTCTCTGCGATGTCGCTCCTGCCGTCGTACTCGATCTCGAGCCAGGTGACCTCACCGTCGGCAACCGTCACCTCGATGGTACGCTCGGTCGCAGACTCCTCGGTCTCCGCAGCCTTGGCAGCGGCCGCCTCGTCGCGGGCACGCTGCTCCTCGGCGTCGGTCATCTCATCGGTTTCCTCGTCCTCGCTGGTCTGCTCGTCGGTGGAGGTGACGGTGACCGAGCGTCCGGTGGACTGGCCTGCGCTGATGCACGAGCTCACCGAGAAGATGATGGTTCCCGTGAGGATGATGGCCAACAGCCCGATGATCAGGCCGATAACCCGCGAGCGGTCTTGGAAGAAGACCTGTATCATGCCGAGCAGGCCGCCGTAGGTGACGTCATTGCCATGGTCGCGGTTGCGGATACGGGCACGCTCGTCAGATCCGCTGCGCCGCCGCACGTTGGGACGCTGCGTGCTAGCGATGTTACGCGACGACCTTCTGCCAACGGTCGATGACGCCGACTGATAGCTGCCACCATCGTTGTCGAGGCGCATGTCGTCGCGGTACTGCGAGGGCATGACACGGCGCGTGGTGACGTCGTCACGAGCATCTGCATAGCGAGACATGCGACCGTATGCGTCCTGCCGGTCGTGACCCGACCTCGAGGAGGGTCTCTGCCGTTGCGCCTGCCCAAGCGGAGTCAGGTTAGTGGAGACCGGTATGCGCGACGTATAGGGCCGACCCTGCGGATACGGGTCCGACTGCTCCGACGAGGACCCACCCGAGCTGTAACGCGGACGGGGGCTTGATGTCGTAGCAAAATCACCCATGTCGCCGGCAAAGCCACCGGAGGTGGGCAAGAACCCGTGCGACTCGACATACGTGCGGTTTCCCGACCGTCCTATGGCGTTGGCCTGCGGCGTCTCGTACAGAGGACCGTCATCGGCATTGCGGTTCTGGCGGCTGCGGCGGCGCGCCTCGTGCGAGCCTGCGCCGCGCTCGTGCTCGAACAGGTCGGTCGAGAACTGATTGACTACCGTCTTGGCATTGAGTCCGAGGTAGCGCGCGTACGACGAGAGCATGCCCTGAGCGTAACCGCTCTTGGGGATGCTGTCGAAGTCGCCCTCCTCAAAGGCAATGAGCACTTCCTCCTTGAGGCGTAGCACGTTTGATGCCTGCTTGATCGACAGGCCCAACTGCCTGCGCCGTTCCACGAGCATGTCGCTGAAGAGCGGGCGATCCACTTGGCTCACACCTCCCGATACTTCTCTTCCTGGACCCTCAGGTCCTCGAGACCCTCCTCGTCGAGGAGCACCTCGCGCGGCTTGGAACCCGAAGCGGGTCCCACGACGCCCTTGGACTCGAGCATGTCCATAATCCTACCTGCCCTAGCGTACCCAACCTTGAGCCTGCGCTGTAGCCCAGATGTGGAACCTAGTTGAGATTCCACGACTATCTGCGCCGCCTCCCAGATGAGCGGGTCGTCCTCGTCGTCGACGGCGGAACCCCCGCCGCCTGGCTGACCCGGTACGACCGCAGAGAGGATCTCCTCGTGGTAGTCCGGCTCGCCCTGGCCACGGATGAAGTCGACGACTGATTCAATCTCGGGATCGGACGCGTAGCAGCCCAGCACGCGCTTGGGCGCGAGGCCACGGTCCTTGAAGAGCATGTCACCGTTGCCTAGCAGACGGTCTGCACCGGTCTCGTCAAGAATGACGCGCGAATCGATACCGGAGGAGACCTTGAGGGCCACACGGCTGTCGATGTTGGACTTGATGAGGCCTGTGACGACGTTGGCCGACGGGCGCTGTGTGGCGATGACCAGGTGGATACCTGCCGCACGCGCTAGCTGAGCAATACGCACGATGGAAGCCTCAACATCCTTGCCGGCGACCATCATGAGGTCAGAAAGCTCATCGATGACGATGACAAGGTACGGCATGGGTTCGGGCGGGTTGTCCATCTCGGACAGCTTGCCCGAGGTGCACATGGTGTTGTAGACGGTGATGTTGCGTGCCCCGGCACGTTCGAACACCTTGAGACGACGCTCCATCTCGGAAACGGCCCACTGCAGGGCGCTCGCAGCCTGGCGCGGTTCGGTGACCACGGGCACGTAGAGGTGTGGGATGCCGTTGTATCCCTTGAACTCGACGCGCTTGGGGTCAACCATGATGAGACGCACCTGCTTGGGCGTAGAACGCATGAGCAGCGACATGATCATGGAGTTGATGAGCACCGACTTGCCCGAACCAGTGGTGCCGGCCACCAGCATGTGCGGCATCTTGGCGATATCGGCAATGACGGGCTTGCCGGCGGAGTCTCGACCGATGGCAACCTCGAGCGGGCCACCCTTCGCATAGGGCAGCACGTCGCCAAGATGCACGTTCTGGCGGGTCTTGTTGGGAATCTCGATGCCCACGTACGACGTGCCAGCGATGGGCGCGAAGATACGGACCTTCTCGGCGGCAAGGGTCAGCGCGATGTCGTCCTCGAGGTTGCGGATCTTGTTGACACGCTCGCCCTCCCCCATCTCGATGCGGAAGGTGGTGACCAGCGGGCCGGAGATGTAATCGACGACACGACTCGAGAGGCCGAACTCGCGCAGGGTCCCCTGCAGCTTTGCCATCGTCTGGTCGATCTCGGCCTTGCTCGAGGCACTGGAGGCGCTTTGAGGGTTGGACGAGAGCATCGAGAGCGGCGGCAGCGTGTAGGTTTCGTCCGCGTCGCCCGGGCGCGATGTTGCCTTCGCATCGACACGCACGTTGGCATCGGCGACCTTCTGCTGCACGGCCTGAGGGGCCGCGTCCTGCGTCTTTTTGGCGGAAGTCTTCCTGGGCGCGCGCTTGGTAGCCTTGCGCTTCTTGCCGGCGGACTTGTCGGCCTTCTTCTGCAGGAAGTCGGGAATGGCGCCTTCCTGCGCCTCGGGCTCGGCGATAGGCTCGGATTCCACGCGCGACCAGGGTATCTCCTCTTGCAGAGGGGTGTCGACAATCGGGGCCACGTCGTCTTCGACGGCTGGCCTACGTTGCAGGAGGGTAGTCACTGCCTCGCCTAGCACGCTTGCACGACGCTGGGTCGGTACATCGCCAGTGCCCATGGCACGCTCCTCGCGCTCGGCCACTATGCCGCGCGTGAGGACCGTCGTGGTACGCGAACCGAGGTAGGTCGTCGCAGGCTCGTCGACGTAGTCGACGTCGTCATCGTAGGCATAATCGTAGTCGTAGTCGTCGTAGGCTGCCTCGGCACGTGCCAGACGCTGTGCCTTGCGCTCCTCGCGACGAGCGCGGCGCTCCTCATTGGCGCTCTGGATGGTGGCTGCCGCGGTATCGACGCCAGCCTTAAGACGGCTGACCGCATCGGAGATGGAGAACCCGCAGATCACGACACCAGCCACGATGGTACCGATGAGAACGACCAGGCCGACCTCGCGGCCAACCGTCTGCAACAGCCCCCAGGCGATGCCGCCACCCACGTATCCTCCGCGCATCTTGAGCACCTCGTGGTCGAGTACCAGGTCGCTCGCGACCTCGGCACCCGGATAGGTGATCGAGACGATGCTGAGCACCGAGAGCGTGATGAGCGTCAGGCCGAAGGCCACGCGACCCGACAGGGGCTCGTCGTCACCGATGAAGAACGTGAGGGCAAAGATGCCCAACGCCACGGGAAACAGCAGTGCCCCGGCACCAAAGAGCATGACGAGAACCTCACCGGTGATGCGCGTCACAGGCGCCGAACTGGGAAGCAGCAGGGCAACGCCCATAGCTATGGCGATGACCACCAAGAGGAGCCCAACGATGTCGTTAGCGGTTCCCCCGAGGCGGGGCATCGCCTGTGCGGCAGCCTTGCCCCGTCGCGCATTGGAGCGCGAGCCCCTCGTGTTGGCGGTCTTCTTGCGCGTCGCCATGAACTAGACCTCCATGACGATGGGAATGACCATCGGACGCGTGCGCGTGGCACCCCAGAGATAGCTCGAAAGAGCGTTGCGGGCACCTTTGCGCAGCTGCTCCACGCTCGGGCTACCCGACTCCTGCAGCTTCTCAAGAGCCGAGCGTACGGCCAGCTGTGCCTCGGCGTTGATCTCGTCGGTTGCGGTGAACGACACTCCCCTGCTCGCGATCTCGATCTCGCCCACACGGGTGCGGTGGCGTGACACGGTGACGACGCAGGTCACGATGCCATCGCTCGCGAGCTTCTTGCGATCGCGGAAGACGAAGGGGTCTGCGTCGGTGATGGCCAGACCGTCGACATAGACGACGCCCGACTCCACGGGTTCGCCCCAAGTGACCTTGCCGCCGCGCATCTCCAGCGTATCGCCGTTCTCGGCGATGAAGATGTGGTCGTCGTCGAGCCCCATCATGCGGGCGAGCCTGGCGTGAGCGCGCAGGTGGACTGCCTCGCCGTGCACCGGCATGAAGTTGGTGGGCTTGGTCATGGCCAGCATGAGCTTAAGCTCCTCCTGCGAGCCATGACCGGAGACGTGCACCAAGGTGTTGGACTTGTCGTAGATGGTGCAGCCGATCTTGGAGAGCGCGTTGATGACACCGCCAACGCTCTTCTCGTTGCCGGGAACAGGCGTGGCGGAGATGATGACGGTGTCGTTTGCCGTGATCGTCAGCGACTTGTGGGCTCCGTTGGCCATGCGCGAGAGCGCGGAGAGCGGCTCGCCCTGGCTGCCCGTGCACAAGACGACGATCTTCTCGTCTGGGATGTCGGTCTTGTCGAAGGCATCGATGATGTTGTCCTGATCGATGTGCAGATACCCGAGCTCGCGTGCCACCTTGGTGTTGGTGACCATGGAGCGGCCGGTGACGATCACCTTGCGGCCGACCGCCACCGATGCGTCGCAGACCTGCTGCAGACGATGGATGTGGCTCGAGAACGACGCCACGATGACGCGGCCGGGCGCGTTCTTGATGATGTGCCGCAGCTGGGGGCCCACCGCAGCCTCGGAGGGCGTGAACCCTGGCTCCGTGGCGTTGGTCGAGTCGGACAGCAGGAGGTCCACGCCCATGGCCGCAAAGCGATTGATGGCCTGGTAGTTGGGCGTCACGCCATCGATGGGCGTCTGATCGAGCTTGAAGTCGCCGGTGTGCATGACCGATCCGGCCGGGCAGCGCATGTACACGCCGAGTGCGGCGGGAATCGAGTGCGTCATCGAGAAGAAGTCGATGTTGAACGCG
Organism: uncultured Coriobacteriaceae bacterium; assembly: GCA_902779675.1. Classification (GTDB taxonomy): domain Bacteria; phylum Actinomycetota; class Coriobacteriia; order Coriobacteriales; family Atopobiaceae; genus UBA1367. The sequence goes on along the minus strand of CACZCK010000003.1, from coordinate 107,575 downwards.
CCAAGCGTGAGGTGCGTCCCGTCGGAGACCTCGCGGAACTTCGGAGAGGTCAGCTTGTGCTCGGCAAGCTTGCCCTCGATGAAGCCAAGGGTGAGCTTGCTGGAGTAGATGGGCACCTTGTGCCCGAGGTCCATGAGCAGATAGGGCAGCGCGCCCGTGTGGTCCTCGTGGCCATGGGTGATGATGATGCCGCGCAGCTTTTCCTCGTTTTCGAGGACGTAGGTGTAATCGGGCAGCACGAGGTCGATACCCGGCTGCTCATCGTCGGGAAACATGAGACCTGCGTCGATGAGCACCATGTCATTGCCGTACTCGAACGCGGTCATGTTCTTGCCGATGCCGTCAAGGCCGCCAAGCGGAATGATCCGCAGGGGCGTCTGTTGCTTTCTTGCCATGTAAGAGAAGATCCTTCCGTCGTCCGTTTAAGGTGTATATCTCTGCCGCGTCACAACGCGGACTTCTATTCAACCCATTAAGTATAGTCAAACGGACGCGATCGTAGACCGTTCGCGACTGCTCATGCGAGAAAAGCGTCAATTGCGCATTGCTCGCTAACGTCGCGACATACGAGACGAGGCGGGAGCGCCCTGCACTCCCGCCTCGCTTAGCTTAGGTACATACGGTACGTGGCGTCTAGCCCTCGTGGTGGCGGCGCGGCTGGCGATTGCCACGGGTGCCATCGCCGGGCTTGCGGGTGCGGGTGTTGCCACCCTTGGCGTTGCCCTCGCGCTTGCGCGGCGCACCTGCGGGAGCCTCGGGCTTGTCGAGACGATCGAGGCTGATCTTGCCCTTCTCGTCGACCTCGAGAACCTGAACCTTGACCTCGTCACCGATGGAGAGCACGTCCTCGACCTTGTCGACACGGCCCTGGGCCACACGGCTGATGTGCAGCAGGCCGTCCTTGCCGGGCAGCAGCTCGACAAAGGCACCAAAGGCCTGGATGCCCACAACGCGGCCAGTGTAGATCTCGCCGACCTCGGGCACCTTGACGATGGCACGGATGCGCTCTGCAGCCTCCTCGCCCGCACCGCCGACGCCGGCGATGAAGACGGTGCCGTCTTCCTGGATGTCGATGGTGGCACCGGTGTCATCCTGAATGCCGCGGATGACCTTGCCGCCGCTGCCGATGACGTCGCGGATCTTGTCGGTCGGGATGGTGAGGCTGATGATCTGCGGCGCGGTGTCCTTGGTGGCCTCGCGCGGTGCAGGAATGGCGTCGATCATGGCGTCGAGGATGTGCATGCGGCCCTCGTGGCTCTGCTCGAAGGCGGCGCGGAAGATCTCGGTGGTGAGACCCGTGGCCTTGTTGTCGAGCTGCATGGCCGTGATGCCCTTGGTCGTGCCGCATACCTTGAAGTCCATGTCGCCGAGGAAGTCCTCGAGGCCCTGGATGTCGGTGAGCACGACGGTCTTGCCCTCCTCCTGGATGAGGCCCATGGCCACACCGGAGACGGGGCGCTTGATGGGCACGCCCGCGTCCATGAGGGCGAGCGTGGAGCCGCAGGTCGACGCCATGGAGGAGGAGCCGTTGGACTCCATGACCTCGGAGACGACGCGAATGGTATAGGGGAACTCCTCCTCGGAGGGGATCACCGGCAGCAGGGCGCGCTCGGCCAGGGCACCGTGACCCAGCTCGCGGCGCTTGGGGGCACCCATACGGCCCGTCTCGCCGGTGCAGTACGGCGGGAAGTTGTAGTGGTGGATGTAGCGCTTGCCATCGACGGGCTCGATGGTGTCGAGGCGCTGCCACTCGTTGAGCATGCCGAGCGTGGCGATGGAGAGCACCTGCGTCTGGCCACGCTGGAAGAGGCCGGAGCCGTGCACCAGCGGCAGGTAGTCGGGCTTGACCATCAGCGGACGGACCTCGGTGGCCGTACGGCCGTCGACGCGCTCGCCGGTGTTGACCACCATAAGGCGCATGGCGTGCTTCTCGAGGCCCTTGAGCTCGACGTTGAGCTCGCGGCTCCAACGGAGCTGCTCCTCCTCGGTGAACTCGGCGCGGATGGCAGCCTTGAGCTCCTCGACCTTGCCGATGCGGGAGGCCTTGTCGGCATCGCGCAGGGCGGCACCCATCTCGTCCATGTGGGCGAAGACGCGGTCGTGAACCTCGGCGACGGGCTCGTCGAGGATGTACTCGCGCTGCGGGAAGTCGCCGTTGGCCTCGCGGACCTTGTCGAAGAAGATCTGCTGCTGCTCGCAGAAGGCACCGATGGCCTTCTGGCCGAACATCATGGCCTCAAGCATCTCCTCCTCGCTGATCTCCTCGGCGCCGGCCTCGAGCATGCTGATGAAGTCGCCGGTACCGGCGAGCTCGAGGTCGAGATCGGAGTTGTCACGCTCCTCGTAGGTGGGGTTGACCAGCAGCTCGTGGGTGTCGCGGTCGCGTCCGATGCGCACACAGGCCAGAGGGCCCTCGAAGGGCACGCCACCCACGGTGAGCGCGGCACTCGCGCCCATGGTGCAGATGACATCAATCGGATTGACCTGGTCGGCGACCAGCGAGGTGGCGACAACCTGGACCTCGTTGCGGAAGCCGTCAGGGAACGACGGGCGCAGCGGGCGGTCGATCATGCGGGCGGTGAGGGTGCCCTTCTCGGACGGACGCGCCTCGCGCTTGAGGTAACCGCCCGGGATGCGGCCCACGGCGTACATCTTCTCGATGAAATCAACGGTCAGCGGGAAGAAGTCGTAGTCCTTGCGCTCCTTGGAGACGACCACGGTAACGATTGCCGTGGTGTCGCCCTGGCGCACGAGGCACGCACCGGTGGCCTGCTTCGCGAGCTCGCCCGTCTCGAGGACGTAGTGCTTGCCGTAGAGGTCGAACTCGTGAGTAACCTTTGCCATAAGTCTTTCTGTTCCTCTCATCTCCGCCTGCCCCATTGCAGGCGGGCCGTCTTGCGGACAGTGCGTCCGCGTGCGCGGGCCCTTCCCGCGCACATACCAAAGGGGCGCCCGGAGGCGCCCCATTCGTGCCTGATTACTGAATGTTGTCGCGGATGCCGAGGCTCTTGATCAGCGTACGATAGGCCTCGATGTCGCCCTTCTTGATGTAGGAAAGCAGGCGACGACGCTTGCCGACCAGCATCAGCAGGCCGCGGCGGGTGTGGAAGTCCTTCTTGTGGGTCTTCATGTGCTCGGTGAGCTCACGAATGCGGTCGGTCAGGATGGCGACCTGCACGGCAGCAGAACCAGAGTCGTTCTCGTTCTTGCCGTACTGCTTGATGAGCTCGGCCTTGCGCTCCTTGGTAATCATGACAAAACCACCTTTCTACACAGATTCGCCCCGAACTGAGATGGCCGTCAAGGTGTGGCGAGCCTCCAAGTACGGGGTACTGACCGGGACATAGTAGCATGCTGGCGCTGCAAACACAAAGGCTCCATGACCTGCATGGAGCCTTTGCTCATGACTGAGATGTCGTGTAGTGCCTACAGTGGCAGGCCGCCGCCCACGAATCTGTTCTTGGCCGAGAAGTTATAGATATCCGCATAGCAGACGCCAGTCGTCGGCCAGGCGTGAATCATCTGGTTGTTGCCCACGTAGATGCCCACATGTCCGGTATGCCACTTGTCACAAATGCCAGCAATGGGCGAGAAGTAAACGAGGTCGCCAGGTTGCAGGTCCTTCGGGTTGGTCTTCCAGTTGCCCGCGCGCTCGGTCTGCCACATGGTGGAGTTGGTGGTGTTGGTCTCCCCCGTATAGGCCGAGTAGTAGCCCTGGTTATGAGACACGTCGTAGCCGACGGTATGATACACCCACCACGTAAGGCCGCTGCAGTTGTACGACTTGGTCGAGGGGAAGTAGCCGCTGCTCACGTAGGAGTACGTGCCACCAAGCTGCGTCTTTGCGATCCTGACGACTTCGGTGCCAAAACTCCACGAGCCGCTCTTGAGCACCCATCCCTGCGAGCTCTTGTTGTTGGCGGCGTACTGGATCACGTTGGTGCCGATCTTCTTGACGCCACCCTTCGCGTCGAGCATCTTGCCACTCTTGACCGACTGGAAGGTAATGCCGCCGTTGTCTGACACGCCGATGCGCCACTTCTGGTTGTCAGCGTTCTTGTAGGTGTATTGAGCTACATTTGCGCTGTTTTCCGTTGAGGCACCCTTCACATCCAGCGACTTTCCAGAAGCCTTGTTGATGATCTTGTATATGCCATTGCCCAGATGCGTGATCACGAACTTTTGCGAGGCAGCGCCGAGGCTGCGGTTTAGCTGTACGTTGGCGCTGTTTGCCTTGGAACTGTCCTTGATGTCGAGAACCAGGGGAAGCGCAAGCTCTGAGGTGATCACATACGTGCCATTGGCTACGAGCTGAACGGACTTGACCGCAAACTGCTGGTTTGCCGAACCCTTCGCCGTATAGACCTCGATGTTCGTGCCATTTGCCTTCTTGTTGCCCTGGATGTCGAGGGCAAGGCCACTCTTGGCATTCTTGATGCTATAGCCGCTGCCGCACTTTTCGAAATACCAATACTGGGAAAGGATGTCACTGCGAGAAAACGTAGCGACGTTCGCGCCAGACTTCGTCGAAGCGTTCAAAACACCGATGAACTTGCCAGAATGGGCTGCCTGTATGCGATAGAGTCCGTTGCCCTGGTACTCAAGCTCATACTTCTGCTTTGACTTACCGTCGCTAGCGTATATCTGAACGTTGGCGCCCTGAGCCTTAGAACCGTCCTTGACGTCGATCATCTTTCCCGACGCGCTGATGCTGCCGAGCGTGTAAATTCCCGTGTCGAAGGGCTTGGCGGCGGCCACGGCAGCCGTCAGAGGCGCGTTGGCCACAAAGATGAACTTCTGGGCCTTTCCGCCGTTGGAGGTGTACAGCCAGACGTTGGAGCCGTCGGCAGACAGTGCCCTGCGTACGTCGAGGGCGATCGCCTTATTGTCACGAGGCTTCAGCGTAATGGTGCCATCATCGTTCACGCAGGCAATCCAAGCAGTCCCGCTTCCGCTCTTGACCAATGCGTTATGCCCGCTTACAAGTGTGCCGTCGGCTGCCAGCGCCATGTTGCCCTTGACGTTATAGAGGGATATCGACCTGTCGGAATTGACCTTGACGCGCCAGTACAGCCCCAGCAGATCACCGGAGTTGGCGAGCTGGACGTTGGTGTTTGCCGCACCCGAATTCTTGTTGACGCCAAGGTACATGCTCTGCGCATAGGTGGGACTGACCTTGTATACGCTGCCATCGTCAAAAAGGTTGACGTAGGTGATGGTAACAAGCTGATTGGTCGACCCATTCGCAGTGCCAAGCTGGATGTTGCCACCCTGATCGGCACCCAGCACCGTAAGCACAAGACCGCTCTTGGCGTTGCGCAGCGAATAGCCCTCTCCGTCCTTGACCAGGTACCAAAGCTGATGGATCTTCCCGTTGCGCGAGTACTGGGCGACGTTAGCGCCGTCCTTCGTAGACCCGCCTGAGACCTCGACCATCTTTCCCGAATTCGCGGACCGTATGGCATAGAGCCCGTTGCTGACGCCCTCCAGGACGAACTTCTGGTGCTGCTTGCCATTGTCGATGTATACGGCAACGTTGGCGCTGTTGTCCTTCGAGGCCTTGCGCACCTCCATCACCCTGTCCGGGCGTCCGACAAACGAAAGCGCAACGACGCCGTCGTCTAAACGTTCGCCCTCGTTGAGCGCCTCGGTCAGCGCATCGTGAACGTCGAGGTAGAACTTCTGGAACGAGCTGGTGCTCGCATTGGCCAGCGACAGCTTTACGCCAGCGGCAGCTGCAGACTGTAGTTGCATGCGCAAGCTCTCGTACCCCATGGGAGCAAACGACACCGAGCCGTCTGCGTTGTTGCCCATCAGCCAGTGAAGCCCGGTCTTCGTGTTGATGACGATGTCAGCTCCAGACTTGATGCTACAAGAGACCGAAAGCCAGCCGCTTCCCTTCAGGTTCGAGAAGGTATAGGAGCCATCATCGTGGCGGACGGTATGCCAATACTCTCCGAGCAGGTACTTGTTATCGGCGAGGGCAACGGCCTCGCCATTCTTGCCCGAACTGACGGATAGGCCCAGATTCCTTTTCGCAGACTCTATGCGCGCGACGGTCTCCTCCGGTGCGGACTCCTCCGGGGTGGTCTCCTCATCGGATTGGACGACCATTGCCTCATCATCCTGTACCGTCTCTTCGGCAACTGGTGCCACCACATCTTGACCTGCCTGGACGTCAGTGGGCTCGGACTCCTCGGTGACCTCAGCCCCCGACTCGACCGGCTCTTCGTCGTTTGCCGGCTGGACGCCGTCTTCTATGGTGGCTTCTTCGTCGACGATCGCCGCCGTCGTCGTGACATTGTCTACACCCTCGCCGGGGGTCATGGTGGAATCTTCGACTGCGATTGGGCTTGAGCCTACGGCCGTTTCGTCCTGCGCCAATGCAGGCAAGGGGCTGATCGCCAAGGCAAGGCCTATGGTCAGAGCCAGAATCGAGAGTCGCTTCATAGGCATATCACCCTCATTTTCTCAGTTTGCACATAACACCAGAAGTATAGACGAGCGTGCATGGCACTTTACATAGGCGACCTGCTTCACGAAATGCGCAGGTAACCAAGATCGTTCTTATACGCTCATCATGAACTCGAACGCCCTCAGGCGCGCGTCCAGATGCACTGCGCACCACGAGTGCGCAAGCGACAAGAGCAGAGCCGCCGTCTCGGGTGATATCTCGACCTCGAGGAGCTGGTCGAACGTGAGGCTGATGAGGGCCCTCAGCAACGACACCTCGGTTGAGCTCAGCTCGAGTGCCCCTTCGACGTCCTTGGCGCAGCTTGAGCACAGCAGGCCTCCAGCCGCGACCGAGAAGTGCGAGACGGCTGGGTCGCCGCAAGAGATGCACGATGTAAGCTCGGGCCTCCATCCTGCGTGCGAGAGCACCTTGAGTGCGTAAGCCGCCACGGCAAGGTCGAGGTGGGCTTGGTCGGCCGCCTGCTCGCAGGCGGTGAGCGCTCGCGAGAGTATGGGATAGAGGAAGGGGTCTGTCACGTCCTCATAGCAGGTGAGGCGTGCAACCTCGGCCATGGCAGAGGCCGCCGAGACCCGCTCGAGACTGCCCCGAAGCCCCTCGTGCGCATTGACGATAGTCGCCTCCGACACGATGCCCAGAGAGCGACCCTCTGCCACGAGGAGGTCGATCTCGCCAAAGAGCTCAGAGCGCGATGCAAGCCTACCGCCGGGCTTTCGCGCGCCTTTGGCGACCGCGCGCACCTGCTCGCCGGTGTCGGCGAGCAGCGTCAGGATGAGGTCCTGCTCGGCGAGCTTGGTGCGGCCAAGCACGATGGCGCGCTGGCGCGTGCTCCTCCTACCACCCGCCATGGGACGTCTTCCTACTCATCGGCCTGGTAGCCCAGGCGCCTTATCTCGTTTGCGTCACGGCGCCATTGCGGCTGCACGCGCACCGAGAGGTCGAGAAACACGCTCTTGGCGCCCAGGAGCCGCTCGATGTCGGCACGCGCCTCGCTGCCGATGCGCTTTATCATGCGGCCGCCCTTGCCGATGACCATGCCCTTCTGGCTCTCGCGCTCCACCAGGATGGTGGCCGTCACCGAGGCGTGGTCATGCTTGCCCCACTCGATGTCGTCACAGATGACACCCACCGAGTGCGGTATCTCCTGGCGCATGTTGAGAAGGACCTTCTCGCGCACGAACTCGGCCACAAGGTCCTCAGGAGTGGCGTCGATGTCCATGTCGTCGGGGAACCACTTGGGGCCCTCAGGCAGGTGCTTGGAGACCAGCGCCACAAAAGAGTCGACGTTGAAGCCCTCCGTGGCCGACAGGACCAGCTCGTCGTCGAAATCGGCCAACTGGCGCGCGGCCTCGAGCTGCGAGGCAACCTGCTCGGGCGCCGCAATGTCGGCCTTGCTGATGACGAGCAGCTTGTACTCGGCCTCGGATGCCTGCACGTGATTGGCAACCCACTGGTCTCCCCTGCCCACCGGCTTGGTGGCGTCGATGAGCATGGCCACCGCATCGACGTCGGCCAGCTCGCCGAGCGCCACACGGTTGAGCTCCTTGCCCAGCGCGTCCTTGGGCTTGTGCAAACCGGGGGTGTCGACTATCACCAGCTGCGAGGTGGGCGTGTTAACCACGGCACGAAGGCGCCGGCGCGTGGTCTGCGCCACGGGACTGGTGATGGCCACCTTCTCGCCGAGGCAGGCATTGAGCAGCGTGGACTTTCCCACACTGGGACGACCGACCAGCGCCACGAACCCGCTGGTGAAGGGAGTTTGCTCTTGGGTCTCGGCCATGGGTCAGCCGCCTTTCGTCTTGCGATATGCCGCCGGACCTAGCCCAGCAGCGCGAACAGTGCCCGCCCGTACACGATAAGCCCCACCACGACCGAGGTGAGACACATCGTCCACGAGGCGGCGGCCGCGATGTCCTTAGCACGTCCGGCCAGTGGATGGAATTCAGGCGAAACGAGGTCGACAATCGTCTCGATGGCCGTGTTGATCAGCTCCGTAACGATCACCGTGCCACAGCACAGCAGGATACACGCCCACCCTATCGCGTCGATGCGCAGGAGCAGCCCCATGGCGATGGCGAAGACGCCGCCGCCAAGCATCACCTTGATGTTGCGCTCCGTCGCGAAGGCCGTCCTGAAGCCCTGAAGGGCAAACAGGAAGCTGCGCCTGAACGAGGGATGGTTCCTGCCGGTGCCGGGTATCATGCGTCGTCCTCGTGTCGCGTCACGCGGACGCCTCGCAGATCGCCGTCGGTCTCGAGCAGCGAGACGAGGAAGTCCTCTCGCGCCTCCATGACTTCGGCTTCCTCGTCCACCAGGTGGTCGTAACCCAGCAGGTGCAGCACGCCATGGACCAGAAGCAGCCGCGTCTCGTCTGCCGGGGTGGTGCCGAACGAGTCCGCCTGCCGTGCGATGTACGCCGGCGCCAGCACGACGTCGCCCAGCTCGCAGGGCTCTCCCGGCGCCAGGTCGGGGTCGTCGGGACGCTCGCACTCCAGCGAGAGCACATCCGTCGGCCGGTCGACCTCACGCCACTCGCGATTGAGCTCGTGCATGTGCTCGTCGGTCACAACCGAGAGCGACAGGCCGCACGGGCGGTCGACCCCCTCCTCGTCAAGCACGAGCGCGACCGTGCGCTCCAGCTCGGCGTCGTCGAGCGCGCAGGCGACCCCCTCGTCGTAGCTAAGGTCGAGTTCGAGCTCAGCCATGCCGTGCCCCCCTTCCCTCGTCGGCCTCGTATGCGTCAACGATGCGCGCTACCAGCGAATGGCGCACGATGTCATTGCGGTCGAGGTCGACGAACGAGATGTCTTCGATGCCCTCGAGTACCCTCCTGGCCACGTCAAGGCCGTTGACGCCGAGCAGGTCGCGCTGCGTGACGTCGCCGGTCACCACGAACTTGGAGGAGAACCCCAGGCGCGTGAGGAACATCTTCATCTGGTCGGGCGTGGTGTTCTGCGCCTCGTCGAGTATCACGAAGGCGTTGTTCATGGTGCGCCCGCGCATGAACGCCAGCGGCGCAATCTCGATGATGCCCTGCTCGATGAGGGCGTTGCCGCGCTCCATGTCGGTCATGTCGAAGAGCGCGTCGTAGAGCGGACGAATGTAGGGGTCGAGCTTCTCCTGCAGCGTTCCGGGGAGGTAACCCAACGACTCACCGGCCTCCACGACCGGGCGCACCAGGACGATGCGCGCCACCTCCTTGCGCTTGAGGGCCGCCACCGCCATGGCCATGGCCAGATAGGTCTTGCCCGTGCCCGCAGGGCCGATGCCAAAGGTGATGGTGCTGCGGCGGATGGCGTCGATGTAGCGCTTCTGACCTGCCGTCTTGGGTTGCAGTGCGCGCCCGCGGTAGGTGAGCAGGATGTCGTCGGAGAAGTCGACCGGATCGCCGCCCCCGTGGGTCACCTGCCCGATCACCAAATCCACGTCGGATGCCTCGGGCGTGCGCCCAGACTCGACCATCGAAATGAGCCTGGAGAAGACCGTCGTTGCCTGGTTGACCGCCTCGGCTGGCCCGACCAGCGAGATGACGTTGCCGCGCACGGTGACCATGGCGTCGAAGGAGCGCTCAATGCGCCTCAGCAGCGCATCGGTTGGCCCCATCAGGATGGCAGGGTCGACGTTGTCGGGTATGGTCATTCTGACGTGCGTCGGGTTCATAGGCCTCCCACGGGCGTTTGAGTGGTCGTCGTCCTGATGATAGACCAATGGCGCCCGAGGCGTGACGGCTGGCTATCCGCGAGCGTCCAGCGTCGCGTCGGGAAGCACGCCCCGCACCGTGGCCCGCACAAGCGAGTCGAGGGGATGGCCCTCCCCCACCAGTGCGTCAAAGAGGCCGCCGGTCACGCCGCGTCCGTCGGGATACTGCACCACCACCAGCTCCTCCTTGCCCACGCGCAGCAGCGCCTGCTCGCGTCGCATGCGTGCGGCCAGCTCCAGCATGCGTTCGCTGCGTGTCTGGGCCACCGATGCGGGCGTCTGGTCGGGACGGTCCGCTGCAGGCGTGCCTGGGCGCCTCGAGTAGCGGAACACGTGCATCCTCGAGAAGGCCATCTGCTCGCAGAAGGAAAGCGATCGCACAAAGTCGGCGTCCGTCTCGCCGGGAAACCCCACGATGAGGTCGGTTCCCAGAGAGAGATCGGGCAGAGCTTGCCTAGCCACGGCAACTATCTGCGCAAATGCGGCCGTATCGTACACGCGGCCCATCTCGCGCAGCGTCCTGTCGCAACCCGACTGCAGGCAGACGTGCAGGAAGGGAGCAACGCGCTCTCCAGCGTCGGCCATGGTCGCCAGCAGACGTTCGGTCACGTCGGGCGGCTCGATCGACGAGAGGCGAATGCGCTCCACGTCGGTCTCAGCGAGCAGCAGCTCCAGCAGCCCGGGAAGCCCTCGATCACGGCCGTCCGGGTCGCTCAGGCGATAGTTGCCAAGGTTGATGCCCGTGAGCACCACCTCGTGGGCACCGCGAGCCTGGGCGGCGCGCACCTCGGCCAAGACCTGCCGCTCGTCCACCGAGCGAGAGTGCCCGCGGGCCTTCCACACGATGCAGAAGGTGCAGCGGTTGTCGCAGCCGTCCTGCACCTTGATGCCCGGCCGCGTGCGCCCCGTTGGGGTCGTGCGCGCGCGTTTGACGGTGTTCTGCTCGTCGTCAGCCACTACCGCCTCACGGCTCTCGAGCGCTTCGAGCACGCGGCTCGCAACCTGTCGCTTGTCAGCCTCGACCACCACCTGCGGCGATATGGCGGAAAGCTCGTCGGAGAACAGGCTCGCGACGCATCCCGTGGCCACGACCACGGGGCCCTTGGGCTGGTGCGCGGCATGTCGCACCGCCTTGCGCGTCTTGGCCTGCGCCTCTCCGGTGACGGCACAGGTGTTGACCACAATGACGTCGGCCTCGCGTTCGCCAACGATCTGGCAGCCCCGCTCCTGGAGGGAGAGGGCCATCGCATCGATCTCCACGCGGTTCACGCGACATCCGAGGTTGACGAGCGCCACGCGTCGGCTGGCGCCGAGACTCATGCCCCGCGCTCCTGGCGCATCTCGAGCATCTCCTGGAGGCGCAGCCGCTCGGCTTTGGTGAGGTCATCGGGGATGTGCACGTCGACCACGGCAATAACGCTGCCACGTGCGCCAGAGCCCATACGCGGCATGCCCATGCCCTCCACACGCACCTGCTGCCCGTACTGGCAGCCCGTGGGGATGGGAACCTCGACCTGCTCGTCGGCCATGATGCCCGGGATGGTCACTGTGGTGCCAAGCATGGCTTCGAAGGCGTCGATGTCCACGCGACAGAAGAGGTCGTCACCCTGGCGCTCGTAACGCTCGTGTGGCGCGATGTCGATGCGGGCAACGAGGTCGCCGGAGCGATCGCCGCGGATGCCAGCCTCGCCCTTGCCCTCCACGCGCACCGACTGGCCGGAATGGATGCCGGCAGGAATCTGCAGCTCAACGGTCTCGCGCTCGGGCGCGCGCCCCTGACCGTCGCAGGTCTCGCAGGGCTTGTCGACAACTTTGCCCACGCCACCGCAGGCCGGGCAGGTGCTCTGAGACTGCATCTGGCCGAAGATGGTTCTCTGGACCTCAACGACGCGTCCAGTGCCATTGCAGCGCGAGCAGGTCGTCTCGTGGCCACCCTCAGCCACGCCTGTGCCATTGCAGTCCTCGCACGGCGCCAGGCGGTCGTACGAGATGGTCTTGGTGCAGCCAGCCGCGGCCTCCTCGAGCGTTATGCGCAGCGAGATACCCATGTCGCGGCCGCGCATACGCTGCTGGGTGGCGCCTGCACTGCGGCCACCGCCGAAGAACGTGTCAAAGATGTCACCGAAGCCGCCGCCAAAGATGTCGGACATGTCGACGTAGTCGCCACCGAAGCCGCCGGGGCCATTGGGGTCGCCGTAGCGGTCGTAATTGGCACGCTTGCGTTCGTCGGAGAGCACGGAGTAGGCCTCGTTGACCTCCTTGAACTGCTCCTCGGCACCCGCCTGTTTGTTGACGTCGGGATGCAGCTTGCGAGCCCTCTTGAGAAAGGCGCGCTTGATAGTACGTGCGTCTGCATCGCGATCGACACCGAGCACCTCGTAGTAGTCCCTCTTCTGATCCACGCTCAAAGACCTCCGAACATGACCCCTCTGACGCTGCGTTGGGCTTGACGCCTACTGCAGACGCCTTCCGAACAGTGACAGCAGCAGAAACAGCGGCAAAAGCAGACCCAACCAGGGGCCAATCGAAACCAACGCCAGCATGAGCAGAACGAGCACGACGGCCCTGACCGCACCCGAACCCACGGCTTTGGCCGCATTGCGCAGCCAACGGGCGTTGCCGCTCACGCCATCGGCGAGCAGCTGGGCGGCGCCAAACGCAACCATCAGGCAGCCCATCACCATGTTGAACCGCCAACTTTCGCTGACGAGGCCCAAGACGATGAAGGGTAACGAGAACCCGATGATGCCCAGGCCGGTGGCCTGGCGAGCTGTCACCCGCTCGGATGGGAGCAGCACCCGGCAGACGAAGTCTCCCGACGACTCGCCGTTGGTGCCGGCGTTGCCCATGCCCTCAACGCGAATCGTATCGCCGTCGTGGGTGTTGGCAGGAATGTCCACCACCACCTCGCTTGCGGTGAGCACGCGTCCCGACCCGCCGCAGCTCGTGCAGGGGTCCTCGACCACTCTGCCGGTGCCCTCGCACTCCGGGCAGGTCATCTCGACCACGCCGAAGCCAAAGAGGCTGGCGAGATCGACGGTCATGCGCCCTGAGCCGCCGCAGGTGGGGCAGGTGACGGCATGGGTGTGCTCAACCGAGCCATGCCCATGGCAGGCGTCACAGGTGGCATAGCGCTGGAACGAGACGCCGCGGCGCGTGCCCGCAGCGGCCGTCTCGTCGTCGAGCGTGACCTCGAAGACGATGTCGGCACCTGCCTTGGGATTGTACGAGCGAGAGCGGGTGGTGCGTCGGCTGGTGTAGGAGCCGCCGAAGGGGAAGCCCCAGTCAAAGGGGTCGCCGGTGTAGGAGCCACCTGCGGTACCCGCAGGGCTCGCGTAGCCGCCGGCGGCACCGCCGAAGGGCGAACCAGAGCGCATGGCGTCGTAGCGCTGGCGCTTGGCGTCGTCTGAGAGCACGGCGTAGGCCTCGGAGACCTCCTTGAAGCGCTCCTCGGCGTCCGGCTCCTTGTTGACATCGGGGTGGAGCTTGCGAGCCTTCTGCTGGAAGGCCTTGCGTATCTGCTCGCCGGTGGCGTCCTTCTCGACGCCCAGGATGGCGTAGTAGTCCTTTTCGTTCATTGCGGCCATTGATGACTGCTTTCGTGCCAGGGGGCCAGGGCCCCGACAGAAATACGGCCGAAATTGTACCCATCGGAGCCGAGTTCGAATCAGCGTGCCATGAATCTTCAAGTATTGCGGCCGGAATCGAAAGGAACGTGCCGGACGACAACCGTCCGAAAGGCTGCATGATCCCTATTCGGCGAGTTCCCACATCCGGCCATACAGCCTGTTGCCCAGAAGCCAGCCTTGCACGGTTGGCACCCATGAACCACCCGCTGGCTCCGCAAGACCCTGCTGTTGGCACCACGACAGCGCCTCGTCCACGCGCGTGGCGCCAATGACCGCACGGGCGTGCTCCACGAGCCCCGGACCAGCGCCGCGCACCATGCGCATGGCGAGCATAAGATCCTCTGCCGCAGCCCGCCGCTCGTCGAGTTGCTCGACGTCATAGCGCAGGTCGGCGAGCCCTTGTGCGCCGGCAATGGCCCGCACACCATCGATGCAGGTCAGGCGAATGCGGCTTGCGTCCTCGTCAGCTTGGGGAAGCCGAGGTGACACGGTCCTAAGCCGCTCGTAGGCCTCGCGGGTCAGCATCGAGCACGCACGCGTCCCGAGCCCCAGATAGGGCACCGCCGTCCAGTAGGCCTGATTGTGGAGGCATTCCTTGCCCGGACGCGCATAGCTCGCCACTTCATAGCGCACGAGTCCCTGCGCCGACAGCAGCTCGTGCGCCTGCTCCATGCGCCGAGCCTGCACTTCCGGGTCGTTCCAGGCAGGCTCGTCGTCTCCCACGATCCGACCCAGCGGGGTGTCTTCCTCAATCTGCAGCGGATAGACGCTCACGTGGCCGACGCCCACCTCGCAGACCCCCTCAACGGAGCGTCGCCAGCTGGCGTCGGTCTGCCGCGGCGTGGCGCACATGAGGTCGCAGGACACATCGATGCCCGTCTCGACAGCGGCCCGCAGGAGCTCGTTGGCCCGTTTTGCCGTGTGTATGCGCCCAAGCTCGACCAGCTCGGCATCAGACAGGCTCTGGACGCCAATTGACAGCCTCGTGCAGCCGACCTCCCGCAGGCTTCCCAAAAGCTTGTCCGTCAGCGAATCGGGGTTGGCCTCGCAGGTCAGTTCATCGAGCGACGGCGCGCGAAGTCGGATGTCCGATACCAGGCGCACAAGTCCCTCGCCCGCAAGCGACGGTGTCCCACCGCCCACATAGGCCGTCTTGCAGCCGTCGAGCAGGCCTACGTCGGCCGCCTGCGCCGTCAACCTGCCAAGCGAGTCGGCATACGCTGCCATCAGGGGGTCTCCTGCCGGCGTCTCCCATGAGGCGAAGTCGCAATAAGCGCATTTGCGCACGCAGAAGGGTAGGTGCAGGTAGAGCGCGTGGGCCGACGACAGGTGGAGCCGCGCAAGCCAGAGTGCCTCGTATATGCCGCAGACCTTTGCCATACTAAGTCTCTACCTCTACTTGAACATGAGACTTTGAAGCTTCAACCACAGCCTCAACAAGGCTCAGGTAGTCCTCGACCCCACGGCACTGCATGGCGCGATCGCGCCACTGGGCCGCATTGGGCATGCCACGAAGGTACCATCCCGCCAGACTACGTGCCCGTGCGAGATGGGCCCCCGTGGCCTCCAGGAGCCGCACATGGCATGCAAACGCGGCAAGGCGCTGGCTGGTGTCATGCAGGTGCCTCTCCTCCCCCGCCAGAATGCGTTGCGCGTCATCAAAGATCCAGGGGTTGCCATAGGTGCCGCGCGCCACCATGACCGCGGTGGCACCTGTCTCGCGCAGCATGCGTGCGGCGTCCTCTGCCGTACGCACGTCACCAGTGCCGATGACGGGCACCGAGACCGCCTGGGCGACGCGGTCAATCACACCCCAGTCGGCCTCGCCACGGTACAACTGACTGGCTGTGCGCCCGTGAACGGCCACCGCCGCTGCCCCTGCGTCCTCCATGGCGCGCGCAAACGCCGGTGCAACCTCAACGTCACCGGTCCTGCGCGCCCGACGGATCTTGACCGTGACGGGTACGCAGCTCTCTGCGACGCACGCCCGCACGATGGCTGCAGCGCGTTGTGGGTCATCAAGCAGCGCCGAGCCTTCGCCCTTGCGTGTGACCTTTGGTACCGGGCAGGCCATGTTGATGTCGATGAGGGCAAGCTGCGCTCCCAGGCGGTCGCAGACGAGCGTCACTGCCTCGCGGAACTGCTCGGGACCCGACCCAAAGAGCTGCACGGCAATGTCGGGCTCGGGATCGTGTGGCACCACGAGCTCCCAGGTCTTGGCACCTCCGTAATGCAGGCCTGCCACCGAGACCATCTCGCTGTAGGCAAGCGCCGCTCCACCACAGCGCGCCATCATGCGGTACGCCGCGTCACTGACACCCGCCATGGGCGCCATGAGCAGGGGCGTCGCTCGCAGGCGCTCCGCAAGGGAGCCCTCTCGCGCAAAAGGCCTCACCACGGGGGCGAGGCCGGTCGATTCGCTGGAGCTGCCCAGGATGTTGTCACAGGATGCTGGCTTCAGTATGCCGCTCATGCGTCGTCGTCCACCTTGAGCACGGCAAGGAACGCCTCCTGCGGCACGTCGACCGTGCCGATCTGCTTCATGCGCTTCTTGCCCTCCTTCTGCTTCTCGAGCAGCTTGCGCTTGCGACTGATGTCGCCGCCGTAGCATTTGGCGAGCACGTCCTTGCGCACGGCGCGCACGGTGGAGCGGCTGATGATCTTGTTACCGATGGCACCCTGGATGGGCACCTCGAACTGCTGCCGCGGAATGATCTCCTTGAGCTTGTCGCAGAGGCCGCGTGCGAGCGTGTAGGCCTTGTCCTTGTGCACGATGAAGCTGAGGGCGTCGACCTCCTCGCCTGCGAGCAGGATATCGAGCTTGACGAGGTCAGAGGCCTGATAGTCGGCAAACTCGTAGTCGAGCGACGCGTAACCCTTGGTACGGCTCTTGAGCTGGTCGAAGAAGTCGAGGATGAGCTCGGCAAGCGGGATGTCGAAGTGCATCTCCACGGACTTCTCGGAGAGGTAGACCATGTCCTTGGTGATTCCACGATGTTCGATGGCAAGCTGCATGACGGCGCCCATGTAGTCGGGCGGTACGATCACCTTGGCATTGAGGTAGGGCTCCTCGATGCGATCGATCTTCTCGGGGCGCGGCAGGTCCTGCGGGCTCTTGATGTCGAGCATCTCGCCTGCCGTGGTGTAGACGTGATAGTCGACCGAAGGCGAGGTGGCAATGAGGTCGAGGCCGAACTCTCGCTCCAGACGCTCCTTGACGACCTCCATGTGCAGCAGGCCCAGGAAGCCAACGCGGAAGCCAAAGCCGAGCGCAACGGACGTCTCGGGGGCCCAGGTGAGCGACGGGTCGTTGACCTTGAGCTTCTCGAGCGCGTCACGCAGGTTCTCGTACTCCTTGTTGTCGACGGGAAAGACACCGGCAAAGACCATGGGCTTGGCCTCGTGGTAGCCCGGAAGCACCTCTGCACAGGGGTGCTCGGGCTTGGTGAGGGTGTCGCCCACGTGTACGAGTGCCGGGTCTTTGAGGCCGGTGACCACGTAGCCAACCTCGCCCACTCCCAGCTCGGGCAGCGGGGTCTCGAGCGGGCGCTTGCAGCCCACGCCGTCGCAGAGGAAGGTGTCTCCCTCGGCCATCATCACCAGGCGGTCGCCCTTCTTGATACTGCCGTCAAACACGCGAACCGTGGCCACCACACCGCGGTACTCGTCGAAGTATGAGTCGAGGATCAATGCCTTGAGCGGCGCGTCGACCTCTCCCGCAGGCGGCGAGACGAGGTAGACAATAGCCTCGAGCAGGTCGTGGATGCCCTCACCCGTCTTGCCGCTCACGCACACGGCGTCGTCGGCGGGAATGGCAAGGTCCTCCTCGATCTCCTCGCGCACGCGGTCGGGTTCGGCGGAGGGAAGGTCGATCTTGTTGATGGCAGGCACGATGTCGAGGTCGGCGTTCATGGCGAGAAGGGCATTGGAGACGGTTTGCGCCTCGACCCCTTGCGTCGCGTCGACCACGAGCACGGCCCCCTCGCATGCTGCCAGACTGCGCGAGACCTCGTAGGTGAAGTCAACGTGCCCCGGGGTATCAATGAGGTTGAACTGGTAGGTTCTGCCATCGTCGGCGTCGTAGGCCACGCGCACGGCGTTGCTCTTGATGGTGATGCCGCGTTCGCGCTCGATGTCCATGCTGTCGAGCATCTGCGACTCGAGGTCGCGCTCCTCGACGGTGTGCGTCAGCTCGAGGATGCGGTCGCTGATGGTGGACTTGCCGTGGTCGATGTGCGCAACGATCGAAAAGTTGCGGATATGTGAGGTGTCGTTTTTCATGCGAGAAATGATAGCGCAAGAGCTCATGGCGTGCTATAGTCGTGAAGTTGACCTCACCGTGTCTCAACGCATCAGAGGCCTCACTCGATAAGATCGAAAGGGAACGTACCGTGGCAAACATCAAGTCTCAGAAGAAGCGCATCAAGACCGCCGAGAAGGCCCGCATGCGCAACAAGGCAATCCGCTCGGAGCTCAAGACCTACGTCAAGAAGGTCCGCGCTGCCGTGGAGGCCGGCGACGCCGAGGCCGCGCAGACCGCTGCCAACGCTGCCTGCCGCAAGCTCGACAAGGCTGTCACCAAGGGTGTCATCCACAAGAACCAGGCTGCCAAGCGCAAGAGCGGCGTCCAGAAGCTCGTTAACACCATCAAGTAGCTTCTTGCCTGCAACATCGAGTGAACGGCGAGGGTCCGAGGTGCTGCTCGGACCCTCGCCTTTTCTGTATGTGGTGGAATTGGTCCCACCCGCCACGTCACAAGTCAACCTGCCAATCAGGGTCTAGGTGGTTCCCCGGCCCTCGGACGTCTCATTCCACCTACAACTCGGGTTGTAGGTGCCTCTAGGCCTCCCCCACTCGCCCAATACACCTACAACCCATGTGTTGGCAGAATAGGCCTTCCTCTCTATGGCAATGGCAGAGGGGCTCCAGCGTCATGTGTCGCTGGAGCCCCTCTCAGGCATCTTAGAGCTCTTTTGGCCTACTCATCGTCCTCCGACACGATGACAGGCCTGAAGCTGGCCGTATGGCCTCCGATGACCTCTGATTGCACTGCAGCCTCCTCGAACGCATGCGCCTCGCGCATGTTCTCCGAGAAGATGTCGTCGTCCTCGATCGACTTCTCGACGTGCATATTACGCTCGGCGACGTCGGCGGGCAGCTCGACATAGGCGAGCTTGTGCTGGCGCTTGTTGCGCGCGAACAGGGGGACGTACTCGAACATCAGAGACGAGTTCTCGAGGCCGTACCACTGCGCCGGCGAACCACAGACACTGCGGATGGCGTACTTGGCCAGAATCACGTTGCGGTCACCCTCGGGGATGTCGTTGGCGGCGGAGGGCACCTTGCGGATGATGCAGAACTTGAAGTCGCCGACGCTGCTGGGCGTGCGATAGATGGAGTAGCGATGCTGCTGGGGCGCCATACGTCCCTGGTCGACCATGGTCTGCACGATCTGATAGAGGTACTCGTTGACGCGCTGATTGACGCGGAAGCCCAGGCGCAGCTGCACCTTAAACACGAAGTCGGTGCCAAAGTCGTTCACGGAGAACTCGTGCGTGTAGGGCTCGTCGGTCACCTGGACGTTGAGGAACCAGTAGGCACGGGCACGCTTTGGGCGCTTGTTGAGAATCGAATAGAGGATGTCGCGGTCGAGCCTCTCGAGCGACGAGTCGTTGGTGAGGAACACCAGGTTGTCGGCGACATAGGGAATCGACTCGTCGGCGCGCAGGAGGCTGAGCTGGTCGATGTACTCGCGCACGGAAAGATAGACGCTCTGCGTGCGCTCCACGGCCGTGCCACGACGCCACACGTACATGACCATGAAGATGGAGAAAGCCAGCAGCACGGTCACGTAGCCGCCGTGGAAGAACTTGGTCAGGCTCGAGAAGAAGAACATGGCCTCGATGGCGATGAACAGCACCAGGAACACGTAGGCCAGCGGTCCGCGCTTGCGAATCTTGGAGAGATAGGTAAACAGCAGCAGAGTGGTCATCAACATGGTGACGGTGATGGCCAGACCGTAGGCGGCCTCCATGTGCTCGGAGCTACGGAACAAAAGGACGACAAAGATGCAGCCCGCCCACAGGATGTTGTTGACCAGCGGAATGTAGAGCTGACCCTTGTTCTCGGAGGGGTAGTTGATCTTCATGTGGGGCATGAGGTCAAGCCTGATGGCCTCGGAGATGATCGAGAACGAGCCAGTGATGAGCGCCTGGCTCGCAATGATGGCCGCGAAAGCGGAGAGCACTACGGCAAAGATGCGCAGCCTCTCTGGAAGCATCTGGAAGAACGGGTTGAGATCGGGGATGGCCGCCAGCGACTCGCTGGAGTTGTTGGCCACGATCCAGGCACCTTGGCCGAGGTAGTTAATGATCAGGGCGGACTTGACGAAGGGCCAGCTCACGTAGATGTTGGCCTTGCCGACATGACCCATGTCAGAGTAGAGCGCCTCGGCACCAGTCGTGCAGAGGAAGACGTTGCCCAGCACCATGATGCCGGCATGGTTGAGCTCCCCATTGAAGAGGAACCCGATGCCACGCAGGGGGTTAAGCGCACGCAGCACGCCAGGATAGTTGAGGATGCCCACAAAGCCCGTGGCTGCGAGAAAGGCGAACCACAACGTCATGACGGGGCCGAAGCCCTTGCCAATGGTGGACGTACCCGCCCGCTGCACGACAAAGAGCCCGCACAGGATGGCGATGACGATGAACACCACGATGCTCTGGTTGTCACCAATGACGTTGTGCACCGCATCGATGGTGCGCAGTCCCTCGATGGCCGATGTGACCGTGACAGCCGGCGTAAGGATGCCGTCGGCCAGAAGCGCCGCGCCGCCCACCATCGCAGGGACGATCAGCCAGCGGCCGCAGTGCTTGACCAGACTGTAGAGGGCGAAAATGCCTCCTTCGTTGTGGTTGTCAGCCTTCATGGCTATGAGCACGTACTTGACCGTCGTAATGAGAGTCATTGTCCAGATGATCAGCGAAAGCGCGCCGGTCACCACATCGGCTGACATGGTGAACAAGCCACCGTTGCCGCTCATGATGGCCTTGAGGGTGTACATCGGCGAGGTGCCGATGTCACCGTAGACGACGCCCAATGTCACCAGGATCATGCTCGCGCTAAGCGGGATGCCAGCGCTGTGGCTCTCGCGTTTTGCCGGACTTCCGGCAGTGGTCTTGCTCATAACGCTCCAATCGAGAGTGCTTCGGCATAGTGAGCCGATACTGATGCGGCAATCTATCACTGCCTGCCCCGTCGTGCGAGCGAACGACTGCATACAAGCATTCTTTATGTCAGCTTTATGTCTCCTTTAGGCATCCTTTAGCACTAAAGCTCATACCTTTATACGCATTCAACAGGCGTCTTTACCCCCTCTTTATGAAGGCGAACAAATGCTTAGGTGGCCTTTAGGCCGCAAGCGCTGTACTTGCCAGAGGCATCTGCCTTGCCCACCATGGATTACGAGGTGATTTGCATGCCCGAAGACCAAGGACGCGAGTACGGGCGCATCGAGCGCACCGACGCCTTCATCCCCGCAGACGACACCGACCTCCTGTTTGTCGGTCGTAGCGCCTCGAGGGTCTCGGCCGTAGCTGCGACCACCGTCCTGCTTGTGGTGTTTTGTGCCATACTCTCCCTCATATGATGCATCGCCACGCCTCGTGCGCTGGCGCAGATCGATGAGGAGTCACGTGGCACCATCTTCTATCGACGGGCTCTTTGACGCCTTGATGGCCCTACCCTCAGCTCCAGGGTCATCAAGTAGGAGAAGCGTCAGCCTCAACCTGCTCGTGATGCTGGGTTGCCAGGCCGTCTTCACCCTCTTCGCCATACTGCTCGACGCTGCGGGCTTTTCGGACGCGACGGTCGTCATCATCTTTGTCACAGGGGTTCTGGTGACCGCCATGCTCACCGACGGGCAGGCCTACAGCCTTGCCGCCTCGATCGTCTCCATTCTCTGCTACAACTACTTTCTCATCGACCCACGCTTCTCGCTGCAGATCAACGGACGCGACTATGCGGGCACCATTACCGCCATGGTCATCTTCGCGCTACTGGCAAGCTCGCTTGTGGCCTCGCTTCGTCGCAACGCGGCGCTCTCCATGCGCGCGAGCGTCGTGGCCGAGCGCGAGCAGCTGCGCGCCAACCTGCTGCGGTCCGTCTCGCACGACCTGCGCACGCCCCTCACCTCCATCAGCGGCAACGCCGACATGCTTCTGGACGACGAGGTCAGCCTCTCCGACGAGGTCCGCGGACAGCTGACGCGCGACATCTACGACGATGCCACCTGGCTGCGCACCGTGGTGGAGAACCTCCTTGCCGTAACGCGCCTGGAGGACGGCGACGTCATGCTCAACCTCGACGTCGAGCTGGTGGACGACGTGATCGAGGAGGCCATGCGACACGTGAGCCGTGACGCCCGGTTCCACGAGATTGTGGTCGTGCCATCGAACGACCTGCTGCTGGCACGTCTCGACCCGCAGGTCATCGTGCAGGTCATCGTCAACCTCGTCAACAATGCCATCGCGCACACGCCGGAGGGCTCGACTATCACCATCTCGTCGCACCGCGAGGGTCCGATGGTCGCGGTGGAGGTCGCCGACAACGGCCCAGGCATCAGCGACGAGGACAAGGACCAGGTCTTCGAGCTGTTCTACACTGCAGGTCACAAGTCCGCTGACGTGGGGCGCAGCATGGGCCTCGGCCTTTCGCTCTGCCGCTCTATCGTCACGGCGCATGGGGGCACCATCCGCGTGGAGGACGCCGATCCCCATGGCGCCCGCTTCATATTCACCCTTCCCGCCGAGGAGGTAGACCAACATGCCTGACGGAACGCACACGATCCTCGTCGTCGAGGACGACCCCGCCGTGAGGAACCTCGTTGCGACGGCGCTTGACTCTCGTGGCTATCGGTACGCCACCGCGGCGACGGGGCAGTCGGCCATCGCGGCTGCTGCCACCACCAATCCCGACATCATGCTGCTCGACCTCGGGCTACCCGACCTCGACGGCATCGAGGTCATCAAGCGCGTACGCACCTGGTCGACGATGCCGATCATCGTTTTGTCCGCGCGCTCCAACGACACCGACAAAATCGAGGCGCTCGACGCCGGGGCTGACGACTACCTCTCCAAGCCCTTCTCGGTCGGCGAGTTGCTCGCGCGCCTGCGCGCCACCGAGCGCCACCTGGGATATATGTCGGATGATGCCGCAAGCCAACAGTCGCTCTTCGAGAACGGCGGTCTGTGCATCGACTACGCGGCAGGAACCGTCAGTCTCGACGGCAACGAGTTGCACCTGACTCCCATGGAATACAAGCTCCTGTGCCTGCTCGCCCACAATATTGACCGTGTGCTTACCCATCAGTACATCCTCCACGAGGTGTGGGGCACCTCGCAGGACGGAGACCTCGCGTCACTGCGCGTGTTCATGGGCACGCTGCGCAAGAAGATCGAGGAGAACCCCTCCCGCCCGCGCTACATCCAGACGCACGTGGGCGTCGGCTACCGCATGGTGAGGGTCTGAGAGCCTTTGCTACGCGCCACAGATCTGCAGCACGAGCCTCGTGAAGGTTGTCCGCGCGTCCGCACCGGTCTTGAGGGCGCGATCGCATGACGCACAGCTAGCCAGCGCCTCTGCCAGCTCCCCGCGTCCAAAGCGTGCGGCCCATCTGCTGTGGTTCTTGATCTGCCATGCCTGCTTGCCCAGCGTCGACGCGAGGGTGCCCTGCTGCCCCCTGGCCGCAAGGGACTGGGCGCACACCAACTCGCGCAGGCGCCCGACCAGCATGGTGACCAGGGCGATCTCGGAGGGGTTGGACATCAGGCCATAGAGCTCGAGTGCACGGCGGGCGTCGCGTTCGCACACGGCATCGAGGAAGTCCCACGGCTTGACCTCGGCTATGCGCGTCACGTAGCGTTCCACGTCCGCCCGTGTGATGACCCCAGAGGCTCGGCACAGCTCGGCGAGAGTGCCGATCTGGCGGTCGAGCATGGTGGTCGACTCCCCCACCCGGGTCAGAAGCTCGTCGCAGGCAGCGGCGTCGATGCGCATCCCACGGTTGCGCGCCATCGTGACCATGCGCTTTGGCAGGTCCCAACGCTTTGCCGGTGAGCAGTCGATCACGGCCTTCTGGCCAAGGGCGTCTACGGCCTTGTAGAGCCTGGTCGTTCTGGCGAGCTTCTCGGCTACGAGGCAGAGCACGCAGCTCGCGTTGGGGTCGTTCAGGTAGGAGATGATAGCCTCAGAGACCGGCTTGGGCAGATGCTCGGCGCTCGAGACGATCACCAGGCGAAAGCCAGAACCAAACGGCAGCGTGTTGAGGGAGGCAATGAGTTCCTGCGGCTCCATGTCGGACGCCGCCACGCGCTCGTCGAGGTTGAACGCCTCAAAGCCGAGCTCCAGGTGCCCGCGAAGGCGACGCACGGCCTCCTTGGCTTTGAGCTCGTCGCTACCGACGACGAGATATGCGGGCAGCAGCTGTTGGGCCATGCCTCACCTCCTTCCGACCACATCACTATAGCGAATCATGGGGGCCTCAGACGCGCGGGCAGCATCCGTCATGCGGCACTGGCGACGCGCTCGGTCCTGACCAGCAGTCCCTTCGGGCAAGGCCTCACCTCGACGTCTCCCACATCGATCGTGCAATAGAAGTGCGAGTCCACCTGAGCGAGTACCTCTCGACACTCCTTTGTGGGGTGCCCATACGAGTTGCCCTCACCCGCACTCGCGATCGACACCTCCGGGCTCAACACGCGAGCCGTTGCGTCGTCAAGCGAGACCTCCGACCCGTGGTGACCCACCTTGAGCACGTCTATATCGCCCACATCGCCACAGGCCACGCAAGCTCTCGTCTCGTCGCGCTCGGCATCTCCCGTGAGCAGGGCACTGAATCGGCCCTCACCTCCGTCTCTCTCGAGAAGCAGCTCGATCGACTCGGCATTCTCGTCGCCATCGACCACATCGTGGGGCCACACCATCTTCAGTACGTACCCTCCCACATGCACGACATCGCCGTAGGAGAGTTCGACGACCTCGCGTGTGCAGAGGTCATGACATGCCTGTCGCAGGTCATCGGCCATGGCTTCGCGCACGCCGCGGGCGACCAGCACTGCATCGCAGCCCACCACGCCCACGAGGTCATCAATGCCTCCGTAATGGTCGTCATGCAGATGCGTCAGCAACACCGCGTCGAGGTGAACCACGTGCTGGCGCTGTAGGGCCGCCGCGACCGAGGCGTCTGGTCCCGTGTCGACCAGCAGGGCGTGCGCACCGTCTTGGATGAGAATCGCATCCCCCTGCCCGACATCGAGTACCACCAGGCGTGCCGGTGCCAGATATCTGGCGCGCGCGAACCACAGCGCATAGGCAACAAGCAACGCAGTCATCACCTGCAACATCTGGCGACGAGATATGCGTGGCCACCAAAGAAGCCAGGCAGTTGCTATTGCGAGCGACGCGAACGACACGACTGCAGAGTCGCTGGACACGCGTACCGTGCACAGGGGGACTCCCGCCAGCAGACGAAGCCACCTTAGCAGCAGGTGACATGGGACGGAGCAGACGGACAGGACCGGTATCGCTATGGGCGTGGCGCCAAGGCAGGCAGCAGCCATACCGAGCGCCATGACCGCTTGCACGAGCGGCATGGCTACCATGTTGGCAAGCGGCGCCAACAGCGACAGCCTTCCAAAGGCGCTCGCAACAAAGGGCAGGGTGACGAGCTGGCACACGATGGTCGCCGCCCAAGAGCCCACTGCCGCATCATATACCCCCAAGATTTGCCGCCTCGTGGCGTAATCGAGCCTGCGGGAAAGCAACGGTGCCGGCACAAGGGTGCGCAACAGGTAGGCAGCATGAGGACACAGCAGCGATAGTCCCACGACAGATACGACAGAAAGGCAGAACCCCAGTCGAGCAGCGACAGTTGGCGTCGACAGCACCATGGACAGTGCGACGACCGAAGCCGACGAGGTGGCATGGGTGCGCCGGCCAACGACCGACCCGACCCCTGAGGCCGTCGTCATCGCCCATGCGCGAAGTGCGGACACAGGCGCCCCACAGACCAGCACGTAGCATCCCAGGATGAGCGACTGTGTCCCAAGACGCACCTGTGGCCCCATCGCAGTCTTTTCGAGTACAGCTGCCACCACAGACCCGATGACGGCCAGATGTGCGCCAGACACGGCCATCATGTGTGCAACGCCGCAGGCCGCAAACACGTCACCTAAGCCGCGCTCGTCGAGCCGCTCACGATCGCCACACAGGCAGCCCCCAAGCACTGCTGCGACGTCAGGGTCGCATCGGTCAAAGCAGGCTTGCATCGCCGCACGTAGACGCAGCACTCCTGCCAGCAAACCTCGTGGCTCGCGTTTCTCGCGTATGCGCACGACGCGTACGGACGCGCACACCCCTTGAGCCCACGAGCTGCGCCCATAGGCGCTGTCGTCGAGCGGTAGCACCCGTCCCACGATGCGCACCTCCTCCCCTCTGCCGATACGCTCGGATGACAAAAGCCACACTGCGCCACCCCGAGATCTCGCTCCAAGCGCCTTGGCTCGCACCCGAAAGCCCTGTTCTGTGGCCTTTGGGTCGTCGCAAGCCTCGAACGTCCAGTCACCGGCACTGCTCGAGCAGAGGGCATCGCGCGTCTCCGCACGTGACTCGAACGCATGGCACGCAGACGCCGTCGCCGCGAGCATGACGCAAGCCGCAACAAGAGCGACGGGTGGCGGCTCGTGGCCTGCAGATGCACATATGCGCGCAGCGATGGCAAGCGCCACGAGCGACGCAGCGCATGCCCAACCGCATGCCATTGCCAGGACGTGTGCCGGCACTCCTAGGCTGACGTGCCCTGTGATCCACACCGCTATCCATGCCATGACGAGGCACCACAAGGCCACGGGCACGGCAGGGCGCGGCGGATACCGCCCCTCGTCCCTAGACACAGATCTGGTCCCTGACCTTTGCGAACTTCTTCTCCCCTATGCCCGAGACCCGCATGAGGTCTTCGGGTACGGCAAAGGGTCCGTTTGCCTCACGCTCGCGTATGATTGCGGCGGCCGTCGCCTCGCCCACGCCGGACAACACCTGCAGCTCCTCGCTCGTCGCGGTGTTGATGTTGACGAGCGATACGGCTTCGGCGCTGTCCGTTGCTCCCATGGTCTCATGCTGGCCTGCCGCGGGAACCCCTTGCTCTGCAACGAGAGCCTCCCCCTCGCTTGGTATGTGAATCTTCGCCCCATCCGCGAGTGGTTCGGCGAGGTTGACCGAAGTTGTGTCGGCGTCGTCGAGCAAGCCCCCGGCCTTTGTGACCGCATCGAAGACCCGCAGTCCCTTTCCTTCGAGGGTCACCACCCCGGGAGATGCGACCGCACCATCCACATGCACCACATATATGGCAGGCTGTGGCTCCTCATCTGGCTGCGTAAGCTGCTTGTCCGCAACCTCCCCCGAGGTATCACCCGCCTCCGCAGGCGCTCGTCGCTCGATGACGCTCGTCGCCTCTCTGCTCTGCCATACGGCGCCAAGTCCTCCCGCAGCACAGGAGAGGGCCACGAGCGCCACCAGGGCACCACGCGCTCCTGTCAGCCCAAACCTTCGCATCACACGGCGTGTGCTCGCGCCCCTTGTGTGCCTCTGCGCCATAACAGACCACCCCCATCACCATGGTGGGGGTGGCTCGCATCTTAGGGGCGGAGAATCTCAGTTTATACACGTGCCTTGTCGCAGCAGTGTCGCATGCATCTCGCACGCACGAACACACATAACCTGACCTGCGGTTATGCGTCCTCGCGATCGACTGGTGCGAGCTCGCGGTGCCACGCCCTGAGCTCTCGGGGTGGTTTGTATGCGGGGCAATGGTCGTAATCCACGTATTCCACGCCCTCCACGAGCTCCTGGATCATCGCGTCATGGTCAAACGCGTCCCAGGCAGCATGCACCGCGTCGAGCCGCGCGTGCGTCTCGGGCCGCCGGGGCATGAATAGCGTGCAGCAGTCTTCGGCCGACTGCGAGCTGATATCGTGCGTGCCGATCTGCTCGGCACGACGCATGATCTCCATCTTGTCGGAGCCAATCAGTGGCCGCAGCACGGGCATCGAGACGACCTCGTTGACCGCAGCGATGTTCTCGAGCGTCTGCGAGGCGACCTGCCCGAGCGACTCGCCAGTGACGAGCGCCTTGGCGCCCTCGAGCTCGGCGATGCGCTCGGCCACACTCAGCATGACGCGACGATAGGTAATGATGCGCAGGCTCTGCGGCACAGCGAGCGAGATCTCGCGCTGGCGCTCACCAAAGGGCACCACGTACAGACGACCAATAAGCCCCGCGGGGGCAAGTGCCTGCACGATATCCTGGCACAGCCACTCGCTTGAATCGGAGGTCATGGGACGGCCCGAGAAGTGCACGGGCACGCAGATGGCGCCACGACGGCCAACCATCCAGGTTGCGACGGGCGAGTCGAAGCCACTCGAGAGCAGCGTGACTACCTTGCCGGCAGTGCCGACCGGGAGACCTCCCACGCCCGGGCGCGAGGCAGCATACACGTAGACGCTCCCCTGCACCACCAGCACGAACACGGTGACGTCAGGGTTGCGCATCTGCACTTTCTTGGTGGGGAATGCCTCACAGAGCACGCCTCCCACCAGTTGGTGGATGTCAAGGGTGTGCAGTCCGTAGGCGGTCGCGGACCTCCGCGCATGCACCTTGAAGGTCTCGAAGTCACCGGCCTCGCCCAGGGCCTTAACGGCTGCGGCGCAGTACTCGGTCTCGTCGAGATGGCACAGGTACGCAAGCGAGACGCGAGCAACCCCCGGGACCTGCGCGATGATGCGCGCATGGTCCTCGGTAGCCTGCCCGGAGGCAAACGAGACCAGGATGTGCCCCGACACGCGCTTGACGGCATCGACACCCTGGCCTCGTAAAGCCCGGTTGAGGTTTCGTACCAGCTGGTTCTCGAACGTCGACCGGTTCTTGCCCTTGAGGCCGATCTCGTGGTAATGGACGAGGCAGACGCGGTGAGTCATGGCCTAGAGGTTCTGCTGGACTTGCTTGTTGGAACCCTTGATGTCCTCGTCGAAGGCATCCTGCACGAAGCTGAGGGTGCCGGACTCGATCTCCTCCATGGCAATGGAGACCGGATCCTCGCCGGAGATGACGGTGGTGATGTCGTCGAACTCCTGGACGGCCGCAACGCGAAGGTGCTGGCCGCGCACCATGTTGTTGATGTCGCAGGCGCGCTTCGAGGCAATGGAGCACAGCAGGAAGGGGTTCTGCTCGGTCTTCTCGAGCAGGCTGTCGATCTCGGGCTTAGTGACTGCCATCTTGGTCGATACCTCCATCGGTTTCGTATTTATCGATCAGGGCGATCGTCTCCCTGACCGCCGTGGCGAGGTCGTCGTTGACGATGCGAGCGTCATAGCGCGCGGCGAGCTCCATCTCGTGCCGCGCGTTGGCCAGGCGCAGCACGATGGACTCCTCGTCCTCCGTTCCGCGCGATCGGAGACGTCGCTCGAGCTCTTCCATTGAAGGAGGCTCGATGAACACGAGCACGGCGTCGGGGCGCTTCTCGCGCACCGCAAAGGCGCCCTGCACGTCGATCTCGAGGATCACCGAAGCGCCTGACGAAATGCACGCATCTACCTCGCTCAGGAGCGTGCCATAGCGATGGCCATGCACGCAGGCCCACTCGAGGAAGGCGCCAGCCTCGACGAGTTCGGAGAACCTCTCCTCGCTCATGTAGTGATAGGAGACGTCGGCGACCTCTCCCTCGCGCGGCTTCCGCGTAGTGGCCGAAACCGTCAGGCCCAGCTCAGGACGTACCCTTCTCACCTCGGAGAGGACGGTTCCCTTACCAGCGCCTGACGGTCCGGAAAGAACGAATAGTCTGGCCCGACGTTCCACTACTTGGAGAGGGCCTCGAGCAGCTGCTCGCGCTGACGGGCGCCGAGGCCCTTGACGCGACGCGACGGCGAGATGCCGAGCTCGTTCATGATCTTGGCAGCCTTGGCCTTACCATAGCCGGGAAGCGACTCGATGAGGGCGGAAACCTTCATGCGGGCAGCGATCGGGTCCTCGGAGTCGAGAACCTCGTCGAGGGTGATCTCACCCTTCTTGATCTTCTCGCGCAGCTCGGCACGGGCGTGACGGGCAGCGGCAGCCTTCTCAAGGGCAGCCTTGCGCTGCTCGTCGGTGAGCTGAGGTAGAGCCATGGTTCCTCCAAACAATCTTGTACACATACGCGACAGCTAGTTGCTCAACGAGACATACTAGCGGGTCAGACAAACACGGTGACTTATATTGACGCTCTGTTGGCTGTTTATCAAGCCTTTTTCACCTAACACGCAGATAATCTATCGCAAGCCTATGACATAAGTTCCGCAACAATGGCCTCGAGAGCGGCTGCAGGGTCGTCCGCATGGGTGATGGGCCTACCCACGACGAGCTTGGACGCGCCGGCGGCGATGGCTGCAGAAGGAGTCGAGACGCGCTTCTGGTCGCCCACCTCGGCACCTGCAGGACGCACGCCCGGGCACACGATCAGTGCCTCGGGGCCAAGCAGGGCACGCATCTCGGCAGCCTCCTGCGGCGAGCAGACGATGCCGTCCGAGCCAGCACCGACGGCCAGCGACGCGAGGCGCGCAACCTCGGTGGCAACGGGGTCGTTGACGCCGATGGACTGAAGGGCCTCCTGGTCCATGCTCGTGAGGACGGAGATGGCCACCAGACGCGTGCGGTCGCCACCGCGCTCGGCAGCGGCCTCCTCGGCGCCGGCACGGCCCTCGGCGATCATTGCCGCGCCGCCCAGACCGTGAATGGACAGGATGTCGGCACCCGACAGAGAGGCCGAGTAGGCGGCGCCCCTGATCTGGAACGGAATGTCGTGAAGCTTGAGATCGAGGAAGACGCGCAGGCCGCGAGCGCGCATGTCATCGACGATGGCGGGCCCATAGCGGTAGAACAGCGTCATGCCGACCTTCACCCACACGGCCTTGCCCGCAAGCTTGTCGGCCAGGTCGAGGGCAGTCTCGCGGTCGCAGTCAAGTGCGACGATGATGGCGTCGCGGGCTTCTTGTTCGCTTAGCATTCGAAGGCTCCAATCAGTTCGTTGATGTCGTTGACGCCCTGCTCCTGCGCCCACTGCTCGAGCTCGGCGAGTATGCGGGGCACGCAGGTGGGTTCGCACATATTGGCCGTGCCCACCGACACGGCAGTCGCGCCGGCAAGGATCATCTCTGCGGCGTCCTCGCCACTGGCTACGCCACCGATGCCGCAGAGCGGAATCTTCACGGCCTTGGCGCACTCCCACACCATGCGGACGGCGATGGCGTGAATGGCTGGCCCCGAGACACCTGCAGTCGGGCGCGACAGGCGGCTCTTGCGCGTGCGCACGTCGATCGCCATGCCCGGGATCGTATTGATGAGCGACAGTGCGTCCGCGCCTTCCGACTCCAGCGCACGGCCAATCTCGGCCACGTCGTGCGGAGCCATCTTGACCACCAGCGGACGGCTCGTCCGTGGCCTGACGGCTGCCATAACCTCGGCAGCGGCAGCCGGGGTCGCTCCCATGGCGGCTCCGCCGGCAGCGATGTTGGGACAGGAGATGTTGATCTCGAAGCCGGACGCGAACGGCGCCAGCTCCTCGTAGAGCTCGATCGCCCGCACGTACTCGTCGATAGAATGCCCTGCCACCTGACAGATGACCTGACAGCCCCTGTCGCGCAGGCCCTGCAGATATGAGCCGTAGAGATCGACGAATGCGGGGATGCCCGGATTCTGCAGGCCCACCGAGTTCATGATGGCCGACCCGCGCAGCTCGGCGAGGCGCGGCGCGGGATTGCCGTCCCAGGGCTCGGCTGCCACGCCCTTGCAGGTGATGGCACCCAGTGTCGCGCCTACGTCGTAGAAGCCCTCGAACTGCCATCCGTTGCCATAGGTGCCCGAAGCCGTGTTGAGGGGATTCCTCATCTTGATGCCGCCCAGGTCGACGGCCATGCTCACGCTCACCATGCCACCTCCTCGGCATCGAAGACGGGACCGTCCTGGCAGCAGAGCGCGTATCCGCCCTCGCTCAGGGCTACGTTGCAGCAGGCACAGGCACCAAAGCCGCAGCCCATCATGCGTTCCATGGACACCTGGCAGGCAATGCCCGCCTTGCGCGCGAGTCGTGCGACGCCCGCCATCATGACGCTGGGTCCGCAGGTGTAGACCTGCGCATAGGATCGCTCGCCGAGCAGCTCCTCCATGCCCTGCGTGACAAATCCCCTGACGCCGGCCGACCCGTCATCGGTGCACACCACGAGCCGAGCGTCATCGCCAGCCGAGGCCATGCATGCCTCAACGTCGGGCATGACGAGCATCGCGGCGCTTCTGGCACCCACGATCAGGTCGAAGTCCACATCGAGCGCAGAGAGCAAATCTGCAGCCGCAAGCACCGGCGGCAGGCCGATGCCACCAGCCACGAGCAGGGCTCGCCCCGCATGGGCCGGAGCTCGCCAGCCATTACCGCTCGGCCCGACGAGGGTCGACGAGTCGCCCGGCCGCATGGCCGAAAGGCGTCTGGTTCCCTCCCCCACCACGGCATACAGCAGCTCGACCGTCCCGTCATCGGCGTCGGCGCGCTTGAATGAGAGCGGTATGCGCAAGATGTGCGCACCGTCGCCGGGCACTCGCAGATTCATGAACTGTCCAGGCTCGATCGTCTGCGCCACGTCACTTCTGACAATAAGGCGCCAGACATCCTGGGCCACGCATTCGTTGGACACGACTTCAAAGCCGTACTGCGTGACGTTACCTAGGTCCATTCGCTCCTCCCCTCGCAAGGACGCCTCTCGCCTTCCATACTAGACGAACGTCCCGCTCAGCAAAGTGCCGGGCTCCGCGATGCGCGAGGCCCGGCACAGTCTGTTCTGGTCTGGCGCCGGCTAACCAGCCACGACGCAGTCGGCGAGCGTACGCTTGCCGGCCATGAGCACGTCGGTGGCGACACCAGTCAGCGTCTGGCCCAGGAATGCGGAGTTCTTGGACTTGCTCTCGAAGTAACCCTCGGTGACCTCGATCTGCTTCTTGGGATCGATGAGGGTGAGGTCCGCCTGCGAGCCCGCCTCGATCTTGACCGGCTTGCAGCGCAGCAGCTGACGCGGGTTGACGGCCATGACCTCAACCAGGCGGTTCCAGCTCATCTCGCCCGTGGACACCATGTTGGTGAGCATGAGCGGCAGCGACGTCTCCAGGCCGATGGTGCCAAAGAAGGCGATCTCCCACTCGCAGTCCTTCTCGTGCACGGCGTGGGGCGCATGGTCGGTGACCACGCAGTCGATGGAGCCATCGACGATACCCTGACGCAGGGCGGCAGCGTCGCTCGCCTTGCGCAGCGGCGGGTTCATCTTGAGGTTGGTGTTGTAGGTCTCGTCGATGTCCTCGTCGCAGAGGAACAGGTGGTGCGGGGTGACCTCGCAGGTCACGGGCAGACCCTCGGCCTTTGCGGCCTTGACCATCTCGAGGCCCTTGGCCGTGGAGATGTGGCAGATGTGCAAGGCGCAGCCCGTCATGCGGCAGAGCTCGATGTCGCGATAGATCTCGAGCTCCTCGCCGAAGGCCGGCCAGCCAAACATACCCAGGCGCGTCGCGGCGCGACCAGAGTTGATGACGCCGTTCTTGGTGAGGCTCTCGACCTCGCAGTGCGCGCAGACGACACGGTCGAACTGGCTGACGTAGCCCATGCAGGTCTTCATCATGCCAGCGCTCTGCACGCCATGGCCGTCGTCGGAGAACGCGGAGGCGCCCTCCATCACCATGTCACCGATCTCGGCGAGTGACTCGCCCTTCTCGCCACGGGTGAGCGCGCCCATGGGACGGATGTGAATCAGGCCGGCCTTACGGGCGCGGTCGATCTGGTAGCGGATGTTGGCGCCATTGTCGGTCACCGGGTCGGTGTTGGGCATGGTGGCCACGTCGGTAAATCCGCCGTGCGCGGCAGCGCGCGAACCAGAGGCGATGGTCTCCTTGTACTCGAAGCCGGGGTCGCGGAAGTGCACGTGCATGTCCACCAGACCGGGAACGAGATACTTGCCGGTGCCGTCGATGACCTCGACGCCCTCCGCGGCCTCGATGTCCTTTGCGACCTCGACGATGGTCTTGCCCTCGACAAGCACGTCGCAGACGTCATCCAAGCCGACCTGGGGGTCGACCACATGGGCACCCTTAATCAGATAAGCCATTACTCTTCTCCTCCCAGCAGCAGGTACATCTCGGCCATGCGAGTCAGTACGCCCGCGTTGACCTGGTTCAGGATCCTCGAGCGTGCGCAGTCGGCGACTTCGGCATCGATCTCCATACCACGGTTCATCGGACCCGGATGGCAGATGATGGCGTTGTCTTTCATGCGCGCCTCGCGCTCGAGCGAGAGTCCGTAAAGGCGGTTGTACTCGCGGCGAGACGGGATGGCAGCGCCTTCCATGCGCTCCAGCTGCACGCGGAGCATGTACACCACGTCCATGTCCTCGATCACGTCGTCGAGGTGGTTTGTCTGGTTGCAGCCGAACCAGGAGGGGTCGCCAACCTGGAAGGTGGGCGGGGCGACCAGCGTAACGTCGGCACCCATGGTCTTGAGTGCGGGGGCCAGCGAACCGCAGACGCGGCTGTGAGCCAGGTCACCAACGATGGCGACCTTCAGGCCGTCAAGGTGACCGAAGTGCTCGCGGATGGTGTAGAGGTCGAGCATGGCCTGCGTGGGATGCTGATGCTTGCCGTCACCACCATTGATGACGATGGCGTCGGTGTTCTCGGTGATCTTCTGCGGCGTGCCAGCGAGACGGGCGCGCACGACGAACATGTCGACGTTCATGGCGTCGATGGTCTGAATGGTGTCGGCCAGGCTCTCGCCCTTGACAACCGAGGAGGTGGCACCGCCCATGGAGATCGAGTCGGCCGAAAGGCGCTTCTCTGCGAGCTCGAAACTCTTCAGCGTGCGGGTGGAGGGCTCAAGGAACAGGTTGACGATGGTCCGGCCACGCAGCGCCGGAACCTTCTTGATGGTGCGGGCGTTGACGATCGGATCAAACGACTTCGCCGTGTCGAGGATCTGCGTGATGTCGTCGGCCGTGAGCGACGGCGTGTCGATGAGGTGCTTGACGGAAAGCATTACTCGGTACCTCCAACGTTCTTCTCAATGCCCCAGATCTCGACGGAATCCTTCTCGTCGAGCGGGACGATGCTCACGCGCACATCCTCCTCGTGCGAGGAAGGCACGTTCTTGCCCACGTAGTCTGCGCGAATGGGGAGCTCGCGGTGACCGCGGTCGACCATGACTGCCAGCTGCACGCTCTTTGGCCTACCCAGGTCCATGAGGGCGTCGAGCGCGGAGCGCACGGTGCGGCCGGTGTAGAGCACGTCGTCAACCAGCACGATGTCGACGCCGTCGATCGGGAACATGATCTCGGTAGCATGGAGCACCGGTGCAAGGCGGCTCGAGAAGTCATCGCGGTAGAAGCTGATGTCGAGCTTGCCGATCTTGGGACGCACGCCCTCGATGGACTCGATCTTGTCGGCCAGACGCTCGGCCAGAGGCACGCCGCGGCGCAGCACGCCGACGATGGCAATGCTCTCGGCACCCTCATTGTGCTCGATGATCTCGTGGGCTACGCGGGTGATGGCACGATCCATCGCCTGCTCGTCCATGATGACCGCCTTCAGTTTGGACTGGTCCATGGGACTCCTTCCTTAAAAAAAGACGCCCTATCCGCTGTCGCGGCATGGGCATCCAGAAGGAGACATGTGATAGCGAGTTCGTATAGTGTGCGTCCCTTGCCGGCATCCCGTACCGCGCTTAAAGGTTGTATTCAATATAGCTGCTAATCCATACAATGACAAGAAGTCACATAAGCCACACGTGGGCACCCCAAAAGTAGGCGACAGCTACTCCATGCCTCGTCATGGGAGCTTGGCCCCTTAGGGCCCCTCATGCAAAAACGATCGGTAGACGACGTATGGCAGCTGCGGAACCGCTCGCTTCGCTCGCTACGTCCTCGCTTACGCCATACGACGTCTACCTATCTGCATTCGCAGGCCCTAAGGGGCCAAGCTCACATGACGAGGCACGAAAGCAGGCTCCGAATTGCGTTAGTCCTACTCCTCGGCTACGTTGAGCTTCTGCTTGAGCAGGCCCTTCTGCGTTGCCACCTGCTTTGCATAGAGCCCGATGCGCTTGAAGCCAAAGCCGATGCCGTTGGTGCGGGTGGAGTAGACGAACTCCTTGACCAGCTCGCCGTAGTAGGCCAGGTTGCTGTAGGGCAGCGGGCCGAAGCCCGAGAGCTCGAAGAACTGCTTCTTGGAGTAGCCCGAGAGGTTGGCGATGCGCACCACGCGCTCTGGGTCCATCCTCCTGAAGATCTCGGCCGCCCATTGCTTGATGTCGGGGTTGTCGTCACCAAAGTCGGCGAAGCCACCGCCCACGTACCTGAAGCCAATGACATAGAACGCCTTGAGGATGCCGTCGTCGGTGACGCCGAGGCGCTCGATGATGTCGAGCATCTGGTTCCAGCGGTCGAAGGACAGGCGCGCCTTGCGCAGCACCGACGAGGAGCCAGGCAGGTCCTCGCGGTAGCAGTAGTAGGGCTGCTCCTTGTACACGATCGTGTCGGCCTGGCAGAGGGTCTCGATCAGGAAGGGGTTGTCGACCCAGCCCGCGCCGGGCACCTCCATGAAACGGATCCCCTTCTCCTCGAGGAAGCCCTTGCGATAGAGGGCCGACCAGATGGAGGGGTGATGCTGGATGAGGTGCGGCGCGTCAGACAGGCGGAAGGGTTGGAAGCCCGGGTCGACGCGCTTGTAGTAGGAACAGTTGCAGAGGTACTGGTCCGGGGTCTCGGGCAGCACGACACGCGTGTAGGGCGACTTGATGATGTCGGGCATCGCCCCGGTGTAGGAGAAGCTCATGCCGTACTCGAAGAGGTCGTCGTACATGTGCGGGGCGACCCAGTCGTCCGGCTCGAGGATGGCGATGTAGGTGCCGTGCGACTCCGCGATGCCGCGGTTCACGGATGCGCCGTAGCCCTGGTTCTCCTTGTCGATGACGTGCACGCGCGGGTCGGCGGCCTCATGCGCACGCATGATCTCGAGCGAGCCGTCCGTAGACCCGTCGTTGAGCACGATGATCTCGATGTTGACGCGGTCGTTCTGCTCCGCAGAGGCCAGCGCCTGATCGAGGAACTTCTCGGTGTTGTAGCAAGGGACGATGACTGAGACGTCGACTTGTTCCATGGATTACCTCTTCATGTTGGAGTATGCCTCTGCGACCACGTCGGACGGTCCGTCCATGCGCATGTCGCCCTTCTCGATCCAGATGCACCGCTCGCAGACACGCTTCATCTGCTCGACATTGTGGCTGACGAACAGTACGGTCACGTTCTTGGAGTTGACCAGTTCGCTGATGCGCGCCTCGCACTTTTCGCGGAAGAACTTGTCGCCCACCGAAAGCGCCTCGTCGACAATAAGCAGGTCAGGCTCAGTGATGGTTGCAATGGAAAACGCGATGCGCGCCACCATGCCGCTGGAGTAGTTCTTGAGCGGCATGTCCATGAACTTCTGCAGCTCGGCGAACTCGACGATACGCCCGAAGTTCTCGTCGATGAACTCCTTGCGGTAGCCGAGCAGGGCGCCGTTGAGGTAGATGTTCTCGCGGGCCGTCAGCTCGCGGTCGAAGCCGGCGCCAAGCTCGATGAGCGGAGCGATGTTGCCGTTGACCGTGACTTTGCCCTCGGAAGGCGAGAGCACGCCGGCAATGATCTTGAGCATGGTGGACTTGCCCGAGCCATTGGTGCCCACAAGTCCGACCGACTCGCCCTTCTCCACGCTGAACGAGATGTTCTTGAGCGCATGGAACGGCTTGAACTTGAGCTCATGCCGCGTCATGGCGATGAAGTACTCCTTGAGGGAGTTGAACTGCTCTTTGGCGATGTTGAACGTCATGGTGACGTCATCGACATATATGGTTCCCGGCTCGTTGGTCCGGATGATCTCGTTACCCACAGATGACTCCTAGATGAACAGGATGAAGCGGTCCTCGGTCTTGCGGAACACGGCATAGCCGATGCCCAACATGACCAGCGCCCAGGCAATGCAGCCACCATGGACCAGAAGCCCGGGGTTCATCTTCCAAAGCAGACAGCGCCTGATGAAGGTGATGTACAGATACATGGGATTGAACCGCATGACCGACTGCATCCAGTCAGGAAGAATGGTGACCGAGTAGAACAACGGCGTGAGGTACATCCATGCCGTAAGCACGACTCCCCACAAGTGGATGACGTCGCGGAAAAAGACGGCAAGCGAGGACAGCAGGAGCGAGAGTCCGATGCAAAAGACGGTGAGATACAGGATGCCCAATGGCACCAAGAGCGCCCAAGGCCCCAGAGTCCAACGGAAAATGGCCATGACGAGTGCGACGGCGGCCAGCGAGAACACATAGTTGACCACAGCGAAGAGCACCTTCTGCACGGGAAAGACCCAACGGTTGATACGCACCTTCTTGAGCAACGACTGCGCATGGATGATAGACTCCATGCCGCGGTTTGTGGCATCGCTCATCAGATGCCACGCGGTGTTGCCCAGAATCAGGTAGATGGGAAAGTTGGGAATAGTCTGGTCGTGGCGGCTCATGAGCTTGGTGAACACCACCGCCTGCACGCACATCATGAGCAGCGGGTTGAGCACGCTCCACGCGATGCCCAGCACGCTGCGGCGGTACTTAAGCTTGAAGTCCTTGGTCACGAGCTGCTTGACCACGTACATGTCACGCTGTGACGTCGGATACCAGGCGTCGCTCTTTGAGATGGTCGTTGGGGCGGCCTCGGCAGTTGCAGTCTGGCTCACATTCCCCCCTCGAATCGTCGGATGGCCTCTAGGCAATATAAGAAATACTAGCACGCGTATGGCCCCATCGCCCAAACCACAGACTCGTCCCACAATATGTTGTGGGACGAGTCTGTGGTTTGGGCCGTTGCTATGCCAGCGACTTTCCGAACCAACCCCACTTGGGTGTGACGCGGTCACCATAGTAGGAGACCCATTTGTAGACCGACATGGTACGAATGTACCCGATGTTGTCCATGACCTTTCCGTTGCCGACGTATACCGACACGTGGCCCCAGATGCCGCCTGCCCACGTGTGGCCATGCGTACTCACAGCCACGATCATACCCGTACGAAGTTTCGATAGATTGTCGCTCTTGCAGAACCACCGGTACTGGTCGCAGGCATCCCCACCGTAATAGCCGATTCCAGCGTTCACGAAGACATCCGTTATCCATGCCGCACAAAGCCCAGCGCCAGGAGAAGGTGTAGACAGCGCCGCCCTCACCACGGACTTCTGCTTAGACGTGAGGCTTCCCTCCGTCAGGGTTACGGGCTTCCAGAGCTGTGGGGTGCCATGCTTATAGCTCGTGACATACACGTTGGCGTTGTTGTTCTCGCCCGCCTTGTATGCCGTGAGGAGAAGCTTGCTGTCCGCAGCATTTGATATCTGAATCCCGCCACCGTCTGCGATGGAGATCTTCCACAGCTGGTTGTCTGTCGATGCGAGCTCCTTCTGGCATACATTTGCACCGCTCTTCGTGCTCGCGGAAGTCAGGTACAGCTCGCTCAATGCATTGCTGATGCGCCAGGCATTACCAACCTGCTCAAAGTAAAATACCTGCGCGACCTTGTTGCTCCTATCTGCAACGCGGATATTTGCCCCCGACTTGCGCGATGCGCCAGCCAGATCGAGGAAGCGGCCTCCGGCATTCTTCAGGAAGCCATAGCCGGGTTGTATCAGGGTAGCCTTCTGGATGGTGAAGTGCTGCGAATCCCTTCCATTTGGCGTATAGCCAGCTACCTCGGTGCCCTTCTCCGTCTTGCCACGACGCATGTCAAGCGCTTTGCCGGAGGCGCAGTTGATGAGCGAGTACCAGCCACCCTTGTAGACCACTTTCCAGGTGTTGGCATCTGTCGCCGCATCAGACCCCTTGCCAGCCTGTTTGACGTTCGATCCGTCGGTTCCGACCTCGGAAACCCAGCCGCCGGACGAAGCGGTGCGTATGCGCCAGTGGTCTGTCTTCCCAGCCGAGACCAGCTCGAAACGCTGATTGATGGCATTGGTGTCGTTCCAGAGGACGAGCCCTGCCGTGCCAGTCGCGGCTCCCCTGACGTCAAGGGACACCTTGCTGTTCGTCCGGGGGTGAATCTCCACCACACCGGCAGAGAGAAGCGGAGTGCGGGATACGTTGAACAGCGTCGTCTTGTAGGCGTCGTTTCGCGTGAGGGCGAGGTTGCTGCCTGACTTGCTTCCACCCGCGCCCAGGGCGAGGCCGCTTGCCTTGTTGACGAGCGCGAACACTGAACCATGCTTCTGAAGCGCCCACAGTTGCAGGTTCGAGCCCGTATAGGTCTTCTGGACGACATTTACGCCGGGAATCATCTTGGCGTTGGCCGGCGTCATCACCTTGCCGGTGCCCGCGATCCATGCCGCATACAATCCATCGCGGACAGGCTCGAAATAGATCTTCTGGTTGCCGTTGCCCGTCGTCTTGTACAGCCAGACGTTGGTGCCGTCTGCAGTCTTGGCGCCTCGCGTCTCGACGGAGATGCCGGAGTTTGCAGATGGCGTGATCTTGTACGCGCCCTCGTCCAGGGCGACGTCGCTCTCGACCGTCGGTTTTGTGTCGATGAGATAGAACCGTCTGTTCTTTGCCGACTCGCTTGTCTTGTAGAGCAGAGCCGCAGCTCCATTGGCAGTGCTCGAATGAGAAATGTCGAGCAGCATGTCGGGAACGGCGCGGTTGATCATGTTGTACCAGAGGCTGCCAGCAGCGCTGGGAACAAACGCCCAGAGGGCACGGTCGCCGACGACTTCCGGATAGAGCAGCTCGACAGAGTTCCCCGAATAGGCCTTTCCGAGGGCAAGCGGACGGGTGGTCCCCACCAGAAGAATGCGATACCAACCACTCGCATCGTCACGTTCGATGTTCCACTTTTGACTTTCCTTGTCGTTGTAGGTGTATGACTTCACGGCAGAATGCCCTTTGGGTGTTGCATCGGCAACACCGAGGACCTTATCGTTCGCGACCCCAGTCTCGATGAGGTACGTACCCTCATTGACGTCCACGGCATTCTCGGGAAGCTCGAGGCCGTCATCATGCTGCTCTAATGCGACGATGCTCTCCCCTGCCTCAATCGTGCCGCCTTCGCTCTCTTCGTCCCCCATCGAGGCAGCCGCCTCCTGCCCCTCGTCGATGGTTTGGCCGATCGCCTCGTCCGTGGGTTCCGATGCGATAAGTTCTTGCGCAGACTCATTGCCTAGGTCGTCATTGGCGCCATCGACCGTAACACCCTGCAGCGCCTCCGGACTCAGACCAGAAGCTTCGTCCGTCTGCGCCTGCTCGCCATCATCCGTGCTCGCACCAGTAGCGTCGGCTGCGGCAGCACTGTCTGCGATCTCGGTGGGTTCCCCATCGGCGGCAAGACAGTGGCTGGGTGACAGGACGGCACCGGCAATCGCCAGTTCGAGCATCGTCACAATCCGAATGGCTTTGCAAAGCCCCATGTTCTTCTTAAGCAAGTCTCAACCTCATCCAATTAGTTGCGCAGCAATCACGGTCGTCAACACGCACAATCGAACGCTCGTCATGAATAGATGAGCACCCGTGTCCCACTCGGGATGGTCGAATAGATCCAATACGCATCGTTGATGGGCATTCGCACGCAGCCATGGGAGATGTGCATTCCAAGACGACCATCCTGGACGTCACGTGTCCCCTCGTTATACGTGATCGA
Source organism: uncultured Coriobacteriaceae bacterium (assembly GCA_902779675.1). Lineage (GTDB taxonomy): Bacteria > Actinomycetota > Coriobacteriia > Coriobacteriales > Atopobiaceae > UBA1367. Next base: position 65,962 of record CACZCK010000003.1, on the reverse strand, counting down.
ATGGAACAGATAGTCCTGATAGAACTGCGTCCAGTAATAGCAGGTGTATCCCGACCCAAAAGAGTATCCACGGCTCTGAACCACAAAGGATCCCTCTACAGTCGGAGTAGCATACGCGCCAACCGAGCACGCCATGTCCTTGGTAGGCCTCCAGTGCCCGTTCTCCCCAACCATCGCTATCACACGATGGGCAGACTTGTCCACCACCAGCAGATAGCCCGTGGAGCTGCTGCTCGCATTGGCACGATTGACGGCGCGCAATACGTATCCAGAGAAGGGGTGGTATGAGGTTTTGACGGGCTTCCAAACCTGGCCCTTGCCCTGATTTGTCGTATAGATCTGCACGTTTGCCCCGTTGGCCGCGCTGTTGCGCTTGACGTCCAGCGCCTTGTTGGAGGCGAGGCCGACAAAGCTTACCATGCCGCCATCGGCGATCACGGCCTTCCATTTCTGTGCGTTTGAGCCACTCGATGCCCGCTGCGTAACGTTTGAGCTGTTGGCAGTTCCGGCTGCAGTCAGGTACTTGCCGGAATAGGTGTTCTGTATGCGGTATGCTGAGCCACTGCGCTCAAGCGTGAAGTACTGGCCAAGCCCACCATCCTTTGCCCACGCCTGCACATTTGCACCTGCAGCCGCGGAGTCTCCCGCAATATCCAGATAGGTTCCGAGCCCGTTCTTGAAGAAGTAGCATCCAGGCACAAGCAGCGTCGATGGCTCGAAGGTGAAGTGCTGAGAATCCCTGCCATTGGGCTGGTAGCGGATGATCGAGGTTCCTTTGCTCGTCTTGCCACGACGCATGTCCATAGCCTTGCCCGAGCCCTTGTTGACCAGCGAGAACCACCCGCCCTTGAAGGTAACGCACCATGTGTTTGCATCCGATGCGGCCGTGGATCCCTCGCCGCTCTGCTGTATGGCTGAGCCCGTATCGGTCACCCATCCACCCGAGGAAGCGGTCCGTATGCGCCAGAGGTCGACAGATCCTGCCGAAACGAGTTCGTATCTCTGGTTGAGCCCATTGGTATCGGTCCACAGAAGAAGATTCGCATTCCCGCTAGAGGCGGCCTTCTGTATGTCAAGCGAGACAGCCGATGACGTTCGAGGATGAATCTCGACGATTCCCGACGTCAGCAGGGGTTTGCGCACGAGACTGAACAACGTCGTCTTGTAGCCATCGTTACGCGTCATGGCAACATTGCTGCCACTCTTTGCCGAGCCAAACCCAAGCGCAAGACCCGATGCCTTGTTAACCAGAGAATAGCTTGTGCCGTGGGCATTGAGCGCCCAGAGCTGGGTATCAAGACCGCCGTAGGACCTCTGGATCACGTTCGTTCCCGGTATCAGCGAATCTTTCTCCTGGGTCAGCGCCTTGCCGGTGCCCACAACCCATGCAACATAGTAGTTGTCACCATTGTTCTCAAGATAGATCTTCTGGTGGTTCTTTCCGTTCGAGGAATAGAGCCACACGTTGGTGCCATTGGCCTCTTTGGCACCACGGACCTCAACGACTACGTCGGCATTGTCCGAAGGCGAAACCGCATAAGCCGCCTCGGTGACCTCGGCACTTGGCTCGACGTCCGGTACCGTGCTGAGCAAGAAGAACCTCTGCTGCTTGTTGCTTGCTGCGGACTTTTCTGCGACCTGGAGGTTTGCACCATTTGACGTACTCCCTGCAACGACCTCGAGGCAAAGGCCCGTAGCACGATTGAGCAGATTGTTCCAAGTGCCGTTCTTTATGAACGACCACAGCGAGCTATCGCCTGAACTCGCCGCATCAACGATAGCAACATTCCGAGGGTTGTCGCCATCTGGTGTCACACCAAGCGCCTTCTCGCTCGAAGCGCCGAGATAGATGCGATACCATCCGCTCACTTCGTCCTTGCGCACATCCCAACGTTGGTTCTGACCGTCATGATAGGTCCATGTCGCAACGTTTGATCCAACCACAGGCTCTTTTCCAGCCGCATCCACTACCTTCTCGTTGGAAACGTTAGATTCGAGGACATACGTCCCTTCGGGCACCTCGACGGCATCCTCGGGAAGGGGGCGCCCAGACCCTTGGTCATCATGAGAGCCCGTCGGTTCCTCGTCTGCAGACGGAGCATCTTCTCCTTCAGGGTCTACGGAACTCGAACCAAGCTGCTCTTGGCTCATGTCATCTTCGAGCTCATCCAGCTTCGGCTTCTCAAGGCTGTCAGCTTCAAGCCCCCCGACCTCGTCGCCAAACAACTCTGAGGCCTGTCCTTCGGCTTTATCATCCTGGGAAGGATTATCAGAGGCAGGCTCCTCGAACGCTTCCTCTGATTGTTGCTCAGCTAGCACGGGTGCAGGAGACCATGCCAGCAAAATGCCGAAGGCAACCGCCAACACTACTCGAAGCTTTCGGACTCCGTTCGCCTCTCCGTTGTAACGCATGCACACTCCCCCATCCTCACCTAACAAGTGCTTGTCAAATTCAGTGTATGGGCTTTTCCTTATCGGCTACCTCATGCAGCTCTTTTGCAACATTCTCGTCACGCAGGAGGTCATGCGAGAAATGTGCAAAGTGAAGGCCGATATCGCGAGGCAGCTCGTAGAGATCGCCATAGTGCACCTCGGCGCATTTCCACGCCTCCTTCGGTGCGCTGACCTCGTGGCCTTCGAACGGCAGCTTCTGCAACGGCAGTATGTCCTCGCGGCGGACCTGATACCAGTCGTGATGGTCAACGAGGGCATCAAGATTGTCGATGCCCAGTATGACTCCCGCGGCATCCTCGACGTCATAGGTAAACGGGCCACCCTCGTCATAGAGGGACTCCACGGCATCGTCAAAGATCCGCGCAATGGCATTCCCCTCGGACGTGTCCCCCTCTATGAAGTTGTTGCTCTCCTCGTCCCAGAACGAGAGGCTCTCATCGCTTTCCAGTCGTGCCTTCAGCTCCTCGCGTGCCGACTCTCTGATCTCGAACGTCTGCGCATCATGGCACTTGGCCAGGTCGTAGTAGAACAGGTCGACGAAGCAGGGAATCGTCTCGTCTGCGTAGCAGAACCGGACCTGCTTGCAGAGCATCGCCTTGTCGTATCGGACGGTGATGCGATAGCGAGGATCGTCCTCGACGATCTTTATGGCGCGTTCGATATCCTGCCGGGGCATGCCCACGTCAAGATCGTCGTCCCAGGGGATGAAGCCCTCGTGTCTTACCGTTCCGAGTATGGTTCCCGAAACGACCGAGTACGTAAGGCCATGCTTCTCGCAGAAGGCATCAAACTCCCCGAGCAGCTGCGCACTTGCAAGCTGGAAGACCCTCAGCCCGCCACGAGCGCTGCCCATGGTCTTGAAGAAGCGCTCGCGCGCCGCATCGGCGCTCTCTCCCTCGCGGCGGTAACCCTCCCAGAACGTGAGCATCAGTCGGCTGTCGAGTCCGGCCAGGGCCTCCTTCAGCTCGGAGACCCAGATGCGCGTCAGCCCAACCTCTGCCCACATCTGTCCCATTTGGCCATGCATCTGCCCAAGCTCGTAGTACATGGCGTGCAGCGAGCGGGACGACGCCGGCAGATAGGACTTGATCTTGGATAGAATCGGCATCTCTTCCTCCGCTAAAACGACGAGATGACATCAAAACGCTCAACCGTTTCGCTTTCAGCAGTCCCCGCAGAAAACCGACGGTGCAGAGCTTATACAGATCCCTAAGGTTTGGTAACCAAACAGTCTATCACAGCCTTAGCACATTCCAGTTCGTGTGCGTCTACCTTACGCACCGCCACCGTTCTCCCCCTGTACACTCAGTAAATGGTCGGGCTGCCCAATAGTCGCAATCAGTCTCGAAGCTACACCTTGCACATAAGGGGTGAGAACGCATCGCTCTCACCCCTTGGTCTCTCCTTAACTTCTATGCTCTGACGAGCCTGCGGTACAGATCCACTCCCATTGTCACCTCAGACACTGCTGATGAGCATTGCTCACTTGACCATGGCCCTCATCTTCCAGTTGGCGGCGGTGCCGTAGAACTTGTTCACGTCGTAGACGCTGTTGCCATGGAGCTTGCATGTCGACGTGTACTGATAGATCGTGGGAGAACCCCAGGCTCCCCATCCACTCTCAAGCCTTGGACTGCCCACAAAGCTCGTGATCATCGTCGAGGGATTCTCGTCGTAGTAGTCGGGAAGGTATTGTGCGCCCCACAGATCGTAGCCCGCCTTTGATACTGAGCTCCAATCGTACGAAACAGAACAATTCTTGTTCATGTATATCATGGGCTTTACCTTGGTCTTCTGATATACGTAATCCAACCATTCTTTCGCCCAATCGACATTGCCCTCTATTGTGCTGTAGGTAGTATCCTCCCAGTCGAGGAACAGCATGGCCTTGCCCAGGTATTTGTAATTGCCCTTTGAGTCTTTGACGCTGACGGCATTAATGAAACCCTGCGCTTGCTCTCGTGCCCAATCCTTTACAGTTTGTTTGCTCGTCTTTGTATTCGTCGCAAAGTGATAGAAACCTATGAGCTTTCCGGCGGCAAGAGCCTTATCTGCCTGGCTCTTGTAATTGTTGTACGACGTGTACGTCCTTGTATCAGGGTTCCACTCCGTAGCCTTGATAATGACGAAGTTTCCGAGCTTGCTGTAGTCGATGCCCGTGTTCCAACCCGAGATGTCGACACCGTTGAGTGCCACAACGGCTTTCGCGATGGTCCACTTCTGATTCGTCCCCGTACCCGAGGGATACGATATGACCTTAGCTCCGTTGCTAGTTGAAGAGCGGCTCACATCGAGGTACTTCCCTGTGCTGGCATCCCTCAGTCGAAGCTTCCCACCAGACACGGACTCAACTACCCACTTGTAGTCCTCGGAGGACTGTATCGCGCATCCCGCAGATATTGCAAGGTACTTGCCGCTGTTTTCGTTCTTTATAGAGACATATCCCTGGTTATCGTGAGTGACGGTCCAGATCTGATTGTTGGCCCAAGAGCACTTCCACAGCTTGACTGCCGCACCAGCCTTGACGGATGCACCCGATACGTCGAGGACCTTGGTCGTATCCAACGCTGTGCGAATCACATAGGTGCCGTTCGCGATGGCATGTGCATACCTGTATTGCTCAGGCGCCTCCTCGAACGTCCAGCACTGGCTCTGTTCTGCGGATCCCTTGTCCACCTGTATGTTTGCGAGAACGCTGTTTTTGGCATCGCTTCCGGCAATCGACAAGACGAAGCGCGTTCTACCGACCAGAGCGGAGGTGATCCTATAGCTGCCATCCTCTGCGCGGGAAATGATCCACAGCTGATTGCGAGCGTTGTTCTTGCTCTGCGTCCATTGAATAACAGCAGTGCCGTCAGCAGCCTTAGCACCGCGGACGTCGAGCACCTTACCAGACAAGGCACCGGTAATCGTCGCATAGCCATCCTTGGTATGTGCGACGGTAAACCCCTCGTTGACAGTGGGGACTGCCTGCCAGAGGATAATCGACCCACCGTTATCCATTGAGGAACGCTGCACGTTGAGGGTATAGTCCGAGTCGAGCCCATTGCCGATGATGTACGTGCCGTCCTTGAGGTCGCTCTTATGCTCCTTGGCCTCGCCGTCCAAGATGTCTTTTGTCACCGTGATGGCCCATCGCTGGTTGGCCTTTTCTCGATCCGCATAGAGAATGACCTGCGCGCTCTTGGTCGCCTTGCCACCACGAACATCGAGCACACGCGTATCGCCGAGTTTGAGCAAGGCAGAGGTAAGCGTGAAGTAACCGTCAAGGTCCTTTGCGATGACCCATTGCTGCCATGGCGCATCGCTCTGGTAAGCCCATTGCACCACCTGTGCCGCGGCACCACTGGCATAGGCCTGATCCTCGCCCTTGAGGGACAGGTACTTCCCCGTGCCAACACTCTTGATGGTGGCGTAGCCAGTGCTCAGATGCACGATCTCCCATCGCTGGTTGCTCTTAACGCCAGCGGTGTAGATGATGATTCCAGTACCGTCCGCCGTCTTTCCACCTTGCACGTCGAGAGAGTAGTTCTTGTCAAGCTTGCTCAGTATCTGGTAGACGCCATCGGCAATGTCGTTGGCATGCTTCGCCGCGTATGCGTCGAGCTCTGCCTGCTTCGCGCTCAAATCGTCCTCTTGAGCTTCCAGAACCGTACCGTCGCTCGTGGAGTCAGCGTTATCTGGTGCCTCGGCGGCATCCCCTTCGTCGACAGGTTCGCTCGCCTGCTCCAGGTCTTCGTCAGCATCGCCATCCAGATCCCCCGCGTCGTCGCACGGCTGGTCTGTCAACTCGGGAGAATCGACGGGCGTGGACACGAAGTCCTCTCCCTGCGGCCCCTCCGCCACGGCGGCGGGTTCGCCCTCGCCGTCGGAAATGGGGTCCAACACCGATCCCTGAGGCTCTGCGTCTTGCCGCTTAGGAGAGCCGTCGACCGCCTCGATTTGAGTCTGAGGCATCTCCTCGGCCACCAAGACCTGGACTTCTTCAAAGCCAGCTTCCTCAGCTTGTGCCAACGATGGACTTGATAGGATTGCTGCACAGACTGTCAGGATACAGACAAGCACCTGCGGACGCTTTCTCAGCATGCCACCCTCCGTGTTACAAGGCCGCCACGCCCATACCAGGCGGGAGACACGTGACAGGTATTCTGATTATGGTTATTCATGCATGGCAGACCATCACAATCCATCTGTTTTCCTCAACTTTGAAAAGCCGCAATCGCAAAACAGGCCAATAGCATGAGGCGAGGAAAGTATGAAAAACGTGAGCGTTGGTGTCCAAACCCCTATCCCAACGCTCACATTTACTATAAGCGCACTCTCATCAATACGATTCGATCGCGCAAGGATGTGTTTCGATATTAGCCTACTGGATCGCACGCTCGAATTCGGCAAAGGCTTCCCTGTTGTAGGCATCTGCGTCAAAGTCCGTCGTCGGCACCTCTCCACGCATGAAAGCCCTCATTCCTTCTAAGATGCTCTGCTCGTCGCATTGTATGACCAGCTGCCCGCCATCGATGAGCGAGTCCTGCACCGTGGAGAAATCGCCCGTTATGACGGGAAGGCCACAGGTGCGCGCTTCGAGCGTAACCAACGGCTGCCCCTCATGGAGTGACGGAAGGATAAAGCAGTCGGACCTGTTCATGAAGATGAACGGATTGGGGACGTTGCCCGTGAAGGCAACGGCATCCCCCACATGCAAATCATCGGCCAGCGCTGAAACCTGATCGATGATAGGGCCATCGCCAACGATGAACAGCTCAGTATTGGGATACTCGGCATGCAGCCGAGCAAATGCCCTTACCAACGCAGTGTGATTCTTCTCAGTCGAAAGACGGGCGACATTGATAAATGTTACTTTGTCCTCGTGAGGCAGCTCGACAAGCACGAGCCCACCTATACCCTTATCACTTGCGACATAGTAATCTACACCATCTATCGTCCGGGGTTCCTCTTTCAATGAGGCATCAATACGACCCTTGTCAATCGTGTTCTTCGCATAATCGAACTTCTCATACGTTTGAGGCGTTGCGAAATTGTCTCGGTTGATCTCCATTACTCGTTTTCCACATGAAACCATTTTATAGAACTCAGGGTACATCGAGATCACGTGGTTCAGATGCCAGTAATTCGGAAGCACTCCATTCACTTCACGGTTCATGTCAGCCAGAATATCGTTATGGAGCCAAAGCACCTTCTCGTCCGCATTCGATGCGACGATGATCTCGGAGAGCATTTGCTCGTACCCGTTGAAGTCGATGGCGCGGTCGAAATGAGCGCATCCGAAGCAGCGACGAGCCTCACGGGCGAACGCCTTGCGCGGATACGTCTTGTTCACGACGGGATTGAACTTTCCGAAGCCATCGTAGGTTGCGCGCAGGGCATCCTCGCGCTTCGTGAATCCGATGGCACCGACACGCGTCAGCACGCGTGCCTGCTCTGGAATCTCATCAAGGAAAGCGAGCGGTGAATTGTCCTGCAGCCTCACGTACACCGTCACATCATAACGGTCGTAGTCAATCTGGCGAAGAAGGCTGATGAGTGAGCGCGTGAGGCCATTGAAGAGCACCGCTCCACCGCTCAGAAGCAGCTTCTTCTTTTCCAACGAGACCTCGGCCTTGCGATAGTCGCTCTTTCTGAGGAACATGATGTCAGCGATGCGAGACGACACGTTTCCGTCGTCGTAAGGGCAGATGCTCTGTTTGCATGCCTGATGAACGGGCCGTATTGCCTCCCACGTCGCATCGAGGTCCTTGAGGTACCCCGCAAGCTCTTCGATGTTCTTCGAGCACTGACCGGGCAGCTTGTCGATGTCGTAGGTAATGCCCCTTCGGCTCCTATAGTCATCCAAGTCCGGGACATAGAAGAGGATGGGACGGTCAAGCACCAGATAGTCAAACACGATGCTTGAGAAGTCCGATACCAGCACGTCAACGGCTGCCAGGAGCTCGTTGGTGTCGATCGTCGAGGGAATCAGAAGCCCCTCGAGCGACTTGTCGTCCTTGATCATGTCGTAAAGGTAATTGTGCGGTTTGATGACCACCTGATAGGTCTCCGTATCGATGCGCTGCTCGAGCTCGCGCTTGAAGGACAGCAGCTCCGCCGCATTGCCAGTCACGTCGATCTTGTCATTCTGGCTGCCCGCATTGCGCCATGTCGGGGCGTACATGATCACCTTCTTGGAGGGATCGATCCTCACGCCGAAATCGACGAGGCGCTTGACGACGTCCTCCCGCGACGTGCCAAGCGTCCGGTCGTTGCGGGGATATCCTTCCTCCACGACGCTGCCGGGATAGATGCCCTGCATCTTGTAGCTCTGGAGGAACATGCGTGTCATGACATCGTTCGCCGAGAGCAGGTAATCCGCGCTGAGGTAGTTTCGCACTATGTTCGAAGAGCCGACGATGCCACCGTCCATCTCGTAACCCATGGCCTTGATGGGTGTGCCGTGCCAGGTGTTCACATAAACCTGGCCGTCACGCTTGATGAAATACGGCATGAAGGTCGAGTTGTTAACCAGATACTGACAGGTTGCGAGGGCTTTCAGATACGCCTTGCTCTCGTACTGGACGATATGCACGTTGCGCATGTGCCGATAGCTCTCCAGCTCGGGATGGGCAGAGGGATCATCGATAGCCCAGTAGTGCTCAAGCTTGCCGTACCGGTCGCTATCGAGCGCGGCGAGGAAGATGGCATAGGGGTTGTCGACCATGCCGCGGCCGAAATTCGCCTCGTAGAGTATGGTGCGCTTGCGGACAGGGAGACGCTTGAGATAACCAATATACTTGTCTATCATCGCTCGTTGAGCGGAAATGACCGCAAGGCGCTCTGTGTTGAGGCGATTGCCGTAATAATCGGTAACGAACTTCCTGGTGTTGCCCAGCGTCTGTTGAATATGCACGGGAGTTCCTCTCTAGGTTCTTGGTCCAACAAGTCTACCACACGCTCTTGTGAACCATTTCGCCTGCATCATGGCTACGCAATACCAGTTGGCGGAGACGACTGGCTATCGGAGCCTCTGGCCGAACGAGCCATGCAGGTAGAATGCCTCTGCGTCGGCATCACCCCTCAATGCCCCAAGGAAAGCATTGCCGCATAGCCCAACCCGCCTATGAAACGAGTGGAGCATGGCTCTGCGACCATGCTCCACTCGCAATCAGTCTGATGAGGAGGGCTATCGCTCGTCTGCCAGAATCCGAGCACCCTGATGAGGCGTCCCTACTTCTTGTTCAGCTTCCACTTCTGGTTGTTGCCGCCATTGTTGGGATACTGGATCATCTTGCCGCCCTCGACGGCCTTACCGCCCTGAATGTCGAATACCATGCCGCTCTTGACGTTGACGAACGTGACGTAGTTGTTCTTGTCAACGATTATGCGCCACTTCTGGTTATTGCTGCCCTTCCATGTGAACTGAATGACTGGCTGCTCTTTTCGGTGCCTCCACCCTTAACGTCAACGGCCAAGCCGCTATGGACGCACTTGATCTGGTAGCAACCGTCCTTCTGGGCGATGAACTGGTACCGTTGATTGGGCGCGTTGTTCCTGGTCCATACGATCATGCGTGCGCTGTCCTTCTTGGATCCGCCCTGGATGTCAAGTACCAGGCCAGGCTTGACCGCAGACTCCAGCTCGTACTTGCCCGAGAGCTTCGTTACCGTGACCTTCTTCGAGCCGCACTGCTTCCCATCCGGATCAAGAAGGTAGATCGTCGTCGTGCCGACACCCTTGGCGGTCACGCGCTTGACCGTCGTGCTTGGGGCCGAGAGGCTAACCACGGAGTTGCTCGTCACATATGCTCCGCTGCTGTTCTTCAGGCGGATGTACCCGCCGTTAGTCACAGAATAGTCCGCCGTGCTGTTAAGCGGCATGGTCGTTGCGCCACTACAACCAGGCTTCTTGTAAACGATCTTGAAGGTTGCGGTGGCGCTGCCGCTGTACGCGCCCTTGCCCGTCACCTTCGCCGTAGCCGTGCCGACGGCCTTGTTGTTCGAGTAGGATACGGTGTAGTCCGTCCCGTTCTTCAGGGTGGTGGATCCGACCTTGACCGTGACGCCGGGCTTGATCTCCTTGGTCTTTCCCAGGTAGGTCTGATCTGCGATCTTCGAGATGATCGGATAGCTGAACGTGCAGTTCTCCGTCGTGACCGTCGTCGCCGTATTGTGCGCAAGCATGGTCCCACCAAAGACATTCAGACCGTACTTCTCGCCGGAGAGCCTTATGGTACCGCCGACGTTGTAGGCCTTGAGGCCGTTTTCGGTGATGCCTGTGACGGTGTTGTTCGAGAGGGTGCCCGAACTCTTCCAGTCACAGTCGGTCATGACGTACGCGTACGCGAACTGCTTGATTCCATCCACGGTGTTGCCGGAGACCATAAAGTTCTTGGTACCATGGAAGCGAACGAAGTATGCGGCGCCTGTCGACTTTGCCACATTGCCCGTGATCTTTATTCCAGGCGCGCGAACGGCATTGAAGATCGTCGCACCCTTTTCGACCTTCACCACCGTGTTGTTGCTTATGACGATGCCAGTGTTGTCGATGTGGGTCGTTCCGTAACGGTGGCAGCCCGCACAGGTCACGACGTTGTCGAACGTGCAACCGTAACGGTCACGTTCTGAGAGTTCGTGTTGTCGAAGGGCTCCGCACCTGGCGCCGCGTCGTTTCCTGTCGCCGCATCGATGTGCACCGCCTCGTTCGCGAATCGCGTGTCTCCGGGATGGAGTGAGGGGTCGGCCACGTCGTCCTTAAAGGTCACGTCCGAGACGGTAGAGTCCTTGAGGGCATCGAGGATCAATGCATGCGAGGCCGAGCAGTTCTTGATGGTCGTGTTCGCGACGGTGATGTTCCTTGCATGGGCGAAGTGCATGACGTTGCAGTTCACGCCCGTGTTCTTCGCGCTGTCCCACGTCCCTCCGGTGACGGTGATGTCCTGGGCCCTGTCGTACCCACCCGGTTCGTTGCGTCCTTGTCCTCAACCGTCATCAGCATCGGCGAATTTGAACAGCCGTTTGCCCGCAACACTGTTGCACCATCGAGCCCGAGCTCGGTGTTGCTGTAGATCCTCAGTATTCTGTTGATGGAGAAGGTCCCTCCCCTCAACACGACCAGAACACGCTCGTTCGTGGAAAGCACCTTGTTCAATGCGTTTTGTATGTTGCGGGAATCTGTCGACGCGTCACCTGCCGGCTCCAATTCGACGGTAATCGCGCCAACGCTCGCAGCCAACTCGACGCCATCCTGGTCCGCCAGCTCACCCATCTCGTCAGCGTCATCGGCTGCCATTGGAGTCAGCCGCTCTTCGCCGGAATCTTCGGGCATCATCCCGTCCGTGGGGAGGACGTCCTGTTCGACCGACACGGACTCCGATGACCCTCCCGAAAGGCCTTCTGTTCCCTCTGCGTAGGACATGACAGGCACCTGGGCCAGCGACAAGAGCAAGAGCGACGTCAGCACGAATGTGGCCGAGGATTTCCGAATCTTCATGTGAGCTCCTCTGAATGCTTCACCAGTGTCAACGTGTCGATAGTACTTCCATTGTTTGTCAAGGCGTGCGCCACCTGACATGCATCGACTCAATAGCCTGCATGCACCTTCGTGTGTCAGGCAGTAAGTTGGCTACGCGCCGTCTCTATTGGGCTTCCTTGCCAGTCTTGAGGTTCTTCTTGACCTGGGTGGTGGAGATGCCGGGAGTACGATCGAGATAGACGACCTCGCACTCGTCCTTTAGGTACTCGAAGCGGTCGCTACCCGCCCAGTCGCCGCCCATGACCACGACATCGATCCCGTACTTCCTGACATCGTCGAGCTTCTGCTCCCACGTGTTCTCGGGGATGACGAGGTCGACATAGCGAATGGCCTCGAGCATCTCCTTGCGGGTCGCATAGTCATAGAACGACTTCTTGCCTTTACCCGCATTGAACTCATCGGTCGAGAGGGCGACCACCAGATAGTCACCAAGCTGCGCGGCCCTGCGCAGCAGCCTGATGTGGCCGAAATGCAAAAGGTCGAACGTTCCGTATGTAAGGACGCGACGAAGACCCTTGTATGAGCCGTCGTTGCAGACCTCGGCAGCAACCTTTGCGTCAGTGTCGATAGCGTCGTTCTTGTATCCCATACGCATCCTTTCAGCGTTTGTGTTGGCTGGTCAACTGTAGCATGCCTCGCTGCGCTTGCCCAACGATAGCCGTGAAAGCATCCCAACGGCCAACAAGAAATCATGAGGAGGGGCCACCACAAGGGTAGGCTGAGAAAAAAGCCACCTAGAAGGTGGCTTAAGAAGTCTGGCTCCCCGGGTAGGATTCGAACCTACGACATACGGATTAACAGTCCGCTGCGCTACCACTGCGCCACCGGGGAATATGTCCTTGTGCAAGAAGTAAGTATAGATGTTTGTCCATCAAAGTGCAAGCACAATCTTCGATATTCTTTCGGCCTCTCGAAGCCGCTTCCATACCTGACTCAAAGGGGTGTATCCCTTCTGAGTCATCGATTCAGAAGGGATACACCCCTTTGAGTCAGCAAAGACCCGTCAAGCGAGCAGCCCAGGGTATGGGCACGTCGAACTAGCCCTGCAGGCGGTCGATGAGCTCCTTCATGGCAGCAACCGTGTTGAAGTTCTCGGGCTCGAGGTCCTCGACGTCGATGTCGATGTCAAAGGCCTCGTTGAACTCGCTCACGATGGTGATGATGTCGAAGGAGTCGAGGATGTTGTCGTCGATGAGCAGCTTCTCGTTCTCGAAGTCGACGTCCGGGCGTACCTCGTTCAGAATCTCAAGAATCTCGTCCATGCGCTTGTTGCCTCTCTATTCGCTCTCTTCTATTAGCTGGTCGAGCACCTCGACCGTCAACTCCTGCGAGAGGAGCGGCCACTTTTCGAGGATGCGCTCCTCGGGCCAGTCCCACCACCTGAGCTTGAGGAGCCTCCCCCTGATGGGCTCCTCGAAACGATACTTGATGACGCGTGCAGGAACGCCTGCAACAATAGCATAGGGCGGGACGCTCTTGGTGACAACCGCGCCGCTTCCAATAACAGCACCATCACCGATGGTCAGCCCGGGCTTGCGCGCGATGATGGCACCCGAACCAATCCAGACATCATTGCCAACGACCACGGGCTCCTCGTCATGATGACGCTGGAGCTTGCCCGCCAGGCGGTTGTTGACGCGGTAGGTGGGCATCATTGAGGTGGCACGGTAGTTGTGCTCGTTGCCGCCGATGTCGACCATGCGCGCTATGCAGCACCACTTGCCCACACGAGCCCAGGTGATGCTCACGTCGGCACCCGTGTAGCTCATGTCGCCGATGATGGCGTTGTTGAGCAGGTTGCGCTTCTCGATGTCGCAGTTGTGCCCGATGGTGCTGCTGAGGACCACGCTGTCGCGCTCAACGACGCTGCCCGTACCCACCTTGCTGCGCTTTACCATCGCGCTCTGGTCGATCCGCGGCTCGGCGTCGCGCTTCCTGAGGGTAATCATAGCCCTCCCCTTTCTGCCCGTACATACGATCTGCGTCGTATACGCAGTGGTTGCACCGTTGACGACCGCATGGTCACAACCGAGCGAAGACGCTACAGCAGCTCGTTGAGTTGACCGTAGAGCGTCTTTCCCGCTGCACTCTTTGGAATCTCGTCGACCACCTTCACGCAGATCATGCGACGGTTGATCTCGGTCGTCTGGTAGATGTATTCCACGACGTCCTTGGTGATGGACGGGTCCACCACGAAGACGGCCAGCAGGTCGTCATGGCCGGCGCAGGCCACGTCAAGCGTGTCGAAGCGACGGATGAGCAGGCGCTCCATCTCGTCGAGGTTGGTGCGACGCCCGACGATCTTCACGAAGCGCTTCATGCGCCCCACGATGTAGTGGAAGCCGTCCTCGTCGCGCAGGGCCACATCGCCCGTCGCGAGCCGTCCCTTGTTGACGTCGCCCAAGGAGAGGTCGTCGGCACACAGGGCATAGCCGAGCGTCACGTTGGGACCGTAGTAGACCAGCTCGCCCGCCACGTTGGGCTCGTCGATGACCTTGCCGTCCTCGTCCACGATCTCGAAGCGGCCGCCAGGGATGGCCACACCCATGCTGCCGCGCTTGTCGATGGCGTGAGCGGCCGGCAGGTATCCCATGCGCGCGGTGGCCTCCGAGGCGCCGTACATGACCACGAAGTCGATGCCATGGTCCTTCGCATAGTGGGCAAAGCGATCCTGCAGGTCGGGGGCGAGCTTGCCACCAGCCTGCGTCATGGTGCGCAGGGTCGGCAGCTCCATCTTGGTGGTGAAGCGAAGCTTCTCGAGCATCTCGTACATGAAGGGCACGCCAGCAAAGGAGGTGCACTCCTGCTCGCGGAACAGCTGCCAGAAGCCCTTGGCATAGCATGCCTGGCTGGTGAGCACCAGCGTGGCCCCAGCCCAGAGATGCGAGTTGATGACCGAAAGCCCGTAGACGTAGTTCATGGGAAGGCTCGTGATGGCGCGCTCGTCGCCGGTGATGCCCAGATACTCCACGATGGAGCGCGTGTTGGCACGCACGTTGTCGTAGCTCTGGCGCACCAGCTTGGGGCTGCCCGTCGAACCCGAGGTGGACATCAGCAGACCCAGGCGCTCGTCGAGCGCGGGAGGGTTGGCGCAACCGGTCTCGAGCAGCGTGTAGGGTCCCTCCTCCAGTAGCGCGTTGGCCTCGGCAAAGAAGCCTGTGTCCTTGGTGGGCATCCAGGCGTACGTCGGGCGATAGGACTCCACGAGGTGGGTGAGCAGGTCGTGGTCGACGCCGGCATCAAGCAGCAAGGGTACCACGCC
This sequence comes from uncultured Coriobacteriaceae bacterium, assembly GCA_902779675.1. Taxonomy (GTDB): domain Bacteria; phylum Actinomycetota; class Coriobacteriia; order Coriobacteriales; family Atopobiaceae; genus UBA1367. Next base: position 50,724 of record CACZCK010000003.1, on the reverse strand, counting down.
ATGGTTCACGAACCCCACGTAGCCCGCCACAGACTCGACGGTGTTGGTGCAGAAGACAAAGACCACGCGACGCTCGTCGCAAGGCGCGGCGATGCGGTCTGACAGGATGGCAAGCTCGCCGTACCCGATGCGTCGCTCGCCCTCGACGAGCGCAACCGCACTCTCCTTGTGGCTTGTGAGGTCAAACAGAGGCTCCACTGCCCTCTCCTCCCCTTTCGGCAACAGGAAACGTTGCAAAAGACTAACTAGAATTGCTCGTATATGAAGGTGGCGCTGTCGTAGCCGGGGCCATAAATGCCGAAGATGATGATGGCATCAATGGCCAGCAGATAGATGACCCACCTAAAAACGATGTGCTGCCGATCAATAGACTCCCTGATGTGGACTCCACGCTCATGGAGCGAGTCGATGAAGTACAGGCCAACGATGCATGCAATGAGCAGAATCCAGTTGGCGGCATCGAGACCGAGCGTCTTGAGCGTTCCGTCGAGCAAGAAGGCCACGTCCCACCATTCCGTGCCAATGGACTTGAACATCTGAACCGCAGCCGTAAGGTCGGTTCCGCGCGAGAACAACCTGCCGAGGGTACACAGGCAGAAGGTCCTCAGCACCTGGAAGGCGCGCCATCCGAATGAGTCCCTACGAATATGGAGCACATCGCAGATCTTCTGGTACGCTTCGGGCAGCAGGATGCCAGCTACGATGAACACGCCGTTCCAGACTCCATAGGCGATGTACTTCCATTCGGCACCATGCCAGAAACCGACCAGAAAGTACACGATGAACATCGCCATGATGGGCGGAAGGCGTTTGCCCACGAAGCCGCCCAGCACCTTACGCGAGACGCGGCTGATGCCCACGAAGCTCTTGGAGAGAGATAGCGGATAGAAGACGTAATCACGCATCCAAGAGCCAAGCGTCATATGCCACCGACGCCAAAACTCCTCGATGCTACGGGAAAAGTAGGGTTGGTTGAAGTTCAGCTCAAGCTCTATGCCCAGAACCTGAGAGAAGCCTCGCGCAATGTCCATGCCGCCCTGAAAGTCAGCATAGACCTGCAATCCATAGCCAGCAGCCGCAAGGAACACCATGAGGCCGTGGTAGTCACTGTAGTTGTTGTAGATAAGATCGACAGGCACGGCAATGCGATCGGCAATGACAAGCTTCTGGAACCATCCCCAGATCATCAGTTGGCAGCCGTGGCAGAGACGCACGTAGTCGAACGAATGCCCCTCATAGAGTTGGTTTGCCAACTGCTTGTGCCGTGGGATGGGACCTTGGACGATCTGCGGGAAATACGACATGAACAGTGTGAACTTGGCGATGTTGGTGTCTGCCTGAATCTTGCCTCGATAGACATCGGTCATGTAGGCAATTGCTTGCAGGGTGTAGAACGAGATACCGATGGGCAAGAGCAGGTTGAGGTGCGGAAGGTGCACGTTTTGCGAGGCAAGCAACACATTGGCGTTCTCGGCAAAGAAGTTGTAGTACTTGAGGTACAGCAGTACACCAAGGTCGACGAGCACGCCAAAGACGAGATATGGCTTGCACTTCTTCTTGGTCTGCAACTTGATGCGCTTCTTGTCGGCGCCCGCCAAGCGCTTACGAGCGGCCTCTTGCTTGCCTGCGTCAGAGATTGCTTGGATGCGACGAGCGATCAAGTATGTGAAGATCGTCGTCCCCAGAAGCACCAGCAGCAAGTACCCACTGTTCAGGTAGAAGAACGTCAGACTGCCTGCTAGCAGCACAACCCATCTATAGTTCCTTGGGAAAACATAGTAGAGGATCGCAACTGCGACAAGAAAGACGACGAACGATAGGTCCACGAATGTCACTGTTTGTCTCCTCAATCATCTTGGACTTGAACTTCAATTGAAGCGCGTCCCACATAATTCGATCCAAATACGTCCTCAGTCTCGCCCTTCAATATCGGAATAACCGAGTAATCGTACCGTACCGTAGCCAAGCCTTCGCCAGCAGCATCTAGTCGCTTCAACATGGTCGAGCTAACCAGCGGATAGCTATCGTGAACCGTCGTATCGACATAGCTGGTCGTATCGGGCGACAAGTGCGCTACGCATTGCCAGTCATACTCTTCCAGGTCATCGACTTCGTAAGGATTGTAAATATTGGTCACCTTCTGCCGATAGACAAGGTATTCATCAGCCTCTGCAGCCGGCTTCCACGTTACGAGAGTGCATAGATGCAGGTTCTTCGCCTCGATGCCATGAGTATGTAGATCGCTTCGATACTCCGGCACGTCGAACTCGTGTCCACGTACGATATGCGTCATAAGGAATTTCTTATACCGATCGCTCTTCTCAAACCAATCGGCATATCCCTCATCATCTCGCCTATCAGGAATCTCGTATGTATCCATGATGTATCTGGCAAGATGGTCGGTGTACTTAATCGAACCATGAATGTTCGTATGCAAGGCGTCTTTGAAGTCTTCGGTTTTGATGAGATTCGATGTGGAAGGATCACTCAAATCGATGATATCCATACCAGCATCTTCCACAACATCAATCAAAAGCTCGACTTGTGTCAGTTGGTCAATATTGGTGATGGCTTGTGGCTGGTTCACAAAGAGAATCGATACATTCTCTTGCTTGCAATACTTGATAAGATCGTCCAATGCAGTACGATTCACCGCAAATTCACTGGTATCGGAGCTGCGAATCTCAGATAGTCTCTCATCTCGCAGGTCGAACTGTTTAGTCATGTTTTCGGTATGATACAGGCCCGCGTTGGTGCCACCGCCACCAAAATCTGGCCGAATCTTGACGAAGTCGTCTTTCTTCAACTGGCTCCACGTGGAATGGAATCGCATAAGCGGAAAGTAAAGTTCAAGTCTATCGTCAAAATCGAAGTCATTCTGCTTACAGAGCGCATCAATGAGCTCAAGACGCTCTATGGACCTTGGAAAGGTATCGACGGTCCAATGCGCATGGTGAATGCTCGTGTTGCCCTCGTTTTTGAAATTATTAATATTCACAACATAGAGGGCGTTAGGTTGTGTCTTGCGGCACTGCTGAATTGCATAACGTATGGCAGTACCCGGCATAGAGGAATTGGTATATGTATGACTAGCTAGGCCATATCGATCCCACGCCAATGGCGCCTGCCAGAACGCATAGACGTTGCTCGCCCCTACGTAGACCATATCCAATGAGTATGGTTCCAGCAACTCAAAGCTTGCTCGGTTATCTCCAGAAATGCGCTCTTCGCTCGTGAAGGGGCCAAGGATAAACAGATGCTCCAACTCGAGCAGAGATAGAACCAGAATCGAGAGAAAGGTACAGACCTTTACAAATTGTCTAATCGCCTTCATAGTAATCGATCATTCTCTTGAGTTGACTCCAATAAGTCCCAATTAGGATAAGGCCAGCTTGCGCTGAATCTAGAGTATCAACGACTGATGAACCCGAACGATTTGCCTATCGATACCCAGCGTAAACTCGACATAACTCTATCGTAAGGTTGAACTGCATGCTTATCCAATCGGACACTCCCATCTCATTACTCACACGCACGCGTATGTCTGAGTCCAGCGCGCAGTGGATTCTTTCCCTGGGGCGGACATCTTCAACGTAAGCAGCGGAAGAAAGCTACCAAGCAAGGGTACACGTAGAGGACCAAGCACGCAACAACGTCACACCGAATCAACTCACGAAACAGACGAGGCCTATAGACCTCGTCCGGCAACTGCAAGACAAGCAAGACGGTTGCATTCTTCCTGTCTGAGTAGAAGACCGGCCCGGACGCTCTCATTCCACAATCGTCCAGGCCGGCATCAGTTATGCCAAACTATGCTGTGGCAAACTCCCGTCGCTTTCGTCGCGTTCCAGATATCTCATAGTCAGTACATGCAGCACGAGCATGTGTACGCCAATGAGCGCATAGAGCATGAGGCACCACCGCGCCCGCAGGAACGGAGCCTCGTACTTGCAGAACATATTGATTTCGAGGTCGAAAGGCACTTCGAGGTCGTTGACAAATGCTCGTCCGGGGAATGCGTCAATCGAAGCACGCATCCTATACCGGAAGACAAGCGGAGATGATCCGAGTTTGACAAGCGTGACCTTGACGAGACAATGCTCCCCGGACTTCGCGGGATCATAAAGCAGCTTAACGGGTACATAGGTATCTTGCGCATCTGATGATGAGAACTCCTTACTCGCCAGGACGGCACCAGCCTCATCGCAGACGTCCAGACGATAGGTAGTTGCCTCCTCATCCTGATTGTCATGCGACGCAATCGTGAAGTCCATACGATTGATGAGCCTGTCGATGTCCACTTCCTGAGCGATGGAGTCTCCCTCTGCCGTCATACCCTCAAGATTCGTAAGCTGGTTGCCCGTAGTGGTATTGCGACGCACATAATCCTTACGATCGTAGTTTGTCTTTGCCATCGCCGAATACATGATGACAAGAGCAAACGCGAGTGCGGAGGCAATGGCTATCTTGCTTGAGCGAACAAGCGAAGCGCGGCGAGCCTGAGGCATCATCTCGAGACGCTCTATGAGCATCGAGCACCCGAGACTCGCGCATGCGAGCATGCAAGGCAGGAATGGAGCGCTATAGACGGACTTGGTCTCCCATAGACAGTAGAAGACATAGCCGCCCATGACTGTCGTCATCATGAGATAGACATCCGGAATGATCTTCCTATTTTTATACACATAGGCACCAGCAAGCACCATGAGGAAAAGCGTAACCACACGGAATGACTGGCAGTAGATGAGGAAGAGGTCCCTTCTGTCTCCAGCGAAGTACGGATACGCTTTTGAGTAGTAGCTATCCTGCTCAAGACGACTAGGGCCAAGCGAAATGCCGTCAGAGAACGAAAGGCTGACTTTGCGAACGAACAGACGCACAGTTCCCGATATGCCAAGAGCTCGGTAGTTCTCCTTGGTGCGTTGGATAGTCTGGGCTTGGCGCTCCTCTTTGGTCTCGAATTGCGCAGTGAACTTCACATCGTCGTAGTTGAAATCGCCATTATCGTGGGACGACATCATAAGCCAGTGAGTGATAGGGTAATTCTTGTCGAGCTGTTCCTGGCTGACATAAGGCTTGTAGGTCAGGGGTATGACCTTCATCACAAGGAGCAGCGTAACCAAGCAAACCGCCACTTGGGCTCCAACGATCTTGAAGCGCCTGAAGTCACGGATGACGTAGAAGAAGGCAAGCAAGAACAAAGCAACGAGAGGTATCAGTGAAGTGGGGCGGACATAGTAAGCAACGCCGCCATTGAGACCACTAAGAAGCGCGTAGACGATCTTGCTTTTCGTGGCAGAAGCCCTATAAGAACGCAGGCCGAGATACACAGCACCGATGAGCAAAGGCATGCTGACCGTACAACTGTATACCCAGAAGACCAGCGAATAGTTGAGTGGATTGAGCGTAAGGAAGACAAACGCCTTCGTCGCATCCCTCAGACCACGCGATTCCCTTACGCACCTGAAAGCAAGGAAATTCGACAGGTAAATGCAACATGCATTGATGATGACAAGAACCTGATAGTCATCAGCTACATTCAGGAAACTCAACAGGCGATATATACACATGAAGATGACGGTGAGGAAGTAGTTGTTGCCGTATCTTCCGTAGTAGCTTGTATAAAGATTGTCCGAATCGATTATCTCGCCAGGATTGTGCGCCAGAAAACGAGCCTCGTCCAGCATGAAGTATTCGTCAGCAATGTGAAGCGCATGGAAGTTCATGATAAAGAAAGCCATGACGCCAGCCATGATGAGAAACATGAAGATGCATAGTACCTTCAGCGTGTTCTCACGTACTCTATTGATCACAAGAATGATAACGACGATAGTGGCGAATAGGATGACACAAGAAAGCATGAGTATGAAAATAATGCCACCGCTACCTATTACGTCAGTAAACTGTGTTTTACAAAATGTACCAAAGAGCGAAAGGAAGAAGAGGGGGAACGTCAACACGGTAAATACACACGGTATAAGCTTCACGACTGAAAACTCTCTATTCATTCCATTTGCTCCTTAATAGCTCAGGCAGACAATAGTATTTCAAAAGTAATATCGAAAGAAGAATAGATCTTCAACATGCTTTTGGTTATAACCTCTCTTGCAAAGATGAATCACAACTAACGTTTGATTCTACACCATGGAATCCTGACGCACCGTCGCAACTAGACGCCGAGCAAGATATGTCGCAACACAACCAGCTCTGATGGTGTCAGCCCACACATCGTACTCATATTGAAGAATCGGTATCCATTGCAACATACCGGTCAGTTGAACTTCGCACGAATCGAGTGACAACGATCCACCAGATTCCTACTGCTCAGGCACGTCCCCCGCATCAAGGAATATCTTTCGGCTAATGAAGTTCCACACCATGACGACACCCGTCGCTACGGCCTTCACGATGGTAACCGCAATGCCGTCAGTTCCAAGAATGCCAGTTCCAATCCACATAATGATTTGGTTAAAGACAAGACCTATCAGAGACAGAACCAAAAAAACCGTAAACTCTTTTAGGCTACTCATCTCTTCGCGATGTGTGAATACATACTTCATCGATACTATATAATTGAATACCAATGAAATACTATATGAGATACCCGAAGATATGACAGGATCAATCAAGAAGATTTGCGAAAGCAGCATTAGTATGCCGTAATCAAGTAGGGTTGCAAGTACTCCTACCATTCCGAACTTGACGATTTGTTCGAATAACCGCTTCATAAACTACCCTCGTTTGACCTAAGTAGAATCAAATGCATATGCAATCTTACTCGTTTTGTCCTAGTTGGTATCCTCGGAATACGCACATCACGTAATGAATACTGCAGGAAGCCAAGGGTCCAAACTCAGAGTGCTACAATCCAATCAGCACTTCTACGTCGAAAGGTTTACGAATGGCACCATCTTCCGCCCGTCTGGCGATCGTTGTACCCTGCTACAACGAGGAGTCAGTTCTCCCAGTCATGGCTCCGTACTTCCTCGAAAAGCTCTCCCAACTCATGGAAGCCGGCCTCTGTGACGCAGACAGCCGCATTGTTTTCGTGGATGACGGAAGCCGTGACAGCACTTGGAGCATCATCTCTACCCTCGCGCACGATAACGAGGCAATTGAAGGCGTCAAGCTCTCGTGCAACCGTGGTCACCAGAACGCTCTTCTGTGCGGACTTATGCAGGCGAAGGATAGCTTCGATGTAACCATTTCGATCGATTGCGATGGCCAAGACAGCCTTGACGCGATGGACGAGATGCTCGCGCGCTATCACGAGGGATACGATGTCGTATACGGCGTCCGCAGCAGCAGAGAGACCGACACCTGGTTCAAGCGTACGACTGCGCAAGGTTTCTATAAGGTGCTCTCCCTTATGGGCGTTGACAGCGTATACAACCATGCAGATTACCGCCTGCTCTCAAAGAGAGCGCTCGATTACTTCAGCGACTACCATGAGACCAATCTGTTTCTCCGTGGCATGGTGCCCCTTGTTGGCTTCAAGTCGACATCTGTCGAGTATTCGCGCGCCGAGCGCGTCGCTGGCGAGAGTCACTATCCCCTGAGCAAAATGATTCACCTCGCCATCGATGGAATCACTTCCCTATCCATCGAACCGATTCACATGGTCATGCGCCTGGGCATGCTCTTCTGCTTCGTAGGGCTTTTGGGTCTCATCATTGCCGCAATCATGAAGACCAATTCCCTGCTCCCCTTTATGGTCTTGTTGCTCATGCTGTTCAGTGGCCTTAACTTCGTTGCCCTCGGCATCATTGGAGAGTATGTTGGCAAGTCCTACCTTGAGATCAAGCACCGCCCGCGCTGGATTGTCGAGACCAGCACGCTTGGTCCTATCAATAGGGACAACTTCCAATAAGCCTACGCACGCAATGCAATGAAAACGGAGGGCCGCAATCGTCAACGATTGCAGCCCTCCGCCTGTAACCTGTAGTTCCAGACCACTCGATTCCCTCAACAAGCAGAAAACCCGGGTGCCGTCAAGTATCTTTCGCAAATGTCGAGTGACCCCATGTGTCGGCAGGACTACTTGATGGGCAATTAGTCCGTGCTCACGCTCCTCTCGTCCCAGTGGTCCAGCAGGCTGATGTCGAGGTACCTCCTCTTGCCCCAGTTCCCGTCAGCGACGTACTTGCACCTGGCGGCCGCGAGCATCATCGCCGACCTCCCGTCCGGGAAGCTGCCGACCGCGTTGGTCCTGCGCTTGACCTCGCGGTTCAGCCTCTCGATGCCGTTGTTGGCGCGGATGCGCCTCCAGTGCTCCATGGGGTACCTCGCGTAGGTGAGCGTCTCGGCGACGCCCTCGCGGATCACCCTGGCCGCGTCCGCCAGCTTGGAGGTCTCGAGCTCGCGTGCCACCTCATCGGCCGTCCTGAGCCCGGCGCCGAGCGACTCCTGGGCGTGTATTGCCTCGGGCTGGGCTGTGACCCTCTTGCGCCTGCGGGCGGGCACCTTCGCGAGCACGTTGCGGCAGGAGTGCACCGAGCACCGCTGGTACATAACCCCCGGGAAGACCTCCTGGAGGGCACCAGCATGCCGGCGGACTTGTCGCCGGTCACCATCCTCACGCCCCTCAGCCCGCGCTCCCTGAGCGACAGCAGGAACTCCCGCCTGCTGTCGGCGCTCTCCGTGTACCCCTCGGCGCACCCGATCACCTCGCGGTAGCCGTCGGCGTTGACGCCTATCGCGATCAGCACCGCCACACTCTCGTAGGCCCCTCCCCAGTTCTTCTTGAGGTAGGTCCCATCGAGGTAGACGTAGGGGTACGCGCAGGCGAGCGGCCTGGTGCGCCACTCCTCGACCTTCGCGAAGGCCTTCTGGTTGAGGTTCGAGACGGTGCCCTTGGAGACGCTCGAGCCCCAGAGGATCTCGCTGACGTCCTCTATCCTGCGCGTGGAGACGCCCGCCAGGCACGTCTCCATCATGGCCTCCTCGACGCTGGACTCGCGCCTGCGGTAGCGCTCGATGATCTGGGTCGTGAAGGTGGCGCCGCGCAGCTTCGGCATGCTGAGCTCCACCTCGACGGCGCTCACGACCAGCTTGCGCTTGTAGTGGCCGCTGCGGTAGGCCTGGCGCTCATCGGCGCGCTCGTAGCGTCCTGCGTTCACGAGCTGGTCCGCCTCCTCGTCGAGCAGCGCGTCCGGTGTCTCCTCGACGGTCTTGGCCACAAGTTTCCCACGTAGCCCTTTATGGCCTCGTCGTCGAATGATACGATTCCATGCGGCATGGCCCCATCCTCTCGATAGGCGTTTTCGTTTGGCGACAAAACATCCTACCGGCATGGGGCCGTGCTCCTGTTACGGTGCTGGGTCTATTCGGTTCCTTGGCTTTTCTCTTGATGTATTCAAGAGATTTTCCATCATTGCGGGTGTTATAGAAGTATCCGCTGATAAAGGCGAATGCTGCGACATGGAAACTGTAGACAGGGTACAGGTAGAAAGGTCCATTGAAACCGACATTCCACAAGTGTCCAACACATATCAAAGTGACACAAATCGCTTTGAACACTTGGAACTCATAGTTAATTGGTTTCGAATGACCTTCAGCCATTGACAATTCCCTCAAGAGTACGCCCTGCTAGTCCTCCATGTAGTCCTTGAGCCTGCCGGAGCGGCTGGGGTGGCGCAGCTTGGCCAGCGTCTTGCTCTCGATCTGGCGGATGCGCTCGCGCGTGACGCCGAACTCCTTGCCAACTTCCTCAAGGGTGCGAGGATGGCCGTCCTCGAGGCCAAAGCGGAACTTGATGACCTTGCGCTCGCGGTCGGCCAGGCTGTCGAGGACCTGGTCGAGCTGCTCGCGCAGCATGCTCTCGCTCGCAGCCTCGGGCGGTGCGACTGCCGTGGAGTCCTCGATGAAGTCGCCGAGCTGGGAATCCTCCTCCTCGCCGATGGGGGTCTCGAGGGAGACGGGCTCCTGGCTGATCTTCTGGATCTCGCGGACGCGGTCGGCACTCATGCCCATCTCGGCGCCGATCTCCTCGGGAGTCGGGTCGCGGCCGAGGTCCTGCAGCAGCTGGCGCTGCACGCGCACGAGCTTGTTGATGGTCTCGACCATGTGCACCGGGATGCGGATGGTGCGGGCCTGGTCGGCGATGGCGCGCGTGATGGCCTGGCGGATCCACCAGGTGGCATACGTGGAGAACTTGAAGCCCTTGGTGTAGTCGAACTTCTCGACGGCACGGATGAGGCCGAGGTTACCCTCCTGAATTAGGTCGAGGAAGAGCATGCCACGACCCACGTAACGCTTGGCAATGGAGACCGTGAGGCGCAGGTTGGCGCTGATCAGCGCCTGCTTGGCGTCCAGACCCACCTGCTCGATGCGCATGAGGCGGCGCTGCTCGGCGCGGGTGAGCTCGATCTCGCCATTCTCGGCAGCCTCGAGCTTCTCGGTGGCCTCGGTACCAGCCTCGATCTTCATGGCCAGGTTGACCTCTTCGGCAGCCGTCAGCAGGTCGACCTTGCCGATCTCCTTGAGGTACATGCGCACCGGATCGCCGGTGAGCATGACGGTCGAGGTATCGGTGCGACGGGCGCGGGCACGGCTGGAGCGCTTGCGCGAGCGTGTCTTGGGTGTGGAGCGCAGAACCTCGTTGGCCACGCGCGCCTCCATGCGGGCCTCGGCATTCTCGTCGTCATCGTCGTCGACCAGATCGTCGCCTAGGTCGTCATCATCGTCGAGATCGTCATCGTCGTCGAGGTCGACGCCAGTCGCATCGTCCTTGTCGGCAGTGGTAATCTCGACGCCCTTGGCACGGACAGCGTCGTAGAGGTCTGACAGCTCGTCGTCGGTCACGTCGATCTCGGAGAGGGCGATCTGGATGTCGTCTTCGGTGATCTTGGAGCCGCTGCCCCCACGGGAGAGCTTCTCGACGACGTCTGCGAGCTCTGCGCTCAGCTCGATGTTCTTGTTCGATTTCTTTGCAGCCACAGGCATCCTTTCGACATAAAGACGTATGAATGCTACCCGTTTTGTTGGAACTCTAAACAACTGAGGGCAATTGCTTCGCCAATTCACCAATCCTTTTTTGGAGCTCGGTCGCACGACGGAAGAGTTCCACGCTGTCCTGGCCCACGGGGCTTGACCCAAGCGCGCGCAGCTTGCCCCGGATCTGCTGCACTTCGCGCCGGCAGGACGCCAGCTCGACGGTGTCGAGCAGGAAGGCGACCTTCGCGTCAAGATCCATGCCCTCGAGCATCGCGATGCGGCCACCCGCTAGAATGCGCGGCGCCTCGCTCACCACGCCGGTCGCCGCGGCCACCACGTCGGCGGGAGCGGTACCCTCGGGCGTCGCGAGCATCGCCCATGCCATGGTCTCGTTGCGTGAGTCCGCCCAGGTGAAGGTCGCCATGCGGTCACCGTACGGGCGCAGCGCGTCAGGGGCGGTGGCCATAAGGGCCAGAAGCTCCCGCTCGGCCGCCACCTGGAAGCGCTCGTCCGCGGACAGGGCGCGCAGGTCGCCATCGGAGGCCGGTCGTGCGGCCGGAACGGCAGGTGGAACCTGCTCGTTTGCGGAGGGGCGACGCACGGGACGCTCACGGACGCGCCGACGCGTCTCCTCGACGCTGGTGCCCAGCATCTGCGCGATCTGGGTCACATAGCCATCGAGCAAGACGGAGTCCCTCAGTGGCGCAAGCACCTCGGCCAGACTGTCGAGCGCCGCCACGCGCTGTCCGGGAACCGACAGGTCATACGATGAGAGCCTGCGCTCGAACACGAAGTCCATGAGCGGACGCGCCTCGGCCAGTCGTGCGCGCAGCTCGTCGACGCCATGGTCGGCAAGATACTCCGCAGGGTCCTGGTTGTCGGGAAGCACCACGCACACCAGGTCGAGCTGCGTCTTGTCCAGGAACTGCACGGCGCGCTCGGCAGCCTTCTGCCCAGCCGCGTCGCCGTCGAAGAGGCAGACGATGCGCTGCTTGGCAAAGCCCGAGATGGCGCGCACATGGTCGACCGAGAATGAGGTCCCCAGGGCTGCGACGGCATTGGTGATGCCCGCCTCATGCATGGCGATGACGTCGGTGTACCCCTCGCAGACGATTGCCTCGCCCGTTGCCACCATGCTGTCCTTGGCGCGGTCGAAGGCAAAGAGATGCTTTGACTTGTGGAAGACCGGCGTCTCCTTGGTGTTGAGGTACTTGGGCTTGGCATCGCCCAGCACGCGGCCACCGAAGGCGATCGTGTGGCCCTGACGGTCGTGGATGGGAAACATCACCCGCTCGTAGAAGCGATCGCGCAGGCGGCCGCCGCTCTCCAAGGCAAGGTCGGCTGCAACCAGCTCGGCCGGAGTGAATCCCATCTTGCGCAGATGTGCGACGAGCCTGCCGCTGCCGGGCGCATAACCAAGCTTCCAGCTGCGGCACACCGCCGAGCCAAAGCCACGTCCGCCAAGGTAGCGCCGACCAGCGTCGGGGCCCTCTCCCCTGCCGCGCAGCAGCATGGTGTTGTAGTACTCCTCGGCAGCCGTGAGCGCCTCGATCAGACGGTTGCGACGCGGTCCGCGGTTTGCGCCGCGCTCCTCCTGCAGCTCGATGCCGGCGCGGTCTGCCAGGTAGCGGATGGCGTCGGGAAACTCGAGCGATTCGCGCTTCATCACGTAGGCAAAGATGTCGCCCGACTCGCCACAGCCGAAGCACTTCCACAGGCCCGTCTGTGGGTCCACGTGGAACGAGGGGCTCTTCTCCTGATGGAAGGGGCAGCAGCCCCAGAAGCTGTTGCCTCGCTGCCTCAGCTCGACGGTCTCGCCCACCAGTGCGAGCACGTCGGTTGCCTGGCGCACCCGCTCCTTGTCCTCGTCCGTGATCACGTGAGCCTCACCCCGCCCTCGCCAAGGTTGGTGCGTACCCAATAGATGTTACCAAGCACCACGCGCTCAAGCTCATCGAGCGACGAGAAGCGCCGCGAGGGGCGCAGCCACTCGACGAAGGTCACGCTCGCCTCGGCACCATAGACGTCGCCGGCAAACCCCACGAGGTTAGCCTCGAGGAAGAGCTGATCGGGACCAGAGAAGCTCGGCGGTGCGCCCACGTTGATGGCCGCCGGCCACGCCGTCGCGCCAATGGTCACGTACCCGCCATAGACACCCTGGCAGGGCATGCAGGAACCCTGGTCGCAGCGTACGTTTGCCGTGGGAAAGCCGAACGAGGCGCCCTCGCCCCTGCCATGCTCGATCACACCGTGCACAAAGTGACAGCGTCCGAGCAGCGCGTTGGCGCCAGCCAGCTCGTCTGGTGCCTCGAGCATGCTGCGGATGCGCGTCGACGAGACGCGGGCGCCACCAACCTCCAGAAGCCGACTCTCGACCACATCGAAGCCAAGGGCCAGGCCAAGCTCGCGAAGGGTATCGACGCTACCAGAGCCATGATGGCCAAAGCGGAAGTCACTTCCCACGTGCAGCGCCCGCGGCTCCGCTACCTCGCGCAGCGGGCCGCGCACGAACTGTTCGGGACCAAGCGTTGCAAGCTCCCGCGTAAAGGGAATGCTCACCGCGTGGTCGACACCTGCCGAGCGCAGGGCGCGCAAGCGATCGGCCACCGAGAGCAGCCGTGGCTGCGGGTCATTGGGAAAGAGCAGCTCGGACGGGTCGGGATCAAAGGTCACCGCCACGCAAGGCAACTTACGCGCACGCGCATCCTGCACCGCCGCCCGCACAAGGGCGCGATGCCCCAGGTGCAAGCCGTCGAATGCGCCAAGGACCATCACGGCGGAGCCGATCCCGTCGGCATCCGCTGGTGCAGGCGCGTCAGCAAAGACCGATCGACAGACGAGGTCGCGTACGGATGCCTGGCTCAGCGGGTATTCGGGGCGAGTGACGGCACTCATCGCACGACACCCCCGATGCCCTCCGGAAAGTTGGAGACGCATGCCATATGCCCATCTCGCAGCTCCCAGACACCCCTGAGCAGGCCATCCCGCACCAGGCAGATGTGCTCGCCCTCGTGCGGTTGCCGCTCGCCTCCATTGGCATCCACGACCTGTCGGCAGCCGAAGCGCCTGCCGACAGCCGCCGCATCGCGCTCGTAGTCGGTGAGTTCATGAGTCGACAACCCCAGCGCAGCGGCTGGGTCGATCGCGTGAGCCATGACGTCCGATGCACCCGTTGCCTCAAGCTCCTCGAGTGTGACGCAGGCATCGAGTCCGATGGGCCCAGAGGCCGTGCGACGCAGCGCGCAGAGGTGCGCAGCGGTACCCATGCTGCGCCCTAGATCGCGTGCGATGCTGCGGATATACGTGCCTTTCGACACATGGAACGAGCAGTCCCAGACCAGGCGCTCGCCCTCGCGCACACCCACGAGCGTCGCCTCGTGCACCACCACATGACGTGCGGGCAGCACGACCTCCTCGCCTGCGCGCGCACGGTCGTAGGCGCGTCGGCCGTCAACGGATATGGCCGAGTACGCGGGAGGGGTCTGTTCGCAGGGACCGACCAACGAGGCGACCACGGCACCGGCGACGGCGGGCTCCGCCAGCCTCGCGGGCACCTCAGCCTCGCGCACGACCTCGCCCTCGGCATCGTCGGTCGCAGTCTCGCAGCCAAAGGCGATACTCGCGTCGTAGCGTTTGTCATCGAGGGTCAGCATGCCCAGCAGGCGCGTCGCCTGCCCAACGCCAATCACCAGCACGCCAGAGGCGGCCGGGTCGAGCGTTCCGGCATGGCCCACGCGCCGCTCGCCCAGGATACGACGCACGCGACCCACCACATCGTGGCTCGAGAGCCCGAGGGGCTTGTCTATGGCAAGGAGGCAGTTGATGCCGCTCGAGCTGCGCCTCACGAGGCCTCAGGCCGCCCTTCGGCTTCGCCCTCGGCAAGGAGGCTCTTGAGCAGCGGCAGAGCGGCGCAGAGCGCGTCGTCGACCGTTCCCTCCACCGTGAAGCCTGAAGCCTTGGCATGGCCACCACCGCCCAAGGCGCGTGCAACGCCAGAGATGTCGTGCCTGCCCTTGGAGCGCAGGTTGCCGCGCACCTTGCCCCCAGGGACCTCCTTGATGAACAGGGCGATCTCGGAGCCGGCCACCGAGCGGACGACATCGACCAGCCCGTCGGACTCGTCGAGGCTTGCTCCGGTGCGCTCGATGTCGGCAACGGTTGCGTAGCTGTACGATATGCGACCGCGCTCGAAGGTGGTGATGCGACCCATGACCAGCGACTTTAGGTGCAAAAACTGCAGGCGGAAGCTCTGGTACACGTTTAGCGAGACTTCGCTGGGGCTCGCGCCGCACGCCACGAGCATGCTGGCCACCTGGAACGCCTCCGCGTCAGAGTTCTGGTACTGGAAGCGCCCGGTATCGGTGGCGATGGCGCAGAACAGGCACTGCGCAATATCGGGCGTGATCGTGACGCCCAGGTGCTCGGCAAACTCTGCGACGATGACACCTGCCGCGGCGGCACCCGGACGGATGAGCGCCACGTCACCATACGGATCGTCACAGGGATGATGGTCGATGACGGCCACGCGCTTCGCACGGCGCATGACCTCCTCACCACGGTTGAGGCGCGAGGCGAGTGACAGATCGACACTGACAAAGAGGTCGGGCGCCTCCTCGTAGGAGGAGGCGGCCACCAGCTGATCGGCCCCGGGCAGAAAACCGTAGATCCTGGGGCACGGGTCGTCGTCGGCCAGCAGGCAGGTAACCTGCTTGTTGGGCCACAGCGCCTCAATAATCAGCTTGAGGGCAAGCTGCGACCCAAGGGCGTCGCCGTCGGGGTTGGTGTGGGCGCATATGGCGATGGTCTGCGCCTCGGTGATGAGGTAGGCGATCGCATCAAAGAGATGCGCCTGCTCCTCCCCATTGTTTGTCAGCATCGCGCCCCCTACTCGTCGTCCTCGGCGGCTATCGGGTAGCCGTCCTCGTCCTTCTCGACGCTCAGCGTCTCGGGCACGTTTTGCAGGGCACGCGAAATGCGCTCGGCCTCGTCGGCCGTGGTGTCGATGCGGAAGACGAGCTCGGGGGTGACGCGCCAGCCGAGGGCGCGGCCAAGCAGCGACCTGATGCGCCCCTTGGCACGCGCGAGCGCCGCCGTAACCTCGTCATAGCGACCGGAATCGCAGCTGACATAGGCCACGACGAGACTCTTGTCGACCGACACCTCGCAGCCGGTGAGCGTCACCAGCTGGAGGTCGGGGTCGGACACCTCGAACAGCAGGATGTATCCGAGCTTCTCGCGGGCCTGCTGGGCCATGCGACGTGAGTTCTGGTTCTGCTTCAAGCCAATCGCCTACTCGGTACGTGCGACCTGGTCGATGCGGTACGACTCGATGATGTCGCCGGGGTGGATGTCCTGGAAGTTCTCGAGGCCGACGCCGCCTTCGAGACCGGCACGCAGGGCCTTGACGTCGTCCTTGTAGTGGCGCAGAGAGGCGATCTTGCCGTTGTACACCACGATGCCGTCGCGCACCAGACGCACCGAGTCGGTCGAGGCCATCTCGCCCTCCTCGACGCGCACGCCGGCAGCAATGCCAACCTTGGGAACCTTGAAGGTATCGAGCACCACGGCAGAGCCCGTGGAGACCTCGACCTCGGTGGGCTTGAGCATACCGATGCGGGCCGCGTCGATGTCCTCCATGGCCTTGTAGATGACGTCGTAGGTACGGATCTCGACGCCCTTGTGCTCCGCGTCGGCGCGGGCCTTGGCGTCGGGACGCACGCCGAAGCCGATGATGATGGCGTTGGAGGCGTCTGCGAGCACCACGTCGGTCTCGGAGATGGCACCCACGGCGGAGTGGATGACGTTGATGCGCACCTCGGACTGGTCCATCTTGGACAGGGCATCCTTGAGGGCCTCGATGGAGCCCATGACGTCGGCCTTGATGATGAGGTTGAGCTCCTTGACCTCAGCGTCCTCCATGGTGGAGAAGAGGTTCTCGAGCGTGATGTGCTTGACCTTGTTCTGCTCCTCGATGCGGGCCTTGAGGGCACGCTCGTCGGCCAGTGCGCGGGCATCGCGCTCCTCGGGGAACACGCGGAACTCGTCACCGGCCATCGGCACGCTCTGCAGGCCAAGGATCTCGACCGGGTAGCTGGGCGTGGCCTGCTTGACCGGGCGCCCCTTGTGGTCGAGCATGGCGCGGACCTTGCCGAAGCTCATGCCTGCGACCAGAGCATCGCCCACGCGCAGCGTGCCACGCGTGACCAGCACCGTCGCGACCGAACCACGGCCGCGGTCGAGCTTGGCCTCGAGCACGTTGCCCGAGGCAAAGGTGTCGGGATTGGCCTTGAGCTCAAGCACGTCGGCCTCGAGCAGGACGGCCTCGAGCAGGTCGTCGATGCCGATCTTCTGACGTGCGGAGATGTCGACGAACATGTTCTCGCCACCCCACTCCTCGGGGATGACGCCGTACTCGGTGAGCTCCTGGCGCACGCGGGTGGGGTCGGCACCAGCCTTGTCGATCTTGTTGACGGCCACGATGATGGGCACGCCTGCGGCCTTTGCGTGGTTGATGGACTCGATCGTCTGGGGCATGACGCCGTCGTCGGCCGCCACGATCAGGATGACGATGTCGGTGACCTTGGCGCCACGGGCACGCATGGCCGTGAAGGTCTCATGGCCCGGGGTGTCGATAAAGGTGATGACGCGGCCGTTGATCTTGACTTGCGACGCGCCGATGGCCTGCGTGATGCCGCCGGCCTCGCCAGCCGCCACGCCGGTATGACGGATGGCATCGAGCAGCGAGGTCTTGCCGTGGTCGACGTGGCCCATGACGGTGACCACAGGAGGACGACTCTTGAGCGAGGACGGATCGTCGTAGAAGGTGAAGGAGTTCTCCTCCTCCTTGGTCATGACCTTGACCTCGCGGCCGAGATCCATGGCCACCATCTCGATCTGATCGTCGCTCATGCTCTGTGTCATGGTGAGGGCCTCACCCAGCAGGAACATGCGCTTGATGATGTCGGTGGCGGGAACGTCGAGAAGCTCGGCGAGCTCGGCGACCGTGGAACCCTGCGGCACCTTGATGGTGTCGAGCTGCGAGAGGTCCTGGTCGTTGGCGATTGCCTGCTCAATGCGCTGCTGCTCGGCGGCCTCCTCGGCCTGCCTCTGGCGACGCTCCTTGCGCTTGCGACGACGGCCCGTGGACTCCTCGTTGGCCTCACGGACGGCCTGGCGCGCCTCGGCAAGCACATGCTCGCGGTTGTACTCCTCCGCCTCGCGGGCCATGCGGCTGTAGCGGTCCTCAGATTGCTCGCCCTTGCGACCCTTGCGGCCACGGCGCCTACCGTCGCCACGGTCGGGCTCGGGAGCGCCTGCGGGCTCCGCGGCCTGGATCTGGGCCTGCGCCTGCGGCGCGGGTGCCGCGCCACGGCGTCCGCGTGCGGGGGCGGCAGCCTCGCGCTGCTGCTTTGCCTCGCGCTTTGCGGCGCGCGCCTCCTCCTTGGCCTTGGCCTCGGCTTCCTTCTGCTGCTTGAGCACCTGCTCCTGCTGCGCGATCTGGTCGAGCAGGCTGGTGAAGTTGGTCGTGGTCTTGGGTGCGTTGTCGCGCACGCGGTTGCGCTCCTCCTCGGCCTTGCGGCGGGCCTCCTCGGCGGCGCGCTCCTCCTCGGCCTTGCGGCGCGCCTCCTCCTCGGCCTTGCGGCGGGCCTCCTCGGCGGCGCGCTCGGCCTCGCGACGACGCTCGGCCTCCAGGCGCTCCTGTTCGGCCTTCTCGGCCGCAATGCGCTCCTCCTCGGCCTTGGCCTCGGCCTCGGCACGACGCTGCGCCTCGATCTCGGCGGCACGAGCCTTGAGGATGGGCTCGAGCTTCTTGCGCACGATCGAGACGTAGGCGGCGTCGAGGCTCGACGATGCCGACTTGGCGGGAATCTTCATGTCTTTGAGATGACCGAGCATCTCCTTGCTGGTCATGCCGTATTCGGTGGCGAGCTCATGTACGCGGGTCTTAGCCATGTGACCTACCTTTCGCTCTCGGGGTCTCGTGGGATGCTCTCAGGCGAGCTAGATGAGGGAGTCGGGATCGTCGGTCACGTCGAACTCGCCATACTCGGCAAGCTTCTCGTGAATGCCGCAGAACCTCGAACCCGGACGTGCCATGTTGCGGCACTGGATGCCCGTGGGGCCCACGTACTCGCAGCGATGGCCGCCCTCCTCCTCGGGAGCGGCCTGCTCGACCTCGCGCGGAATGGAGCGCATGATGTCGGCGGCAAGCGACTCGTTCTTGATGTCGATGTGCATGCCCGTGAGGCGCGCGGCCAGGCGGGCGTTCTGGCCCTCCTTGCCGATGGCCAGGGACAGCTGGTCGTCGGGGACGATGACCGTGGCGTAGTTGTTCTCGTGGTCGACCAGCACGCGGGTCACCTTGGCGGGCGAGAGGGCGTTTGCAACGCAGCGCGCCGGGTCGTCGGACCACAGCACCACGTCGACGCGCTCGCCACGCAGCTCGGAGACCACGGTGCGCACGCGGCTACCCTTGGGGCCGACGCAGGCACCCACCGGATCGAGGCGATCGTCATAGCTGGAGACGGCCACCTTGGAGCGCACGCCTGGCTCACGGGCCACCGAGCGCACCTCGACCACGCCGTCATAGACCTCGGGAACCTCGAGCTCAAAGAGGCGCTTGATCAGGTCGGGATGGGTACGGGAGATGATGATGGCCGGACGACGGCGGCCGTCGCGCACGGGGGCCTGGGCGTCATTGGGGTTGCGCACGTCGACGATGATGGCCTTGATGCGCTGGTTGTGGCTGTAGCGCTCGTTGCTGGGGCGCTCGTTGCGCTCCTCGGGGTGACGCTGCAGGTTGTAGTAGGGCAGCTCGGCCTCGACGCCCTCGCGAATCTTGACGATGGTGAACTCGGGAGCGCTCTGCAGCACCGTGCCGGTGATGATGTCGCCGATGCGATGTGAGAACTCCTCATAGATCTGCTGGCGGGCGGAGTTGTTGACGATGGCCTTGATCTCGGCCTTGGCATGCTGAGCGGCGATGCGGCTCGTGTCCTTGGGGGTCACGTCGCGCTCGTCGAACTCGGTGTACTCGCCGGTCTCCTCGTCGAAGGACTCCTCCTTGGGGATGAGTTCGTAGACGTACACCTTGCCGTTCATGCGGTCGATGGTGACGCGCGCGCCATAGTCGAGGTGCAGCACCTCCGCGTAGCTCTTGGCAAGCGACTGCTCGAGACGCTCGATCAGGTACAGCTGGTCGATGTGCTTCTCCTCGCAGAGGGCCATCAGGGCTTCCATCATCTCGTGGGCCATGGTTCTTCCTTTCGGTCCGTCACGCCTCTAGGCGTCGTAGTTTGGCTTGATCTTGCAGGTCTTGACCTCGTCGAAGGCGATCTCGAACGTCTCGCCGTCACAAGAGAGGCGCACCGTGTCCCCCTCGAGGCCTAGCAGCTCACCGGTAAACTTGCGACGTCCCTCGGTGGCCTTGGTGGTAAGCTGCACCGTCTGGCCCGCAAAGCGCTCGAAGTCGCGGCGCTTGCGCAGCGGACGGGCCATGCCAGGAGAGGAGATCTCCAGCATGAACGAGTCGGGAATCGGGTCGAGCTCGTCGATGACCTCATTGACCCATTCGCTCTGCGCACTCACCTCGTCGAGTGAGATGGTGGGCAGCTCCTCGTCGGCATGGTCGATGCGCACGCGCACGATGGGCGCGCGCTTGGCCCCCACGACCTCGACGTCGACGACGTCGATGCCATGGTCTGCCGCCACCGCCTCCAGGGCTTCGACGATCTTGAGCTCGAGCTCTGTCTGCGCCATGGCGACCTCCTCTCCTACCTCTACATACAAAAGGAAGCGGGGCAAACGTTCTGCCCCACTTCCTCTCAGCAACAAATAAGACAAACATTATGATACCAGCCCGCGCACACCCGTCAAGCAGCCACAGCTTTTCCACCATGTGCGAGGATGGATTTGCACTGGCGAAGCGTCGAGCAGCTTGTGTTGGTACTGTCCACCTACAACCCGAGTTGTAGGTGCCTTCCCATCCCTTCCTCGCCTGAGACCAAACAAACAGGGCCTCGCAGCACTTTCGCTGCGAGGCCCTCGTCATCCCACTTGTGCGAGCGCGCTAGATCGCCACGATGTTGACCAGACGTCCGGGCACCACGATGACCTTCTTGACGTCCTTGCCCTCGATCCAGCTTGCGACGGCTTCCTTGCCAGCTGCCTCGAGCTCGTCCTTGCTCGCATCGGCAGGCACCTGGATGCGCGCACGCAGCTTACCCTTCACCTGGACGGCGATCTCGACGGTGTTGGCCTTTGCCAGCTCCTCCGAGAAGGTGGGCCACGGCTCGTCGTACACCGAGCCGTCGAGCCCAAGGGCCGCATGGTAGAGCTCCTCGCCCCAGTGCGGGCAGATGGGCGACAGCATGGCCACGATCGCGCGCGCCACGGTGGCGCACAGCGCGCCGTCACGCTTTTCGTCCGCAACCTTGTTGAGGTAGGCGCTCGCGTCATTGACGAGCTCCATCACGGCAGAGATCGCGGTGTTGAACTGGTAGCGGTCAAAGTCGGCGGTGCACTTGATGCCCATCTCGTGCATGCGACGGAAGAGCTCGCCAGCGTCCGCGTCGAGCGCCTTGGCATCGAGCTCGGCAGCGAAGTCGGCCGACTGTGCCAGGCCCCACACGGTGCGCCAGGCGCGCTTGATGAAGCGGTTGGCACCCGCCACGACCTCCTCGTCCCAGTTGAAGTCCTTCTCGGACGGGGCGATGAACAGAATCGCCAGACGCATGGTGTCGGCGCCATAGGGCCCAATCACGCTCGAGGGAGGCACCACGTTGCCCTTGGACTTGCTCATGGTGTCGCCGTTGGCGTCCTTGACCATGCCCTGGCACAGCAGGTTGGCAAAGGGCTCGTCGAGGTCGATCATGCCCAGGTCGCGCATGACCTTTGTCCAGAAGCGCGAGTAGAGCAGGTGCAGGATCGCATGCTCGATGCCACCGATATAGTTGTCGACGGCCATCCAGTGGTCGACCGACTCCTTGGAGAACGGCAGCTCGGTGTTGTGCGGATCGCAATAGCGCAGGAAGTACCAGCTGGAGCACGTGAAAGTGTCCATGGTGTCGGTGATGCGCTTGGCGGGCTTCCCGCACTTGGGACAGGTCGTCTCATAGAACGGCGCATACTCGGCAAGCGTCTCACCAGCACCAAGGTCGAGGTCCTCGGGCAGCATGACCGGCAGGTCCTCGTAGGGCACAGGCACATCGCCGCAGCAGTCGCAGTGGATCATGGGGATGGGGTTGCCCCAATAGCGCTGACGAGAGATGAGCCAGTCGCGCAGGCGGAACTGCACCGTCTTGCGGCCCACGCCGCGCTCACCCAGGTAGTCGATGATGGCGTCGACGGCCTCGGAGTGCTTGCCACCCCGCATGCCAGTGAAGGGGCCGGACTGGATGAGATAGCCCTCGGCGACCATGGCGTGGTCCCAGTCAACGTTGGTGACCACCATGTCCTGCTGATCCTTGAGCTGCTCGTAGAGCGGATCGTCCTTCTCGGCGATGATGGGCGGGATGTCCAGGCCGTACTTGCGGGCGAAGTCGAAGTCGCGCTGGTCGCCGCAGGGTACGCCCATCACGGCACCAGTGCCGTAGTCGAGCAGGATGTAGTCGGCCACCCAGATGGGCAGCGGCTTGCCGGTAAGGGGGTTAATCACGTAACGGCCGGTGAAGACGCCGTGCTTCTCGCGCTCGGAGCCCTGGCGGTCGACGGAGGATACCTGCTCGACGCTCTTCTTGAGCTCGAGGTAGGCAGCCTCATGATCAGTGCCCGCCACCAGCTCGGCTGCCAGCGCGCTCTCGGGCGGCAGCAGGAAGAACGTGGTGCCGTAGAGCGTGTCGGCACGAGTGGTGAAGACCGTGATCAGACGGTCGGTGGGCGTGACGCCATCCTCGGCAGCCAGGGCGAAGTCGATCTCGGCACCTTCGGAGCGACCGATCCAGTTGCGCTGCTGGGCCTTGACGTTCTCGGGCCAGCCGGTGAGCTGGTCGAGGTCGTCGAGCAGCTCCTGCGCGTAGTCGGTGATCTTGAGGTACCACTGGCTGAGCTCGCGCTTCTCGGGAACCGAGCCGCAACGCCAGCACTTGCCGTCGACGACCTGCTCGTTGGCGAGCACGGTGTTGCAGCTGGGGCACCAGTTGACCGGCGAGGTGGCACGATACGCCAGGCCCTTCTCCCACATCTTGAGGAAGGCCCACTGGCCCCACTTGTAGTAGTCGGGGTCGCAGGTGCGCACTAGGCGATCGTAGTCGTAGGAGAAGCCCATGCGCTTCATGGTGGCGATGGCCTGGTCCATGTTCTTGTACGTCCAGGCGCCAGCCTGCGTCTTGTTCTTGATGGCGGCGTTCTCGGCAGGCAGGCCAAAGGCGTCGAATCCCATGGGGTGCAGTACCTCGTAGCCCCTCATGCGCGCCTGGCGCGCCATGGCATCGCCGATGGTGTAGTTGCGTGCGTGGCCCATGTGCAGGTCGCCCGAGGGATACGGGAACATCTCGAGCACGTACTTCTTGGGGCGGTCGGAGTCGTCGCGCGCCTTGAAGGTCTCGCTCTGCTCCCAGACCTTTTGCCACTTGAGCTCTATGGCCTCGGCATCATATGCCGGGATGATCTTCTCGTCTGCCACGTGCCTTGCCTTTCTGTCGCGTCGTGGCAGCTCAACCACCACGACAACACCTTCTGCACAATTTGCTAAGTATAGCCTAGTGTCCGCCCCGCCGCCCTTCAGGCAACGAGGCGGACACGTTGGGTAAATCACACGCCGCTGACAGGTACCGCGGCGCTATCCGCCTAGGCGTGGAAGTTCAGGCCGTCGGGGTTGGAGTCCTTGAGCATGACGTCGTGCGCGCCGCCCTCAACTAGCGAGGTGGCAGAGACCAGCGTGAGCTTGGCCTTCTCGCGCAGCTCCGGCAGGTCGAGCGCGCCGCAGTTGCACATGGTGTGCACGACCTTGGTGAGCGAGGCCTCCACGTTCTCCTTGAGCGGGCCGGCGTAGGGCACGTAGGAGTCGACGCCCTCCACAAAGGTGAGGGCCTTCTTGCCGCCCAGATCGTAGCGCTGCCAGTTGCGGGCGCGCGCCGAGCCCTCGCCCCAGTACTCCTTGACGTAGGAGCCGTTGACCGAAAGGCGACGCGTGGGGCTCTCGTCAAAGCGGGCAAAGTAGCGGCCCAGCATGAGGAAGTCGGCGCCCATGGCCAAAGCGAGCGTCATATGGTAGTCGTAGACGATGCCGCCGTCGGAGCACACCGGCACGTACACGCCGGTCTCCTCGAAGTAGCGGTCGCGCTCGGCACACACGTCGATGAGCGCGGAGGCCTGGCCTCGGCCGATGCCCTTCTGCTCGCGGGTGATGCAGATGGAGCCGCCGCCGATGCCAACCTTGACAAAGTCGGCGCCGCACTCGGCCAGATAGCGGAAGCCCTCGGCATCGACCACGTTGCCGGCGCCCACCTTGACGCTGTCGCCGTAGTGCTCGCGGATCCAGTCGATGGTGAGCTTCTGCCACTCGGAGTAGCCCTCGGAGGAGTCTATGCACAGCACATCGGCACCGGCCTCGAGCAGCATCGGCACACGCTCGGCAAAGTCGCGGGTGTTGATGCCCGCGCCAACGATGTAGCGCTTGTGCTCGTCGAGCAGCTCGTCTGGGCGCGACTTGTGAGAGTCATAGTCCTTGCGGAAGACGAGAGACACCAGGTTGCCCTTGGCGCTGACAATGGGCAGCACGTTGAGCTTGTGCTCCCAGATGATGTCGTTGGCCTGCTTGAGGGTGGTCTTCTCGTTGGCCACGATGCAGCGGTCCGCGGGGGTCATGAAGTCCTTGACGAGCTTGCGCGGGTCGTCGCGCGAGACGCGGTAGTCGCGGCTGGTCACGATGCCGCGGAACTGGCCCGTGGGGGTGCCGTCGGCGGTGACGGGCATGGTGGAGTGACCGGTGCGCTCAACGAGCTCCAGAACGTCAGAGAGCGTCATGTCGGGAGTGAGCGTGGAGTCGGAGACCACAAAGCCCGCCTTATAGGTCTTGACCTCGCGCACCATGGCCGCCTCGTCCTCGGCGGACTGCGAGCCGTAGATGAACGACACGCCGCCCTGCTGGGCCAGCGCGATGGCCAGCCTCGTGCCCGAGACCGACTGCATGATGGCCGAGACCATGGGGATGTTGAGCATGATGGGGCTCTGCTCGCCCTTCTTGAACTTGACGAGCGGCGTCTTCAGAGAGACGTTCGCCGGAATGTTCTGAGCAGAGGAATAGCCAGGTACGAGGAGGTACTCGGAAAAGGTGTGGGACTCGCCCTCAAAGAAGGTTGCCATGCAGTTCTCCTTAGAAAACGCCGCTTGCCGTCAAACATCGCCGTCTCACCGAATAAATTGGCAAGATTGTATCAGACAATGAATGACAGGTCGTCAAAGAGCCAATGTTCACGACTCCAACAGAGCCGCACCTAAGGATGCGCGCACGCCCTCTGCACGGCTCACGCCAACGGCGCCGGCCGCGTAGTCCCGAAGGTCCCGGCGCTACTCCCCCGCGTTGACCACCTCGTCGAACTTGACGGCGATATCGTGCTTGGTGGGCACCCACTCGACCTTCTTGAAGAAGGCAGCGATGCCAATGGGCACGTAGGTGAGCATGAACAGCGGGAACGTGAACAGATTGGAGACGATGCGCCGCTTGCGCGCATGGATGTGCTTGCGCTCGACGATGGTGGTGAGCAGCCCCATGAAGAAGAAGGTGAGGTAGGCGCCAATCACCAGCATCACCAGCGAGCCGGTGGCCATGCTCAGCTCCGAGGCGGTGGCGATAAAGCCATGGCTCATCGACCCGATGACCAAGTAGGAGAAGTTGACGAACGCCGACAGCAGCGTGAGCAGGATGCCGGGCGCGATGGTCATCAGCATGTCGTAGGCCGCAAAACGCCCCGATGCCACTGCCTTGACGAGGTCGGTGCCGTAGCTAAAGAAGATCTGGTAGAAGCCCTTGGTCCAGCGCATGCGCTGTACCCACGAGGCATGGAAGGTGACCGGCTGCTCGTCAAAGAACTCGGCGGGCGCGTAGCCGATCTGGATGTTGTGGACGCTGCAGAACGTGGAGAACTGGATGTCCTCGGTGAGGGTGTGGAAGTCCCAGCCGTGCATGCCACGGATAATCTTGGACGAGACCAACCAACCCGAGCCCGAGATGGCGCAGCTCGTGCCGTTCATCATGCGCACGTTGTTGAGGAAGCGCGCCTCGCGGATGTACCACAGGGCATTGCCTGCACTCACCCAGCTGGAGTCGAAGTTCTTGGAATTGCGGTAGCTCGTGCACACCAGATAGCCAGCGTCGAAGGCGTCGTTCATGATCTCGGTGTAGTCGGGCGAGAGGACGTTGTCGGCATCCATGACGAAGAACGCCTCGTAGATGTCACCGTACTCGTTGAGAATCCGGTCGAAGCCGTAGTCCATGACCCAGCTCTTGCCCTTGCGGGCGAGGTCGTTGCGCTCGTAGACGATGGCGCCGGCTTCGCGCGCGCGGGCTGCCGTCTCGTCGGTACAGGCGTCGGCCACCACGAAGCAGTCGATCAGCTCACGCGGGTAGTTTTGCGTGAGGATGGACTCCACGAGATTGGCGATGACAGCCTCCTCGTTGTGCGCGGCAATGAAGTACGCGTAGCGATGGCGCACCTTGGCCTTGGGCAGCTTGACGTTGCCACGCAGCAGGCTGATGACGATGTAGACCATCTGGTAGAAGTACGCCACGCCAAACAGCAGGCCGATGAGATTGTTGAACGTGACGATGGGCGGGGTGCCCAGCAGACTGAACTCCAAGGGACGGTCCTCCTCGTTGCTGCGTCAGACGCCGAGCTGCGGGCAGATCTCGTCTCCCGCGGCAGTGCGTCCCATTGACGCTGGTCCCAGCTCTCCAAGTATACCCAGCAGATCGTCGGGAAGGGTGTCTCTGCACGAGACGCACTCCCCCGTCACGGGATGGTCAAACATCACGCTCCACGAGTGCAAGAACTGGCGGCGCAGCCCATGGTTGGCGCGGTCGTCTCCACGGCCGTAGAGCGGGTCGCCCACGCAGGCGTGGTTGACATGACGCATATGCACGCGAATCTGATGCGTACGACCCGTGTACAGATGGCACTCGACCAACGTGTACCCCTCGTCGAACCTGCCCGCCTCAAAGCGCTCCAGTACGCGAAAGGTGGTAATGGCCTCACGCGCCAGCGGGTCGTCCGACACGGCCATGCGCAGGCGGTCGCGGCGACTGCGCGCGATGCCGGTGGTGATGGTCCCCTCGTCAGCGGCCACGTAGCCGTGCACCAACGTGATGTAGCGGCGGTCCAGCGTGCGCAGGCGGATGAGGTCCTGCAGCGCGCGCTGGGTTTCGTCATCCTTGGCGGCAAGCATGAGGCCCGAGGTCTCCATGTCGAGGCGGTGGACAATGCCCGGCCGATCCTCTCCCTGCAGCATGCCCAGGTGGGCGTAGCCGCAATGCGCCACGAGCGCATTGGCCAGCGTGTCGTCCACATGGCCCGGGCTCGGGTGGCATACCAGTCCCGCTTGCTTTGACAAGACGATCAGGTAGTCGTCCTCGTAGCGGATGTCCAGCGGGATGTCGGGATTGGGGCGCAGGACGCCCGTCTCGGGTTCAGGCTCGGGAAGCGTC
Organism: uncultured Coriobacteriaceae bacterium; assembly: GCA_902779675.1. Classification (GTDB taxonomy): domain Bacteria; phylum Actinomycetota; class Coriobacteriia; order Coriobacteriales; family Atopobiaceae; genus UBA1367. The sequence goes on along the minus strand of CACZCK010000003.1, from coordinate 23,147 downwards.
ACCTGCAGGCGGTCGCCGAGCATCACGCGCTCCGACTTAGAGGTGGCGCTGGTGCCATTGATGGTCACGGCCCCCTCTTCCACCAGGCGCGCGCATGCAGAGCGCGACGGCATGCCTTCCGCCCGCGCCAGGAAGGCGTCGAGCCGCATGCCGTCGCCACTCGGGTCGACAAGAAGGTCACGCACGAGTTCAGGCATGGTCATGCCCACCTGCGTCGGGGGCATCGCCGATGCCCTCGGTGGCTTCCCAACGCAGGTACAGGACCATGCTGACCACGACGCCGCAGGTCACAAAGATATCGGCGACGTTGAACACCGGAAAGTCGATGAACGAGGTGGCCAGAAAGTCGGTCACCGAGCCCGTCGCAAGGCGGTCGATCATGTTGCCCACACCGCCACCGGCCACACATCCCAGCGAGAGCACCAGTGACTTGGGCAGGTCGTAGCGCCACACCATGGTGCAGGCAACCACGAACGCCACCACCGCACAGGCCACGAACAGCCAGGGGGCGCCTTTACCGATGCTGAACGCCGCTCCGGTGTTCTCCACACGATAGAGGTCGAGCACACCCGGAATCAGCGTGCGCGAGGGAGAGCCCAGGGGCATGAGGTGTCGCACCGCGACCTTGGTGGCCTGGTCCGCGATCACCGCCAGGATGACCGTGAACCAGAACGCCACCACGCTCGCGCCGCGGCCCGATATGCCGTCACGTAGCTGCACGTTCCTCGCTCCTATGCCTCGATGCTGGCCATGACGTCATGGCAGCGGTCGCACAGGCCGTCCTCGCCCAGCTCGCGCCAGTTCCAGCAGCGCGGGCACTTCTCTCCATGGGCGGCGTGCACGTGGGCTGCGAGCTCCTCGCCGCGCTCGGTCTTTACGTTGGCGCAGACGAAGACCTCGGCAAGGTCGACCTGACCCTCGCCCAGCAGCTCGTAGGCAGCCTCGGGCAGAGTGAGGTGGGCCTCGGCGGCCTGCGTGGTCTTCTCGGTGACCTCGCCGTCGGCAAGCGCCGTCTCGTAGGCCTTGGTGAAGGCGGCACGGGCCTCGAGCAGCGCCTGGTAGGCGGGCAGCAGGGACTCGTACTCGTCGGCGGCCATGGGCGCCTCGTACCAGTCGAGCAGGGCGGCGAAGGTCTGGCCATCACGCATGCTCTCGGGCAGGTAGGCCATCACCTCGTCGCAGGTGTACACCAGGATGGGCTGAAGGTCGTGCACGAGCATGGTGAGCAGGGCCGCCCACACCGTCTGCGCGCTGCGGCGCTCGAGGCTGTCCTTGCCACCGCAGTAGACGCGGTCCTTGGTGGCGTTGAGATAGCCGTTGGAGAGCTCGGTGACCACGAAGTCGTAGAGCGTGCGGTACACAGCGTTGAAGTGGTAGCTGCGGTAGGCCTCGTTGACCTGCTCGTGCACCTCGCACATGCGGGCCAGCATCAGGCGATCGTACGGCAGCAGGTCGGCAACGGCGACGGCGTCGGTGGCCGGGTCGAACTGCCCCTCGATCTCGCCGAGCAGGAACTTGAAGTTGTTGCGGAAGCGACGGTAGGCTGCGCCAACATGGTCGAGAATCTCGCCGTCGCAGGGCACGTCGACCGAGGTGTCGACCGAGGCGACCCACAGACGCAGCACATCGGCACCACGCGTCGAGCACTCCTTGTTGGGATCGATCACGTTGCCCAGGCTCTTGGACATCTTGCGGCCCTGACCGTCGAGCGTGAAGCCCTGGCTGATGACCGCCTTGTACGGCGCCTTGTCGTAGGCACCCACCGAAGTCATCAGCGAGCTCATGAACCAGCCGCGATGCTGGTCGGAGCCCTCGAGGTAGACGTCGGCCGGGAAGCCCAGGTAGTCGCGATGACGGCACACGGCGGTGTGGCTCACGCCGGAGTCCCACCACACGTCCAGGATGTCGCGGTCGGCCTTGAGGTGGTGCCCGCCGCACTTGGGGCAGGTGCAGGCATCGCCCAGGTAGGTAGCCGGGTCATCGGTGAACCAGTGATCGGAGCCCTGCTCGCGGAACAGCTTGATGACGGCATCGAGCGTGTCATCGTTCATGACCGTCTCGCCGCAGTCCTGGCAGGTGAACGCCGGGATGGGCACGCCCCAGTTACGCTGGCGGGAGATGCACCAGTCGGGACGGCCCTCGACCATGCTACCGATGCGGTTGACGGAGTGCGCCGGGTAGAAGCGCACCTTCTGCAGCTCGTCGAGCGCCCGCTTGCGCAGCCCGGTCACGTCCATGGAGACGAACCACTGGCTGGTGGCGCGGAAGATGACGGGGTTCTTGCAGCGCCAGCAGTGCGGGTAGCTGTGGCTCATGTCCTCATGCAGGATCAGCGAGCCGCGCTCCTCCAGCCACTTGATGATCACGGGGTTGGCCTCGTTGACCTCCATGCCGCTGAAGGGGCCGCCGGTGCCCATGCCCTCGCCCTTGAAGAAGCGGCCGTCGTCATCGACGGGCATGACCACGGGCACGTCGAACTTGACGCCAGCCAGGTAGTCGTCCACGCCGTGGCCGGGAGCCGAGTGCACGATGCCCGTGCCGTCCTCGAGGGTCACGTAGTCGGCGTAGATGAACTTGCCCTCTTCGCCCTGGTCGCCGAAGATCGGCTGCTTGTAGCGGTTCTCGGCAAGCTCGGCGCCAGTCGCGTGCCAGGTCTGGCCATCGGCGCCACACACCAGGCAGGCATCCTCCCAGCCAAACTTGGCGGCGCACTTCTCCCACAGAGCCTCGGCAAAGATGTAGGCGCGGCCCTCGTGCTCGACGGCCACGTAGGAAGCCTCGGGGTGCAGGATCACGGCGTCGTCGGCGGGCAGCGTCCACGGTGTGGTGGTCCAGATCGCCACGTCGAGGCGACCCTCCCAAGCCTCGAGGCCCTCGGGAACCGTGGTCAGCTCGAAGCGCACGAAGATGGCGGGGCTTACCTCGTCGCCGTACTCGATCTCGGCCTCGGCAAGGGCGGTGTGGCAGTGGCTGCACCAATGCACGGGCTTGCGGCCGCGGTAGATGGCGCCCTTGTCGAAGATGGCCTTGAAGATCTCGATGTCGGTGGCGTCATAGTCGTTGGTGTAGGTGAGGTAGGGGTTGTCCCACTCGCCCAGCACGCCCAGGCGCTTGAAGCCCTGACGCTGCGTGTCGACCTGCTCGACGGCCATCTTGCGGCACAGCTCGCGGATCTTCTCGGTAGGCAGCTCGCGGAACTTCTCGGCACCCACGATGTCCTCGACCTTGTGTTCGATGGGCAGGCCGTGGCAGTCCCAGCCGGGCACGTAGGGAACCTCATAACCCTGCATCATCCAGTAGCGGTTGATGATGTCCTTGGAGATCTTGTTCTGCGCGTGGCCCAGATGGATGGGGCCGTTGGCATACGGGGGGCCATCGTGCAGCACGAAGCGCGGATGCCCTGCGTTCTTCTTGAGTGCCAGATCGTAGACGCCCGCCTCGTCCCACGCCTTGAGGCGCTTGGGCTCGTTCTGGGGCAGGTTGCCCCTCATGGGGAAGCCCGTGGTGGGCAGGTTCGTGGTCTGCTTGTACTCGTTTGCCACCTTACATCCTTTCGCCTTTGGGCACGAAAAATGCGCCCGTCCCTCCTGCTGGGACGAAGCGCACACGTAGAACGCAGAGCTTCGCTTGTACCACCCAGCGTGCGGAGACCCGCAGTACTCGGCTGGCCTGTGTCGGCGGCCACTCCGGCAGCGTCTACTTGCGGGCTCGCCCGCGTTTGGGCTGCAGCTCAGGGGTGATACCCCAGGGACCGCGGACGTGGGCTCTCAGCTCCCCCACTCTCTGTCGACCGCGGCGCTCCCCAGGACGCGTCCCCGTCATTGCTCTGGGACGGGATGATAGCACTTGGAGCGCCGTTTGTGGCGCAGGTAAGCCCTCTCGCCGAACTTCACATGCGTGAGGCGGGCGCCTGTCATGCGAACTGCGGCAACGGGTATCAGACCATTTGGCGCGCGCACGAGCGCAGGGGCGCCACAGTCGCGATACACTGAGACGACTTGCCTCGATGCGCGGTCACGATATCGGCCCCTTCTGCTAGAGAGGTCACCATGCTACCAACGACATTCACCAGAAGGACAGCGCTGCTCCTTGCCGCCCAGGGCGGCCTCGGACTTGCCCTGACAGGCTGTGGCGGCAAGGCATCAAGCGGAGGCGAAGCCGCCACGCAGGCCTCTGGCGGGTCGGTCGCCGCCTCTGCAGGCGCGCCGACAACGGCCCGTCCCTCCCTGTTCTCGCATGCGTCGCTCGAGGCCGAGGAGGCACCCTCCTCCCCCGCCGCCCCCTCCTACGATATCGAACCCGGCCTGGCCAACGTGAGCGTGCCAGAGAGCTTCTATCTCACCGACGCCCAGCGGTCCAAGCTGCAGGAGCTCGGCTTCTGCGTGAACGGCAACGGCTGGGACAGCGAGTTCTACCCCATCTACGAGGAGAACCGCTACCTCCAACGCGCCAACTTCGTCACGTGCGACTCCCTCATGCACACCTACCACCTCTATTTCCAGTACCTGCTCAAGGGTCTGGAGCGGGGCGAGCTGAGCGAACGCCTCGCCGAGATGAGCGCCCTCATGCTCGAGGAGAGCACCCGCCAGCGCGGTGAGCTGGCCGGCAGCGAGTGGGAGGATGCCGCGCGTCGCAACATGGTCTTCTTTGGTGTCGCCTGCGCGCTTATGGACCCCTCGATGAGCCTCCCTGCATCCATCGCAGCCGACATCAACGACGAGCTGGACCGCATCACGCGCGCCTCCGGCAAGGAACCAAGCGTGGTGACAGGCGCCGACGTCGACTACACGCAGTTCATCGTGCGCGGCTACTACGAGGGTGACGAGACCCTTGAGCGCTACTTCCGCACCATGATGTGGTACGGGCAGCTGAGCTTCTACCAGGAGAATGAGGACCTCGACCGCAGCGCGGCGCTCATGACGCTCGCACTGGCCGGCGACGCCTTTGAGTGCTGGGAGGCCATCTACCTGGTGACCAGCTTCTTTGCGGGCTCGAGTGACGACAATGGCTACTACGAGTATGCGCCGGTCGTAGCAGAGGCCTTTGGCCAGGACGCCACCTGTGCCTCGCTTGCCGGCAACGACGATGGCTGGCAGACGTACCGTCAGCTGACCGGTCAGACGCCCGCCCCGCAGATCAACTCGCTACCCGGCTCAGACGGTAAGGACCTCGAGCAGGGCAAGGGCTTCCGCTTCATGGGGCAGCGCTTCTCCGTCGACTCGTCCATCTTCCAGAAGCTCATGACTATAGAGGGCCGCTCGCTACCCGACGCGCTCGACATCCCGGCGGCCTTCGGGTCGGAAGAGGCGCTTTCCATCGTGCGCGACGAACTCGGCGCGCCAAGCGGCTACGAAGAAAGCGTAGAGGGGCTGCGCGACAAGACAAGTGCGCTCACCGATACCTTCTGGCAGGCGAGTCTCTACAACCAGTGGCTCTCCACCCTCATGCCACTGCTCACGCCCAAGGGCGAGGGTTACCCACCCTTCGCGCAGTCCGCGCAGTGGACGCGACGGGAGCTCGAGGGCTTCTTGGGCAGCTACACCGAGCTCAAGCACGACACGGTGCTCTACTCGAAGCAGGCGATGGCGGAAGGCGACGGCCCCATACCCCAAGGCGACGATGACCGCGGCTACGTCGAGCCGGAGCCACTGCTGTTCTCGCGCCTCGCACGCCTGTGCGATGCCACCTCACAGGGACTCGACACGTTTGGGCTGCTGCGGCAGCAGGACAAGGACGACCTCGCCATCCTCAAGGACCTTGCCGCACAGCTGGCGACCATCGCCGCCAAGGAGTTGGCTGGCGCGCTGCCGAGCGACGAGGAGTTTGAGCTGATTCGCAGCATCGGCGTGCAGCTGGAACACTTCTGGAAGCAGGTGTACGAGGAGGAGGCCGCGCGGACGGACACGCCACTTGATGTCCGGCAGTTCCCCGCGCCGGTTGTGGTCGACGTGGCCACGTTCGACAGCAACTGCCTCGAGCTGGCAACAGGCAACGCACGGACCATGTACGTTGTGGTCTCGGTCGACGGCTCGCTGCGCGTGGCAAGCGGCCCCGTCTACAGCTTCTACCAGTTTGTCCAGCCCAGCTCTGACCGCATGACCGACACCGCCTGGCGCGACCTGCTGCACAGCAGCTGGAACACCCCCACCGAACAGACCGCCCCCGAACCCTGGACCGACGGCTACTGCTGCTACCAGTAGGGCTGTACGCATGCGACCAGAAGGAATGCCTGTCCAGAGACGCGCGGTGCGCCTCGCACTCGCTGCCGCCGCACTCCTGGCACTCTCGATAGCTTTGGCGGTGCGCATGGGCCTGTTCGTTCCCTCATGGGCCGAGTTTCGCACCAACGACTGGGAGGCCGACCTCGACAGCAACGGCACCAAGGAGACCATCGAACTGCGGGACCGCCACCTGTACGTGGGCGGTTCCGCCGTGCAACGATACGAGACCCCCTCTTCTTGGCAGGTCATGGATGCCCTCGTCTGCGACGTGGATGGCGATGGCAAACAGGAGCTTGCCACGCTCGTGTGGCGCAGGGGCAACTACGGCAGCTCTCGCCCCTTCTGGGACACCGGCTTTGACCCGCGCATGACCGAGCATCTCTACCTGCTCTGCCTGCGCGACGGGCAGATGGAACCCTTCTGGATGGGTCACGACCTTGGCAGAGAGGTGACGTCTTTCTCCTTCGACCCAAAGACAAGGGCCCTCGCACTCAGCGAGCGCAACGGCACCGGCACCACATGGGTCTGGGAGCACTTCGGCTTTGTGTTGGCAGGCGAGTGACAACCCTCGGCCTCGGATTGGAAAGAACCCCTCACCCACCATTCATCAGTCGCTTTGTTGCGCGCGCATCCCCCCCCTCGTGAGTTCCCCGCAACACACGATGCAAGCAAACATCAGCCGCGACTCTGCATCTACGCAGGTCAGCGAACTGCCACCCTTCAGGTATTGCTACGGATGTACAAAACGGAGTTGCCTACAACATACGGTCACTCACACACATCCTCCCCCGCCAACAGACGAGCACCGACCCGCACCCTCACGCAAAGACCACATCCCCACGCGCGCGGCCAGCGCACGCGGATGCCCAAGGCCCAGTAGCGGTCCGGGCCAGCCCGAGCGCGGGGTTTGCGCTGGCGTAGTTCAGCACGGCATCGATTCGCCGACATAATGCAAGGGGCGAGAGCTGCATGCTCTCGCCCCTTGCATTATGTCGTTGCGAATCACCCGGCTGGTTGTACGAGCACAGCGCAAACCCCGCGCTCGGGCTGGCCCGGACCGCTACTGGGCCTTGGGCATCTGCGGAGCGAAGCCGTCATCGCGCGTGAGGATGTTCATGAACTCCTCGCCCGTGATGGTCTCCTTCTTCTGCAGGTAGTGCGCGATCTCGTGCAGCTTGAATCGGTTGTCACGCAGCGTCTTTAGGGCCGTCTGATGGCCCTCCTCCACAAGCGCCTGCACCTCGGCGTCGATCTGCTGCGCGGTGCCCTCGGAGCAGGTGAGCGCAGCCCCTCCGCCCAGGTAGCGATTCTGGGTCTCGCCGAGCGCCATCATGCCAAAGCGGTCGGACATACCCAGCTGTGTGACCATGGCACGGGCGATCTTGGTCGCACGCTCGATGTCGTTGGCGGCACCGGAGGTCATCTGCCCAAAGATCAGCTCCTCGGCGGCACGGCCACCGCAGAGCACCGCGATCTCCTGCTTGTACTCCTCGCGCGTGGTCAGGTAGCGCTCCTCGCTCTCGGTCTGCATGGTGAAGCCCAGGGCGCCAGAGGTGCGCGGCACGATGGTGATCTTGGAGACCGGCGACTTGCCGTCCTGCACCGCGGCTACGATGGCGTGGCCCGTCTCGTGGTAGGACACGACTTCCTTCTCGTGCTCGGAAAGGACCGTGGACTTCTTCTTCTCGCCAGCGATGACCACGTCGACGCTCTCGAGGATGTCGGTCTGGGTCACGCGGCGGCGTCCCATGCGCACGGCGCGCAGGGCAGCCTCGTTGATCATGTTAGCCAGGTCGGCGCCGCTGGCACCGGGAGTCTGACGTGCGATGGCCGAGAAGTCGACCGCGCCTTCCATCTTGACGTCGTTGGCATGCAGCTTGAGGATGGCCTCGCGGCCGGCAAGGTCGGGCAGCTCGACCGGGATGCGCCGATCAAAGCGACCGGGACGAAGCAGCGCCTGGTCGAGCGAGTCGGGACGGTTGGTGGCTGCAAGCACCACAATGCCCTTGTGGTTGTCGAAGCCGTCCATCTCGGAGAGCAGCTGGTTGAGCGTCTGCTCGCGCTCGTCGTTGGTTGAAAGGCCCGCGTCGCGCTTCTTGCCCACCGCGTCGATCTCGTCGATGAACACGATGCAGGGCGCCTTCTCGTTGGCCTGCTTAAACAGGTCGCGCACCTTGGCAGCGCCGCGGCCCACAAACATCTCCACGAACTCTGAGCCGCTGATAGAGAAGAAGGGCACACCAGCCTCGCCGGCCACTGCCTTGGCCAGAAGCGTCTTGCCCGTACCCGGAGGTCCAACCAAAAGTGCACCGTGCGGGAGCTTGGCGCCAATGTCGGCGTAGCGGTCGGGGTTCTTGAGGAAGCCCACGATCTCGGCGAGCGACTCCTTGGCCTCGTCCTGGCCAGCAACGTCACGGAAGGTGACGCCGGTCTCCTCGCCCTTGACCTCCTTGGCACCAGAGCGCCCGAGGCCTCCGCCCAGGCCAAAGCCGCCGCCAAAGCTCATGTTGTTGTCGTCGCCCATCTGCTTGCGCAGCTTGCGGTTGAGCAGCCAGCCGCCACCAAAGAAGATAATGAGCGGCATGAGGTTGATGAGCAGGTACAGCCACAGCTCACCTGAGGAGTCGGGAATCTTGGCCGAGAAGTCGACATCGTTCTTCTCGAGGCGCTCCACGAGCGTGACGTCGTTGGGGAACTGGGTGGTCTTGTAGACCTTGGTATCGCTCCCCTCACCCGTGGTGAACTTGATCTGGCTCTCGCCAGTGGTGAGCTCTACCTGCTCGACCTCGCCAGAGTCGACCATCGAGAGGAACTTGCTGTACGAGACCGTCTCAACCTGCGCATTGACGATGTTGGGATACAGCAGCGTACGCAGTGTGATGCCCAGCGCTATGCCAATGATGGCATACACGATGAGCGACTGCCGACGCTTGTGCTCGTTCATTTCCATGTGCATGTCTCCTTATGGCCGCGCCAGTGCGGCCGAGGACCTACGTATTCTTCTTTGATACCCATAATCTGCCACAACCCCGCGCGCAGGCGCAGAAGTGTGGTCAACCTGTGACAATTGCCGCCAAACGGACCCAGACGGACGAGGGCCCGTCTCTGCGGGCCCTCGCGTTCTTAGTCGTGCACAACCACCACGGTGCCCACGCTCACCATGCCGTACAGCTCGGCCGCCTTGGAGGGTGGCAGGTTGACGCAACCATGGCTGCCATTGCTCTGGTAGATGTTGCCGCCAAAGGAGCTGCGCCAGTCGGCGTCGTGCAGCGCATGGGAGTTGTCGATGAAGGGCATCCAGTACTTGACGTGGCTGATGTACTCGGGCTTCTTGGTCACCGGATCGATCTCACCCTTGAGCTCGACGTCGCCGCTCTGCATGTTGGAGTTGATGTAGTAGACGCCCGTGGGGGTGTAGTGCATCTTGCCGCTGTTGAGACCACCCGACACGCAGTCGCACTCAAGCGCCACCTTGCCGTCCTTGAAGTAGCGCACGTGCTGCTTGCCGAGGTCGATCTCGATGTAGGTGTCGCCCCACTCGTTGCCACCGGGGTTCCATGAGTTGGCCGTGGCGAGCCAGGTGACCTCGATATCGGCCTGCTTGCCGGCCTTCACGTTCTCGGCGATCTTCTCGGCGATCTCGCCGCCATTGATGCTCCAGCCGTAGGTGCCGCCCGAGACCGAGATCTGACGGCCATCTGGCAGGTTGAACGTGCGCTTGCTGCCAATGGTGTCCAGACGCTCCGACAGCTCGCCGCGGGCCCACTTGGTGCAGGCGTCCAAATCGAAGCTCACGGTGAGGTCCTTCTCGAGCTTGACCCACTTCTGCAGGTCCTCAGCCTCGACGGTAGCGAGGGTATCGTCACCCCGCTTGAGAGTCTGGGTGGCCTCAAGGGCGGCGTTCGCACTGTCGACAGCCTTGTTGTACGCCTCGTCGGTCGAGAGGACCTGCGGCTTGACGAGCTGCTCGTCGCCGAGCTCGACCTCGTGCTGTCCCGCCGTGATGGCGTCGCGCACGGCCTTTATGGCAGCCTTGCGGTCGATGCGGGTACCCAGGACCTCGGGCACGACCTCGTAGCGCTTCGACTCGTCGTTGTAGGAGATCTTGGCGTCCTCGGGGTCCTTGGCGTCCTTGTTGGCCTTGTCCACCGCCGAGCCCACTTGGTCGTCCAGACGCACGGCGTCATAGGCGAGGCGCGTCTCGACCTCGAGCTGGTGGGTTCCCATGACCTCGAGCGGCCAGCGCCATGGGTGCTGGTTGCCGATGGCGGCGCGCGCGAAGGCCCCGCCGTCATAGGTCGCCTTGATGTCCGAGGCGCCAAGCGTCAGGTCGACGCCGTCGCCGGTGACGGCCACCTGGAACGAGCTGATCGAGTCAGAGTTGGCGCGGGCGACATCCTCGATGGTCTTGAGCGACACGTCGTCGCCATTGAGCGTCGTATTGGGCAGGAACACCTTCATGAAGGCAACCACGCCCGCAAGATAGGCGCCGAGGGCAAGCACGAGCAGCGCCAGCACGATCGTGGGCCACCTGCGCCGCTTACGGGGGGCCTCCTCTGCCGGGACAGACTCCTGATCAGAAGCCGAGACCGGCATCGCGGCATCGTTGGCGCCTAGCACCTCCAGCGGTGCCGGTACGTCCGTTGCGTCTGGCTGGGACTCCTGGGCGTCAGATGCAAGGGTCTCCCCCTGCTTCCCCGCATCGGCGACGGGAGCGCCGTCCTGTGGCGCATCGGAGGGCTCTACCGCATCTCCCTGTTCGGTGTCGCCTGCCCGCTGCGATCCGGCGCGGCTGGAGAAGCTGGCAAGGATGGCGTCGGCCTCTCGATCGAGGGCGTCGTTGGCTTCGTTATGGACGCTCGGGGCGTCATTGGTCTCGAAATCGCTCACGCGTGGTACCTCGCGCTTCTGTCATCATCAGTCTGCGAAGATGCTACAAAGGTGGTGTGTGATGGTATGGTACCCCACTGGAACGGCCAATGAGCGAGATTGGTGAAGCATGGCAATAATTCAAATCACCGACCCGGCAGACCCGCGCATCGACGTCTACGCACGTCTCACCGAGCACCAGCTGCGTAACGTTCTGGAGCCCGAGCGCGCGGTGATGATCGCCGAGTCGCGCTTTGTGATCGAGACGGCCGTCGATCTGGGCATGGAACCCCTCTCGCTGCTGCTCGACGAGCGACACCTGCAGTCGATGGAGCCACTGCTCGCGCGCCTTGACCCTACCACGCCCGTCTACGCCGCCACACGCGAGGTGATGTCGCAGATCACGGGCTTCGAGGTGACACGCGGCTATCTTTGCGCCTTGCGTCGCCCACAGCCAATCGGCTTGGACGAGGCGCTTGCCGGTGCACGTCGCGTGGCCGTGCTCGAGGGCATTGTTGATGTGAGCAACGTCGGCGCGATCTTTCGCTCCGCCGCCGCGCTGGGCATCGACGCTGTCCTTTTGGCGCCAGGCTGCGCCGACCCGTTCACCCGCCGCGCGCTCCGCGTCTCGATGGGATGCGTGCTTCGCGTACCGTGGGCGCGGCTGCCCGAGCCGTGGCCTGACGCCGCTGTTGACACCCTGCACGAGCAGGGTTTCTGCTGCGCGGCGCTCGCTCTGCGCGACGACGCCCTGCCCTTGGACGCCCCCGAGCTCAAGGCGCACGAGCGTCTCGCCCTCTTCCTAGGCACCGAGGGCACGGGGCTCACCAACAGGGCAATCGACGCCTGCGACACCAGCGTCATCATCCCCATGGCCAACGACGTTGACTCCCTCAACGTAGGAGCCGCCGCAGCCATAGCCTTCTGGGAATTGAGATTCAGGTAGCGACGGGCGTCGACTCGAACATTCTCCCTCCTCGCACCCCTCAACCAGCAACCCATGGGCGGAAACATGGCTTCCCCTTCTAGCCCGGGGCCACCCCAGCTAAACTGAGCAAACATTCCGCAGCAGGGCCCGCACAAGTGCTTGACACTTGTGCGGGCCCTGCGAGGACGTTTGCGTGTTTAGCTGGGGTGGCCCCGGGCTAGAAGGGGAAGCCCCCCATGTTTCCGCCCATGTTGCCGCCGCCTCCCATGTTGCGCATCATCTGGTTGAGCTGACGACGGGCCTTGCGGTTGTTCTTGCCGCCGGTCTGGAAGCCGTTGGCCATCTGGCGCATCTTGCCCATCATCTTGTCCATCTCCTTCCACTGCTTGAGGAGCTGGTTGACTTCCTGGACGGTGCGCCCAGATCCTGCGGCGATGCGCTTGCGGCGCTGACCGTTGATCTTCTTGGGGTCGAGGCGCTCTTCCTTGGTCATGGAGCGAATCATGGCCTCGATGCGGGTTATCTGCTTCTCGTCGAGGTTGCCGCCCGACTGCGCGATGGCACGGTCGCCGCCCGGCAGCATGCCGATCAGCTTGTTGAGGCCGCCCATCTTGCGGATCTGCTGCATCTGGGTGAGCATGTCGTCCATGGTAAAGCCCTGGCGCAGCATGCGCTCGGCATCGGCGATGGACTGCTCGTCTGCGATCTTCTCGGCCTGCTCGATGATGCCTACCACGTCGCCCATGCCCAGGATGCGCTTGGCCATGCGGTCGGGGCTAAAGACCTCGAGCGAGTCGGGCTTCTCGCCCATCGAGGCGAACATGATGGGCTTGCCCGTCACCTCGCGCACCGACAGCGCACCGCCACCGCGAGCGTCGCCGTCGAGCTTGGACATGATCACGCCGTCGAAGTCCACGCGGTTGGCAAACTCGCGCACCACGTTGACGATGTCCTGGCCGGTCATGGCGTCGACGACCATCAGGATCTGGTCGGGATGCGTGACGTCCTTGATGGCCACGGCCTCAGCCATCATCTCCTCGTCGATCTGCAGGCGGCCGGCGGTGTCCACGATCACGATGTCGTTCATGTGCTCGATGGCCTCGCGGATGGACTCGTGCGCCACGCGCACGGCGTCCTTGCCGTCGCCACGGTACACCGGCACGCCGATCTCGCCGCCCAGCGTGGCGAGCTGGTCGGCTGCTGCCGGACGGTGCGTGTCGCAGGCCGCCAAAAGCGGGCTGTGCTTCTGCTTCTTGAGCATGTACGCGAGCTTGGCCGCTGCGGTCGTCTTGCCCGAGCCCTGCAGGCCCACGAGCATGATCACGTTGGGAGTGCGGTTCTGTGCCAGGGCGAGCCGAGCCTCGGTGGTGCCCAGCAGCTGCGTGAGCTGATCGAGCACGATGCGCACCACGTTCTGGGCCGGCGTGAGGGAGTCGAGTACCTCGGCGGTCATGCACTTCTGCTTGCAGGCCGACACGAACTCCTTGACCACGCGGTAGTTGACGTCGGCCTCGAGCAGCGCCATGCGGATGTCGCGCATGGCCGAGTTGATGTCGTCCTCGGTGAGGCGGCCCTTGCCGCGCAGCTTGTCGAATGTGTCCTGAAGTCGGTCGGAAAGGCTACTGAACACTGCCATGGTTAGATTCCCTCCGTCTCGCCCACCAGCGCGCGGCAGAACTCCAGCGCGTCAAAGGTCTGCAGGTCGTCCTTGCCCTCGCCCACACCGATGCGGAAGATGGGCAGGTCGAGCTCGTGGCTGATGCCCACCGCGATGCCGCCCTTGGCGGTGCCATCGAGCTTGGTCACGATGAGGCCGTCGATGTCGAGCGCCTCGTTGAACTCGCGGGCCTGGTTGAGGCCATTCTGGCCGGTTGTGGCGTCGATCACGAGCACCACCGTCACGGGCATCGTCGCCCGCTTGCGCGAGACGTTGACCACCTTTGCCAGCTCGCGCATCAGCTCGGGGCTCGTGTGCAGGCGTCCCGCCGTGTCAATGAGCACCAGCTCGGCACCCTCACGCTCGGCGCGGTCGAGCACGTCGTAGCACACGCTGGCCGGGTCTCCCCCGCGCTCGCGCGTCACAACCTCCACGCCGCTGCGCTCGCCCCACACCTGCAGCTGCTCGATGGCAGCCGCGCGGAAGGTGTCGGCGCCACCGATCAGGCAGCGCACGCCCAGCTCGTGGTAAGCGTTGGCCAGCTTGCCCACCGTGGTAGTCTTGCCCGCGCCGTTGATGCCCACGAACAGCACGCACGACGGCAGGCTGCCAAACGGGTCGCGCTTGGCTCGCGGGAACACCTCGGAAAGGCGCTGCGCCAGCGCCTCGCGCATCTGCCGGGCGGTGCGTAGGTTCTCGCGCGCGGCCTGCTCGCGCAGGTCGTCGGTTACCTGCATGGCAACCTCGGCGCCCATGTCGCCCATGACCAGCGTGTCCTCGAGGTTCTCCCAGAACTCCTCGTCGACCTCGCCGCCCATGTAGAAGATCTCGGAAATGGCCTCGCGAGAGCGCGACAGGCCCTTACGCAGGTTGTCGAACAGAGCCATCTTAGGCTTCCACCACCTTTCCTGTGGCACGGTCGAGGCGCTGGCTTACCACATGGCTCACGCCGTCGGCCTGCATCGAGACGCCATAGAGTACGTCCGCCTGTTCCATCGTACGCCTCTGATGGCTGATGACAATCAGTTGTGTCGTGTCCTTCAGCTGTTCGATGGCATCGAGCAGCTTGGAGAGGTTGGAGTCGTCGAGCGCAGCCTCGACCTCGTCGAAGACGTAGAACGGGACCGTGCGCGTCTTGTACACCGCAAACAGCAGCGCCAGCGCCGTGAGCGACTTCTCGCCACCGCTCATGAGCGTCATCTTCTGAATCCGCTTGCCGCGCGGCTGAGCCACAATCTCGATGCCCGTCTCGGTGAGGTGGTCGGGATCGGTCATCTCGAGGTGCGCCTGGCCACCCGGGAAGAGCATGCTGAAGACCTCGGAGAAGTTGGCGTTGACAGCATCGAAGATCACCAGGAACTGCCTGCGCATCTTGCGCTCGATGGCAGAGGTAATCTTGGCCAGTGCCGTGCGCGCCCGCTCGAGGTCGGCCACCTGCTCGTCGATGTAGTCGGACCTCTCCTTGAGGCGCAGGTACTCGTCCATGGCGACTTCGTTGACCGGGCCGATGTTGGCGATCTTGCGCCGCAGGGCTTCGGCCTCCTCCTCCATCGCAGGACGGTCGTCGGGCTCGGGCAGCAGGAGCGCCTCGTCGAGCACATAGCCCTGCGAGACGATGGCGTTGATGGCGTTCTCCACCTGCACCTCGACGCGGCCCATCTCGACCTTGACCTCGCCCACCGTGTCGCGCGCGATCTGCAGCTGAGTGTTGGCCTCGCTCACGGCCTGCTTCGCGTCGCCGATAGTCTGCTTGAGGGAGTCACTGTCGGCCTCTGCCAGGCGGCTGCGGTCGCGCAGCAGCTCGGCCCACTCCACGGCGCGCGCGTGGACTGCCTCGTAACGGTCGTAGAGCGGGTCGACCCTCAGACGCAGCACCTCCAGCGAGCGGGCGGAGCGCTCTGCTGTGGCACGCCGCTTCTCCAGATCGGCGAGGGTGCGCGAGAGGTCGTGCTCGCGCCGCTCGAGGTTGCCGCGACGTTCCATGGTGGTCGCGAGCTCCAGACGCACGTCGGCCACGCGCGCCGAGGCGTCATTCTCCTCCTTGCTGGCGCGCGAGCGCTCCGTCGAGAGCTCCTCGAGCTTGGCCCCGAGCTCTGCAACACGCTTCTCGGCCTCGCGGGCTGCCGTACGATGCCGCTCGATTTGCGGTCGAGCGTCGTCGGCCTTCTGAGAGGCGGCGGCACGGCGCTTGGCAACCTGCGCCTGCTCGGACGACGCTTGGTTACGCTGGGCCTCGAGGCGGCCGATCTCAGATGCCACAGAGGCGTGCTCGCCGCGCAGGCGGGCAACCTCGCCCTTGGCGCGGGCGCTCGCGTCGCGTGCATCCGCCAGAGCCGCTTCGGCCTCGGCCAGCTTCTTCTGGGCCTCGTCATGCGCGGCCTCGAGAGCGTCCATCCCCTCGCGCAGGGCGCGGATACGACGCTTGCGCTCGAGGGCACCCTGCTCGGCTCCGGCCTCGGCGCCTACCACCACACGGCCGTCGGGCAGCACCGTCACACCGTCCTCGGTCACGAAGGTGAGGTGAGGTGCCTCGCCGTGAGCGCGAATGGCCTCGGTGGCATTGCCAACCAGACGCACATCTCCCAACAGGGCCGCAAGCAGGCCCCGTGCCTCGGGCTTGCAACCCAGGCGGTCGAGCAGACGCTCGCCCGGGGCGTCGTGCTCCTGTTCCTCGGATGCGCCACCGAGCGCAACGATGGTTGCGCGGCCACTCGTGCGGCCCATGCGCACCGCGGCACCGGCAAGGCGCGCGGCATCGTCGGCGGCATCCACTACCAGGGCGGCGAGGTCGTCGCCCAACAGGCGCTCCACCAGCGTGTCAAGCTCGGCGGGCACCTCGATGAGGTCCGCCAGACGGCACGAAACCAGCTCGAGGCCCTCGTCGGAGGCAGCGATGGCAGCGGTGAGCCCGCTTGCGTTCTCGCTCTGCTCGTCCACCGACTCCAGTGCCGAGAGCGTCGCGCGCGCCTTGCTCAGCCGCTCGCGCGCCGAACCCTCCCCGCGCTTGGCCTCGTCGATGGAGCCGCGGCAATCGCGGATGCTCGCCTCGGCCTCTTCGGCCGCACGCTGCGCCTCGTCGAGCTTGGTGGCCAGGCTGTCGCGTGTGCCCGTACGCTCTGCCAGGGCCTCCTCGGTCGTGGCGAGCGTCTCGGCAATCTGCGCCAGACGGCTCTCGAACATCTCGTCCTCGAGCTTGGCGTTGGAGATCTGATCCTCAAGCTTTGCATATGCGAGCGTCTCGGCGTCTGCGGTGCGCTGGGCCTGACGCTGCTCGTTGACCATCTGCGCGTAGCGGTTGCCCAGGCTGCGACGCAGCTCGGTGGCCTGCTTGGCTTCCTGCTGCAGCTGGCGCACGCGCTCGGAGAGATCGGCGGCCCGCACGCGGGCGTCGCTCAGCTCGCCCGACACGCGCTCCTTCTCGGCCGCAGTGTCGGAACGCTGCTTCTCGGCCGACGATAGCGTCATGCGCATCTCGGAGAGGCGCGACACCATGTTGCGCCCCTTCTCCTCGAGCAGGCGCATGTCGGAGTCCATGCGGCCCAACAGGTCCTGCATGCGTCGGCGCTGCTCGCCGAGGTCGCCCACAAAGAGGCCCTTCTGCTCAAGCAGCGACTGCAGCTTCTCCAGCTCGCGCTCCTTCTCGGTGGCGCGGTACTGCGCCAGTTCGACCGCGGCATCGGCCTCGTTGCCACGTGTGGTGAGGCGCGCGTAGTTGGCCTGCAGCAGGCGCAGGTCGTCAACGGCCAGAATGGCCGAAATCTCGCGCAGGCGCTCGGAAAGGTCGCGATGGCGCTTGGCCTTGTCGACCTGGCGCTCGAGCGGGCGCAGCTGGCGCCCGATCTCGCGCTGAATGTCCTTAGCGCGGGTGAGGTTGTCCTGCATCGACTTGAGCTTGCGCTCGGAGCGCTCCTTGCGGCGGCGGTGCTTGGAGATGCCGGCCGCCTCCTCGATCAGCGAACGGCGCTCCTCGGGCCTGCTCGCCAGGATGGAGTCGAGCTTGCCCTGGCTGATGATGGAGTGCGTATCCTTGCCCAAGCCCGAGTCGTGCAGGATGTCGGTGATGTCCATGAGGCGCGACGGCGCGTTGTTGATGAGGTACTCGCTCTCGCCGGAGCGGTACATGCGACGCGTGATGGCGACCTCGGAGAAATCGATCGGAAGGGTGTGGTCGGTGTTGTCGAGCACGAGCGTGACCTCGGCGAGGCCCACCGGCTTGCGCGCCGACGAACCAGAGAAGATCACGTCCTCCATGGCCTGGCCGCGCAGCTGCTTGGCGCTCTGCTCGCCGAGCACCCACAGGATGGCGTCGGACACGTTGGACTTACCCGACCCGTTGGGACCCACCACTACGGTGAGGCCCGGGTCGAACACCATGTGCGTGCGGTCGGCAAAGGACTTGAAGCCCTTGAGCGTCAGCGACTTCAGATACACGACGAGCCCTCCTCAGGGCTCACGTCGCCCTCCTCGTACCCCATGCGCACCAGCGCGTCGGCGGCCGCATTTGCCTGGGACTCCTTCTTAGTCGAGCCGGTGCCGCGCCCCACGCGGCGACCCTCCACCAGCACCACCGAGGTGAAGGTGGGACTGTGGGCGGGACCAGACTCGCCCTCGAGCTTGTAGGTCGGACCCACGCGGTAGTCGCGCTGCACGACCTCCTGCAGGCGCGACTTGGCGGGCACGACGTTGCGGGCCAGGTCGGGCGTAATGCGCGGATGCAGCGTGCGGACCACGAAGTCGTGAGCCGCGTCATAGCCGCCGTCGAGGTACAGGGCACCCACGAGTGCCTCGTAGACGTTCTCCAGCGCAGAGCGCATGCCGCGCGCGCCGGTGCCCTTCTCTGACTCGCCCAGCAAGATAAGCTCTCCGATGCCCAGACCGCGGGCCACATCGGAGAGCATCTCGCCGCTGACCAGCGCGATCTTGAGCATGGACAGCTGGCCCTCATCCATACCCGGGAACTTGAGGTAGAGGTCGACGGCCACCATGGCGCCCAGCACCGAGTCGCCTAGGAACTCCAGACGCTCGTAGCTCGCCGAGACGGCCTTGCCCTCGGCGGCAGACGGATGCGTGATGGCCGCTATGACGAGGTTCTCGTCGGCAAAGTGGTGCCCGACGATCTCCTCTATGAGCTTTACCCTCTTGTGCAGCTTCAAGGAACGACCTACTGCAGTTCCTCGATGGCGTTGACGACGTCGCCAACGGTCACGACGCGCTCCATGCCGTCGTCGGGCATCTCCATCTCGAACTCGTCCTCGAACGCGCTCACGAGCTCGAGCATGTCAAAGGAGTCGGCCTCGAGGGCCTTGAACTCGGTGTCGTCGGTGATGTCGGCCTCGTCGACGTCGAGCGTCTCGGAGATGATTGCCCGTGCCTTGGCAAAGATGGCATCGCGATCCATTGGTCTGTTCCCTTCGTCTGAAATGTGATGCGCGCAGGCGCGCATGCCGCTCCCCTGCCGTGGCGCAGCGGCCCCTTGGCCGTGCACTGGCCCGCTGGGCAGCGGCCATTGCCATTGTAGCTAGTCGGCGTCGCGCGTGATGGCCTGAGCGATTTTGTCCACAAGCCCCCCGCGCACGGCTGACGCAGTGGCCAGCGTGCCGTTCTTGATGGCGTCCACCGAGGTATCGCCGTGCCCAATGAGCACAGGCGCCTTGAGACCCAGCAGGATGGCACCGCCCAGCTCGTCACCCGAGAGGCCGCGCGCCAGCTCTTTGAGGGCAGGCTTGAGCAGCAGAGCACCCGCGGCGGCGCGCTTGGACTGTCCAGTCATGCGCTTGACCTCGCGCAGGATGTACTTGGCGGTGCCCTCAAGCGACTTGAGAGCCACGTTGCCCGTGAAGCCGTCGGTCACGATGACGTCGTGGGTGCCGGCAAGCAGATCGGTACCCTCGGCGTTGCCGGCAAACCATGGGCCCTCCTCGGCCAGCGCCTTGTGGAAGGCCAGCGCCTGCTCGGAGCCCTTGGTATCCTCCGTGCCGTTGGAGAGCAGCGCGACATGCGGGTCTTCGACGCCCAGAACCACGCGGGAGTAGGCGCGGCCCATCTGGGCAAACTGCACGATCATCTCGGGGCGCACGTCGGCGTTTGCGCCTAGGTCGAGCATGACCGTCTGGCGCCCCGAGGGACCAGGGAGCACACCTGCGATAGCCGGGCGCTTGATGCCCTTGATGCGGCCTACCCCCAGCGTCGAGGCGGCAAAGATTGCACCGGTCGAGCCGGCAGAAAAGAAGCCATCGGCCTCGCCCTTGCGTACGGCCTGACAGGCGCGCACGATGGTGGAGTCCTTCTTCTGTCGCACGGCCTCTGCCGGATGCTCGTCCATTGCGATGGCCTCGGTGCACACCAGGGCACGCGCACGCTCGTGATCTGCGCAGAAGGGGGTGACCAACTCCTCGGGGCCGGCCGCCAGCACGCACAGGTCGGCATCGGCCTTGAGCACCGCATCGATGCCCTCGAGCACCACCTGGGGCTCGCGGTCCCCGCCCATGACGTCAACGCAAATGGTAACCATGGCAATCGCTCCTCTCATGCCCTCGCCCGCGCCTGTCGGCCACAAGAACGGCGCATCGTCCGTCTGTGCCATTCGGGCGAATCATACGAGAAGGAGGCCGACCCCGGAAGGGACCGGCCTCCTTTGCTTGCGTATCGCGCCAACCTAGTCGGTGACGACAACCTCGCGGTCCTTGTAGAAGCCGCAGTTGGGGCACACGTGATGCGGAAGCTTAGGGGCACCGCACTGGGGGCACGTGGAACGTGCGGCGGCGGCGAGCTTGCTGTTGGCGGAGCGGCGAGTGTGCGTGGCGCCGCGGCCCTTCTTTTGCTTAGGAACTGCCATCTTGAACCTCTCTTACACCTAACCAACGCCCGACGGGCGTCGGACGGTCTTTCCTGCAGACATGCAAGGATGTACTCTACCACACCTTGTGGTCAGTGCGCACGTAACAACTATTCTTCATGTGAAGAAATAGCGTCACGAGCGTCTGGCCTAGTCGTCCAGCTTGAGGTTGCGCAGCACGGCAAACGGGTTGGACGCCAGGCGCTCCTCCTCGATCTGACTCGCGTGGCCGTAGTCGTGCAGGTTGAGATTCTCACCGCACACCGGGCACAGGCCCTTGCAGTCGTCGCGGCACAACACCACGAAGGGCGTCTCCATCAGCACGGCGGAGGTCAGCGCGTCGGTAAGATCGATGGTGTGGTCCTCCCCCACCAGCGAAAAGTCGACGTCGTCTTCGTCGTCACCGAGCGACTCGGTCTGCG
The DNA here is from genome assembly GCA_902779675.1 of uncultured Coriobacteriaceae bacterium. Taxonomy (GTDB): domain Bacteria; phylum Actinomycetota; class Coriobacteriia; order Coriobacteriales; family Atopobiaceae; genus UBA1367. The sequence goes on along the minus strand of CACZCK010000003.1, from coordinate 2,215 downwards.
AAGGGGCCTTGAACAGGTAGTACTCGTCGACCTCGGCTGCCATATCGAACTCGGCCGGCTCGAGGCAGCGGTCGCAGGTGCCCACCACATGCCCACGCACGATACCCGTGGCGAGAATGCCCTCGCCGGCATTGGTGAGCATAAGGTCGTAGTCGAGCCCCTGCGGCAGCGCAAACTCGTGCTCGCCCAGCTCGTAGCCCTTGTCGGCCATGTGGCCGACGAGCGGCAGGGTATCGCCGGCGTTGGCCAGGCGATCGTCAAGAATCATGGTAACTTGCTGCATGCGCGCTACCAGTCGACCCTGTTGGACGAGTTGCGGGCACCGGAGTTCTCGCTCAACGTCTGGCGCACGCGCGAGACGGAGTTGGTGAGCGACTTGATGTTGTCCTCAAGGTGCGCGAGCACGGTGTCGGCATACTCCTCGGCGTTGTAGCGGGTGTCACGCTCGTACTGCTGGGCCTGGTCGCGAATCTGCTCGGCCTGCTGCTGCGCAAGGCGCACGATCTCCTGGTCGGAGGCCAGTATCATGGCCTGCTGCTGCGCGTCCGCAATGATGGAGTCTGCCTGCATCTGGGCACGCTCGAGCGTCTCGGCTTCCTCCTTGACGATGCGACGAGCGTCGGCGAACTCCTGCGGGAACACGCGGCGGATCTCGTCGATGATCTCGTAAACGTCGTTCGCGTCAACGATCTTCTTGCCGTTGCCGCCGAAGGGCGTCTTGCCCTCACTCACGACCTGCTCGAGCTCGGACACCAAGTTCTCGATCTCCTCGCCTGGCTGCATAGCAACCCCCTTCGATACATAACGACCCCTACTTCTTGCGCGCCACATTCGGGTCGCAATCTTCTTTATCCTAACAGATTCTGTGCGCACTCTGGCAACCCACACCGCGTACATACACCTCAAACGGGGCGTCAGACGGGTGTGAGGCATACAAAATGGGTGCGAACGCATGAGCGCAGGCACCTTTCGGGCGCCCTCTTGCTATCATTGCGAATACGCACGAACGTACAACTTGGAAGGGGGAATCCCTTGGCAAGCCACTCCCGCAGGGACGAGGACTCCCAACAAGACGAGCTCGAGGTCCTCGACCCCAGCTTTGATGACACCGGCAGCTTTGGCCCCATCGATACCGTGCCCCGCGTGCACGCCGACTTCGAGGGCGAGCCTGTGGTGTATGGCCTCGAGACCAATAAAGTCGACTACGAGGCCAAGGCCAACCGCAATAAAACCATACGCATGATGGCGGGCGGGCTTCTGGCTGCAGCCGCCATCGTGGGCTTTTTGATGGTGGCCAAGCCCTTCGCCAAACCCGAGTCAGGCCCGCGCACCGAGCCCGTGGCCGCTCGCGAGACGACGGAGGAGCCTGAGGAGCAACTCGAGGAACAAGCGGAAGAACCCGAGGCCACCGAACCCGAGGCTGAGGTCGAGCAGCCCGAAGAGGAGACGCCGGAGACCTATACCCTGCCCGACCAGCCCGCAGCCGAGGATATCGTCCAACAGGCCCGCAACCTGCACTTTGGCGACGCCGACGTCTCTGTGACCACGGGCGACGTGACCGCCGAGGTCATTGGCGGGCGCGTACAGGTAACCAACGTGCTCACCGACCTCAACGGTGTGCAGGCGCCCGCACTGGCCGGCAACGCGGCCCTACGCTGCGCTGCCATCGCCAACGCCATCGGCGATCGTCAGGTGCGCGGCTCGGGCGACACGGGCGCGCAGGACTTTGTCGACGTGGTGTGGATCGTGCGCAACACCGACGGGGACTCGTTCCTGGCAGTCATGTTCCCGCGCGGTGGCGCCCCCACCTCGGGCGATGGTCTAGCCGTGCTCCAACAGGCACCGCGCTACCGCCTGTCCGACAGCCTGTACTACGCGCTGGGCCAGAGCGTCCAGCAGGAGATGGGCGAAACGCCCGTTGACATCAACAACAAGTACATCTGGTCGACGGCCGAGCTGTAGACAATTCGCTGCTGCAACCGAAGGCTTTGGGGCTGCATGCCAAACGAATGGCATGCAGCCCTTTTCTTCTCCCGTCTATGGGCAAGTGCCGGCCTCAACTGGAACGTTGTGAGGGCTGTGCATGAAACAGAACGGCTTCGCCAAGCAGCCACGGTACAAAACCGACGCTCCTATAGATTGTCAAGGCTTTTATTGCGGGCTCTCGACGTCTACGGGCAAGCCATCCATCACCCAGCGCGAATACCTCTCTGCC
>CACZCK010000002.1 GCA_902779675.1 uncultured Coriobacteriaceae bacterium | reverse complement strand
CAGGTTGAAGACCTCGCAGCCCGTCCTGCCGTCCATCCAGGCCAGCGCCGCCACGTGGCCCGCGGCCAGGTCCATCACGTGGATGTAGTCGCGCACGCCCGTGCCGTCGGGGGTGTCGTAGTCGTCGCCGAAGACGTGCACGGCGTCGCGGCGCCCCACGGCCACCTGCGCCACGTAGGGCAGCAGGTTGTTGGGGATGCCCCTGGGGTCCTCGCCCATGAGCCCCGACGGGTGCGCGCCGATGGGGTTGAAGTAGCGCAGCAGCACGACGTCCCACTCGGGGTCGGCCACCACGAGGCTGCGCAGGATCTCCTCGACCATCCACTTGGTCCAGCCGTAGGGGTTGGTGGCCGGCTTCTTGGGGCTCTCCTCGGTCAGCGGCAGCGCGTCCGGGTCGCCGTAGACGGTGGCGGAGCTGGAGAAGATGATGGACTTGCAGCCGTGCTCGCGCATGGCGTCCACCAGCGTGAGGGTGTTGCCGATGTTGTTGGAGTAGTACTCGATGGGCTTGCTCACGCTCTCGCCCACGGCCTTGAAGCCGGCGAAGTGGATCACGCGGTCCACCGGGTTCTCGTCGAAGATGACGTCGAGCGCCTCGCGGTCGTTCACGTCGGCGCGGTAGAAGGAGAGCCTCTCCGCCGCCTCGGGCCCCACGATTTGGTCGATGCGGTCGAGCACCCTCTCGCTCGCGTTGGACAGGTCGTCCACAATCACTACCTCGTAGCCCTGCTCAAGCAGGCAGACAACGGTGTGGCTGCCGATGAACCCGCAGCCGCCCGTGACGAGCACGCAGGTGTCCTGGGGTGCCTTCTTCTCGCTCATCTGTTCTCCCTCATTGGGTGTGACGGCATGCGCCGCGTATTTCCGTAAGCCCACTAAGTATACGGGTACGGTATGTGCTCGATGTGGGGGAGCGGCGTGCGGCTAGCCGTGCGTGTAGCGCGTGGCGGCGTGTAGCATGTTGATCTCGGCGAGCTCGAGGATGCCGTCGATGTAAGGCTGATACATCTTGTCGATGGCGCCTACACCCAGGCTGCATCCGCTGCACTGCTCGCAGCTGCCATCGCCGCACCAGTCGAGGCCCTCTGCCACGATGCGGATGCGCTCCTCGCGCGTCGTGTCCTTGATAAGCCTGCTCTTTGGCATGACGTGCTCCTACTCTGGCCAGCGGATGGTGGAGATGCTCACCGAGAGCCAGGGGTTCTCGCGTGCGGCGCGCATGAGCACCATGCACAGCCGGTCCATCTGCTGGGCGTAATCGCTGTCGGGATCCATGGTGGCGTCGCGCATCACGTACAGGCGCGTGTGCTCGCAGATGTCACCCAAGCAGTCGTAGAGCGCCGAGAGGTTCTTGCCGTAGTGCTCGGGAAAGCCCAACGTCACACGCAGGTAGTCGTGGATGGTGCTCATGTCGAGCAGGTCGCGTTCGTCGATGGGAACCTCGTAGACGTCGCGCATGAGGATCTGGTCGTCCATGTCACGCTCCTAGTACAGCTGCTCGAAGGTCTCGTAGTGGTCGGCGGTGTAGAAGATCAGTCCGTCGTTGGAGAACACGATGCGCTCGGCCCCGCGATGCCCGCCGTGGTAGTTGATGTCGCATTCGGTCCATTGGCGGCCCTTCTTGTCGGGCAGCTGACCATCGTCGTTGTAGAAGCGAGACCCACCGATGCTCATGCCCGGGCACACCTCGTCGAGGTTGCCCTCCGAGGCCACCCAGCCGCGGTCGCGCGCCTTGGTCTTGCTGATAAAGTTGCCCGGGAGCCGCCCGTAGGTGTGGATGTAGAGGGCGACTTCTTCTTTGGTGGTGTACCAGCCATCCTCGTCGATCGTGGGCCCACGCTCCGAGGTGGTGGTCTGCGTGCCAGTCTCGGTCTGCTGTGCGTCGGCGCCGTCGGACGAGCTGGCGTCGGTCTGCGTGCTGGCTTGTGCGTCATCGGTGTCTGTCTGCTGGTCGGAGCCAGAGCGCTCCTGGACCTGCTGTTGCACGACGTCTGCTGGTGCGGTCGCGTCGCCCGAGCCGTTGTTGGCAAACCAGCCCACCGCGAACCCCACCAAAAGCGCGATGATGCCCATGATCAGGCGGATGTTGCGGCTCGACGCGCCGCCGTTGCTCTTCGTGCTCATGGCTCTCGTCTCTCACGTGCCTGCGCCTGGCTGGGGCTCGTGCGCCCTTGCCCAAGTATCATTCTATCCCAGCACCTCGCCGGCGATGCGTGCGCTCTCGTTGGCGTCCTTGGCGTAGTAGTCGGCACCGACCATCTGTGCGTATTCGGGGTTGAGCACCGCTCCGCCCACGATCACCTTGCACCACGGCGCCTGGTCGTGCAGCAGCTCGATGGTCTCGGCCATGGCGGGCACGGTGGTGGTCATCAGCGCCGAGAGGCCGGCCAGCTCGATGTGGTTCTCCACCACGCAGTCGGTGAAGGCCTGCGGGTCCACGTCGCGCCCGAGGTCGATGACGTCGTAGCCGTAGTTCTCCAGCAGCATGCGCACGATGTTCTTGCCGATGTCGTGGATGTCGCCCTTGACGGTGGCCAGCGCGATCTTGCCCTTGCTCGGCACGTCAGAGGCCTCGTCGCCTTCCCTGAGCACCGAGAAGCCCGCCTTGGCGGCCTCGGCCGAGGCCATGAGCTGCGGCAGGAAGAAGGTGCCCTTCTCAAAGCGCGCGCCCACCTCGTCGAGTGCCGGGATCAGCACTTGGTTGATCACGTACATGGCATCGTGCGTCGCGTCGGTGTCGGCCAGGATCACGCGTACCGCGTCGGGCACTGGGTCTTTGCGGCCAGCAAGCACTAGGTCGCGCACCTTGCCCTCGGGAGAACCGTCGTTGCCCGCCTCTGCTGGTGCGACATCTGCTGCGGGAGCCTTTGCCGTGCTGGCCGTCACCTGTCCCGAACCCATGCCCGCGGCAATCTGCTGCAGGGTATCGGCCACCGAGCCGAGCGTCGCGGCAATGCCCTCGGGCGTGCTCGTGTCGAAGGCGGGCCGGACGGGACCTGCCGGCGCGTCGCTGCGGCTGGCATAGGCAGCCACGTACTGCTGGGCGCTCTCGTCCTCGCCGCTCAGCACGCGCCAGGAGTTGACCACGTCCATCAGACGCTCGTTCATGGGGTTGACAATGGCCAGATCGAGCCCCGCAGCAAAGCTCGCTGCCAGGAAGGTGGCGTTGACCAGCGGGCGGAAGGGCAGGCCAAAGCTGATGTTGGAGACGCCCAGCACGCAGCGAACGCCCGGCAGCTCGCGCTTGACCGCCGCGATGCCGTCAAGGATGGCCCGCGGTGCGCGCTGGTCGGTGGAAGCGGCCATAGCCAGGCAGTCGATGACCACGTCTTGGCGCGGGATGCCCATCTCGTCGCAGGCGGCCACGATGCGTCGCGCCACGCTCAGGCGTCCCTCCGCGGTGGCGGGGATGCCGTCCTCGTCGAGCGTCAGGCCTACGATGGCGCAGCCGTAGTGCTTGGCGATGGGCAGCACCGCATCGAGCACCTCCTGCTTGCCGTTGGTCGAGTTGATGATGGGCTTGCCGGGGTACAGGCGTACGGCCGCCTCGACAGCCAGCGGGTCGGAGGAGTCGATCTGCAGCGGCAGGGTGCTCACGCCCTGTAGCTCGGAGACCAGGCGCACGAGGGTCGCCTGTTCGTCAATCTCGGGCAGGCCGGCATTGACGTCCAGGATTTGTGCGCCAGCTGCGGTCTGGTCGATGGCCTCGCTCATCACGTAGTCGTGGTTGCCCGAGCGCAGTGCCTCCTTGAGGCGCTTCTTGCCGGTGGGGTTGATGCGCTCGCCGATCACGCCCACGTGACCTGTGGGAATGGCGGTCAGCTGCTGTGCGCTGGTCACGGTGAAGTCCTCGCGCAGCGTGCGCGGGGCGGGCGTGCGACCGGCCAGCAGCGCCTTCTCGCCGGCGATGAAGGCGGGGGAGGTGCCGCAGCAGCCACCTACCACCGTAACGCCGGCGTCGAGCATGCCCGTCACGGCCGCGCAGTACTCGTCAGGTCCGATGGAGTACAGCGTGCGGCCGTCCTCCACGTGTGGCAAGCCCGCGTTGGCCTGCACCATCACCGGACAGCTGGCCCACGGCAGCATGCGCAGCACGAGTGGCGCCACGTCGGCGGGCCCGAGCGAGCAGTTGATGCCCACCACGTTGGCTCCCAGTGCGCTGAGCGTGACTGCCGCGACCTCGGGGGTGGTGCCCAAAAACGTGCGACCGTCCTCGTCGAAGGTCATGGTCACAAAGGCAGGCAGGTCGGAGTTCTCCTTGACGGCGAGCAGCGCCGCCTTGGCCTCGGCCAGGTCGGCCATGGTCTCGATGATAAAAAGGTCGGCACCTGCAGCATCAGCTGCGCGCACCTGCTCGGCAAACAGGTCGTATGCGTCGTCAAAGGAGAGGGTGCCCATGGGCTGCAGCAGGGCGCCGGTGGGGCCGATGTCGGCTGCCACGTAGCGAGTACCCGAGGCGCGGGCGCAGCCGATGGCTGCGGTAAAGATCTGTTCCACGGTGGCATTGCCCTGCAGTTTGCTGCGGTTGGCGCCGAAGGTATTGGTGGTCACCACCTCCGAGCCAGCCGCCACGTAGGCCGCGTGGATCTCGGTGATCTGCGTGGGGTTGGTCAGGCAGAGCAGCTCGGGAATCTCGCCGGCTGCCAGGCCGCGCTCCTGCAGCTGTGTGCCCATGGCACCGTCAAAGAGCAAAAACTCCTCGCCAGCAAGCACGCGGGCGAGGTGCTGGTCGCGAATGCGCAAGGTGCGCTTGGCCTCATGGCCGAGGGGCGTGGTGGTGGAGACGGGTGCGTAGCTAACCACGGCAGGTCCTTCCCGTTTGGCGGATGGTGCAGAAGTCGGCCAGCGCGCAGATCGAGCACGATGACTCGAGCCCAGGCTGCGGGCTGGGGTGTATGCCCACGATGGCGGTCACGCTCTTGGTGGGTACCATGAGGTTGGAGGGCGTGAGCGTGATGCCCAGCTGGCGGGTGGCGTCCAGGACGGCCAGGAAGCTGCTCTGCACGTCGAGGGGCAGGTCGCCATAGCCGGGGGAGAAACGCCAGCTGGTAAAAGCGCCCTGGCTGGCGGCATAGGCACGGGCGCGTGCCTCGGCAGCGTCCGCCGCGCGCTCCACGAGCGCGGTGGCCACCGAGTCAAAGACCACCTGGCCGAGCGGGTCCGTCAGTGAGAGGCGCCTCAGCTCGCGGTCAACGTCGGCGCCGAGTGTGGCGGCAAACAGCACCACCTCGCGCGCGTCAGCCAGGTGCGCGGCAATGTCGTGGCCGGTGAGGCGCAACGTGCAGGCTTCGAGCTCCACAGCGTCGTCGGTCACCGCCCTCACCGCAAAGCTCGCCAGTGTGGCCCGCGGTCGCGCCACGGCAAGGCAGTGTGCGACCGTGTCATCTATACGGTCTCCGAGCTCGTTGGAGAGCCCTTGGCCGTGATAGCCCAGATACCGCAGCACCTCGCTGCGGTCGACGTCGGCGATCCGAAACGTCTCGCGTGCTATGCGCAGCCCCGCCCCCATGACCTAGGCCGGCAGGTACCCGCAGCCCACGAGAGCGTCGTGGGTGATCCGGCCAATTTCGGGGCGGTTCATGCTGTAGATGTGGATGCCGTCGACCCCGTTGCGGGCAAGGTCCACAATCTGCTCGCAGGCGTAGGTCATGCCGGCCTCGAACTGCGCCTTCTCGTCGTCGCCAGCGGCAACCAGCCGCTTGACCACGCGCGCGGGGATGGAGGCGCCGCAGTTGAAGGTCATGCGCTGCAGCTGCTTCTTGCTGGTAAAGGGCATGATGCCGCAGACGATGGGCACCTTGATGCGCTTGCGCGCGCAGCGCTCACGGAAGCGGTAGAAGTCCTCGTTGTCAAAGAAGAGCTGCGTGACCAGAAAGTCCACGCCCGCGTCGACCTTGGCCTTGAGGTGCTCGAGGTCAGCGTCGAGGCTCTCGCACTCCACGTGGCCTTCGGGGTAGCAGGCGCCGCCCACGCACATGCCCGCGTCCTTGAGGTGGGGCACCAAGTCGGAGGCGTAGCTGAAGTCGATCGCCTCGCGCCCGGGCGCTGGGTCGCCGCGCAGAGCGAGCACGTTCTCGATTCCCGCGGACTGCAGGCGCCGCACGTAGGCGTCCACGTCGGCACGCGAGGAGCCCAGACAGGTGAGGTGCGCCAGCGCCGGGGTCCCTACGCCTCGCTCGATGCGGCGGCCGATGTCGGCTGTGCGCTCGGAGTTGCCAGAGCCGCCCGCCGAAAAGGTCACGCTGATCCAGTCGGGGCTGTTGCGGCAGAGCTCCGTGGCCACCTGCTCGGCCTGTTCGACCGACATGTCGCCCTTGGGCGGGAAGATCTCGTACGAGAACGACTGGCGCTGTGCCAAGATGTCGCTGATTCTCATGTTGGGCTCCTTTGTGCGAGGCGTGCAGAACATGGTAACCACTCCATGTTTCGCCTGCGTGAAGGGCGTGCGAGGCGCCTGTGCGAGACGGGCAATCGCGCCTCTGTTGCCGTTGGGCGTAGGGCCTGCCGTCGGGTTTAGTACAGCGGCAACTCCCCGGTGATGGGGTCAATCTGGTCGGCACGCAGCGGCTCGAAGGCCAGGCAGGTGTAGGTGGGTTCGCCGTGGAACTCGGTGAGACCGGCGTCGTGTACCAAGGCGCAGGCAAAACCCTGCTCGCGGCCCTTCTCGGCAAGCTCGAGCAGCGCATCCTCGCCGTCGACGTACACGCAGACCTTTGCCACGCCTGCACTGAACCAGTCGGCCAGGGGTGTGGAGGCCATGTTGCCCTCGTCGAGATACACCCAGCCGCCGCTTGGCGCGACGCGCACTTGGTCGAGGCGCCCCTCGCGTGCCAGTGCGATCAGCACGGCCTCGACGCAGGCGTGACCTGCCTGTGCGGCGATCTTGCCCTTGCGCATCTTGAGGTCGCGCCTCATGACGATCATCTGCTTGGCCTTGTACGAGCTGACGGCCATGGAGCCTCCTTGCTGCTGGTGACGGTCTGTCAAGCATAGCAGCCCAGAGCGGAAGTGGAGACGTCTGTTATCGGGCAGATGCCCGCTGCCTCGAGTTTTCAACATCGGTGCCTGACGCCGAGCGCGCTTATCGCACGCCTTCAAAAAGCTCACTGCCGTTCGAGCTGCCCGCGAAAGCCACACGCCGAATCGGTAATTAAAAGAATGATATAGAAGCAACACTTGCGACTGGCTTTTGCTGCAGCTTCCGGCCCGTGCGACTTACGTGCAACCTAGCTGCGACATGAAGCGTACTGACATCCAGGCGTGTCTGGCACATCCTTGTTGCATGGCTATTTTCTTTGGATACAAGACCGCGGAGCATCTGCTCAACAGCGCAGGGGCACCAGAGTTTCGTCCGAGCGTCGAGACGCCGGATCGCTGTGGCTTTGTGGATGCTCATGCGCTGTCCTCGATTGACTGGACCATGTTCGAGCTGCCTGCCGACGAGCCCCTCGACATCATGGTTCCGTCACGCAACGACCGTACACGTCGCAAGGGATTCGCCTGTCATCTTGCGACGTCAGACCTTCCTCACGGAGCGTACCTCGAGATGATGCCCGACGTGTTTGTGGCTTCGCCGGCGCTGTGCCTGCTGCAGCGTTGCAGCGATCTCACGTATGCGGGTCGCATCAAGCTCGTGGCCCGTTTCTGCGGGACGTACGCTCCCTCCAAGAGGAGCCTGCGGGGGTTCATCAACCGCATGCCTCTTGCCACGCCCGAGGCCCTGAGGTCGTTCATCGAGCTTGTGCCTCTGATGCGTGGCAGCAAGCTCGCGCTGCAAGCCATTGACCTGGCTCTTCCCAATGCAGCCTCTCCCATGGAGACCGAGATGGTCATGCCGTTCTATCTTCCGTGGCAGCGGGGAGGCTTCAACTTGCCAAGGCCGACCATGAACTATGAGATGACGCTCTCGGATCGGGGAAGGGCGATGGCCGGAAAGGAGGTCGTGAAGGTCGATGCGTACTGGGAGGACGCGGGGTTTGGCTTTGAGTATCAGAGCGAGCTTTTTCACGAAGGGGATGAGCACTACGGAGACGACATCGGGCGTCAGCTGGCCATCGAGTCGATGGGGAAGACCATCAGGATGGTGACCCTCGCGCAATTGAAGAATTCTGCTCAGCTCGAATACCTTGCCGAGCTGACGGCATGCCATCTTGGTGTCGGACTGCATCCCGGGCGAGGAAAATCGGCGCGATCGGGGCTCATTCGCGACATACTATCTGACTGATGTGCACACTCGGCCCTTCTTGCTTTTGCGACGCAAGTTGTTTACCTGCAAATATAAGGAATTAAACAAAAAGTATCCCCGCCGAGTGTGACACCCCCTAAAGTATCGGGAAGCAAAGGCATCGCTTTTTGGCGCGTTGTCTGCGTTTGAGATGCGGGCTGCAGAGCCCGGCTGCCTGGTTTTGGCACTCAGGTGGTCAAAACGGGCCAGATGGCGCGCGAGTCATTGACGTCGTGCGGTCTTCATACAAGGCTGGTACCCTAATGGGGACGTTGTGGCATTGGTTGAGCGAGGCGAAACATGGCAGATGTGTTGGGCCGACCCGAGGCAGAGGGCTTCATTGGGGTCTTTGACTCCGGTGTGGGCGGCGTGAGCGTGCTTCAACATCTGGTGCGCGAGCTGCCGGGCGAGGACTTTCGCTACTTTGGCGATTCCGCACATGCTCCCTATGGGGGTAAGACGCCTGCTGAGGTGTGCGAGTTTTCGCGTTCCATTGCTGAGCGTATGCTGTCCGAAGGTGCAAAAGCGCTGGTTATCGCCTGCAATACCGCAACGAGTGCAGCGGCGCCTACCCTGCGTGCGGCGTATCCCGATGTGCCCATCGTGGGGGTCGAGCCGGCACTCAAGCCTGCTGTACTGGCGGGCGGGACAGGCGATGTGCTTGTCATGGCCACCGAGGTCACCCTTGCGCTCGACAAGTTCCATCGCCTTGAAGATCAGTGGGCGCACGGTGCCTCGGTGCAGACCGTAGCCTGTTCCGGTCTGGTTGACCTCATCGAGCAGGGAGACCTTGATGCACCTGAACTGGTTGAGCTGATCGACCGCCTGGTGGGTCATCTTCGGGGCGAGGTAGATCGTGTCGTTTTGGGATGCACGCACTATCCCTTTGTGCGCGCCCAGATAGCACACGTGCTCGGTGACGTGCGATTCTTCGACGGGGGAGAGGGGACGGCGCGCCAGCTTCATCGCCTGCTTGCTTCTGAGGGCTTGCTGTGCGAAGGCCACGAGGGCATCGTCACCTTTGACTCGAGCATTGATACTCCGGAGGAGTGTGCTCTCTATCAGCGCTTCTTTGCGCTTCCCTGCTAGAGGGCTATCTGGAACACATAGGTCCCGGGCAGGAAAGTGTTCCAGCTGCAGCTTCGTTATGGCTCGCGGCAAAAAGCGACCCGCCACCCTTCCGGGCGACGGGTCGTTGTGGACGTCTGCACCGCGGCTCCTTGGCCGCGGGTCGGTCAGACGGGAGGTGCTACTCGGCCAGGGCCTGCTCGACGGCCACGGCGCACGCCACGGTGCAGCCGACCATCGGGTTGTTGCCCATGCCGATGAGGCCCATCATGTCGACGTGAGCCGGCACGGAGGAGGAGCCTGCGAACTGGGCGCTGCTGTGCATACGGCCCATGGTGTCGGTCATGCCGTAGGAGGCGGGGCCGGCGTGCATGTTGTCCGGATGCAGGGTACGGCCAGTGCCGCCACCAGAGGCGACGGAGAAGTACTTCTTGCCAGCCAGCGTGCGCTCCTTGAAGTAGGTGCCCGCCACGGGGTGCTGGAAGCGAGTCGGGTTGGTGGAGTTGCCGGTGATGGAGATGTCGGCATTCTCGTGCCACATGATGGCAACGCCCTCGCGGACGTCATCGGCGCCGTAGCAGTTGACGGCAGCGCGCGGACCATCGGAAGTAGTCGAACTTGGTCTGGACATAGGTGAAGCCGTTGATGCGGGCGATGATCTGGGCGGCGTCCTTGCCGAGGCCGTTCAGGATGACGCGCAGCGGCTTCTTGCGGGCCTTGTTGGCGTTGTTGGCGATGCCAATGGCGCCCTCGGCGGCGGCGAAGGACTCGTGGCCGGCCAGGAACGCGAAGCACTCGGTGTCCTCACCGAGCAGCATGGCGCCCAGGTTGCCATGGCCCAGGCCGACCTTGCGGTCCTCGGCCACGGAGCCGGGGACGCAGAAGGCCTGCAGGCCGATGCCGATGGCGGCGGCGGCGTCAGAAGCGGTCTTGCAGCCCTTCTTGACGGCGATAGCGCAACCAAGGGTGTAAGCCCACTTGGCGTTCTCGAATGCGATGGACTGGATGTCCTCGGTGATGTCATAGGGGTTGAAGCCCAGGTCGGTGCAAATCTTGAGGGCTTCCTCGAGGTCGGCGATACCATACTCAGCGAGCGTCTTGTTGATCTTGTCGATGCGGCGCTCGTAGCCTTCGAACGTGACTGCCATTAAGCTCAGCTCCTTTCCTTGTGGTCGAAGTTACTCTTTGCGCGGGTCGATGGTCTTGGCGGGGGCGTCCCACTGGCCATAGCGGCCGGTGTTGGCCTTGATGGCCTCGTTGGCATCCTTGCCAGCCTTGACGTCCTCCATGAACTTGCCGAGGTTCAGGAACTCGAAGCCGATGATCTCGTTGTTGTCGTTGAGGGCCAGCTGGGTGATGTAGCCCTGGGTGAGCTCGAGGTAGCGGGCGCCCTTGGCAGCGGTGCCGTAGGTGGTGCCGACCATGGAGCGCAGGCCCTTGCCGAGGTCGTCGAGGCCAGCGCCGATGGGCAGGCCGTCCTCGGAGAAGGCGGTCTGGGTGCGGCCGTACACGATCTGCAGGAACAGCTCGCGCATGGCAACGTTGATGGCGTCGCACACGAGGTCGGTGTTGAGGGCCTCAAGGATGGTCTTCTTGGGCAGGATCTCGGCGGCCATAGCGGCGGAGTGGGTCATGCCGGAGCAACCGATGGTCTCAACGAGGGCCTCCTCAATGATGCCCTTCTTGACGTTGAGGCTCAGCTTGCAGCCACCCTGCTGGGGAGCGCACCAACCGATGCCATGGGTGTAGCCGGAGATGTCCTCGAGCTGCTTGGCCTGGACCCATGCACCCTCCTCGGGAATGGGCGCGGGCCCGTGGTATGCGCCCTTGGTCACGGGGCACATCTTCTCCACTTCTGACGAATACTGCATGAATGCTCCTCTCCAACACATCACGCACGCGCCCTCTTGTGGGGCGTGCTGAAGTCCGATGCTTATGGCGGCACGCGACGGTCTCACTCGCCGGTGCGGCCCGTCTGACGCAATTGCGACAGAACACGCGCATAGTGTACGGCAGAGTTGGGCATTGTCGAACCGCGGGATGCGCGGACGTTAGGACTTGTTCGGGAAGCGTTTCCACATGGGGCCCGAAGGGTCAATTCGGTTGTAGCAATGGCGGGCTTCTGCGGCCGAACCTCGTTGCGACGATGCTTTGAGAACGTATAATTGGCAGAATGCAGAAGCTGCGCAACATACCGGTGTGGGTATACGAGCTGGCCCTGGTGGCGGTGACCGTCGTCTGGGGTGGCTCGTTCGTGGTGCTGAAGGGCGCACTTGACAGCATGACGCCCGGTTGGCTGCTGACGCTGCGCTTTTTGCTGGCCGCCGTGGGGCTGTGGCTGCCCTTTGCCGGGCGTGTCGCCTCCTCGCTCGATGCGGCCCACCTGCGTGCCGGCCTGCTCATTGGCCTGCCTGAGGGTCTGGCCTTCCTCGTGCAGAACGTGGGGCTGGTCGACACCACTCCCGGCCGCAACGCCTTTCTGACCGGCACGTATTGTGTCATGGTGCCGTTCATCGCTTGGGTCGCTACGGGTAGGCGCCCCTCCGCGCGCGAGGCCGCATGCGCGCTGCTGTGCCTCGCGGGGATTGGTTTCGTTTCGCTGCGCGGCGACCTCTCGTTGGCGCTCTCGCGCGGTGACGCGCTCACGCTGGTGAGCGCCGTGTTCTTTGCGCTCAACATCCTGTGCGTGAGCTGGTTCGGCAAGGACGTCGACCTGCCGACGGTGACCGTCGTCGAGCTGGCGACCATGGCGGTCGTGTGTCTGACGTGGGCGCTCGCGGCCGAGCCGCTGCCCGTGCTCGCTGGGCTCGCCCCGGGCTTCTGGGGACAACTGGCCTACGTCGTGGTGGGTTCGACCCTGTTGGCCATGCTGCTGCAGAATGTGGCGCAGAGCCACGTGCCCGCCCATCGCGCCGCGCTGCTCCTGTCGCTCGAGAGCGTCTTTGCCACGGTGTTCTCGCTCGCCTTTTACGGCGAGCGGCTCACGGTGCCCGTAGCGGTGGGCTTTGCTCTGATTTTGGTAGCGGTGACGCTTAGCCAGCTCCGTGCGCCTGAGGCCGAGGAGGTGGTTGCGTGATAGGGGAGGACGCCCTCGAGCGCGCCTGCCGTCCAGCTATCCTCGGCCGTGCGCGTATCATTGCCCGTCGCGAGGGACGCATCTGGGACCGCGCCTGCTCGTACGAGGGGCGCCTGACGCACCTCTCGGCGCGCGTGGACAGCGCGTCGGGCTATGCAGACAGCTACGAGGCCTCCATCACAGTCGACGAGGCTGCCGACGAGGTCTTCTCGTACGATTGCAGCTGTCCGGCGGCGCGCAAGTTCTCGGGCCCCTGCAAGCACAGCATCGCCCTCGCCCTCGACTTCAACCGCAACGCAGCCCTCTATGAGGGCTTCAGCCAGATGCGCCACGTGACCACGTCGGCCGCCGTCTCGGCGTTCCTCGAGCGAGCCACCCGTGCACCCAAGGCCCGGATTGCCTCACAGTCCGAGCCCGCCGCTCAGGTGCGCGTCGTGCCGCGGCTCCTCCGCGACAACGATCTGTTTTTTGGCCTGCGGCTGGAGGGCACGCGCGGGGCCTACGTGGTGCGCGACCTCGGGCAATTCGAGTGCAGTGTGACCGAAGGTGCGTACTTTGAGTATGGCAAGCGCCTGGGCTTCTCGCACGTGCTCGAGGCCTTCGCCGAGCCCGACCGCGAGCTGGTGCGCTTTGTGTGCCGCTGCGTGCGCAACCGCCGCAGCTATGCGGGCAACCGCCTCTACGGGCGTACCTACGCCACCTCGTCGACGGCGCTCTCGGTGGGCAAGGAGCTGCGGCTCTCGCAGCCCGAGACCGACGAACTGCTCGAGCTCTTGGTAGGCCGCACCGTCTCGTACGAGTCGGCGCAGGGCTCGCAGGCGCTGGCTACCTCCGAGCCGCGCGTGACGGACGGCGACCCGCAGCTGGGCGTGGAGCTCAAGGCAGCGGGCGATGATGCCTTCGAGCTGGTGCGCAAGGTCCCTGCCGACGTCTTTGCCACGGCCGAGCACGTCTATGCCCTGCAGGGCGGCTGCCTCTACCGCTGCAGCGATCGGCTGCTTCCCGTTGCGGCCTTCCTGCAGCAGGTGTACTGCAGTCAGGCCTCCGAGCTGCTCATGACGGGCGAGGACGCCCGGCGGTTCTGCCTGGCGGCGTTGCCCACCATCGAGCGTGCCATGCCGGTGGCGGTGCCGCCGGAGCTGGACGCCCTGCGCCCCGACCCGCTGCGTCTGCGATTCACGCTCGACCGCATGGGCGATCTGGTGACCTGCGACGCCATGGCGCACTACGGTGCTCGTCAGGTGCGCCTGTTCGATCGAGCCCAGGGCGACGAGACCCTGTGGCGTGACCTTGCGGCCGAGGCCGAGGCACGCATGGTGGTCTCGCGCTACTTCACCACGGCGCGCGAGTCGGGCAGGCTGGTGAGCAGGCCCGATGCCGACGCCGTGGCGCGCATCGTGTTCGAGGGTGTACCCGAGCTCGAACGGCTCGGCGAGGTTCGGGTGACCGACGACTTTGCGCAGGTCGCGCGCCGGCGCCGTCCACGCGTGCGCATGGGGGTGCGTTCGCGTTCGGGCCTCATCGACCTCAGCGTGTCGGCCGACGACCTGCCGCTTTCCGAGCTGCACGCCGTGCTCTCGAGCTACCGCCAACGCAAGCGCTACTACCAGCTGCGCGACGGCTCGTTCGTCGACCTCGAGGCCGTCGACCTTGGGGAAGCGTCGCGCCTGGCCGACGAGCTGGGTCTTTCTGCCAGCGAGCTGGCCTCCGGCGAGGTCACGGTCCCCTCGTACAAGGCGTTTTTGCTCGATGCGCTAATGTCCGACGAGGAGAAGGACGCCTCCTTCGAGGAGTGCCTCGAGGACTTTCGCTCGGTCGACGCGGAGGCCTACGAGCCACCGGCATCGCTGGCCGGTCGTCTGCGACCGTACCAGACGGCAGGCTTCAGGTGGCTGTCGGCTCTCGCCGACATGGGCTTTGGCGGCGTGCTAGCCGACGAGATGGGCCTGGGCAAGTCGGTGCAGGTTATCTCGCTGCTGCTCGCTCGTCGTGGCCGCGGTCAGACGCTCATCGTGTGCCCCGCGTCGCTGGTCTACAACTGGGTGGCGGAGTTCCAGAAGTTTGCTCCGCAGATGGACGTGGCGGCTGTCGCCGGCGACGCCAAGGACCGCCGGCGCGTACGCGACGAGCGCTGGCACGAGGTGCTCATCACCTCCTACGACCTGCTCCGCCGCGACATCGAGGACTACGCGGGCGTGCGTCTGTGGTGCGTGGTACTCGACGAGGCACAGTATATAAAGAACCATCAGACGCTCGCTGCGCGCGCCGTCAAGGCGCTCGACGCCCG
Source organism: uncultured Coriobacteriaceae bacterium (assembly GCA_902779675.1). Taxonomy (GTDB): domain Bacteria; phylum Actinomycetota; class Coriobacteriia; order Coriobacteriales; family Atopobiaceae; genus UBA1367. The sequence continues at coordinate 246,416 of CACZCK010000002.1, read as the reverse complement.
GCACCGCCTGGCGCTCACGGGCACGCCCGTAGAAAACCGCCTTTCGGAGCTCTGGAGTATCTTCGACTTCCTCATGCCCGGTCTGCTCGGCGGCTACGAGCGGTTCCGCGAGCGTTACGAGCTGCCCATCGGCGAGGGCGACGACGACGCGGCGGCCACGCTGCGCGCAGCCATCGGCCCCTTCATCCTGCGGCGTCTGAAGGCCGATGTGCTCGACGACCTGCCCGAAAAGCTCGAGCAGGTGGTGGCATGCCGCATGGGACGCGCCCAGCGCGACCTCTACGCCGCGCGCGAGCAGGCCCTGCGCATGTCGATCGCGGGCGAGGACGACCCCTCCCTGGGGGAGCGGCGCATGCAAGTGCTCGCCGAACTCACACGCCTACGTCAGCTGTGCTGCGACCCGCGTCTGGTGTATGAGGACTACGATGGAGGCAGCTGCAAGCTCGACGCCATCTGGCAGCTGGTCTCGCAGGCTATCGACGCGCGCGCCAAGGTGCTGGTATTCTCGCAGTTCACGAGCTTCCTATCGCTGATCTCAGAGCGGCTGGACCGCGAAGGCGCTTCGTACTACACCATCACTGGTGCCACGCCCAAGCGGCAGCGCGTGGAGCTGGTGGACGCCTACAACGCCGACGACACGCCGGTGTTTTTGGTGTCGCTGCGGGCGGGTGGCACGGGCCTCAATCTGGTGGGCGCTTCGGTGGTGATTCACGCCGATCCGTGGTGGAACGTGGCTGTGCAGGACCAGGCCACCGACCGCGCGCATCGCATCGGGCAGACGCGCGACGTGACGGTGTACAAAGTCATTGCCGCGCACAGTATCGAGGAGCGCATCCTGGCGCTGCAGGAGAGCAAGAGCGACCTTGCCGAGCGCTTCGTGGGCGCGGGTGGCGGGGCCTCGTCACTCGCCGCGCTCAGGCGCGAGGACCTGCAGCGGCTGCTGGAGGACTAGCGCGGCTCCTTGCTGCCGCGTGGCCTGGTCGCTGGAGGCCTGGCGTATCTCGGCCTACCTGCCGCTGTCGCCATAGTTGGCCAGCACGCGCGCGGAGGGGTCATCGACGTCGCATCCCTCCCACGAGCTGTTGGGCATCCAGAACCCTGCGACCATGGCCGCCTGTCCCGGATAGTGACGCTCGAAGATGTCGCGGTAGAGGAGCGACTCCTTGGTGAAGGGCTGCGCAAAGTCGTAGCGTCGTCGTCCGCGCTCGAACTCCTCGTCCGTGTAGCAGCTCTCGGCGTACTCCTTGAGGTGATCCACCATGGAATGGCCCACTGCATCGGAGAAGGCCGCCTTCTCGCGCCAGAGGATGTCGTCGGGCAGCAGCTCCGTTCCCTCGAAGGCACGACGCAGCAGGTACTTGCCCTTTCCGTAGGTGTTGAGTTTCATCTGCGGGTCAAGCGCCATCACGTAGCGGACGAAGTCCAGATCTCCGAAGGGAACCCGTGCCTCGAGCGAGTTGACCGAGATGCAGCGGTCGGCGCGAAGCACGTCGTACATGTGCAGCTCCCTCACGCGCTTCTGGGATTCCTCCTGGAACGCTGCGGCCGAAGGTGCAAAGTCGGTGTACTTGTATCCAAAGAGCTCGTCCGAGATCTCTCCGGTGAGCAGGACCCGAATGTCGGTGCGCTCATGGATGGCCCTGCATACGAGGTACATGCCGATGCTTGCGCGGATGGTGGTGATGTCGTAGGTGCCGAGCAGCGTCACCACGTCCTCCAGCGAGGAGATCACGTCGGCGGGCGTCATCAGGACCTCCGTATGACGACTGCCGATGTACGCCGCGGTCTCGCGCGCGTACTTGAGGTCGATGGGGTCTTCCTCCATGCCAACGGCGAAGGTTTCGATGGGCGCATCCAGCTCGCGCGTCGCAATGGCGCAGACGAGCGAGGAGTCGAGCCCACCCGACAGCAGAAAGCCCACCTTGGCATCGGACACCAGGCGCTTGTGCACACCGGCGACGAGCTTGCTGCGAATGGCGGCGCAGGCGGTCTCGAGGTCGTCGGTGCACACGGCATCGACCTTCGCGATGTCGCAGTAGCGTACGAAGTGCCCGCCCTGGTAGTAGTGGCCGGGAGGAAAGGGCATGATTTCGCGCGCCAGTCCCACGAGGTTCTTGGGCTCGCTCGCAAAGACGATGGTGCCGCGCGTGTCGTAGCCGTAGTAGAGCGGGCGAATGCCAATGGGGTCGCGTGCTGCCACGAAGCCCTGCGACTCACCGTCGTAGATGATGCAGGCGAACTCGGCGTCGAGCAGGGAAAAGAGGCCGACCCCATACTCGCGGTAGAGCGGCAGAAGGATCTCGCAGTCGCTGTCGCTCTCAAAGCGATAGCCCTTCTCGCAAAGCTCCTCGCGCATGTGCTCGAAGCCATAGAGCTCGCCGTTGCAGACGGCAAAGCTCCCGTCGAGCTCGAACGGCTGCATGCCCTCGGGCGTCAGCCCCATGATCGAGAGGCGATGGAAGCCCATGAGGCCATGACCCGTGTCGATGACACGCGAGTCGTCCGGCCCTCGCGATTCGGTGCGGCCAAAGCCTTCTATAAAGGCGTCGAGGCTGGCCTCTTCGCTGCAGTAGCACATGATCGAGCACATGGGTAACCCTCCGTCTTCGTGTCTCTCGGGGTCTCAAAGGTTCGGGTCCCCGCCACGAGCGCCTGGGACCCGAACCTGGTCGTGCTTGCGGGACGCAGGTCTAGACGTAGAAGAGCATCTGGTTGTAGCTGGGGACCGGCCAGTAGTCCTCGCCGCACAGGCGCTCCATGGCGTCGACCTCGGCACGCAGGGCCGCCATGGCCGGTATCACCTCGTCGCGGCAGAGGGCGTCCTGCTCGCTGGGGTTAGACTTGCCGTTGGCGTGGGCCGCGAGCTGCTCCAGCTGCGAGGTGAGGTCGTAGATGGTGTCGATGCCGGTCGTGAGCCGGTCGATGATGTCCTTCTCCGCCCTTGAGGCAATGCCCAGCTCCGCCTTGACGGCAACGCTGTTCGCGAGGTCACCGGAGTAGCTCATGAGTGCCGGCAGGTACATGTGGCGCGCCATGTAGGCCATCGTGTTGGCCTCGATGTTGATGAGCTTGGCGTACTGCTCGGCCTTGGCCACGTAGCGGGCATGCAGCTCTGCCTCGGAGAGGACTCCATAGTTCTCGAACAGTGCGATGTTGTCGGGATCCATGAGGGCGCCCAGTGCGTCTGGGGTGGTCTTGAGGTTGGGCAGCCCGCGGCGCTCCGCCTCCTCCTCCCACTCTGCCGAGTAGCCGTTGCCGTCGAAGATGATGCGCTGGTGATCGCGGAAGGTGTGGCGCACGAAGCGCATGGCCACCTGGGTGAAGGGTTCGTCGCTGCGGTCGGCCACATAGTCGCAGAAGCGCTCGCACTGCTCGGCCACCGCCGTGTTGAGCACCACGTTGGGGTCGGAGAGGTTCTGCTGCGAGCCACACATGCGGAACTCGAACTTGTTGCCGGTGAAGGCGAAGGGGCTCGTGCGGTTGCGGTCGGTGTTGTCGCGCAGGATGGCGGGTAGCTGTGGGATGCCCAAGTCCATCATCTCCTGGCTTGCCATGGTGGCGTGCTCCTTGTGGATGAGCGCCTCCACGACCGGCGAGAGCGCGTCGCCCAGGAAGACCGACACGACGGCCGGCGGCGCCTCGTTGGCGCCCAGGCGATGGTCGTTGCCGGCCGAGGCCACGCTCATGCGCAGCAGGTCGGCGTGCTCGTCGACGGCGGCAACGAGGCAGGCAAGGAACACGAGGAACTGCAGGTTGTGCTCGGGGTCGGGGCCAGGCTCGAGCAGGTTGGTGTCATCGGCGCTGATCGACCAGTTGTTGTGCTTGCCCGAGCCGTTGACGTACTCGAAGGGCTTCTCGTGCTGCAGGCAGGTGAGGCCATGGCGGCTTGCGATGAGGCGCATCTTCTCCATGGTCAGGAGGTTGTCGTCGATGGCCAGGGAGCCCGACTCGAAGACGGGTGCCAGCTCGTGCTGGCAGGGAGCCACCTCGTTGTGCTTGGTCTTGGCGGGTACTCCCAGCTTCCACAGCTCGTCGTCGAGATCCTTCATGAAGGCGCTCACCGTCGGACGAATCGCGCCGAAGTAGTGTTCCTCGAGCTCCTGGCCCTTGGCGGGTGGGCAGCCGAAGAGCGTGCGGCCGGTCAGGATGAGGTCCGGCCTGGCCTTGTAGTCCTCCTCCTTGATGAGGAAGTACTCCTGCTCGGGGCCGATGGTGGTGCTCACGCGGCGCGGGGTGCGCCCAAAGAGGGCGAGCACGCGCTTGGCCTGTGTCTCGAGGGCGTTCTGGCTCCGCAGGAGCGGGGTCTTCTTGTCGAGTGCCTCGCCGGTATAGGAGATGAAGGCGGTGGGAATGCAGAGGACCTCGTCCTTGATAAACACGGGGCTCATGGGGTCCCACACGGTGTAGCCGCGGGCCTCGAAGGTGGCGCGCAGCCCGCCGTTGGGGAAGCTCGAGGCGTCGGGTTCGCCGCGGACCAGCTCCTTGCCCGAGAAGGCCATGAGGATCGAACCATTGCCCTGGGGCGTGAGGAAGCTGTCGTGCTTCTCGCTCGTTATGCCGTTGAGCGGCTGGAACCAGTGCGTGAAGTGCGTGGCGCCCTTCTCCAGCGCCCACTCCTTCATGGCGTGGGCGACCTCGTTGGCGATGCCCAGGTCGAGGGGAGCCCCCTCGTCGATGACGCGCCTGAGCTCCTTGTAGGTGGGCTTGGGCAGGCGCTCCTGCATGTCGGCGTCGGTGAAGAGCAGCTCGCCCCACTCGGCGCTCACCTTGTCCTTTGCCATGACGTCTCCTCTCTCGAAGGATCCCGTCGTCCTTCGTCGTCTCGTTCGGTGTCCTGACCCCTCGTACGGTCTGTCGGTTGCCCGCGTCTGCGAGCGTGCCGTTCGGGAGTCCATGGCAAGAGAACTTATCGCTGCCTTGTTTCGTGACCTCGGTTTGGCGCGTGAGCGTTCTGGTGCCGTCTCGTTTCGGGCACGTTGCGGCAGCTTGGAGGAAACAGCAGACTGACAGAGCGATTACCTGCGCATTTGTAAAGAGATCACCAGTTAACACATCTGCCACACGTCGGAATCGCGTGCGTCACCTTTGCAAAACCTGGTCGACACGTCGGCTCAACCGGCCCGACATGGAAGGGTTACGGAGTCGATATCGCCCCTGCTTACCATTGCGAAAGCTGCAGCTCCGAGACGAGGGGAGGGTCCATGCGAAGAGACGTCTCGGTTCGGGAGCTCCCGACGGGGGAGCATATGCGCATCGTGAAGCACCGCTACATGCCGATCGGCCTGAGCGAGGCCGAGGTGTCCTACCTTCCCCGCGCCTGCGTCGTCACGGGCGTGCACGGTGACGAGCTCGAGGGACAGTATGTCATCTACGAGCTCGTTCGTCGCCTGTTGGCCCAGCCCCAGAACCTTGCCGGCGTGGTCGACGTGTACCCGGCGGTCAATCCCATGGGCATGGGGGCCATCGAGCGGGGCATCCCGCAGTTCGACCTCGACATGGATCGCATCTTCCCGGGGAACCACGGCGCCTCACCCTTCGAGGCCATGGCGGCCGATTTGGTCGAGGACGTGCGTGGCGCGCAGGTGGCCTTCGACCTGCATTCCAGCGACATCTACCTGCGTGAGCTGCCGCAGATTCGCATCAACGAGGAGTCAGCGGAGCGTCTGCTGCCCCTCGCGCGACTGGCCAACGTCGACTACGTCTGGGTCCACGAGAGCGCCGTCGTCCTCAAGGGGACCTTCGCCTACAGCATGAACAGCCTGGACGTTCCTACACTGGTGGTGGAAGCGGGGGTGGGCATGCGGATCACGCCCGAGGTGGGCGAGCAGCTGGCCATCGGCATCCTGTCGGTCCTTGCGCACGTGGGCGTTTGGACGGGACCGTTGCCTCTGGTGCGCTCTCCCCAAGTGAGCACCGACGGTGCGGTCAGATACCTGCACGCCGAGGCGGCGGGGATGTTCGTCCCCCGCGTCACGTTCGGCAAGGAGGTCAAGGAGGGCCAGGTCATCGGGCACATCCTCGACTGTGGCTCGGCAACGGTGCTGCAGGAGCTGCGCTCACCAGTGTGCGGGCTGCTCTTCACCTTGCGCGAATACCCCCTGGTCTACCCCGGCAACCTCATCGCCCGCGTGCTGGGAGGTGCGTCATGCTAGAGCAGAGCATCCTGACGCTCGAGCTTCCCTACCGCGACCCCATGGACGTGCGTGCCTTCTCGTTCGGGATCGACGCGTCGGGCAAGGCGCTGGGAAGAGGCGGCGACCCGTCGGGCCTCGAGCGTGCGCTCTGCGTCGTGGCGGGCGTCCGTGGCGACGAGATCCTGCAGACGCTCGTCTGCGCACTGCTCGTGGAGCAGCTCGAAAGGATGGAGCGCGCCAAAGGCCTGACGCGCGGCAAGCTCATACGGGTCATCCCTTGCGCCAATCCCGCCTCGATGGGCATCGGGCGCAGGTTCTGGCCGCTCGACAAGACCGACGTCAACCGGATGTTCCCCGGTACGTCAGACGGCGAGACGACGCAGCGCATCGCCGCCGGACTCTTTGCGAACGTGAGGGACTTCCGTTACGGCGTCCATCTGAGCAGCTTCTACCTCGAGGGTGACTTCATTCCCCACGTGCGCGTGATGCATGGGCCCGGCGAGCGGGGCAACCATGGGAGCGACTTCTGCCTGCCCTACGTGACGCACTACGATCCCGGGTCGCTGGACACCACGACCCTCCACTACAACTGGCGAGCGCATGGCACCGAGGCCTACACCCTCTTCACGCGCAAGACGACGGTGGCAGACGAGCGTATCGCACGAGATGCGGTCCAGTCGCTGTTGAGGTTCATGTGTGCGCGTGGGCTGACGCGTCGGCCGTACCACGGTGGGTATCGGAGTCTCGACCTGGCCGAACGCTCGCTCGTTCCGGTGCATGTTCCGGTCGGTGGCGTGTGCTGTCCTGTGGTGCGCGTGGGGGACGTCGTGGAGAGGGGACAACTGCTGGCCACAGTCAGGGACCTGCTCAGCGGCCGCGTGACGGCTCGGGTGACGGCGCCGTGCGATGGCGTTGTCTTCTACCACGCGCGAATGCCGCTGGTCAACGAGCAGACTCTTGCGTTCCAGATCGTGCCGGACGATGCGGGCGAGGACCGAGGGTCCCCTGCGCATGAGGGGCGGTCGTAGCGACTGCGTATGACATCGGAGGAGAGGACAGCCATGACAGACCAGACGATTGGTGGGCTGTATCGGCCGGAATTCGACCACGACGCATGCGGCATCGGAGCCCTGGCGCACCTCAAGGGCGAGCGCTCGCACCGCATGGTGGATGACGCGCTTTCGGTGCTGGTCAACCTCGAGCATCGAGGGGGCAAGGGCCTCGAGCCCAACACCGGGGACGGCGCAGGCATCCTCTTTCAGGTGCCGCACCGGTTCTTTCGCAAGGAGGCCCAGAAGTGCGGCCATCTGCTGCCCGACGAGGGGGACTATGGCGTGGCCATGCTCTTCTGTCCGCAGGACGAGCGCGGGGTGGCCGACGCGCGTCGCATCTTCGAGGACGGCTGTGCCGCAGAGGGCCTGCCCGTGCTCTTCTGGCGCGAGGTGCCCGTCGATGATCATGACCTTGGTGCAACAGCACGTGCCTGCATGCCCACCATCCTGCAGGCCTTCGTGGCGCGTCCGCAGGACGTCAGCGCAGGAGACGACTTCGAGCGCAAGCTCTACGTGTGCCGTCGCACCATAGAGAAGCGCGGTGACGCCTCGCATGAGCTCGAGGGAAAGATCTTCTACATCTGCTCGATGAGTTCGCGCACCATCGTGTACAAGGGCATGCTCGTCTCCACGCAGATGCGTCGCTTCTACCTCGACCTCAACGACTCCGCCGTGGAGAGCTCGCTCGCCCTGGTGCACTCGCGCTATTCCACCAACACCACGCCCAGCTGGGAGCGCGCGCATCCCAACCGCTACATCATCCACAACGGCGAGATCAACACGCTGCGCGGCAACATCAACTGGCTGCGGGCGCGCGAGCCGCACCTCTACTCCCCGGTGCTCGGCTCGGACATCCGCAAGGTGCTGCCCGTCATCAACCGCGAGGGTTCCGACTCCGCCATTCTCGACAATGTGCTCGAGTTCCTCGTTATGAACGGTCGTGACATCGCCCGCTCCATGACGCTCATGATCCCCGAGCCCTGGGAGCGCAACGACCAGCTCTCCGACGCGCGGCGCTGCTACGACGCCTACCAGTCGATGCTCATGGAGCCGTGGGACGGGCCGGCGGCCATCGCCTTCTCGGACGGCGTCCGCATGGGTGCGGTCCTCGATCGCAATGGCTTGCGACCGGCGCGCTACTACGTGACGCGCGACGACAGGCTGATCCTGTCGAGCGAGGTGGGCGCCATCGACATCGATCCAGCCGTCATCCTGCAGGCCGGTTGCCTCGGTCCGGGAGAGATGCTGGTGGTCGACCCGGGGCAGGGGCGCGTGGTCTGGAACGACGAGCTGCGCGATGGGTATGCGCTGGCCAAGCCCTTCCGCAGCTGGTTGGACGCCGAGACGACCGACGTGTCCGGCCTGCCGCTCCCATCGCGCGACGAGTCGGTCGCCGATGCTGGTGTGAGCCTGACCCAGCGGCTTGCCCGCCATGGGTACCACTTCGACGACGTGGAGGAAGTGGCGCGCCCCATGGCCGCGTCCGGCTCGGTGCCCCTGGCATCCATGGGTTCCGACGTGCCACCAGCGGTTCTCTCGAGGCGCCCGCGTTCGTTCTTCGACTACTTCAACGAGCTCTTTGCGCAGGTCACCAACCCGCCGATCGATGCCCTGCGCGAGTCCATGGTCACCTCCGACGTGCTCTACCTGGGCAATCATGGCAACCTGCTCGAGGACAGCCGCGACAGCTGCCGCCTCCTGCGGCTCTCGGGCCCAATCCTCTCGCAAGAGGACTTCGCACGCATCAGGGGCATCTCGCGCGTGGGGTTCCACGTGGCGAGCTTCTCGGCGACCTACCCTGTGGACGGCGGTCCGGACGCCCTCGAGCAGGCGCTCGACGAGCTTGACTGTTCCGTCGAGGCCGCCGTGCGCGACGGTGCCAACATCGTGATCATCTCGGACCGCGCCGCCGAGGGGCGGGTGCCCATCCCGTCCCTGCTGGCTTTGGGCAGCGTCCACAACCATCTCATTCGAGTCGGCGTGCGCATGAAGACCGACCTCATCGTGGAGACGGGCGACGCCATATCTCCTCACGATTTCGCCGCCCTGGTGGGCTATTCCGCAAGTGGTATCCATCCCTACCTGGCGCACGAGTGCATCGACGGCTTGGTGGAGCGGGGCATGCTCGAGGTTTCTTCCCAGGAGGCCCGAAGCAACTACGACCGGGCCATCACGGCAGGCATCGTCTCGATCATGAGCAAGATGGGCATCTCCACCATGCAGGGCTACCATTGCGCGCAGATCTTCGAGATCGTGGGCTTGGGTGACGCGGTCGTCTCGCGTTGCTTTGCTGGCACGGCCAGCCGCATCGGCGGTCTCGACCTTGCCGGTGTTCAACGAGAGGCGGATCGGCGTTATCGCGAGGCCCTCGCTCTTGCGCGCAGTGCCGCCCCGGCGCAGCTGGCGAGCTCGGGCATCACCAAGTGGCGGCCCAGAGGCGAGGAGCACCTCATCACGCCCCAAGCCATCTACCTGCTGCAACGTGCCTGTCGCGAGGGTGACTACGAGCTCTTCCGCCGCTTCGGCGAGGAGGTCCACAGAAGCGACCGCACCGTATCGCTGCGCGACCTGCTCGAGCTGGTCCCCCTGCCCTCGGGACCGGTGCCCCTCGACGAGGTGGAACCCGCCTCGTCCATCGTGCGTCGCTTCAACACGGGTGCCATGAGCTTCGGATCGATCTCGCAGGAGGCCCACGAGTGTCTGGCCATCGCCATGAATCGCCTGGGCGGGCGCTCCAACACCGGCGAGGGCGGCGAGGATCCCGCGCGCGAGACGCCTCTGCCAAACGGTGACCTCATGAACTCTGCCATCAAGCAGGTGGCGTCTGGACGCTTTGGCGTGACGAGCCGCTACCTCTCGAGCGCCATCGAGATCCAGATCAAGATGGCCCAGGGTGCCAAGCCTGGCGAGGGCGGACACCTGCCCGGACGCAAGGTGTGGCCGTGGGTGGCGCGCATTCGTCACTCCACGCCCGGCGTCGGGCTCATCTCGCCACCGCCTCACCACGACATCTACTCCATCGAGGACCTAGCGGAGCTGATCTTTGACCTCAAATGCGCCAACCCGCAGGCACGCATCAGCGTGAAGCTCGTGAGCGAGGCGGGCGTGGGCACCATCGCCACTGGCGTTGCCAAGGGTGGGGCGGCGAAGATTCTGGTCTCGGGGTCGAACGGAGGCACGGGAGCGGCGCCGCGCGACTCCATCTACCACGCTGGCCTGCCCCTCGAGCTTGGTCTGGCCGAGGCGCAGCAGACGCTGCTCGCCAACGGCCTGCGCTCGCGCGTGGTCCTCGAGGCCGACGGAAAGCTCATGGACGGTCGCGACGTGGCGGTGGCGGCCCTGCTGGGTGCCGAGGAGTTTGGCTTTGCCACCATGCCGCTCGTGGCGCTGGGGTGCCTGATGCAGCGTGACTGCCACCAGGACACCTGTCCGGTGGGCATCTGCACACAGGACGAGCGCCTGCGCTGCCGCTTTGCGGGCAAGCCCGAGCATGTGGTCAACTTCATGACCTTCGTGGCCGAGAGCCTGCGCGAGCACATGGCTGCCCTCGGCTTCCGTACGGTGGACGAGATGGTGGGCCACCCCGAATGCTTGCGCCAACGCGTGGTCGAAGGCCACGACAAGGCCAACAGCTGCGATCTCTCTGCCCTGCTGTATCAGGCTGCGCCACAGCTTGCGGAGGCCATCCCCGGGGCAGACGGCGTGCGCTTCCTCCCCGAGATGGCCGCCGACCTGCATCTGGAGCAAACGCTCGACGCTACGCTCTTCGTACCGCACACGGCAAGTGCCCGCGAGCACATGGTGCCCGTGCACTTCCACGCCGACATCGACAACGTCAACCGCTGCGTGGGCACGATGCTCGGTTCGGCGGTGACCAAGGCTCATCCCGAAGGCCTTCCCGAGGGGGCCATCACCATCGACTGCGTCGGGTCTGGCGGCCAGAGCTTTGCCGCCTTCCTCCCTCGCGGCATCACGCTCAACATCGAGGGCGATGCCAACGACTACGTGGGCAAGGGACTCTCCGGCGGCATCGTGTCGGTGCGGCCGCACGCGACGGCCACCTACAAGTTCGACGAGAACGTGAGCGTGGGCAACGTGGCCTTTTATGGGGCCACCAGTGGCAAGGGCTTTGTCAACGGTCTCGCCGGCCAGCGCTTTGGTGTCCGCAACTCCGGCGCCACCTTGGTGGTGGAGGGCGTGGGCAACCACGGCTGCGAGTATATGACCGGCGGCATCGCTGTGATCCTCGGCGAGGTGGGTGCAAACTTTGCCGCGGGCATGAGCGGCGGCATCGCCTACGTGTACGACGAGCTCCGCACGCTCGAGGGCCGCTGCAACAAGGACATGGTGGAGTTGCTCACGCCGTCCGACACCGAGCTGGAGCAGGTGCGTGCCCTCATCGAGGAGCACGTGGAGCGCACGGCAAGCCCGCGCGGCATCAAGCTGCTCTACCAGTTCGCCGAGGCGCGAAAGCACTTCGTGAAGGTGGTACCCCACGAGTACCGACTGGTCATGGAGCGTGCGGACGCCGAGCAGGCGAGCGGCGTGAGTCGCGAGGAAGCCGTCGAGCTCGCCTTTGAGGCGCTGAGGAAGGAGGCCTAGGCCATGGGAAAGCCGGGAGCATATCTTGAGGTGACGCGGCACGAGCATGCCATGCGCGACGTGCGTGAGTCGGTGGCAGACTTTGGCGAGCTGGCCCTTTCGCTCACGTCAGAGGAGCAGCGGCTCCAGGCGAGTCGCTGCATGTACTGCGGAGTGGCATTTTGCCAAGCAGGTATGAGCTTTGGTGACGCTCGCCCCACGGGCTGTCCGCTGCACAACCTCATTCCGGAGTGGAACGATCTCGTGTGTCGGGGCCTTTGGGACGAGGCCGCCGAGCGCCTTGCGCTCACCAATCCCTTCCCCGAGTTCACGGGGCGCGTGTGTCCCGCCCTTTGCGAGGCGGCCTGCAACCTGGGCCTGCATGACGGTCCTACGACCATCCGCGACAACGAGCGCGCCATCTCGGACTACGCATGGAGTCGTGACAACGGGCCGATTGCGGTAGGGCCCGCAGCACCGGACGCCCCTCACGTGACAGTTGTGGGATCGGGCCCGGCAGGGCTGGTCTGTGCGTGGGAGCTGACCCGCTTGGGTCTGCGCGTGAGTGTGGTAGAGCGGGCGGACCGCCCCGGTGGTTTGCTCATGTACGGCATCCCCAACATGAAGCTGCCCAAAGACGTGGTCGAGTGCCGCGCAGAGCTCATGCGCTCCTGTGGCATCGAGCTGCGCTGCGGCTGCGATGCCTCCGACGCCCAGGTGGCGGCATGGCTGCTGGAGGAAAGCGACGCCGTGGTCGTGGCCGTCGGCGCACGGCAGGCCCGCCGCCTCGCCGTGCCCGGGGCGGACGCCGAGGGAGTCGTGCTGGCGGTGGACTACCTGACCGATGCGACCAAGGCCCTGCTTGACGGCGGGGAGCCTGTGGCGAGCGCCGCGGGCCTCGACGTGGTGGTGATCGGTGGCGGCGACACCGGCACCGACTGCGTGGCCACGGCCCTGCGTCAGGGGGCGCGCAGCGTGCGGCAGCTGGAGTTTCTGCCCGAGCCGCCGGCGGCGCGGGCCGAGACCAATCCCTGGCCCGAATGGCCCGCCGTGCGCAAGGACGACTACGGCCAGCTCGAGGCGACCGCCGCCTTTGGGCACGACCCGCGCACGTGGGGCGTCGACACGCTCGAGGTCCTCGTGGCCGACGGAGCGGTCACGGGGCTGCGCGTGGCCGCGCTCGACTGGTCGGGCGGCCGGCCGGAGCGCATCGAGGGCAGCGAGCAGGTGCTGACGACGCAGCTCGTGCTCATTGCGATGGGTTTCACGGGACCAGAGGCTGCGGTCTTTGAGGCTCTGGGTGTGGAAGTGCCCGCGCGGGGTGCAGCGCATCGGGCGAGCGAGCAGGTCTGGCTTGCGGGGGACTGCCGTAGCGGTTCATCGCTGGTGGTGAGCGCCATCGCCGACGGACTCGCCTGCGCGGCGGAGGTGGCAGAGGCGCTGAAGGTGAGACGATAATCCTGTCCTTGTCTGAGAAAGCCAACCGCAGGCTCCCTGTGTTGCTGGCCCGATGGCCAAGATAGCCACCACCCCTGCCCCAAGTGGGATGTTCGCTTGGGGCAGTTTTTTCGCTATAGCTTCTACCTGCAGCGATGATGGGCGAAAACTCCTCGAAACCTCTCGTCAACACAGTTGAGCACATGCGAAAGTGATTGGACGGCAACGCGTAACCGCACAAAGCTCCTTCCGCAACAGACGGCTTACGACTAGGCAACTCCCCACGACGAACATGTCCTTTGTCCTTTGGACGCGAGAAGACAAGGAGAAGGACATGAATCGCAGATCGTTTCTCAAGCTTGGGCTGGCTTGCCCCACCCTTGTGTCTCTGATGTGTGGATGCGGTGGCCAGACTGACGAAGATGCCACAACTGACGGGGCGTCCGTCCTGCGCGTGGGCATGGAATGCGCCTATGCACCATTCAACTGGACGCAGGACGAGCCGACCACGCCCGATGGCAGCGAGGCCGTCCCCATCTACGGCAGTGACTTCTATGCCTATGGCTACGACGTGGCCGTCGCCCAGATGCTGGCCGACAAGCTGGACATGGGGTTGGAGATCCACAAGGTCGAGTGGTCCTCCATCGGCATCTCCATGGACTCGGGCGACTACGACTGCATCATCGCAGGCATGGGACGCACCGCCGAGCGTGAGATGGCCTATGCCTTTACCGACCCTTACTACTATCGCGACAACTGCATCGTGGTCAAGAAGGGCGGGGCGTACGCTTCCGTCAAGGGGCTGTCCGACCTGGCTGGTACGGGGTGCAAGGTGACGACGCAGCTGGGCACCGGCTGGATCCCCCTGCTCGACCAGATCGAGGGCGCCGAGACAGGCAGCAACTACGAGACCACGTCCGAGTGCTTCATGGCCGTCTCAAACGGCGTGGCAGACGTCTGCATCGTCGACGTCCCTACGGCCCAGTCGGCAATGCTCACCAACGACGACCTCGCGATTATCACGCTCGCGGAGGATGACACCTTCAGCGGCGACGAGGAGATGGTCAACGTCTGCATCGCAACGCGCAAGGACGACACCGCATTGCGCGACAGCCTGCAGGAGGCCATGGATGCGCTCGGCTGGGACAACAAGGACGTCATGGACGAGCTCATGGCACGCGTGATCGACCAGCAGCCGGCAGCCAACTAGCGGAATCGGAACAAAGGTGGCGCAGCTCACCCCATGAGCCCAAGCAGCCCGTCGGGTGAGCTCGACAGAGGAGGGCACGTGTTGAAACTCTTTGAAATCACCGATCCCCAGAGTTCCCTCGAATGGATGCTGTTCTTGACCAAGAAGTACCTTGGCATGTTTGTCGAGGGCACGGGATACACCCTCTACATAGCCACGATCGGCACGCTTCTTGGCTTTGTGCTGGGCTATGTCGTGGGCATCATCCAAGACCTTGGCAGCAGTGCAGGGGATCCACTGGCAAAGCGGATGGTCATCCGGCTGCTCAAGGCCGTGGCCACCCTGTACGTCGAGGCGTTCCGCGACACGCCCATGATCGTGCAGGCCATGATCATCTACTACGGCGTGCGTCAGGCGGGCTTCGAGATGACCCCTGTCGTCGCCGGCATCGTGGTCACGGTGCTCAACACCGGCGCCTACATGGCCGAGACCGTGCGCGGCGGCATCGGGTCGATCGATGTGGGTCAGCGTGAGGGCTCCCTCTCCATGGGGATGTCCCCTATGAAGACGATGCTCTACGTGGTGCTTCCCCAGGCGTTCCAGAACGTCATGCCCGAGATGGCGAACACCTTCCTGACCAATCTCAAGATGACCTCGGTGCTCAACGTCATTGCGGTCCAGGAGCTGTTCATGGCCGCCAAGACCGTCGGCGGCAACTACTACAAGTACTTCGAGAGCTACCTGGTCATCGCCGTCATCTACTTTGTCCTGTGCTTCGCCTTCAACCAGGTGTTCCTGCTGGTCGAGCGGCACATGAGGGATACCGATGACTATGCGCTGGCCGTCGAATACCTAGAAGGCGACTAAGAGGAGGCACCATGGACAAAGCCATCTTGAACATACAGGACCTAGGCAAGTCGTTCGGCGACCATGAGGTGCTTCGCAAGATAGACCTCGAGGTCGATGAGGGGGAGATCATCTGCATCGTGGGGTCATCCGGCTCGGGCAAGTCGACCCTGCTTCGGTGCATCAACCGCCTGGAGCACCAGACGACAGGCAAGGTGTTCTTCCACGGGCATGAGGTTGGTGACGCGCAGCGTGACGTCAACGAGTATCGCGCCAAGGTGGGAATGGTGTTCCAGTCCTTCAACCTGTTCAACAATCTGACGGTGCTCGAAAACTGCATGCTTTGCACTAGGAAGGTCCTGCACCTTTCCAAGGAGGAGGCATTCGGCAGAGCAATCGAGCATCTGAAGGAGGTGGGCATGGCCCCCTTCATCAACGCGAAGCCATCGCAGCTCTCCGGCGGACAAAAGCAGCGCGTGGCCATCGCCCGGTCGCTCTGCATGAATCCGGAGGTCCTGCTCTTTGACGAGCCGACCTCGGCCCTTGACCCCGAGATGGTCGGCGAGGTCCTGGGTGTCATGAAGCAGCTTGCGAGCACCGGGCTCACGATGGTGGTCGTGACGCATGAGATGGCGTTTGCACGTGACGTGTCGACACGCACCGTCTTCATGGACCGCGGCTACGTGGTCGAGGACGCGCCTCCCAGCGAGCTGTTCACCAACCCCAAGAGCCCGCGCACAAGAGAGTTCCTGAGCAGGTACCTGGCTGCGTGACCCAACAGGTCGCCACGCGCAGCGCATCAAGAACGGAAGGAGGCCTGAGATACCCATGAAACGGTTTGTAGTCACCTTTGCTCGAGGCTTTGGCTCGGGAGGCAAGGAGATTGCCTCTTTGCTGGCGAAAGATCTGGGCATCCACTGCTACGAGAACCGCATCCTCACGCTTGCGAGCCAGATGAGCGGGCTTGACGAGAGGCTCTTTCAGGATGTCAACGAAAAGGTCAGGGAGCATGGAGGGTTTTCCAACTTCATGCGGGGACTCCCCCGAGCAAGAAGCTACATTGCACGCACCGAGCGCTTCACCTCAGATGACGAGCTGTTTGGCTACCAATGCGAGATCATCCGCAACCTCGCGGATCAGGAGTCATGCGTGATTGTGGGAAAGTGCGCCGACTACGTGCTGCGCGACCGCGAGAACGTGGTGAGCGTCTACATCGAGGCGCCGCGGTCCTTCTGCGTACAGCGAACCATGGAGCACATGGGCGTGACCGAGAAGGTGGCGCACGCGACCATCAGCAGGACCGACCAGTACCGTGCCGACTACTACGCCTACTACACGCACGGCAACTACTGGACCAATCCCGTGAACTACGACATGACGCTCAACAGCGAGAAGGTGGGCATCCACGACTGCGTGCGCCTGATAGAGCAATACCTGCTGATCAAGGGGTTTGTGGATGCCGATGACATCCAGGCGGGTGCGTGACGAGAGAGGAGCGAGGCCATGAGACTCGCAGATACCGGACTGTCGGCCCAAGACATCAGGGACAAGGTCGAAAGGTACATGATCGAGACCTACGAGCGCTTTGACCTTGTGGCCGAGAGCGCCAAAGACCAGTACCTCTACGATGAAAGCGGTGAGGCTTACCTCGACTTCTATGCCGGGATTGCCGTAAACTCCGCCGGCAACTGCAACGAGCGGGTGGTCGAGGCCGTCGTGGAGCAGGCCCGCACGTTGATGCAGACTTTCAACTACCCCTACACCATCCCGCAGGCACTGCTGGCCGAGAAGGTCTGCCAGACCATTGGCATGGACAAGATCTTCTACCAGAACTCCGGCGCCGAGGCCAACGAGGCGATGATCAAGATGGCCCGCAAGTACGGCATCGAGACCTACGGCCCCAACCGCTACCACATTGTCACGGCCAAGATGGGGTTCCACGGCAGGACCTTCGGGGCTATGTCGGCGACGGGCCAGCCGGGCAATGGGTGCCAGGTGGGCTACGGACCGATGACCTACGGATTCTCGTATGCGCCCTACAACGACCTGCAGGCGTTCAAGGACGCCTGCACCGAGAACACCATTGCCGTCATGGTGGAGCCGATCCAAGGCGAGGGCGGCATCCATCCGGCTACGCAAGAGTTCATGGGCGGCCTGAGGGAGTTCTGCGACCAGAACGAGATGCTGCTGCTCATCGATGAGGTGCAGACCGGATGGTGCCGAACGGGCAAGGTCATGAGCTACATGCACTACGGCATCAAGCCTGACATCGTCTCGATGGCCAAGGCGCTCGGCGGCGGCATGCCCATAGGGGCCATCTGTGCAACGTCCGAGGTTGCCAAGGCCTTTTCGGCCGGTTCGCACGGAAGCACGTTCGGCGGACATCCGGTCAGCTGTGCGGCGGCGCTGGCGCAGGTCGAGGAGCTGCTCTCCCGCGACCTTGCGGGCAATGCCGAGCGGGTGGGAGGCTACCTTATGGAGCGCCTCGCCACGTTGCCCCACGTACGTGAGGTGCGCGGCCAAGGCCTCATGATCGGCATCGAGTTCGATGATGCGATAGACGCGATAGAGCTCAAGCATGAGTGCGTGCGTCGCCATCTGCTGCTCACCGCAATAGGAAACCGCGTCATACGACTGGTCCCGCCGCTCATCGTGACAAGGGACGATTGCGACGCGGCATGCAGAATCCTCGAGGCGTCAATCGAGACCCTTGTCGGGTGAGACCAAGCCTCAAGCATCTGACGACGTCGGGTCCGTTTGCGGTGGCGACGGACCCGACGCCCCTACTCTTCGGAGAAGAACGGGCGGCTTCCCTCCAGAAAGTGCCCCTCTCGTAGCCGTTGGGGTATCTGTACGGGATAGCGACCCGTATAGCAGGCAGTACAGTACCCACCCGTAGGCACGCACTGCAGGAGCCCCGGCAGCGACAGGAAGGCGAGGGAGTCCGCACCGATGAACGAGCAGATCTCATCGGAAGAGTGTCGTGCGCTTATCAGCTGGTCCTGCGTGTCGGTGTCGATCCCGTAGAAGCAGGGCCAGCGGACCTCCGGGCACATGATGCGCACATGCACCTCGTGCGCACCGGCGTCGCGCTGCATGCGGACGAGCTGTCGCATCGTCGTCCCTCGCACGATGGAGTCGTCGACCATCACAACTCGCTTGCCACGGACGCTGTCATGCAGCGCGTTCAGCTTCATGCGAACGCCCAGCTCACGCATGCTTTGGGTCGGCTCGATGAAGGTGCGAGCCACATAGCGGTTCTTGATGAACCCCTCGCCATAGCGGATGCCCAGCTCGGCGGCGTAGCCCTCGGCTGGTGGCAAGCCCGAGTCGGGGACACCGATGACCAGGTCCGCATCGACGGGTGCTTCGCGAGCCAAGCGACGCCCCATCAAGAAGCGCATGCCATACATGGTGCTGCCACGCTCCATGGAATCGGGGCGCGAGAAGTAGACGTGCTCGAAGACACAGCGCGCCTCGGCAAGGGCTGGTGTTCCCTGCTCGCTCGACAGCCCCTCGTCGGAAATGCGCACGATCTCGCCGGGGCGCACCTCGCGCACAAAACGGGCACCGATGGCATCGAGCGCACAGGTCTCGCTGGAGACGACCCATAAGCCCCCATCAGGCTTTCCGAGGCTTCCAAGGACGAGGGGCCTGATGCCATGAGGGTCGCGGAAGGCGTAGAGAGCATCCTCACAGAGCAAGACGATCGCATACCCACCCTTGAGACGTGCCATCATATGCCGGATTCCCTCGCAAACGCTGTGGAGGTGCACGGCCTTCAGCCCTATGAGAGACACAGCCGTCTCGCTGTCGCTGTCGCTGCGAAACCGCACGCCCTGCCTCGAGAGCCTGTCGCGCACTTCATCTGCGTTGACGAGTGTGCCGTTGTGCGCAAGGGCGATGACAGCGTCATCGAGGCTCGACAGGTGGGGCTGGGCACATTGCCAGTCGCGTGCGCCAGAAGTGGCGTAGCGCACGTGCCCGATGGCCGCCTTGCCTTTGAGCGCCGCGATGTCACCTTGGGAGATGACCTGGTCAACGAGACCGAGGCCCTTTCTCATCAGGATGCTGCCCCCGTCGGCCGCGGCAATGCCCGCGGATTCCTGCCCCCGGTGCTGCAAGGCCTTGAGGCCAAAGTACACGAGACGTGTCGCATCCTGCCCAGGCGACCAGACGCCAAAGATCCCGCACTCCTCGCGCAAGCAATCGCAGTCTTCTCGCATGCTCCCTCCCAGAGCCTTCACGAATGCCGAATCCATGCTGCAGTGAGCCTGTTGCGAGACGATTGCGTCTTTGCGTCAGGGCAAAGACGGGCCCGCAACAATTGAATGTCCATGCGATGACTTGCGTTTGTCCAGCTCGTAGCGGCTTTGGAACGGATTTTGGGACAGGTTTTGCGGGGCAATAGACTTGTCTCTCGAGAGTTCTGGACTCATATGAGGAGCGCCGAGATGAACCTGCTCGTATCTGAAGGAAGCCAGCCGCCAGCCTTGTTCGCACTCGAGGACGGGACCCACTTCTGCGGTCGTGCCTGCGGCGCTGTGGGCGAGGCCTTCGGCGAGGTCGTCTTCAACACCTCGATGGTGGGCTATCAGGAGATCGTGACCGACCCAAGCTACGCCGGGCAGATCGTCACGCTCACCTATCCGCAGGTGGGCAACTACGGCGTGAGCGATGCGGTCATGCAGTCGGGTGGCACCGCGCTGCGCGGCCTGGTGGTGCGCGACCTCTGCCACACGCCTTCCAACTGGCAGTCCGAGGGAAGCCTCCCGGACTTCCTGCGCGACCACGGCGTGGTTGCCATCGAGGGAGTGGACACCCGCGCCCTCACGCTGCGTATCCGCAGCACCGGCGCCATGCGGGCGGCCATCTCCACGACCGACCTCGACCCCGAGAGCCTGGTGGCCCGCGTGGCCACTAGCCCCGCCATCAGCACCCACAACTTCGTGGCCGACGTGTCGCCCCGTGAGGAGCGCGTGATACCCGCCTCGCCCGATGCGCTCCGTGCGCGCAAGGAAGCGGGCCGTCCCGTCCTGCGCGTGGTGGCCTACGACTGCGGGGAGAAGCGCGGCATCGAGGAGGGGCTCGCAGCCGTCGGCTGCGAGGTGGTGACCGTTCCCTTCGACACGCCTGCCGCACGCGTGCGCTCGCTCGACCCCGACGGCGTCTTCTTCTCAAACGGCCCCGGAGACCCGCGGCAGGTGACGCAGACGGCGCGCGCCGCGGAGGACCTGCTGGGCACGCTGCCGGTCTTTGGCATCTGCCTGGGCAACCAGATCATGGCCCTGGCGGCCGGCGCGCGCATCGAGAAGCTTCCCTTCGGGCATCACGGGGGCAACGAGCCCGTCATGAACCTGCTCACCCGTCGCGTGGAGATCACGGCACAGAACCACAACTACGGACTCGTCTTTGAGAGCATGGGGCCACTCGTTCCCGAGCTCTCTGGAGGCGAGGTGGTCCACGTGCGCGACCTGCGTCACTGGGTCGAACGCGGCATCACACCGGTGGTGCAGACGCCGCATCTGGGCCGCGTGCGCCTCACCCACGTGAACCTCAACGACGGGACGCCGGAGGGCATCCAGTTCTTGGACATCCCAGCCTTCTCCGTGCAATACCACCCTGAGGCGTGCCCGGGACCACACGATGCCCGCTACCTCTTTGCATCCTTCGTGCGGCTCATGGATGCATGGGGGTGCCGCTGCGGCGGTGAGCCATGCGTGAGCCCCGACTACCTGGCAATCGACGCGCGCGAGGGGAGGCCTCACCATGCCGAGGCGTGACGACCTGCACAAGATTCTGATACTGGGCTCGGGCCCTATCGTCATCGGCCAAGCCTGCGAGTTTGACTACTCCGGAACGCAAGCGTGCCAGGCGCTGCGCCGGGCGGGATACGAGGTGGTGCTCGTCAACTCAAACCCCGCAACCATCATGACCGACCCCGAGACGGCGGACCGCACCTATGTGGAGCCCATCACCGTGGATGCGGTGACGAGCGTCATCGAGCGCGAGCGTCCCGACGCGCTGCTGCCCAACATGGGTGGCCAGACGGCCCTCAACTGCGCCGTGGCCCTCGGCGAGGCAGGGGTGCTCGAGCACTTTGGCGTGGAGGTCATCGGCTGCGACCTCGACTCCATTCGCATCGGCGAGGACCGCGAGCAGTTTGCGGCGGCCATGCGCGACATCGGGCTTGAGGTCGCTACCTCCGGCTTTGCCCACACGCTCGACGAGGCGCGCACCATCGCCGACGAGCTGGGCTACCCCGTGGTCGTCCGCCCCAGCTTCACGCTGGGTGGCGCCGGCGGCGGTATCGCGCACAGCGAACAGGAGCTTAACCAGATTGCCGGACAGGGTCTTGCGCTCTCCCCTACCACCGAGGTGCTCGTGGAAGAGTCCATCGAGGGTTGGAAGGAGATCGAGATGGAGGTCATGCGCGACAGCGCTGGCAACGGCATCGTCATCTGCTCCATCGAGAACCTCGACCCCATGGGCGTGCACACCGGCGACTCGATTACCGTTGCGCCAGCCCAGACCCTCTCCGACAACGAGTTGCAGCGCCTGCGCAACTACTCGCTCGCCTGTCTTGAACGCGTGGGCGTAGCGACCGGCGGCTCCAACGTGCAGTTTGCCGTGAACCCCACCGACGGCCGCGTCATCGTCATCGAGATGAACCCCCGCGTGAGCCGCAGCTCAGCGCTGGCATCCAAGGCCACCGGCTTCCCCATTGCCAAGGCGGCGGCACTACTTGCCGTGGGTTACACCTTGGACGAGATCGTCAACGACATCACCCGCGTGACGCCCGCCTGCTTTGAGCCGTCCCTCGACTACTGCGTGGTCAAGGTGCCCCGCTTCACCTTTGAGAAGTTCAAGGGCACGAGCGAGGTGCTCACCACGCGCATGAAGAGCGTGGGCGAGGTCATGGCCATCGGACGCACTTTCGAGGAGGCGCTGCAGAAGGCCCTGCGCTCGCTGGAGGACGGGCACGCCGGACTGGGCGCCGACGGCGCCACCGCGTTTGACGAGGAGCGCTTTGACGAGCTGGTGGCTTTGCCCACCCCAGAGCGCATCTTCTACGTGGCCGAGGCCCTGCGGCGCGGCTGGAGCGTGCATCGTGTGGCCGAGGCAACCGGCATCGACCCCTGGTTCCTCCATCGCATCGCCGACATCGTGGCCGCCGAGCCCGCCATCCGCGGGCTGGGGCTTGAGGGAATGGACCGCGCCCATCTGCTCGCGGCCAAGCAGCTGGGCTTCTCGGACGCCCAAATCGCCTGGCTCTGTGGCAGCACGGAGGAGGTCATCCGTGCGGTGCGCAAGGTGCTGGGCGTGATTCCGCAGGTCAAGACCATCGACACCTGCGCAGGGGAGTTTGCCGCCCAGACCAACTACCACTACCTGACCTACGAGGCCGGCGGGGCCACCGAGCACGTGGCGGCCGCGCGGCCGCGGGCCGTCATCCTCTCGGCGGGCCCCAACCGCATCGGGCAGGGCATCGAGTTCGACTACTGCTGTGTGCATGCGGCCTACGCCCTGCGCGACAGGGGCTACGAGACCGTGATGGTCAACTGCAACCCCGAGACCGTCTCGACCGACTACGACACCTCCGACCGCCTCTACTTCGAGCCGCTCACCTTCGAGGACGTCATGAACGTGATCGAGATCGAGCGGCCGGAGGGCGTCATCGTCACGCTGGGCGGGCAGACCCCCATCAAGCTCGCACGACAGCTCGAGGAGGCGGGCGTGCCGCTCATGGGCACGAGGTCCGACGCCATCGACCTGGCCGAGGACCGCGACCGCTTCTCGGCCCTGCTCGACCGCCTGGGTGTGGCCTATCCTCCCTCGTCGGTGGCCGCCACGGCCGAGGAGGCGCAGCAGGTGGCGCGCACCATCGGCTACCCGCTCATCGTGCGGCCGAGCTACGTGCTGGGCGGGCGGGGCATGGCCATCGTGTACGGGCCGGACGAGCTTGCCTCCTACATGGCCGAGGCCGCGCGCGTGACGCCCGACCACCCCGTCTACCTCGACGCCTTTCTCGAGGACGCCATCGAGCTCGACGTGGACGCCCTCTGCGACGGGACGTCGTGCCACGTGGGAGCCGTGCTCGAGCACATCGAGGAGTGCGGCATCCACTCGGGTGACTCCGCCTGCTGCTACCCGCCCTTCTCGCTCTCCGACGTGTTGGCGGGCAAGGTCCGCGACGTCACGCGCGCGCTTGCCCTGGCCTGCGGCATCCGGGGCCTCCTCAACGTGCAGTACGCCGTGAAGGACGAGCAGGTCTTCGTCATCGAGCTCAACCCGCGCGCCAGCCGCACCGTGCCCTTCTCGAGCAAGGCGAGCGGGGTGCCGCTGGCCAAACTCGCGGCGCGCGTCATGGCGGGTGAGGCGCTCTCCGACCTGCCCCTGCCGCCCGAGGGGCGGGAGGTCGTCTACTTCGCCGTGAAGGAGGCCGTCATGCCCTGGGCGCGGTTCCCCGGGTCCGACGTGCGCCTTGGTCCCGAGATGAAGTCGACGGGCGAGGTCATGGGCGTGGGCGCCAGCTTCCCGGTGGCCTACGCCAAGACGCGCGAGGCCATCGACTACGAGATGCCGGCGGAGGGCACGGTCTTCATCAGCGTGCGCGACGCCGACAAGCGCGCCATCGCCCCAGTGGCCTTCTCGCTCGCCCGGATGGGCTACCGGATCCTCGCCACGCGCGGGACGGCAAAGACCCTGCGGGCGGCGGGCATAGCCTGCGAGGTGACCAAGCGCGTGGGCGAGGGGCACCCCAACGTGCATGACGTGCTCGCAGGAGGGGGCGTGTCCTTCATCATCAACACGCCCCACGGGCACGACTCGCGCGGGGATGGGGCCATCCTGCGTGCGGAGGCGGTGAGCAGGGGCATCACCAACGTGACGACCCTCTCCGGCGCCACGGCCCTGCTCCAGGCGCTGGCCGTGCTGCGGGGCGGGAGGCTTCCCGTCTGCGCGTTGCAGGACCTGGCGCCGCGACGGCAGGAGTCGGCATGAGCATGAGGAGCGTGGCCGCCACGGCTGCCGGGCGCATGGTCCATGCGGTGCTGCACGGCGTGCTGCATCGTGCGGCCTCCCAGCTGCCCGGGCGCGTGGCGCTGGCGATAGATCCGCAGGTCGTCGCCCATCTGCGGCGCAAGGCGCGGAAGGGGTCGGTCGTGGTCTGCGGCACCAACGGCAAGACGACCACCACCAACATTCTGGCGGCTGCGCTCGAGGAGGGCGGCGCGCGCGTGCTCTGCAACCGGGATGGGGCCAACATGCTGCCGGGCGTGGCATCGGCCCTGTTGCCCGGGCGCACGGCGGACTGGGCGGTCATCGAGGCGGACGAGCTCTCCAGTATCCACATCCTGCCCCAGCTGCGCCCCACCTACCTCGTGCTGCTCAACCTCTTCCGCGACCAGCTCGACCGCTCGGGCGAGATAGACCACGTGCAGGACGTCATCGTGCGGGCGCTGGCCGCCTCTCCCGAGACGACCCTCGTGACGTGCGGCGACGACCCGCTTTGCGTGGGCGTGGCCGAACGGGCCCGCGCGACTGGCACCGACGTGCTTGCCTTTGGCATCGACGAGGATCTGGGGCTGCCCGCCGACCGCGTGCCCGAGGCCCGCTTCTGCCAGCGCTGCGGCACCGAGCTCTCCTACGCCTACCGCACCTATGCCCAGCTCGGCGCCTTCCTGTGCCCCTCGTGCGGCTTCGGGCGTCCGGAGCTCGCCTACCGCGCGATGCACGTGCGGACGGGAGGCGGGAGCGTGGCCTTCGAGGTCGACGACGGCGAGACCCCGCCGTGGCCGGTACAGGCTGCCTTCGGCGGGGTGTACCTCGTCTACAACCTGCTCGCCGCCGTGGCGATCGCGCGGAGGGCGGGCGTGGGGCCCGAGGCGTTCCGCCGCGCGCTCGATGGCTATGACCCGGGTAACGGGCGCCTGCAGCGCTTTACGATAGACGGCCGCCCCGTGATGCTCAACCTCGCCAAGAACCCAACCGGCCTCAACCAGAACATCTCCCTCATGCTGGCCGACGAGCGGCCCAAGGCGGTTCACGTCATCATCAACGACGAGGCCAACGACGGGAGGGACGTCTCGTGGCTGTGGGACGTCGACTTCGAGCGCCTCGCGGACCGGCAGGACGTCCTCTTCGTGATGGCGGGCGGCCATCGGGCTAATGACCTGCAGGTGCGTCTGAAGTACGCCGGCATCTCCGCGCCGGTCGTCCTCGAGATGGACGAGGCCTTGGGCCGCGCGCAGGCCCTTCCATCCGGCAGCCCGCTCTACGTGCTGACCAACTACTCGGCACTCTGGCCCATCAAGGCGGAGCTCGAGGGGAAGGAGCGTCACGATGGCTAGCGGTCGCTCTCTGCGGGTGCTGCACCTCTATCCCGAGCTGCTCAACCTCTACGGCGACTCGGGCAACATCCTCGTGCTGCGCAAGCGCATGGAGTGGCGGGGCCTTGCCTGCGACGTGCGGGAGGTGCACATGGGCGAGCGTGCCACGCTTGCGGGAACCGACCTCGTCTTCATAGGCGGCGGCTCCGACCGCGAGCAACGCATCGTCTGCGATGAGCTGCTTGCGCAACGCCGGGAGCTGGCGTCGTTCGTGGAGGACGGGGGCGTCCTCCTGGCAGTTTGCGGAGGATACCAGCTGCTGGGACACAGCTACCTCATGGGCGAGGAGAAGGTGCGTGGACTCTCGCTGGTGGACCTCTACACCGACCGCGGCAGCCCGCGGCTCATCGGCAACGTGGTGGTGGAAAGCCGTATCGCGCCGCAGCCCATCGTGGGGTATGAGAACCATGGCGGGCGCACGCATCTGGGGAAGGGGGTGGAGTCGCTCGGGCGCGTGTTGCGCGGGCATGGCAACGATGGCCTCAGCGGGGAGGAAGGCTGCCTCTACCGCAATGTGGTCGGCACGTATGTGCATGGGCCCCTCCTACCCAAGAACCCCGGGGTGGCCGATTGGCTCATCGCTCGCGCGCTCGAGCGTCGCTATGGAACGGGCGAACTCGAGCCGCTTGACGACGCGGACGAGCTTGCCGCAAACGAGACGATGCGTGCGCGCCTGTTAGGCACGTCTCGCTTCGGCAGGCATTGAGCCGCGAGGCAGGTGCCATTTGGGCAATCGCGCCCGTCGATATCGTGTAGCATGAACACCCACGCGGGGCAATCTGGGAGGGTGTTCGGTCATGGTCGTGTGGGGTGCGTTGGCAAATGGTCTCGAGGCCTTTGTGGGAGGTCTGCTCGGCCTGCTGTTCAAGAGTCGCGTGTCCGACGACTTGGGTGACTTCCTGCTCAAGGGGCAGGGACTGTGCGTGGTGCTCGTGGGCGTGCAGGGCATGACCGGCGACGGCGACATCGCCGTGGTCACCATCGCGCTCGCGCTGGGGGCCGCCCTGGGCTTCGTGCTCGACATCGACGGGGTGGTGCGGCGCCTGGGCGACTGGGTGCAGGCGCGCCTCGACGCGCTGCTCGCTGGCAGCAAGCGCTTCGGCAGCTTCTCCGAGGGCTTCGTCACGGCCACGCTCTTTACCTGCACCGGCGCTATGGCCATTGTGGGTTCGCTCGAGAGCGGCCTTGAACTGCAGCACGGGACGCTCATCGCCAAGGGTGTCATCGACCTGGTGGTATGCATCCCCATGGCCGCGACCATGGGCATCGGCGTGCCGTTCTGCGGCGTGTCGCTCATCGTCTACGAGTCGGTGCTGAGCCTGGCCGCCAGCATGGTGGGGCCACTGCTCACCGAGGCGGTCATCACGCAGATGTCGGTCACGGGCTCGGTGCTGCTGTTTGCCGTGGGTACCAACCTGCTGGGCATCACCGATCTCAAGGTGGCCAACCTGTTGCCTGCGGCGTTCATGCCGGTAGCGCTGGTCCCGCTCATGAGCCTGCTCACCTCCTTGGTGTAACCGCGGACAGAAGGGGGTAACCCCCTTCTGTCCGCTACTGCCATTGTTTCGGTTCCGCGAATGACCTGTGACACCTCGGCGTATGTTGCCTGCGTTGTGGCATAGTCAACCTACGGCAACCATGGGGGTTGCGACGGTGCGAGGGAGCTCAGCATGAAGGGGACCGTAGTGGCAGACAAGCGAATCGCCGAGCGCACGTTGGCGTGCGCCCTTCTTGGCGACGCTGGCCTGCTTCCCCTACGACTTACGAGCCTCCTCCTGACGGCCTAGCCGCTCGGGAGCACCGGCGCCACGCGCCCCCGCCCGCTATCGCGGGCCAGTTTTGCACCAATCCCTCACCTGTGACACGTGCCCGTCGCCGCCCGCCAGCGACACAATGCGCCTAAGGCGCCAAGACGAGAGGAACCACCAATGACCAGGAAGATCGACATCCTTGACACCACGCTGCGCGACGGTGAGCAGTCGCCCGGCTGCTCCATGAACACGCAGGAGAAGGTCATCGTTGCCCGTGAGCTGCTGCGCCTAGGCGTCGACGTGATCGAGGCGGGCTTCCCCGTGTCGAGCCCCGGCGACTTCAGGGCCGTCTCCGAGATCGGATCGGTGGTGGGTGACCAGGCCATCGTGGCGGCCTTCTCGCGTGCGGTGGACGCCGACATCGAAGCCGCCGCAGATGCCCTCAAGACGGCGGCACGTCCGCGCATCATTACTGGCATCGGCGTCTCGCCCGTGCACATGGCCGAGAAGCTGCACATGAGCGAGGACGAGGTCGTAGACTGCACGGCCCATGCCGTGGCGCACGCCAAGGAGCTGGTGGATGACGTCGAGTTCTATGCCGAGGACGCCGGTCGTGCCGACTCCGACTTCCTGGTGCGCGTGGTGCAGGCGGTCGTCGACGCCGGTGCCACGGTGGTCAACATCCCCGATACCACCGGCTACTGCCTGCCCGATGAGTACGGTGCTCTTGTCCGCAAGGTCATCGAGGGGGTGCGCGGCATCGAGAACGTCAAGGTGGCCGTGCACGCCCACAACGACCTGGGCCTTGCCACGGCACTCACGCTCGCGGGCGTCCACAATGGTGCCACGCAGGTCGAGTGCACCATCAACGGCCTGGGCGAGCGTGCGGGCAATACCGCGCTCGAGGAGATCGTGATGGCCATCCGCATGCACGGCGAGGTGCTCGACGCCCACACCGACATCGTGACCTCCGAGATCACCCGCGCCAGCCGCCTGGTGAGTCGCGTGACGGGCATGAGCGTGCAGGCCAACAAGGCCATCGTGGGCGCCAATGCCTTTGCGCACAGCTCGGGCATCCATCAGGACGGCGTGCTCAAGGCGCGCGCCACCTACGAGATCATCGATCCGGCCGAGGTGGGCGCCTCGGGCTCCGAGCTCATCCTCTCGTCGCGCTCCGGCCACGCGGCCCTGCGCCATCGCCTGCAGGAGCTGGGCTACACCTTCAATGACAAGGACTTCGAGAGCGTATACGAGCGCTTCCTCGAGATTGCCGACCAGAAGAAGGAAGTCTACGACGAGGACCTCGAGTCCATCGTGCAGGAGCGTCAGCGCGACATCGAGGCCATCTACACGCTCAACGCGCTGCAGATCCAGTGCGGCGACCCGCTGGTGCCCACCGCCGTGGCCACCATCACTGACGCCGCGGGCGTCAAGCACGTGGTGAGCACCACCGGCACTGGCCCCGTCGACGCCGCCTACAAGGCCATCGACAAGGTCGTGGGCATCGAGAGCGAGCTGCAGGAGTTTGCCGTCAAGGCCATCACGCGCGGCATCGACGCCATCGGTGAGGTCACGGTGCGCATCACCGCACAGGACGGCCGCGTGTACAACGGCCGCGGTGCCGACAACGACATCATCGTGTCCAGCGCCAAGGCCTACATCAACGCCATAAACCGCATGATCCAGGCCCAGCAGCGCTCCCGCGCGTAGGGCCCGTACGACCACATGCCAGAAGGGGCTACCCCCATTGGAATGGCTGTTCCAATGGGGGTAGCCCCTTCTGGTACGGCCGCCAGCTGCGGTGAGCTCGTGCGCCTGCGAGCAAAGAGCGCTCGCCTCCCGATGTGGCATGCTACCTGCCCTTTCTCAGCCGTAGAGTAGGACACACCTGTATCCGTCGAGAGGGGAGACGTGTATGAGCAAGATCGTCGTCGTTGGCGCCAACCACGCTGGCACCGCCGCAATCAATACCATCCTGGACAACTACGAGGGCAACGAGGTCGTGGCCTTCGACGCCAACTCCAACATCAGCTTCCTGGGCTGCGGCATGGCCCTGTGGATCGGCAACCAGATCAGCGGCCCCGACGGCCTGTTCTACCAGACCAAGGAGCAGTTCGAGGCCAAGGGTGCCACCATCCACATGGAGACCCCGGTCGACCGCATCGATTACGAGAACAAGGTGGTCTACGCCACCGGCAAGGACGGCGCCGCCTACGCCGAGCCCTATGACAAGCTGGTGCTGGCCACGGGCTCTCTGCCCATCATCCCGCGCTTCGAGGGCGGCGATCTGGAGAACATCCAGCAGGTCAAGCTGTTCCAGAACGCGCAGGAGGTTGTGGACAAGCTCAAGGACCCGGCCATCAAGACCGTGGCCGTGGTCGGCGCGGGCTACATCGGCGTGGAGCTGGCCGAGGCCTTCCAGCGCAACGGCCGTCACACCCTGCTGGTTGACATGGCTCCCACCTGCATGGCCAACAACTTCGACCCCGAGTTCAGCGAGCGCATGGCGCAGAACCTCGCCGACAACGGCATCGAGGCCCATTATGGCGAGGGCGTGGACCACTTTGAGGGTGTCGACGGCAAGGTGACCAAGCTCGTCACCGACAAGGGCGCCTACGACGTGGACATGGTGTGCGTGTGTATCGGCTTCAGGCCCAACACCGCGCTCGCGGCCGGCGGTGGCTTCACGCTGCTGCCCAACGGCGCCTTCGTGGTCGACCGCCATCAGGAGACCAGCGTCAAGGACGTTTACGCGGTGGGCGACTGCGCCGCTATCTTCAACAACGCCCTCGACGGCGAGCTGGGCTACATCGCTCTGGCGTCCAACGCGGTGCGCTCGGGCATCGTGGCGGGCCACAACATCGGCGGCACTCCCATCGAGACGCCGGGCGTGCAGGGCTCCAGCGGCATCTGCATCTTTGATCTCAAGATGGTCTCGACCGGCCTCACCGAGGCGGCAGCCAAGCGCGCGGGTATTGACGTGCTGACCACTACCGTCACCGACTGCCAGAAGGCTCCGTTCATCGAGCACGACAACCCCGACACCACCATCAAGATCGTCTACGACGCCAAGACGCGCGTGATTCTGGGCGCCCAGCTCGCCAGCACCTACGACATGAGTGGCAACATCAACATGTTCAGCCTCGCCGTGGCCAAGAAGGTCACCATCGACGAGCTGGCGCTGCTCGACATATTCTTCCTGCCGCACTTCAACGCGCCGTACAACTACATCACCGTGGCGGCCCTGCAGGCCGAGTAGTCACCACCGCGCCGCCTGACTCAGAAGGGGTGACCCTTTCGGCTGCCCCTTCTGATAAATGTCCGGTTTTTCGGGCAATAAGGCCTTTGCGGGGCGTTCCGTCAAGACGGAACGCCCCGCAATCCGCTTAATGCCTGATTGTTTCGGCAATAAGTGGATTGCGGGGATGACCACAACTCTCTTGCGCCGCTATTGGACCGATTGCGCTGGCGCCGCGAGGGGCCTGCCTTTCTGCCGGGACTCCCGCGCCTCCTACCACAGCTTGAAGCGCTTGACGCCGCCGCGCTTGGCGGCGTCGGCCTTGGGCGCGGCGTTCCAGCTCGGGGCTACCTCGCCGCTCGTGCGCCTGCTCACCTGCGCACAGGCCATGGCCTCGTAGGCCAGGTTGGTGCCCAGGTCGTCGCTCACGTACTGGGTGGCGCGGTCGGCGCGGATGCCCATGCGCCCGGCCTCGGCGGCCGCGTCGATGTTGGCTCCCAAGAACAAAAACTCCCAGCCCTGCTCCTGCTTGGCCTCGATCATGTGCTTGACCTCGCCGTAGGTTCGATGCGTGCTTGCGTTCTCCATGCCGTCGGTGATGATGGCAAAGATCACGTTCTCGGCACGGTAGTCCTCAGGCAGGATCTTCTGCACCTTGTCGATGTAGCGCACGGAGTCGCCCACGGCGTCGAGCAGGGCGGTGCAGCCGCGCACCTGGTACTGCCGGGTGGTGAGATTGGCCACCTCGCCGATTGGCTTGCGGTCCACCAGCACCTCGCTGTAGTTGTCAAACAGCACGATGGAGACCACGCACTCGCCCTCTACCTCGCGGTTCTTCTGCAGGGTGGCGTTGAGGCCGCCGATGGTGTCGCTCTCCAGGCCGGCCATCGATCCACTGCGGTCGACGATAAACACGAGCTCGGTCAGATTCTTCTTCATGGTGTGCCCCTCTCCTTGTGCGGCGGTGCCGCTCCGACTTGCTGACTGCAGTCTACGAGGCGGGAGAAGGCGTTTGGTCAACTGGCAGGGGACATCGCGCATCGCCCGCCCGTGACGGTTGACGCGGGCGAGCGATGCGCGTTTCTGCAGGTAGGGGAGGTGCAGCTAGCCAAGCAGGGGCTGGTCGAAGGCAAAAAGCGCCTCGTTGATCTGAAATACGTCGTAGATGCCCTCACGGATGAAGAACTCCACGATCACGTCGCGCCGGTCAGCGTGGCTGAGGGCAAATCCCGCGCGCTGTAGGAGCAGCTGTGTCTCGTCGAGCGAGAGTTCGAGTGCCACTGCCAGAGCGAGCACCGTCTGCTTGGTGGGGCGGTACAGTGGGTTGCTGCGGATCTTGGAGAAGTGCTGTCGACTAAGGTTGGCACGCTTGTATACCTGCGCATCCTTGAGGTCGCGCTCATCGATCATGGCAAGCAGGGTCTCGGAGAAGCCGGCATCCAGGTGGGAGAGCAGGTTGCGCAGTGTGCCCGGCAGTTTCTGACGTTCGCGCCGCTTGCTGCCGCGCGGGGCAGCCGAGGGAGCTGCGGAGGCCGATGGCGCTGCTGCCGGCGGCGCGGGCATGGCATAGGACTCCATGGGCTCCGAGAACGACATGCTGTCCTCGGCCGACCCGAAGAGACTGGCGTCTTCGGCAACGCTGGTATCTGTGAAGGAAGGCACGTTTTCCCATGGGCGCCGCGCGCTGTAGCCGCTGGCGTCCACATACACGTCGTCGATGTAGCGCTTCACACGCAGACGCAGGTCGTCGGCCAGTTCCATGACCCGCGCGTCAAAGAGCACCAGCCGCACGTCCATCTCGTGAGTCTCGAGGAAGGAGCGAATCTGGGTCTGCGCCACCTCGAGTGCCTCGCGCTTGGGGTAGCCGTAGATGCCTGCCGAGATGAGCGGGAAGGCGATGGACGAGCACTTGAGTGAGGCTGCGAGCTCGAGCGAGGTGCGGTAGCAGCTGGCCAGAAGGTCCCGCTCGCCCTGCGTGCCGCCGTGCCAGATGGGCCCGACCGTATGGATCACGTGCCGTGCGGGCAGGGCAAAGGCGGGCGTGGCCACTGCCTGGCCGGTGTCGCAGTGGCCAATCTTGTCGCAGACGGCCTGCAGCTTGCGCGAGCCGGCGGCTCGAAAGATGGCGCCACACACGCCCCCGCCCATCAGCAGGTCGCTGTTGGCCGCGTTGACGATAGCGTCGACCTTCACATGGGTGATGTCGTCTCGCACGATGGTAAAGGGCATGGCTGCCTCCGTTCGTTCGGTGCGTACCAGTATACGTTGTCCGACCTGCAGGTTGTGACGCTCTAGGCAACGCCATCCATGCGACAATGCACTCAGCCGCTGGCTCAAAGGGGAGTATCCCTTCTGAGTCAGGCAAACTCACTGACTCAGAAGGGATACTCCCCTTTGAGTCAGTCCCACAACGAGGAGCCCGCATGCGCCGACGCATACTCGAGATCATCACCGACGACAGCACCACCGACAGCCATGCGGCGCACGTCTACGACTGGTTTATGATTGCGGTCATCGTGGTGAGCCTGATGCCCCTGTGCTTCAAGGACCCCACGCATCGGCTCGTGCGCGTGGAGTGGGTGACCACAGCGATCTTTATCGTGGACTACCTGCTGCGCTGGTGGTGCGCCGACCTCATGGATCCCAAGGGACGCTCGCCGTTCGCTCTCTACCCGCTCACGCCACTGGCGATCATCGACCTTATCTCCATCGTGCCCACCTTCTTGCCCGTCTCGCAGGTGCTGCGCCTCTCGCGCTTGGTGCGTCTGATGCGGGTGATGCGCGCAGTCAAGCTCGTGCACCATTCGCGCAGCGTGCAGCTAGTGCTGCGCGTGCTGCATCGCGAACGGTCGGCGCTGGCTGCCGTGCTGGTGCTGGCCGTGGGATACGTGTTCGTGAGCGCGCTCATCATCTTCAACGTGGAACCCGACACCTTTGCCACCTTCTTCGAGGCCCTGTACTGGGCGGTCATCAGCCTGTCGACCATCGGGTACGGCGACGTGACCGCCGTGAGCATAGCGGGACGAGCCATCAGCATGGTCTCGGCCATGATGGGCATTGCCGTGGTTGCGCTGCCCTCGGGCATCATCACGGCGGGCTTTGTCGAGGAGCTGCGCCAGGTGGACGATGAGGACGACTCCGACGAGCAGTCCCACAACCCTCCTACGATCCAGCCCGCCATGTACGGGCGTGTCATGACGTCTCTCCCGCAGTCGCCTACGCCTGCGGATGAGCCCGACTGTCTAGATGGGAATTCTGATGTAATGGCAGCAAGGGAGGGCCGTCAGCAATGACAGTCCATCCCTCGCGCAAAAGGGAGCGTCCCCATGCGCGAGGGGCAAGGGAGTTGGAGAGAAGGAGGCAACAATGCTCGTAGATGTCGATGGCGTCAACCCCGCGTTCAGGGACAAGGTCATTGCGCTGGTAGAGGGCATCACCGAGCCCATGACGTTCAAGCTCAGCTCCGAGAAGGGCACCTCGCCGCAGTCCGTGGTATTCGAGTGCTCAGAGGAGGATCCCGACAAGGTCGTACCCTTCCTCAAGGGCTTCATCAAGAAGAGCGAGCTGGGCTCCATCATGATGTTCCGTGTGACACCGCACGGGCAGTTCATGTGGATTCCCAGGCGCTAAGGCAGAACGCGCATGTACGTCGTACCTGAATCAGAGGGGATTCTTCCCTGTGAGTTGGCAGGGGCATGACTCCTCCGACTCGCAAGAGAGTATCCCCTTTGAGTCAGAGGTGATGCCTTCTGCTCATGGAAACGATAGCGAGAAGGCTTTTGAACGACGTGCGCCGCGCCCATATCATGATGGTGAGCGAAACTCTACCGAGAGGAGACCCAGATGGCCAAGACGATGGATCGCGCCGAGTTCGAGCAGATGGATGTCTTTGGGGTCGGTGGCCCCAACCCTGCCGCCCAGTACTTCTCTGGCGCCACGTTCTTTAAGGTGCTCACCGAGGACGGCTGCGCCTCGCCGGTGTACAACGTGACGTTTGAGCCCGGGTGCCGCAACAACTGGCACGTCCACCATGCCAGCGAGGGCGGCGGCCAGGTGCTGATCTGCACCGCTGGCGAGGGCTGGTACCAGGAGTGGGGCAAGCCCGCCGTCAGCCTCGTGCCTGGCACGGTCATCACCATCCCCGCCAACGTCAAGCACTGGCACGGCGCCAAGGCCGACAGTTGGTTTAGCCACGTGGCCGTCGAGGTCCCCGGCACCGACGAGAGCAACGAGTGGCTCGAGCCCGTCTCCGACGAGCAGTACGCCGCGCTCTAGGCGCATCTAACCAGCAAACCCACGTCATCTAAGAGAGGACCTGTTATGGCATACGTCCCTCAGCTCACCGAGACCGCCCGCGACTTCCGTTCGCGCATGCTTCCCACCTATGCGTCCGACCTGCAGCGCACCGACCCCGAGTTCGTGGAGCGCTTTGCCAACTTTGCCTTTGGCGACGTGGTCGACGACGTCGACCTGCCCGACCGCACGCGCTTCATGTGCTGGCTGGCCACCTGCCTGGGCTGCCAGGGCGTCGATGAGTTCCGCGCTATGCTGCCGGCGGCGCTCAACATGGGCGTCGAGCCCGAGACCGTCAAGGAGATCGTGTACCAGGCCGTGGCCTACCTGGGCATCGGGCGCGTGTTCCCCTTCCTCAAGGTGACCAACGAGATCTTTGAGGTACGCGGCATCGAGCTGCCGCTTGCCGAGCGCGCCACCACCGAACCCACCGAGGCCAGCCGCTATGAGGGCGGCGAGAAGGCGCAGGTCGCCTGCTTTGGCGAGCAGATGCACGGCTACAAGGACCGCGGCAACCCCGACTACCCGCACATCGCGCAGTGGCTGGTAAAGAACTGCTTTGGCGACTGGTACACCCGCGAGGGGCTGACCATTCCCGAGCGCGAGCTGATGACCTTCTGCTACATCGCAGCACAGGGTGGCTGCGAGGCTCAGCTGCGCGCTCACACCGCCGGCAACGTGCAGTGCGGCAACACGCGCGAGTTCCTCATCAAGGTCGTGAGCAACAACGTGCCGTTCATCGGCTATCCGCGTAGCCTCAACGCCATGGCCGTGGTCGACGAGGTGACTGCTCCTAAGGAGTAGCCGCGGCAACAAAGAGCAAGCAAGCATGCCCCGCCCGTGTGGCGGGGCTTTTTGCCGCGGGCGAGGCTGACCCTCGCCTAGATGAGCTCTCCACGGGCTGCGGATGACCGATACCACAAGACGTTTGCCGACGTCATATACGCATGCACCTGCACGCCGTGACCGCAAGCTACGATGAAGAATGGCATCGGAATGCGAGAGCGGGGAGGGCAACGCATGCGTTACATCGAGTTTGGCGCCAACAAGACCAAGGTATCCGAGGTCGTCCTGGGCATGATGCGCATCTGGGAGAAGACGCCCGACGAGGTGGCCGACCTCATTGAGTGTGGTCTGGACTGCGGCATCAACGCGGTGGACACCGCACCCATCTACGGCCCGTCGGAGGGCAAGCTTGGCGAGGCCTTTGCCGCGCGACCTGGCCTGCGCGACCGCGTGTGGCTGCAGACCAAGCTGGGCATTCGCCCCCATCCCCGTGTTAAGGCTAACTACTTCGACTTCTCGTACGAGCACATCATGGAGTCGGTGGACAACAGCCTGCGCGCGCTGCAGACCGACCACGTGGACAGCCTGCTGCTGCATCGTCCCGACGCGCTCATGGTGCCCGAGGACATCGCCCGCGCCTTCGAGGAGCTGCACGCGGCCGGCAAGGTGCTGGACTTTGGCGTCTCCAACCAGAACCCTGCAATGATGTCCCGCCTGGCCCACTACCTGCCGTTCCCCATCGCGGCCAACCAGGTGCAGATTTCGGCGGCCTTCACGCCCATGTTCGATGCGTTCTTTAACGCCAACATGGAGAACGACGCTGCGGTGATGCGTGATGGCGGCATCTTGGAGTACTGCTACGACCACGATATGGCCGTGCAGGCGTGGAGCGTGCTGCAGCACGGTTACTTTGGCGGCGTCTTCTTGGACAACCCCGACTATGCCGAGCTCAACGAGGCGCTGGAGCGTATCGCTGCCGACCACGACACCACCAAGACCGCTGTGGCCATCAACTGGGTGCTGCGCTATCCGGCCAAGATGCAGGCGCTAGTGGGTACCACGCGCCCGGAGCGTATCCGCCAGAGTGCCGCTGCCTGCGACTGGGAGATGACGCGCGAGGAGTGGTACGAGGTCTACCTCTCCGCTGGCCATCAGCTGCCGTAACGTCGATCCGCTACCGACTCAAAGGGATACTCCCCTTTGAGTCAATGCCCCATACTTATGGCAAGGCCTACGCAATACGCATTGGATGATGCTCGCCTTAACCTGTAGGCTATAGTCAACGACAATACTGCCCCCTGGGGAGGGGAGAGGAGAGGAGCACCCATGGATTTCAAGCCTGCCAAGAAGCTCGGCTTTGGCCTCATGCGCATGCCGCAGTTGGATCCCAACGACTCTGCCTCGGTGGACGTCGAGCAGGTTAAGCAGATGGTCGACCTCTTTATGGCAAAGGGTTTCACCTACTTCGACACCGCCTGGATGTACAACGGCTTTGCCAGCGAGAACGTGGCCAAAGAGGCGCTGGTTGACCGCTATCCGCGCGAGAGCTTCACGCTTGCCACCAAGCTGCACAACGGCTTCTTCAACAGCCTCGAGGGGCGCGACGAGATCTTCAATCAGCAGATGCAGAAGACCGGCGTCGACTACTTTGACTACTATCTGCTGCACGGCATCGAGGCCAGCAGCTACCCGCACTACGAGAAGTTCGACTGCTTTGACTGGCTGCTGCAGAAGAAGGAGGCTGGGCTGGTGCGTCATGTGGGCTTCTCCTACCACGACAGCCCCGAGCTGCTCGACGAGATCCTGACCAAGCACCCCGAGATGGAGTTCGTGCAGCTGCAGATCAACTACCTGGACTGGGAGAGCGAGTGGATTCAGAGCCGCGCCTGCTACGAGGTGGCCGAGCGTCACGGCAAGCCTGTCATCGTGATGGAGCCCATCAAGGGTGGCACCCTGGCCAACGTGCCCGCCGAGGGCGAGGCGCTGCTCAAGGCGCTTGACCCAAGCCTCTCGGTGGCCAGCTGGGCCATCCGCTTTGTGGCAAGCCTGCCCAACGTGATGTGCGTCCTCTCGGGCATGAGCACGCTGGCTCAGATGGAGGACAACCTCTCCTACATGGACGACTTTAAGCCCCTGACCGAGGCCGAGCGCGACACCTGCTTCAAGGTGGCCGAGATCATCAACAGCCAGACGGCCATTGCCTGCACCGCGTGCCACTACTGCACCGACGGCTGCCCCATGCACATCTGCATTCCCGAGTACTTCTCGCTGTACAACGAGGACATGCGCGACGACCTGGAGCACAAGGGCTGGACGATCAACTTTACCAACTACGAGAAGCTGACCGAGGAGTTTGGCCGCGCGAGCGAGTGCATCGGTTGCGGACAATGCGAGTCCATGTGCCCGCAGCACCTGCCTATCATTGAAACCCTCGAGAAGGTTGCTGCCCACTTCGAGCACTAGTCGCTCCGGCCAGCGGGGACGGCCCCTGATTACAAGCGGAATGGCCGTGCTTTGGGAACGCTTCCCAAAGGTGCAAGAACAAATGAGGGGATGGCTCCTGGTGCTGGGAGCCATCCCCTTTGTGGTACCGGATGATATGGCCGCGCTACTCGTGCAACGCCTCGCCATTGGACTCGATGACGGCCTTGTACCAGTCGTAGGAGTCCTTCTTCACGCGCTCGAGGGTGCCGTGGCCGTCGTTGAAGCGATCCACGTACACAAAGCCATAGCGCTTGCGCATCTCGCCGGTGCCGGCGCTGACCACGTCGATGGGGCCCCAGTATAGGTAGCCCATGATGTCGCAGCCGTCCTTGAGGGCCTCCTCCACTTGCAGCAGGTGGTCGCGCGTGTACTCCACGCGGAACGGGTCGTGGATGTGGCCGTTCTCGTCGAGGTTCTCGTCGAGGCCGATGCCGTTCTCCACGATGAACATGGGCACGTCATAGCGGTCCTGCAGGTAGTTGCATACGTAGCGCAGGCCCTTGGGGTCAACCGGCCAGCACCAGGGCTCGGGGCTGCAGGCGGTGAGGTAGGGGTTCTTCACGTTGCCCGTGGCTCCGCTTGTGGCGTTCTTCACGTCGTCGGCGCCCTCGGCCTTGCTGCTGAAAACCGAGCTGCGGTAGTAGCTGAAGGCAAAGAAGTCGTTGGTGTAGGCGGCGATGAGCTCCATGTCGCCCGGCTCAATCTGCAGCTCCACGTCGTTCTCGGCCCAGATGCGCTTGACGTAGCCGGGGTAGCGGCCTTTGAGCATGACGTCGGAGAAGAACGACTGCTTGCGCTGCATGGCCTGTGCGCCCAGCACGTCGTCGGGGTTGCAGGTCTCAGGGAAGCACGCGATGCCCGACTGCGAGAGCATGATGCCCATCTTGGCGTCGGGGTCAATCTCGCGGCAGAGCTTGACGGCCAGCGCGTTGGCCACAAACTGGTGATGCCAACCCTGGTAGATCTGCCGTTGGGTCAGGTCAGCGTTGGGAATCTCCTTGTTGGTCGGATGGATGTCCAGCATGCCGCCCGCCGCAAACGGGATCATGCGGCCCACGTTGATCTCGTTGAAGGTCATCCAGTACTTGACCTTGCCCTTGTAGCGCGTGAGGATGGTGCGCACGTAGCGCTCCCAGAAGTCGATCATCTTGCGGTTGAGCCATCCGCCGTAGTCCACGAGCAGCCCAAGCGGCGTCTCGTAGTGGCTGATGGTGATGACCGGCTCCATGCCCAGCTCGAGCATCTTGTCAAAGAGGCGGTCGTAGAACTCGAGGCCCTTCTCGTTGGGCTCCTCCT
Organism: uncultured Coriobacteriaceae bacterium; assembly: GCA_902779675.1. Classification (GTDB taxonomy): domain Bacteria; phylum Actinomycetota; class Coriobacteriia; order Coriobacteriales; family Atopobiaceae; genus UBA1367. The sequence continues at coordinate 206,938 of CACZCK010000002.1, read as the reverse complement.
CGTCGCCGTGCGGGAAGATGCGTGCCCAGCTGATGGAGGTACGGAAGGCCTTGAAGCCCATGCCTGCCATCAGCTCGAGGTCGCCCTCATAGCGGTGGTAGAAGTCGATGCCCTCCTGCGAGAGGTGCACATGCTCGTAGCTGAGCGACGGCTCCCACTTGCCCGTCTCCTCGTTCCACTCGATGTCGGGCTTGTTGCCGATGCCCGTCATGACGTCGGTCACGTTGAGCTGCTTGCCGTCCTCGAGGTAGGCGCCTTCAAGCTGGTTGGCCGCCACTGCACCGCCCCACAAAAAGCCCTCCGGAAATGCCGTCGACATGCTGGTCTCCCTCCTTGTTGGTTTCCCTTGCGCCACAGCTTATCAGCTGCTTGCGAGGGTTTGCGCCACTGGTTACACCTCTTCTGCGTGCGTTGCGCAACGGTCCTTCATATGGTGCTGATGAGCTGACCGGCTAAGTGAGTGGTGCTAGGTGCGACATGTCGAGGAAAGGGGTGTCGCATAGGCGCACGCCGAAGGCGACTGGAGCCTCTCCTGGTAGGTCCGGCCGATGAGCGGCGGACCGCTGGTAGATGTACTGCCGGCGGCCCCGCTTTTTTCTACAATGGAACTGCCGAAACCGTGTCTTCGAGGAGCTGCCATGACTAGCCTTGCCAACGACTTCCGTTCCTGGATTCTCTCTCGCGCGATGATGCTGCGTCATGTGGTGGAGGGCTGCACCGTTGAGAGTCCTGATAACGAGCACGTGCGCATTGTGACCGAGAAGGCGACGGCCAACGTCAACTTCTACGAGCTCGAACCGGGCGCGCCCGAGATCGTAGAGCTCAACATCATTCCGGCAGATGACCCAGACAACCCCACCTTCTTCCTGCACTTTGAGATGGACGACCTCGATCACGCCCAGCAGCTCTTTGACGAGCTGACCGATACGCTGTCGCAGCTTACGGCTCAGAAGGTGACCCGCATCCTGCTCTCTTGTACCTCGGGCCTCACCACCAGCTTCTTTGCCAAGAAGCTGGCTGAGGTTGCGACCACCCTCTCGCTTGACTACGAGTTCGAGGCCAAGCCCATCGTGCAGGCCCTCGAGGTGGCGGGCGAGTACGAGGCCGTGATGCTGGCACCACAGGTGCACATGCACCGCGACGAGATGGTGGAGCGTCATCCCGACCTGGTGGTCTTCGAGATTCCCGGCGCAGTCTTTGGCTCCTACGACGCGGGCACAGCCCTGCGCATGTTGCTCAATGCCATGAGCGAGAACGCGCTGGCCGCTCGCATGGAGCAGGCCGATACGCGCATCGTGCGCAAGCTGGACAACGACAAGCGCATTCTGGTGATCAGCGCGGTCTATGGCGTGAAGGACTCCCTCTACAGCTATCGCGTGTACGACCACGGCGAGGTGGTGCTCGACGGGTGCGTGGAGAAGCCTGGCCGTAGCTATTGCGACGTAAAGGACGTGCTGGCAACGGTGCACCTGCAGGGAGTGGACCCACATGCGCTCGATGCCATCGGTCTTGCGCTGCCGGGTGTGGTGGACGGGTCCACTGTGCACATGGTGACTCTCGATCTGGGCATGCCCGATTTTGCCAAGCTCTCTGAGGGTCTGGGCGTGCCCATCTTCGTGGACAACAATGCCAACGCGGCAGCTGTCGGCTGTTACGTGAGCCAGGACGAGTTCGAGAACGTCGCGCTGCACCGACAGCCTACGGGCTACTGCGTGGGCGGCGAGGGACTCGTTGTGGATGGGCGCCTGGTACGTGGCAACCACGGCCTGGCAGGCGAGTTGGGCTACCTAGTGAGCAAGCTGGGCGCTCGCGACAAGCTGCGCAAGAAGGGGTGGACGTCCGAGGGCATGCAGGAGCTTGTGTCCAACTACCTGATGGGTGTCATCGGCGTAGCTGCTCCCGAGGTCATCTATGTGGCTGTTGACCTGCTGCCCGACATGGACGAGCTTGCGGCTGAGCTTGCCCGCTGGCTGCCCGAGGGTTCCGTACCCAAGCTGGTGCATGTCTGCGACTACCACGAGCGCGTGCTGGTGGGCGAGTACGCCCTCTGCGTCAACGCGCTGCGTCAGGCGGCGGAGTAGGAAGGCCTTTGGGGCATCCGATGAACAGGCATTGTTGCAGCGTTGCGAAGCGAGGCGGCTATCCGGCGACAGTGAGATGCCCGCATCTCCGAGCTTGTCCGCCATTGCACCACGATTCCAACGATGCATTTTCAAGAATGATCGCAACGACTCTGTGCCGGCAGGATACATAATGCAAAGTCGATTGCAGATTCGGTCCAATAATGCCTGTTGGTGACAGAATCATACTAATCGACTTTGCACTTGCTAAAATACACAGTGCAAAGTCGATTTCTTCCCAATCTAAATAAGACCAGTTGACAGGTGGTTTGAGCGTATCGACTTTGCACTAATCCCTGTATGCAGGAATCAGTCCTGAGTCCGCCAGTCCTCAAATGCTCCTCAAGGGTCCTCTTGAGGGCATGAACGAGGTGATCAGAGCGTACCTATCGCGTTTTCGCTCGGTATCATCGAGCGTCTGTTCAAAGCGACTGACATCAATCCCAAATACGGACTGGGCGCACCGTAGTACCTGTCTTGTGAACTCATCTAGGCAGTTCCATCCGTATACGTCCTCCTTCACGATCGGAAAGACAATCCTGCCACTCGCTGCCAACTGACGATTTCTGGCGTTATCGTCGACCACCTTTGACCTCACCGCATCAATCTTCTCGTTAAGCGCCGCCTCAGCCGCCGCCCGCTCTTCTCCTTCTACAGACGTTTCTTTGCGAGCGGCCTGCACAAGACCGACGAGGTCAAGATGGTCTTCGCCGTCGTAATTCAACCCGAGAGGTGCGAAGGAGAACGAAATATCTGGGTAGCGCGACCTCGAATGACCCGTATCATCCGGATCACCAACCCGAACCCGCTCGTTGAGCGTAAGAGGACCCATGCCATAACCCGACTCCTCCGGAGGTAGCGAATAGACCATTCCTAGCAGCGCTTCCATGGGGCTGAGTGCATCGTTGCAAATGTATTCCAGAGCTTTTCTTGCCATTGCGATGCCTCGAACTCCGGCACGCTCAGACACATATGACGACAGCTCCTCAACGCTTGTTGCCCTCGGCACTCCGATCTTCGCCTCTCCATCGATTGGATTGAGGGGGTCACGCGAGAAGCTGCCGCACAGCTCGTAGCCAAGCATTACGAGCGCGGGAAGTGGGAGAGTCTCAGCCATTTCGAGATACAAGAGCTCGGGGCGAACTATCGAGGCGTGTTCATCGACCCACAATGCTTCTGAGGAAGTACCTCCCCGCCACAGTACATGGGTCTCGACGGTTGCCATGCGGACGTATGGCGAACCTTTGGGTACCAGCACATGTAGGTGCGACTCCTTTGCTGGCTGGGGCCAGCGCCATATCGAAGGATCGAACTCGCGCATGGTCCATCTCTTGCCCACCCAAGTTGAGGGGCGGGTAAGCGTCGTTGAATCCATCTCCCTCAGGTTCAGGCCTTCGGCACGCAGCATGCGCACGACCGTAAGTGCAGAAGAATGGGAAAGCGTGATGCTCATGGTTCTCCTCGTGCATTTGCTCCTATCGTGGCGTTCGCGCCATTGTAGATGACAGAGCGTGCTGGTTCCGGGTGGAGCCCGACCCTGCCATGGCACTGGCTTCCATAAACGAGGTCCTTGCAGCTCTTACGGCATTGGGCACATGCAACGACTTCTGCGAACGGTCGTATATCAGCAAAAGGCGCACGCCAAAGTAGTGCATGCGTCTAGTGCATACTGGCCTGATAAGTGGGTATTGGACGTCCGTGCTCCCGCGTCGGATGATGGTGTCAGCAAATGAAGCCTCGTCAGAAGGAGCGCACCATGGAGTACACCACCCTTTCCAACGGCGTCAAGATGCCCATGCTCGGTTACGGCGTCTTCCAGATCGGCAACGCAGAGACCGAGGAGTGCGTGTCCGAGGCCATCAAGGCCGGCTACCGCCTGATCGACACCGCGCAGTCCTACGGCAACGAGGAGGGTGTGGGCGCCGCCATCGCCAAGAGTGGGGTGCCGCGCGACGAGCTCTTCATCGTCTCCAAGATCTGGGTCTCCAACTACCGCTACGAGGATGCCAAGCGCTCCATCGACGAGTCGCTCGAGCGTCTGGGCCTCGAGTACCTCGACCTCATGCTGCTGCATCAGGCCTACTACGACGTCTACGGCGCCTGGCGCGCGCTGGAGGAGGCCTACGCCGAGGGCAAGGTCCGCGCCATCGGCGTTAGCAACTTCGACAGCAAGCAGCTCATGGATCTCTGCGCTTTTGCCGAGGTAAAGCCCATGCTCAACCAGGTGGAGACCCACGTCTTCTGGCAAGAGAAACCCGAGCATGCCGTGATGGAGAAGCTGGGCGTGCAGCACATGGCCTGGGGTCCCTTCGCCGAGGGCGCCAACGGCTTCTTTACCAACCCGCTGCTGGCCAAGATTGGCGAGAAGTACGGCAAGGGCGTGGGCCAGGTGGCGCTTCGCTTCCTCATGGACGAGGGCGTCATCGTGATTCCGAAGTCCAGCAAGCCCGCCCGCATGGCCGAGAATTTCGACGTCTTTGACTTCGAGCTGACCGAGGACGACCGCGAGCAGATCCGCGGCCTCGACGCTGGCAAGTCCGTCATCCTCGACCACCACAACCTGGATACCGTGCAGTTCCTGCTCGATCGCATCAAGGGCCAGATCGACGCGGCCAAGTAGCGCCGGAACGACCTTCTGAACCGCATGAGTGCGGGGCGGCTTTGCCAATGTCGGCAAAGCCGCCCCCACTTCTTGTTGTGAATGCATGTGGTGTGGCAGTACAGTCAGGTGCGCGACTCCTAGCGACTCGCCCACGCGAAGATGTCCTGCACGCGCTGCGGAGCGTCGGCGAGAGTCGACAGATAGAACGTGGCATGAGCGTCGGCATCTGCGATGGGCACGGCGACACGGTCTAGGTTGCTCCGGCTCTCATGCGTGATGTTGGTCACAAAGCTGATGAGCTCGGTCGTGCGCACCAGCTGCTCAAAGACGGAGCGGTCCGCCTGCTCAACGATGTTGGCGTGAGGCATGTTGCGCCGCAGCATGTCCATCCAAAAGCCAACCTCGGAGAGCACGAGGAAGCTCTCTCCATCGAGGTCGGCAAACGAGACCGTGTCGCACGAGGCAAGGCGATGACCTTGCGGCAGGAAGGCATAGAGGTCCTCATGCATGATCTGCACCGAATGCATGGTGGGCAGGATCATGGGTCGCAGCGTGATGGCAAGGTCCACGGAGCGATTCATGAGGCGTCGTTCCACCTCGTCCTCGGGCAGCGTCACCGGGTTGAGGAGGGTGCCGGGAAAGCGCTCGACCGTAAGTGCTGTGAGGTGCCAGACGGGCGCGGGGGCCACTGTGCCAACGAGCAAGGTGCGCTGGCGGCGCGCGAGGTCAGCGAAGGCGTCGAGCATCATGCGCTCGTCGCGCAGGAGGTTGCGGGCATGGTCGACGGCCAGGCGCCCGGCATCGTTGAGCGTGGCGGAGTTGTGCGTGCGGTCGAAGAGCTCCTGTCCCAGCTCGCGCTCCAGGCGCTTGATGGAGCGCGAGAGCGCGGGCTGCGAAAGGTGCAGCTCCTCGGCTGCGGCCGAAATGGTGCCCCTTCTCGCAATGGCGTCGAGCTGTCTCATCTGTTCGAGTTCCATTGCCTCACGCTCCCGTCGGCCTCGGCCGCAGCTCCCGACGACCGGTCGCATACGACTTGGCCACCCCACGCCGCGGGGCGGCGCGGAGGCCAAGTGTAAGCTGCCGCATCTGCTCGAGTTCCATGGCCGCTCCTCTCAACAGGATTCATGGCAGTCTCGAGTAGCTATGCCTGGCACAAAGGGACAAGCCTCGTCCTAGACAGACGGACTTACCCCTTTGCGCCCATGCGACTACTCGAACTTCTCAGCTGCCGTCTGCAGCTGGTCGATGATGTCGATGTGCTGCGGGCAAGCCGCCTCGCACTGGCCGCACTGGATGCAGTCGCTGGCCCTGGTGCCCTCGCGCGTGGCAAAGCCGTAGTTGCCCTTGCCCTTGTCCAGGCCGTAGAGGGCGGCGCGGTTGAGGCTCTCCATGATGCTGGCGATGGGCATGCCCACCGGGCAGTCCTCCATGCAGTAGTGGCAGCCGGTGCAGGGCACGGCAATAAGCTCGGCGAGCTTCTCGCGCGCGGCCGCGAGGGTGTCCAGCTCCTTCTGGCTGAGCGGGCTCAGGCGCCCCAGTGTGGCCAGGTTGTCGCGCATCTGCTGCAGGCTGCTCATGCCCGAGAGACAGGCGATGAGGCCCTCGGTGTTCATGGCAAAGCGTAGTGCCCACTCCACAGGGGAGCGGTCGGGCTCGGCGGCGCGCAGGATCTCCTGTACGGGCTCGGGCGGGTTGGCCAGCATACCGCCCTTGACGGGTTCCATGATCACGACGGGCTTGCCGTAGCTGCGCGCAACCTCGTGGACCTTGCGGCTTTGGACGTTGCCATCCTCCCAGTCGGCGTAGTTGATCTGCAGCTGTACGAACTCGACGTCGTCGGCGTGCCGCTCGAGGATGCCCTTGAGCGTGTCGGCGTTGTCGTGGAACGAGAAGCCCAGGTGGCGAATCTTGCCCTGCGCCTTCATCTCCTTGGCCCAGTCCCACATACCCCACTTCTCAAAGAAGGCGGTGCGTCCTGCGCCTAGGTTATGCAGCAGATAGTAGTCAAAGTAGCCAGCGCCTGAGCGCTCGAGAGACACGTCGAGCTGCGCCTTTGCCTCGTCGGCGTCCTTGGGGCCAAGCCAAGCTGCGTTCTTGGTGGCAAGCGTGTAGCTATCGCGCGGATGGCGCTCGACCAGCGCCTGGCGGATGGCCTCCTCCGAGCCACCGTAGGCCCAGGCGGTGTCAAAGTAGGTGCCGCCTGCAGCCAAGAACTCGTCGACCATCTGCGAGACCTGCGGCACGTCGATGCTGCCGTCCTCTAGCTTGGGCAGACGCATGAGGCCAAAGCCCAACTTGGTGGTTCCCTCTCCTAGGTATGCCATGTGGATCCCCTCTCCCCTAAAGTGCGGTGGCCGGATAGCCACCTAGGTCAAATTGTACCAAGCGGCTGGCGTTGCCCCAGTGTTACACGCAGGCGGCAGTCTGGACGTACCCTGCACGCCATGCATACTGGCTTGACCAGAGAGACGGCTCTGGTAGGGCTGGTTGGCCTCATATTTGGGTCAATGCGACACCTATCGACATTTGGTGCTACCCATGGTGCGGAGGTGGGCCGCCGGACGTGACCGCTCGGACGCTTTGACCCACTTTCGCCCACCAAGCAGTAGCCTAATGCGGCAGAGTGAACCATCAGTTGCTTTGTGATTGTGTACGACCGTGGGTGCTAGCGGGCGGTCATCTCTAGAGAAAGAAGTAGTGATTGACGTGGTGACAGGAAGCACTCGTGTGACCGACGTGGTCAACGATCCAGTCTTGGGTGAAGCAGCTCGACTGCTCTTTCCCGCTGAGGACTGGTACTGGTCGGGAGATACGTTGGGCTCGATCAGCCTCACGTGGTACATGCGTCCGGACACGCAGACCACGGTCGACGTGGTCAATCGCCTGCGCACGGATGCGGCGGCGGGCCAGCAGGTCTTCTACGACATCTATACCGACGCGGAGAAGCGCGCCGACCCGGCCAAGCGCGATACGGGGCTCTACTTCTTCCGGGGTGACCCCGGCGCGCACGTGGCGATCGTCAACGCCGGCGGCGGTTTTGCCTACGTTGGCGCGATGCAGGACTCGTTTCCGCATTGTCTGGCCCTCTCGCGCATGGGCTACAACGCCTTCGCGCTCATTTACCGCCCCGGCGCGCAGACGGCCTGCGTAGACCTTGCCCGCGCCATAGCCTTCATCTACCGGCATGAGGACGAGCTGGGTGTGACCATGGACGGCTACTCGCTGTGGGGAGGCTCGGCCGGTGCGCGCATGGCGGCGTGGCTGGGCAGCTACGGCACCGAAGGCTTCGGCGAGCAGGCGTATCCGCGTCCCGCGGCCGTGATCATGCAGTACACCGGGCTTTCGGAGGTCTATGGCAACGAGCCGCCCACCTACAACTGCGTGGGTACGAGCGACGGCATCGCCAGTTGGCGCACGATGGAGCGCCGTATCAAGGCTATCCGAGCACGGGGCACCGATGCCATAATCGAGGTCTTTCCCGGCCTGCCGCATGGCTTTGGCCTAGGCGTGGGTACCGTGGCAGAGGGCTGGCTCGACAACGCGGCGGCCTTCTGGGAGCGGCAGCTGAGGTAGACAGCTATTCATCCCTGCAGTTCAGATGCTGTCTCGGAAGATATGATAGGACCATGCGAGCGGAGAGGGGAAGTCATGCCACACGAGAGGCTCGGGGCGTTCAACGATGCGGTGCTTGCTATCGTCATGACCATCATCGTGCTTGAGTTCGAGGTGCCCGATCCCCTCACGGCCCAGACGCTGATGGGCATGTGGCGCGACGTGCTGGCTTACGCCATCTCGTTCTTCTGGCTGGGCGCCATGTGGACCAACCAGCACAACTTCTGGCACATGATCAACCGCGTGACAACGCCCACCATCCTCTGCGATCTGGTGATGCTCTTCTTCTTGTCGTTCTTTCCGCTGACCACGCACATGGTGGCCGACAACTTCTGGAACCCCCTGGCGCAGGTCACCTATGGTGTAGTGATCCTGCTGGTGACCGCGGCAAACGTCGTGCTGTATGCGCGGTTGCGGGCGGACAACGACCAGGTGGCCGGTCTGCCCCAGGCCATCTTGGGCAGCACGCGCAACATGGCCTTTGACATCGCGCTCAAGCTGGCGGGCATCGTGCTCTCGGCCACCGTCTTTCCGCCGGCCATGGTCTGCTCGGTGCTGCTCACGCTCTGCTGCATCGTGATTCCCCAACAGCTGCGGGGCTAGCGTCTGCGGTATCCACCGCATGCATAGTGGCTTGCGGGGGAAGACGGGTGCGTGAGTCGCTCTCGCTCGTATAGTTAGGGCCAGCAGATAAGCGCGACCGAGGAGGACGACCATGCAGTACATCACGCTCAACAACGACGTCAAGATGCCGGCCGAGGGTCTGGGCACCTTCCTGATGAGCCCTGCCGACGCCGAGATGGCCACGCTCAACGCCCTGCGCGCCGGCTTCCGCCACATCGACACCGCCAACGGCTACTACAACGAGGCTGGCGTCGCCCGCGGCATCCGCCGCTCTGGCGTACCCCGCGAGCAGATCTTCGTCTCTACCAAGCTCTGGCCCTCCGGTTACACCCGCGCTGCCGAGCATATCGACAAGACGCTCGCCCGCATGGGCATGGACTACATCGACATGCTCATTCTGCACCAGCCCTGTGGCGACTACCTGGCCGCCTGGAAGGCCATGGAGGACACCTACAAGGCGGGCAAGATTCGCGCGCTTGGCCTCTCCAACTTCCCCGAGGAGAAGATCGCCGAGGTCATCGAGGCTGCCGAGATCAAGCCCCAGCTGGTGACGGTCGAGAACCACCCCTACCATCCCAACGACGCCCTGCGCGAGTACCTGAGCGCATACGGCATCGTGATCGAGGCCTGGTATCCGCTCGGCCACGGCGACGCGAGCCTCCGCGAGGAGCCCGTCTTCGCCAAGCTCGCCGAGAAGTACGGCAAGAGCCCCGTGCAGGTCATCTTGCGCTGGCACGTGCAGAAGGGCAACTCCATCATCCCCGGCTCCAAGAGCCCGGCGCACCTGGCCAACAACCTGGACATCTTCGACTTCGCGCTGACCGACGACGAAATGGCCCAGATTGCCGAGCTGGCTACCCCTGGCAAGACCTACTACACGGCAGACGAGTCGGTGTACGAGCGCTACCTCGCCATTCCCGACGACTTCGACATCCAGGAGGCCAAGTACCAGGAGGAGCTGAAGGCCGAGATCCTGGCTGCCTCCGACGAGTACTGGAAGGCCCAGTTCAACCTGGATGTGGAGCAGCTCCGCCGCGTCTGCGACGCATCAGCGCCCTTCGTGCACATGGGCATCACCATGGACCGCGGTGCCGAGGAGGAGGCCATCGCGCAGAAGCACATCGTGACCGTCAAGCGCGATGACAAGTACGTGGACGTGCGCGTGATCGACGACGAGATTGCCATCGTCCTGCGCCAACTCGAGCTCACTGCTCTGGTGGGCGGCAACGAGGCCATCAACCCCTTCGTGGCCACCGAGACTTATCACCGTCAGGCCGACGGCAGCTGGAAGCTCATCAGCTTCGTGTACACCCACATCCTGCCGGACAACTACCAGTTCCGCTTTCTGAGCGAGTAGACCCAGCCCACATCCAGTGCCTCAGCGTCCGTCACCTCTGGTGGTGGGCGCCTTTCAGGTTAGGTTCGGGCTTGTCGCAAGACCGTGTGCGCACCTCTCCTGCCGCGGACTTTCAGGTTTGTACAAGTATCGGGCCGTACGCTGCCCTTGGTGGTAAGACGCCCCCTATGAACAAGGAGAGAACCATGAACATGACAAGGCGTGCGTTTGCGGGTACTGGCTCGGCAGCGATTGCCCTGCTGCTTGCGGCATGCGGGAACGACGAGTCGGCTACCGCCACTACGGACGAGCAGGCCAAGGAGCAGACGGATTCCACTACCATCAGCACATCCCTCACCTTTGACAGCGCTGCGTGGAGCTATAACGCCGACGACGACGTGTATTACCAGATAGGCGTGCCCTACTGCGAAACCCCGGCCGACGAGAGCTACGAAACGCTTGCGATCTTTGTGCCAAGCGCCTACTTCGAGGCTACAGACAACGGTGACGGGACCTATACCTGCGAGCGGAGCGATAGCGGTGCTGTCGGCTCCTACACGACAGCAACCGCACCTATCGTGATGCCCGTCAACACACCCGGCTATTCCGCGCAGGCAGCGCTTACCGAGTACTCCTCGCAGAGCACCTACACCGGGGCGGGCATCGTGTATGTGCATGCCGGTTGCCGCGGACGCGATCACGGAGCCCCCGCTGGCGTATGCGACCTCAAGGCCGCTGTGCGCTTCCTGCGGGCCTTTGCCGGGCAGATTGCTGGTAACCCGGAGCGCGTCTTTACCTTTGGCCACTCGGGTGGCGGCGCTCAGTCTGCGCTCATGGGCGCCACGGGCGACGCCCCCGAGTACGAGGTCTACCTCTCTGCCATCGGAGCGGTGCAAGGCGCAAGCGATGCCGTCTTTGGAACCATGGATTGGTGCCCCATCACCAATCTGGATACGGCTGACGCAGCTTATGAGTGGATGATGGGATGCACGCGCAACGGCCTGTCCGACGAGGAGCAAGCCATCTCGGACGGCCTCGCGGAGGCTTACGTGAGCTACGTGAACGTGGCGAGCATCCCTGGCGCCAACGGAGAGGAGCTGACGCTCGAGGAGTCCGACGAGGGCATCTTCCAGGCAGGCTCGTACTACGACCAGCTCAAGGCCACTATCGAGGAGTCTCTCAACAACTTCCTTGCGGATGCCACCTGGCCCTACGACGCCTCTTCGTCTGGCGGGGGTGAGATGGCCGGTATGGGCGGCATGTCTGGTGGTGGCGCGCCTGACGGAGCCAGGCCAGAGCAGGGTACGCGCCCCGATGCCGGCGAGGGAGGCTTTGCGGGTGACGCATCTGGTAACGGCGAGGAGGTCGACTCCTCGCAGATCGACAACATCTCGCGTACGGAGAAGTCGGGCGGTATCAGTCTGACGGGCAACTACGATACACCAGCCGCCTACGTGGAGGCCCTCAATGCCGACGGAGCTTGGGTGAGCTATGACGAGGCGACCGGCACTGCAACCATTACGAGTGTTGCGGACTTCTGCGTAGCGCTCAAGCAAGCCTCAAAGAGCCTGGGTGCCTTTGACCAGCTCGATCGAGGGCAGGGGGAGAACACGCTCTTTGGCACAGGCGGCGAGGCGGGGCACTTTGATGCTGCACTCGCACAGGTGCTCGACGACCTGGGTAGCAGCTACGCCGCGGACTATGCCGACGATCTGGCCAAGACCGACGACGAGGGCGTGGATGTGCAGACGCGCGTGGACATGTACACGCCGCTGTACTACCTGCTGGCAAGTCAGGCGGGCTGCGGTACCAGCGTGCCTGCGCGCCACTGGCGCATCCGCACGGGCATCAACCAGGGCGACACGGCTCTGACCTGCGAGATGAACCTGGCGCTGGCTGCGCAGGCCAATCCCGATGTGGAGACGGTCGACTTTGCCACGGTGTGGGGACAAGGTCACACGCAGGCGGAGCGGACTGGCAGTGCCACGGACAACTTCATCGCCTGGGTGGGGGAGTGCATGGCGTAGGCACTTGGTGCCAGTTTGACGTTGGCTATCCCAACGAGATCCGAGGCCTCGGGGTCTCGTTGGGATTCGCCTTGCCTACACAAGACGGCTCAGGTAGGTGGCGGGGATGGCGTCCGCAAGCCAGGTGCTGTCGTTGCCGCGATAGAAGCGGATGCCGTCGCGCGCGGCGCGTGCGGCATCTACCTGCAGAATCACCGTGCGCCCCCCATGGCGCCGCCCAACCTGTCGCGCCGTCGCCACGTCCGCCGAAAGGTGCACGACCTGACGCTCCATGGGAAGCAGGCCCACGTCCATGATGGGCTGCACGTTTGCCTCCGACGTTCCGTGGTAGAGAACGGCGGGTGGCTCTGCCTGCTCGTAGGCGATGGCCAGCGGAACCGAGTGTCCGTAGCGCGCTCGGATGCGTCCGTCCTCCACGGCAAAGCGCTGCTTGGTGCCGTGCTCCACCACCTGCAGGATGTCCGCCTCGGTGAGGGCGCGCGGCCAACCCCCGCGGCGGTTGAGGGCGTCGATGAGCTCGGTGAGCGCGACGCTTCCGTCAGGGGCGAGCGTGATGCCCAGCCGTTCGGGCTGGTGGCGGAGTGCCTTGGACATCGCCTTGCTCAGGCTGACGTAGTTGACGGCGGGCGGGTCCTGCATTGGGTCGGCCTCCGCCGTGGGGCGTCTGCGGGTCATAGCAATGCGCCTTCGTCCGCCTCTGCCAGCCCAAAGAGCAAGCGCACGCGCTCCGGCGCATCGGTGCGCATGCAGAGCCAGAAGGTCGCGTGCGCCTCGGCATCGGTGATGGGGATGGCGCGTCGTGACTCGTGGCGGCTCGTGTTCTCGGGCGCGTTGGTGGTAAAGGTCAGTAGGTTGGACGTGCGCACCTGCTGCAGGAAGATGGTGCGATCGGGCTGGGTCACAAACTGGGCGAAGGGCAGCATGCGCTGGTGGATGTCGTGCCAGAAGCCGATGCCGCCATATACTAGGAAGGTGAGGCCGTCGAGCTCGGCAAAGGTGAGCGATTCGCGGTCGTGCAGCACGTGGCCCGCGGGCACGTTGGCGTAGAGGTCCTCGTGCATGAAGACGGTGGAGCTGATGGTGGGGAGCCGTAGCTCTCGTGCCACGATGGCCAGGTCGCAGGTGCCGTTGATGAGCCGGGCTTCAACCTCGTCCTCCGAGGTGACATCGGGTTCCACGATGGTGGTCGGGTACTGCTCCAGCACGAGCGAACTCAGGCGCCAGGTAGGGGCGGGGGCCACGCTTGCTACGCGGATGGTGCGCTCCTGCTTTGCGAGTGCGGCAAAGTCGTCGCGCAGCCGGCGCTCCTCCGCCAGGATGAGCCGTGCGCGTTCGAGTGCCATCCGACCAGCGGCGTTGATCTGCATCGAGTTGCGCGTGCGGTCAAAGAGTGGCTGGCCAAGGTCATCCTCCAGTCGCCTGAGCGAGCGCGAGAGGGCGGACTGAGAGAGGTGGAGGCGTTCCGCAGCGGATTGCAGCGTGCCGCATCGTGCAATCTCATTGAGCTGTCTTAGCTGCTCAAGCTCCATGACACCCTCCTTAGTTTGCACCAGACGCAAGCTGGTATTCCTAGCCTGCAGTGTACAACAACAGCTGCCGCCAGGATAATGATGTCAGGGAACAAGGCGCTTGGAGGCGCCATAAGGAGAAGGGACTCCATCATGGCAAAGACGTGGCTCATCACTGGTTGCTCCGAGGGCGGCATTGGCGAGGGCATCGCCCGCGCGGTTCTGGAGGCTGGCTACAACGCAGTCGTCACCGCTCGTACTACTGCCAAGGTCGAGGGCATCGTGGCCGACTACCCCAAGCAGGCCCTCGCCGTGGCGCTCGACCTCACGCAGCAGGATTCCATCGATGCCGCCTTCGAGGCTGCCGTGGCCAAGTTCGGCCAGGTGGACGTGCTCGTCAACAACGCCGGTTACTGCTATCGCAGCTCGGTTGAGGAGGCCGACCCGGCTGGCGTGCAGGCCATGTTCGACGCCAACTTCTTTGGCATGGTCGCCATGATCAAGAAGGTCCTGCCGGGCATGCGCGAGCGTCGCGACGGCGCCATCGTCAACGTGAGCTCCATCGGTGCCGTGCGCACCGGCGCTGCCTCCGGCTACTACGCTGCCACCAAGGCTGCCGTTGAGCTCATGACCGAGGGCCTGCGCGCCGAGGTGGCTCCGCTGGGCATCAAGGCCATGATCGTGGAGCCGGGCGCCTTCCGCACCCACTTCTACGACACCTCGCTCAAGGGCTCCGACAACACCGTGGGCGACTACGCCGAGACCGCTCACAAGCGCTCCGTGGCACAGAACGTCAACGCCCGTCAGCAGCCCGGCGACCCGCTGAAGGCCGGTTACCCCATCATCAAGGCCATCGAGGCCGACGACACTCCGCTGCGTCTCTATCTGGGCTCCGATGCCCTGGCCGCCGTGCGCGGTGCGCTCAATGCCCGCCTCGAGGAGCTGGAGAAGTGGGCGGAGGTCTCCAAGACCACCGACTTCGACGCCTAGGACCATAAGCGCTGCTTATTGGTTGCGGCATCAAACGGAATTGTTCGAGTGCACGCGCGATGTAAGAATGAAGCCAACGGCAGGGCAAGAGAAAGGTGCGACCCGTGGAGAAGCTTCAGCTTGGCAAGAGTGACCTGTACGTGAGTCCCGTGGGCCTGGGCTGCATGGGCTTCAGCCATGCCTCCGGCGACCCGACCGACGATGACGTGGCCATCGACATGCTGCGTGCCGCGCACGAGATCGGCTACGACTTCTATGACACCGCCGAGGCCTACGTGGGCGTCAAGCCTGACGGCTCCATCTCGTACAACGAGGAGCTGGTGGGTGCTGCCATCCGCGACTTCCGCGACGAGGTCGTCATTGCCACCAAGATGGGCGTGCATCACGACGCCAACAATAACCTGGTTCTGGACAGCTGCCCCGAGACCATCCGCGCCAGTTGCGAGGAGAGTCTGCGCAAGCTGGGCATCGACTGCATCGACCTGTACTACCAGCACCGCATCGACCCCAAGGTGGAGCCCGAGGTCGTGGCCGAGGAGTTCGGCAAGCTCATCGCCGAGGGCAAGATCCGCGCCTGGGGCATCTCTGAGACCACCGAGGAGTACCTGCGTCGTGCCCATGCCGTGACGCCCGTCACCGCCATCGAGAATCGCTACTCCATGATGGCCCGCTGGCACGAGAGCATTTTCCCCACCTGCGTCGAGCTGGGCATCTCGTATGTGGCCTTCAGCCCCATGGCCAACGGCTTCTTGACCGGTGCCTACAGCCCCAAGACCAAGTTCGAGGGCAAGCAGGACTTCCGCGAGAACATGCCGCAGTACACCGAGGAGGGCTACGCCAAGGCCAAGGACCTGCTCGACCTGCTGCACGCCATGGCCGACGAGAAGCAGTGCACCATGGGCCAGCTCAGCCTCGCCTGGATGATCAACAAGGACCCGCACATCATCCCCATTCCCGGCACCCGCAAGCTGGAGCGCCTGCGCGAGAACTTTGGCGCGGCGAACGTGCCCATCACCGCCGAGGAGATCGCGACCATCGACGCTAAGCTCGATACCATGGACTTTGACGTCTTCGGTGGTCACGCGGCCAAGTAGCGCCAACAGGGACCTGAGCAAACCATCAGCACAGCCGAGGGCTGCCACCCGAGACGGGGTGGCAGCCCTTTATCCGTTCTGTCGTCTACCTATGAAAAGGGTGCTATCATGTACGTAATAACGTACATGATATTGTGGAGGATCGCATGGAAGCCATCTTTTCGTCGGTTGCCTTGCGTGACCGCCAGCGCGAGGTGAAGGACGCCGCTCGCAAGGACGTCGTGCACATTACCGAGAACGGAAACGGGGCGTTCGTCTTCTGCTCAGAGGAGGTCTTTGAGCAGCGGCTGCAGCGCGCGGCAGACGAGGCAATCTATGCCGAGCGCATGGCGCAAGCCGTGCGCGAAGGTCGCGAAGACGTGGCCGATGGCCGTACCTTCTCGGTTGAGGAAGGGTTTGCTGCCATAGAGGCCAGGAGGGCCGCCCGTGCCTAGGGTGGAGCTCACGCAACGATTCGTGGACGACGCCTCGGGCATCTGGTCGGACAGGGTGCTCGACCGCGTATATAGGATGGTCAAAGGCCTGGGAACCTTTCCGCTGATAGGGTCGACCGATGTCCCGAGGTCTATCACACGAGTATTCGGAGAGGGCGTCCGCAAGTGCGTCGTGCCTCCGTTCGATTTGGTTTACGAGTACGACGAGCAATCCGACGTCGTGTACGTGTATGGATTGGTTCCCTGTGCGCGGGTAAGTAGGAGAGAGATTCGAGTCGGAGACGCGTCATGAAGCTGCTCATCATCCGCCACGGAGACCCCGACTACGTGCATGACTCGCTGACGTCCTCGGGTCGCACCGAGGCGGCGCTGCTGGCGGGCTACCTCAAGGACGTGCCCATAGACTACGCCTACGTCTCGCCTCTCGGGCGCGCCCAGGAGACGGCTCGCCCGACCCTGGTGGCCAAGGACCTTACGGCCACGACGCTCGACTGGCTGCGCGAGTTTGCTCCCCGCGTGCGGCAGTCGGCCGCCAAGCTGGCTCCCACCTGCGCTTGGGACTGGCTGCCCAGCGAATGGACCGAGCGGGACCTCTTCTACACCGACCACTGGTACGACGACCCCGCCATGGTGGCTGCGGGCGTCAAGAGGGAGTACGAGTGGGTGTGCGCCGGCTTCGACGAGCTGCTGGCACAGCATGGGTACGAGCGAACGGGCAGGTACTACCACGTGACGCGTGCCAACCACGACACCATTGCGCTCTTCTGCCACTATGGCTTGGGCTGCCTGCTGCTCTCGCACCTGCTGAGCGTGTCACCCATGGTGCTGTGGCACGGCCTGTGCGCCGCGCCGAGCTCCATCACCACGGTCTGTACCGAGGAGCGTCGGCGTGGCGCGGCGTCGTTCAGGGTGCTCGAGTACGGGGCGACCCCGCACCTCGCGCTCGGTCATGTGGTGCCCTCGTTTGCGGCGCGCTTCTGCGAGTGCTTCGGCGACCTCGACCGTCACTAGGCTCTAGGCCAGGATCTGCAGCGCGCGCAGGTAGTGCGGGTAGCGGATGCCGTCGCTCTCGGCAATGAGCACAAGATGCCCGTCTGCGACCTCGGGGCGGGCTGCAAAGCAGGCGAGGTCGTCGAATATCACGTAGGCCTCGCAGGGATGCCCGTCGAGCCATGCACCGATCTCGGCCGACCGGTCGGCGTCGTCGAGCACGGGGGTCATGCTCGCCACCGGGGCACCGGCTTCGGCGAGCTGCGCAAAGAGGTTGTCCATGATGGCCTTGACCAGCGGGTTCTCGTGTTCCAAGTCACGCCGCCAGGTGGAGGTGAGCACGACCTGCGCACCCGTCTGCGCCACCAGGCGCCCAAGGTAGGTGAGGGCCACCCCGTCGTACCACTGGTTGGCGGGGTTTCGTCCCAGCAGGTAGTTGAGCCGCACGCTGGTGGGCGTGGCTATCACGCCGTCGATGTCCAGGAAGATGACCTTCATCGCTACCTCCTCGCCTCTAGACTACCACCCCATCGCACCAGCCAGAACGCAGCGTTCCAGCTTTTGGAATGCGCTGGAAGCGGCCCGGCGCGCCAGATATGGTGGTCTCAACAAGGGAACAGGATGCACAAAAGGGGAACGTCATGAAGAAGGCCGCCGTCATGTTCGCTCAGGGCTACGAAGAGGGAGAGTCCCTGTTTGTGGTCGACATCATCCGCCGCGGAGGCTTCGAATGCGATGTCGTGGGTCTCGAGTCGCAGCAGGTGACCGGTTGCAACGGCATCACCGCACTGGCCGACAAGGTCTTCGATGGCTCGCTCGACGGGTATGACCTGGTGGTGCTTCCCGGTGGCATGCCCGGTGCCGCCAACCTCGCCGCCAACGACGCGCTCATCGAGGCCGTCAAGAAGATGGCGGCCGAGGGCAAGCTGGTCGCCTCCATCTGCGCCGGTCCCATGTCGCTCGATCGCGCCGGCCTGCTCGACGGCAGGCGCTTTACCTGCTTTCCCACGCGCAAGGACACCATCGGCCAAAAGGGCGAGTGGGTCGACGAGCTGGTGGTGCGCGATGGCAACGTGATCACCTCGCAGGGCCCTGGCACCACGCTGTACTTTGCCTATGCGCTGGTAGATGCCCTCGGTGGTGACGGTGACGCCCTGCGCGAGCGCATGCTCTACAACAAGGCCTGCGGCAAGTAGGTGCCGCGCGGTCGCGCGTCGCATCGCGAGGGGCGCGGCGACGGTTGGCCCGACAGATACACCAAGGCGCGCTCCCACCCTTCGCGGGTGGGAGCGCGCCTACCTTTACAGCCTCTGTCGGCGGGCTTACTTGCCGCGCTCGTGCAGGTCGCCCTCGCGGTAGGCGGCAAGCAGGGCGGTGAGGTCGGCGATGCGCGCGCGGATGCGCTCGCCCTCGTCGGTGTCGGCCACAAGGACCGGCGTCTCGCGCATGTCGTCGATGACCTGCTCGTGCGCGCTGGCGATGTCGACGTTGCCCGTCAGCGCTGCCTTGACGCCGGCGAAGGGTCGGTGTGCCTTGAGGCGCAGGCCGCGTGCGTCGGCGATGAGCGTGTAGCCCGCGATGCCCGTGGTCTTGTGGTACGCCTGGCAGAAGCCACCGTCGATCACCAGCAGCTGGCCGTCGGCGCGCACAGGCGTGTCGCCGTCCACCTCGTGCACGGGGGTGTGGCCGTTGACGATGTGCGCGCGCGGACCGGTGAGGCCAAATTCCGCCAGCACGCGGGCGGCCACCTCGGGGTCGCGCGTGAGGTCGAAGTAGGGGTCCTGCGGCTCGTTCCAGGCGTCAGGGTCGGCCACGTAGGCGCGCTCGAAGGTCTTCATCACGCGTCCCGCCAGCGGCGAGTGCGAGCCGCACCACAGGTACCACATCCAGTCGAGTGCCAGCTGGTCTCCAGTGGCCCATGCGCGCCGGGCCATGCGGTCCACATAGTCCAGATACGATCGTCCGCGCAGCTCGTGGCCATCGCTCACCACTGTGGAGAAGCCCCCGTCCGGGTCCAGCGGGATGCATCCGTGGAACAGCAGCCGGCCGTTGCAGATCTTGTAGACCGAGCCGTGCTCGAAGAGGAAGCGCACGTGCCTGCGTAGGCGGTCCGAATCCGTGAAGGCCGCGGAGAGCCCGTCCATCACGGCCTGCTCGCCCTCCGAGAGCTCGGCGGGATGTGTTGGGTCCAGCGTGGGGAAGTCGGTGGTCGAGAGCGGCCAGTCACGCCCGTCGATGCGTACGGTGCTTGCCTCGAGGTCGATGGCGCCCAGCAGGCAGCGGTCGTCCATGCCCCAGTTGGGGTGCCGTGCGATGGCCTGCTCCATCAGCTTGAAGAGGATGACGTTGATGGCCTTCTCGATGCGGTGCACGCGCTTGCCGCCCGGCTCGTGGGCGTAGGTCGCGTCGGCAAAGAGCGCCAGCTCGCGCAGGCTGATGCCGTAGCTGCTCTCCAGCACGTCGAGGGTGTCGTAGTGCACGCAGGTGCGCACTGCCTGCGCCATGCACAGCTCGCTGCCGGCTGCGGCGCCCATCCACACCACGTCGTGGTTGCCCCACTGCACGTCAACGCGGCCGTACGAGATGAGCTCGTCCAAGATGCGGTCGGCGCGCGGCCCGCGGTCGTAGATGTCGCCCACCACGTGGATGCGGTCCACGGCCAGGCGCTTGACCAGGCGCGTAAGCGAGCGGATGAAGTCCTCTGCCGCCCCGATCTCCACGATGGAGCGCACGATCTCCTCGTGGTAGGTGTGGTGGGCCGAGTCTGCGCCCAGGCTTATGTGCAGCAGCTCGTCGATGATGTAGCCGTAGTCCTCGGGCAGCAGCTTGCGCACGTGGCTGCGCGTGTAGCCGTCGGCCAGCGTGCGGGCAAAGTTGGTGAGGTGGATGAGCATCGTGTGCTCCCACTTGGGCAGCAGGTTGCCCCAGTGGCGCATGAGCGAGAGCTTCTCGTCGGGGTAGTAGATGAGGGTGCAGAGGTCGTCCATCGTGCGGTCGTCCAGCTGGTCGTCGAAGACGGCGTGCACGCGCTCGCGGATGACGCCCGAGCAGTTGTTGTGGATGTGCGTGAAGGCCTCGAGTTCACCGTGGATGTCGCTCACAAAGTGCTCGGTGCCGCAGGGCAGGTTGAGTATAGCCTGCAGGTTGATGACCTCGGTGTAGGCGGAGCGGCGCGTGGGGAACTGCTCGGAGAGGAGCTGCAGGTAGGCAAGGTTCTCGGTGGCGCCTTTCGCGGTGGGGGTGTCACTGGTGGTCATGGGTGCCTCGTCCCTCTTCGCTGGTGTTACCCCATGGTAACGCATGGATTCCGGTGCAAAGGGGAGGGGGCGGCAGCATTCCGGGCACGGGCAAGTGATGGCTGTTGGGACACGATTTAGGTATGTACAGACCTAGAGTTCGATGGTCTCCAGATCGTCGGGGATCCACAGCGCGCCAGAGAAGTGCGGCTGGCCCTCCGCGGCATAGAGCTCCCTGCGGTGGGCGATGTTGCGGTCCTCGGTGTGATAGAGCAGCAGGTTTTGCACCCCCAGCTCCTCGGCCAGCTCGCAGGCATCCTTGACGGTGGAGTGGTGCTTCTCGTAGGGGTCAAAGATGTCGACCTGCGAGAAGAGGCAGAAGGCCTCGTGGAGCATCCATTCGGCGCCTTGCGCGTATGGCCTGCCGGCCTCGGAGAGGGGCTCGTCGCCGCAGCACACCAGACGCTTGCCCTCGTCCAGCTCCATGGCAAAGCCGAACTGCCTGGCCTTGGTTGAGCCTATGTCAAAGAACGTGGTCTCGTGGCCAATGATGTCGAGCGTCTGGCCGTCAGTGACCTCCACAAAATGCAGGCGGTCGTCGATGAAACGCGTCTCCTTGGGCAGCAGAAGCTTGTTCGCCATGTCGCGCAGCAGCTCCAGCACCTCGGCGTGGGAGTAGAGGTAGGCCTCGCCCCGGTAAGCGCCGTGGCTCATGAACTGGCAGATCATGCGCACCATCCACACGATGCCCAGCAGGTGGTCCACGTGCCTGTGGGTCACAAAGATGTGCCGCATGTCCATCCAGTCGTAGCCCGCGTGCTTGAGCTGGGCGAGCACGGAGCTGCCGCCTCCACCGTCCACCATGAGGCACTGGCCTCCGTCGTCCAGGACGAAGCAGGTGTTGTAGCACTCGGTGACGAGTGCGTTGCCGGTGCCGAGCATGGTGAGTCTCACGGGCGTCCTCCTTGCGAGTCGTACGGGTGTTGTGGCGTCTGCGCAGCTACGCCACGATGTCGAGCAGCTCGTCGATGCGGTCGAGGTACCAGGTGCCGCCTTCCTGCGCAAAGCCAAAGCGCTGCTCGCGTTTGACGGCCACCCGCATGCCGGCGGCAAGCGCTGCCGCAATGCCTCGGTTGGAGTCCTCCACGGCGATGCACTCGTCAGGGCCAAGCCCCAGGCGTGCCATGGTGGTGAGGTAGATCTCGGGATCGGGCTTGCTCTCGCGGAACTCCTCGCCGCTCACCACCACTTCAAACGAGGGCAGGGTGCTGCTTGGTCCCAGCTCCTGCCTGATGCCCTCGTGCGAGGTGGATGAGGCAACGGCCAGGCGGATGCCACGTGCGGCGAGCGTCTCGAGGGTCTCGCGGACGCCCGGGTTGAGCAGCGGACCATAGTCGATGGGCTCGTGGCTGTCCTTCCAGAGCTGGAAGGCCTCCATGACGGCGAGCGTGCGTTCTTCTTTGGACTTGCACGGCGACTGGGCCCACCATTCGGTGGCACGCGTCACGAAGTAGCCGCCCGAGCAGCCCACCAGCATGTTGAGCTGGTCAGTGGGCACGTCCAGGCCGTGATCTGCAAAGAACTGCCGGATGCGCTCCTGATGGGCGGGCTCGCTGTCAACGAGCACACCGTCCATGTCAAATATGACTGCCTTGATGGGCATGGGTTCTCCTCGTCTTTAGACGCTGCATGACTGAGAGTTTGCCACAAGAGGCATGGAGCATTTGATGTGTGCGCTACTGGTCCGCGGTCGGGCACCTACTCGCCGAGCTCCGCTCCGTTGCTGGCCACTACGCGCTGCATCCAGGCATAGCTCTCCTTGGGCGTGCGCCTGCCTGACCCATGGCCGTAGTCGTCCTGGTCCACGTGGATGAAGCCATAGCGCTTGCTCATCTCGCACGAGCTGGCGCTGACGATGTCCATGGCGCCCCAGGCAAAGAACCCGCGCAGGTCCACGCCGTCCGCGATGGCCTCGCGAGCCGCCGCGATGTGGTCGCGGAAGAACCGCACGCGGTACGGGTCGTGCACGATGCCGTCTTCTCCGGGCTCCTCCAGGTATCCGCAGCCGTTTTCCACGATGTAGAGCGGCTTGTGGTAGCGGTCCTGGTACACGTTGAGCGTCCAGCGCAAGCCCGTGGGGTCGATGGCCCAGCCCCAGGGATTGGCCTCGAGCAGCGGGTTCTGGAAGGTGTCGCCGTTGCCCTGCTCGCCGGCGGCCACGCTCTGCGCCGAGCAAAGCTGCGTGAGGTAGTAGGAGAAGCACACGAAGTCGGCCGTGTGGGCGGCGAGCGCCTCAAGGTCTCCGGGCTCGGCTGTGACCGCGATGCCCCGCTCCTCGAAGAAGCGCAGCGCGTAGCCAGGGTAGCGGCCCTGTGTGAGCACGTCAGCTGGTAACTGCTCCATCTGGTTGCGGCGGTAGGTCGCCAGCACGTCGGCAGGCGCCGTGGTGGCCGGGTAGGCGAGGTTGGCGTACTCCATCACGCCGATCTGCAGCTGCGGATGGTGCTCGTGGGCGTAGGCTGTGGCCAGCGCGCAGGCCACCATCTCGTTGTGAAGCGCCTGGTAGCGGGCGCTGGTCGGGTCGTCCGTCTCGTCGGTGGGCACGCCCAGGTGGTTGAAGCCCTCGTGGGCCACCATGTTGATCTGGTTCACCAGGATCCAATGGGTCACGCGGTCGCCCAGCCGGTCGAAGAGCACCTGGCACAGCCGCACGAAGCGGTCGATGGTCGCGCGGTCGTGCCAGCCGCCATGCTCCATGGCCAGTGCGAGCGGCATCTCGTAGTGCGACACCGTGAGGAAGGGCTCCATGCCCTGCGCGAGCATCGCGTCGACGAGGCGGTCGTAGAAGGCCAGGCCCTCCTCGCAGGGCTCCTCCTCGTCGCCGCGCGGGAAGATGCGGGACCAGTTGACCGACGTGCGGATGGCGTTGAGCTCCAGACCATCCCTGCCCAGAAGCGCGAGGTCCTGCTCGTAGGTGTGGTAGAAATCGATGCCCCAGCGCTTGGGAAAGACCCAGTCGCCTTCGTGGGAGAGCATCTCGCGCACCTGGTCGCGCGACAGGTCGCCCTGCATGCGCAGCTCGATGGGCACGTCCTTGCGCAGCGCGGAGATGTCGGTCACCGAGAGGCCCTTGCCGCCCTCGTCCCAGGCACCCTCCATCTGGTGCGCGGCGAAGGCGCCGCCCCAAAGGAAGCCCTCGGGGAAGCCGTGACGTGCGGGCAACAGCTGCTGTGACATGACGACTCCTATTCTCCGCTTGAGCGACGTACGTGCAGCTCCATGGGGTAGTCGATACTTTCGTGCGGTATCTCGCGACCTTCTACCAGATCGACCGCCTTGGCTGCCTCGTCGCGGATACCCGGTGGGCCTACTCGGGCGTCTCGAACATGCCTGCCAGGATGTCGGCAAACTCCTCGATGAGCTTGTTGGTGTGGTCCTTGGGCCAGTAGCAGTAGTATTCGCTCTTGAGCTGGCCACTTTGTCCCACCAGGGGGATCCGCCGCAGCGCCGCGCCAGTGCGGCCTGTCTGCGTGCGCATCTCCAGCGGCATGAAGCCGCGGTTGCCTGCCACCATCATGCGCCCCTCCTCGCGCGAGCGCGCAAAGAGAAAGTCGCTGCCAAAGCCCAGCACGTCGCGGTAGTAGTCACGCTCCACGTCCTCCTGGTCCTCCGACGCGATGAGGATGCAGGGCAGATGTCCCAGCTCCGCAACCGTCAGCTCGGAGGCCCAGGCCACGTCGCTGGCCTCGGAGACTTCCACGTACTGCCAGCCGTCAAAGAGGTGCTGGTTGACGAAGGCGTCGGAGAGCGCGCGGCGGCGGTCGGAGAAGAGCACATCCACGTCGTGGCGTCGGATGAGGTGGTAGAGCGTGTCGTGGCTGCCTGCCGTGGCGTGTACGGGGATGTGAGGGTGGCGCGCAGCGAAGGCGGTGATGGCGCCCTGTACCTCCCATCCCTCGTAGCGGTTGAGGTAGCCCACCGAAAGCGTGGTGGCCCAGCCGTTGGCCACACCCTCCGCCTCGAAGCGCAGGTCCTCGAGCTGCTCGACGAGCGCTGCTGCCTTGCGGGCAAAGAGCTCGCCGGCGGGCGTGACGTCAAAGCTGCGGCCATGACGATGGACGAGTTCGAAGCCAAACTCGCTCTCCAAGGCTTTGACCTGCTGCGATATGGCGGACTGGCTCACGTTGCACGTCTCGGCCGCACGCGTGAACGACCCTGCCTTCACGACGGCGCAGAAGTACTGGATCTGGCGCAGTTCCATGGCGTTCCCTCCGACGTTCAAACTATCAGTAATTCTAATTAAAAAGACAACTGAACAGAATTGTTTATCAGTTATTCGGCACATAAGATAAGACCAACGAAACCCGAGGGATAAGGAGTCCTCACATGTCCACGCTCGTTGCCTACTACTCTCGCGCCGGTCAGAACTATGGCAATGGTGGCGTCATCGATCTGCCCAAGGGCAACACCGAGGTGCTGGCCGAGGCGATCGCGGCCGACCTCGGCGCCGACCTCTTCAAGATCGAGACGGTCGAGCCCTACCCCACCGACTACTTTGCCACCACCGACCAGGCCAAGCGCGAGCTGCGTGAAAACGCTCGCCCCGCTATCCAGGGCCCGCTTCCCAACATGGAGGGCGTCGATGCCATCGTGCTGGGCTACCCCAACTGGTGGGGTACCATGCCCATGGCGGTCAAGACCTTCCTCGACGGTTGCGACCTGACGGGCGTGACCATCGCGCCGCTGTGCACCAACGAGGGCTCGGGCCTGGGTAACTCCGTGAGCGACCTTCGCCGCACCTATCCGGCTGCAAATGTGGTGGAGGGCCTCTCCGTCCGCGGCACCGATGCCGCACGCTCCACGGGTCGTGCCATCAGCTGGGCCAAGAAGGCCTTGGCGTAAGGTATCAGCCAACACAACCGTGTCAAACCCGCTTCGATAGAAGGAGACCCACATGGCCGAGAACATCCCCGCTCCCATGCTGACCGCCGACGACGCCCGCAAGGCCATGGAGGTGCTGCTGGAGCAGGAACGCATCCTTCGCTATGCGGAGAGCTTTGGTGCCTATGAGGCACTTGAGCTCGGACAGGCTGCCATCGGCCTCATCCCCCAGTTTGGGGAGGGGTACAGCATCACCATCACGCGCGAGGCGGACGGTGTGCGCATGTTCCAGTGGGTCGACGACAGCAAGGGCGAGCGTAACCTGCTCTTTGCCGACGGCAAGCGCCATTCCGCGCTCAAGGCGGGCCACGCCGGTCCGTGGGCGCAGCTCGAGGCTGTGGTTGCCGGTGACGCGAGCCAGGTCTGGGCCAACGTACCCGAGGAGGTGCCTGCCTGCGGCGCCTTCCCCATCCGCGTGGGCGACGAGTGGGTGGCCACCATCGGTGTGAGCGGCCTGATGGAGGGCCTGGATCACGAGGTCATCGTGCGTGCCCTCGAGCAGGTGCTCGGCGTGGCGGCCCCGCGTTGGGACGCTCCGGTCGCCTAAACAGAACGGTGTTGCGCATAAGGGAGTACCCCTTGTGCGCAACACTCATTGCGCGATGCCTCCCGCTTTGAGATAAGCTACTACCTTGGGCAAGCGGGAGAGAGGGAGCGCATGGCGGCATTGTTCTTTGACGTGGACGGTACGCTGGTAGACAGCTATCACGGCATTCGCGGCATTACGCCGTCCGTTCGCGCCGAGCTCTCGCGCGTGCAGGGCCTTGGCCACAAGATCTTCCTCTCCAGCGGGCGGCCGCGGCTGCTGCTCACTCCCGATATCCTTGATGTGGATTGGGACGGCTTGGTGCTTGCCAACGGCGGCTACGTGGAGATGGACGGACAGTCCGTGTACGAGGAGCGCATGGGCGCGGATCTCGCAGGGCGCCTGGCAAGCTACCTCGAGTCCATGGGCGAACCCTACCTCATTGCCTGCGCTCGTCAGATTTACACTCTGCGCACCAACACGGCCATCCGCGCATTCTTTGAGGAGGCGCATCCGGGCATCTTTGACCTCGACTTCGACCTGAGCGAGGTGTTGTCGCGCGCCATCAAGATGGAGACGCTCATCCCGCGTGAGGAGCGCCCGCGCGTGACCAGGCAGGTGTGGGAGGACTTTGGCGGACTCATCAGCTGCGACGGCCATGGGGGAGAGG
The DNA here is from genome assembly GCA_902779675.1 of uncultured Coriobacteriaceae bacterium. GTDB lineage: Bacteria > Actinomycetota > Coriobacteriia > Coriobacteriales > Atopobiaceae > UBA1367. The sequence continues at coordinate 180,228 of CACZCK010000002.1, read as the reverse complement.
GCACCTTCGAGCTGTACCCTACGGCAATCTCCAAGGCCAAGGGTGTCGAGGTGGTGCTGCAGCGGCTGGGCCTAACCAAGGCCGACGCCTACGCCTTTGGCGACGGCACTAACGACCTCGAGATGATTCGTGCCTGCGGGTGCGGCGTGGCTATGGGCAACGCCGAGGACGAGGTAAAGGCTGAGGCAAACATCGTCTGCGCGCCTGTCTGGGAGGACGGCGTGGCGCAGATGTTGTGCGAGCTGTTCTGACAAGAGGGCGGTTGCCTTAGATCTCGTAGCACCAGACTGGCTCGGGGGCTCCCACCTGGCGAATGACGACTTCCTGGTCCTTGACGCTCACGCGGCCGTTCTCGGGCACGGACTCAACTACAAAGGCGCTGCCGCCAATGACCGATCCTGATCCGATGTAGGTGTCGCCTCCCAGCACACTGGCGTTGGAGTACACGGTCACGTAGTCGCCCAGCGTGGGGTGGCGCTTGGTGCCCGAGAGCGCCTGGCCCTTGCGCGTGGAGGTTGCGCCGAGCGTGACGCCTTGGTAGATCTTGGCATGGTGGCCAATCTGGGTGGTCTCGCCAATGACCACGCCCGTGCCGTGGTCGATGAAGAAGTACTCGCCAATGGTGGCACCCGGGTGGATGTCGATACCCGTGGCACCGTGTGCGTACTCGCTCATGAGGCGCGGGATGAGCGGTACGTCGCGCACGTACAGCTCGTGGGCGATGCGGTGCACCATGATGGCGTACATGCCGGGGTAGGTGAGGATGACCTCCTCGCGGCTCTGGGCTGCCGGGTCACCCTCAAAGGCCGCCTCGGCATCTTTGAGTAGCAGGCGCTGCAGGCGAGGCAACTGCTCCACGAACTCGTCGGCAACAGCCTCGGCGCGCGTGCGGGCAACCTCGTCTGCCAGCGTCCAGTTGTCGTAGAGCAAGGCGCGACGCACCTGTTCGCAGAGCACGCGCTCGATGCGCATGAGCCGCTCGCCCACCAGCGTCGCACTGCTCTCGCCCGCCAGGGTATCGTCGTCAAAGTAGCCGGGGAACATGAGCGAACGTACCTCGTCCAGCAGGCGGTAGATGATGGCACGCCGGGGAAAGATGCGCTTGTGCTCACGGAAGAAGGCCTCCTCGGCCTCGTATCCGTCCATGATGGCGGCGATGCGCCGTTCGAGATTGGCTGCAGGCATGGGCACTCCCGTATCGGGTGTCGTCTGGTGTGCGAAATCATAGCAGATGCATGGGAATTGAACCGTAGCGCAAGACACCCTGTGACCACTTTGCAACGCGGGTACTGGTGTCCCGCTCTGCATGTCTGCCTCATCTGCTTGCATAACCAGTGCTCATAGCAGCCATAAGAGGTGCGCATTGGTTGACATTTGGTCACGGCCGTACAATAGGTGCAGGTAAACATGGGTGAGGGGATGTATGGGATGCGAACCGTGCATCCGTTGTCGAGGGTGCGCATGGCGGACACAGTAGCAAGGCATGAGGGAGACGGGTCGAGGCGCTGGCTGCGACCGGTGGTGGATGCGTCGATGACGGTGCTCTACCTGCTGCAGATGGCGCCCGGCAAGGTGGGCAACCCGCTACATGAGGCTGCGGGCATTGCACTGGCGGCGCTGTTCGTGACCCATCACATGCTCAATCGCGGATGGGTGCTTCGCCTTGGGCGTGCGGGCAACATGCGAGCCCGCTTGGTGTTGGCGAGCGATGTGGCGCTGACGGTCTGCGTGGCGGGCCTAGCGCTGACGGGCGTGCTCATGTCTCGTTCGGCGGTGCCCTGGGCAACGGTTCCCGCGGTGGCACATGTGGTGCGCCAGTTGCACGGGACCTGCGCGTACCTCGGCCTCATGCTCATGTCGCTGCACGTGGGCATGCACATGCGCGTGCTGCGGGGGTATGCCAGAGTGCGCGGACAGGTGGCCTCAGATCGCACCAAGACCGCTGCGGCACTGGCCGCGGCGCTCGCGCTGGGCGCTTGGGCCTTTGTGCGACTGGGCGTTGCCGGCAAACTGGCAGGTGCCCCGGGCTTTCCGGACGGCATGACGCCGCTCGGCGTACAGCTGGCACTGCATCTCGCTCTTGCCTCGCCATTCGTGCTGCTGGGGATAATCGTCGATGGACTGGTGCGCGCAAAGGCCCAAGCGCTTCGTGCAAAGTGACTGAAAGGAAAGAAAACGTGACCAAAAGGAAGATGACGCGCCGCGGTGTGCTGGCGGCAGGTGCGACGGTGGGAGCCATGCTGCTGGCCGCCTGTGGTGGAAGCGGTGAGCCAGAGTCCGACGAGACCGGTGCCGAGGCTCCCGTCGAGGAGGATGCCATCACGGAGACGCCCGCAGCCGAGGAAGAGCCAGGGGCGGCTGGGACTGGCAAGATTCTTGTGGCCTACTACTCCCGCGCCGATGAGAACTACGCCGACGGCGGCACCGAATGGCTCGAGGTGGGTCACACCAAGGTGATGGCTGGCTATATCGCCGAGGCACTTGGTGCCGACCAGTACGAGATCGTGCCTGCGGAGGCCTATCCCGAAGGCTACGACGACTGCTGTGACGTGGCCCTTGAGGAGCAGCGTAACGACGCACGTCCCACCATCGCCAACCCACTGCCTGACGTCTCGGGCTACGACCTCGTGTTCATCGGCTGCCCCATCTGGTGGGGCGACGAGCCCATGATCGTGCGCACCTTTGTGGAGGGCGTGGACCTGGCGGGCAAGACCATCGTGCCCTTTACCACCCACGGTGGGTCGGGTCTGGGCAGCGTACCTGCCAACCTGCAGGCGGCCGTTCCCGATGCGCGCTTCCTCGACGGCTACGCGGTGGCCGGCACGGCGGTTGACGGCGCCCACGACGAGGTGGTTGACTGGGCCAAGGGTCTCGCGCTTGCCTAGAGGTGCGGGCTGCTTGGAGGAGGTCAGATGCTCTACGTGATTCGCCATGGGCAGACGCAGCAGAACCGTGCTCACGCGTTGCAGGGTCGTAGTGACCAGCCACTCAACGAGGCAGGCGTTGCCCAGGCTCGGGCGGCAGGGGAGTGGCTTGACCAGCACGGGATACGCTTTTCGCACGTGTTCTCTAGCCCGCTGCAGCGTGCCGTGCAAACCGCGCAGATCGTTGCCCCAGGTGCGCGCATCGTGATTGACGAGCGCCTCATCGAGATGGACTACGGTCCCTACGAAGGTGCCGACCTGCGCAATCCTGCACCTGAGATCATCGAGTTCTTTAGCGACTTCGTGCATAACCCAGCGCCAGAGGGCATGGAGCAGCTCGACTCGGTGGTGCGGCGCACGGGCGCCTTTGCGCAGGAGGTGGCCTCGCTCGACGGCAACATCTTGGTGTCCACGCACGCCATTGCCATGAAGGGCATTCTGGAGTACCTCACGCCCGCGTCGCAGGGCAGCTACTGGTCAAAGTACGTAGGCAACTGCGCGGTGTATGCCGCTGAGGCATGCGACGGCTCGTGGGGTGTGCCCGCGGAGCTGGACATGCGGGCATAACTGCTCCCGATAGACGAGGGTCCGCCCCCGTTGGCATCGTGGTGCCAACGGGGGCGGACCCTTGTTGAACGTGATGGTTGGATGCTGCCTACAGGCTGCGCGGCTCGGCAGGCGGGTCGAGCTCGAAGGGGACTGCCGGGGTAAAGGCGCTCACCAGGGGCACCACCAGCAGCGACAGCACCATGGCGATGGCGCCGCAGTTGACAGGGCTGGCGATGAAGCCGATGAACATGTTGGCGGTGGTCAGGCCGACGCCGATCGCAAAGCTCGCCCACACGGCAGCGCGCGAGACGTGCTTGCTGTAGAGGCCCCAGAGGAACGGCCCCAAGAATGCGCCGGCAAGCGCGCCCCACGAGATGCCCATGAGCTGGGCGATGAAGTTGACGGGTGAGGTGTACTGCCACAGCGCAATGGCGGCGGAGAGCGCGACAAAGGCCACGAGCAGCACGCGCATGACCACGAGCTGGCGCTTCTCGTCCATGTCCTTGATGAGGCGACCCTTGATGAGGTCGATGGTGAGCGTGGAGGAGCTGGTGAGCACGAGCGACGAGAGCGTGGACATGCTCGCCGAAAGCACCAGCACGATTACGAGGCCGATGAGCAGGTCGGGCAAGGTTGAGAGCATGGAGGGCACGATGGAGTCGTACACGGGCGCGCCGGTGGTGGGGTTAAAGGCCACCTGGTCGGCGTAGAGGCGCCCAAAGCCGCCGAGGAAGTAGCTGCCACCCGCCACGATCACGGCAAAAAACGTGGAGATGATAGCGCCCTGACGCACGGCCTCGTCGCTCTTGATGGCGTAGAACTTGCCCACCATCTGGGGCAGGCCCCAGGTGCCAAGAGAGGTGAGGATGACCACGCCCAGCAGGTTGAGCGGGTCGGGACCAAGGAACGAGGCGAGCGGGCCGGCCATCTCGGAGCCCTCGACAGGGATCTGCGAGAGCGAGGTGTAGGCCGCCATGAAGCCGCCGTTGTCGCCCAGCACCGATCCGATGATGGCGATGATGCCCACCAGCATGACAATGCCCTGCACGAAGTCGTTGACCACGGTGGCCATATATCCGCCCAGTACCACATAGACGCAGGTCACGATGGCCATGCCAATGATGCAGACGGTGTAGTCGATGCCAAATGCCATCTCAAAGAGGCGCGAGAGTCCGTTGTAGACCGAGGCGGTGTAGGGGATGAGGAACACGAAGATGATGGCGGCCGACGCCACGCGCAGGGCCTCGCTGCCATAGCGCGAGCCAAAGAACTGCGGCATGGTGGCCGATCCCAGGCGGTGCGTCATGAGGCGCGTGCGCCTGCCCAAGACGACCCACGCGAGCAGGCTGCCGATAAAGGCGTTGCCCACGCCAATCCAGGTGGCCGAGATGCCGTACTTCCAACCAAACTGGCCGGCATAACCCACGAAGATGACGGCGGAGAAGTAACTGGTCCCGTAGGCAAAGGCCGAGAGCCACGGGCCGACGTTGCGTCCGCCGAGGACGAAGCCCTCGACGCTTCCCGCCTGGCTGCGCGTGCGCAGGCCAATGGCGACGACGGCCGCGATGAACACGACCATCATGAGAATCTTTGCAAGCATGGGTTTTAATCCTTCCTACGCTGACTGGCGGTTGTTCCAGCTGCTTTAGATGCCTAAAGCACGTAGGCGATGGTACTCGAGCGGCGCAAAACCTTATAGGACGACATATAACCTGTCGTACACTTGCAATAAACCAAGAGGGGATGATGCTTGTGGCTGAGCGCTGCGAGCAGGAGAGGGATTGCCATGCGCCTGTATCACGGATCCGATGTGGCCATCACGAGGCCCCTGATTGCCCTCAACGAGGGCTTTGCCGACCTTGGCCGTGGGTTCTATCTCACCGACGACGGGCGGCTTGCGCGGCAGCGCGCGGTGATGCGCGCACGGCAGACGAGTGGCGTGGCGACCGTCTCGGTCTTTGAGCTTGACGAGCGCTGCGTGCCTTGGGCGAGCTGGGGGCAGGATGCACCCGTGTTGCCCGCGGAAGACGCTGACCAACCGTTTGGCCTGCGCTTCGATGAGACCGAGGCCGGTATCGTGGCCTGGGCAAACTACATCAAGGCCTGTCGGGCGGGCAGGACCGAGGTTCCCAGGCTCGGAAGCCCCGCCATCGTGCGGGCATGGCTGGCCACCATGGAGATCGAGATGGTCTGCGTGGACTTTGCGACGGCGGAGGAGATTGCCCGCACGCTCGACCCGGCTATGCTGGGCGTGCAGTATTGCCTGACCGACCAAGGCGTTATCGACCGGCACCTTGCCTTCGTCGAGGCGCTGACCTAGCGCGCGAGCAACCCGTCCACGCCCGTGCAGAGTAGGGTCACGGCCATTTCGGACACCTCGCGCACGGGCATGTGCTTGCCATCGGCGACCCAGGCCCTATACATCGCCAGGGTGCCCGCGGTCTGCCACGCATAGTAGACATGCCAGCTCTCGGGGGTGAAGCCCTCAGGCACGAGCTCGGCGTGCTCGCCGCTGGCGTCGTCCTGCAGACGCCGCTGGATGACGTCATATGCCGGGTCGCAAGTGATGGCGTCATAGAGTTCGTCCTGCTCCGCCCCAAAGCGGAAGAACTCGCGCGTGATCTCGGCGAGGTCCTGGGGCGGGGTGAGGCGCGTAGTGCGCATGCGCCATGCGGCGGCATAGGTGGCCATGACCTCGGCGAGCAGGTCGTCGAGGGTCTCGTAGTAACGGTAGAAGGTCTTCTTGTTGATACGGGCGCGGTCGCAGAGGGCCTTGACGGTGATGCCCTCGAAGCCCGTCTCTAGCATCATGGCGCGGAAGGTCGTGTCGATGGCCTCCAGCGTCTTGGTCACGCGCAGGTCCTTGGATGGCATGGTGCGCATGTGTGCCTCCTCGTTATGCCACGAATATGGGACACAGGTTGCTTATGTCCCGCTAGTTGTCATAATGGCCATTGTAGGCACGACGCTGCCCCCGTATTCTGATTGCAACAGGTAACGGAGGGTATTCCTCGTCGAAGGGGCACATCATGACAGTCGAGTAGCTCATCGCCAAGCAGGAACTCCAGGAGCTCGTGAGCGAGTTCTCCCCATAGCGAGCGCTCGCTCAACGCTCGCGCCTTCTCGCTACGAACGTGCCAGAGGGCACGTTCGCTTAACGCTCGAAGTGTGACGCCAAGGGCCAGGGTCCGCTCTTTACCGAGGATGCCGTGCTGGAGTTCCAGATGGGTCCCGAGGGCGAGGTGCACGAGATTCCCGGTCGTGACGCCATCGTGACCGCCTTCGAGCGCACCGTGGGCGTTAACAGCACTGCCAAGGCCGTCTACCACGCCAACGGCCAGCAGGCTGTGGAGCTCGCCGATGACTTGCAGTCCGCCACTGGTACCGCCTACTGCATGGCCACGCTGGTCAACGACGAGGACGGCAAGGACGTCATCACCACTAACTACGTGCGCTACGCCGACCAGTACGTCAAGGTCGAGGGCCGCTGGTACATCAAGCGCCGCCGCACCTGCTTCCTCATCTCCGAGAAGCGCCCCTACAACGCGTAGGTCACACGCCACAGATAGCACGCCCAGCGCGGCACGGGAGATTGTTCCCGTGCCGCGCTTTTGCATTTAGGAACCTTTGAGCCTGCCCCCTGCTTTCGGTGTGCAAGTTACCTTCTGCTTCTCCTGATACCATGGTGCCCTTATCGCCATACAAGGGAGGGACTCCGCCATGCGCATCCGCCAGATTCGCAATGCCACGTTGGTCATCGACTATGCGGCCAGCCGCTTGCTCGTGGATCCGTGGCTCGAGGAGGCGGGCACGGGGATGCTGGCACCCAGCCCCTGGCCGAGCGCAACGAGCAGCGCTCGCCGCTGGTAGAGCTGCCGTGCCCCGTGGAGGAGGTCCTTGCGGACGTGGATGCCGTGGTGGTCACCCACGTGCATCCCGATCATTTTGAGGAGAAGACCGCGGCGCTCATGGACCATGCGCTGCCGGTGTGCGCGCAGAACGAGACCGACGCAGCAACTATCGCAAGTTGGGGTTTTACCGACGTGCGCGTGCTTCCCGATGCAGGCTCACCCTTTGGTTCGCTTGCGCTCACGCGCGTGCCGGCCCAGCATGGCCTCACGCCCGCGACTGACTGTAGCCCCGCAAGCGGTGTGGTCCTCACGGCTGCGGACGAGCCCACGCTCAACCTGGCAGGTGACACCGTGTGGTATCCCGAGGTCGCTCGCACGCTCGAGCGTTTCCGCCCCGAGGTCACGGTGCTCAACTGCTGCGGGGCGACGCTCGCAAGTCGCGGGCGCATCATCATGGACGAGGAAGACGTGCTGGCGGTATGCCAGGCGGCCCCTTGGACGCGCGTGGTTGCCAGCCACATGGAGGCGGTCAACCACGGTAACGTCTCGCGCGCCTACCTGCGCACCTTCGTGGACCGTCTGGGTGTGGGAGAGCGGGTGCTCATCCCCGCCGACGGTGAGGTGCTCGAGTTCTAGCACTTCTAAGGTAGTGTGCAAGTGTGTCCTGCTCTCGCTTACGACCTATAAGGCCCATAGACACCCCAATGCCATAAAATTCCCCAGTAATGCTGTCAAAAGACACTTACTGGGGAATTATGGGCAACTACAGCTAAACAATTAGTCTAAAGGCAGAGAGAATGCTTTCATGCGTGACTCCGCCGCCTACACCCCGCGCACGACCATGCCGGTATACAGGGGCACGCCAAAGACTTCCACGTAGAGGGCGCATTTGCAGAGGAACAGGAAGTAGGTGTTCTGCCCCCGGCCCGAGAGGGTCTCGTAGTTGGCAAGGCCCTTGGATATGACGAGGTCGGCATCGCGCAGGGCTGCGCGCGTCTGCTCGTTCACCCGTGCCGGACAGGTGCCCGCGATGTCGCTGCCGTTGTCGATAACACGGGCGACCGCATCGAGGCCCACCTGGCGGGCGTCCTTCAGGGTCGCATCGTTGGAGGTCTCGGCCCCGCGCACGACTGCGGTGACGTCCACCTGCGGGTTTGCTTGCTTGATCTGGGCGATGAGCAGCTTGTCGAGCACCACCTCGCCGCAGTTGTCGGTGAGGTAGGTGATGCTGCGCGCCTGCATGATGCGAGCCTTGAGGTCGGCGAGGGCATCCGCGTCCAGCCGCATCTGGGCGGCATCGTCGACCAGCTGCAGGAGCTTCTCCTCGCTCACCTCGCCGGTGGGACCAAAGTCGATGAAGTTGCCCGCCAGCGCGAGACGCGCGGCTAGGTCGAGCGGGTCGTCACTTTGAACGACGCACCGAGCAAGCTCGCTTTCAAGACCCAGCACCAGCTCATTGAAGTGGTGTTTGACCTGAGTGTAGCTGCGCTCGATGCCAAACATGTCGCGCAGTACGCCCGTGAGCTCGTGGCCTATCTCCGGCGCGGTCATGGTGAGCGAGCCCTCTGCCACCGTGGTGAGAACCCGACGCTGGTAGTCCGCACGCGTCTGCCAAGACGCGTCTGCCGGGCAGGCATCCAGATACTTGTCCATCATGCAGCGCATGCACCGCGGGCTGAGCGAGGGGCTGGTGATCTCATCAAGAGCGTGGGTGTTCATGGGTACTCCGGTGACGGGTGGCTGTGGGGTTGGGTGGGCACGATTCGATGATAAAGAATTCGAACCACTCTGGGACGCGCACGGCTGCCACGAGTAGGCGTGCGCGACACCTCGCCGAGACCGTCACGTTTAGGGGCAAGATTGCTCCTACAATGCAGGAAAGCTGGGTCTATACACGCTTTGGCCGACAATGGGGAGGCAAGGCCATGCGAACTATTCCGCTGCCATACGATACCGGCACCTTGGATCTTCACGTTGAGGACGAGCATCTGGAGGCGCTGGTCGAGACCGAGATGGCTGCCCTCGAGCCCGACCCGAGCGAGGAAGCGCTGGTCGCGGCAGCCTTGCAGAGCCCCATCGGTACGCAGCCGCTGGCAGAGCTCGCGCGCGGCAAGAGGCGCGTGACCGTCGTGACGAGCGACCATACCCGTGCGGTGCCCAGCCGCCTCACGCTCCCCCTGCTGCTGGCCGAGATCCGCCGTGGCAATCCGCAGGCAGACATCACCATTCTCATTGCGACGGGCCTGCATCGTGCGACTACCGAGCAGGAGCAGCGCCGCATGTTTGGCGACGCCATCGTGGACGGCGAGCACATTGTGGTGCACGACTGTCTCGACGAGGCGCAGATGATGGACATGGGCACCTTGCCCTCGGGCGCCAGCTTCAAGGTCAACCGGCTGGTCTGCGACTGCGATCTGCTCGTCTGCGAGGGCTTCATCGAACCGCACTTCTTTGCGGGTTTCTCGGGCGGGCGCAAGTCCATTCTTCCAGGCGTGTGCGCAGAGGAGACGGTGAAGGAGAACCATTCCTATCCGGCCATCGCCAGCCCCTTCGCGCTCACCGGCGTGCTCGAACGCAACCCCATCCACGAGGACATGGTGGTTGCGGCGCGGCGTGTGAACGTGGCGTTCATCCTCAATGTGGCGCTCAACGCGCGCAAGCAGGTCATTGGCGCATGGGCGGGCGACCTTGAGCAGGCACATGCCGCCGGCGTCGCCTTCGTGCGGCAATGGTCGCAGTGCCCGCCCGTGACCGGCGACATCGTGGTCACCACCAACGGCGGATACCCGCTCGACCAGAACCTCTACCAGAGCCCCAAGGCGGTGGCGACGGCCGAGGCCTGCGCGGGCGAGGACGGCGTCATCATCATGTGCTGCGGTTGTGCCGACGGCATGGGCGGAAGCCATTTTGCCGAGCTCATCCAGATGGGCACGCCCGAAGAGATTGACGCCTACTTGTCGCGCATTGCGCCGAAGGCCACCATACCCGAGCAGTGGTGTCCGCAGATCTACGCGCGCATCTTGCACAAGCACCCGATGGTGCTGGTGAGCGGGTTGGACGACGAGACGGTGAGGCGCTGCAACATGATTCCCGCGCACACGCCTGACGAGGCGCTGGCCATTTCGCGCGAGCTGCGGGGGAGCGACGCGCGGGTGGTGGTCATCCCCGATGGGGTGAGCGTGCTTGCGGTTGCGGAGTAGGTGCGTGAAGGAGGGGGCGTATGGGCGACGAGCGGCTTGCCCTGCAGGCAAACGAGAAGGACAACGTGGCAACCGTCTTTGAGGAGGGTGTGACGGCCGGCATGCAGGTCACCGTGGTGGATGCGGCGGGAAACCGGACCGTTCACGCCGTGGCGGACGACATCCCCTTTGGCCACAAGTTTGCGCTGTGCGACATCGCGCAAGGCGAGCTCATCATCAAGTACGGCGAGGAGATTGGCGTCGCCTCGCGTGATATCGCGCAGGGTGCCTATGTGCACGTGCATAACCTCGACAGCATGCGGGGCAGGGGAGACCTGGAGAAGGGGGCGTGAGGGCAATGCCGAGCTTCATGGGATATAAGCGACCCGACGGTCGCTTTGGCGCGCGCAATCTGGTTGGCATCATCCCTAGTGTGACCTGCGCAAACGACGTTGCTCAAGCCATCAACCGCCAGGTGCAGGGGACGGTTGCCTACCTGCACCATCAGGGCTGCTGTCAGTTGCCGCCCGACCTCGAGCGGGTCACCGACACGCTGATCAGCCTTGGGCGTGGGCCCAACGTTGCTGCCGTGCTCATCGTGAGCTTGGGTTGCGAGGGCACCGATCACGCTCGGATGTACGAGGAGCTGCGTGCCACCGGCAAGCCGGTCGAGATCATCCACATCCAGGAGCTGGGAGGCGTGACCAAGGCCATCCGTGTGGGGACCGACATCGCGCGGCGTCTGGCCATACAGGTGTCGGGCCTGCAGCGCGAGAAGGCCGACATCTCCAACCTGGTCATGTCCATCAAGTGCGGTGCCTCCGACACCACGAGCGGTGTGGCTTCCAACTGCGTGATTGGCGCCGTGTCGGACCGCCTCGTTGACCTGGGCGCCACGGTGGTCTTTGGTGAGACGACCGAGTTCATTGGCGGCGAGCACCTGCTGGCGCGTCGCGCCGTGACGCCCGAGGTGGGGCAGCGCATCTACGACATCGTGGACGCCATGGAGACACGCGCCAAGAGCATTGGCTGCGACATGCGGCGCGGCCAGCCCACGCCCGGCAACATTGCCGGCGGTCTCTCGAGCATCGAGGAGAAGAGCCTGGGCGCCATCGCCAAGAGCGGCTCGCGTCCCATCCAGGGGGTGCTTGACTATCCCGCCTTTGTCATGGACCAGAAGGGCCTCTGGATCAAGGACACGCCCGGTCGCGAGCCCGAGATTCTCACGGGCATGGCGGCCACGGGCGCGCAGCTCATGTGCTTCTCCACGGGGCTCGGTGCTCCGCAGGGCTTCCCCAGCATGCCGGTCATCAAGATCTGCGGCAACCCGTACACCTTCGTGCGCATGGAAGAGGACATGGACGTCAACGCCGGCCTTGTCATCACGGGCGAGAAGAGCATTGACGAGGTGGCTGACGAGGTCTTTGCCAAGATCCTGCGCGTGGCAAGTGGCGAGATGACCAAGAACGAGGCCATCGGCTACTTCAGCGCCATCGACATCCACTGCCTGGGACCGGTCATCTGAGGCGTGTTGCAGAACAGCCGTTGCCCCAGTTGAGGTACCGGGTGTTGTGTTGCTGCGGTGTCTTTTTGCCGAGAAGAAGCGGTTCCTCTTTGGCGAAAGGAAGCTCCATGGCACTTATTCAGGTCAACTACCTCAGCAAGGCACTCTTCCGCACCGTGCCCGTCAACGTCATCATTCCTTCGGACAAGATCAGCTTCGAGACCATGGACTACCTGCCCGCCCCTGAGGGCGGCTATCCCACGCTGTACCTGTTGCACGGGCTTTTGGGCAACTATACCGACTGGGTCAGCGGCACGCGCATCCAGCGTTGGGCTGAGGACGCGGGTCTGGCCGTGGTCATGCCCTCGGGTGACAACTCCTTCTACGTGAACGGTCAGACCGCCAACAACGACTACGGTGCGTTCATCGGCGAGGAGCTGCCCCGTGTGATGCGCCAGATGTTCCCGCTCTCGCAGCGCTGCGAGGACACCTTTATCGCAGGTCTCTCCATGGGCGGCTTCGGCGCCCTTCGCAACGGCATGAAGTATGCGCAGACCTTCAGCCGCATCATCGGCCTTTCGGCGGCTATCCACTTCTTTGACCCCAACTACGAGAGCGTGGCGGGGGAGGAGTCGGCCTTTGGCAGCCTGGCCGAGGCGGCCCAGACCGACAAGAACTATCACGTGGTGCTTGAGCAGCTGAAGGAACGCGTGTCAGCGGGCGAAGTCGCGGCACCGGAGTTCTATCTTGCCTGCGGCACGCAGGACTCGCTCATGGGTGTCAATCGTAGCTTCCGCGCCGACGTCGAGGCGGCTGGTTTCGCGGTCAGCTGGGACGAGGAGGACCGCGGCCACGACTGGGACTTCTGGGACAGTCAGATCAAGAAGGTCATCGACTGGCTGCCGCTCGGCCGTGCGGAAGGTGGCATGGGCAGCGGCAACGTGACCAAGGACCTGTAGGCGCAATACCGCACGCAATTGGGAGCTGAGCCATGAGCAAGGGGATGCTGTTGTACACGGCGCGGCTGGCGGGGGAGCGCGCCATTGCGCTCGGCCTCTTCCTGCTGGCTTCGCACGGGGTTATGGGCGCGCGGGCTCTCGTCTGGTTTGTGACCTACTTCGTTAGCGTGGCCTCCGCGGTCTGGCTCTACCGTACGAGCGCCGACACGCTCGAGCGCCGAGCCAATATCGCCGCCACCAAGGACTCTACGCCGACGTGGGACAAGGTCATCCTTGCGCTCTTCTGGCTGCTTGCCTACTTTGTGGTGTATTACGTGGCCGGTGCCACGGCGGACCATACCAAGCCCCTTGACCTGCCGTTCGTTGCTGCCATCATGCTCTACGCGCTCTCTACTGCGCTCACGGCTTGGGCCCTGCGTACCAACGCCTATGCCGAGTCGGTCTCGCGCGTGCAGACCGAACGCGACCAGCAGGTGTGCAGCTCGGGGCCCTACGCCTACGTGCGCCATCCCATGTACAGCGCCATCCTCATGTGGTGCGTGGCCATCGTGGTGGTGTTTCCCAGCTGGACCGTGACAGGCGTTTCTCTTGCCGTGGCTGTCCTCATCGTGGTGCGCACGCTACTTGAGGATGCCATGCTTGCGCGCGAGCTGCCTGGCTACGAGGCCTATCGTGCGCACGTGCGCTGGCGTCTCGTGCCCTGGCTCTTCTGAGGGTGGGGAAGAGGACGGGTAGTGCAACCGTAAAGCGTCAATGGTAGCAAAAGCATCGGCAATACCAACAATGCCCCTTGTCTCGCGTCTTTGCCGTGCCCTAGCATTGGCGCAGCGAAGAGGAACTTGAACTGCGGAACTGTGCTTGGCTGCCAGAAAGGGGCTCCCCATGAAGACGCGTATGCTGCACAACCTAGAGGTCTCCGAGGTGGGCATGGGCTGCATGGCCTTCTCCCACGGCTATGGGCAGATTCCGCCCGAGCAGTACAGCATCGAGGCCATCCGTGGTGCCTACGAGCACGGCTGCACCTTCTTCGACACGGCCGAGGTGTACAGCCCGGGGCTTTCGGGTACCGGACACAACGAGCGCATCGTTGGCAAGGCGTTGCATGACGTGCGCGACAACGTGGTGCTGGCCACCAAGCTCTTCCTCGGCCGCGGCGGCTTTGGCGGAGGCTCGGTCTACGACGAGCTGCGCGCGCACCTCGAGGCGTCCATGCGCCGCCTGCAGACCGACCACGTGGAGCTCTACTACCTGCATCGAGTGAGCGGTACGCCCATCGAGCGCGTTGCCGAGGCCATGGGCCAGCTTGTGGAAGAGGGCTTCATCGACGGCTGGGGCCTCTCGCAGGTGGACGTGGACATCATCGACCGCGCGCAGCGGGTATATCCCCTCACCGCCATCCAGAACATCTACTCGATGGTGGAGCGCGACGTGGAGGCGGCGGTGCTGCCGTACTGCGAGGCGCACGACATCGGCTTTGTGCCGTTCTCGCCCATCGCGAGCGGACTGCTTTCCGGCAAGGTCACGACCAAGACCAAGTTTGAGACCTTTGACGACGTGCGCACCTGGGTGCCGCAGCTCTCCAAGCGCAATCTTGCAGGCAACCAGCCCATCGTGGAATTGGTGATGCGCTACGCGGAGGCCAAGGGTGCCACGCCCGCACAGATCAGCCTCGCGTGGATGCTGGCCAAGTGGCCCCACGTGGTGCCCATCCCTGGCTCCAAGAACAAGGGCCGCATCATAGAGAACCTCGACGCCAGCAAGGTCGAGCTGACCGCCGACGAGCTCAAGGCGCTCGATGCCGAGCTAGGCGAGCTCAAAGTGTATGGTCATCGCGGGTTCAGCAGGTAGCTTGGGAGGGACTGCCTGAGACCAACCGCGACGCCATAGGCGACGCCCCCAAGTCAGCAGATGATGTGCGGCTTGGGGGCGTCTTGCGTTGCGGGACAGGTCGGGGTGCGGGCGCTAACCGAGCTGCTCCGCAGCGTCCGCCAGGTGCTGGATGATGGGCAGATGCTGCGGGCAGGTTGCCTCGCACTGCCCGCAGGCGATGCAGTCGGCCGCGGAGCCGGCGCCGGGAGCCCCGATGGCCTGGGCGTATGCCGCCCGCGCCTGCTCGATCTGGCCGTTGGCCAGCCTGAGGTTCATTGCGGCGATCACCGCAGGGATGTCGATCTGCATGGGGCATCCGTCGCAGCAGTAGCGGCAGGCCGTGCAGCCGATGGCCGCCGACTTGCCCAGCAGCACCTGCGCCTGGCGAATGACCTCGCGCTCGTGCTCGTCGAGCGGCGCGAAGTTGCGCATGTAGGAGATGTTGTCGTCCAGCTGGGCGAGGTTGGACATGCCCGAGAGTACCGTGATGATGCCGTCGAGCGACGCGGCAAAGCGGATGGCCCAGCTTGCGGCGGATGCCTGCGGGTTGGCCTCGCGTAGCAAGGCCGCCACGTCGCGCGGCGGGTTGGCCAGTCGGCCTCCCTTGACGGGCTCCATCACCACGATGGACACGTCGTGCGCGCGGGCCACCTCGTAGTTTGCACGTGAGGTGATGCTGGCATCCTCCCAGTCGGCATAGTTGAGCTGCAGCTGTACGAACTCTGCCTCAGGGTGGCGGGAGAGCAGCTCGTCGAGCAGCTTGGGCCCGCCATGGAACGAGAAGCCCGCGTGCCGCACCAGGCCCTGTCGCTTGAGATCGCGCACGTAGCCCCACAGGTTCATGCGCTCGTACTTTTGGTAATTGCTTTCCATGAGGGAATGCAGCAGGTAGTAGTCGATGTAGCCGGCGCCCGTGCGCTTGAGCGAGGTCTGGAACTGCTTGCGCGCGACGCCCTCGGTGGGGGCCATAGGCGCATAGAGCTTGGTGGCCAACGTGTAGCTCTCGCGCGGGTGGCGGTCGACCAGTGCCTTCTTGATGGCAGCCTCCGACCCTGCGTAGACGTGTGCCGTGTCAAAGTAGGTGAAGCCGGCACCCAAGAAGCGGTCCACCATCTCGCTCACCTGCGCGACGTCGATGCCGATCCCGCGCTTGGGCAGTCGCATGAGCCCAAAGCCCAGCTTGGGTGTGTCCTTGCCAAACCACTCCGCCATGATGCCCCCCAATCATCCGGATGCGCCGTTCGCATGACCTGCCGGCGAGGCAGAGAGAGCCTCCCCGTCAAGAGCATGTTGGCACAAAACCGGCCTCGCGGGCGCTTTGGGCGTCGAGCCAGTCTGGGAGTTGTGACACGTTGGAGCCAAAACCGTAGCATAGGTCACCGTGTGTGGCAAAGCGCCCGTTGAAGGGGGTCAGTCTCTAC
The DNA here is from genome assembly GCA_902779675.1 of uncultured Coriobacteriaceae bacterium. GTDB lineage: Bacteria > Actinomycetota > Coriobacteriia > Coriobacteriales > Atopobiaceae > UBA1367. The sequence goes on along the minus strand of CACZCK010000002.1, from coordinate 163,972 downwards.
GGGAGACTTGAAGCATGAGATGGCTTTGGTGTGAGGAGGACCGACCATGTTCCATTCGGACGACATTCGTGATGGCAAGGCAGTGGTGACGTCGGACGTGAGCGACTTCACGCCCGAGCAGCTCGAGGTGCTCGAGGCCTACCAAGCTATGCAGCAGGCCATGGTCAGCGCCGACCACGACGCCTTGCGCGCCATCGTGGAGGAGGGGACGATCTTCACGCACCTCTCTGGCGCCACCCAGACCAAGGAGGAGTTCATCTCCGAGGTGGGCGGTCCGCTCACGTACTATCACTCAGACATCCGCGAGGTCTCTGTTCATATAAACGGCGACTGGGCGGTGCTGACTGGTGTGGTGGCCCTTACGGCAAATGCCTACGGTGCCCGGGGGACCTTCCCACTCAACGTGCATCAGGGGCTGCACCGCGTTGACGGGCGCTGGCTCTATTCCAACCGTGCTTAGGCAGCCTTTGCTGGTGAGGCTCAGCCTCCCGCGGCTTGCTAGCTCGTCTTTCTGACGGGATGGCGCACCACGGTCTTCATCTTGGCCGGGTCTGCCTTGCGCGGGTCCGAGAGGTAGATCTCGTGGTGGCGGCGCGTAGCGGAGAAGTCGGGCTCAAAGCCCTGTGCTGCGGCAAACTCATGCATGGCCTCTACGGTGGCGGGCTCGCTGTCGTAGGGGCCAACGTGCATGCATTGCACGCACAACCCCTCGTCGACCTCTGCAAGGTGTACGGGTGAGAAGTCGAGCTTCTTCTTGGCCGTAGCCGCCTCGATGGCCCAGGCATAGTCTGCCTCGGTCACGAACTCTGGCACGCGGATGGCGGACACCCACTGGAAGGCGGCCTTGTTGGTGTAGTCGACACCCGCGACGTCGGACTGCCACCAGAAGCCTTCGAGGGGTGGCACCACGTACTGGTAGAAGCCAGGGATGACGTGGTCGGTCTTGTAGCTCATCTTGAGGGTATAGGCCACGCCGTACAGCAGCTCGAGCGCATGCTGGTAGGCGCCACCTGCCTCGTTTGGATCTCCCGAGCCTTCCACGGCAAGAAAACGCATGCGCGGTACCTCGATGAGGGATGGCTTGGCTTTGGGCTGGTAGAGGTCGCGGTACTCCTTCTTGAAGTCGAACGGCATGGACGCCTCCTCTCGCCGGCGCATCCTCTGCCGGATGCGTGTGGTTGCTAGTATAGAACATATGTACGCATCAATTCAACAGGTGCGGCCGTGCCTGACGCCGCCTTCTGTCCACCGCTTGCGGTACCCATGGGGCGAGGTGCCAGGAGGTTTCATTGTGCATGTTACGATGATAACGTAATTGCAGGTAGAAGGCGTGTAAGGAGGGCTCGTTATGGCAACGTTCACTACCAACGACGGCGTGGAGATCTACTACGAGGTCACTGGGGAGGGCAGGCCACTCTTCATGCTGCCCGGCTGGACCTGCACGACCAACTTCTGGAAGCGCAACGTGCCCGAACTGTCCAAGACCTGCAAGGTCATCTGCATGGACATGCGTGGCCACGGCGAGTCCGAGAAGGTCCTGCACAGCCATCGCATCGCGCGCTATGCGATGGACGTCAAGAACTTGCTTGACCATCTCGACGTAAACGACGTGACGGTGCTGGGCTGGTCGATGGGCGCCTCCATCTTGTGGAGCTACCTGGAGCTCTTTGGCAACCATCGTGTGAGTGGCCTAGTATGCGTGGACCAGTCGCCGGCGCAGTACACCGGCCCGGATTGGGTGTGGGGCCAAAAGGGCTGCTACGACATGGAGATGTTCATCCGCACCTGCTACGACATCAAGTACGACCCGCGGGGTGCGGCCGAGGGGCTCGTGGGCGCCTGCCTGCACCATACGCCGTCGCCTGAAGACGCCAAGTTCATCGCTGACGAGATCATGAAGTGTCCGCCCTACGTGCGCATCGAGATCATGCGCGACCATACCAACCTCGACTGGCGTGACTTCATCCCGCAGATCAAGCTGCCCACGTTGGTGTGCGTGGCGCGCAACAGCAACGTCTTCGACTGGCACGGTAGCGCCTGGGTGGGCGAGCACATCGAGGGCGCGCGCACCGAGTTCTTCGAGGATTCGGGCCATATGCTCTTCTGGGAGGAGCCGGAGAAGTTCAACCGTCTGGTTGCAGAGTTCGTGGCCGAGCACTAATGACGTCGTTGGGGCACGTAGGCGGATCGTTCGCCGGAGAGGAGTGATGCGCCATGGCATGGGAGCCTCTGAAGGCGTTTGTGGGGCGTCATCGGCATCAGCCCGAGCAAACGGTCTCCTACGACCCCGAACTACAGTATCCCGTCATTCGTGCCTCCATCTGCACCGGCGAGCGGGTTGCCGGGTTCAAGAGCAGGGTCGATGGGCGCTTCACCGAGGTGATGCTCCTTCGCAACGCGGAGGACGAGCGTCGGTTCAAGGAGGCCTATCAGATCGAGACGCTCGAGACGGAGTACTGAGGAAGGCGCTGTCGCGCACCGAAGCTCGCCGCCGCCCGCGCTGTTATCTGTAGGCGCCGGCGGCGTCGTCACCAGCCACGCGTGTGAGGCGTTCTCGCGCGCGTGGCTGGTTCGTCAATCTGAAGCATGCAATTGAACTATGGATAGCTAGTGGTCAGAGGTATTGGTAATCCCTTCTCCAGGCGCCGACAATTGAGGTAACGACCAAGGAGAAAGGACACGCCATGCAGGACGCACAGCTCACGCTCACGCAGGATTGGGACAAGGTCTTTGCCAAGAGCGACCTCGTTGACCACCAGAAGGTGACCTTCCACAACCGCTACGGCATCACGCTGGCAGCGGACCTCTACAAGCCCAAGGGTGCCGAGGGCACGCTTGCGGCCCTTGCCGTGAGTGGCCCCTTTGGCGCGGTGAAGGAGCAGAGCTCGGGCCTGTATGCACAGACCATGGCCGAGCGTGGCTTCTTGACCATTGCCTTCGACCCGTCGTTTACCGGCGAGAGCGGTGGCGAGCCGCGGCGCATGGCCTCGCCCGACATCAACACCGAGGACTTCTTGGCGGCGGTCGATTACCTGAGCTGCCGCGACGATGTGGATCCCGAGCGCATCGGTATCATTGGCATCTGCGGCTGGGGCGGCATGGCCATCAACGCCGCCGCGCTCGATCCGCGCATCAAGGCGACCGTCGCCTCCACCATGTATGACATGACGCGCATCGCCCGCGAGGGCTACTACGGCGCCGCCGACAGTAAGGAGGCACGCGACGAGCAGCGCGCCGCGTGGGCTGCCCAGCGCACGGCCGACTACGCCTCGGGCAGCTACAAGCGTGCCGGTGGTGTGGTGGACCCGCTGCCCGACGATGCCCCACAGTTTGTCAAGGACTACTACGCCTACTACAAGACGCCGCGCGGCTACCACGAGCGTTCCGGCAACTCCAACGACGGCTGGAACGTGACGGGCACCATGTTCTTCGTCAACCAGCCCATCCTCTCCATGGCGGGCGAGATCGACAACCCCGTGCTCATCATCCATGGCGAGAAGGCCCACTCTCGCTACTTTGGCGAGGGTGCGTTCGAGCTGCTCCGTGGCGACAACAAGGAGCTCATGATCATCCCGGGCGCCAACCACTGCGACCTCTACGACGGCGGCGAGGGCGACTACATCCCCTTCGACAAGCTGCAGGAGTTCTTTGGGCAGAACCTGGCGTAGCAACTGAGACGCAGAGACGGGTCGGCCCCAGCGCCAGAAGGCGCTGGGGCCGCTTTCTCTATCGTTTGTGGCCCTGCAGCTTATGCGGCCTCTGCCAGATCCTCCTCGGCGAGGCCTGGGAGTTCGGTCTTGACCACGCCCTCGCCGTAGATGGTGGCCCAGTCGTCTGCCATCGAGAAGGCGGTCCAGGACTCCTTACCCACCAGCTCGTATTGCTCGGTGGACTTCTCCGCGTTGCCGTACTCGCGCTCCAGGTCGTCGGCCACCACGAGCAGCCCCATGCCGCCGGACGTCTCGGCGTAGTTGAGCATGGCGTAGTCGCCCGAACTGTTGCCAAAGGCAAGCAGCGGGCGGCGGCCGATCTCGCGGGCAATGGCCAGCACCTTGCCGTTCTTGCCGCACTCGACCTCGTCGAGCGGCTCGCCGAGCACCACCTGCTCGTCCTGCTCCATGGTGTAGTCGTCGTTGACCGCGTCGCCCTGGTTGGTGGTGGTGTAGACCACGTCGGTGGCGATCACGTGGTCAGGCGCAATGCCGAAGGGCGCCATGGCTGCACGCACCACCTCGCGCTCGCAGGCCGAGACCATCCAGATGTCAAAGTCGTTGGCGCACAGGTAGTCGAGCACCTCGAGCATGGGCTTGTAGAAGCTCTGGCCGTAGGTCATCCCGTCGAAGCCGATGACGGGTTCGTTTGCCAGGAAGTCGGCCACATAGGCACGGAACTCGTCGGGGGTCATGCCCACAAACTCGTGGGCGATGGCGACGCTCTCGCCGAGTTCGAACTCGCTGTTCCTCTCGCCGCGCAGGGCATACTCGCGGATACCCTGGCAGAGCTTGACAACATCGGGCGCGGCCTTGTAGCTGGGGTCGTCCAGCACGCGGTGCAGGAGCAGCATGTGGTCGACATAGATGGGCGCCTTCTCGCAGATGAGGGTGCCGTCCATGTCGAAGGTGGCGATGCGCTCGGCCGGCTCGCGGTAGTTGGGGCTGGCGGGGTCGGTCACGTCCTGCACGAAGGCGACGAGCTCGGCGAGCGAGGCGCTGTCCGGGTCCCACGAGGGGAAGGTTGCCGCGATGTCGAGGGGATCGCTCTGTGCCGTCGCGGCCTCCTGACCTGCGGCGGCCTGTTCCTGTGCGGGCGCGTTCGTGGGCTGTGTGGCTCCGTTGGCATTGGGCCACGCAGCAAAGACGATGGCCGCGAGCGCCACGCCCAGCGCGAAGGCAACGAGCAGCGACAGCGGTTTCTGCTTGCTGGTGCTTTGGGTGTCTGACATGGGATTGGTCCTTGTCTGCGTGAGTACCGCTGCCCGTCCATGATAGGCGATTGTACGTTCTTTTATGACTCAAAGGGGAGTATCCCCTTTGAGTCACGCGCAATGGGTACACATGGCATCTCGCGATATGCGATGACGGGTACACAAAGAGAGTCGAAAGTGTACCCGTCGGTGCAAAACAAGAGACCTCAAGTGTACTCATCGAAGCATCTACCTGCGCCGTCATCAAGGTCGTGGTCCCTTTGGCAAGACCCCACCTCACCGATGCATGCTCTCTATGACAAGCAAAAGAAGATAGGTATTTGTTGTCGTTCTGCTGGGAGCTGACAATGAAGCTGTAGCCAAACCTCTGGCAAGGGAGTCAAGCCAATGAACATCGTCATTCTCAACGGGAGCCCTCGACCCCATGGCAATACAGCCGCCATGGTTGCTGCCTACCAAGAAGGTGCAGTACAGGCGGGCCACCAGGTGACCGTCTTTGACGTGTGCCGTATGCGCATCGCGGGCTGCCTCGCCTGCGAGCACTGCCACGCCAAAGACCCGCGCACCTGCGTCCAGAAGGACGACATGCAGCAGGTCTATCCCGTGCTTGACGAGGCAGACATGATCGTGCTTGCCTCACCCGTGTACTACCACGGCCTTTCGGGGCAGCTCAAGTGCGCCATCGATCGCATCTATGCTCCCGGCTATCCGCGCCGCCTGCGCAAGGCCGCGCTGCTGCTGAGCTCGGGGAGCCCCAACGTGTATGGCGGGGCGCTCTACACCTATCAGCACTCCTTCCTGGAGTGGCTGCATCTTGAGGACATGGGCGTCTTTGTTGCGGCTGGCGACGAAAACAAGGCTCCCGAGCTGCTCGAGCGTCTGCGTGCGGCCGGTGCTGCGCTTGCGGATCCCGATGAGCGGAATGTGGCCAACCTCATCATCCGCGCGGGCGACGTCGAGGTGCGGGCGCCGCTCAACCAGACGCAGGCCGCGCGCGACCTCATGAACCGCCTGCCGCTCACGGTGAGCGGCACCGACTCGGGCGTCGACTACTGCTGCGAGCTGAAGGAAGGTGCCTTCGACGAGGCGGAGAAGCAGCAAGGCTGGATCGACGGAGACGTGAGCGTGGCAGACGGATGGTTTGCGCTGCTCCACAGCGGGCAGGACCAGTCGCGGGGCTACCGGGTGATGGTGGTGGCCCATCTGGATGACGAGGCGAACGCGCAGATTCGGGCTCTGCCTCCGCAAGTGACGATCGAGCTCAGCCTCGAGGAGCCGTATGTCGGCGGGGTTGCGCCTGCAGGCGCCGGAGCATTGGCGTGAGCGCCCTGCTGGGGCGTCGTGCGTTTTTGCACGGCATAGGTGCACTGCTCTCGTTCGGTCTTGCGGGCTGCTCAACGTCAGAACAAATGGCAGAATCGGGTACGGTGTCAGAGCCACGCGAGGATGGCCAAGAGCGCGACAACGCACAGCCAACCGAGCCAGACACCACGGGCAAGGAGGAAACACCCATGCAGATTCAGGTTTTAGTCAATGACACGCCGTTCACGGCAACCATCGAGGACACCGCTGCGGGTCAGGAGCTGCTCGCGCGGCTGCCCCTCACGCTCTCGATGGAGGAGTTGCACGGCAACGAGAAGTACTGCTACACGGGCGAATCCTTTGGTGGCGAAACGTACGTGCCCGACACGATTGAGGCGGGCGACCTCATGGTGTTTGGCTCAGACTGCCTCGTGCTCTTCTACGAGACCTTCTCCAACGGTGGTTGGAGCTACGCGCGCGTGGGAAAGGTCGATGACCCGACGGGCCTCGCCGATGCCTGCGGGTCGGGGACCTCGACCGTCACGTTTTCGCCCATCAGCTAAGAGACCGTGCCATTGAGGGGGACACCATGCTGAGCTACCGTACGTTTACCGAGTGCACCGACAACGGGCCCTACATTGCCAAGCTCATCCTGGACATGCCGCAGGAGGTGCGCGCCGAGCAGGTGGGTACGGACACCTTCTCGGTCTACGTGGAGCGCATCGACAACTACACGGGCGAGGTCTTCATGACGTCGCGCGTGTGGCGTGGCCCCAAGATCTATCCCTCGCGCGGCTACCGTCCCGTGACGGCGGCCTATCCCTGCGACGAGCAGGGCAGACGTCAGCACGCGAGTACCCACGTGGCGCTCGAGATGCCCTACGGCCCCATCCATCCCTTGGGCCAGGCGCAGGCCCCGCTGCAAAACGACAACATGAACGAGTTTGTGGAGTGCCGCTACCGCGTGACGCAGGTGGCCGAGATTCCCGACGAGGTGCCGCTGGCAGGACTGGTGTTTGACGAGCGCGCCGGCGACCTGTGCCCGCAGCTTGCGGGCTGGGCGCACGGCGTCTCGCACTATGCGCCGCAGCCACTGCGCTACGGCTTCTTTACGCCAGACCTCGAGGCGGCCCGTGCGTTCCACCGGCGCTACGACGGCCACTATGGAGACGAGTGGGCGCACGCCTTCCCCGAGAAGCTGCCGCTGGTCATCTGGCTGCATGGTGCCGGCGAGGGTGGCAGCGACCCCAAGGTGGCCTACACGGGCAACAAGGTCTCGGCGCTCTCCACGCCCGAGATCCAGCGTCGTCTGGGCGGGGCGGCCTACGTGCTGGCGCCGCAGGCGCCCACGTTCTGGCTGGACAATGGTGCAAAGAACCCCCAGGCGCACGAGAACCTCACCGACTGCAACAGCCGCTACACCGAGGCGCTCAAGGCCTGCATCGACGAGTTTGTGAAGGAGCACCCCGACATCGACCGCGACCGCATCTACCTGGGCGGCTGCTCCAATGGCGGCTTCATGACGGTGAAGATGATCCTCACGTACCCCGACTACTTTGCCGCGGCCTTCCCGGTCTGCGAGGCGTATCGTAACAGCGGCGTCTCCGAGCGCGACATTGCCAACCTGCGCCATCTGCCCATCTGGTTCGTGCAGGCCGAGAACGACCCGCTGGTGCCTCCCGAGAGCGCGCCACTGCCGCTCTATAACCGCCTGCGCGCGGCCGGCAACGACAACGTGCACATGACGCTCTTCGAGAAGATCGAGGACCAAAGCGGTCTCTTCAAGGACGAGCAGGGGAGGCCTTGGACCTACATCCCGCACTTCTCGTGGGTTCATGCCTTGAACGACGATGTGGCTTTTGACCTCGATGGTAGCCGTGTGATGTGCGACGGGCGCCCCGTGACTCTCATGCGCTGGCTGGGACGTCAGCGCAGGGCGTAGGCCGTACGGCTTGGGCATCCTTCTTCTTGGTTGAGCGGAGGCCGCGTTGCCGGTCTTCGCTCAACCACGACCATTCAGTGTCGTACAGCAAATTCACGAATCGATGCCATAATTTTTAAGATTTCAGTGATTTCAGAGGGTGCTTCTGGAGCACCCTTTTTAGACGGTACCTTCTACCTCGCCTTTTGCAGGTGCCGATACTCCCTATGGGGTGGTATGACACCCCATATTTACTGATAAGTCGAAATTTATGGCATCGATTCGTCGTTTTACTGTACGGAGGTCGCCTGGTCTTCCTGGCTTGATGGAGTCGATGCAGACGATACGGGTCGCGTTTGTTCAGCGGCTTAGGGTCAATGAGATGACGGGTACACACGGCTTCTCGCCTAAAGCGGCGAGGGGTACACATATTGCCGCGAAGGTGTGCCCATCGAGACAAAACGCGGGAACTCGAGTGTACCCGTGACTCGTACTATGCATGAGGCGCAACGTGAGCTACGCAAGGTGCAAGCATTGGTGGGGCGTGCCGGTATTACAGTATTCTCTAGAAGAGAGGCTCGTTCCCGTTGATACATAGGAGAGAGGAACCCATCATGCAGACCTTCGACGAGTACCAGGCTACACTGCCCATGCCCATCGGCCCCAAGCTGGACAACCCTCACTTCACCGGCGACGTGTGGCTCGTTCCCCTGGTGACGGGCAACGACGTGCAGACCCAGATGGTCACCTTCGCGCCTGGCTGCATCAACGACTACCACATCCACCACGGCTCCGAGCAGACCATCATCTGCACCGGCGGCCGCGGCTGGTACCAGGAGGAGGGCAAGGACGCCATCGAGATGAAGCCCGGCGACGCCATTGCCATCCCGGTGGAGGTCCGTCACTGGCACGGCGCGGCCAAGGACAGCTGGTTCAGTCACATCGTGGTCTACAGCAAAGCTCACGAGGGCTTCCATGCTGAGTGGTGCGAGCCCGTGCCGCAGGAGATCTACGACGGGCTTGAGTAGGGTCCGCATCCGCAGCAAAACGGCCACGAAGCGAGGAGCATTCACATGAACTACCAGCCCAGAACGCCCGAGCCCTACGAGGGCAACCCCTTTGGCTTCGTCTACGGCGATGCGCTGACGGCCAACGTCGAGGACGCCGTGAACGTGCATCCCATCTCCTACGACGCGGCTGGCGTCACCGTCGCCGCCAATGTCTATACCCCGGCGTGCTACTGGGAGGACGGCTCGTATGCAGGCATCGTGGTGGGCCATCCCAACGGCGCGGTCAAGGAGCAGGCGGCGGGCCTGTATGCCCAGCGCCTTGCGCAGGAGGGCTTCGTGACCATCGCCTTCGACGCCGTGACCACGGGCGAGAGTGGTGGTGAGCCCCGCAACCGCGATATCCCGTATCTGCGTGTGGAGGACTACCGCCTGGCGGCCGACGTCCTCTCCACGTTCCCCGGCGTGGACGCTTCCCGTCTGGCCGTGCTCGGCATCTGCGGCGGTGGCGGGTATGCGCTCAGTGCCGCCCAGATGGACAAGCGCTTCCGCGCCGTGGCCGTCGTCTCCATGTTCAATACGGGCTCGGTGCGCCGCGAGGGCTTCCAGAAGTCACAGGCAGACAGCGTGCTCAAGCGTCTGCATGACGTGGCCGACCTCCGTGCGCGCGAGGCACAGACTGGCGAGCTCACCTACAATGCCAACATGGGCGACATGGCTCCAGAGGTGGGGCACAAGCTGCCTTTCGACATGTACCGCGAGGGCTACGAGTACTACGTTGAGACCCACGCACACCCGCGTGCGCTCTCGCGCTTTGCCCAGCGTGACCTTATGGACCTCTTTGCTTGGGACCCGGACGACTTCATGTACCTCGTCGACCAGCCGCTCCTTATGGTGGTGGGTGAGAAGGCCGACACCGCGTACATGTCGCAGAGCGCCTTTGAGGCGGCAACCGGTACCGAGGACAAGGAGCTTTACGTTGTGCCCGGCGCCACGCACGTGGATCTCTACTGGCGCCCTGGCATGGTGGACGACGCCCTGGCCAAGCTGGCGGCGTTCTTTGGAAGCAGGCTGTAGCCTCTCGTCGAGAGACTGAGCGGCCGTCGGAGAGGCGACTCCCCGTCGGCCGCTTTTCTGTTGAGATTCGCGAGCCAGATGGTTGCCCGTCCGCGGTTTGATACCGGAATCGGCCCTGTTCTGGCATAGCACCGCGGACTGGTGGCTGACTGGTCCGCGGTCTGATGCCCATGCGATTATGGTTTCTCAATCGGGTGAAGAGGGGACATGCTGGGGCCAAGAGGATCGTCGTCAACGCTGGGTCGCATGCCGGCTAACTCGTAGACCCCATCGCTTGTCGTGCAGAAGGGCCCGCCCGATGCATGCCTCGTGGAGCAGGACGCGCGGTTTGGTGATACTAAAGAATTGTATGCATCAGCGGTAATGACCCGGCGTCACCGCCGGGTGGGAATAGGGAACAAAAGGCAAGGAGGAAGCATCATGCGCATGAAGGAAGGATTCCTGTGGGGTGGCGCCACGGCCGCAAACCAGTACGAGGGTGCTTGGAACGTGGACGGCAAGGGCGCATCCATCCCCGACCACATGCGCGGTGGCGACGTCAACACCCCGCGCCAGATCGACGCGGAGTTCGACCCCGACGCGCTCTACCCCAGCTGGGAGGCCACGGACTTCTACCACCACTACGAGGAGGACATCGCCCTCTTCGCCGAGATGGGCTGGAACGTGTTCCGCATGTCGGTCAACTGGACGCGCCTGTTCCCCACGGGCACCGAGAAGGAGCCCCTGCAGGCGGGCCTGGACTTCTACCGCAAGGTCTTCGAGTGCTGCAAGGAGCACGGCATCGAGCCGCTCGTGACCATCAGCCATTATGAGCTGCCGTACTACCTGGTGGAGCACTACAACGGCTGGGCAAGCCGCGAGCTGGTGGACTTCTACTTCACCTACGGCAAGTGCCTGCTCGACACCTTCCACGACCTGGTGAAGTACTGGCTGACCTTCAACGAGATCAACATCGGCACCATGCCCATGGGCTGCACGCTGTCGCTCGGCACCATCCAGGGCTACACCGGCACGATGGCGGACGTGAAGGACGACATCAACGAGCGCTACAACGCGCTGCACCACCAGTTCCTGGCCTCCGCCAAGCTCATCAAGTACGTTCACGAGACCTATCCCGGCGTGATGATGGGCAACATGGACTGCTTCATCCTGAGCTACCCGCTCACCTGCGACCCGGCGGACCAGTGGGCCAACCTCGAGCAGATGCGCAAGATGAACTGGTACTGCTCCGACGTGCAGGCGCGCGGCGCGTACCCCTACTACGCCAAGCGCTTCTGGGAGGAGAACGGCATCGAGATCAAGATGGAGCCGGGCGACGAGGAGCTGCTGGCCGAGGGCAAGATCGACTTCTACACCTACAGCTACTACCAGAGCGCCACGGTGACCACCCACGAGGGCGCCGAGATGACGGCCGGCAACATGTCCATGGGCGGCAAGAACCCCTACCTGGAGGCTTCCGACTGGGGCTGGCAGATCGATCCGACCGGCCTGCGCATCACCCTGAACGAGATCTACGACCGCTACCAGCTGCCGCTCATGGTGGTGGAGAACGGCCTGGGCGCCTTCGACACCAAGGAAGAGGACGGCAGCGTGCACGATCCGTACCGCATCGACTACCTGCGCAAGCACATCGTCGCCATGGAGGAGGCCGTGGCCGACGGCGTCGACCTCATCGGCTACACCTGGTGGGGCCCCATCGACGTGGTCTCTGCGAGTACGGGCGAGATGCGCAAGCGCTACGGCTTCATCTACGTGGACAAGTACGACGACGGTACCGGCGATCTGAGCCGTAGCCGCAAGGACTCGTTCTTCTGGTATCAGAAGTGCATCGGCGAGGACCTCGCGTAGCGAGGCGCGAGGCGTTGCGAGTGCGGCGTGGCGCGCTCCTGCCACGTCGCTCCGCCAAACGGCGAGGACCTCGCGTAGCGAGGCGCGAGGCGTTGCGAGTGCGGCGTGGCGCGCTCCTGCCACGTCGCTCCGCCAAACGGCGAGGACCTCGACTGAGGTCTCGAACAGAGCATGTTGTGTAGGCGCGCATCGGGGGAGTCTCCGATGCGCGCTCACGTCTGCTGGGCCATTCGCGGCGACGTGCGCGAATGGCCCAGCTTGCGCTGTGCAACTCTTCCGCACAAAGCGTGGCACAAGTCACTCTCGTGGCTTGGCAGACCATTGAATGGTGGCTTCTGGCTGCGGATACTTGGTACAAGAGAAAACGGCAGGTAAAGGAGGGTCCATGGACTACGTACAGCTCAACGACGGCAACAAGATCCCAGCCATCGGCTTTGGCGTCTTTATGATTCCCAACGACGGCCCCACCTACGAGGCGGTGCTCGAGGCCCTTAAGGTGGGCTATCGCCACATCGACACGGCGGCCGCCTACATGAACGAGCAGGACGTGGGACGCGCGGTGCGCGACTCGGGCATCCCGCGCGAGGAGGTCTTCGTGACCACCAAGCTGTGGCCGCAGGACTACGCCGCTGGCAATGCCCCGGCAGGCATCGACCTCTCCCTCAAGAACCTGGGCCTTGACTATATCGACCTCATGCTGCTGCACCAGCCCTACGGGCCGGTCGACGAGGCCTGGGCGGCGCTCGAGGAGGCCAAGGCCGCTGGCAAGATCCGCTCCATCGGCGTCTCCAACATGAACGTCAACATCTGGAACAAGTGGGTGCCGGGCTTCAAGACGCTGCCTGCCGTCAACCAGGTGGAGTGCAACCCGCTCTTTCAGCAGCGCGAGCTGCGTGCCGTGCTCGACCCGCTGGGCGTCAAGCTCGAGTGCTGGTACCCGCTGGGCCACGGTAACGCCGAGCTGCTCTCCAACCCGACCATCACCGCACTCGCCGGGAAGTACGGCAAGAACGCAGGTCAGATCATCCTGCGCTTCGAGACCCAGGATGGCCTAATCACGCTGCCCAAGTCGACCAACCCCGGGCGCATTGCCTCCAACCTCGACGTGTTCGACTTCATGCTGACCGACGACGAGATGGAGAGCCTGCGTGCCCTCGATACGGGCAAGGGCACGCACGACCCCGAGGATCCCATCAACGAGGAGCGTCTGCTGTCCTTCCGCGTGCACGAGTAGCCCCGTGACCGAGGTAAAGAGAAGAGAGGTATCTGCGATGATTCTTGACTTCAACGAGAACAAGCCGGTTGCAGCACTTCTGGGCGCGGGTGCCATGGGTCTGGCCATCGTGCGCCGCGTCGCCGCCGGCGCAAAGGTCCTGCTGGGCGATGTGAGCGAGGCTAATCTCGAGCGTGCGGCCGAGGCCATGCGCTTCAACGGCTATGACGTGGAGACCATGGTGGTCAATGCCCTGGACAAGGAGCAGGTCTACGCCTTTGCCGCCAAGGCAGCCGAGCTTGGTGACGTGATGTGGTTTGTGGACACGGCGGGTGCGAGCCCCAGCCAGGCTTCCCCGCAGTTCATCATCGACCTCGACCTCATTGGCACGAGCCATGCGCTCGACGCCTTTGGTCCCGTGATGGCGCGCGGCAGCGCCGGCCTCATCGTGAGCAGCCAGGCTGGCTGGATGGGCCACTTCACCGAGGAGGAAGAGGACACGCTTGCACTCACGCCTACCGACGAGCTGCGCGAGCTGCCCATGCTGCAGCCCGACGTGGTGACGGGCTCGGGCAAGGCCTACGTCGTTGCCAAGCGCGCCAACCACCTGCGCGTGCGCACCGCTGCGGCAACCACCTGGGCAGCGAGCCATGCCCGCATCAACACCATCAGCCCGGGCATCGTCATGACGCCTGTCGCCTATGACGAGTTCGATGCGCCGGGCAACACCTACCAGCACATGATCGAGGCGGGTGCCTGCCAGCGCGTGGCCACGCCCGACGAGATTGCCGCCGCGGCCGAGTTCATGCTGAGCGCCGCGTTCGTGACGGGCACCGACCTGCTCATCGACGGTGGTACCATTGCGGCCATGAAGAGTGGCAACTACGTGGGACGCCGCGGCGAGCGCTAGAGATACTAGGCACAACTGGCCATTCGGGGGTCTGTCGGAAACGGCAGGCCCTCGATTTGCATTTGGGCTGCGCTCACCGCTGCCCGTGCATGTCCCGGTATCTGCCGAAGAGGTCAAGCTCTCATCGCATCAGGTGGGCTTAGGGTGTAAGGGAGGGCGAAGGATGGGAGATCGCATGGAGCTGAAGATCGGACAGTGGACGACCATCGACGAACGCGCCTGGTGCTACGACGAGGGAGGCGTGCGCTTCTTCCTGCTGGCTGGGTCCGAGCGCGCACTGCTGCTGGACAGCGGCATGCGTACGCGCAATGCGCGCAACCTGGCCGAGGAGCTAACCGACCTGCCCATCGCGCTCTTCAACACGCATTGCGACATAGACCACGTGGGGAGCAACGCCCAGTTCGACGAGGTGTGGGTGAGCCCCATGGAGCTGGTGCATCCGACGGCGCCGCACGAAGCGCGTGTCGCCCATCCGGTCTGGGACGGGGACGTCATCGACCTCGGCGACCGAGAGCTGGAGGCCATTGCACTGCCAGGTCATACGCCTGGTTCGACAGCCTTGCTCGACCGGAGGAGCGGCATGCTCTTTGCGGGCGACCCCATCCAGCGTGACGGACGCATCTTCATGTTCGGACCCATGCGGTCGATGGCGGCCTACATCCACAGCCTGCGGCGCCTGAGCCAACGCGTGGGCGAGATCACGTCGATCTGGCCCTGCCATGCGACCTGCCCTGTCGACGTGGAGACGATTGGCGAGCTCATCGCTGGCGCGGAGGCGGTCGAGCGCGGCGAGGTGACCTGCTCCATGACCGAGATGCACGGCACACCCATACGCGAATACGACGTGGGGACCTCGACCTTCCTCTGTGATGACGAGTAGGTGCCAACATCAATCATTCATCCTCTGCTAGGGTGCGCGTCACCGATGCGCGCCCTAGCAGCATGCAGGTGCGGCCTACGATAGTCGGGATGTGCCCAACGGGAGAGGAGAGGCTTCCATGCAGAGACAGTACCCGCACCTTTCGAGTCCCATCACCATCGGACGGACAACCTTCCGCAACCGCATGTTCTCGGCACCCATGGGTGGCACCGACATCGCCAACGACGGTTGCATCGGGCCAAAGTCGACGGCCTTCTACGAGCTGCGCGGCAAGGGCGGTGCGGCGGCGGTGACCGTCTCGGAGCTCATGGTGCATCCCGCAACCGACGGCAGCCACGCCTACCACCTGGACGAGTCCATCCTCAACTCGCTCGCCTGCGCCACCTACACGGCCGACGCCATCCGTCGCCATGGCGCCATTCCCTCGCTCGAGCTCTCGCACTCAGGCCAGTTTGCCGGCACCTACATGACCGACAAGTCCAAGCAGCACGGCCTGGCGCAGTGGGGTCCCTGTGACGGGACGCGTGCCGACGGCGTGCCCGTGCGTGCCCTCACGCACGAGATGATCGACGAGATCGTGGCGGCCTACGGCCACGTGGCGGGCCTCGCCAAGCGTGCGGGCTTTGAGATGCTCATGATCCACGGCGGGCACGGCTGGCTCATCAACCAGTTTCTGAGCCCGCTCTTCAACCATCGCACCGACGAGTACGGCGGCAGTCTCGAGAACCGCTGTCGCTTTGCCATTCGCGTGCTGCGGGCCGTGCGCGAGGCCGTGGGGCCGTTCTTTCCCATCGAGTTCCGTCTGAGCGGTGCGGAGTTCTGCGAGGGCGGCTACGACGTGGACGAGGGAGTGCGCATCGCACAGCAGCTCGAGCCCTACATTGACCTGCTGCACGTGAGCGCTGGCACCTACCAGAAGACCTTCGGCATCACGCATCCCTCCATGTTCGAGGAGCACGGACGCAACGTCTTCCTCGCCGCAGAGATAAAGAAGCACGTCAAGGTGCCGGTTGCCACTATCGGCGGTATCAATGACCCTGCGCAGATGGAGGAGATCATCGCCTCCGGCAAGGCGGACGTGATCTACATGGGCCGCGCGCTGCTGGCCGACCCATACCTGCCTCGCAAGGTGGTGGAGGGACGCCCCGAGGACATCGTGCGCTGCCTGCGCTGCTTCACCTGCATGGCCGAGCGCGCGGCCACGAGCACCCGTCGTTGCACCGTCAACCCTATCATCGGCCGCGAGATGGAGGGCGACGAGGTCATCCCCGTGGCGCCCGAGCGCCGCAAGCGCGTGGTAGTTGCCGGTGGTGGCCCCGGCGGCCTGTATGCCGCCTGGACGGCTGCGCGGCGCGGGCACGGCGTGGTGCTGCTTGAGAAGGAGGACGAGCTCGGCGGCATTCTCAAGAGCGAGCAGGCGCTGCCCTTCAAGCACGAGATGTACGAGCTCACGGGCACCTACGAGCGCTTCTGCCGTTCTGCCGGCGTGGACATCCGGCTTTCGACCGAGGCCACGCCAGAGCTGGTGGAGGAGCTGGGCGCCGAGGCACTCATCATCGCCGTGGGTTCCGAGCCGCTCGTGCCGCCCATCCCCGGCATCGACGGCGACAACGTGGTGGTGGTCAACAACTACTACCTGGAGAAGGACAAGGTGAGCGACGAGGTCGTGGTCATGGGCGGCGGCCTTGCGGGCTGCGAGTGTGCCGTGCACCTGGCTCAGGAGGGCAAGCGCGTGAGCCTCGTGGAGATGCGCGACGCCCTGGCCCCCGACGCCAACGTCCGGCACCGTCCGCTGCTCATGGCGCAGATCGACAAGCTGGGCATCGACGTGCGGTTGGGGTACCAGGCGCTCTCCGTGGGCGCCGACGGCGTGACCTGCAAGGTGGGGGAGGACGAGGTCCTCGTGCCTGGCTCTACGGTCATCTGCGCGCTTGGCCAGCGTTCGCGCACGGCAACCGTGCAGGCGCTGCAGGATAGTGCCCCCTTCGTGCGCGTGATCGGTGACGCCGCTCGCGTGAGCACCATCACCAACGCCGTGTACTGGGGCTACCACGCCGCACTTGACATCTAAGCGGCTGGCATGGTTGGGAGGTCGTAGGCCTTCTGGAACGATGAGACAGGGACAGGCCCGCCACAGCTCGAGCTGCGGCGGGCCTGTGGCATGTTCGGTCCTATGCCTAACATTGAATAAGAACAAGTAATAAGTGTTATCAGATAATAGAATTGTATATAAGAAACTCCACTCATATGATGATGCCACGATAAGAGACAAGTTGTGTGAGGGGAGAAGACATGGCACAGCAGAGGCAGAAGGGCGTCGTCGCCCTCGTGGGGGCGGGAGGCATTGGCGTTGCAATCGCACGTCGCGTGGCCCAGGGCAAGCACCTGGTGGTCACCAGCCGCACGCAGGAGAAGGCGGACAGGATCGCCGAGAGCCTGCAGAAGGACGGCTTCGAGGCCACCGGCGTGGCCTGCGACCTGGGTAGCCGCGAGGACATCCTCGCCGTCATCGAGCACTGCCAGCAGTTTGGCCCTATCACCAACGTCATCTGCGCGGGTGGTGTGAGCCCCAGCCAGGCGCCCATCGCCGAGATCCTGCGCGTCGACCTCTACGGCTCGAGCGTGCTGCTCGAGGAGTTCGGCAAGGTCATCGCCCCCGGCGGCTCGGGCGTCGTCGTGTCCAGCCAGAGTGGCCACCGCCTGCCCGACCTCGGCCAGGAGCAGAACTGGGCACTAGCCATGACTCCTACCGAGGAGCTGCTGAGCCTGCCGTTCCTCTCCGAGGAGGCTATTGGCACGACGCTCCACGCCTACCAGTACGCCAAGCGCTGCAACGTGCTGCGCGTCCAGAGCCAGGCCTGCGAGTGGGGCAAGCGCGGCGCCCGCGTCTTCTCAATCAGCCCCGGCATCATCATGACGCCACTCGCCTTCGACGAGCTCAACGGTCCGCGCGGCGAGGGCTATCGCAAGATGCTCGACCTCATGCCAGCCGGGCGTGCCGGCACCGTGGATGAGATGGGCGCCCTCGTGGCCTTCCTCATGGGGCCGGAGGCCACCTTCATCACTGGCACCGACATCCTCTGCGACGGCGGCTGCACGGCTGCCTACTGGTACGGCGACCTGCAGTACTTGCAGGAGGGCTGGGCCCAGTCGTAGGGACGGACCCGTCGCCAACGCATACGCAACCCGCCGCGGGGATTCTTCGGCCCCGCGGCGTTATGCCACAGAAAGGACCTATCATGGCCTATACCGCCCAGTTGACCGAGGCAGCCAGCGACTTCCACGAGCGCCTGTTTCCTGGCTTTGTCTCCGACTTCCTGCGTACCGACCCGGAGTTCATCGAACGCTTCGACAACTTTGCTTTCGACGAGGTGGTGAGCACCGGAGAGCTGTCCGATCGCACGCGCATGCTTTGCTGGCTGGCCACGCTTCTGGGCTGCCAGGGCATCGACGAGTTCCGGGGCATGGTCAACGCTGCCCTCAATATGGGCGTCGAGCCCGAGGCTATTCAGGAGGTTGTGTACCAGGCCACCGCGTACTTGGGCATCGGCCGCGTCTTCCCCTTCCTCAAGGCAAAGAACGAGCTCTTCGAGGCGCATGGCATCGAGCTGCCGCTGGTTGAGCAAGCGACCACGACGCCCGACGAGGCCAGTCGTTACGAAGGTGGTGAGAAGGCGCAGGTGGCAGCCATTGGCGAACAGATGCGCGGCTACGCCGAACGTGGCAACCCCGACTACCCGCATATCGCCCAGTGGCTCGTCAAAAACTGCTTTGGCGACTACTACACGCGCGGCGGTCTGACCATCGCCGAGCGTGAGATGTGCACCTTCTGCTACATCGCGGCGCAGGGCGGCTGCGAGGCGTAGCTGCGTGGCCACACTGCCGCCAACGTGCAGTGCGGCAATACGCGCGAGTTCCTCATCCAGGTGGTGAGCAACAACGTTCCGTTCATTGGATATCCGCGTAGCCTCAACGCCCTTGCCGTGATCGAGGAGGTCACGGGAAAGCACGAGTAGAAGGCACTAGAACCATACGCAAGAGAGAGGGGAGACACCCATGGAGTACACACGACTTGGCAACACCGGCCTCAACGTGAGCCGCATCTGCTTTGGCTGCATGTGGTTTGGCAAGCCCGGCAACGGTGGTATCGACGTACGCTTTGGCGAGAGCGAGGCGCGTGAGGTCATCCGCTACGCCTGGGAGGCGGGTATCAACTTCTTTGACACGGCCAACTACTACAGCCGCGGCGCCTCCGAGGAGGTCCTGGGCAAGGTCATCGCCGAGATGGGCGTTCGCGACGACGCGGTCATCGCCACTAAGAGCTACTACCCCATGTACGACGGCACCAACGCCAAGGGCGTCACCCGCAAGACCCTCTTCCGCGAGGTCGACGCGAGCCTTAAGCGCCTGGGGACCGACTACATCGACCTCTACGTGCCGCACCGCCTGGACCACGACACGCCCATGGAGGAGCAGATGGAGGCCCTGAACGACCTCGTGCGCTCCGGCAAGGTGCTCTACATCGGCGCGTCGGCCATGTATGCGTGGCAGTTCCTGAAGATGAACATGATCGCCGAGCAGCACGGTTGGGCCAAGTTCATCTCCATGCAGGACATGTACAACCTGGTCTATCGCGAGGAGGAGAAGGAGATGCACCCGATGCTGCTCGACCAGCACGTCGCCTGCACACCCTTCAGCTCGCTGGCGCACGGCGTGTTTGCCAAGAAGCCCGAGGACGAGCGCACCGACGGCGTGGCCAAGCTGCAGAACGACTATGTGCTCAAGGCCGATGCCGAGATCATCCGCCGCGTCTGGGAGCTCGCTGAGCGCTACGGGGTGTCCACCAGCGTGGTCGCTCAGGCGTGGAATCTTGCCAAGCCCGTGGTGACCAGCCCGCTCATCGGCGCTTCCAAGACCAAGTACATCGACGATGCCATCGCCGCGCTCGACCTGCACCTCACGAACGAGGAGATGGCCTATCTCGAGGAGCCCTACGTGCCGCACGCCCAGTACGGGTTTAGGTAAGCAACGGTCGGGGGTTGCGGCGGCTGGGGGCGTCGTGGCCCACTTGTAAGGTGAGGAGGGGATATGGCACTGTCTACCAGCGAGTTCAAGGGCCGCTTCGGCTTCGGGGCCATGCGTCTGCCCATGGCTGGTGGTGAGCCCGACTTCGAGCTCTGTAACCAGATGTTCGACCGCTTCCTCGAGGCGGGTCTCAACTACTTTGACACGGCGCACGTCTATCTGGGTGGCAAGTCCGAGATTGCTCTGCGCGAGAGTCTGGTCAAGCGCCATCCGCGCGAGAGCTTCTTCTTGGTGGACAAGCTCACGCATGGGACGTTCCGCAACCCGGAGACCATCCGCCGCGTGTTCCAGGAGGAGCTCGACGCCTGCGGTGTCGAGTACTTCGATCTGCTGCTGGCCCATGCGGTGAACTCGGCCCACTACGACATGTACACGCGCCAAGGCGTGTTCGAGATGGCCAAGGAGTTCGTGGCCGACGGACGTGCTCGCCACTTTGGCATCAGCTATCACGACAGCCCCGAGCTGCTCGAGCGTATCCTGACGGAGCACCCCGAGATCGAGGCCGTGCAGTTGCAGATCAACTACGAGGACTGGGACAGCCCCAGCGTGCGTAGCCGCGAGGTGTACGAGGTGGCCACGGCGCACGGCGTGCCCGTCATCGTGATGGAGCCCTGCAAGGGTGGCCAGCTGGTCGACCTGCCCGAGGCAGCACAGGCGGCACTCGATGCAGCACCCAACCCCGAGGAGCTTTCGAACGCGGGCTTTGCCCTGCGCTTCTGTGCCACGCAGCCCAACGTGGCCATGGTGCTTAGCGGCATGAACAACATGGACCAGGTGGAGGACAACCTGCATGCCATGGCAGGTGACCCTGCGCCGCTCACTGCTGAGCAGTTGCAGGCTTTGCGCAACGTGCACGAGGCTTTTGCAAGCCTGGGCATGATACCTTGCACGGCCTGTCACTACTGCACCGATGGCTGCCCCAAGCGCATCATGATTCCCGAGCTCTTCAGCGACCTCAACGCCAAGCGCGTCTTCGGCGGCTGGAACCCGGGCTGGTACTTTAGCAACGTGCACACGGTGGATGGCCACGCCAGGCCCAGTGAGTGCATCAAGTGCGGCAGATGCGAGCGCGAGTGTCCGCAGGGCCTACCCATTCGCCAGCTGCTCACCGAGGTTGCGGCCGAGTTCGAGTAAGAAGACTCGCTCATCCATACGTTGCCGATTGGCACATGAAGGCGCGACAACCCCTCGCAAGGGGCTGTCGCGCCTTTTGCGTTTCTGCCGCCTGTCTTATGCCTTGAGGTGCGTCTCGATGCGGTTTACCAGCATGTCGAGCGCCACGATGTTCTGTCCGCCCGTGGGGATGATCACGTCCGCGTACTTTTTGGAAGGCTCCACAAAGAGCTCGTGCATGGGCTTGACGGTGGTCAGATATTGGTTGACGACGCTTTCCAGGCTGCGGCCGCGCTCCTTGACGTCGCGCAGGATGCGACGCAGGATGCGCACGTCGGCGTCGGCGTCCACAAAGACCTTGACGTCCATCAGGTCGCGCAGCTCCTTGTCCACAAAGATGAGGATGCCCTCGACGATGATCACGCGCGAGGGAGCCACGGTGGTGGTCTGGTCGGTGCGGTCCGAGATGGAGAAGTCGTACACTGGCACCTCCACCGTCTCGCCGCGTCGCAGGGCCGCCAGATGTTCGATGAGCAGGCTCGTCTCGTAGGCGTCGGGGTGGTCGTAGTTGACGAGCGAGCGCTCCTCCAGGGTCATCTCGTGTTGGGCGTTGTAGTAGTTGTCATGCGTGATGACGGTGACGTCGGCGCCCAGTCGCTCCTTAATCTGGTTGGTGATGGTGGTCTTGCCGCTGCCCGTGCCGCCTGCGATGCCGATGACCATGATGTCGCTCATGACCGCTCTCCTGTCATCCGAGCCTGCCCTATGCTGCCCGTGCTATCCGAGGTGCTCCCGCAGAAACGCCTCCACAATGTCGAGCGTCTGGGGTGCCCAAAACTCCGGGCCACCGTGGTCGGCGCCTCTCAGCAGGTAGAGGTGGCTTTCGTGGCCTGTCTCGACCAGACGTTGATGCAGGTAGACGCTGCATTTGGTGTTGACGGTACGGTCCTTGGTGCCATGCATGATCAGCACCGGAGCAATTTGGGTCTGCCCATCGATGTTGCACTTGACGGTCAGCGTCTCGCGCGCGTTCTGGTCGGCGTTGAGGTCGATACCGCCCATGACGCGCCCCTCGGGCGACTCGGGGCCATTGTGATCGGGCGTGCTGGGGTTGGCGTCCTCCAAGGTGAAGTCGGTGGAGCCGTAGTAGTTGACGATGCAGCTCACCTCGGCAGAGGTGCCGGGAAACAGGTTGTGCTCGGTGTCGTCGTCATGCAGGATGCCCGCATAGGTGGCCGTGTGGCCACCCGAGGAGTCGCCCATCACGGCCATGCGCGTGGGGTCGATGGCGTACTCGGCGGCATGCACGCGCATAAAGCGGATGGCGTTGCGCGCGTCGCGCACTGGGTCGGGAAAGACGCCGATGCCACTCTCGCGGTACTGGACCACGGCCACCACGTACCCGCGTGCCGCCAGGCGGGCGATGCATGGCAGGTTGGCGTACACGTTCTGGGTCATCCAGGCTGATCCCTGCACATAGACCACGCAAGGATAGGTGCGCGAGGCGGCGCGCCCGGGGCGCGGTGCCTTGGCGTTCCTGCTGGTGGGGATGAGAATCTGCAGCACGCGGCTCACGCCGCCTATGCACTCGTACTCCACGTTGGGGGTGTACTGCACGCCTGTCTCGTCACCCGTGGTGTCGAGCCATGTGGCACCGGCCACATCCTCGTCGAATGCCGGGAACTCGTCGTACTCCCACGCCTTCAGCTCCATGCCGCCCTCCTTGCACCGTCGCGAAGTCTGACATCTATTGTGCCACGAGCGTCACGGCGGAGGGCTGCCGGGTGTCCCGAGCGGTCCTTCTGAGAAAGAATGACGGATAGTGAGCATTTGTCGCTTTATGAGTGTGCAAACGCACATCTTAGATTTCCTGCCATGCACCAATGCAACTGCCAACTGTTATCGATTTCATATTGACAATTGCAATGTATTGTTACTAGATTGAAATCAGGCTTGTGCACATTGCAAATGTGGCAGATGCACGATTGGGGCGTTTGTCATCCCCTAGGGAGAGAGGAGGATCCGACATGAGTAACAAGCCATCGGTCGGTACGCAGAAGAAGGGGGGAGGTAAGGGCTTTAGCAGCACGATGCTCTACATTCGTCAGCACTGGCAGCTCTATGCGCTGTTCATCATGCCAGCGTTCCTGATGACGATCATCTTCCGCTACATCCCCATGGGCGGCGTTCTCATCGCGTTCGAGGAGTACAACCCGTTCAGGGGCATTCTGGGCAGCGAGTGGGTCGGCCTTGAGCACTTCCAGCGCTTCCTGTCGTCACCCGACTTCATGCGCTACCTGACCAACACCCTCAAGCTGAGCGTCTTTGGCCTGCTCTGGGGCTTCCCCGCGCCGATCCTGCTGGCCTTCCTGCTCAACCGCGTGCTGAGCACCAAGCTCAAGCAGAAGATCCAGCTCGTCCTCTACATGCCCAACTTCATCTCGGTTATCGTTCTCTGCGGTATCGTGCGCATCCTGCTGTCGCCCACGGGCCTCATCAACATGCTGCTCGGCACCAACTGGAACTTCATGACCATGCCCTCGGCCTTCCGCACCATCTACATCGCGTCCGGCATCTGGCAGGGCGCCGGCTGGGGCTCCATCATCTACACGGCCGCCCTCTCCAATGCGAGCAAGGACCTCAAGGAGGCCGCCGTCATCGATGGTGCCAACATCATCCAGCAGATCAAGGCCGTCGAGTGGCCCGCCATCAAGGACACCGTCCTCATTCAGTTCATCATGAGCGTCGGCAACATCATGAGCGTCGGCTTCGAGAAGGCCTACGCCCTCCAGACCGACCTCAACCTCGCCAGCTCCGAGATCATCTCGACCTACGTGTACAAGGTCGGTCTTCTCGACGGCAACTACGGCTTCTCCACCGCCGTCGGCCTGTTCAACACCGTCATCAACGTCATCCTCCTGATCTCGATGAACGAGGTCGTCAAGAGGATGAACGATGGCAAGGGCATGTACTAGGAAGGAGGGCACCATGGCAACCAAGAAAAAGAGCGAGTTTGGCAGGCTTCCTGCCGAAGACAAGGCCATGACCGCTGCCGGTTACATCTTCCTGGGCCTGTTCTGCCTCGCCATCATCATCCCGATGGTCTACATCATCCTGGCGTCGTTCATCGACCCGGTCACCCTGCAGAACCAGGGTCTCACGTTCGACTTCAGCAAGTGGACCACCACGGCTTACCAGCGCGTCCTCTCCAACAGCCAGATCTGGATCGGCTTCAAGAACGCCCTGCTCTACTCTGTCCTGTTCACGGTCATCTCGCTGGTGGTCACGTTGCTTGCCGCCTACCCCATGAGCCGCGACGACTTCAAGGGCAAGGGCTTCTTCAACCTCATCTTCATGATCACCATGTTCTTTGGTGGCGGTCTGATCCCGACCTACTTGCTCATCAGCAAGCTGCACATGCTCGACAGCATGTGGGCCGTCATCCTTCCGCCCGCCTTTGGCGTGTACAACATGATCATCGCGCGCACCTACTATCAGGGCATCCCCAAGGACCTGCAGGAGGCCGCCGAGATCGATGGCGCCAATGAGATGGTCTACTTCTTCCGCGTTCTGCTGCCGGTCTGCACGCCCATCATCGCCACCATTGCCATGTGGAACTTCGTGGGCATGTGGAACAGCTACTTCGACGCCATGATCTACCTCAACAGCGCCTCCAAGCAGCCGCTGCAGCTGGTCCTGCGCTCCATCCTGATCCAGAGCCAGCCCGAGCCGGGCATGGTTGCCGACACGCAGTCCACCGCGCAGCGCGCCCAGCTCGCCGAGCTGCTCAAGTACGCAACCATCATCATCTCGAGCATCCCGCTGCTGATCATGTACCCGTTCTTCCAGCGCTACTTCGACTCCGGCATCATGGCCGGCGCCGTCAAGGGCTAACTGGAACCACTTCGCACTCTTACGAAAGGGAGTACCTAATGAGCACCAACATGAATCGTCGTTCGTTCCTGTCTCTGTCCGCGGCTGCTGCTGCCACCACCCTTGCCGCCTGCGGTGGCGGCTCCGGTGCTGGCGCCGGTGAGGTCGACCTCTCCGTCGATCCCGAGTCCCTCGCCTTCCCGCTGGCCGAGAAGGCCGAGCTCTCCGGCCTGACCAGCTTCCCCGTGGGCACCGAGTCTGAGCCCAACAACCGCACCATCTTCAAGCGCCTCGAGGAGGCCACCAACGTCCACATCAACTGGAAGACCATCCAGTCCGACCAGTGGGGCGACAAGATCAGCCTCGAGATGTCCAACGCCTCTACGCTGCCCGACTTCATCTTCTCGGCCGGCTTCGGTGACACCGACCTGCTGAAGTATGCCAACCAGGGCGCCCTGCTCAACCTCGAGGGCCTCATCGACACCTACATGCCCAACCTGCAGAAGGTCTTCGAGCAGGCTCCCGAGTACCGCGGTATGTGCGAGGACGAGGAAGGCCACATCTGGGCCCTGCCCTGGATCGAGCAGCTCGGCTACGAGAAGACCGCCATCCAGACCATCGGCGACATGCCCTTCATCAACAAGGACTGGCTCGACTACCTCAAGCTCGACATGCCCACTACGGTCGATGAGTTCGAGCAGGTCCTCATTGCCTTCAAGGACAACGCGGCCGACCTCAAGAAGCAGTTCAACATCGACGGCGACGTCATCCCCATGTCCTGCATCCTCAACGACGGCGACCAGGATCCCTACATCCTGATCAACGGCTTTGGCGAGGGCTACGGCGACCCCGACCGCGGCAAGCACATCGCCGTGACCGATGACGGCGAGGTCGTCTGCGTCGCCCAGACCGAGGGCTTCAAGAAGGGCACCGAGTGGCTGCACAAGCTCTATGAGGAGGGCCTGATCGACAAGGAGGCCTTCACCCAGGAGTGGGCTACCTACGTGGCCAAGGGCAAGAGCGGCCGCTATGGCGTGTGCTTCAGCTGGGATGTCGCCAACATCGCCCAGGTGACCATGGACGACCTGATCGCCGGCAAGAGCTGGGTGCCCATCCCCGCACTGCAGGCCGACACCAAGAACATCACGCCGCAGACCAACTCCTTCACCTCCGGCTTCGATCGTGGTCGCTGCGTCATCACCTCCAAGTGCTCTAACCCGGCCCTGTGCGCCGCGTGGCTCGACCAGATGTATGACCCCATCCAGAGCGCGCAGAACAACTGGGGCACCTATGGCGAGGATGACGAGTTCGACATCTTCGAGATGAGCGAGAACGCCGACGGCGAGCCGATGCTCAAGCATTGCTGGCTGGGCGACGCCTCCCCGGTCGAGGTCCGCGAGGCCGAGTGCGTCGGTGGCCCGCTGGCCATTCTGGACAGCTACTACAACGTGTACGTCACCTGCCCGGACGACGCTCAGTATCGTCTCAACTGGATCAAGGACATCTACACGCCCGACATGAACGGCAAGTACTGCTACCCCAACGTGTTCATGACCACCGATGACACCAAGCAGGTCTCCAACCTCATGGCTGACATCCAGAAGTGCATCAACACCTTCAAGTCTGATGCCGTCATGAACGGCTTCGACGATGCTGCTTGGGACAAGTTCCAGGAGGACCTCAAGGCCTATGGCATCGACGAGTTCATCGAGATCCATCAGCGCTACCTGACCGATTACCTCGACGCCCAGGCGTAAGCCTCGCTGGGGATACGTGCCCGCCCCTCCTCTCTCCCGGGGGCGGGCACCCCTTGAGGCCGAACGGGAGAGTCGAGAATGAGTTCGATCACGTAAAAGGAGGTGCCGGTCATGGAGGGTTTCATCGAGAGCGCGCCACTTGTCGAGGCACGTTCGTACGAGCGCCGCATGGAGACGTTCGTTGATCCGGAGAGCCGCCCCGTCTTTCACCTTTCGCCCCGTGTGGGCTGGATGAATGATCCCAACGGCTTCTCGTTCCATGACGGGAAGTACCACCTGTTCTACCAGTACAACCCCTATAAAGCCACGTGGGCGCCCATGCATTGGGGTCATGCGGTGAGCGAGGACCTGCTGACGTGGGAGCATCTCCCGGCCGCTCTTGCCCCCGACGAGCCGTATGACGACCTCAACGGTTGCTTCTCGGGAAGCGCCATCACGCTGCCCGACGGCCGCCATCTGCTCCTGTACACGGGCGTTGGCCAGGGTCCGCGCCGCCAGGACGGCAGCATGAGCGACTGCCAGGTGCAGTGCATAGCCATCGGCGATGGTGTGGACTACCAGAAGTACGAGGGCAACCCCGTCATCGGTACCGATGCGCTGCCCGAAGGCTCAAGTATCGAGCACTTCCGCGATCCAAAGGTTTGGCGCTGCGACGACGGCACCTACCGTTGCGTGGTGGCATGCCAGGACTCCGACGGCAGTGGTCTCATCCTGCAGTTTGCCAGCGAGGACTGCCTCCATTGGGAGAAGCTGGGCGTGCTTGTCGCCAACGAGTGGCGCTACGGCACCATGTGGGAGTGCCCCGACCTCTTTGAGCTGGACGGCCAGACCGTGCTGCTGACGAGTCCGATGTTCATGCTGCCCGAGGGCCATGACTTCTACAGCGGCAACGGCACGCTCTGCATCGTGGGTTCGTACGACGAGGAGAACAAGCGGCTGGTGGAGCAGACCCATGCCACCATCGACCACGGCATCGACTTCTACGCCACGCAGACCGTCCTGACGCCCGACGGGCGCCGCGTGATGGTCGCCTGGATGCAGAACTGGGACAGCGTGACGGAGAGCAGCTCCTACCGCTGGTTCGGCCAGATGACGGTGCCGCGCGAGCTGCACGTGCGTGACGGGCATCTCGTGCAGTGGCCCGTCCGCGAGCTCGAGGCGCGTCGTCACGATCTGGTGGCGCACAGCGACGTGCCCGTGGAGGGCACCATCGAGCTGCCGGGCGTCCGCGGCCGCGTGATCGACCTTCTGGTCTCTGTCAGGCCCGAGCAGGAGGGCGGCACCTATGACGAGTTCGTCATCTGGTTTGCCCAGGATGACCGCTTCCACTGCTCGCTGCGGTATCGGCCCATTACGGGTACGCTCAAGATCAACCGCATCCATGCGGGCAGCCGCCGTGCGTACGTGCATCATCGCAAGTGCGACGTTGCCGGCGCTCCCACCTCGCTCGACCTGCGTCTCGTCATGGACCGCCACAGCGTGGAGGTCTTTGTCAACGGCGGAACGCAGACCATGACCATGACCATTCCGACCGACCTGTCGGCCGATGCCATCACGTTCTTCGCACGAGGCAAGGTCGTGATGGACGTAGAGAAATACGACCTTGCCTAGCCAGGCATGACGCGTCTGGCAAGCGGAAAGAAAGGGACATCATGTCAGAAGTCATTCTGAAGGACATCAAGAAGGTATATGAGAATGGGTACGTTGGTACCCATGACGTGAACATCAAGATCAAGGACAAGGAGTTCATCGTCCTGGTCGGTCCGTCCGGCTGCGGCAAGTCCACCACGCTGCGCATGGTTGCCGGCCTGGAAGAGATCACCGACGGCGAGCTCTACATCGACGGTCAGCTCATGAACGACGTGGCCCCCAAGGACCGCGACATCGCCATGGTCTTCCAGAGCTACGCCCTGTACCCGCAGATGACGGTGTACCAGAACATGGCCTTCTCGCTCGAGCTGCGCAAGCTCCCCAAGGACGAGATCGACAAGAAGGTGCGCGAGGCCGCCGAGATCCTGGGCATCACCCAGTTCCTCGATCGCAAGCCCGCGGCCCTTTCTGGCGGTCAGCGCCAGCGCGTGGCCATCGGCCGCGCCATGGTGCGCGACCCCAAGGTCTTCCTCATGGACGAGCCGCTGTCCAACCTCGACGCCAAGCTGCGCAACCAGATGCGCGCCGAGATTATCAAGCTGCGCCAGCGCATAAACACCACGTTCATGTACGTCACGCACGACCAGACCGAGGCCATGACGCTGGGTGACCGCATCGTCATCATGAAGGATGGCTACGTCAACCAGATCGGCACGCCCGTCGAGGTCTTCAACAAGCCCGTCAACCTGTTCGTCGCCGGCTTCATTGGCATGCCCGTCATGAACTTCTTCGACAACTGCAAGCTGCTGCTCGAGGACGGCGTGTACTATGCCGAGATTCGCGGCGTCAAGTTCAAGCTCTCCGACTTCCAGCAGAAGGCCCTCAAGCAGAACGGCCAGCAGCCGTGCAACATCGTGGCTGGCATCCGCCCGCAGCACATCAGCGTGGGTGAGGGCGAGCTGACCGCCAAGGTCGAGGTCTCCGAGATGATGGGCTCCGAGTACAACATCCACGCCCGCTCCAACGAGGACGAGGTCGTCATGGTCGTTCCGACCGTTGGCCTGGACACCGACGTCTCCATGGGTGCCACGGTGCAGTTCACCACCGAGCCCGACCTGATTCAGCTCTTCGACAAGGAAACCGGCAACAACCTTGTCTGGTACGACGAGGCATCCGTTGCCGCCAACGAGCCCGTCTGCAAGAACTACGAGTTCTAAGGGCTCTTTGAGGATAACCTCCCTTTCGTGAGGCGCCCGCTCCCGTGCGTGGGGAGCGGGCGCCTTTCGCTTGCGGGGCAAACGGGATGACGTTCTTCTTGTTCGGTACGTTGGCGGGGCAGGCGATCGGCTGAGTCCGCTAAATGCCCTGAAAATGCGGCATTAAGCGGATTGCGGGGCGTTGCGTCCCGGCGGAACGCCCCGCAAAGCCCTTATTGTCCAAAATGACGGACAATAAGCGGATTGGAGGTCAGCGTACGCAGAGCGCTATAGGCTCAGCACGTAGGCCAGATAGGCAACCGACGTCTGCAGTCGCGGAGTGTTGCCGATGATGCCCAGATAGAGGGGTTCGTCGTCGGGCAGCGAGGCAAAGGGGGAGAGGTCGCTCACCATAAGCGCATTGGCCGCCTCGGTGGTCTCGGCTTCGTATGTGTCCGCCTCGCCCAGTTCCACCTCGACCATATTGTCGGAGAGCACGATGGTGTTGGTGGTCAGGCGGTACGTCTCTGACGAGGGGAGCGCAAGGTCTCCCGTACAGGTCTCGCCTAGGTCGAGCAGGTAGCCGCTTGCAGAAAGCAGGTCGTACGCTTCCTGGTTCATTAGCACCACGTCGAGCTGCTCGGCGTCGATCGACGCGAGCAGCTTGAGCTTGGACGCATAGGCGTACTGGTGGCTCTGGGAGTCGGCGTTGCTGGAGAGATAGAGGTCGGGGTAGCAGACGACTTCCGTCCTGCGGGGGCTCTCGCCCAGATGCTCGATGAAACCTGTGGTGAGAGAGGTGCTGGCCTTCTCGTCGGGCACCACGTTGACGCAGGCAAAGTAGAGCGTCGGGTTCTTGTGGGTCAGCAGGTACCGCGCACCTGACCCCAACGCGACGATCGCCACCAGGGCGAGCACGAGAGCAAGCTTGTAGTAAGCAAAGACATACTCCGCCTTCTGCGGCAGGCTCATGGCTCTGAAGGCGGCACGGTTGGCGGCCTTCTCCTCAGGAGAGAGAATCATGGCTACCCGACATGCCCATTGAACTCGGCCATGTCACCCTCCTCGCGCGTGACGAGCTTGAGCACGGGCGACAGCAGGTACGAGCTGAGCAGCGCGCAGACGCCCTCGCCCAGAACGAAGGCGGGCGTGAAGATGGCGATGATCACAAAGGCCATGGCGGCGTGGATGGCCAGCGTGCAGATGGTGCACGAGAGGTAGCGGATGCTGATGAGCAGCGAGTTCTTGAGCATGGCCACGTTGGTGTTGTCCACCCGTGCCAAGAGCGGAAAGACGTAGCACAGCACGGCTGCATAGGCGACGCAGGCTACGATGACCAGTGCGAGACAGAGGGTGAGCAGCACGGCGACGACGCCGGTCGTGGCAGCGGAGAGGTGGCGCAGGACGTAGATGTCGGTGCCCAGGACGATACCGACGGCCAGCAGGATGAGCCAGAGCACCGTAGCCTGCTTGAAGTTGGCCTTGAACGAGCGAAAGAACTGCTGGGTGATGTCACCCTCCTCGTTCTCAGCGATCTTGAGGGTGACGTAGTACAGCGCCGTCGTGGCAGCGCCGATGGTCACGATGGGCAGCGAGCAGACGAGCCAGAGCAGGTTGAGGTAGCAGCCCCAGGCCAAACGCATCATGATCTGGCTGAACTTGCTTTCTTGCGTGAATATGGCCAAATGTACGCGCCTCCAGCGCTAGTCGAAGGGAGTGGATGCCCGGCAGATGAGGTTGGTCTCGGTGTAGACCGTACGATAGTCCAGGGACGGCTCTCGCATGCGCGAGCGCAGCAGTTGCACTGCGCTATAGGCCATGACCTGCGTGTGAATGTGCACGGTGGTGAGGGGTGGGGCGCTGCGCCGCGACTCGGTGGAGTCGTCGAAGCCGGCGAGCCACACATCGCGGGGCACTTCGTAGCCCCGTGACGTCAGCGCCTCGAGCGCGTCGAGCGCGACGAAGTCGTTTGCGCAGATGAAGACGTCGGGCAGCTCCTCCATCTGTGCCAAGTGGTCCCAGAGGATGCTCTTGGTGTTCTCGAAGATGCAGAAGCGCTCGTCGACCTCCTGGCCGGCAAGCAGCATGGCCAGGCGGAAGGACGTGTAGCGCTCGTAGAACGACTGGCACCACAGGTGGTTGCCCAAAAAGCCGATGCGCGTCTTGCCGGCGGCAAGCAGGCGATTGACTAGCTGGGTGACGCCCGTCGAGTTGTCCATGAGCAGCATGTCAGAGGGGAGTGTGGCGCCTCCGATCTGGGCGGGACCGTCCACGAAGAGAATCGGCATGTCAAGCGCGCAGAGCATCTCGTCGTAGGCGCGGTCGAACATCTCGAAGCAGATGATGGCAGCTGTCTGCTCTCGCCGGAACGTGAGCGGCAGCGTCATGCTGGCGATGTTGGCATCGCTGACGCGGTGCATGGTGAGTGAATAGCCTAGCTGGGCAAACTCGTTCTGGAACGCGTCGAGCATCAGCGAGGCGAAGTGCGAGCCTCCTAGGAACTGGGCGGAGATGAGGGCGATCTCGTTGGGCTGCTCGTCCTCCACCTGGCTTGTGGATGCAAGGGCTCCCTGTGCACCCGCCATGAGCGAGCTGGCAATGGCGAACTGCTTGTACCCCATGTCCATGGCAGTGCGGATGATGCGCTCGCGCGTGGCATCTGCGAGCCCCTCGCCATTGTTGAGCGCCTTGGAGACGGTGTTTCTGGACAAGCCGAGCTCGTCGGCGATGTCCTGTATGGTTACCCTGTTACTCATACGGCCTCACTTCCCTGCGCAGAGTATAACATGGGCAACCACCTTCGCCTGCCCTTTGCATGGTCGAAGTGTGCAAATGCAATAAAAGGCAGCTCTGTGCATGCGAATTGCCTCGCTCGTCTCGTGGTGGACGATTGCACGGAATCGTCCACTTGTTGATTCCGTTGCCCGTTTGTGCATTGAGGTCTTCCTTTTCTGTGATGCATACTTTGAGCCGGTGGAGTCTAACTTGTGTGAAGGAGTGCTCATGTCTCGCATCGATGTGTTCGCCCATGTGCTTCCCCCGCGCTTCTACGGGCGCATGAAGGAGGTCGAGCCAGCCATTCCCCAGCGCTACGCCTTCTTCAACAACCCCGTGCTCACCGACATGGAGCTGCGTCGCTCGCATTGGGACGGCCAGACGCGCCAGGTGATCAGCCACGTGAACGCGCTGCCTGAAGACTATGTCGATCCGGCCACCGCGGCCGAGCTCTGCGCTATGGGCAACGACGAGCTGCTGGAGATGCTGCGTGCCAACCGCGACATGTTTGAGGCTGCTGTTCTTATGGTGCCTATGAACAACATCGACGAGGCCGTGCGCATCGTGCGCGAGCGCGTGACGGAAGACCCCGACGTGGTGGGCATCCAGATCTTTACCCGCGCGCTGGGCAAGAGTATCGCCGACGAGGAGTTTAGGCCGCTGTTTGCGGCGCTTGCGCAGACGGGCACGCCCGCATGGCTGCACCCGGTCTTCGACCTGCGCAAGCCCGACAACAATCTGGTCTTTAGCTGGGAGTACGAGCTGAGCCAAGCCATGCTGCAGATGGTTCAGGCCAACCTCTTTAAGGAGCTCCCCACGCTCAAGGTGATCGTGCACCACGCGGGCGGCATGGCACCGTTCTTTGCGGGGCGCATCGACCGTATCATGACGTCCGAGCAGGCCGCCGACATGCGCAAGTTCTATGTCGACACGGCCATTCTGGGCAATCCCCGCGCCCTCGACCTTGCTGCCGACTTCTATGGTATCGAGCACGTGCTGTTTGGCACTGATGCGCCGTTGGGCATTCTGCCTGCCGGCGCGACCGCCGAGATCTCGCAGGCCATCGAGGACATGCACGTGTCTGGCCAAGACAAGCAGGCTATCTTCGAGGATAACTACCGCCGGCTCGTCGGGTAGGCCAAGGGCAAGGCAAGAAATCACCTATCCGACCAAAAGAGAGGAACGCATCATGATCACCCGTCTGTTCAAGCTCGAGCGCGACATGTCCCAGGAGCAGTACTACAACGAGGTCGGTGCCAACAACCTCACCACCTCCATCGAGGTGGAGCCGGGCACGCTGGCCATGTATGCCACCCACGACCCCGATGACCCCAAGACCTGCTACGTCTTTGAGGTCTATGCCGACGACGACGCCTACAACACGCACGTCTCCTCGCCGCACTTCAAGGCGTTCGGCGAGATGGCCGGCAAGGTGCTCACGGGTCGTTCGGTGTATCAGCTGGTGCCGCAGCTGCTGGTCGAGAAGCCCGAGCGCCTGTTGGTCAACGAGCCCAGCGCTATCGAGCCGCATCTGGTGTTCGTGGACGTCAAGCCCGGTGGCGAGGAGGCCTTCCTGGCTGCCATTACGGCCAACATGCGCACGGCCGTCGAGGTGGAGCCTGGCGTGCTGGTCATGTACGCGGCCACTATGGCCGACCAGCCGAGCCGCTGGGTGTTCTGGGAGGTCTATGCCAACGCCGAGGCCTATGCCGCCCATCGCGACACGCAGCACTTCAAGGACTACATCGCCGCGACCGACGACCTGGTGGCCGACAAGGAGTTCCACGTGCTGACCCCCGACACGCTTGCGAGCAAGGGCTCGCTGCGGTAGCGCAAGCTGTGATCCTCTCGATTAGTTCCGGGACCCCCGCATGACCTGCGGAGGTCCCGATTCTGTTTTGTCCGACTACGCGAACGTGTCAACTCTGCTGACAATCGTGCATAATGGGGACGAGCGTGCCACACATGGCACGGCATGGTGTGAGAATGTAGCCGGGATATGAGACATTCGCGTGCCAGAGAGTTTGAGGGCGAGGGACACCTATCATGCAAAAGACGCGCAAGTCCAACGGAGTCGTTCGAAGGAACCTGACGGAGGCGCTCCTGCAGCTGCTGGAAGAGAAGCGCCTCGACGAGATTACGGTGACCGAGCTCGTGACGCGTGCGCAGGTGGCGCGCGTGTCGTTCTATCGCAACTTCGACAGCCTCGACGAGGTCCTGGTGGGTGCCGTGCACCAGATGGCCAGCGAATGGCTGGAGGGCTTGAGCCCCGACTACTGGCGAGATGACCCTCACGAGTATCTGCTGGCAATGCTGCGTGAGATATACGACAAGCGGCGGCTGGTCGAGTTGCTCATCAGGTCGGATCGCATTGACGTCCTGCGTACCGAGTTCAACACCGCTTTTGGGGTGGGCTGCCCCGACAGGCGCGAGTCCGCCCGTCGGGCGTTTCTTGCGGGCGGCCTCTACAATCTGGTGTATAGGTGGGCGGTGTCCGATTTCGACCCGAGTCCCGAGGCGCTTGCCGACTTCGTGTACGGGCTGCTTGGCTAAAGGGGACCAGCTGTGCTCATACGGCATTCAACCGTGCGTGACATCGATCGCATCATGCAGATTTACGAGCGAGCGCGCGCATTCATGGTGCAGACGGGCAACCCCAACCAGTGGGGGCCGACCAACTGGCCGCCGCGATCGATCGTCGAGCAGGACGTGGCCTGTGGTAAGGGCTACGTGTGCGAGCATGACGGCGCGATCGTGGGCGTGTTCTACTTTGACAGCGGCGCAGATGTCGAACCCACCTATGCGCAGATCGACGATGGCGCATGGCTCGATGCGAGTCCCTATGGCGTGGTGCATCGCATCGCGTCTGACGGCACGGTGCGCGGGACGGGGCAGTTCTGCCTTGAATGGGCATTTGCCCAGTGCGGCCACCTGCGCATCGACACCCATGCCGACAACGTCGTGATGCAGAACCTGCTGCGCAAGCTGGGGTTCGTGCACTGCGGTACCATCTACGTGTACGAGGACCGCTTTCCGCGTCTGGCCTTCGAGAAGATCTAGCCTCCTTGCCCCTGGCGGCGTTGCGATGCGCCTCCGATGGCTAGGGACGGTCTGCCTGGGGCCACGCCGTCTTGTCGGCAAACGTGTCGGCAAAGTCGTTGGGTCTCAGGTTACGCAGGCTGTTGACAATCGATGACCGGCTTTTGACGCTCGTCTCGAAGCGCTTGGCGCAGCAGCTGGCATACAGGGCATTGAGGATGAGCGAGGTGCATGTGCTGCTGTAGAAGGTGCCCACCTTTGTGTGCCGGTGCTCGAGCGGGGCGTAGCTCAGGGTGTGGTCTGCGAGGTCGCCAAGGGGACTGCGTTCCGAGTTGGTGACGGCCACAACGGTGGCGCCACGGCGCTTGGCCTGGGGGACGAGGGCCATGGACACGCCCGTGAGGCCGCCCGAGTACGAAGCGACTACCAGGCAGTCCCCCTGTGTGAGATGGCCGGCCACCGCTGCCGCCTCCTCGCCCGTTGGCGTGCGACAGAGCGTGCCCATGATCCCGAGGTTCGAGGCGAACACCCTTCCAAGGTGGTAGTTCTGCATGGCGCCAAAGAAGGCGACGTCGTGTGCGCCGACAATGGCGTCGGCGGCCTGGGAGAGCGCATCGCGGTCCAGCGAGTGCCGCACCTCGTCGATGGCCAGCTGGTGGATGCGGGCAATGCCCTCGAACGCCTCGTCTGCCGGCGCACCTGCCTGAAAGGGGAAGTTGACGTCTACGTCTGCCCTCTGGGACTGCTCCTCCTCGAGTCTGGCTGCAGCCACCAGAAAGTCGTGGCGGTAGTCCTTCCATCCCGCATAGCCGGCCTGTTTGGCAAAGCGCACGAGCGTGGGCTTAGAGGTGTAGGCGCTCGTGGCGATCTGACGCATGGTCATCCCAGCGATGCCGGTTCCCTCGCTCAGCAGGAAGTCGGCGACCTGCTTGATAGAGCCAGGCATGCCGAGCGACGCCTCGCGTGCAAAGTCGATGGTTCGGTTCTCGTCGTGACTCATGGCCGCCTCCTTCGTTGCCAAGACGGTAGCGCATGGCTGAGGGTGGTAACGGCTTGGAACGGCCGGGTAGGCAAAAGGCGCCTGCCAGCGCCAAAAGCGAAATGGATTGAAACAGTCTTACGCTTCTGTTTCATTCATACTAAGGGTGGCAAAGGTCCAGGGGAGGACGGAAGAAGGGAAGTACGTCATGCTTCGCATCGCTATCTGCTGTGGTGGAGGATTCTCGTCGAGCACGATGGCCGCTCATCTCAACGGCCAGCTGAAGGAGAAGGGCCTGGAGGACCAGGTGTTCCTGGAGTTCATCCCGTTCTCCGCGCTGTGGGGCGAGCAGGCTGCGTTCAGCTCGGGTAGGGTCACCCAGCGCCAGGACGAAGTCGACGTGGCGCTGTGCTGCCCGCACCTCGAGTACCCGGCAAAGGATGCCGTCAAGCAGGGCAAGCTGCGCATTCCGGTGTTCATCCTGCCCATGCGCCTCTACGGCCAGATCGACATCGAGCAGGTGATCGAGGAGGCCGAGGACGTCCTCGAGCTCTGGAACAACGGCACGCCCAACCCGGTGGTCTTCCCCGACGAGCCCAAGTCGATGACGGCGCCGCGCAACGTGAGCCATCGCCGCTGGGTTGCCAGCAAGAACAAGTAGGTCCTCCCTACAAGGAAAAAATGACCGCCCCGGCGTTGCGTACGACGCCGGGGCGGTTTCGCGCACAGGGGGTTATTGTTCGCAGATCCTACGTAGCTCGCGTAGGAAGGTCGAGGCCGCCCGCGACTGCGGCTGGAAGCGCTTCCAGATGATGTAGGAATGTATATCGGGCTGGAAGTCGGTGGGAACGAACGCAAAGGGCGTGCCCTCTCCGCTGGCGATGATCCCGTCGAGGCAGAGTGCGATGCCAAAGCCCTGCTCCACCAGCAGCGACGCGTTGTACAGTAGCGTGTAGGTGGCAACTACGTCGGCGCCGAGTTGCTTCAGGCGCCTCTCGGTGTGCGAGAGACCATCCTCGCCGTCGGCGGGCTGGTTGGAGATGATGAGCCGCCGCCCCACAAGGTCGTCGCGGGTGGCTACGCTCTGTGCCGCGAGCGGGTCGTCGTGCAGGACGAGCACGCCCCACCTCTCATGAGACGGGAGCTCCATGGACTCGAAGCGCGCCTCGGGGGTGCGCCCGATGATGATGCCAAAGTCGAGCAGGCCCTTGTCCACGCGCTCCACGACGTCGCTGGCGTTGCCCGAGTGCAGGTGCAGCTTGATGCCAGGGTGCTCGGTGGCAAGACGCGTCATGGTGCGTGCCACCAGCTCCATGGTGCGCGACTCGCCGCTGCCTACCCAGACGTCGCCTTCCACCTGCGAGTCGTCTGCAAGCATCTCGCGCTCGGTGCGGTCGGCCAAAGCCACGATCTCCTCCGCGCGCTTGCGCAGCAGCATACCATCGTCGGTGAGCGTAACCCCACGGCTCTCGCGCACCAGCAGCTCGCGTCCAAGCTCGTGCTCGAGGTCGGCGAGCTGGCGTGACAACGTGGGCTGCGTCACGTGCAGCGCCGTGGCGGCGCGGGTCACGTTTCCTTCGCGGGCGACGGCCAAAAAGTAGCGCAGGTGACGAAGCTCCATATGGGACCCCACAATGCTCGAAGGTTATCGCTAGCCATTGTAGCAAGGTATTGGCTATGGATGGCGCTGCTCTCGTATGCTGTGGGGTGAGAGGAGGCGCCACATGGCACAGAACACACGGGAGATGCTTGCGGCGACGGGCTTTTCGGCAGCCCAGACAGAGCGATATCTCTTGCTCGAGCAGCGCGGGGAGGTGGATGCCTGCGTGCGCATGCTGCGCTGCCACCGTTCGGAGCTGGTGGACGCCCTCCATGAGGCGCAGCGTCCCATCGACGTGTTAGACTGGGCTATCTACGACTTGGAGCGCGCCACCAAAGGGCAGCCTGCATGCTAACGCGTCGCGAGACCTTCTTTTTGGGCCTTCAGGCGCTGGCCTTGGGGGCCTGCGCTCGGAGTTCGTCTACCGCGGAGCCACCATCGACCAGTCTGGAGGGCACTATGGCCATTCACAACGCAACACCTGCAACCAATGGAGACGTCTACGTTCCCGCTGACCAGCGCGACGGCGATGCGTCCATCGTCTGGTTCACGCGCGACCTCTCTGCAGCCGGCCTGCGCAAGGCCTTTGCCAAGGTGGCTGACAAGCTCGATGGCAAGGTGGCCATCAAGCTGCATACCGGCGAGCAGCACGGGCCCAACATCATCCCGCGCGAGTGGGTGGCCGAGCTCGTGGACAAGGACCTCCCCGAGGCGACCATCGTCGAGACCAACACCTACTACGCTGGCGATCGCGACACCACCGAGAAGCATCTCGAGACCCTCAAGGTCAACGGTTGGACCTTCTGCCCAGTGGACATCACCGACAGCGAGGGCTATGTTGAGTGGCCCGTCGAGGGTGGCAAGTGGTTTGACACCATGGCCGTCGGCGCGAGCCTGGCCAACTACGACTCCATGCTCACGCTCACGCACTTCAAGGGCCATGCCATGGGCGGCTTCGGCGGCTCCAACAAGAACATCGGCATTGGCTGCGCCTCCGGTAAGGAGGGCAAGAAGTGGATCCACACCCAGACGTCCGACAACGGCGAGAGCTGGGGCAGTCAGTGGAGCGTGGTCAACGAGGAGCTGATGGAGAAGATCACCGAGTCGACCAAGGCCACCATCGACCACTTTGGCGAGCACGTGGTCTACATCAACGTGCTGCGCAACATGAGTGTGAGCTGCGACTGCGAGGGCACCGCCGCCGCACCCGTGGTCACGCCCAACGTGGGCATCCTGGTCTCCACCGACATCTGTGCCATCGATACCGCCAGCGTCGACCTCGTGCTGACCATGACCAAGGCCGGTCTGGTACACAACCACGACCTCGAGGAGCGCATGACCACCCGCCATGGCTTCCGCCAGCTGGAGTGCATGCACGAGATGGGCATGGGCAACTGGCGCTATCAGCTGCTTGACCTTGACAACGGCGAGACCGAGGTCAGCCTGTCCGATGCGGTGGCCCACGTGGTGCCGTTCGAGGGGTAGGAAGCTCTTCGCGTCCGTGCGTTGACGTTCGTTTTGGTGACGACAGCCCGCTCTGCGCACCGGCAATTCCGGCGCAGGGCGGGCTTCTGCTATGACGTGGCGGTACAATTGATGACCGTATCCAAGCGTCGACCAGAGTGAGGCAGCCGTGTCAAAGAAGCTCCTGTACGCCATGCGTCATTGCGAGACCCTGTTCAACGTGCAGCACAAGAGCCAAGGCTGGTGCGACTCTCCCATAACGCCGCGCGGTATCGAGCAGTGCCGGATCGCCGGCGAGGAGCTTGCGAAGCGCGGCGTAGAGTTCGACCACTTTTACACGAGCACGTCGGAGCGCTGCTGCGACACCATGGAGCTGGTGTGCCAGTCGGCGTTTGGTGAGATCAAGCCCTATGTGCGCATGAAGGGCCTGCGCGAGTGCGGCTTTGGCATCTTCGAGGCCAAGGACGACTTCTGCGAGCCCGACTTCATCGGCGGCGACCCGACCCTCCGCTCGCAGGTTATGGCTGCTGCGGGCGGTGAGTCCGACGACGAGGTTAACGCTCGTGTGACCGCCTGCCTCGGGCAGATTATGGCCGACCCCGACACGCACAACGTGTTAGTGGTGAGCTCGGGCGGCGTACTGAGGCACTTCTTCATGACCGTCGAGCCCCAGAACGCGTTTAGGCCCATTCGCAACTCCAACTGCATGGTCTACGTGTTCGAGTGGGAGGACGGCGCGTTCAGCTGCGCTGAGATTCTCCAGCAGGATTACAGCGGCCTGGACTGCGGCGGCCTCGACGGCTCGGGCGTTCCCAACAGGTGGTCTATCGGCGGTGCCGGTGAGCCTCCAAGGATCGGTCTGCGCTAGCGTCTGGAGCATCATGCTCGCTATGAATGGCAGGGCATCACTCTAGGTATTTGAGCTATGGACGGAGTGCCTCCATACTCGTAGTTGATAAGGACCGAGTATCTGGAGGAGTCCCGTGGCTGTCGAGCCTTTCTCGAATCGCGACCTTGCGCGCATGATCGTGCCCCTGTTCTTCGAGCAGCTGCTCGTCATGCTCGTGGGTCTGGCCGACACGTTCTTCATCAGCCAGGCGGGTGAGGCCGCCGTGGCTGGCGTGTCGTTGGTCAACCAGTTCAACACCGTGTTCATCTTTCTGTTCACGGCCTTGGCGGCCGGTGGCGCCGTGGTGGTGTCGCAGTACGTGGGCATGCGCGACCGCGACCTCGCGAGCGAGACGGCAAGCCAGCTCCTTATGTTCTCGGCGGTATTCTCGGTGGCCATGAGCGTGGCAGTGCTTCTGTTCGCGCGGCAGCTGCTGGGGCTGATGTTTGGCCGCGTCGAGCCCGACGTCATGGCAGCCTGCCTCACCTACCTGCGCATCTCCGCGCTCTCGTATCCGGCGCTGGCGGTCTACAACGCAGGTGCCGCGCTTTTCCGCAGTGTGGGCAAGACGAGCATCACCATGGTGGTGTCGATAGTCTCCAACGTGATCAACGTGGTGGGCAACTACGTGGGCATCTTTGTGCTGCATGCCGGTGTGGCAGGCGTGGCCTGGCCCTCGCTGGTGGCGCGCATGGCCTCTGCGGCGATCATCACCTGGATGGCCTTCCGCGAGCGCGACGTGCGCTATCGCATACGATGGATCGGCCGCTGGAACGGGCCCATGCTTGCCAAGATCGGCGGCATCGCCGTGCCCAACGGTGCCGAGAACGCCATCTTCCAGCTGGTCAAGGTGGCCCTCTCGTCCATCGTGGCCCTGTTTGGCACCTACCAGATTGCGGCGAACGGCGTGGCCCAGAGCATATGGAGCCTGGCTGCGCTGGCAGGCTCGGCCTTTGGGCCGGTCTTCATCACCGTCATCGGCCAGTGCATGGGCGCTGGCGACGTGGAGGCGGCGAGCCGCTACTTTGGCCGGCTCATGCGCATCACGCTGGTCTTCTCCGTGGCGTGGAACATTGCCGTGTTTGCCGCCACGCCGCTCATCCTGCGCTTCTATGCGCTGGAACCGCAGACTATCGCGCTGGTCATCCAGCTGGTGGCACTGCACAACACGTTCAACGCACTCGTCTTCCCGTTCTCCGGCTGCCTGGGCAACGGCCTGCGCGCCACTGGCGACGTGGCCTTTACCATGTGGGTGTCCATCGCCTGCACGCTTGCGGTGCGGCTCGTGCTGTCGTATGTGCTGGGCGTGCTGCTGGGCATGGGCGTAATGGGCATCGCGTGGGCCATGTGCGCCGACTGGCTGGCCCGAGCGGTCGCGCTGATCTGGCGATGGCGCAGCGGGGCATGGAAGAGCAAGCGTGTGGTATAGACGAGCGGACGCTCGGTATAAGAAAGAGGAACTGACATGACGAAGGCATTGGTGGCGTACTTCAGCGTGAGCGGTACGACGGAGCGCGTGGCGGAGCGCCTGGCACAGGCGATCGGCGCCGACCTGTTTGAGATCGAGCCTGAGGTGCCCTACACCTCGGCCGACATCGACTGGCGCAACAAGCGGAGCCGCAGCTCCATCGAGATGGGCGACCCAACCTGCCGCCCGGCCATTGCATCTGAGATTGCTGGCATGGATGGCTACGACGTGGTGTTCGTGGGCTTCCCCATTTGGTGGTATCGCGAGCCGTCCATTATCGACACCTTCATGGAAAGCTACGACTTTGCCGGCAAGACGGTGGTGCCCTTTGCGACCTCCGGCGGCAGCGGCATCGGCGGTTCCGGTAGCAACATGGCGGCGTTGGCCGATGGCGCACGCGTCGTGGAGGGCGAGCGTCTGGCCTCATCCGTCTCGGCAGCAGACCTGAAGGCCTGGGCGAGCGCCTGGCTGTAGGCCCAACGCAGGGGAGAGGGACTGATGAACGTTCTCATCTTGCAGGCGAGCCCGAACCTGCGTGGCTCGACCGCCATCCTGGCCGACGAGTTTGCGCGCGGCGCGCGCGAGGCGGGCCACACGGTGACGCGCGTCGACGTGGACCGCCTGGACATTGCGCCTTGCACGGGGTGCGTGGCCTGCGGGTACGAGGGACCCTGCGTGCAGCATGACGATATGGACGCGCTGCGCAGGCAGATCCTGGCGGCCGACATGTTGGTACTCGCCACGCCGCTTTACTACTACGGCATGGCGGCGCAGCTCAAGTGCGTCATCGACCGCTTTTGTAGCGCCAACTCGAGCATTACACGCAGGCATCTGCGCTCGGCGCTGCTCACGGTTGCCTGGAACGCCGACGACTGGACCTTCGAGGCGCTGGTGGCTCACTACCACACGCTCGTGCGCTACCTGCAATGGCGCGACTGCGGCATGGTGCTGGGTTACGGGTGCGGCAGCACGGGCATGACGCGTGCCTCGCAGTACCCGCGCGAGGCCTACGAGCTGGGATGCAGCCTCGCCTAGCTTGGACGTGGCTCACGGCGTACGGGTGCCACTTACCGTTGCCCACAGGACGAACACGAATGGTGGGACACCCGCCCGTAGAATTGAAATCATCAATGCTGAGCCGATTGCGGTATTGGCAACATGGGAAAAGGAACGACGAGAGAAGGAGCTGACATGGCATTTCCCGAGGGATTCTTGTGGGGCGGCGCGGTAGCGGCTAACCAGTACGAGGGCGGCTGGGACCAGGGCGGACGTGGCATGGCCATGACCGACGTCACCACCGGCGGCACCGTGAGCGAGCCTCGTTATGTCACCTACATCGACAAGGACGGCAACCACGGCAAGATGAAGAACGGCGACAAGCTGCCCGAGGGCGCCCACTACGCCGTTCTTCCCGAGTATCACTATCCCAACCACGACGCCGTGGACGGCTACCACCACTACAAGGAGGACATCGCCCTCTTTGGCGAGATGGGCTTCAAGCAGTTCCGCATGTCCATCAGCTGGAGCCGCCTGTTCCCCACGGGCCTCGAGGCCGAGCCCAACCCCGAGGGCGTGGCCTTCTACAAGAGCATGTTCGAGGAGATGCACAAGAACGGTATCGAGCCGCTGGTGACCATCTGGCACTTTGACACGCCGCTCTACCTCGAAGAGCACTGCGGCGGCTGGGAGAACCGCGAGACCATCGACCACTTTGTGCGCTACGCCACGGCGTGCTTCCGCGAGTTCAAGGGCCTCGTGCACCACTGGCTCACGTTCAACGAGATTAACAACACCATCATGTTCCTGCCGTTCTCCGGCCACACCACCGACGAGGACTACCAGGGCGCCTACCAGCACCTGCACCACAAGTTCGTGGCCAGCGCCAAGGCCGTCCAGATTGGTCATGCCATCGACCAGGACAACATGATTGGCTGCATGATCTGCGGCATCGCCTGGTACCCCGCCACTTGCGACCCGGCCGACATCCTGCTGGCCCAGCACCAGATGGAGGAGGGCATCTGGTACTGCGGCGACGTGCAGTGCCTGGGCGACTACGGCACCTATGCCACGCGCCTGTGGAAGGAGCACAACGTCAAGCTCGACATCAAGGATACCGACTGGGTCGACCTTGCCGAGGGCACCGTCGACTTCTACACCTTCAGCTACTACATGTCCAACGTAGTGACCACCCACGAGGTCAAGGATATGGTCAAGGGCAACTTCAGCGCGGGTGCCCGCAACGAGTACCTCAAGTACTCCGACTGGGGCTGGGCGACCGACGCCACCGGCCTGCAGTGGTACCTCGAGTG
This sequence comes from uncultured Coriobacteriaceae bacterium, assembly GCA_902779675.1. Classification (GTDB taxonomy): domain Bacteria; phylum Actinomycetota; class Coriobacteriia; order Coriobacteriales; family Atopobiaceae; genus UBA1367. The sequence goes on along the minus strand of CACZCK010000002.1, from coordinate 119,753 downwards.
GGCCTACGCCCGCTACCAGATGCCGCTCATGGTCGTTGAGAATGGCCTGGGCGCCTACGACACCGTCGAGGAGGATGGCTCCATCCACGACCCGTTCCGCATCGAGTACTACCGTGAGCACATCGAGGCCATGAACCGCGCCATCGAGAACGGCGTGGACCTGTGGGGTTACACCACCTGGGGTTGCATCGACGTCGTCTCCGCCGGTACCGGCGAGATGCGCAAGCGCTACGGCTTCATCTATGTGGACATGGACGACGAGGGCAAGGGCTCCATGGCCCGCAGCCGCAAGGACTCCTTCTACTGGTACAAGCAGGTTATTGCTAGCAACGGCGAGAACCTGGCCGACCTGGCGTAGGGCCTAACAAGCAAAAGCTGCTCGGTGGGGGCGCCGCGACTGGATTGCGGCGCCCCCACTCTTTTGTCTTTGGCTTTGGACAATTGCTCCAATTTGCATCAATTACTCACTGTAGTTTATTACCGATAGGCTAATAGTAGTAAAATAAAGAATAGGCTACATTTGTTTCGCCTATAATGCGACCGGGCAAGTAGCAATTTGGTGCAAGGGGGTGAGAGAGATGGAATTGCACATCGACATTACCGATGACCTGCAGATAGACCGCAATCGTCTCTCCGCAGGCCTGCGTACCTACTTTGCCAACCGTCCCGACATCACGCTTCGCCTGCGACAGTTCGAGAATGCCGAGCAGATGCTGGCCAGCTACGAACCCGGCAAGAGCGATTTGGTGTTCTTGGACATCTGCATGGGCGACGTCAATGGCATCGAGCTGGCGAGGCACCTGCGCGCCGTCGACGAGAAGGTGCTTATCGTCTTTCTCACCACCTCGAGCGAGTACGCCTTCGACGCCTTTCCCATCCACCCCTTCGACTACCTCATCAAGCCCTATGAGGAGAGCCGCCTGCACGAGGTGCTGGGTGAGGCGCTGCGTGCGCTTTCGGCCGACGAGCCCGTGGTGTCCATCCGCGTGCCCCGCAGCGTGCACGATGTACCGCTGGGTAAGCTGTGCGCCGTCGAGGCGCGCGGCCACGCCGTCGAGGTGCATCTTACCGACGGCCAGACCCTGCGCAGCATCATGACCTTCACCGAGATCGAGAACCTGCTTACGGCCGACCCGCGGTTCCTGCGGTGCAACCGAGGCATTCTGGTCAACATGGATCAGGTGCTCAGGCTCGACGGGGATGTCTTTAGGATGCGCGACGGCACCATCTTCCCCTTGCGTGTGCGCAGCCGTGCTGAGCTGGTCAACAAGTTCTCGCGGTACACGATCGCGCGGATGGAAGGGCGATAGGGGCATGGGCATCGATGCCATCCTGCCTCTATGCTATGCCCTCGAGCTGGCCTCCGCCGTGCCGGGAGCCGTGTTTGCGCTCCTTCCTGTCAGGGACTGCCTGAGGCGCCGCTCGTCGACGGTCTATGCCTCCGCAGTCGTTTTCATGGCTGCCTACGTTCTGGTGGGCGCCGGCATTTGCGCCTACCTCGAATGCCCGTCCAACTGGCTGCTGTTCGCGTTCATGCCGCTGATGCTTGCCGTCTACAGCTATGTGGTCAACCTCAGGGTCGACAAGGTCATCTTCTGCTTTCTGTTTGCCACCCTGCTCTGCACCATCGGCTGCATGTTCGCCAACTTTCTGGTAGCCCCTCTCGAGATGGCCAATCCGCACCAGGAGGTCTTCCTGCCCGTCTCGTCAATCCTTTGCCTGGGGTGCGAGATGGCCGTGGGCATCATGTTCTACCGTACGCTCACCTATGAGCTGCCCGCTTTGGTGGTTCACGAGGGAATCAGCGGGTCGTGGGCGAGCGTGACCTTCGCGATCTTCCTCATGTGCGCGTTGCTGCTCTGGATCAACCCCTACAGCTACGACGTGCTCATGCAAGGCCGCATCCGTGTCATTGCCCTTCTCGTACTTGGGGTGTTCACGCTTATCCTCCAGCTGTTGTTCGACATGGTGTACCGCCTCGTGACGCACTTGGCGGAGAACGCCCGTCTCAGGCAGGAGAACGGCATGCTTTCCATGGAGGAGCGCCGCTACGGCCAGCTCAAGGACTACATGGACAAGACGCGCGAGATGCGGCATGACTTCCGTCAGCATCTGCGCGTCATCGACCAGCTTGCCCGTTCGGACCAGCGCGACGAGCTGGTCAGCTACGTGTCTGAGCTGGTGGGCGAGGCTGGCAAGGCGACCACCATGATGTACGCCAACCGCGCCGTCGACGCGGTCTACTCCTACTACGACCAGCAGGCCGCGCAGCAGGGCTCGCGCATCGAGTGGTCGCTCGACGTGCCCGGCCGTGTCTTTGTCAAGGAGTCCGACCTCTGCTCGGTGCTGGGCAACCTGGTCGAGAATGCCCTGCAGGCGGTGGCCAACCTGCCCGAAGAGCGCCGTGTGGTGCGCGTGACGGCGCGACTGATGTCGGAGGGCATGCTGGGCATTGTGGTGCGCAACCCCTACGAGGGTACCATCAGGCTGGGTCGCAACGGTCTGCCTCGTACCAAGAGCCGCAACCACGGCATAGGCCTCGCGTCGGTGCGGACCATCGTGCAGCGCTACGGCGGCTCGTTCGACCTCAACGCCGAGGGCGGGGAGTTTGCAGTGAGCATTCTGATGTATGGCAGCGACGAGACGGGTGCTGTCGCGTAGCCTGCCGTCCTAGACCTGCTTGGCGGGGAGCCGCACGATGAAGCGCGTGCCCACGCCCTCGCGCGAGACCACCTCGATCGAGCCCTCGTGCGCGTCCACGATCCACTTGGCGATGGAGAGCCCCAATCCGGTTCCGGCAGTCTCTCCGTCTCGCGCGCCCTCGGCGCGGTAGAAGCGCTCGAAGATGTGGCGCACGTCGGCCTCCGACATGCCGATGCCCTCGTCCTGCACGCTGTAGCAGACGCTTTGCCCCTCACGCCGTGCGGAGAGGGTGATGGTCGAGCCGGTGGGGGAGTATTTCTCCGCGTTCTGCACGATGATGCGCAGGCTCTGCTTGAGCATGGCAAGGTCGCCCTCGGTGAGCAGGTGGTCGCTCTGTGTGTCATCCTCGCTCACGGTGCAGCGGTAGTCGTGCTGCTCGTCGATCATGCAGGACTCCTCCCACACCTCGTGCACCACCTGGGCGATGTTGACGTCGGTGCGGTTGAGGGCGTTGCGGCCCGAGTCGCCACGTGCCAAAAACAGCAGCTGCTCCACGAGCTCCTGCATGTGGTCGGACTCTGCCTTGAGCGCCTCGATGGACTCCTCGAGCACGCTCTCGTCGGTCTTGCCCCAGCGGTCGAGCATGTTGACGTAGCCCTGGATCACGGCGATGGGCGTGCGTAGCTCGTGGCTCGCGTCCGACACAAAGCGCATCTGCTGCAGCTTTGCCTCCTGCATCTGGCGCAGCAGGCCATTGAGGGCCACCTCGATGCTGCGGAGGTCCTTGTCGCCGGTAGACACGGTGGGCGAGTCGACGGTGGCGCGCTCGATGGCCTGCTCGAGGGTCGCCATCTTGTCGTCGTCGGTCATGGGATCGCGGCTGGCCGTGACCTGTCCGATGGCTTCGGCGGCGATGGCGAGGTCGTTGAGGGGCTGCAGCTTGCGGCGGACGCGCCGCGTGTCACTGAAGAAGTCAAACAGGTCGAGCACCTGGCAAAAGAGCATGAAGGCTGCAGGCGGTATGAGGAGCCGCACGTAGGGTTCCATCATGGTCGCGTATTCGGCGCCATCGCCCCCGTGGATGGTGAACTTCCACGTCGAGATGTTGGCCCCGTTGCCAGTGAACACGCAGTGGGAGGGTTTGACGATGGGTGTTCCCAGCACGTTCTCGGTGATGCCGTCGGCTGCCGCCGCGGGTAGCATCGCCGTGCAGTGCCACACGAAGGCACAGATTAAAAGCGACACCACCAGCACGTCCTCAAGGAGCCAATGGACGAGCTTGCGCCAGGTAAAGCCCCAGCTGATGGAACGGGCGATGGAGGCTGTGGGACGCGACGGCGAGCGCAATGCGGTGTGTGCGGGCCGCTCATCGAGCGCCACCGGTCGCCTGCTAGTCTTCTCGGATAACATAGCCTACTCCTCGCACGGTCGAAATGAGCTTGATGCCGTGGCGGTCGTCGATCTTTGAGCGCAGGTGACGGATGTAGACGTCGATGATGTTGGTCTCGCCCACAAAGTCGTAGCCGCAGGCCAGCTGGGCAAGCCTCTCGCGTGTCATGACCACGTTGCGGTTCTCCATGAGGGCCTTGAGCACTTCGAACTCGCGGTTGGTGAGCTCGATGGGGTCGTCGCCCACCTTGACCTCGTGGCGCTCCACGTCGAGTGTCACGCCGCGGATCGACAGCACGTGGTGGTCGGGCTCGGGCGGCATCGAGGCCTCCGCTGCGGGGGAGGCCGACTCGCGGCGCTTGAGGGCCACGCGGATGCGCGCCAGCAGCTCCTCGATGGCAAAGGGCTTGGTGATGTAGTCGTCCGCCCCGGCGTCGAGACCGGCTACCTTGTCCATGACGGCGTCGCGAGCGGTGAGCATGATGACGGGCACGTCACTTTCGCGCCTGATGCGGCGCAGCACCTCCATGCCATTGAGCTGGGGGAGCAGCACGTCGAGCAGGATGAGGTCGTAGTCGCCGGCCAGGGCGGTCTCGACGCCTGCACGCCCGTCGGCCACCTTGTCGACCTCGTAGCCCTCGTGCGTGAGCTCGAGCTCGACGAAGCGGGCGATCTTGGGCTCGTCCTCGACAACCAGTATGCGTGCCATCTGCGACTCCAACCGTCCAAGGCGCACGGACGGGGCCGGGATGCACTCCCGGCCCCGCGGTTACGCGGTTTGCTTCATCTACTGATATCCTACCGCGTGCACAGCACTACTCGTCCTTTCCAAAGTCATTCTTGATGCTCTCGGCGGCGTCGGCGGCCTTGTCCATGGCTTCGTTGACGTCGATGGTCAGCGGGCTGGCGCCTTCGATGCGATAGCGGAAGCCAAAGAACAGGCCCACGATGAGCAGCCAGATCGAGGCGCCCCAGAACAGGATGCCGGCCACCACGATGATGAGCGGGACCGACACGACGGCATGCCCGTTGCGCTCGGCGATGAAGGTCATGTCGATGCCGGCGCGAATGATCTTGCGCGACTCCTCGCAGAAGCCGGAGAACACCTCGCCGACCTTGGTCTTCTTGCTGGTGCGCTGATACTCCTCCTGCGCCTCGCGCATCTCGGGCGATGCGGCCTGGGTGTAGGAGCTGTTGCTGGTGGTTTCGTAGCTTGCGGTCTGCACGTCGGCCTTGCCTGCGTTCTCGAGCCAGATGATCGCGTCGAGCACGTCATATTCGCAAGCCTCGAGTGCCTCCTTGGCATCCTGGTAGCTGACGCCCGCCTTGGCGCGAACCAGTTCGACCTTCTCGAGCTTATCCATGAGTGACACTTCCTTCAAACGAGGGGATGGCATCTGCTTCCATCCGTTGACTAGCATCATGCCAGCCCAAGATTAATGTCAGCTTGGGCAAAAATTAAGCTTGGATGAGTTTCGTGGCGCATCCGCAGGCGCGCGAGCCTACTCCGTGAGGTCGGCGAGGGTGTCGAAGCTCACGTGGCAGTAGCCCGCCGGGTTCTTCTTGAGGTAGTCCTGGTGGTACTCCTCTGCCGAGAAGAAGCAGGTCAGCGGCTCGAGCTCGACCACCATTGGCGCAGGGTAGCGTAGCTGCTCACTGGCAAACACCTGGCGGGCCACCTCGTGTGAGGCCTCGTCCACGTAGTAGACGCCCGTGCGGTACTGCGTGCCGCTGTCGCCACCCTGCCGGTTGAGCGAGAGCGGATCGATGATCATGAAGTAATGCTCGAGGATGGTCTCGAGGCTCACACGGTCTGGGTCATAGGTGACGTGGACCGTCTCGGCGTGGCCCGTGGTGTCGGTGCAGACGTCCTGGTAGGAGGGGGCAGCGGTGTGCCCGTTGGCATAGCCAACCTCGGTGTTGGTTACGCCGGGGATGCGCGAGAAGTATTCCTCCACGCCCCAGAAGCATCCGCCCGCAAGATAGATCTCGTTCATGGCAGCCCTCTCTCGTGCCGCTGGTCGTAGGGTTCATTCTAGGCATTTGCAGGCAGGGATGGCGTCGCGGCCTTCGTACCAAAAGGGATAGCCCCTTTTGGTATAGCGCAGAAGCGCGAAGGTGTCATAACAGGTATAGTTAGCCTTGTCTGCCGACTCAACTAAAAAGGGAGCGTCCCATGCCCTGCACCACCATTCTCGTTGGAAAGAACGCCAGCTACGATGGGTCAACCATCATTGCCCGCAACGAAGACGAGATGGCGGGCAAGTTCACGCCCAAGCGCATGCAGGTGGTGCTCCCCACCGACCAGCCGCGCATCTACCGCAGCGTGATTTCGCATCGCGAGATCGACCTCACGGGCCTCGAGTCGCAGCGCTACACCAGCGTGCCTGACGCCTTGGGGATCGACGGCATCTGGGCTGCCGCCGGCGTCAACGAGTGCGATGTGGCCATGACAGCCACCGAGACGATCACCTCAAACGAGCGTGTGCTGGGCGCCGACCCGCTGGTTGAGCTGAAGCCGGCCGTGGGCACGGAGGGGCAGGCGGGATTTGTGCCCGAGGTGCCAGGCGGCTTGGGCGAGGAGGACTTTGTGACGCTGGTGTTGCCCTACATCCGCTCCGCCCGCGAGGGCGTGCTGCGTCTGGGCGCGCTGCTCACCGAGTACGGCACCTACGAGATGAACGGCATCGCCTTCTCCGACCTCGACGAGATCTGGTGGCTCGAGACGATCGGTGGGCACCACTGGATCGCTCGTCGCGTCCCGGACGACTGCTATGTGACCATGCCCAACCAGCTGGGCATCGATCGTTTTGATCTGGCCGACGCCGAGGGGAAGGGGTGCGAGTACCTGTGCAGCGCCGACCTTCGCGCCTGGATGGAAGCCCATCATTTGGACCTCACCGTGCGCGCCGCTGGCGCGGAGCGCGATGTCTTCAACCCGCGCGAGGCCTTTGGCAGCGCGAGCGACGCCGACCACGTCTACAACACGCCGCGCGCCTGGAGCATGCAGCGCCATCTCAACCCGCACGACAACACGTGGGATGGCCCCCAGGCGGACTACACCCCCGAGAGCGATGACATCCCCTGGTGCCGCCGCCCCGAGCGCCTGCTGACCATCGAGGACGTCAAGTACGTGCTGTCGCTGCACTACCAGGGCACGCCCTACGACTGCTACGGCAGCAAGGGCACCGATGCGACACGCGGATGCTACCGGCCGATCGGCATCAACCGCAACGGCCAGCTCGCGGTGCTGCAGCTGCGCCCGTATGCGCCTGCGGGCTGCCGTGCCGTGCAGTGGATGGCCTTCGGCTGCAACGCGTTCAACGCGCTCGTTGCGCTGTACGCCAACGTGCGTGTCACGCCCGACTATCTCACCAATACCGCCGCACAGGTGACCACCGACAACTTCTATTGGTCGAACCGCCTGGTGGCGGCCCTCGCCGACGCGCACTTTAGTCCGTGCGTGCCACATATCGAGGACTACCAGCAGCGTGTGGGAGCGCTCGGTCACGCGCTGCTCGCCGCGACCGACGAGGCTGTGGCCCAGGCGGGGCTCTCGCGCGAGGGAGCCTGCGAGCTGCTGGAGAAGGCAAACGAGCAAATGGCTGCCGACCTGCGCCGCGAGACCGACGCGCTGCTCGACAAGGTCCTGTTCACGGCGAGCCTGGGCATGCGCAATGCCTTCGCCCGCTCCGACGGATAGGGGTTGGGGGACTCATGCGCTATCCGAATCGAGAAGAGCTCATCCGCATGGGCCTCGCCGTCTTTGCGGTCTACCTGGGCATCTACTACTGGGGTAGCATCTCGAGAATGCTGTCGCTTCTGCTGGTGGCCCTCACGCCGGTGCTGATGGGGTGCGTTATCGCCTACGTCTTCAACGTCCCCATGAGCTTCTTCGAGCAGGTCCTTACTCCGGTGACCTCGAGCCCCCGCCTCGCCAAGGCACGGCGGCCGCTGAGCCTGCTCGTTAGTGCCGCTATCGGCTTTTTGGCGGCGGCCTTCCTGCTGCGCTTCATCATGCCCGAGCTCATGCAGAGCATGCGCATGATGAGCCAGAAGGTTCCGCAGGTCGTTGAGGTGGTGCGGCAGTTGTTCCGCGACTTCGATCTCGAGGTCATGGTGGATGAGCAGCTCAACCAGCTGAGCGACTGGGACAAGATCCAGATGCAGGTCTCGAGCTACCTCATGAGTGGTGCGGGCGACGTGATGGGTTCGGTCGTGACAGGCGTGACGTCGGTGCTCTCGTCGACTTTCGAGGTGCTGCTGAGCGCGATTCTGGCCATCTACATCCTCATGAGCAAGGAGCGGCTCGGCGCGCAGCTCGGCAGCCTCGTCAAGACCTACTGCGGCCCCGAGGTCCTCGATCGTGCAATCTACGTAGGAAGAGTGATGGACCACTCCTTTAGCAGCTTCATCATCGGACGATGCATCTCGTCGCTGATCGTGGGCATCATCTGCACGGTGGGCATGCTGCTGTTTAGGCTCCCGTATGCCATGACCATTGGAACGGTGGTCGGCGTCACCAACATCGTGCCGGTGGTGGGCCCCTTTGTGGGCGGCATCATTGGCACGCTGCTCATCTTTAGCACGTCCACCATCGATGCGCTCGTCTTTGTGGTCTTTGTCCTGGTGCTGCAGCAGCTCGACGCCAACGTGATCTTCCCTCGCGTGGTGGGGTCGAGCACGGGCCTGCCGGGCATCTGGGTCCTTGCGGCGGTGGCCGTGGGCGGTGGCCTGGGCGGTATCCCCTTCATCCTGCTCAGCGTGCCGGTGGCGGCTTCGGCCTACCAGCTGATAAGCGACGACCTCAGACGCCGTCACGGCGAGGAGGACGTGCAGCCACAAGCCTAGGCTTGGTGCTACCGGGTACTGATGCTGTAGAACTCGTAGTCGCTCGTGTGGCGGCTGATAGAGTACTCAAACGGCCGTCCATCGGCGAGGTAGGCCACCTGGCGCACCTCGAGTAGGGGCTCGCCCGTGCCAATGCCCAGCCAGTCGCGTTCGTCGTCCGTAGGCATCACGGCCTTGATCGTGCGGTGCGCGCTGCCGATCTTGAGGCCCAGATCCTGCTCGATGTAAGCGTAGATGGAGGCGTGCAGGGTGGTCTCGCGCAGGTCGGGGATAAGTGCGATGGGCATGTGGGTGTACTCCACCACCAGCGGACGGTCGTCCACCACACGCACGCGGCAGATGCGATAGGCAAACTCGTCGGGCTCCATGGCCAGCTTCTCGGCAATCTCGGCGCAGGGGCGCACCACTGAGAAGTCGCGCACGTCGCTGAGCACCTGCTTGCTCTGGGCGGCGTACTCCGCCGACATGCCCGTCATCTGCTGGGACGAGCTGCCTTGGTGGGTGAGTGTGCTGCTGGGAACGGCAGTCTCCTTGATGTATACGCCCGACCCGCGCCTGCGAGCCACCAGACCGCGCAGCTCGAGCTCGTCCATCGCACGCTTGACGGTGGTATTGCTCACGCCGTAGATGCGGCAGAGGTCTGGCGTGGTGGGCAGCCGGTCACCCTTCTTGTAGGTGCCCCGCGCCAGCTCGTCGAGCAGCGTGTTGACCAGTTCCTCGTACTTGAGCATGACGTTTCCTCCGGTAGTTGGACGAGCCGTTCGCGCAAAAGGGAGAATCCACCCGTGAGCGAAGGCCCCCTGTGCCTCTCGTATCATGGACGTGTTCCGTATGCCGAGACACAAAGGCTCATCTCATAGTATGACCGTTTACCACAAAATATACACCGTTGATGACTAACAAGAAAACGTACTTGCATTACAAAGCAAAAGCTTCTAATTTATAAGGCGTAAGCTGATACAGACGCATGGAGGAGAACATGAGCGCACAGGCCCACAACCAGCTTCCCGACGACTTCTTCTTTGGCGCGGCCCTCTCTGGTCCGCAGACCGAAGGCATGTGGCAGGCACAGGGTAAGCTGGAGAACCTCTGGGACCTCTGGTCCAACCAGGACATCCGTGCGTTCCACAACCGCGTCGGCTCGTATGCCGGCAACGACATGGGTGCCCGCTACGAGCAGGACTTTGCCCTCTTCCACGATCTGGGGCTCTCCTCGTGCCGCACGTCCATCCAGTGGAGCCGTCTGATGGATGCTGACGGGCAGCTCAACCCCGAGGGCGCGGCTTTCTATCACAAGCTCTTTGCAGCGGCACGCGAGGCCGGCGTGGAGGTCTTCGTCAACCTGTACCACTTTGACATGCCTGCCTACCTCTTCCGCCGCGGCGGATGGGAGAGCCGTGAGGCCATCGAAGCCTACGCCTCCTACGCTCGCGCTGCGTTTGCCGAGTTCGGCCAGGAGATCGAGCACTGGTTCACCTTCAACGAGCCCATCGTGGAGCCCGAGCAGCGCTACGAGCATGGTACGTGGTACCCCTTCGTCCGCGACTTCGCTCGCGCACGTTGCGTGCAGTACGGCATCTCGCTTGCCCACTCGCTGGCCGTGGGCGCCTTCCGAGAGCTGCAAGCGTCTGGTGTTGTGCGCCCCGATGCCAAGATTGGCCTCATCAACTGCTTTGCCCCGCCCTATACTCGCGAAGACCCCAGCGAGGCCGACCTCGAAGCCGTGCGCATGACCGATGGCCTCTGCAATCGCTGGTGGCTCGATCTCGTTACCAAGGGTGCGCTGCCAGCGGATGTCATGGAGACGCTGGCCGAGCGCGGTGTGACCATGCCCGTGCGCCCGGGCGACGATGCCATCCTCGCCCAGGGCGTGGTGGACTGGCTGGGCTTCAACTACTACCAGCCCAGGCGCGTGCAGGCTCCCGCGCAGGACATCGACGAGTACGGTAACCCCTGCTTTGCCGACCCGTACGTCTGGAAGGACGCCGTGATGAACAAGAGCCGCGGCTGGGAGATCTACCCCAAGGGCATCTACGACTTTGCCATGACCATGACGCGCGACTATCCCGACCTGGAGTGGTTCGTCTCCGAGAACGGCATCGGCATCGAGGAGGACCGCGCGGCTCGCACGGCAGACGGCGCGATTGACGACACCGCCTACCGCGTGCCCTTCGTGCGCGACCACCTGCGTTGGATCGCCCGTGCCATCGACGAGGGCGCCAGATGTCGCGGCTACCACTATTGGGGCGTCATTGACTGCTGGAGCTGGAACAACGCCTACAAGAACCGCTACGGCTTCGTGGAGGTGGATCTCACGCACGACTACGAGCGTCGCCTCAAGGCCTCTGCCTCCTGGCTGCGCGAGGTAACCGCCACCCACGTGATCGCCTAGGCGCGGTGGTGGCCTGGGGTTTCTCCTAAGCCACGGCTACCGCCACAGCTGACACATCCACGAGAACCAAACGACTTGGACCACTGCGTGAGCAGGGGATTGGTCACACATATGCCGACATCTCCGGGGCTGGCCCGGGGTGCGATAGGAAGAGAGGAAAGGAAGAATCATGGCAGAAGGAAAGGGACAGGCGTTCTTGGACAAGTTCGCCGAGATCTCGGGCAAAATCGGCTCGGAGGTGCACTTGAGGTCGCTGCGCGACTCGTTTGCCACCATCATGCCGCTCTACATTGGTGCAGGCATCGCCGTGCTGATCAACAACGTGGTGTTCCCGCTGTTTTTGAGTGGTGACGCCCTGTCCAACGCCCAGTACTGGGGCAACGCGCTCACGCAGGGCACGCTGAGCATCTCGGCAATCCTGCTGTGCGCGGTGGTTGGCTACCGTCATGCGCACAACAAGGGCTTCGTTGGTGACATCGCCTGCTCCGTGGTGGCCTTGGCGTCGCTCTTTGTGACGCTGCCGCAGAGCGTCGAGGTCACCGTCGAGGAGACCGGTGCGGTGCAGCTGACCGGCGGCCTCTTCTCCACGGGCAGCACCGGCACCGGCGGTCTGTTTGCGGCCATCATCATCGGCCTGCTTGCCACCGAGCTCTTCATCAAGCTGGCCAACGTCGACAAGCTCAAGGTCAACCTGGGCGAGGGCGTGCCGCCTGCGGTCGCCGACTCCTTCAACGTCATGATTCCCATGTTGCTGACGCTTTCGGTCTTTGGCTTGGTGGCCGCCGTGCTGCACGTCTGCTTCGGTACCGACGTGCCCACGCTCATTAAGATGTTCGTTCAGGCACCCCTGCAGAGCCTCAACTCCAACATCTGGGGCGTCGTGATCATCTACACCTTCGCCAACCTGCTGTTCTGCCTGGGCATCCATCAGAGCGCCATCTCGGGCGTGCTTGCCGAGCCCATGCTTACGATCCTCATCACCGACAACATGGCGGCCTACGCTGCGGGCGGCTTCGCGGCCATCCAGCCCGACCACTACATGAACATGCAGATCGTCAACACCTTTGGCCTCATCGGTGGTTCGGGCTGCACACTCTGCCTGCTGATTGCCACGTTCCTGTTCTCCAAGAACAAGACGAGCAAGACGGTTGGCTCGCTGGCTCTTGGCCCTGGCATCTTTAACATCAACGAGCCGGTCATCTACGGCTACCCGATCGTGTACAACCTGCCGCTGATGATCCCCTTCGTGCTCGTGCCCGACCTGTTCATGATCATCACGTACTTTGCCACCGTGGCCGGTCTCGTCAACCCCTGCGTGGTCATGGTTCCCTGGACGACCCCGGTGTTTCTGAGTGGCTTCCTCGCCACGGCCGGCGACTTCCGCGCCGTCATCCTGCAGGTCATCCTCGTGGCTCTGGGCGTGGCAATCTATCTGCCCTTCATGAAGGTGCACGAGCGCGTCGTGGCCAAGCAGGCCGCCGAGGAGCTCGCCGCCTAGAGGCGCGGGGACGAGGCACCTCATGCCTCCGCACGCTCCACGTGACGGAGCCCCCGCCCGAGGGCCAGACGGCACCCTTCCTTCCTTTCGCAGACAGTGGGAGGAGGCTGGCGCCAACCATGCGTCCCCTCCCACCCGAGCGAGAGAATGCGCAAAGCACCGCTCTCAGCACCATTTTCGCATCTAGAATGGGTGCAGAGCAAAACCACCGAAGGTCAACACGGCGTGTCTCTTTACATGGTGGGACAAGGATCTCTCCTGCGCCCTACCATCCGAGGATTACGGAAAGGAGCATTTCACATGAGCGATCGTCCGGGTCTGATCATGCTGAAGCCGGTCCTGCACAACAACATCTGGGGCGGGCGGAGGCTCGCGGAGTTTGGCTATGAGCTGCCGGACGGTCCGGTGGGAGAGTGCTGGGGCATCGCTGCGCACCCGCACGGGGATTGCGAGATCGATGGCGGTCCATACGACGGCATGACCCTCTCGCAGTTGTGGTACGAGCATCACGAGCTGTTTGAGGGTGCGGTGGGCGACCGCTTCCCACTGCTGGTCAAGGTGCTTGACGCTCGCGAGAGCCTCTCGATTCAGGTGCATCCCGACGACGACTACGCCTTCGAGCACGAAGACGGCTCGCTCGGCAAATCCGAGTGCTGGTACGTGCTGGATGCCAAGCAGGATGGCCAGATCATCGTGGGCCAGCACGCCCACGATCGCGCTGAGTTTGCCCAGATGGTCGCAGAGGGTCGCTGGGACGACCTCGAGAACCGTGTGCCCATCCATCCGGGCGACTTCTTCGACATCAGGCCTGGCACCATGCATGCCATCATGGACGGCACGATGATCCTCGAGACCCAGCAGTCCTCCGATGTGACCTACCGTGTCTACGACTTTGACCGCCGTCAGGCCGACGGCAGCCTGCGAGAGCTGCACCTGCAGCAGGCCATGGACGTTATCGACTACGGCGCCAAGGCCCCCGTGAGCGGTAAGGTGACCGCGCCCGAGGTGGACGGCGTCACCAAGCTCATGAGCTGCGAGTACTTTGAGGTGCTGCGTGTGCGCGTGACGCCGGACGCCCCCGTGGAGCTCGAGCAGCGGCATCCGTTTATGTGCCTGTCGGTCGTTGCGGGCGCAGGCGGACAGGTGTCGACGCCCGCCGGTAGCTGGGACGTGCACAAGGGCTCGCACTTCGTGGCTCCCCACGGGTCGGGCGCGCTGTCGCTCTCGGGCGACATGACGCTCATCTGCAGCTACGTGCCGACCATCGCGGCAAGCGGTTGGGGCAAGGGAGACTATCCGACGACCAAATCTGCAGGTGGCGCGACCAAGAACCGCATCGGCATCGACATCGGCGGCACGCAACTGCGTGTGGCAGCCTACAACGAGGATGGCGAGGAGCTGGCCAAGGAGGTCATGCCTAACGACCACGACCTCGGCCCTGCGGCCAACCTGCAGCGCCTGGTTGATGCCATCAACGGCTGGGGCATCGGCTATATGGGCATCGGTGTGGGGGCGCCTGGTCCGCTCAGCTTCAAGGCGGGCAAGATTCTCAACCCGCCCAACCTGCCTGGCTGGGAGAACTTCAACATCGTGAGCTTCCTCGAGCGCGAGACCAAGCATCGCGTGCGCCTCAACAACGACGCCAACGTTGCGGGTCTGGCCGAGTCGCTGAGCGGTGCTGGTTGGGGCTACGAGTCGCTCTTCTACTTCACGGTGTCCACGGGCGTGGGCGGTGCCTACATCTACCAGAACCAGATCGTGGGCGGCGCCAACTCGTGTGCGGCCGAGGTCTTCAACATGGTGGTCAACGAGTTCGAGGACGTTCGCCCGGGCATGAACGTCGGCTCGGTCGAGGAACAGGCGAGCGGACCGTCGATCGCGCGTATGGCGTCCAAGGGTCTGGGGCGCACGGTCGACCCAGCCGAGGTCTTTGCCCTGTACGAGCAGGGTGACGAGACTGCGCGCAAGGTTATCGACCATGCAGCCGACGTGCTGGCCAAGGCCGTCCATAACGTGAGCTGCGTGGTCGACCCGGATGTGTTCGTGTTTGGCGGATCGGTTGCGCTCAACAACCCGTGGTTCATCGACCTGGTGTGCGAGAAGGCCAAGAAGCTGGTGCTCAACCCGTCCACGCTGCGCATCGAGCTGGCCAAGTGCGGTGGCGATGCGGGTCTGATTGGCGCAAGCCTGCTGGTGCGATAGCGCTCGGGCGTTGGTGTCGAGAGCCCTCTGGGGTCACTTGGGGCTACGACTCGTAAATGCCGCACAAATCCGGCAATAAGGCGATTCCGGGGCGTTCGGTATCTGACCGACGCCCCGGAATCGCCTTATTGCCGGATGACTCTGGCATTAACGAGATACAAGCAGGTAGCTATGACCAGCCTGTCAGCTCTTACTGTTGTCCTACAGCTCGATCGTGGTTCCGCCGATGGTGATGCTGGCGACCTCGCTCAGGTCGAGGATCTGGCTAAAGAGGATGTTGGTCTCGCAATGGGCCACGTCACCGTCCGCCGAGATGGCGCCTCCTCCGTAGCTCTCTGCCTCTACGGTGGTCCCGTCGGTAAGGCTGACGGCAACGCGTACCCCCAGCAACGCGTCAGAGAGCTTGCTGTCGTGCTCGGACATCTGTCCGCTCTCGCCTGAGGTCCACGCCGCCTTCTGGTTGGCCGTGTAGCTCAGGTGCAGCGCGATAGGGGAGACGCTCAGCTTGTCGATGGTTGCCTGGATGGGAGCAAACTCGTCCTTCGTGTTGGCGACATCATCTTCGTGGAAGGTGGCGAGCTCGAAGGCCTGGCCGATGGGAAGCTCGATGCTTGCATCCTCGTAGTTGAGCGGGAATGAGAGGCTCCAGCGGCCTTTGGCAAGCACGACCGGTTCGCCTTCGCCATAGAGCTTGAGGTCCTCGAACCGTGCCGTCATGGTTCGCCCAACAAGTGAGGCGTTGCCAAGGTCATCGTAGCTGCGGGTCTCGACCAGCTGGATGGCGTTGTCAGAGGGGTCGGCGTCGTAGAAGTACGAGCTGCCCGTGGCGCCCATGCCCTGGGCAATCTTTGTGACGAGCGGGAAGTCGACATCGATGCTCTCGGAGAATCCTACGGGCAGCAGGCCTCCGTCCAGCGGTTCGATTCCCTCGAAGGGCGTTCCGTCGTCCTTGGCGACCGAAAAGACCACCGCCACGTTGGACTTGTCGCCGATGATGGCGTCGGCGCTCACGGTAACGCCGCTCATGCTCTGTGCGACGCCAACAGGACGCCCGATCTTGTCGACAATCTCGACCTGGGGCTCGTTGCCAAACAGGTGGGCAATGAACTGGGGCAGGCTGACCAGTGCGCCAGTTGCGTAGGCTACGCCACCGAGGGCAAGCGTGATGGCCAGAGCCGATACGGCTGCGGCTAGTGGCAGATGCCGCCTGCGATGGACCGGCGTCACGTAGGCATTCTTCTGCTGGTCCTCAACGGCTGCGGCAGCAAGGCGCTCGACCATGCGTGCCTTGGCTTCGTCCGAGAAGTGCAGTTGGTCAACGCTCGTACGGTATTCGTCCACGCGGGGCATGGAGTCGGTGGTGTTGGTAGTCATGATTGGTCTCCTAGCATGTGACGGAGGGCGGCGCGGGCGCGGGAGAGGCGCTTGGTGACGGCGGCCTCGCTGGCTCCCACCAGGCTCGCAATCTCGGAGATGCGATAGCCTTCGTAATAGTGCAGGTAGACGGCCTCGCGCTGGTCGTGTGGCAGGCGCGCGACGGCGTCGGCGACCGTGCCGTCGGATTCCTCGGGCGCTTCGGGCTCTCCCGTCGCTTCGAGGGCAACGGTCGTGCGACGCGCCGCACTGCGCAGCAGGTCCTTGCAGGCGTTGATGGTGATGCGGATGATCCACGCGCGCTCGTGCTCGGGACCGGAGAATGCGGGGGCGCTCGTCATAGCGCGCAGCAGGACCGTCTGGCAGATATCCTCGGCGTCGGCCGTTGAATGCAGGTAGGTGTAACTCAGGCGCAAGATGGTGTCGGCGTATGTGCCAACCAGGCGTTCTGCCTGCGCCTTTGCATCCGCATGACTCTGGGGACGGGTTTGCCTCATGCCCCACCTCCTTTCGTGTCCATTGTGGGCGATGACGTCATCTGCCAACAACACGAATGGGAGGGGCAAAACCTGACCGCGGCGCAGAAACTCCTCGGGAAGAGGCACGCCACGGGTGCTTATGGTGCCTAGAACCCCTGTGCGCGACGAACCTTGCGCATCTCGGCGCGCCTGCGCGCGGCGATGCACTCCGCATGCTGCTCGTCGGTGGTGGCCACCAGTCCCCACGGCACGGGCACGGGGTAGCCGTCCTTGTCCACGCAGACCTCGGTGAGGTAGGCGTGGTTGATCATGGTGCGCTCTCCTGTGGCTGGGTCCTCCACGTAGCTGTCGGCCCGCACCTCCATCGACGTGTGGCCTACGTGCGTGACCCATGCCTCGATGACCACGATGTCGTTGAGCCATGCGGCGCTCTTGAATTCCAGTGTGTCGATGGCTGCGGTCGTGATGTCGATGCCCGCATGCCGACGCGCGGCGATGCCGGCCACGTCGTCGATCCACTCCATGAGGCGCCCGCCAAACAGGCGGTTGAACCCGTTGATGTCCTCGTGGCGGATCATGTGGGTTGCCACGCTGAGTGACGAGCCCACCTCCTTGATGCCCATCGGGTAGTCGGACTCTGCCATGAGTGCCCCCTTGTGCCGGACGACCAGTCTCACCCCAAGATTGTATCGTGGGTTTGGGTGCGTGACGGCTGGGGCGTGGCCCTGGTCACTGCAGCTCGCCGTCCACGATCCCCAGCAGCTCGTCGATGCGGTCGAGGTACCAGCTGCCGCCCTCCTGAGCAAAGCCAAAGCGCTTCTCGCGCTTGACGGCCACTCGCATGCCGGCGCGCCGAGCAGCCAAAATACCGCGGTCGGAGTCCTCGATGGCGATGCAGTCGGTAGGATCGAGTCCGAGCTTTACGGCGGCTGCCAGGTAGATGTCGGGAGCCGGCTTGCCGTGCTCAAAGTCCTCGCCAGACAGGACGAAGGCAAACTTGTCGAGAATGCCGCAGGGCTCGAGCGCCCGCACGATGCCCGTCCGCTCGGTTGAAGAGGCTACGGCGCAGCGTATGCCGCGCTCGCGAAGGCCGTCGAGCGTCTGGGGCACCCCAGGGTTGAGCAGCGAGGGATAGTCGTAGAGGATGTTGGCAAAGTGGCGGTCCATGGCCTCGCCAGCGCTCATAGCGAGCTCGTCAACATGCTTGCGCGGCGTTGCGGCCCACCACTCGTTGATGCGC
This sequence comes from uncultured Coriobacteriaceae bacterium, assembly GCA_902779675.1. Classification (GTDB taxonomy): domain Bacteria; phylum Actinomycetota; class Coriobacteriia; order Coriobacteriales; family Atopobiaceae; genus UBA1367. Next base: position 101,685 of record CACZCK010000002.1, on the reverse strand, counting down.
TCGAGAAAGTAGGCACCTGTGCAGCCTACGAGGTCGTCGGTAGCGGCCTTGGGCAACTCGAGTCCGCGGTCGGCAAAGAACTCCTGAATGTGGCGCTGGTTTTCTGGCTCGGTGTCCACGAGCACACCGTCCATGTCGAAGATGACTGCCTTTGGAGCCATTGGTCCTCCCTCGTTCGCTATTTGGAAAACAAGACTTGTTTTAATTGGTATTAGAAACTAGCATAGTTGTATCTTAAGGACAACGGGAGGATCACGGTGACGGACAGGAAGACACGAAGGCTTCAGAAGCTCTTTGAGGGGACGGGCTTCACAGCGACCAAGGTCGTCTACGAGGCGGCGCCGCTTGCGCTCGAACCGACCGTCTGCCTCGATGAGCCCCTGCGGCGCTGGGCAGTGCGGTATCCAGGGGCGAGTCCGCGCATCTTCTCATACGATGACGTGCTTGCCTGCGAAATCGTGGAGGCCAAGCCGCAGGAAGACGTGGACACCAACGCAGACCGTCTCAAGGAACTGCTCAAGAATCCCGCGCGGGCTACACAGGACAATGCTGCGAGGCATGGGTATTGTCTGGGTATGGGCGTCGTGGTTGCCGTGCGTTCGGATGATGCAGAGGGTGGCGTCGGGCATCTGCAGCTTCCCGTCATCACTCGTGCGACCAAGCGCGACTCTGTGCCGTTTAGGCGCATGGTAGAATACGCAGAACGGCTAAAGGCCACCTTTGATGCCATGAGAGAGCACATATCACCAGATGACCGAGACGTTTGACATACCTCCACGCGATAAGGCGGCCGAGGGGATCCTGTGGCTCATCCAGAGCGAGGGGCTTGCTGCCGGCGACCGCCTTCCGGCAGAGCGCATTCTCTGCGAGCGGTTGGGCATCTCTCGTACTGCCCTGCGTGGAGCAATCGCCCAGCTTACGAGCGCGCACGTGCTCGAAAGCAGGGTTGGGTCGGGTACGTATGTGTGCGCACCCAAGCCTCTCAGCGTGTTTCAGAGCGCCGGAGCCTTTTCGGCGGCGGTGCGCGACGCGGGGCTCGTTCCCTCTGCGCGCGTGCTCTCACAGGGCTTTCTCCCTGCGGGGGAAGCGCTTGCGGCAAAGCTGGGTGTTGAGGTGGGTGCCACGGTCCTGGAGCTCAGGCGCCTGCGCATGGCAGACGGCGTGCCCGTCGCCATCGAGACCACGTACGTCAACAGTGAGATCTGCCCGGGTATCGAGAGTCACGACTTCGCGGTCGAGAGTCTGTACGAGGTGCTCAAGCAAAAGTACGGCATCTCGATCGCGCACAGCATCGAGCGTATCTCCATCACACGCGTCAACGAGTGGGAGTCCGAGATCCTGGGTGTCGAGGAGGGGGAGCCCGCCTTCTACGAGCGCGGCCAGGAGTGGACGGAGCAGATGGAGCCGGTCGAGTACTTTAAGTCGGTCACCTTGCCGGCACACTTCCGCTTTGCCAGCGACGAGGTGTGGGACACGGGTGCAGCGGAGGTGAGCGACGCGTGGCTCAGATCGTAAGCTCGCACGAACAGCCCATATACCTGCGCATACGCCGCAAGATCGAAGAGCGCATCGATCGCGGCGAGTATCCTGCCGGTTCGGTCCTGCCCTCGGAGAACGAGCTTGCGGACGAGTTTGGGACGACGCGCCTCACCGTGCGCAATGCCATGGATGCGCTGGTCGAGCGGGGGTGCATACGGCGCGTGCAGGGCAAGGGGGCGTTCGTCTCCTCCCATAACATCAGCCGCACATCCGTCCCGCAGGGTGGCTTCCGCAAGGTGGCGGAGGCCCTCGGCATGGAGCCGTCCGTGCGCCTGCTTGCGAGCGGGAGGCGCAAGGCGGGTGCCTACTATGGCTGGCTCTTTGGCATTCCGGAGGACGACCTGCTCTACTCGTTGCGCCGCCTGAACAGCCTTGACGGCCAGCCGGTGGCGCTTGAGAACACGCTGATCCCGCTGAGCCTCTTGCCGACGATCGAAGACGTCGACATCCAGGTGTTCAGCCTGTACGAGACGTATGAGCTGCTGGGCCACAAGGTGGCGCGCGTGCAGGAGAAACTCGACGTGCTGGCGCTCACGGCGCGTGAGGCGGGCCTTTTGCACGTGGATACGGGAGACGTGGCTATGGTCTCGGAGGGCGTGAGCTACGACATCTCGGGCAATGCGATCGAGTATGCCCGCAACATCAGCCGCGCGGACTTTGCCGGCTATACCTTCAAGTTCTAAAACCAGGTCCTTCGCGCAAAGGGGAGCACCCCTTGCGCGCGAGCCATCGCCAAACATAGACAACTAAGCTAGAAATAAATACCACTTAGCGACGTTTTGATACCACTCGCCCGCAGACGGCTGTTCGCGGACAATTGGATTTAAAAACCTGATAACTTGTCTCTCAACAAATTGGTATTGAAAAGTAACTAACAGGTATTGCAGGGGAGGGACAGGACATGAGGATGCTCGACTACGTCAAGTTGGCAAACCCGCGCATGCGCGAGAACGTCGCCCGTGGCAAAGAGCTGGTCTCCTCGCTGGTTGACGCGTATGCCCATGCCGGCGCTCCCTCCGTGCGCATCGTGGCATGCGGATCTTCGCGCAACGCCAGCTTCTGCGCGCGCGACCTCATGCAGGAGGTCCTCGAGGTGCCCGTCGTGATCGTCACGCCGGAGTCCTACGTCAAGTTCGATCATGCTTGGCCGTCCGACGCCTTCGAGGTGTTTGTCAGCCAGAGCGGTTATTCCACCAACACGTTGGCCGCGCTCGACTTCGCCCGTTCGCTGGGGCGTACGGCCGTCGCCCTTACCGGCAACCCGGCGGCTCCGGTGAGCGAGCATGCCGACCTCGTGATCGATTGGGGCGTGGGCGTGGAGTCGGTTGACTTCGTCACCATGGGCATGCAGACGCTCGTCGAGTTCCTAATGCTCTTTGCCCTGCATGCGGCACACGCGGTCGGGCGTCTGGACAACGAGGCGCTTGCCGTAGGACTCGCCGACCTTGGGGCGGCCATCGATGCTCATGCCGGCGCGCTGGATGCGACCGAGGCCTTCATGGCTGCCCAGCGGCGTGAGCTGGTTCGGAGCGCTCCCACGATGGTCGTGGGCGCCGGCCCGCTCTACGGAGTGGCCATGGAGGCCTGCCTCAAGCTCAACGAATGTCTCAAGCGTCCCGCCATGATGCACGAGCCCGAGGAGTTCGTCCATGGTCCCGAGATGCAGATCGACCCACGCTACCAGCTCTTCTTGCTCGAAGATGCCCAGGGTGACGAGCGTACGGCGACTCTGGCCGATAGCTTCTCCCGGGTCTGTGCAACCACCCTGGTCACCTTCCTTCCCAATCGGGAGGGGGAGGGCCCTTCCCTCCTCCTCCTCCCATCGGTCCGCAATCCGCTCATGGCGGCGATTCCTGCGCTGGTGCCCTTCCAGTGGATGTGCGCCCAGCTGATGGACGAACTGCGCTGCGAGGACGTGCACCCGCTTCTCGAGGCGCAGGCGGACCGCATGAACACGAAGGCGGTTGGCTACGCCGATGCCATCCATGCGCTGGAGGCCCAGGCAGCGGAGCGCTACGGCGCCTAAACGCAAACGCAGCGAACAGCATCGCTCGTTGATAGCACGCAGTACATGGTCCGAAGAGGACAGACGAAAGGAGCGTACCCATGAAGGAGACGGAGAAGGTCGAGATCATGCATTTCGACCAGGAGGGCTATCTGGCAGACGGAAAGGCAGCCGTCGAGGCCGGCGACAAGATGGAGGCCTTGGCCGACCGCGTTGCCGACGAGGGTTATGACGCCATCTTCCTGATGGGCGTGGGCGGCACCTGGGACGAGTTCATGCAGCTCGAGTACCTCATGAACAAGTACGGCGACAAGGATCTTGAGGTCTATCTCATCCACGCCGCCGAGTGGAACGTGGCCGGCCACAAGCGCATGACGAGCAAGTCCGTCGTGCTCACCGCCTCCGAGAGCGGCACCACCCCCGAGGTGCTCGAGGCCATCGGCAAGCTCAAGGAGATGGGTGTCCGCGTCTTTGCCATGACCAAGCCCGAGGGGCCCATCGGCCAGGCCGTGGGTGCCGACAACTGCATCAAGATGGCCTCCAGCCATGGTGAGGGCGGTTGCGAGATGGGTTACTACCTGGCCGATCGCTTTGGTCTCAAGATCCTGGAGCGTCGCGGCTGCTTCCCCAAGTACCGTGAGTTCGTCGATCAGACCAAGGATGTCTGGGCGAGCCTCCTCGACATTCGCAAGCAGTTCGAGCCCAAGGCCGAGCAGATCGCCAAGAAGTACGCTCTGGCCCCCTACACCATGTTCGTGGGCTCTGGCGCGCTGTGGGGCGAGACCATCCTGTTTGCCATGTGCATCCTCGAGGAGATGCAGTGGAAGCGCACCCGCTACATCACCTCGGCCGACTTCTTCCATGGCACCCTCGAGCTGGTGGAGCCTGGCGTGCCTGTGATCCTGTTCAAGGGCGAGGACGAGTGCCGCAAGCTCGACGAGCGCGTTGACGCCTTCCTAAAGAGCGGCCGCACCGGCGACCAGGACATCGTGGTCATCGACACCGCTGAGTATGCGCTGCCTGGCGTCGATCCCGAGTTCCGTCCCATCACCTCGGTGTGGATCCTCTCTTCGCTCGTGACCGACCGCCTGTCTGCGTACTACGAGCTCAACACCAAGCACAACCTCGCCTACCGCCGCTACTACCACCAGTTCGACTACTAGGCTTCGGTGCCGGGCGGGCACGCGTCCGCCCGGCGTCGCTTCGAGACGCGCGAAAGGAGGGGGACATGCGCTATCCACAGCTCGCTGCAATGAACATCATCCACAGCTTCTACCCGCTACAAGAGTTCTTGGCCAGCTCGGAAGCCGCAGGCTATCGCCATGTGGAGCTGTGGACAGGCCCCATGCACTTCTTCCTTAGCGCGTTCGGGTATGACCCGCTAAATGAGCTGCGCGATGGCCTTGCGCGTCACGGGCTTGCGCTTGTGGGCCTTTGCCCCGAGCAGAACAACCCCAAGCCGCACAATGTCGCGGCGCGGGGGTTGCGCGCCCAGGCACGCACCCATGCGTACTTCTGCAATGCCATCGAGGTGGCGGCCGGACTGGACGCGCCGCAGGTTGTGGTCACGCCCGGCTGGGCGTTTCTCGACGAGCCGCGCGAGGAGGCTTGGGGTCGATCCGTCGAGATGCTGCGCTCGCTGTCAGAGCAAGCCGGCAGGCGAGGCGTCCGGCTGGTGCTCGAGGCGCTGCAGCCCGAGGAGTCGGTTCTCGCCAACACGGCGGCCGATATCGCGCAGCTGATCGACGAGGTTGCCAACCCTGCGCTTCTGGCGTGCCTGGACATCGGGGCCATGGAGCGCGCCGGTGAGACCATCGATGGCTACTTCGACGAGCTGGGCGACAGCATCGTCCACTGCCACTTTACCGACTATGCGGACGTGAGCCATGTGGCATGGGGCGACGGCCACCGCTCGATGCGCGCCGATCTCGACGCGCTTGTCGCCCACAGGTACCAGGGCATCTGCTCGGTCGAGACGTACAGCGAGCGCTATCTGGCCGATCCCGCCGCAGCCGATGCCCGCACGATGAGCATCTACCAGCATGCGACGGAGGTGAGATAGCTATGAGAAACATCATCATCGCAAGCCATGCGCACTTTGCCGCCGGCATCAACGAGGCTTTGGAGCTCTTGACCGGTCCCCATGAGAACGTCCGTGTCATATGCCTGTTTGTGGACGGCAACGACGACGTCGAGACCATCTGTGCCACGGCAGTCGAGGAGGCCGGCGAGGGCGACGTGATCGTCTGCACCGACCTGTTTGGCGGCTCGGTCAACAACGAGTTCACCAAGCAGATGCAGCTCCACGACAACGTGTACCTAATCACCAACATGAACCTGCCGCTGCTCTTGCAGCTGGTGTTTGCCGATGACGACCAGCCTACGGCAGACCTGCTGCGCGAGCTGGCATCTTCCGACGACGCGCGCGTCAAGTTCGTCAACGACCTTTTGACCGAAGGTGTCGATGACGACGACGAGTTCTAGGCACTAACGGGTCACTCGGCCCGACGCACGTACCACCGATTCCTTTGGGAGGGAAATCATGATCTTGTTGCTTCGCGTTGACCATCGCCTGCTGCACGGCCAGGTGGCCGTCTCCTGGGCCCAGGGCCTCAAGGCCAACTGCATCTTCTGTGTGGGCGACCACATTGCCAACGACCCGGTGTGGAAGACCACCCTCAAGATGGGCAAGCCTGCAGGTTGCAAGCTTGTCATCAAGGACATGGCTCACGCCATCGAGGCCATCAATTCTGGCGTGACCGACAAGTACCGCATGCTCATCAGCGTGCAGACCATCGCCGAGGCCAAGCAGTTGGCCGACAACTGCCCGGCCGTCACGTCCATCAACCTCGGCAACACCAAGAGCAGCCCCACCACACGCACCGTGGCGCGCCAGGTCTTCCTGGAGCCCGAGGAGGAGCAGATGATTCGCGAGCTGATCGACCGTGGCATCGAGGTCGAGATTCGCCCGCTGGCCGACGATCCCAAGATCGACGCGGCAAGCGTTTTGTAAGGCATCGCTGCGGGCGGGCACTCCCTGGTCCGGTACGTCCCGCCCGCATCTGCCCGTCGGCGCCTGTCCGACGGCTGAACTCATCGTAGCCAATCGCTACAGACAAGGAAAGGAAGGAGGAACACATGGTCATGCAAGCCATCCTGGTAGGCCTCGTTGCAGCGTTCGGTTGCTTCGACTATCAGCTGGGTACCCTCTATGCGTTCCGGCCGATCGTGCTCTGCCCGCTCGTGGGCATCGCGCTCGGCGATCTGCAGACCGGCCTCGCCGTTGGTGCGAGCCTCGAGCTGCTCTTCATGGGCTCCATCTCCATCGGAGCCTACGTTCCGCCAAACGAGACGGTTGGCGGCGTGTTGGCCTGTGCCTTTGCCATCAGCCTGGGTCAGGGCACCGAGGCTGCCATCGCGCTGGCCATGCCCATCGCCATCCTCTCGCAGGCCATCGGCAACCTGCTGCAGCCCATCTGGCCGCTCATCGTCGACTGGGGCGAGAAGAAGGCTGGCGAGGGCGACCTTCGGAGTACCCGCATCGCCCACTGGGGCATTGGCCTTTGGGGTTGCCTGGAGTACTTCCTGCTCTGTGGCGGGGCGTTCCTCCTGGGAGCCGATGCCGTTCAGGGCATCCTCGACTGGATTCCCTCCTTCGTGCTCGATGGCTTTGGCATTGCCGCCAACATGCTGCCTGCCATGGGCTTTGCCATGCTCGGCCGCATGATTCTCAACAAGGAGTCCATGCCCTTCTTCTTCCTCGGCTTCCTGCTGTGCAGCTACGTGGGGATGCCGGTTCTTGGTGTGGCCCTGCTTGCCATCATCATCGTGATCGAGAAGTTCAACCTGCTTGGCGGTGGCATGGACGCCCAGCTCGCCCTTGAGGAGGATGACGATGACTTCTGATGTCCAGGCCCCGGTCGCGGGCGACCAGTACGCGATCACCAAGAAGGACCTTACGGAGATGGCCCTCAACGACGGCTCGCTGGGCATGGAGTTCTCCTGGACCTACTACAAGCAGATGAACCTCGCCTTTGCCGTCATGATGGGCAAGGTCCTCAAGAAGGTCTACCACGACGATCCCGAGGGCTATGCCGCAGCCCTTGGCCGCCACGCCGCGTTCTTTAACATCACGGTGCAGTTTGCGCCGTTCGTGGGCGGCATCGCGCTCTCCATGGAGGAGCGCATCAAGCGCGGCGAGATCGAGCCCGAGGCGGTCAACGACGTCAAGGCTGCCCTCATGGGTCCGCTGTCGGGTCTGGGCGACTCCATCTTCCTGGCCACCATCCGCGTCATCGCTGCTGCCGTGGGTATCTCGCTCATGCAGGCCGGCAACCCCTTTGGCCCCATCGCCTTCCTGCTCATCTACAACCTTCCCGGCTTCTGGCTGCGCATCTGGGGTGCGCAGAAGGGCTACGACCTGGGTGTCAACTTCCTCGAGCAGGCGCAGCGCACGGGCCTTATGGCCAAGGTCATGAGCGCGGCGGCCATCATCGGCGCCATGGTCATCGGCGCCATGACGGTCGACATGTTCTGGGCCGAGATCCCCGTTGCCCTGTCTGCCGCCGAGGATGCCGCCACCATCCAGGACATCCTCAACGAGATCATGCCGGGCATCCTGGGCCTTGGTGCCTTCTGGGCGTACTACTGGCTGCTGTCCAAGAAGATCAACCCGTCGTACCTGGTGCTGGGCACCATGGTGCTCGGTGTGATAGGCGCCTTCTTCGGCTTCTTGGGCTAGAGGCTGCCCTCCCAAAGGGTGGCGGCAGGCGCTGCGTGGGCGTCTGCCGCCATTTTGATGAAAGGAAACTCGTATGCATAGCAAGAGCGTTGCCACCACCCTGGCACTGGTTCTGTCACTGGGCCTGGCCAGCTGCGGTACCGCGGCGCCGTCGGCGAGCACCGAGGGTGGTGCCGAGGCGACGGCTTCCACCCCAGAAGATGTCGTCTACGACCTGTATCGCGCGCATGGCGACCGCTGGTGCCACCTGGGCGACACGGTGACCTTCGAGGCCAAGGTCATTGAGTATCTCGAGGCCGAGGCCATCGGCGATGCCGGTGAGGAGAATGTCACGCCAGCAGACGTCGACCTCTCGCAGTTTGCGTTCCAGTGGTACTACTGCCAGCACATCGCCGAGACGGGCGAGATCGTCTACGTACCCATCGAGGGGGCCAACGGCCTAAGCTACACCATCGACCGCGTGACCGAGGCGAACCTCTACGACAACGACGAGCTCGAGTACCTGCTGGCGATGTTCCCCGCCGATGCGACCGACCTCTCCTACGGCAGCCGTTCCAACATTTCGTCCATCTGGTTCTGCCTCTCGGCCATGCCGGAGTACGTCGAGGCCAACAAGGCCCACGGCGTCGTGCTCGACCCTGAGGGTACGACCACCGAGGGAGACGTCGTTGCCTTTGCGACCGACAAGACGGGCACCTTCGAGGTGAAGCTGTCCGATGCTGCGGAGACCGAGGGTCCCGTCTGCCTCTACATGGCGACCATCCACGACGGCGCCGTGGTGGCCGAGGACGAGCTGGAGGTCGACGGCTCCTTCACCTACGAGTTTGATGCCGCAAACAGCTACATGCTTAACTGGTACACCGATGCCGAAGAGCCGGTGAGCTTCACGTACGAGATCGTGGGCGATGCGGGCGAACCCTACTGGTTCAGCGCATCGGAGCTTGAGCCCTCTGACGCAGGTCTCAACGTATATGTGGACGCACTCACCATACGCAGCGATGGCGAGTATCAGCTGACGGTGGAGAACCCCTGGGTGGATGCCGACTACGCCTCCTCCGACGAGGGTGTGGCGACCGTCTCGGACGACGGCAAAATCTGGGCCGTGGCCCCTGGCGAGGCTACCATTACCGTGACGCAGGGCGGCGAGACGGCCGAGGTTGTTGTGACGGTGGTGGAGTAGCTACGATGGCTCGCACGGGCCCATCTCCCGCCTGCGTGTCTGGGAGTGGGGGATGGGCCCATCGCTGCCTGCTCGGGAAGGGACACTGATAGCTCTATGCAGCTGCTGCGCTGGTGGAAACGATATGCGGGCCTGAGCCGGGCCGAGATTTGCCTCATCCTGGTCGAGTCCCTCCAGTGGATGGCGCACAATGCCGTCTACTTCTTGGGGCTGATCGGTGCCGCGACCTATGACCTGGGAGGCAGCGCCTTTCTGGTGGCGGGCATCACGCTTGTGCACAACCTGACGACCTCGCTGGGCAACGCCGTCTCTGGCCCGGTGGTGGACCGGCTCGGGCCCCGTGTGACCGCCATGTGGGCGCTTGCGGTCACGGTGGCGGGCGCGTTGGTGGTGGGATTTGCCTCCACCACGGCACCCCTGCTGTTCTTTGCCTCTGCGATGCTTGGACTGACGGGCGGGTTCGTCAACACCTCCACGCGCGCCTGGCCGGCCTACCTGCGCAATGATCACGAGGGCCTCATCCGTCTCAACAGTCAGCTGGTGTTCTACTCCAACATTGCCTATGCGATGGGCCCGGTCTTTGGCGGGATTATCGTGCAGCATGCCCCCTCGCGCGCCACGTTCCTCTTTATGGCAGCGGTCACGGCGACGGCCATTCCCGCAGCCCTCGGCGCACACGAGCGGCTTAGCCCGCAGAAGGATGACGACAAGGATTTGGACGCATCTGGTGGCGTGATGAGTGGCATGGCCGAAGGCGCGCGCCTCACCTTTGCCAACAGGACGCTGCGCACCATCTTTGTGGCGGGCTTTTTGGGCTTCTGCGCCTTTGGGGCCTTCGACTCGCTTGAGAGCCTGTACTATCGCGATGTGCTGCGGGTGAGCCCGGACTGGATGGGGTGGCTCTCGGCCGTGGCGGGATTCACCGGTGTCTTGGGGTCGTTCATCGTGACCAAATGGCCGGCCGAGCGCATCAACCTGCGCGTGCTGCTGGTCACGCTGCTGCTTGTCGGCCTCTCGTCGCTGCTCTACGTGGGCACGCCATGGCTTGCATGCGCCTGCCTGGGGCAGGCGACAAACGGCCTGTGCTGGGGCTTCTTCGAGCCGATCGAAGTGACTCTCGTGCAGGAGGAGGCCCCCATAAGCCACTTGGGACGCATCATGGGCTTCCAGCGCTTTGGCCTCATGATGGCTGGCGTGGTGCCACTCCTGGCAGCTCCGTTCCTTGCCGAGATGGTTGGCCCGCAGGCGGTGCTCGTTGGCGCCGCATGCGTCATCGCGGGCGTGGGGGCCCTGTTTGTGGCGCGGGACTGCCTGCTCAAGGACTGATTGCGACATTGACCGAAGGGGACATGCCATGAGAATCGCAACTGTGGGCGACGCCTGCTGTGACTGCTACCTGGACGAGGGCGTATGGTATCCGGGTGGCCAGGCGCTCAACGTGGCGGTGAACGCCCTGCATGACGGGGCGGAGGCGGCTGGGTTTCTTGGCATCGTGGGAGCCGACCAGCGTGGCCAGGTGCTGCGCGAGCTTGCGGCGGGGGAGGGTGTCGACCTCTCGCGCTGTCGCGTGGTGCAAGAGCCCACGTCGTACTGGGGCGTGCGCATCGTCGACGGCGACCGCCAGTTTGAGGACCGCTCTGAGGAGTGCCTCGACGAGCTCTATGGTCTGCGCATCTCTGGTGCCGATCGCACGTGGCTCGGGTGCTTCGACGTGTGCCACACCACCAACGAGGCTGGTGTGGACGCCTCTCTGGAGCGGCTGCACAAGACGCTGCCCGTGAGCTACGACTACTCGGTCTATGCGTGGGACGACGAGTCTTGGGTAACTGCGACGGCCCCTCACATCGACATCGCCTTTCTCTCGGGCGAGCGAGAGGACGGGACGCTCCTTGACGAGAAGGACATCTGCGCCTTTGCACGGCGCCTGCACGAGCTGGGTCCGCAGCTGGTGGTGTGTACGCTCGGCTCGCGGGGTAGCCTTTGCTTCTATGCAGGCGACCTGAGCCACACCGGCATCGTGCCTGTCGAGGTTGCCGACACCATGGGCGCGGGCGACTCGTTTGCGGCAGCCTTCTTGGTGCGCTGGTTCGAGAGTCATGACGCAGAGGCCGCGCTCTCTTTTGCTGCCAAGCGCGCTGCCATCACCTGCACCATGCACGGTGCCTGGGGGCATCCGCAGCCGCTACAGCCCATCGAATCCCTGGTATAAGGAGGCGGCTAGCATATAATGACCGCACATTGCTAACAGTGCTGGCAAGGAGGCCCACATGTCGACTTCTGCGGCAATGGCACAGGTCAACGTTCGCATGCAGCGCGATCTCAAGGAGCGTGGCGATGCGACACTTGCTCTCGTGGGCAGCTCACCGGCGGTCATCATTCGCCAGCTCTGGCAGGCGCTGGCAGAGGGTGGCGAGGCATACCAACGCATCATGCGCGCACTGGCCAAAGCCGATGTGGCTGAGGAGGCGGATGCCGCAGACACGTCGTTGCTCCAGGCGTCGACCCTCTTCGAGGAGTTGGGCACCACTCTGGGGCTCGATCCCGCAAGCTTTGTCCCCGACACCAGGCCAACCTCGGAGGTGCTCGAAGACATCGAATGGGAGCTGTTCGAGGAGCGGGGGCTGGCATGACCGAACGCGTCAAGATCATCATGGTTGACACGAATGTGTGGGCTGACCTCTACGTTCCTGGCAGGCCCCTGCGTGAGGCCTCGCTCTCCTTCTTCGAGGTTGCACAACGCGACGATGTCGAGCTGACCTTTACGGTAGACATCGCCCGTGCGGTGTATCGCATCGTCTCGCATGAGGCAAAGCGTTGGGTGCGCCAGGACAAGGGCTCGCTGCCAGATGCGTATGCCAAGGCCATAGCCTCGCATGCCTGGGACTTCATGGAGAGTATGCAGGAGCAGGCGACGGCGGTCGGTTCGGCGACGGCTGACCTCTGGCTGGCTGGCAAGCTACGCGACCAGCATGCCGAGATCGAGGACAACCTCATCGTTGCCGCATGCATGCGCATCAAGGCAGACTATCTGGTGACCAATGACGAGAACCTTCTGCGACACGCGCCGGTTGCGGCGGTGACGCCGGCAAAGATGGTGCAGCTGCTCGGCGTCATGCCGTAGCGTCTTACGCGATGCCCAGCGAGCGGTAGTTGGGGTCGCGCAGCTTTTGCAGGCAGAGGGCCATCTCGCCCAGGTAGACGCGCTCCACGTAGTCGTCGACCACGTGCAGTGACGGAACCAGGTCGTCGGGCAGTCCAAGCAGCGGCTTGCCGTTTGGTGCGAGGAGGCACTCGCCGTTGGGGTTGGTGGCCGTGCTGGTGATGGCGCGCCGCAGCTCGTCCATGTCGTCGACGGTGTCCACCGCAAAGTAGAACGCCTCGGGCGAGATGAGCGAGATGCCCGCAAGCGCCACGTTGCGGGCGATCTGCAGCATGCCCTCGTCGCTCCAGAGCGCATCGGTATAGCTCTGGCTGTATGAGAACATGCTCTCAAAGTACTTGGGCTCGCCGGCGAGGTTGTGCCTGCCCTTGAGCAGGGTCCCATCGATGACGGTGCCCAGGCCTCCCGCCACATGCCCGAACTCGTGCCGATAGAACATCACGCTCTCGTAGGTGTCCTGGCCCACATAGCACCCCACGGCAGCAGCGTTGCAGTTGTTGTCCACCGAGGTCCTGATGCCAAAGCGCTTCTGGATGTGGCTGCCGAGGTCGTAGTCGTCGTGCAGCAGGCTCGGAAGGCTGACCACGCCGTGATAGGCCACGCCGGGCACCGCGATCCCGATGATGTCGAGGTCCTCCACCCGTACGTCGCGTGCGCTCATGGTCTCGAGCAGGTCCTCCACGTCGCGATAGTCGAGCTTCTGCTTTTGGACGGTGCCCTGGGCGGTCGGCCGTCCATGGTCGTAGAGGCGGTACCCCAGGCGCGAGGAGGTGCGCAGGGTGATCAGTGTGATGATGAGGATGCGCTTGTCGTTGGAGAGGTCGCGGGCCACGCGCACGCTTCCGTGCTGCGCGGGCATCTGGGCGTCGCGGAAGGCATGCATCAGCAGCCTGACGGCGCCGGCGGCGTCGTAGGTGCCAAAGATCTTGCCCGGTATCTCGAAGACCAGGGCGTCGGGGTAGGTCTCGGCCATGCGGGTGCGCATGTGGCTTGCCTGCGGGGCCAGAAGGATTGCCTGGAAGCGATCGCCCTCCTGCAAGGCACGGTCGATGGACATCGCCGTAAAGTCGTAATCGAGCGAGAGCCCCTGGGCGACCTCGTTCATCTTGTGCGCAAATAGGGTGGTGGTGATGGCCGAGGTGCAGCAGAGCAGCACGTGGGTGGTCGTGTGGCGGCGCTCGTCCTCGAGCGCCTCAGTCATCTCGGCAAAGAGCTCCTGCGCGCGGCTCAGATCGTCGAGCAGCACATGGAGGAAGAAGATGACCTCGCCGTCCGACGTGCGCGTGATCTGGTACTCGGCGATCTCGACGTCGTTCTCATAGGGCCAGAGGTTGACCTCGGCCACAGCCGAGCCCACGTCGATGCGGTAGTTGCTCTCGCTGACGGCGACGGGGGCCACGCCGCGGACGCGCTGGCTCGCGAGCCATGTGCGGAAGGCGCTGCTGGCCTGGTTCATCGGCGTTACCTCGCATCGGGTCGTCTGGTGGCGATGGCTTACGACACAACCTTAGTCGTATGCAACCTTGGCCCGCACCGCGCGGGCCACAGACGCGTGTCATCGTCGGCCTAAGGTCTATAGGAGTCTCTGGATGCTGTGACAAAAGCGGGCCGGGAGCCTGTGCGCTGCTCCCGGCCCGGGTGTGCGCCGCTACGCCTGCGCGTGCAGCTTGGTGCGAATCCGGTCGGCGACCTCTTGCCGGCGCTCGGGCGTGGTTTTGTATGCACCGTCGACGGAGTTGATGGCGCGTCCGATCATCACGATGGAGGGGTTGAACTTGAGCACCCGGTCGAGGTTGTCCTCGTTGATGCCGGTGCCCAGCGCGAGTCCCGCATGGATGAGGTTGCGCTTGACGGCCATGGCGCGCTCGAGCGGCTTGAGCTGGAAGATCGAGCCATGGCGTGGCTTCTCGAGGTCATACTCGTGTTCCATGAGAAAGCCCGTGGAGACGTGGCAGTACTTGACGCCCATCGTGTCGACCTGCGCGGTCCGCTTGCCCAGGTTGCGTACGCCGTCGAGGTCGCACATGATGGCGCCGTCGTATTCGTGGGCGTGGTGCACCATCTGCTTGATGACGGGGTCGGGGGCGTAGGCCAGCACGGTGACGATAGAGGCGCCCGCCTCAAAGCAGCGCCGGGTTACACCCGAGCCACCGTGGAAGACCTTGGCATCCACGCAGAGCTTCACGTTGGGGTGTGCCTCGTGAATCTCTTGCACGAGGTCGAGGCCAAAGGTGATGAGCTCGGGGTAGCCGATCTCGATGATGTCGACGTGGTCGGCCATCTGGTCTGCGAGACGGATGAGCTCATGCCGCTTGCCGTGGTCCATGGTGAGCTGTAGTTCTGCCATGAGTGATCCTTTCTGGGCCGTGCAGGGTGAGGCCCTGAGTCCGTCTAGCTGAAGAGCTTCTTGTCGTTGCCGCTGGGAACCTGGAAGAAGACGACGCCTGCGAGGCCCACGGCGATCATGGCCAGCAGGAACAGGAACATAGCCGGATACCCGGCAGCATCGGCGATGCGCCCACCGATGTTGTTGGAGATGATGGTGCCAAAGCTCTGGCAGGTCTTGACCAGCGCCAGGCCGGCAATCTGCTGGCGGGCGTCCACGATGGTGTTGACCACCTTCATGTTGGTCATGATATTGATGATCGCGGGTGGATGGCGTCCCAGGAATGTGGCCACGATGACGAGCGGCAGCGGCAGGTTGAGGCCGTAGACGACCATCTCGATGACGACCAGCACGAAGACGCCCATGAGCAGGGTCTTGTTGGCGATCTTGTCCATGAACTTGGACGAGAAGAGCAGCAGTGGTATCTCGAGCAGCGTGGCGATGGCCAGGAAGGTGGATGCCGTGGACGCCTCGAGGCCCTTTGCGGTGAGGAACGCCGGGCAGAAGGAGTAGGCGGCGCCGGTCACCGCCGAGAAGAGGATCTGCAGCACGAGGTAGTAGAGGAACTTCTTGTTGGTGAGCAGGTCCTTGGTGGAGACGGGCTCCACATCCTCGGACTCTTCCGCCTCGATGTTGGCCGCCTCGGTCTCGGCCAGGCGGGGGTTGGTGCCCCAGAAGCCGAAGATGGCGATGAGCATGGCGATGATGACGCCTACATACGGGGCGACCGGCGCGATGACGTCGTAGATGATGCCCGTGAGCTGCGTTCCGACGGCGAAGCCGATGGAGCCCCACACGCGGATGGAGCCGTAGCTGTACGGGCTTGAGGTTGCCATGCGCTCCACGGTGGGGTTCACGCCGTTCATCAGGAGGTTCATGAGGGCGTAGGCGCCCACGATGATTACGAAGTTCGGGGCGACCACAAACAGGGCGGCGGAGACGCAGGTTGCGGCGAACATGACCATGTTGACCGGGCGCATGCCGTACTTGTCCGTGAGCGAGCCGATGATGGGCTGTGTGACCATGTTGGCGAGTGCGGCCACCGAAATGAGCAGCGAGACTTGGCTGGCTGAGTACCCTTTGCCAATCAGGTAGACCGAGATCAGCGCCGAGAAGAAGGCGAAGGCAAGGTCGTAGAAGAAGAACAGGATGACGTAGCTTGCGTAACTGTTCGTGTACTTGGCGAGCAATCGCTCCATAGACGCTCCCTCCAGCGCGCTGGGCCTACGACTCTAGCTTACAACCTGAAGTTGACGGAAAGGCAAGAGGGAGGGTGCCAATCGGTCGAAGAGCTGCATGCGGGACGTATGCCCGTGTATCACCGCCTGGGTGAGCCCTCCGCTCACAAAGAACCAGAATCGCTTCGGGCTTACCTGGCCGCCGGACCTGAACCGGTCCACGTAACTGCCCGGTAGTTAACTGTCCCACGCTACAGCAGAGGGGGCAGACCGCTTCTCGCGGGTCTGCCCCCTCCCAAGCTGACGGATCAGAGTTGCCTAGCAGACGACCTCCACGGGCACGTCCAGAATCTTGGCCACCTTCTTGATGGTCTCGGTCCAGCTGCCCTGCGCCGCGGCAAAGTGGTGCGTGGGGCCGCACTCGCACCAGCGGTTGTTCCACTCCCGCGCGCCAATGGAGAAGCGCGTGCGGAAGGTGGTGTCGCCGTTGCCCAGCGTGGGACCGTCCTCGATGACGCCCTCGCTCACCACGAACTTGAAGTGACCGTCGGCGTCCTGCGTGATGCCCAGATAGGTGACCGGTCCTGCCTTGGGGTAGAAGCGCGTGAGGAAGCCGCCGCCTGCCTTGCCGTGGAACACCGGCACGATCTCCATGGAGGCCTTGCGTGCGGTGGAGAAGTCCGCGTCGCCCGAGCCGGAATGACCGATGAGCACCACGTCGTCGTTGAAGTCGAAGGTGTAGAACTCGGAGAGCTGGCAGGCGCCGGAGAGGGTCTTGCATATGCTCATGGCCATGGCCACCTTGATGTCGCCCTCCACGGCGCAGGCGATGCCCTGCTTGATGAGCATCGAGAACGCGGGGATGAGCATGGAGTCGAGCACGCCTGCCTTGCCTTGCGCGAAGCCGTCGTAGTGGCTGGCCACGAAGCCCAGCTCCTCGTCGGTGACCCACTGCTCGAAGGCCACCACGTAGCGTGCCATCTCGTGGATGGATGCCTCGTCGTAGTCACCCTTGATGTCAAAGGTGTCGTGGATGTCGGCCACCTTGGCGGCGATGACCTCCTCGTCGGTGACGTCGTCGGCGATGGCCCACATCTTCTCCCAGTCGAACTGCTTGGTGTAGAGGCCCATGCGATGGTAGAGGTTGGTCTCGTCGATGTAGAGGTCCATCATGCCGGGGTAGGGGCGGCCGATCTGCGCGAGGTTGGTGTAGCGCAGGCGACGGCGCACCTGGGCAGCACGGCACCAGTCCTCGATCTCAGCGGCAACCTGGGGGTCGCCGCCCTCCACGACGCCGGTGATGACGGCGTGTCGCTTGCCAGCGCGGTTGAGGTCGGCCACCATCTCGCCCACGGCGCCGCCCGCGTAGCCCACGCCCAGCCAGTCGGCCGTGCCGGCGGTTGCAAAGTCGAGGCAGCGCACCTTCTGGAGGTTGACCAGCACGACGGGCACGTTGAGGTCGCGGATGGCCGGGAGCATGTTGTAGCTCGTGGCGTAGGTGAGCAGCTGGCAGAAGACGAGGTCCACGTCGGCGGCGCGGAACTTGTCGCCTGCGGCGGCCGCGGCCTCCTTGGTGGTGCACAGGCCGCCGTCGACGACCTCGACGGTGCTGGGCAGGGTGCTCACGAAGTCGGCGTACTGCTGCTCGAACTCGGGCACGAGCTCGGGGAACTGCGGGAGGTATGCGCCGAGCGCGATGGAGAAGACGGCGACCTTGGCCTTGGTGTTCACGAGCATGGCGGGTCCTTTCTCTGAGCGGGTTCGGACATCGGGGACGGTTCCCGTTGTCTCACTAGTTGACGAAGTCCTGGTTGATGGCGATGTTGAAGTCGTGGCAGGTGTCGATGAGGCCCTTGTCCTCGATCTTGTTGAGCCAGTCCTCGGATCCGCCGTTAGCCGCGCGGGCAGCCACATAGAGCTGGGCGGCCTTCTCCACGGTGTGCGCCAGGCCAAAGGTGGTGTCAAAGTCGGGACCGGCGGCAAACAGGCCGTGGTGCGCCCACACGATGGTGTCGTAGGTCTTCATCAGCGCGCTCGAGGCCTCGGCGATGGCGGGACCGCCCGGCACCATCCAGGGCACCACTCCCACGCCGGCGGGGAAGACCACCACGCACTCGGTCATCATCTGCCAGAGGCGGCGGGTAAAGTCGCGGTCGGTCAGCGGCACGATGAAGCTCATCTCGATGATGCCGGGGGTGTGAGCGTGGTAGATCACGCGGTTGGTGCCGTCGGTGCGTGCGGCGGTGACGCAGTGGTTCATGTAGTGGCTCTCGAACTCGCTTGTGGGGCGGGCGCCTTCGAGCAGGCCCCAGACGATGCGGAAGGCGTCGCCGGTCTCGTTGATCTGCACGATGCCGATGTTATGCGCGGGGTCGCCAGCCACGTTGCGCATATACTTGCCGGAACCCGTGGTGACGAAGTAGCTGCCCGCGAGGTTCTCGCCGCGAACACCCATCTGCACCCAAGCGCGCGGCTCGTCGTCAAAGAACGGGCGCGCCGCCTCGACCTCCTCGTCGGTCATGCGGTAGGTGAGGTTGCCACCGTTACGCTCGTGCCAGCCCTGCAGCCAGCCGTCGTCGCACATGCGGGTAAAGCCCTTGATAAAGCCCAGCTCTTCCATTGCCATGATGCTCTCCTTTGCCTTTCTTGGCCTTCTCTTGCGATTTGCGCTCGCAGGACATGCGGTGCATTTCTCCGGGTCGTACACTCGACGATGTGCTCGTTGATTGCGATTTGCATTTCAGCAGGTAGATCCACTGCTGGCGTATGCTTTCTGTCCCCCGAAGACGTCGAGTGCACGACCCGCCTATCTATCCAAGCCCTAGCGGGGTAGGTATTCCTCGATCTTGAAGCTCTGCTTGATTGCCGCGCGGGCCTCCTCCAGCGAGCTGTACTCGCCGGCAAAGATGAACTGCACCATGAGGTTGCCGAGCGCCGTTCCCTCGGTGGGGCCGGCAAAGACGGGCAGCCCGCAGGCATCGGCCGTGGCCTGGTTGAGGTAGCCGTTGTTGGAGCCGCCGCCCACGATGTTGATGCTCGTGTAGTCCACGCCCGTCAGCTCGTGGAGCTGCGCTACCGTGCGGGCATAGTCGGCCGCCAGCGAGTCGTACACGCAGAGCGCGTACTGGCCCATGGTCTCGGGCACTGGCTGGCCGCTTCGCTCGCACACCGTGCGCAGGGCCGCCAGCATGCTCGCAGGAGCTAGGAACTCCTGGTCGTCGGCGTCCACCACGGCATGGAATCCCGCAGCTCGCGCGCCTTCTGCGGCCTTGACCAGCTCGTCCCACGTCGGTGCCGTGCCAGTCTTCTCGCCCAGCTCGCGGCGCACGTTCTGGATCATCCACAGGCCCATGATGTTCTTGAGGTAGCGGTAGCGCCGCTCGTAGCCACCCTCGTTGGTGAGGTTGGCCGCCGCGCTCGCGGGTGTGCAGATGGGCTTGCGGTTCTCCACGCCCACTAGGCTCCAGGTGCCACTGGAGAAGTACACGGCCTGCTCGTCGCGTGCGGGCACAGCCAGCCAGGCGCTGCCGGTGTCGTGGCTCGCCACCAGCACGACCTCGGGCTTAAAGCCAATGCGCTCGACAATCTCGGGCTTCACGCGCCCCAGGCTCTCGCCAGGCATGCTGATGGGCTGGAAAATGCGACGCGGCAAGTTGAGACGATCGATGAGTGTCCAGTCCCAGTCGCAGGACTCAGCCCCCACGAGTGCCGTGGTGCTCGCGTTGGTGTACTCCTGCGCCTTGACGCCCGTGAGCACGAAGTTCAGGTAGTCGGGCACCATGAGCAAGGCGGCTGCCGTGTCGAGCGCCTCGCGGTTCTCACGGGAGAGGGCGCAGAGCTGGTAGGCGGTGTTGAACTGCTGGTACTGAATGCCGGTGCGCGCGTAGTGCTCGGAGAAGGAGAGGATGCCTGCCAGCTCGAGCGCGTCACGCACGCCGTCGGTGCGGGCATCGCGGTAGCCCACGCACTCGCCCAGACGCTGGTCGCTCTCGTCGAGCAGCACGTAGTCAACGGCCCAGGTGTCGATGCCCACGGTCTGAGGCTCGAAGCCCGCCTCCTTGGCGGCGGCGAGGCCGGCAATCACGTTCTCGGCCAGTGCGTCGATATCCCAGCACAGGTGTCCGTCCTTGTGGGTCAGCCCGTTCTCAAAGCGGTAGACCTCGGTCAGCTCCATGCGGCCATCGACTACCTGCCCCACGATATGCCGCCCGCTCGACGCTCCGATGTCCACTGCGACATGACACGCGCCCATGCTCACTCCTTTCGACCTTTTACTCTTACTAACCTATCTGTCATTGACAGTTTATGAGGTATAACAAGGGAAAACCATGCCCATGATGCGCCATGACTTTCGAAATATGCGCATCATGAGAAGATGGTCGATGCGGCTTGGAGGAATCGGACCCTAGCCAAAGAACACGTGGGAGCCGACACCAGCGGTGCGTGGCTCACTCCAGCTGGGCAGCTGCACGCGAGCGCGCACGCCAGCTGGCAGCTCCACCTCTACGCGGAGGCGGTCGCTTTCTACCCGCTCCCAGTCCACGCGAATGGGACCGCGCACGCTCTCAAAGCTCGTGTGACAGAAGCGCAGGTCACCCACAGGGTGCGGCGTCACAAGGATCATTTCGTAACCAGGGGCTGCAGGCGCTAAACCTCCCACATACCGCGCCATCCAGTCTGCCACGCAGCCAAAGCTGTAGTGGTTGAAGGAGTAGGTGCCCACCGTGCCGTCCGGCGCGACGTTTGCCCAGCTCTCCCAGATGGTCGTGGCACCACGGTCAACTTCATAGAGCCAACTGGGACATACGTCTTGATAGAGCAGTGCCTCGGCCACGTTGGCGTGACCCCACCGGCAGAGTACGTCCATGAGGTGCGGCATGCCGAGGAAGCCCACGTCCAGGCGGTTGCCGTTGCTCACCACCATCTGTGCGAGGTGGTCCGCCGCGGCCTGTCGCTGCTCCTCCGGCAGCAGGTCGAAGGCGAGCGCGAGCACGTAGCAGCCCTGGAACTCGCGATCGAGGAGACCGTCTCCGCGCACAAAGTGCGCCTGGAACGCACGTCGCACGTTTGCCGCATACGTACGGCACTCATCGGCGCGTGCAGCGTCACCAAGCAGCTCAGCCACCTGCGCCAACACGTCACTCGTGTGCGCAAGGTAGGCGGTGGCGCAGAGGTCTGCCGTCGCCTTGGCGGTTGCCACTGGCCCTGGTGCGTCTGGACCCATCATGTAGCTGGGGAATATCCAGTCCCCGTAGTGGAACTTGGTGTCCCAGATGTAGCGGTCGTCGCCCTCCTTGGCGCCTGGCGCCTCGCCGCCGGGAATGGCGGGCATCTCGCCTGCGGCGCTTGCCACGGAGAAGTCGTGCCAGGCGCACATGGCCTCGTAGTTGTCGCGCAGCACGTCGAGGTCGCCGTAGCGCTGCCACAGCGTCCAGGGCACGAGCACGATGGCATCTCCCCAGCCAGCAGACGAGAGCGCGCCGAGGAACTCGGCGCTGCCCATGATGGCACGCGGGGCGGGGGAGTAGTCCAGGATCTGGCCGTCCGCCAGCTGGTCCGCGCGGACGGAGGCCAACCACTGCCGCATGAGCGCATCCACGTCGTAGAGGAAGCTCGCCGTCGGCGCAAAGATGAGCGCGTCGCCCACCCAGCCCATGCGCTCGCGTTGCGGGCAGTCGGTGGGTACGTTGATGAGGTTGCCACGCGCGGACCAGAGCACGTTCTCCAAAAGCCGGTTGAGACGTGCGTCGCTCGTGATCATACGGCCCGTGTACCGCATGCCCGCCCAGATGGCGTGCGCCTCAATGCATGTGGGGTCAAAGGGACCCTGCAGCGCCTCGTCCCAGCCCTCGATGCGTACGAAGCGGAAGCCGTGGAAGGTGAACGCGGGCTCGAGGCACTCGCACTGCCCACGCCCCACAAACACGTCACGCTGGTCCTTGTTGCGACCGACGATGTTCTCAAAGAAACGGCCACTCGCGTCCAGCGCTTCGGCGTGGCGCAGTACCAGCTCCTGACAGTCGCCAAGGAGGCACTCCAGCGCAACGCGTCCAGCAATGACTTGCCCAAAGTCCACCACGATTGCGTTGTCCTCACGCCACCAAGAGACGGGAGAGAATGCCGCCTGCACACGGGCGAGCGGTGCCTCCTGCGGCAGCAGCGCCGGCTCTCCTGTACCAGGGAGTTCGTCGGTCACCATAACCGGTATCCAGCCGGCATCGTCAAACTCCGGCAGCTGCCAGCTCTCCTGCTCCAGCCGTAGGTCGCGCTTCTCGCCAATCTGGATGTCGGCATACACGCGCGAGCCGGGAGCCGCGACAAACGACCCATCTGTCCCTACAACCTCGCGTGTCCCATCCGCGTACTGCACCACCAGCTCGCCTAGCAGCTGCAAGCGGTCGCCCCACTGGGCCGACTGCCCCTGTACCGCCACGCGTCCGGCCCACCAGCCGTCCGCAAGCTCGGCTGCCCACACATGGCCGCCCGGCTCGGTCAGAAGTGCCGTCACGTCAAACTCCTGATAGCGCAGGTCCTTGTGGTATGAGGTGAACCCTGGCAGCAGTACGGCTTCGGTCACGGGTCGCCCGTCGATCCATGTCTGATAGAGGCCACGCGCCGTCATGCGCAGCGTCGCGTGCTCCACCTGCCCATGCGTCTCGAAGGCACGTCGTAGCAGCTGCGTGGGATGCAGTCGCTCCTCAACAGGAGCCTGCTCTGGCATTGGCGCCCCGCCAAACATCTGCGCCAGCGAGAACTCAGGTTCCTCGGTCACCGGCTCCTGCTTTGGCTCAATCCACCTACCGGTCCACGTATCGACCAACGCACCCATCGAAAGCCCCTTGCCAAGCGTTGCGGGGTATCAAGCTCCTGCTCGATGCCCCGCAAGCCATCAGATCTCGTGTTTACTCGCCCTTGGCCTCGGCGATCATATCAAGAGCCTTCTGCATTACGAGGTCACCGCGCACCATGCCATACCACTGCATGGGGATAACGTCGAAAGGCACGCCCGCTTCTTGGAACTTGGGCTCGTGCAGGTGGCGCTCAAAGGCCACCTGGGGACCAAGCAGCGCGCAGTCGAGCTCTCGCAGTTGCTCGATCGCGGCATTGCGGATATCGGCGACCGACCGCGCGTCAACCAGCACCTCCACGCCCTTCTCGTTGGCGTAGTCCTGCATCTTCTTGGCAAGCAGGCTCGTAGACATACCGGCACCACAGAACAGACGAACGTGAAGCATGGCGGACTCCCTTCGCTTTGATTTACGCGCTTCCTACTACGCGTTTGCTATCTCTATTGTCCTGATTACCAGCTGTTTTGGTAAGCTTCTAAGGAGTGATAAATGGGTGATTATCTAAGGTAACCAATGGCAGCAGTTCCCTATGCAGAGCTTCCCCACTTCGACCGCTTCAATCAGGTGGCTGGAGACGACACGCTCTTTGACGAGATGGTTGGCAGTGGCTTTGCGGAGCTTCCCACCGACGACGTCTTCATGGTCGCGCACCAGATGCTGCGCGACACGCCGTATGGGCCGAGGCCCTTTTACGAGCTCACGTACGTGGTGGAGGGACACGCTGTCGCCCGGATCGGCAAGAAGGAGGTACACCTGCTGCCCGACAGCCTCTTGGTGGCTCCCCCTTCGTGCCTCCATGGGCTCGTGGCCACAGACAAGCAGGCCATCGTCGTGGTGCTCTGTCTGCGGCCAGCACTCTTTGCTTCGGGGGTCTTCGAGGAGTTCCTCGCCAGCGACACGGCGGTTTCGCGCATCTTGCGGAGCAATGAGTCCTCTGACTACCTGGTACTTTCCGACACCTACGGACGCATCCTCTACCGGTCCTTCCGTACGCTGCTCAAAGAGTACGCGCACGCAGGACACACCGCAAACCTGGCTGTGAAGGCGCGCGTCCTGCTTCTTCTGGCACAGCTCGCAGAGATTGACACCTACAGCTTCTACGGCCTTGACCAGCACATGATGGAAGTCGTCGCGTACCTACGTGAGCACTGTGCAACGGCAAGCGTGGCTTCACTGGCACAGCACTTTGGCTACAGCGAGACGTACTTCTCGCAGCTCGTGCACCGACGCTGTGGCGTGCGGGCGCGCGAGCTCATTGTGGCGGCGCGCCTGCGCAGGGCTCGTGAGCTGTTGCTTACCACCGACTTTGCGGCGCATGACGTGGCGGCCGCAGTGGGGTACGGGAGCTACAGCCACTTCAATCGCATCTTCAAGCAGGTGTATCACATTACGCCGGCGGCCTATCGTTCCTTCGCGGCGCGCGAGATTGTCGGAGCGGAATAAGTCAGCCGCGTTTGCGCAGGAGTGCCCAGAGCCAGCGGAAGTCGGGCTGGCCTGGATGCTCGTTGCCAAAGGTGCCCGTCTGTTGTATCTCGAGCTCGTGGACTGGTGCCACCAGCGCTTCAAACCGCTCCTCGGTCATATAGGTGTAGTAGCGTTTGCCCAGATAGCCGTCCTGATCACCGTACTTGAACGACACGTAGAGCACGCCGCCAGGCTTGAGGGCACGCGCGATCTTGGGCATGAGCTCTGTCAGCCGGTCGTATTCGAGGTGCATGATCGAGGCCGAGGCAAAGATACCGTCGTAGAGGCTCTCGTCGGTAAGCTCGTTGAACTCCTGCACCCGGACGGGCGTGCCCAGATAGTCGCTGGCAAGCGTGCACATACGCGCTGACCCATCCGTTGGCGTGACGCGGAAGCCCTTCTCGCGGAAGTAGGCCGTGTCGCGTCCCGAGCCGCAGCCAAGGTCAAGAATGCTGCCGCCCGCTGGCAGCTCGGCCAGAAAGCGGTCTTGGTTGGAGCGTTCGGTGATGGTGAACGCATCGGCAAAGCAGCGCTCGGCGTTCTCGTCAAAGTAGGCGATGGTCGTGTTCATGGACTGCCCCCGTGCCGCGGTCGTACGTAGTTTGATTTCATATCATATGCCCGATGTGGCTGCATGGCGGCCAAATACCCCTCCAGCGAGCCTAGCGCCTCGCCGGCGTTTCCAAAGTCTGGAACCGACTTTTGTGGCAGCGACCGCGCACCTACCATGAGCTCAACGACCACGAGGAAAGGAAGCGTCATGGCAAAGGTGGCACTCATCACGGCTCCTGGATGCGAGGAGGGCGAGACCCTCACGATCGTCGACATGCTGCGCCGTGCGGAGATCGAGATCGACATGGTGGGCCTTGGCGCCCAGGAGATTGCCGGCACCCATCACATCGCCGTGCGCTGCGACACCGTGTTCGACGGCTCGCTCGACGCGTACGACATGGTGGTGCTGCCTGGTGGCTACGGCGGCTCCGACGCCATGCGCGATAGCGACGAGCTCATTGCCGCCCTGCGTGCAGCCAGCGATCGCGGTGCTTGGGTCTGCGCCATCTGTGCCGCGCCCGAGGCGCTCGGTCGCGCCGGACTGCTCGAGGGCAGGCAGTTTACCTGCTATCCCGGTGTGCGCGACCAGATCGAGAACCCCGGCACGTGGGTCGATGCGCCGGTCGTGCGTGATGGCAACGTCGTCACTGGCCAGGGTCCTGCGTTTGCCTACGCCTTTGCCTTCGCGCTGATCGACCTGCTGGGTGTCGACTCCCAGGCCGTCAAGAACCGCACCATCTACTACAACGTCTTCGACGTGGAGGGCGGCGTTCCCTCGTGGGAGACCGAGGCTGGCCGTTGGTCCGCGCCCGAGGGCGAGGCTGCTACCCCGCAGACACTCCACGCTGAGAAGGTCGCCGTCCTCATGCCCGAGGGTTGCGAGGAGAGCGAGACCGTACAGATTATGGACCTGCTCATGCGTGCCGGCCTTACCTGCACGAGCTTTGCCACGGGTGGCAGCGAGTGGGTGCACACCATGCAGGGCATGACCGTCAAGGCAGACCAGCTCTTCTCGGCCGAAGCTGTGGCCGACTATGACGCCATCGTGGTTCCTGGTGGCCGCGGTGCCAACCTGGCGCTCATCGCCAGCGATGAGGTCATGGGCGCCCTTCGCGCCTTCGATGCGGCGGGCAAGCTGGTGGGCGGCCTGTGCTCGGGCACCACGGTGCTGGAGGCCGCGGGCGTGCTGGCGGGAAGGCGCGCCACGGGCTACACCGGTTACGGCGCCAAGCTTGCGAGTGCGCAGTTCGTGGCGGACGAGGTGGCCGTGTGGGACGCCAACATCGTGACCTCGCAGGGCCCATGCGCCCCGTACCCCTTTGCTTTCAAAGTGATGGAGGCTCTGGGCATAGACCCGCAGCCCATCAAGGACCGTCTGCTCTATGACAAGGCGGGCGGCAGGTAGGCTCTCTGTCAGCAGCAAGCGGCATGGGCATCCAAGGTACCCAGGCATCACGTGGGCACCGGGCCCGCACGTGAGGTTGGTTCACCTCCGCGCGAGCCTGGTGCCCATCGTCATACCAAGAGCACGGCCGTCTAAGGCAAACGCCCCAGAGCGGATCTGGGGCGTTAGGGAGAGACGATGCTAGTCAACCTTTAGCGCGTGAAGCCCTTGAAGAACTCCCAGAGGTAGGCCGCCTCGGGCTTCCAGTTCCAGTGTGCCTGGTCCTTGATGGCCACGAGCTTCATGATCGGCTTGCCGTCGGCACCGTTGAGCACGTTCTCCTGGGCGCTCTTCTCGCCCAGCATGATGTCGTTGGTCTCGTCGAACTTGATGCCGTACCACTCGTTGGCACTCATGTCCATGTCCTCAGGCACGTCGAGGCCGTTAATTTTCATGTAAGCCTGGAGCAGCGGGAAGATGGGCACGCGCGGGTCGACCTGCGCGATGGTGGTGCCATTCTCGTCCACGGGGAAGGCGTTCTTGCTGGAGAGGTCCACCGGGATCATGCCAAAGAAGTCGTGGTCGCCGCAGAGGTAGGTGAAGGGCACCGTCGGACCGTCCCAGTCCTTTGCCAGCTCGGCAATTTCTTCCTTGTCGATGCCAGGGCCGGAGACGCCGCCCACGGCTGCGAAGGTGTCCGCGTACTTGACACCGTAGAGCTCGGAGGCGGAAGAGCCGGCGGAGAGACCCGTCACGTACACGCGGTGCGTGTCGATCTGCGGGTACTTGGCGAACATCGTGTCGAGCCAGGTGACGATGCGGTCGTTCTGCAGGCCGTCGCAGCCGAAGAAGTTGGGCTGGGGCTCGTCGGAGCCGGACTCGTACACCACGTCCTGCCACTCGGGAGCAAGCACGATGAGGTCCTCGGTGCAAGCCAGCTCGAGCCAGCCGCTGGACTCCGCCTGGACGCGGGTGTCGTTGAGGTTGCCATGCAGGGTGACGATGCAGGGCACGCTGCCAGCTGCAGCGTCAGCCAGACGCGTGGGCACGTACTCGAACCAGGTGTAGGCGCCCTCGAGGCCCTCGACCTCGGCGTTGTAGTTCTCCACGTAGTCAAACTGCGTGAAGTCGGGGATGGAGTACAGCGGATAGGGGTCGGTGAAGTCCGCGATGCTGGCCATATAGAACTCGGTGACCTCGTTGTGCTGGCGGTAGTTCTTGGAGAAGACCTGATCCCAGGCGTTGGCGGCGGCCGTGGCGAGGTCGGCGTCGGAGGCTACGACCACGCGCTTCAGCGGGTCGTCGGCGTTCTCGTAGACGCCGTCGCCCACCTCAGCAGCACCGTTGGCGGCGATGATCGCGTCGACGGCAGCCTGCGGGGCGTTGCAGAGATACGCCGGCACGAAGGGCACGCCAGCCGCATCGGCTTCGGTGCCGCCGTAGGTCATAATGCCAGCTGCGAAGTACAGCTTGGAGGCCAGAGGACCAAGCACGAAGTCGGCGCCTTCGTCCACGCCAATGATCTTAACATTGTTGGCAGGGCCGGCAGCGGCTGCCAGCTCAACGAACTTCTCAGCATCAGCATCGGTGTATGCCTTGCCGTCGGCGGGGTTCACTACGACTACTGATCCCACGTAGGTCTCGATGCTTTGCGCCAGGCCCAGCTGGCCAACCAGCTCTGCCGCGCCGTCGGCATCGAGCGCGCCACCAAACACGTAGTAGGCGGGGGAGAGCACGTTGGAGTAGTGCAGCTCGACGCCGTCATCCACAGCGTTGTAGGCAAAGTTACCGTCCGCTTCGACCAGCTTGTCGAAGGGCTCTGTGGCAGGCGCATCCGCCACAGGAGCAGCGTCACCGCTCGCATTGCCTCCGCATGCGGCCAGCGCAGCCGCCGAAACCAGACCAAGTCCCGCCACGAAGCTTCTCCTTGAGATGTTGATGCGTCCTGTCATGACCTGCTTCCTTTCGCACTAGTCCTGCCACCATTGCCAACAAATATAGGTTTGATTAAATATGTGTACTATGTCGATTGATGTGCTATTGACTAACAATATGTGTATCACTCGTATTCCAGTGTCCGTCCATCTCTAAGCCTAGCAGCCAGGGGCGGGACCGCCCGTTTCAATAAAGGCCCGTCGTTGCAGGAATGTGCAACGGCGGGCCTCGTCATGGGTCGAGAACGACTTGCGGTTAGTTGGCCACACTGGTCAGCAGGCGACGGATCACGATTTTGAAGAACGCTTTTAGGGGGAACGAGCCGATGCCGGAGTAGCCATGAGCCGACAGCCGGATGACACGGTCAAACAAGAGGCAACTCGGCCCGTCATAGCAAAGGGTTACCAGACAGAGCGTGACCCCGCGGCCCTTCAAGGCCTCGAGTGCGTCACGATGGTCTTCAAGGTAACGTCCGTAGTTAGTCAGCACAACGGCAAATGAGCCTGCTGGAAGCTCTTCCGCAATCTGCTGGCGCTTTGCCTCCGTCTCGCCAACATGTACGAGATGACCGGCGGCGAGGAAGGCAACCTGCGTGTCGCGTGCGATCATGAGCGGTTGATCGGTGGCAAAGAACGCGGCTTCGTTCGTCGCCACCTGGTTAATGAACCAGTCAATGGTCTCGTCGCTCACGGAGCACTTAAGGTCTTGCAGCGCCGCGCACAGTCCATCTACGTAGATGCCGATATAGCTCCCGACATCGTTCTGAAGCGCTTCCATCTCATCAGGGGTGATACGTAGCGTTACCGAGGGATCCTGGTGGACGAGCCTCCGTGCAACCGACAGGAACTCGTCGTAGCTCTCAAAGCCAAAGCGTCGTACAACACGCGATACCGTCGACTTCGAGACGTAGGTCTCGCGTGCCACCCGTGAGAGCGAGATCGCATCGAGCTCACGCAGATGTGCGAGCAGGTAGGAGACCACCTCGTAGCGGGTGTCATGCTCGGTCTCGGTATCGAGGTAGGCGATCATGTCGTTGAGTGACTTCATGGCAATGTCCTAGGTGCTATAGCTCCATCCGACTCACATGTTAGCAGCGCGCGGTGACTCCGATGTTGTTACGACAGTCTTGCGACTCGCAACACTCGGTTAATAAATCCACGAACTGCGGTGTTGCCAAATCGTGCGACAGGCGCAAATCAGGGCAACTCATGGCAGTAGGCATCAGGAATAAGATTTGAAGCAGAAACCGAGTGCCGCACAACGTGAAGGAGAGCCATATGACAGAGAATCCTTGCATGCCTCAGATATGCATCGTCAACGGTGCACCCACCCTCATGGTGGAGGAGAAGCCCTACCTCATGATAGGTGGCGAAGTGCACAATTCCACCTCCTCAAGCGTTGCCTGGATGGAGCGGGCATGGGACAAGGCGGAGGAACTAGGACTCAACACGCTACTCGTCCCCGTAACGTGGGAGTTGACGGAACCCGAGGAAGGCGCGTACGACTTCTCGCTGGTCGATGCGCTCATCGACCAAGCACGCAAGCGGGGCGGACACCTCGTTCCCCTCTGGTTTGGCGCGTGGAAGAATGCCTCGTGCACCTATGCGCCTGCATGGGTCAAGCGCGACACAAAACGCTTCTGGCGGGCCGAGGCCGTACGCGGAGCACACAAGCTCGTGCTGCATGACTTCTACGACATGCCCAATACAACGCTATCAGCCTTCTGCGAAGCCACGCGTGAGGCAGATGCACGTGCCTTTACCCAGCTCATGACCCACATTCGCACGTATGATGAGGGAAAGTGGACCGTGCTTGCCGTGCAGGTCGAGAACGAGTGTGGACTCATGGGTGCTGCGCGCGACCATTGTGACGCAGCGGAGACCGCCTTTGCCCAAGACGTACCCGAAGGGCTCATCTCGTTCCTTCGCGAGCATGCGGACGGACTGGCACCAGACATCGCCGAGGCACTCGCCTCGGGTGCTGGCACAGGCTCTTGGTCTGACGTGTTTGGCCCCTGCGCAGAGGAGCTCTTCCAGACGTACCACACCGCAGCATACGTCGAGGCTGTTGCCGCCGCAGGCCGCGCTCAGTACGCTCTGCCGCTCTTCTCCAACGCGTGGCTCGACAAAGGTGATCGCCCTGGCCTCTTTCCCACTGGTGGTCCCAACGCCCGCGTGATGGAGATCTGGCGTTATGCCGCGCCATCCATCGACGTATGCTCGCCCGACATCTACGTACGCAACTTCTGCGAGGTGTGTGATTCATATCGTAAGCTGGACAACGCGCTGCTCATCCCCGAGACGGCAACCCATGCCCACGCTGCGCCGCGTCTTGCTTGGTCCATTGCCCACCATCACGCGCTCTGCTTCTCGCCCTTCGGCTTTGAGGGGATGGGCGAGCCCTTCTCCGATGACATCGGCATGCTCTTTGGCATGGATACGTCAGACCCCGCGCTGCGCACACCGCAGGACCCTGTGGCCTACGCAGCAGTCGCAAAGGCAATGGCCGGGCTCTTTACCGCAGCAGGCGGATACGGTTCGCTTGATGCAGTGATCGAGGAGCAGGGACGTCAGCAGACGCTCGACATGGGAGACTGGACGCTCGATGTGACATTTGCCGATACGCCCGGTGTGGTCGCAGCGCTACCGGTGGCGGCGGACGAGGCCTTTGTGCTTGCGATGGGAGCCTCCTTCGAGCCGCGGTCAAAGAACGCGGAGCTGCCGTTCGTTGACCTGCTTGCGTGCGAAGACGGTGCATTCGTCGACGGAGTCTGGGTCCGTGACCGTCGCCTCAATGGCGACGAGGTCATGTCGCTTGGTGCTGACGCGCCTACGCTGCTGCGCATCAAGGTGCTCTGCTACGCCTAGCGTCAGACGTTGCCGAGGGACCGATTGAAAGGAGACCCGCCATGTCGGCATTTCCCAAGGGTTTTTTGTGGGGCGCAGCAACGAGTGCGTTCCAGTACGAAGGCGCAGCCACCGAAGGTGGCAAGGGCTGGAACACCGCAGACGAGCGCTGCAGGCTTCGCGCGGCCAACCAGGCCGACGCAAGCGTAGCCGCCGACGGCTACCACCATCTTGAGGAGGATGTAGCCCTCATGCGTGAGTTGGGGCTCACGTCGTACCGATTCTCCATCTGCTGGAGCCGCGTCATCCCTGACGGTGACGGAGCTGTGAACGAGGAAGGCGTTGCCTACTACCTGCGACTTCTCCAGTTGCTGAACGAAGCGCAGATAGAGCCCGTCGTCACGCTGTTGCATTTCGACATCCCGTGGGCGCTGGTGGAGCGCTACGAAGGATTCGTGGACCGCCGTGCCGTGGACGCCTTCGAGCGCTACTGTCGCGTGTGCTTCGAGCGCTTTGGGCACCTCGTACGTTGGTGGATCACCATCAACGAACAGAGCGTGATGTGCTTTGCCACCTCGATGCTGGGTCTCAAGGATGATGACCCGGACCTTGCACGCAAGTCGGTGCAGGCAAACTATCACATGTACCTTGCCAACGCGCGTGCCGTTGCCGCGTGCCACGAAATGTGTCCTGCCGCCAAGATCGGTCCAGACGTGTCGTACCCTACGCTCTATCCCATGACCTGCGCTCCGGAGGACGTGCGAGCCGCCTACGACATCGAGGAGGAGGTTGCCTACGCTCCTATGGAGACCTACGTCTACGGCACCTTCCCAAAGTGGCTACTCAACAAGTGGGAGGCGGCTGGGACAATGCCTGCGCGTGAGCCTGGTGACGACACCATCCTCAAGGCCGGTAGCTGTGACTTCTTGGGTGTGAACTGGTATCAGACCAACGTGGTGAGCGTTGCAGGGTCAGGGAGCGTCCTCAACATGGGGACGGCCATGGGCACTCGCAACCCCTACCTCGAGTACACCGAGTGGGGCTGGAGCTATGACCCCAGCGGCCTGCACATCGCGCTCCACGAGTGCTGGGCACGCTTCCGTAAGCCCATCATGATCTGCGAGAACGGCTGGAGCGAGCGCGAGGAGATCGCCGAGGACGGCTGCGTGCACGACCCCAAGCGCGTCGACTACCTGCGCGATCACGTGCGCGAGATGGCACTGGCGTTGGAGGACGGCATCGACCTCGTCGGCTACCAGCACTGGAGCTTCGTGGACCTGCTGTCCAGCTCGGACGGGTTCAACAAGCGCTATGGCCTGGTGTTCGTCGACCGTACGGACTTCGACGAGAAGGAGTGCCGCCGCGTGCCCAAGGACAGCTTCTACGCGTATCAGCAGATCATTGCCAAAGCGCAGGATTCATAGCTCTCGTGGAAGATACTCCACAGCCACTTCAGGCTCGAACTCCAGCAAGCTTTCGATAGGACAGTTGAGCGCCATGGCCAGCCGTCTCAACGTCTGGCCACTCGCCTTGTTAATGCTGTTTACGCGCTGTTCATAGGCTTGGATTGACTTAAGACCCACGCCTGAGACGCGTGCAAGCTCGCTCTGTGAGAGACCATGCAACGCACGGAGACGCGCAAGGTTGGTCTTTGGCAGCTTGGATTCCATCAGAAGCCGGTCGAGCTGCTCCATAAAGAGATCGGAATCCGCCTCGTGCAGAGGGTAATAGAGACCCGCAATGCGGTCGAATGGTACATGCGAAAACACATCGACAAAGCGACACCTTCGTTCCCACTGGTAGCGCGCAAGCATCTGGCCGGCCCAGTATTCTGGCGACAAGCCCCGCCCATAGGTGGGATTGGACTCCTCGTCAAGCAGACCACAGTACCCAAGCGCCTCACAAGCCACATCGAGCCCCGACATGCCCGCCACGACACGAGGGTTGCCTCGCTCGAACTGTTGCGCAAGCCCCGACTGGACGAAGGCATGAGCAAACATGCTCCCAGACACAGCGCAGTCATAGACTGCATAGTCGAAGGCGTTGGCAAGGCAGACCTCGGCATCAGCGAGATATACGCGGTTGTAAGCGTGGGTCATCGGAGGTCATTTCCTCTCGTAGAATATCGAGGACGAACAAATCAGACAGTGATGGTTGCTGACGTTCAAGCAGCTCATAGAAGCCAGTCCGAGCCTTTTCGTCGCGGCTGGTGAACCGAGGATAGTAGCGCTCTGCAGGCGCGATCTCGTAACCCTCAAAGGCGAGTTGGCTGAAGGCCTTCCCTGAGACAAGCACTGTCTGCTCCCCAAGGTCCCCCAGAACAAGCGCCTCCTCGAGCGCCGAGAGCGGCAGGGCATTCTCGATAAACGAGCGGATGTAGCTGAAATAGGAATCGTCCGCACGATACCCCACCACAACATCAACGCCCGAAAGGTTTGGGCAGAATCGTTTGACAAGTTGCTCGCGCGCCAGCGCCGCCGTGGGAAGTCGCAGGTCAAAGTGACGGTTCTTGAGGAGCAGAGCGACCCACTCGAGCGTGCCATGAGTACCATCGAGCAGGTCGAGCACCACAAGACCATCCCTCCAAAGCGTGTACTCATTAACGAAGCCATCGTTTCCACGTTGGCAAGCCCACTCGCCTGCAAGGTCGCGCTTGCGCGTTGTATAGAAGCCTCGGCCATAGTCATTATGCGGACGTGCTAGCGAGAGACTCGGATGGGCGATCACGCGAGATGATCCGTGATAGAGACTGATTGTTGCCATGGACCTCCCATCACAATAGGACTTCTAGACAGTATCCTATCACAATGGGATAACACAGGACGGCACCTCATCTCACGGTCGAGTATCATGATTTGGATAATCGAGAAACGTTGGAAGGGACCCCCCATGACACTCTCACTCGCCCCCATCTTTGCCAGCGGTATGGTCCTGCAGCGCGAGCTGCCCGTGACGGTGTGGGGGACGGCCGATCCTGACGTATGCGTTGAAGTGCGCATTCAGGGGCAGAGCGCCGCGGCTACGACTGACGAGGCTGGCGACTGGGCTTGTACGCTCGCGCCGCTCACCGCCTCCGACAGCGAGACGCTTGAGGTGGTCGGAGGTGATGAGCGCATCACCCTTGCTGACGTGGCCGTGGGCGAGGTCTTCATCGCGGGCGGCCAGTCCAACATGGAGTTCTGGATGCGCTACGACAAGGAGGTCGAGGACTACCGTCCCACCTGCGACAACCCGCGCATCCGCTTCTATGACCAGCCCAAGTGCTCCTATCCTGGCCAGACGGAAGACTTCGACTACTCCAAGGTGGGCATCTGGCGCAAGGCTACGCCCGAGGACCTCGACTACTTCTCGGCGGTGGGCTACTACTGCGCGCGCGGCCTCGAGATGGTGCTCGACATGCCCGTGGGCATCGTGGGCTGTAACTACGGCGGCACCACGTCTGCCGCATGGATGACGCCCGAGCACGCGCGTACCGTGCAGCCCGAGCTCGCGGCGGCCTTTGACGCAAAGCTCCAGGGACTGCCGTACGAGGAGCTGCTGGCAAATGGGCGCGTCAATGCCGCCAAGAACGACAAGGGCTACGCCACCTGGCCCGCATGGAACGAGTTCTTCCTGCCGAGGACGCCGACCATGGACGAGGCCGGGGCATTCTTCGCGGCCGAGGCGGCGAAGGGGCCGGGGCCGGCCGACGTGGGCGGGCTCGAGATCGGCGGTCTGCAGGCCAGCAGCACCGACCTGCACATCCACCCCGGCATGATGACCCCCACCAAGGAGGCCCCGGGTGCTCTCTTCACCTATATGGTGCAGCCCATCGCCGGCTTTGCCGCGCGCGGCGTGCTGTGGTATCAGGGCGAGAGCGACGACGAGATCGACGGTACCCAGTGGCGCCACGAGGAGGCGCTACGCACCGTCATTGCCGACTGGCGCGAGGCGTGGAAGCGTCCCGACCTGCCCTTCCTCGTTGTTCAGATCCCAGGCTTTGGTGAGTGGATGGGGCTCGGTCCGAATGACTACGTGACCATCCGCGCCTGCCAGCAGAAGGTTGCCGACACCGACGAGCACGTGTGGCTCTGCTCGGCCAGCGACATGGGCGACAAGCACGACATTCACCCCAAGGAGAAGAAGCCCATCGGCGAGCGCCTGGCCCTTTTGGTGATGAACCACCTGTTAGGGATGCCCGTGCCTGCGGATGCGCCGCGCTGCACAAGCGCTGAGCGCAAGGGTTCGTTCGTCATCCTGCACTTTGAGAACGCCGCCGGTGGCATGCTGCTAGAGGGTGCCGAGTGCAACGCGCTCGAGGTCCTCTGCGACGGCTCACCCCTGCCCTTCCGGGCCGCTGCGAGGGGCGACACCCTGGTCATCATGCTTGATGGGAACCCGTCTGGCCCGCTCGAGGTGCGCTTCGCCTGGAGCAACTGGTTCCGCACCAACCTCTACAACGGCGCTGAGATTCCTGCCCTGCCGTTTGCGATGAGCTGCTGAGCTGGCCTACGACATAAGCAGGGCATTCGACTCGAACGCGAGAGCGCGAACGGGTCGAATGCCCTGCACATTGGTTCACACGGGCAGTTCAAGAATTCCGTCAGGCGAAGCTTAGAGCGCGCAGATCAAGGGACGCCGATCCACAGGCAACGAGATAGACGGCGTGTACGCCCGCGACAGGTGAGGAGATGCGAGCTTCGGCCCACCTCCAGCCTTCCGATGGACTCACGAGCACTCGAGCAACCTCGGGACCATCAGGCGCATCGATTCGCACGCTGACCGAGCCCGTAAACGTACCACGCACTTCGAGCCGCACAGTGCGCTCCGAACCATCAAATTCCAGGTACTTCCAGCCCGCCTCTGCTCCATCGCGAAGGTTGTGGATGTAGGCATAGGCCGAGGTGGCCGCCCCCGCATCGGCATCCTGGCTCACGAAGGGATGGGCCTCATCGATCTTCACCGAGCCGCTATAGTGCAGCACGCCTTCGACACTGCGCAGGTGACAGCAGGTATAGGCGGGCGTCTCGTGCACGGCGGCAAGTGGTCCGCCGTTGAGGCCGCAGCTGGTCATCTCGGCTTGCTCGATAGAGCCGTCCTCATGAATGACAACGGGCTCCGCCACGCCCTGCCGCGAGTTCTGGTGGCCATGGGTGTGACGGTGGCCAAACACGAAGACCCGTCCGTCCGACAGCTCCACAAGCGACCCGTGGTTGTTGCCCATATAGTATGTGGCTTCCGCCTCAGTGGGCTTGCCAGGCATCCCCACATCGCCGTTGGAGTGCAGCACGCCACCGTATGTGAGCGGCCCCTCGGGCGTTTCCGCATGCGCCCAGCACAACTCATGGCCTTGCAGGCTCGAGTAGATAAAGTAGTAACGGCTCTTGATGCGCCGGAAGCTCGACGCCTCAAAGAAGGGATGCTCCTCGAAGCTCGTGCCATCCGCCTGCAGTTTGGCCGGAGCCAAGCGATGGGGCGCCTCCGCCATCGTGACCATGTCGGACGAAAGGCGCACCACCCAGCTACCCTCAGTCACCGCGGCAGGCATGCGAGGGCTTGCCTTGGGCATGCCGAAGCCCCAGTACAACCAAACCGCATCGCCTTCGACGTAGGCGGCAGGATCAAACACCATGCCGTATCCACTGTCCGAGTCGAGCGGCGTTCCGCCAGGAAGTGTCACGTCGCCAAGGAAGTGATAGTGCCCCGCAGGCTCGTCGCACACGGCTACGCCGATGTGACACGGCCTGCCC
The DNA here is from genome assembly GCA_902779675.1 of uncultured Coriobacteriaceae bacterium. Lineage (GTDB taxonomy): Bacteria > Actinomycetota > Coriobacteriia > Coriobacteriales > Atopobiaceae > UBA1367. The sequence goes on along the minus strand of CACZCK010000002.1, from coordinate 64,738 downwards.
ACGAGCATGGACGCGATTGCGTAGTACAGGTAGAACCGCCCGTCGGGGCCCTGCACGACATCCGGTGCGAAGAGCGGCGCATCACCGGCAGGGTTCGAGGGGTCATCAGTCTTGCGGAAGATCACCCCTTCAAAGCGCCAGTCTGCAAGGTCGGTCTCAGGTGCCGACCAGCATACGTAGTCGCCCGGGCAATAGCTCCCGCCAGCAGCTGCATCATGCGAGCCGTACACGTACACGCGACCATCGAAGACATGTGGCTCTCCATCAGGAACGTACTCCCAGCTGGGCAGGTAGGGGTTGTAGGCAGGGCGTTTCATTGGTTCTCCTGGGGAGGCGCGGAACGAGTTTGTCACAATTCTAAAGGCTGTTAGCGGCTCTCAGTATCAGGTGGGGAGGGAGACAAATGACCTGTCCCTTTGTCTCACCTAGCGGTGGCTCAGCTCTCCCCCATCGTCAAGGGCGAGCCAGCTCGCACACAGGCCAACCCATGTAGCGGCCTCATCGTTCACGAGATCCTCGCGGCTGGCCGTGCTGCGGTCCGCCAACGCCAGGCCATGAATCCCCCGTTCATAGAGGTGATACTCCACGGGCACGCCCGCGCGCTGGAGCAGCGCCACCAACTCGGTCGTCTCATACGACGCCACGACCTCATCCTCGCTGGTCTGCCATATGAAGGTGCGCGGCATGTCGGGTCGCACGTGACGACGCAGGTCAACGCGCGCATAGTCCTCGCCGGAGGGATCGTTCTTGCCAAAGACTGCCTTGGTTACCAACCTCGCCCCCCGTGCCTGCTCGGGCGTGGCACCAGGCTCCACTCGGCAGAGCTTCTCAGCCGAAACCATGGGGTAGCAGAGCACGAGGCCGGAAGGACGCGCGGCCTCGGCCATCGTGCCGGCCAACGCAAGCAGCTCCGCATCGTCGAAGTGCTCCGCGAGCGATCCCGCCACATGTGCCCCCGCAGAGAACCCAAGCGCGTATACGCGGCTCGCATCGACGTCCCACTCGCTGGCATGATCGCGCACATACGCCATGGCACGCATGGCATCCACGATCTGCACGGGATAGTGCGACGAGTCGTCAACCTGCAGCAGGCCATTCGGATCTGTAGGTGGCGCTGTCACATACACGTGGTACCGCAGGACAAAGACGTCATAGCCCAAGCCCAGGAACCGTGCCGCAACCGGCTCGTCCTCGCGGTGCGCCAGGCTGAGGTACGCTCCCCCCGGCGTTACCAGCACCGCAGGACGGGTCTTGTAGCCACCCGTCGTGACCTCAGGATCCAGAAGGTAGCAGTCGAGCCGAGTTCTTCCGTCTTCGCTCAGGCAGACCTCTTCGTAACGCATGTGAATCCTCCTCGTCATCTAGTAAGTGTGATTGCGCCTTTGTCTCTGTTCTCGGAGCACCCGACCAAAAGGAACCGTCCCCAATGGTCGAGTCTTTTTGATAGAAGCGCCGCTCTCCTAGGGAGAGCGGCGCTGGGAAAGGAAGGCTGTCTTACCTTGCCAGGAGTCCTTACTCCTTGCCCTCAGCCTGCTCCTTGGTGAGGCCGAAGAGCCAGGTGGTCACGAAGGCGACGACGAAGCCGATGGCCATGGCGATGCAGCCGTTGATGAAGTTGGCCTGGTCACCGCCGGCAAAGGCGAGAGGCGAGAAGATGCCGGAAGCCATGGTGTAGAGGGTCAGGTGGGTGAAGGCGGCGTAGAGGCCGGCAGCAGCGCCACCGCAGAGGGTGCCGACCCAGGGACGCTTGTAGCGCAGGAACACGCCGTAGAGCAGGGGCTCACCCACGCCACCGAGGAACTGGGTCAGGAAGTAGCCCCAGCACAGGCTCTTGTTCTCGGGGTCCTTCATCTTGAGGGCGACAGCGAGACCAACACCGGAGGCCGTGAAGGCCTGAACCGTGGAAGCCATGAGGAACATGGTGTCGTAGCCGACGTTGCCGAAGTTGGCGATGGCGATGCCCATGATGCCGATGTGCATACCGGTGAGGACGAGCATGGGATAGGTAGCAGCAAAGATTGCGATGGCGAGGAAGCCGAGCGGGGAGTTGCCGATGATCTCGAAGAGGCTTGCCACACCGTTGCCGAGCATGCTGCCCAGAGGAGCCAGGATGTAGAGCTCCAGCGGGATCATGAGGAGGACGGTGAGGAAGGGACCAAAGACGGTACGTACGGCGTTGGGCATGACACCGTTGATCCTCTTCTCAAGGAAGGCGAACACGGGGATGCACAGCAGGATGGGGATGAGCGTCTGGCCATAGCCAAAGAGCGGCATCGGGACCTGGGCGCCGAAGAACGAGAGGCCGGTCTCGCCACCCACGAAGGCCGCAAAGCTCGGCTCAAGCAGGGCTGCGCCGAGCATCGCACCGAGGTACGGGTTGGCACCAAGCTTCTGAGAAGCCGTGAAGCCGGCAAGGATGGGCATGAAGTAGAAGCCGGCGTTGTACATCATGTCGCAGAGGAACACGAGCGGGCTGTCAGCGGGCACCAGGTTGAGGAACGTGGGGCCGAAGACGGCGCCGAGGGTCTTGAAGAGACCGGCGGTCATCAGGACAGGGACCAGAGGAACAACCGAGCCGGAGAGGTAGTTGAGCACGGCATCGAGCACGTTCTTGGGAGTCCACTCGAACTTGGCGGGCGCGTCGTCGAGGTTCTCGTCGATGGAGCCGCCGCCACCGACACCGAGCTTGGTCAGCTCGTCGTACACCTCGGGCACGGACGGCCCGATGATGACCTGGTACATGCCGCCCTGCTTCATGACGCCCAGGACACCCTTGATGGCCTTGACGTCCTCGTCCACGGGCACATTGTCGTCCACGAGGTTGAAGCGCAGGCGCGTCGCGCAATGGATCACCTTGCTGACGTTTTCCTTGCCACCGACCGCAGCGAGTACGTCAGTTGCGATCTGCTTGTTGTCTGCCATGTTCCTTTCCTTCCCTTTCCGTTCGAGGCTTATCTTATGCCTCCTGTTTCCTTCTTGCTGTAATAACTATATTTTCCAATGTATAACTGCGACAATATCAATATGTGCGTATCAGGCTATGACTTGTTGCAGTAGTGTGGCTGTCAGGTCAACTTTTCGAAAGTTGATAAGCGGGGAGCCGAGGCCGCGACGCATCCGTCACCACCCCGGCTCCCCGCCATGCCCCGTTCCGGCCAATCTAGCGAATATGCACGCCCGCAGGTACCTCTACCTGCACTTCCATGCCCTTGGGAGCGCTATAGGAGAACGCGATCTCTCCGTCCTCCAAACGCTGCCAGGCAGTGCGAACGACACCCTGGCGCGTCTCGAGGGCACAGGACACGCGATCGGTGTTCTTGCTGAAGTGTGGGCGCAGCACGACCTTGTTGGCACCCACGGCGTCGTCAGCAACCCGGATGCCACCCAGACCCTGGTAGAACCACTGCAGGTAGCTGCTGAACATCGCATGGTTGTACGACGAGAGGAACGCGTTGAACTGCTCGGCGAGCGCCTTGTTGCCGCTGGCGAGCATGGCCTTGTAGCTTGGGGCATCCTCGCGGGTGAGCCAGGATTCCACAACGTCGGAATGGCCGGTGCGATGCAGCAGGTCAAAGGCGATGGTTGTGCCAAAGATGCCGGTTGTCAGCACGCCGTCCTCTTCGGCGATCTTGGTCACCAGACGCTCGGCCAGCTCATGCTCGTCGGCAAGGCCAAGGTCAGCAGCAAAGGCCAGCCCCGTCTGGGTGCCATCGCCCCAGCTTCCGTCGGCATTGCCAAAGCGCTCGGCAATCTGTGCCTTCAGCCCCGCAAGGCGGGCCTCATAGCTCGAGCCGTCTTGCCCCAGAATCTGGCAGAACCGCACTGCCGCCCGTGCAAAGCGTGCGATGGTGCACCAGCCGACCATCTCCTTGTCGGGCGTGCCCGTCTTGAAGCTCTCGCTCGTCGCAACTGACCCGTGGTCTCCCAGACAGTGTGCCGACAGCTCTGCCGGGTCCCATTCCAGCAGGTAGTCGACGAGCTTTCGCACGTATGGCCACTCCTGTTCAACCAGGTCGCGGCACCCGTAGAACTGATGGGCGCGCAGCACTAGGTGCGGGTAGGCTAGCTGCCACAGAAGCGGGCCCTCGCCATAGGCGGTGCCGTTGGACCCAATGCCCATGAAGGGTGCCGTTTCGGGCACACCTCCGGCAGCCGTCTGGTCGTTGCGGAAGTCGCGCACCGTCTTGCGGATGAGCCCTTCGCAATCGAAGGCCATGAGATTGGACGCCGCCAACGCGATCATGTCGCCGCCATACCCCAGGCGCTCGCGGGCGCAGTCCTCCCAGAGGCCGTGTACGTTGTTGAGCTTGGTGCGCACCGCCGCGTCGACCATGCTGTCATAGAACTCGTTGCCCGTGGCGATGGAACCCGCTGGCGCAAGATCGGTGTGGGCGGGTACCAGTGCAATCTTCTGCAGCTGGTCGTGCGACAGCCCCTCAATCACCGCATAGCGGCACGAGTGCACGGTAAAGCGGTTGGTAAAGTGGTTCTCGCCCTCTGTGCAGATGATGCGATCGGTCTGCACGGCACGATCTGGCGCACCAGGGCCTCCGGGGACACGCACGCCCTCTGGCACAAGGCATCCCACCAGGCCAGCATGGCTCGACTCATAGGAAGGCGCGCCATTCTCATCCAGTTCCTCTGCGTAGCGGATGATCACCTCGTCATCCTGGTGTGCCACAAAGCTGATGTCAATCATGCCTGTATCGAGCTCATGGAAGTCCACTACCAGCGAGCCGTCTTCCAGCTCGTGTACGTCTCGCCCGGCCACCGGCGCAAACCGTCGACACGGCTCCACGGCCGCTGGCTCCAACAGGCGAGAGTTCTTGCAGGCAACGATGTCTAGTTGCGCGCCTTGCTCGCTTCGCAGGTCGCAGGTCTCGCCTAGGTACACGTTGTTGAAGAGCAGCTGGCCCTCGTGGCATTCCCACGATTCGTCCGACACGAGTGCGGTCTGCTCGTCTGCCTCGAGGGTGAGCATCACCTGTGGAGTGCCGACCTCGGCAAGGCGTTCGCGAAGGTTGTACTTGCCAAACATCGTGAGCGGGGAGGGGTTGTACCAACCGTTACCCAGCTCGACCTCGATCTGGTTTTCGCCCTCGTGTACCAAATCGCTCACGTCGAAGGTGCGCACATAGACGAGCTTGGTGTAGTTGGTCCAGTCCCCCAGAAGCTCGATGTTGCCCAAGGGCTGCCCGTTGATCAGCACACGGGCATAGCCAAGCACGGCTATCTTGAGCAACGCCTCGGCATGGGTATCCACGACAAACGTGCGTGACAGCACGTGATTGCGATGGGCCTGATAGTAGCCCGCATCGTTTGTGCCGTAGTCGTATGCGGGACCGGATATCCATCGCACCTTGTCGTCCATGATTGCCATCGTGCCTCCTTATGTGTCTCTCAGTCTAAGCTATACTTTAGTCAGTAGCATTTACCTGCAACAATATTTGTTCTTGGCTTAATCAGTGTGAATCTGTGGAGCATACCGTGAACCGTGAGCACCTTCCTTCCGCCCTCTTGGCAGCCTCGAAGATCGACGAGCATACCGACGAGGAGGTCTACAGGCACTTTGCCAAGCGCTACCCCCGCGTGCCGTACCAAGGACGCGAGCTCTTCCTCTTTGGCCAAGGACGCGAGTTTGCCGACCGGCGCCACATCGTGGCATTCCACGGCGTCAACTCCGCCACAATTCCCGAGCACATCTATTCGTATGTGCTCATTACCTACTGCTGGCAGGGCGTCTTCCGCATGGACGTGGACGGGAGCCGCGTGGTGCTTGAGGCAGGTGATTGTATCGTCATGGATCGCCATGTGCCCCACAGCGTGGAGCCCACCGGTCCCGAGGACGTTACCATCAACTTCATCCTCGCCGAGGAGTTCTTTGAGGGTCATCTGCTTGACGGCATGACCGACCTCGCCTCGCCCTTTGCGACCGAGCTCATGACATTGGGTGCGTCTCATGAGACCTGGCGCGTCTACCACACGGCGGACGACGAGGTGGCGCACGCCTGCATCGAACGCATCCTGTGCGAGCGCCTGGAGCCCGACATGACGAGCCCCTACATGGTCGACTTCTTCCTCGCGGCGTTGCTCACACACCTTTTGCGCACCTACGAGCCCAAGGGCGAGCTGGATGATGTGGCTTGGGAACGCGCCGAGCTGATTGGCACCGTTCGGCAGTACATCGGGCAGCACTACCAAGAGGGAAGCCTGCAGCAGATGGCGGCCGACCTTGGCTACGAGCGGACCTACCTTTCCAAGTTCGTGCGCCAGGCAACTGGGTCCACCTTCAAGCAGCTGGTCAACGTCGAGCGCATGCGTCGTGCCGCACTGCTGTTGCGCGGCACGAACCGCCCGATATACGAGATTGCCGAAGAGGTGGGACTTGCCAATCTCACCAGCTTCTACCAGCGTTTTCGTGAGTATGCGGGCTGCACCCCGCAGGCGTATCGCAAGCAGGACTAAGGAGGGCGAAGCATGCTCACCTACACCATGGACGTGGAGGACCGCAGCCGCTGGATCATCTCCACACCCAGCGCCGCCGAGCTCGCACAACCCTACTATTGCAGCGAGGTGGGTGACTTCTATGCGCGCGGCAAGTTTGCCACCGCCCGCAGCGACAAGAACAGCTTCATCCTCTTTTACACGCTGGGCGGCGAGGGCACGATACGTCAGGGCGGGCAGACCGTGCGCCTTGCCAAGGGGCAGGCGCTCCTCATGGACTGCCGCTCTCCTCAGAGCTACGGCACCTCTCCCGGGCATGGTCACTGGTACCACCTGTGGGCGCACATCGACGGGCCGGGCGTGGCGTTGGCCGGCCGCACGCTGGGGCTGCCGCGTCTCGCGCCGGTAACCGTCCCGCTCTCGCGCCTGCAGCCACACGCAGATGTGCTCTTCGAGTGCCTCGGCACCGAGAGCGTGGGCAACGCCACGCGCGTAGGACTCGCCGTGCATGCGCTTGTGGCCGAGGTGGTGCTTGCCGCGCAGGAGGCCGGTCCCGTGCCAGACGACGATCCCGTTCGCCTGGCCTGCGCCTATGTGGAGCGCCACTTTGCCGAGAAGGTGGCGCTGGACGATCTCGCTCGAGCCGCAGCCGTGAGCCCTAGCTACCTCATCCGTCTCTTCAAGCGCCAGCTCGAGACCACCCCGCACGACTACCTGCTGCGCTACCGCATCAGTCGTGCCAAGGAGCTGCTCGCCGAAACGACCCTTACCAGTGCCGCCATCGCCGAGCGCGTGGGCTTTGCCAGCGAGAGCAACTTCAGCTACCGCTTCAAGCAGATGACGGGGCAGGGCCCGCGTGCCTACCGCCAGTCAACGCCGGAGCTGGTGCTGGAGTAGGGGATTGACCTCAGCGCACATAAAAGCGCGCCCGCCGAGGCCAAGCCTCGACGGGCGCGACGCGTTCGATCGCAGCGGATTGTCACAGATGGACGAGTTAGATGAGGTCCAGCTTCTTGAAGGCGTTGTAGAGGCCGTCCTCGTCGACGTCATCGGTGATGTAGTCGGCCGCGGCCTTGATCTCGGGGCCGCCGTTGCCCATGGCCACGTTGTAGGCGCAGAGCTCGAACATCGAGAGGTCGATCTTGGCGTCACCAAACGAGATGGTGTCGGACTGGCTGGCGCCCAGATGCTCGAGCAGCACCTCGATGGCATGCTTCTTGGTGATGCCCTTGGGGCCCAGGTCACCAAACAGAGCCTGCTCGTCCTTGCCGCCCCAGGTGTTGCACTCCATGTCGGGGAACTCGGTGCGGGAGTCGATGTGGTCCTGGTAGCTGGAGAGGATGAAGCTCACCTTGTTGACGTCGTCGCGGTAGAGGTCGTCGGTGCGGATCATGGAGTTGACGAAGTTCTGGCCTGCCTTCTTGGCGGACTCCTCGTCGGCTCCCTTGCCCATGGCGTACTTGTACATGACCGCCGGCGCCTGCTCCACGAACCAGCTGTTGATGTACATGCCGCTGTTGGCCTCGAGGTAGAAGCCCAGGTGACGCTCGTTGCACCAGTCGACGATGTGCTTGACCTGGTCGACGGTGAGCGCCTGGTGCATGACCACCTGGCCGTCGTCCTCCACATAGCCGCCGTTGGCGCCGATCATGCCGTCAAGCTCGGGCAGCGTGCGCTGCTCGATCTCGGCCTTGGAGCAGCCGGTGCAGATGTACACCTTGTGGCCGTTGGCGCGCGCCAGCTCGACGGCCTTCATGGCCGACTCGGGGCACACGGCGTCGTAGTTGATCAGCGTGCCGTCGACGTCCAGAAACACGATCTTGCTCATGGGTTCCCTCCCGCTCTTTGTATCCCTTGCAGCTCTACATGCTAGCATGACCAGCTCAGCAGCTGTGCCCGCGGCGTTACGTGGGGGTTGCGGCTGAGTTTGATGCAGCGTGGCTCAGGCGAGGTGGGCAAGCGCCATGGGCAGCACCGTGAAAGCCCAGGCGCAGAAGCGCTCCGGATGCTCGACCAGCTCGTCGGACAGCTCTTGAGGTGTGACCCAGCGCACGGCGCTGACCTCGCTCGGGTCGGGATCAGGATCGCCCACACAGGCTCCCACCAGCACGTGGTCGTACTCGTACTCGGTAAGCCCGTCCGCAAAGACGGCACGATAGACAAACGAGCCGATCTCCTGCAGGTTGCCCGTCTGGCATCCGAGCTCCTCCACCACACGCCGGGAGGCGGCGTCGACGGTCTGCTCGCCCGCGCGCGGGTGCGAGCAGCACGAGTTGGCCCACAGACCCGCAGAGTGATACTTGCCCTCAGCGCGCTGGGCCAGCAGCAGCTGCGTTTGGCCGTCCTGTTGCCTGGTAAGCACTACTGAGAAGGCTCGATGCAGCAGGCCCTCAAAGTGTGCACGCTCCTTGGTGGCGGTGCCAATCTGCTGGTCAAACCCGTCGACGAGGATGAGCTGGTCGTTGCGTGCGGCATCGTGGGCAAACTGGTCGGTCACGGCTCTCTCCTGTGGTCGGTCGGGTCGACGCCTGCCATTCTCGCACATTGCGGCAGCAGAGAAGGCGCGGCGGCCTGGGTCTTGCCCCAAGCCGCCGCGCCTGACTCGCTTGTGCCTGTGTCTTACTCTCCGGGCTTTGCGGGAGGCTCGCCGCCCGCTCCCGGACCGCCCTCGCCGTCGGGCCTGGCAGGGGGCTCGCTGCCATCACCGGGCATGCCCGGCGCCTCGCCCATGCCGCCACCGCTGCTCACGGTGAACTCTATGGCCTCGCCCGTGCTCGCGCTGCCCTCGGCGTAGGCCTCTCCGTTCACGTAGAGCGTGTGGCCGTTGAGGTCGATGGCGTCGGCGTCGCAGGTCAGGGCGGTCACGTAGGAGTCGCCGGTGAGCGTCCAGGTCGAACCGCTCTCGATCTCTACGTACACGCTGCCCTCGTTGGCAGCGTTGATGGCACCGGTGTAGGAGGTGCCGTCAGTCAGGTACGCATTGAGCTCAGAGACGGAATCAACCACGATGTCGCCTGTGAGCTCCTCGTCGGCCAGCTCGAGGGTCACGTGGCCTCCGTTGCTTCCCTCGCTACCCCAGCCGGCTGCCGCGGCGCGCAGCAGCACACCGTCGGTGTCCTCGTTGGTCACCGCCACGTTATCCAGACTGATGGTGGCTACGGTGTTGTTGACAAAGAACACGTCGCCGTTCTTGTTGGTGAGCGTGCCCCCGTCCATGGCAAAGCTAGCCTCGCCCTCGGCGGCGTCGCCCGACATGGACTGATAGATCATCACGGCCTGGTACCAGTCGCTCTTGTCGCTGTTCTTGGTGGTGTTGTTGGCGGTCAGGTCCACGTCGTGCAGGGTCACGGAGTTCTTGCCCTCCACCACCACGCCCTGCGAGGCGGTGGAGGTGAGGGTGGCGTCGCTCACGGTGACGTCGGCGGTGGAGTAGATGACGGGGGATCCCGTGCCGTCGGTGACGTAGGTGCCGCCCGTCACGTTCTGGGTGCCACCACCGCGGTCGCTGCGGATGGCAGCCGACGAGTTGCCGGTGGTATGGATGGCCAGGTCGGTGGCGTTGAGGGTGCCGCCGCCCGTGACCATGATGCCGCCAGAGCAGTTGCCCGTGGTCTCGATGACCGAGTGCTCGATGTTGACTGTGGTGTCCTCGCCATACGAGAAGACTGCGTTGGCATGGGTGCCATCGCTCGTGACAACCATGTCGGAGAGATCGAGCGTGGCGCCGTTGGTGGCAAAGACCGCCGCGTTGGTGCCGTAGAAATCGGCCTCATCACCGTCGGCATCGCCGGTCTTGGTCACCTCCACGTTGTGGTAGGAGTCGGTGGTGCCGTCGGCCGTGATGGCATGGCTCTCATCGGCATCGTCGCTCATGGTTTGTTCGATGGCAATGTCATCGCGAGTGAGCGAGAAAGGCTCGCTCTCAGTCTCGTCGACCACCTGCTCCAAGGTTGTTTGGGTACCGCCGTCGCTCGTCTCGCTGGCAGCGGTGCCGCCACAGCCGACGAGGGCAACGCTCAGTGCGAGGGGCAGGGTCCAGAGACCGTTGGCAAGGCTCTTCATGCTTGTGTAGCGTGTCATGATGGTTTGGCTCCGTTCGCTCAACCAATGGTGCTGCGGCTGTGGACTTGTTCTGCCGTAGGTCAGCCGCCGTGTCTATCGTAGGCACCGCACCTTAATGAGACTTGAAAGCCACCCTTGCACACAGGTCATGCGAGAAGCCAAGGCGACTTTCAGGTTTGGTGCTCGGTCGGGCTGCTGCTGTTTTGCCACCAAGACAATGCGGCGACGGGACGCTTTTTGCATCCCGTCGCCGCGACGACTCTCTGTTTTGCCGCTATGTGCCTACTCCAGCTCGTCCGCAATCTCGGCGAGGTACTCGATGATCGGCAGGCGCTGTGGGCAGGCACCCTCACACTGACCGCAGCCAATGCAATCGCTGGCGTTGACGCCGGCCTTCTCGGCCTCGCGCGTATAGCGCCGCTTGGCGTCGGCCTCGTCCTCAAAGATGAGCTTGCGGTTCATGGCAGCAAAGAAGTCGGGGATGGGGATGCCCATGGGGCAGCCTTCGGTGCAGTAATGGCAGGCCGTGCACTTGTACTGGTGCACACTGGCGAGCGCCTCCTGCGCACGGGCGACGACAGCCTGCTCGTCGGCGGTGAGCGGCTTGAAGTCGCTCATGTAGCTAACGTTGTCCTTCACCTGCTCGAGCGTGGACATGCCGCTGAGCACCGTGAGCACGCCCTGCATGCTGGCAACGTAGCGGATGGCCCAGCTGGCGTACGAGGCGTCGGGGTTGGCCGCGTCGAAGACCTCACGTACCACGCGTGGCGGGTTGGCCAGCGTTCCGCCCTTGACGGGCTCCATCACCGTGAAGGGCACGCCATGTGCCGCGGCGACCTCGTAGTTGGCCCGGGCCTGGACGCTGGGCTCCTCCATGTCGGCATAGTTGACCTGCAGCTGGATGAAGTCGATGTCGGGGTATTCGGTGAGCAGGCGCTCCAGGCGCTCAGGACCAGCGTGGAACGAGAAGCCCCACCGACGGATGATGCCCTGCTCCTTGAGGCCGCGAATCCAGTCCCACAGCCCAAAGTCGTCGTACATCTGCTGGTTGTTGTCCTGGATGGCATGGAGCAGGTAGTAGTCCAGGTAGTCGACTCCCAGGCGCTCCATGGAGATGCGAAGCTGGTCCTTGGTCTGCTCGGCGGTGGGGTTCCCCAGCCAGGCGTTGGCCTTGGTGGTCACCGTAAACGAGTCGCGCGGGTAGCGCTCCACCAGCGCCTTACGCGTGGCAATCTCGGAATCGCCGCCGTCGTAGACATAGGCGGTGTCGAAGTAGGTGAGTCCCGCCCCCATAAAGACGTCGACCATCTGGCAGATCTGCTCCATGTCCATGGAGCCGTCTTCCAGCTTGGGCAGGCGCATCATGCCAAAGCCTAGCTTGGGCGTATCGTGTCCGAGATAGTTGTCTGTGTAAGCCATGCGAGCCCCCCTCCTGTCGGCATGTGCCTTCCTGTCAAGTGTACCAAACGTATTAGCTGGTATTGAGGGTTGTCCTCAGCGGTGACTCAGAAGGGATACTCCCCTTTGAGTCAACGGTTGGCGGCGACGGTGGGGCCGGTTCAAGTACTATGGGAGGCGGCGCCCTTGCGCCTTGCGCAGTACGAGAAGAGGGACACACGATGGCAAAGCTCTACTTCCGCTACGGCTCCATGGGGAGCTCAAAGACGGCAAACGCCCTGATGGTTGCCTACAACTACCAAGAGAAGGGCCAGCATGCGCTGCTTGCCAAGCCTGCGCTCGACAACCGTGACGGCGACGGTGTCATGGCCTCGCGCATCGGCCTTTCGCGGCCGTGCATCTCGGTCGAGCAGCTGACGGACATGACCGATGACGCGATTCGCGCCTACGACTGCGTCATCGTGGATGAGGCCCAATTTTGCACCAAGGAGCAGGTAGACAAGCTCACCGACATCGTCGACCGGCTCGAGGTTCCCGTCATCTGCTATGGCCTGCGCACCGACTTCCAACGCAACCTCTTTGAGGGGTCGTTGTGGCTCATGGCCTGGGCTGACATCATCGAAGAGGTCAAGACCGTCTGCTGGTGTGGGCGTGCGGCCACGTGCGTGGCGCGCTTCGACGAGAGCGGCGAGATGGTCACCGAGGGCAGCCAGGTGCAGCTGGGTGGCAACGACTCGTACACCAGCGTCTGTCGCAGGCATCACAAGCTGGGCATTATTCGCAAGCCACGCGGCTAGGGCGTCAGTGGGATCACGGCGTCTGGGCGAGACGAGGAGACATGGGGCTGCTTGACCGACTGCTGGGAGAGATGCACACCCCTGGTGCCGACGGGGTGCGCATCCTCGATGTGCCCAGCGCCATGAACCTGCGCGAGCTGGGGAGCTGGCCCACGCCCGACGGGCCCACCCAGTCGCACCGCTTCTTGCGCTGCGGATCGACGCGCTGCATGAGTCAGAAGGACCGCACATGGTTGCGCGAATACGGCCTCACGCACGTGCTGGACCTGCGCGGCCAGGGAGAGAGCCCCGAGCTGACCTGCCCCTTTGCGCGCGAGCGTGGAGTGTCATGGACCAATGTGAGCCTCTTTGGCCAGAACCTGAGCGACCCAGCGCTGGTTGCCGCCCAGAAGGACCTGGACTACCTGGCGCGGGGCTATCTTGCCATGCTGGGCAATCACGACGCCATGCGGCAGGCTCTTTCCTTCCTGGCCGCGGTGCCGCACGACGAGTGCGCGCTCTTCCATTGCGCGGCGGGTATGGACCGTACGGGCATGGTGGCAATGCTGCTGTTGGGCGTGGCGGGCGTTTCGCGCAGCGATATAGTGCGCGACTATCTGTACTCCTTTGCCCCGGTGCGCCAGGTGGACCACTTTGTGGAAACGGGAGAGGTGCCGCAGGCATTGGCGGGCCGGCGTCTCGAGGGGCGGTTGCAGACTGTCGGTAAGGTCTACGACGCGGTCGTCGGGGCGCACGGGAGCATCGAGGCATACGTGCGGGCTTGCGGGCTCTCGTCTGACGAGCTCGGCCTCCTGCGTTGCCGCCTAATTGGCTAGCTGCCCCCGGAGAGTATGGCCAACCTGTGGAGCAAATGTGTATTGAGCATCCAATACTACGTATGAAATTGAAATTATAAACAATGAACTGAATTCTTTAGCAGGCGGGGATTCTGCACGTATATTTCAAGATTGAAATAGAACCCACATGTTATGTCATGAATAGAATCGCCCATATTGCATTCTGCGATGCATCTGCAAAACCTTAGGATATCCGATATAGTGCAACCATACGAGAAGCCACTCCTACACCGGTCGTGGAGCAGGGGCGATCTCGGGACGGTCTTGGGGCAACGCGTGTCGCACTCCGTCTCCGCCTGGCCTCTTCCAAGTTGATGCGCATGAGCGTCGCCCACGGGGCGAGTGTCGCCATGCATGACGGTAGGGGAGGGCGAAATGGATACCATTCGCATACTGAACGCAGACGAAGTCGCCGGTCTGGTGAGCATTCCCATGGCCCTCGAGGCCGTGGAGGGGGCGTACGCGCAGAAGCACCAGGGCTCCGGTTCTGCATGGCCGCTGCTCTTCCACGAGTTCGTGGATGGCGTGCGCGACATGGACCTCAAGAGCGGCAACCTTGATGGCGACGGCATCTGGGGTCTCAAGGCCATCAGCTGCTATTACGACAACCCCGATCAGGGCCTTCCCGTTTACCACGGCACGTCGCTGGTATTCGACTATGCCACGGGTGCGCCCAAGGCCGTGCTCAACGCCATGCCCATCACGCGGTTCCGCACTGGAGCTGCTGGCGCAATCGGTGCCAAATGGCTCGCCCGCAAGGACTCCCATACGCTGGTGATCTGTGGTGACGGTGGGCTGTGCCCCTATCTGGTTGCGGCCAACCTGTTGGCGCTTCCGCAGCTCACGCGGGTGATCGTCACCAATCCGCTGCATGGTGCGACCGATCCTGCGCGCCTCGACCAGATTCAGGGAACGGTTGCCGAGCTGCTCGAGGGCACCGACGCCGTCATCCCGACCATCGAGACTGGCATGCTTGAGGAATCCGTGCGCCAGGCGGACGTCATCATGACGGCCACGCCTAGCTACGAGCCCTACCTGCGTGCCGAGTGGGTGCGTCCGGGCACGCATGTCAGCTGCGTGGGTGCCGACAAGTCGGGCAAGCAGGAAGCCGAGTCGGCGCTTCTTGCCGCCGCTCGCGTGGTGGCCGACGACGTTCACCAGTGCCTCACGGTGGGGGAGTGCGAGATGCCCCACAAGCAGGGCGTGCTTGGCGGCGAGCTCGACGAGATCGGCGCGATCATTGCCGGTGCGACCCCTGCCCGTACGAGCGACGAGCAGATCACCGTCTTTGACTCGACGGGTCTGTCGTTGCAGGACCTGGCGACCATCGCCCGCATCGTCAAGCGTGCGGAGGCCGAAGGCGTCGGCACCACGGTACAGCTCTAGCACTGCGGCATCAGATTCGACGTGGAAAACCGTCCCATACGGACGACGATCCCGCTTACAACGGAATGGCTTCTTCTGAAAGGAAATGACGATGAACATCGAGAAGTTCGAACTCGAGTGGTGGCTCAACCCGCTTGACGCCGTGGCAACCTACAACATGGGCTCCAGCTGCTGCAAGCCCATGAACATGCAGGACCTCTTTGAGATCTGCGGCGTCTCGCAGGAAGAGGTCTTTGGCGAGCTGGCCCATATGAGCTTGCACTACGGCTACTTTGAGGGTATGCCGCGCCTGCGCGAGGCTTTTGCCAGCATGTTCGAGACCCCGGCTATCCAGCCCGAGAATGTCATGGTGGTGCACGGCGGTACGAGCGCCAACGCGCTGACCTGCTACGCCCTCTGTGAGAAGGGCGACAACGTGATCGTCGTCGTTCCCTCCTACCAGCAGTTCGTCTCGATTCCGGAGGCTCTGGGCTGCGAGGTGCGCGAGTACGTGTGTGGTCCTGAGGACGGCTTTGGCATCAACTTCAGGAAGCTGGCCGGGCTGGTTGACGGCCACACCAAGGCCATCTTCCTCACCAGTCCCTCCAACCCCACTGGCTACGCCCTCAATCGCAACGAGCTCGAGCAGCTGGCCGCCATCGCGCGCCCGGTTGGCGCCTACGTGGTCTGCGACGAGATCTATCGTGGCCTGGACGAGGGCTACATGGCAAGCATCGTGGACGTCTACGAGCGCGGCATCTCCACGGGCGGCACCTCCAAGGTCTTCTCGTGCGCGGGCCTGCGTACCGGTTGGATCGCCACCCGTGACCTGGGCCTCACGCACGTGATCAAGAACCTGCGCTCGTTCAACACCATCTGCGAGAGCCCCATCACCGAGCTCCTGACCGCCATCGTCGTGGAGCACAAGGAGGCACTGTTCGCGCGCAACCACAAGATCTGCGAGGAGGGTCGTGCGGCGCTCAACGAGTGGCTCAAGGATCAGCCGCACTTCCACCTGGCCTGCCAGTCGCACGGCTCCACGAGCTTCCTGACCTACGACTGGGATATCCCGACCAAGGAGTTCTGCGAGGACCTCTTTGAGAAGACCGGTGCGCTGGTTTGCCATGGCATGTGCTTCAACATGGAGCACGGCTTCCGTATTGGCTACGGCTATGGTGACGTCGAGTACTTCAAGGCGGGTCTCGCCAAGCTGGGCGAGTATGCCGCGACGCTGCCTGACGACCTGCTGATTGCGTAGGCGATCTGACAGATTTGCATCTCCTGCGGACCTCGTCTGACGGACGGGGTCCGCAGTCGTATTCGCAACTGGCCGTCCGAGTGCCCGGCGCAGTCACTCGCGGTACACTAGTAAGCCATGACTAACTATTGACGAGACACACGAGGAGACTGCCATGCCAGAGAAGATCACCATTGAGAAGGGCTCGGTGCAGGAGACGCTCATCATCCCCCTGTACGGTCGCAAGCTCTGCGCCGAGGTGTTCCCCAAGCTCTACACCGACCCGAGCGCCGCTAAGATCTGCTCCCGTCTGGACTACGACTTCTCTAGCTTGGACAAGCAGGCCAACAGCACGTTCTGGCGCTTTGGTGCCCTCGAGGCGGCCATGCGTCAGCTCGACATGCAGTGGGAGATCAACGACTATCTGGCGTCCCATCCTGCCGCCGCGGTGATCAACATGGGCTGCGGCCTCGACCAGACGGGTCGTGCCTGCGACAATGGCACCTGTCGCATCTACAACGTGGATATGCCCGACATCATCGAGGCGCGCGAACAGCTGAGCCCTGCGGGCGAGCGCGAGCTCAACGTGGCCAGCAACCTCAACGACTTTGTCTGGATGGACCAGGTGGATGGCAGCGCGGGAGCCGTCTTCTTTGCGGCGGGCGTCTTCCACTACTTTACCGAGGGGCAGGCCCGCGCACTGGTCAACGAGCTGGCCGAGCGCTTTGGTGGTTGCCGCATCGTGTTTGACACTGTGGGCAAGCTGGGCAAGCGCCTGATGAGGACCACCTTCAAGAACTTTGGCATGGAGAACTACGACGAGTGTCTTGCCGTCGACGATCCGACTGTGCTGCGTTCGTGGTGTCCAAAGGCCGCCGTGTCGTGGAGGGGTTACATGCTGGGGTACTACCCCATGGACGATCCTGCCGTCACGGGGCTGCATCGCTTCTTGGCGCGCCTGTGTGATGGCGCGGTCAAGATGCGGATTAACCGCTTTGATGTGGCCTAGTATCCCCAGGTAAGCAGCTGCCAGGTGCCGTTGCCGGTGCGGGCAAGGTGCCATTCCCAGCCGGCATAGTCGGTGTCGGGCTCCCATGCGGTGCCCTCGGCGTCCTGCCCGCTGGGGGAGTGGAAGTCGCTCTTGAAGACGATGGCCTCGTCGAACTCGGGAGCGCCCTCGTCGCGCAGCTCGTTGCAATAGGAGACGTCAGCGGTGCAGACGTCGTCGCTGGTAAAGACGATGTCCTGCATCGTGCAGCCCTTCCAGGTACCAAACTCGCCCATGATGACCTGGATGGCAGCGTCCATGTCGTCGTGGTCGTAGAGCTTGGACTTGCCGTAATCCACCTGGTACGCGCCTGCCATCGCCGCGCTTGTCTCGACCGGCTTCTGGGTGGCACGCTTCGCGCAGCCGGCCATGACCACGATCGCAAGCAGGGCGCTGACGACGAGGGCAAGTCTCCTTGAGGCGCGTGCCATGGAGGTCCTTCCGGTTGGGGGGCGTAGGGCACCCATTGTACGACGAGCGTAATGGCGCTCGCACCGGAGCTCTTGCCGCTACGGCAATGCGACAAATTGCGGCACGGAAGGCTGATTCAGAAGGGATACTCCCCTTTGAGTCAGGCAGAGAAGGGGATGGGAAAACACCTACAACTCGGGTTGTAGGCGGTTGCCCGTCTGGGTTGATCCAAGGAGGGTATTCCTTCTGAGTCAGCTGGCGCTGCCGGCAAACTGCGCGTGGTAGAGCTCCGCGTAGAACCCCTGCCGTGCGAGCAGCTCGTGGTGGGTGCCCTGCTCCACGATGCGTCCGTCGCGCATGACCAGAATCTGGTCGGCTTCGCGGATGGTGGAGAGGCGGTGCGCCACCACAAAGCTGGTGCGTCCGCGCATGAGCTTGTCGAAGGCCTCCTGAATTTGCAGCTCGGTGCGGGTGTCGATGCTGGAAGTCGCCTCGTCGAGGATGAGCATCGGGGGCAGGCAGAGCATCACGCGGGTGATGCACAGCAGCTGCTTCTGGCCCTGGCTCAGGCTGTCGTCGGTGATGGGGGTGTCGAGCCCCTGCGGCAGGCGGCGGATGAACTCCCAGCTGTGGGCCTCGCGCGCGGCAGCGATGATCTCGTCGTCGGTGGCGTCGGGACGCCCGAAGGCGATGTTCTCGCGCACGGTGGCGCGCTTGAGCCAGGTCTCCTGCAGCACCATGCCGTAGGTGCGCCGCAGCGATGCGCGCGATACGTCTGTGATGCTCTGGTCGTCCACGCAGATGCTACCTGCGTCCGTATCGTAGAAGCGCATGAGCAGGTTGATGAGGGTGGTCTTGCCGCAGCCGGTGGGACCGACGATGGCCGTCTTGGTGCCCGGTTCAGCATGGAAGCTGAAGCCCTCGATGAGTCGCTTGCTCTTGTCGTACGAGAAGGCCACGTCGCTGATGTCCACCTTGCCACCGCGGCTGACCAGCTCGGCCGTGGCGTCGGCAGGTTCGGGCTCGGCCTCGATGAGCTCGAAGACGCGCGCTGCGCAGGCCAGGGCGTTCTGCAGCTCGGTGATGACCGACGAGATGTCGTTGAAGGGCTTCATGTACTGGTTGGCGTAGGAGAGCAGCACCGTGAGACCGCCCACCGTGAGCTGGCCGGCAAGGATGAGGCGTGCGCCGACGAGCGCCACCAGGGCATAGATCACGTTGTTGACGGCGCGTGTGGAAGGGTTGGTGAGCGAGCTGAAGAAGACCGCCCGCTGCGCGTAGCCCTGCAGCTCGTCGTTGAGGGCCCTGAACTGCTCTGATGCCTGCCGTTCGTGGCCAAAGGCCTTGACGACCCGCTGGTTGCCCACCAGCTCGTTGACGAGTGCGGTCTGGCGTCCGCGCGTCTCGGTCTGCCTGCTGAACATGTCAAAGGAGCGCGCGGCAATGAAACGCGCCACCAGGAAGCTGACGGGTGTGAGCACGAGCACCATGAGCGTAATGCCCACGTTCTTGGAGAGCATGAACGCGAGGGTCACCACGATGGTGATGACGCCCGAGAAGAGCTGCGTGAAGCCCAGCAGCAGGCCGTCGGAGAGCTGATCGGTGTCGGCGATGATGCGCTGCACGACGTCGCCCGAGCTGTGCGCGTCGAGGTAGGAAAGTGGGAGTCGCTGAATCTGGCGGATGGCACGGGCGCGGATGTCCCTGACCGTGTGATAGGCCAGCCGATTGTTGACCAGATTCATGACCCACGTAGCGACCGACGAGACCACGATCAGCGCGAGCGCCTTGCCCAAGATGGCGGCGAGGGCCTGCAGGTTGACGCTCGTGGGCGAGACGATCTGATCGATGGCGTCGCCAAAAAGGATGGGCACGTATAGCTGCAACACCACGGTTAGTGCGGCCAGAAGGACGCTGGCCAGCAACAGGAGTCGGTAGCGGCCGATAAGGACTAGGACCTTAGCGAGGGTCTGGCGACTGGTGGCGCCCGAGGCGTTCTGGCTCATGCGATCACCCCCTGCACGCTGGCGAGGTCTCTGGTGCGGGGCCGTTCGTCGGGGAACTGCGAGTAGTAAATCTCCTGGTAGACGCGGCAAGAGCCCATGAGCTCGTCATGGGTGCCCACACCGGCCAGCCGGCCATCGTCGAGCACCAGGATCTGGTCGGCTTGACGCACGCTGGAGGTGCGCTGCGACACGATGAAGACGGTCATGGTGCCCGGCAGGCTAGCGATGGCGCGACGCAGGGCGAGGTCGGTGGCAAAGTCCAGCGCGCTGGCGGAGTCGTCGAGGATGAGGATCTGCGGTCGCTTGACCAAGGCGCGGGCGATGGTGAGGCGCTGACGCTGCCCGCCCGACAGGTTGCGACCACCCTGCTCGATGGAAGCGTCGAGCTGGCCGTCCTTGCCGCGCACCACCTCGGTGGCCTGAGCCGTGGCGAGTGCGTTCCAGATGTCCTGGTCGGTTGCCTCGGGGTTGCCCCATAGCAGGTTGCTGCGGATGCTGCCCTCAAAGAGCACGGCCTTCTGGGGCACGATGCCGATCTTGTCGATGAGGGCGCCCTCTGGGTAGGCACGCACGTCGATGCCGTCGACCAGCACGGTGCCCTTCGTGGCGTCGTAGAAGCGTGCGATGAGGTTGACGACGGACGTCTTGCCGCTACCCGTGCCGCCGATGATGCCGATGGTCTGCCCGCGTTGCGCCGAGAAGTCGATGTCGGTTAGCGCGGCGTCGCCCGTCTGCGAATACGAGAACGAAACGTGATCGAAGTGCACGGCCTCGCTGGTCGCAGGCAGGGTTGCAGGTAGGGCCTGGGGGTAGGCCATCGAGGGTTGCACCTCGAGCATGTCCTGCACGCGTCGAGCGCAGGCGAGCGCGCGGTTGATGGTGATGATGAGCGAGGCGAGCTTGACCAGCTCGACCACGATCTGGGCCATGTAGTTGTAGAGCGCCACCACGTCGCCCTGCTGGAGGGCGCCTGCCTGTACGCGCAGTGCCCCTTGGCGGATGAGGAAGATGGTGGCCACGTTGATGATGAGGTAGGTGGCGGGGTTCATGAGGGCTGACAGGTGTCCCACGTGCTCGTTCATGTGGGTGAGGGCATCGTTGCGGCGGTCGAACTCGTCGATCTCGGCCTGCTCCTTGCAGAAGGCCCGAATGACGCGTACGCCGGTGAGGTTCTCGCGCGTCATGCCCAGCAGCTGGTCCAGGGCCTGCTGCACCTGGGCAAAGAGCGGGATGCTGGACAGCATGATGCCAAAGACCACGAGCGACAGCAGCGGTATGGCCACGGCAAAGAGCAGAGCGCTGGGCACGTCGATGGCAAAGGCGCAGACCATGGCGCCAAACACGATGAAGGGGCTGCGCAGCAGCAGGCGCAGCGCCAGGTTGAGTCCGTTCTGGATCTGGTTGATATCGCTGGTCATACGGGTGATGAGGGTATCGGTGCCCAGGGTGTCCAGCTCGCGGTACGAGAGACTCTGGATGTGGTCGAAGAGCGCCTGACGCAGCTTGGTGGCAAAACCCACGCTGGCCTTTGCGGCCATCCACTGTGCCGCGAACGAGAAGCCCATGCCCAGTACGGCCAGCCCGATGAGCAGCGCAAAGCGTCCCCAGATGAGGCCTTGGTCCGCATGGGCGATACCCTCGTCGATGATGGCAGCAACCACCAGGGGCACGAGCAGGTCCATGAGTGACTCCGCCAGCTTGAGCAGCGGTGCCAGGACGCTTTCGCGCCGGTAGTCGCGCAGGTAGACAAGGAGGTCTCTCACATGCGGTCCTTTTGGTCGGGGCGACGGGAGCATTCACCACTGTATCAAATGGGGTGGCCGGGAGCGTTCACTTGTCCCGTCACGTCGCTGCGTTACACTCGTGAGGTTGTGAAGTCACTTCTGGGAGGATCCATGGCACAGGTACTCGAGGCGCTCATGCTGCTGAGCTTTGGTCTGTCGTGGCCCATCAATGCACTCAACGCCTGGAAGGCACGCACAGCGCGGGGCACTTCGCCCGCGTTTCTGGCGCTCATCACCTTTGGCTATGTGGCGGGCATTGCGTCCAAGTTCGTGGGGCACAACATCACCTGGGTCTTGGGCGTGTACCTCTTCAATCTGGTGGCGCTCATTGCAAATGACCTCATCTATCTGCGCAATCTGCGTCTCGATGCGCGGGTTTAAGGGGGAGTCATGAGCTGTGGCGCTGCAGTGAGCGAGGGCTACGTGACCTTTGGAGAGTTTGAGACCTATTGGCGCGTGGTGGGAGACGTGCACTCAGGCAAGCCGCCGCTGCTCCTGCTGCATGGAGGCCCCGGTTCCACGCACAACTACTTCGAGGTGCTCGACTGCCTTGCGCAGCAGACGGGTCGTGCCGTGGTGAGCTACGATCAGCTGGGCTGCGGCAACTCGTACGTGGAGGGGCGGCCGGATCTCTGGACGGCACAGACGTGGGTGAGCGAGCTCGAGAACCTGCGCGAGGCGCTGGGCCTGGGCCGGGTGCACCTGCTTGGGCAATCGTGGGGTGGCATGCTGGCCATCACCTACCTGATCGAATGCGCACCCGCGGGCATCTGCTCGGTTGTGCTCTCGTCCACGCTGCCAGACTCGCAGCTGTGGGGGCGTGAGCAGCATCGCATGGCGCGCCAGTTGCCAGCGGAGGAGTGGGAGGCTCTGGCCGCTGCCGAGCGGACTGGCGTCTTTGCGGGCGAGGCCTACGAGCAGGCGGTGAATCACTTCATGCAGCTGCACTGCGCCGACCTGGCGTTTGGCGAGGACGCGCCCGAGTGCCTGAGGCGTCCCAAGCGCTCGGGCCACGAGGCGTATGTCACCGCTTGGGGTCCCAACGAGCTGACGCCGACGGGCACGCTGTCACAGTGGAGCTACACCGACCGTCTGGGCGAGATCGAGGCTCCTGCGCTCGTCATAAGCGGCACCGACGACCTCTGTACGCCACTCATCGCCAAGACCATGTACGACCGCCTGCCCCATGCTCGCTGGGAGCTGATGGAAGGCTGCCGCCACATGTGCTACGTGGACGCGCATGACCGCTACTGCGAGCTGGTGGCCGATTGGATGGCCGCGCACGACGCGTAGCGCCTTCCGTGCGCGAAGCGGGTACCGTTAGAACAGCGTGCCCTTGAGGCAGACCATGGGGCAGTTGTGGTCGTAGTCCCAGCTATGGTGGGCATCGCCGCGACAGAAGCGCACGTGCTCGCAGCTGCGGCATTCGGAGCACGAGTCCGAGAGGTCACGCCTAAAGAGCTCGAAGCGACCCTCCCACACGTCACGCAAGCGCTCCGTTCGGACGTTGCCCTGGATGGTCTCGGGCCGCCGCTCGATGTCTAGGCAGGCGCCGATGTCGCCATTTGCCATGACCGATGCGGTGTAGACGCCCGCGTTGCAGAGCCAGTACCACTCACGCACTTCGGCCTCGTACTCGAGGCCCAGGTAGTGGCTGCAACCGTACTCCAGCGGATAGCCCGCGGCGCGCTTCTCGCGGATGAAGTCGAAGAGCCGTACGTAGTCGTCGTGCGTGAGCATGAGGTCGGGATGCAGCAGGGCACGTCCGATGGGCTCGAGGTTGATGACGCGCCACGAGTCGATGTCGATGCCATCCATGATGGCAAAGAGCTCGTCGAGCTCTTCGATGTTGACGTGGTTGACCACCGTGGTCACCTGCACCGCGTGAAAGGCGCCCACGTCCAACAGGTTCTGGATGCCCGCCATAGCGCGGTCGTAGCCACCGGCCAGCCCGCGCAGGCGGTCGTGGGTCTCGCGCAGGCCGTCGATTGAGACCGAGATGGTGCCCATCCCCACCTCGGCCAGCCGACATGCCACCTCGGGCGTGATGAGCGTGGCGTTGCTCGTCATGCCCCAACGGAATCCCTGCGCGTGCGCGTGGCCCATGATGTCAAAGAAGTCGCGGTTGAGCAGCGGCTCTCCTCCGGTGATGCAAAGCTGGATGCGCCTAGTGCCAAAGTCGGCCTTCACCTGGTCGATGAGGGAGAGCCACTCCTCGCGCGAGAGCTCGTCGCCGCGTGCCGCCGTGCACGAGCTGCCGCAGTGGAAGCAGCGTTCGTTGCACTGCAGGGTGAGCTCGAAGAAGAGCTTGCGCAGCTCGGGGGCACGGTAGAGCGTTCGGGTATAGTCGGCCAGCTGGTTGAGGTGGCTGGCCTTGACGTCTTGGATGCGCATCAGTCGTCTTCGGATTGCCCATAGTCGTTGATGAGCATGTTGTCGTCTGGGTCGACGTCTTCGGGTGGACCGTAGACGTCGACGAGCTCGTTCTCCGCGGGATCGAAGGTCGTGCTTTCGCTTGAGGTGCTACCACTTTCCTCGGAGTCGTCCGGCTCGTAGTCTTCGGGTGGGCCATAGACCGTCTCGAGCTCGTTCTCGTCGGGGTCGTAGTCAGGCGGTGGACCATACACGCAGACCGGTCTGTTGCAGCTCGAGACAAACGCCGCAGCAGCACCCATGGCGGCAAGGATGCCTGCCGCCGTAAACGCTCTGCGCGTCAAATTGTTCTCGGAGGGCGGTCCATAGACGTTGCCCAACTCGTTATTTCTTGGATTGAAATCTGGTGGTGGCCCGCACACGGTGGTTGGCGTGTTTGAGCCGGCATCGAACCGGTTGGCGGCAGCCATGTCGTAGAGGATGCCTGCTGCCGAAGACCGTCTGTGCTTGAGCTTCTTCATGGTGTCCCCCAACCCGGTTCCTACTTTAATGATACCGCACTGGCGCATGGGCCCGTACGCCTTTGCGACAAGTGTGGGCAGGCAAGAACCCGTGTGGTGAGGGAGGCACCTTCCTCTTGCCGCGGACGTTCGAATCGCACCTAAGGCTTGGGGCGAGAAGAGCACCTCTTCCCGCCCCAAGCCTTAGGTGCGTCTGGTTGTCTTCGCGTTGGCCTACTCGTAGTCTCGCGCGAGGTCGGCCACGATGTCGGCGCAGCTGTCGATGGAGCGGATGAGCGAGGTCACGCTGCTGCCCGAGTTGACGCCAGCGTCCAGGTTGCCCCTGAGCTCGCTCTGGTAGTAGCTGCCCTGGTCGGATGCCCAAGGCACGCAACCAACAGACCGAGCAAGCCATCCGCTCCGCCGCGTGGCGCCTCTTCTTTGACCGGGGCTTTGCGGCCACCTCGTACACCGACCTTGCCGAGGCCTCCGGTGTCTCGCGGTCGCTTGTGCAGCGCTACGTCCCCAAGAAGGAGCTGCTGGTGGGGTGGTGCGTGGCCGAGATCCGCCGAGCGGCGACGGAGGTCTGCGACGAGGCGTACCCTCAGCGGCTGGGATCTCTCGAGCGCCTGTACCTGCGTGGCCAGGCCAGCATTGCTGCCTACTTTGCCTGCGAGGGCATCGGACGGTTGATGCTCGATGTGCTTTCGAGCCGCGAGCTGACGCAGCAGACCATTGTCGAGGGCTTCCGCTGGACCGTCGAACATACCCTGCCCGATCGCCCCGAACTGCATGACATCGACGAGCCCGACGAGATTGTCATGGCCACGGGCGGCCTGTACGAGCTTATCTACGTGTACCTCCTCAAGGGCCGTACGCCCGACGTGGCGGCCGTGACGCTGCCGAGCGTGCAGACGTTTGGCAGGATGTTTGGCGTGCCAGAGCCCGCAGAGGGGCTGGAGGCCTACGCGATTGCCCCCGACGAGCTGCAAGATCTTGCCCAGCGAGCGATCGGGCGCATCGCCTGGTAACGCATCCACCGCCCCTCGTATGCTTCGCTTCGGAGTTGTCTCAAGGGTTCCGTTGGGCATACACTAGGGCGACCAAGGGAGTTTTACGGATGCATGCCAAGAGGGGAGGGTGGCTCGGGTGGAGGGCCTGATGGACGAGCCGAGGCTTCGGCGGTATCGCGACATGCTTTCCACCAGCGGGCTTGCCATTATCGTCTTTGGCCTATGGGATATGGCCAAAGCGTTCCTAGCGTCCGTCTATGGCTCGAGCCTTCGCGTCAATGGTGGACAACTCTCCGCGGAGGTGGAATCTACCCTCAGAGCCCTGAGAGATAGCCACAGGACCTTTCTGGTCATCGCTCTCTCAGCCGTCCTGCTCTTTGTTCTGCTTGCGGGCGTGCTGCGCTTCTATGTGGGCCTGTGTGCCCATGCCGAGGCGCGTGGCAAGCGGAAGAGCTGGGCGTACGTGATCATTGCGGGGGTCATGGCAGCAATGAGCGCAACGCTCGTCGTCATGGGCCTCCTTGCTGCGGGAAGCACGGACAATGCTCTGGGCTTCCTTGCCGCGGGACTCATCGAACTCACGTCGCTTCTCGCATACGTTGACCTCATCCGCTCTGCCGTCGTGGTCAAGCGGCTCACGAGACGCCAGCGGCAAGGGCGGTGAGATGCCATGCAGGAGGACTTCCACTACTACGCGACCTATTGCGCCGCCCATCTTGCAGGCCATTCGCCACGGGAGAGCCGCGAGATCAGTTACTGCGCGCAGCTCGTGGACCTCTGCTCAAAGACCTTCCTCAAGGTGCTCGGTGCGCCGCGTGCGGCGGCAACAACGCAGCTGCAGCTCGAGCTCATGGACGCGCGCACCGACATCGTGGGCCTGCAGAACATCACACGCATATGGTCGTCGTTCCACTTCCTGCCCCGTGACCTCGGCGCCGACCCCGGCAGGGGAGGCAAGCGGTACCAGCACAAGTACCAGCTCATTTGCGGCCCCAACGGGGAGCTCCTCGCAGATACGGTGGAGCTTGCGCGTGGTCATGGCGTGCAGGCCACGGGCCTTGCGATGCACGTGCTGGCCGATACCTGGGCACACCAGCACTTTGCTGGAACGCCCTCGCTGGTGATCAACAACGTCAGCCGCTCCTTCCGGGAGGTGCTCGGCGAGGGCGAGACGGCGCGCGAGCGTGCCGTGACCTTCCGCCACAATCCCTCGGCGGCGGACGACTTGGAGCGCGGGCTCTATGCCAACAGCGTCTACCAGCAGGACGAGGACTCGATTATGAACTTGGGGCATGGCCGTGCCGGGCATCTGCCCGACTACAGCTTTGCTCGCTATCGCTATCTACCCGCCTGGGCAGGCTACGAGGAGGTCCTCAAAGACAACCCCTCGGACTATTGGCATGCCTTTTGCCAAATGGTCTATGCAATGCGCTGCCTGCGCACGGGCGAGCCGTTTGCGGTGGGGTGCTACGACGTTGATGCAGTGGGTGCGTGGGAGCGTGACATTCGCGTCATCCTTGCCAAGCGGCAGCTTGATTCTTGCGCCGACTGGCGTGCGTTGGGCGAGCGTATGGTAGGTGTTGTGCTCGACCCGTTTGACCTGCAGGAATACTCGCAGGAGTATACGCAGGCCCAAGGACGGGCAAAGGACGAGACCTTTTTGGGCAGGTTCTTTGTCGCGGCTCTTGCCCAAAAGAGCATGATCACCAACCGCATCTTCCAGACGGGAAGCCTCTTGGCAGGCATCTCGCTCGACTATGAGGAGACGGGCTTCGGCGGCATCAGGGACTACATTCGTCTGGTGCAGCGCGTGGGCGAGGAGGTGTTCCATGAGTAAAGCGCAGCGCATCAGGGAGGTGCTCATCGGCCTGATTGGCATCGCATGCGCCATTGCCATGGTGACGAGGCCCGAGTTTGGCTACACGCTGGTCATGATATTCATGAGCCTCTCGCTTACGGTGAGCGGTCTGGAGAGAATCGTCTACTACCTCACGATGGCGCGCCATATGGTGGGTGGGAAATCGGTTCTCTATACGGGCGTCCTGCTGTTTGACATGGGGGTCTTTGCGGGTAGTCTGACAAAGACACCGCAGTCGCTCATCATGATGTATCTGCTGGGCTGCCACTTGCTTTCTGGCGTGGTGTCGATCATGCGGGCGCGCGAGCAGCGCAGCCTCGAGGCTCCTTGGAAGCTGACGCTCGCCGAAGGTGTTGCCAACGTGCTGGTGGCGATGTCCTGCGTCATCTTCTTGCGCTCGACGGCAACGGTCGTCTACATCTATGGGGCAGGCCTCATCTACTCCGCATGTCTGCGCATTGCGACGGCCTTCCAGCGCACCTCGATCGTCTACATCGCGTAAGCTGGCAGCGGGTTTGCGTCTCGATGCGGCAGCGCACGTCTGGTGCAAAACCGCGTACCAGTGCATGATTACAGCGCCGCCAGTCACAACGCTATGATGAGGAGAAACGCGTGCGACAAGGAGGCTCCCATGGGATACGCGCTGGTCAACGGGCATGTGCTGGACGGTACACTGGACGAGGGCGGTCAGATGGCCGTGCACGACGGCTGGGCCGTCATTGTGGATGGCGACCGTATAGCTGCGGTTGGCGAGCTCTCTACAGCAGACCTCGTGGGGCATGAGGTCATCGACCTTGGTGGCGCCTACGTGATGCCCGGACTCGTCAACCTGCACGCGCATCTGCCGGCCACGGGCAAGCCACCCAAGGCCAACGCCAAGCCCGTCGACTACAAGCGCCTCTTTGACACCCTCTCCAAGGTGCCGCCCGTGTTGGCGTACTTTATGGCCATGGAGAAGGGCTCGGCCAAGAACCAGCTGCTCTCAGGCGTGACCACGCTGCGCACGGTGGGCGGCGTGATGGACCACGACGGCCAGATTCGCGACCAGGTCGATGCGGGCAAGGCGGTGGGTCCGCGCATGCTGGTGTGCAACACAGGCGTAAGCGTGCCCGGTGGCCACTTTGCCGGCTCGCTTGCCACCGAAGCCGCCTCGCCCGAGGAGGCGGCCGAGCATGTGCGCCAGATTGCCGCGACCAATCCCGACTGGATCAAGCTCATGATCACCGGTGGCGTGATGGATGCCAGCGAGGAGGGCGAGCCGGGTGTGCTGCGTATGCCGCCCGAGGTGGTGCGTGCTGCCTGCGACCAAGCTCATGAGCTGGGCTTCAAGGTCTGTGCCCATGTCGAGAGTCCCGAGGGTGTGCGCGTGGCACTGGAGAATGGCGTGGATACCATCGAACACGGCGCTACGCCTGACGAGCACATCCTCGAGCTCTTCCGCGAGCGAGGAGCGGCGGACGTGTGCACCATCAGCCCTGCGCTGCCTTACGCGGTGATGCCCACGAGCGAGAGCCATGCGCCCGAGATCGCCAAGGCCAACGGCAAGGTGGTCATGGACGGCATCATCGCGTGCGCCAAGGCTTGCCTGGCGGCGGGCATCCCGGTTGGCTTGGGAACCGACAGCGGTTGTCCCTTCATCACGCACTACGACATGTGGCGCGAGGTCTACTACTTTGCCAAGTACTGCGACGTGACGCCGGCGTTTGCCCTGCATACGGCCACACTCGTCAATGCGCGAATCCTGGGGCTTGAAGGCGAGACGGGCAGTCTCGAGGCAGGCAAGGCGGCTGACCTCATCGTGTGCGAGGGCAACCCGCTTGAGGACCTCACGTGTCTGCGCAGCCTGCGGTATGTGATGTGCCGCGGGAAGATGACCAAGAGCCCCCGTCCGCGGCGCCAGCCAAAAGTGGACCGCGCGCTTGACCGCCACCTCTGACCACAGGGTGTATCGAACCATATTTAAGCATGGGAACATACAGTAAAAAATAGAACTGGTTGTGGTGAGTTCGAAGGGAGTCCCATGCGTACGATGGCCGAGAAGACGGAGCGTCAGGACACGTGTGTCGAGTCTATGCGAGAGGCGGCCATGGGTGATTTACGCGTGAAGGTTACGCGCAGGCACTTCATACAGGGCCTCGGTCTGCTGAGCACCTCTGCAGCGCTGGCTGCCTGCGCGCAACCTGGGGGAGAGCAGGCTTCGAGTGATGCAAAGCCCGATCCGCTGTTCGTCATCATCCATACCAACGACACCCACGGGCACGACGTGGAGGTTGAGGCGACCGAGGAGACCGACGGTAACTTCTCGATGGCTGCCGTCGCTGCGCTCAAGGCCGACTGGGAGGAGCAGGGCTACGAGGTGATGCTGGTGGATGCCGGCGATGCCACGCAGGGCATGCCGCTGGTGGACACCAAGCACGGGTCCTCGGCCATCGCCTTTATGAACTCCTGCGGCTACGATCTCATGGCCGTGGGCAACCACGAGTTCGACTGGGGGCAAGACAACCTCGAAGCCGTCGAGAACCAGGCGGACTTCCCGCTGCTTTCTGCCAATGTGCTGCACAAGGACACGGGCGAGCCGCGTTTTGTGCCCAACAGGGTCATAGAGCTTGCGGATGGCGTCAAGGTGGGTTTCTTTGGTCTCACGACGCCTGCCACGCTGACCTCCACCAATCCCAAGAACGTGGCGGATCTTACGTTCTTGCAGGATGACGAGCTCTTTGCCTGTGCGCAGGCACAGGTGGACGAGCTACGCGTCGGTGGCTGTGACATCGTGATCTGCGTCGGACACCTGGGCAATGACGAGACGGGCCGTGGCAGCACCAGCAAAGCCGTGCTCGAGCATGTGACGGGCATCGACCTGTTTGTGGACGGCCATGACCACCAAGAGGTCGAGGAGGAGGTAGCGGGCACGCTTCTCGTGGAGACTGGCTGCTACATGCACAACATCGGTGTTGTGGTCATCGACAACGGCGTGCCTTCCAACGAGCCGGTGGCCTATGGGTCCTACGACGGCATCGATGCTGCCACGCAGGCCATCATCGATGAGGCTGATGCCGAGGTTGAGAAGGAGCTGGGTGTGGTACTCGGCGAGACCCCCTTCTTCCTCGACGGCGAGCGCGACCCTGGCGTGCGCACGCATGAGACCAATCTTGGCGACTTCTGTGCCGATGCCTTCAAGTGGACTGCCGAGCAGGAGTTGGGCCTTCCGGTGGACGCGGGCCTCGCCAATGGTGGCGGCATCCGCGTGTCGGTGGAGCCGGGCGACATCTCGCTTAAGGTCATCAAGTCGGTTCTGCCCTACTCCAATGACCTTTCCGTGCTCAAGCTGACCGGCGCGCAGCTGCTCGAGGCGCTCGAGGCCGCCACCCAAGGCATCGGGCAGGGCAGTGCGCTGGGGGCATTCCCGCAGGTATCGGGCATCACCTTCACCCTCGACGCGTCGGTGCCCTATGAGGAGGGGCCCATCTATCCCGATTCGACCGTCATCTCTCCTGCTACCCCGGGTGCGCGCGTGCGCATCGACGACGTGGGCGGGCGTGGGTTCTCGCTGGACGAAACCTATACGCTGGCTACTGTCAGCTTCCTGTGCGAGGGCGGCGACACCTACAATGTGTTCAAGGAAGCGTCGGACGCTGAGCAACCCGTGACCTTTGGCTATGACTTCGAGGCCTTTGCCAGCTACCTCGTGGAGGCGTGCGACCATACGGTACCCGAGCAGTACGCCGAGCCGCAGGGTCGCATCACCATATTGGGATGAGGTTTCCTGCGAGGAGCTCGAGGGCATCGCGGGCGGTTGGGGCTTCCGCTGCAACGGCGGCTACTCTTACAAGAGGACGTAGAATCTTGCGTAGCTCTTGTCGGCATCCAGGGGATTGGACACGTCATGATTGTCTCTGCACTTGCAAACGCCTCATTTGACGACGCCACTGCCGCACGCCTCGCGCACGCGCTTGAGTGGATCGCCCAGACCGACATGGCCTCCCTCGAGGTGGGCCGTCATGACATTGCTGGCGACGAGATCTATGCCAACGTCATGGAGGTGACGCCGATGCTGCCCGTAGAGAAGCAGTTCGAGGCGCATCGCCACTACATCGACGTGCACTACGTGATTGCTGGCGAGGAGCTGATTGGTGTGGCGCCGGTGGGGGAGTGCCCCGTCGTGCAGGAGTATGCAGAGGCCGATGACTTCAGCCTGCACGGCGATCCCGCGGATGCGGCACGCGTGATCTGGACCCTGCTGCGTGAGGGCGAGCTGTGCGTGACCCCGCCCGCAGACGCCCACAAGCCCGCCTGCACCACCGGAGAGCCCGCACGGCTCAAGAAGGCCTGCATCAAGGTGCTGGTGGGGTAGAACACCATATGCTGCCGGACACGGGGTCGGGTGTGGTGTTTGGTCCGAGGAGGGTCTGGTCTCTAACTCGTGATGGCAATCAGGCGCTGTCTCACATTTGACGACAAACTGGCCGGGGACATCTCATTGGTAGAGATGTCCCAGCCGTGTGGTTGGTACATGCCTCAGAAAGGGCTCAATGGGCAGGTAATCTGACTCCCTTCTCATGGGGGTCACTGCCGCTCTCGTCTTGTTTCGAATACGAAATAGTTTTAAGATAACCATAGTAATCTTCTAACACTTTCTTGAGTGAAAGGCTTCCATGAACAACGGCCTCATCTCTACCGCAGAGGCTGCAGATCTGCTTGGCGTCACGCCACAGAGGGTTACGCAGCTCATCAGAAACAACCAGCTTGATGGCACGATGATTGGCGGCAGGTGGTTGGTGGATCGAGCATCGGTCGAGGTGCGTCGCTCGACCGTATCATCACGGGGTGGAAGGCCGCGCGTCGGGACGGCGCGTGACGAGGTCGCATTCATGCTCATGAATCGCGGGCATGAGATATGCCAGGTGGTTTACAACCGCAGACGGAGGGAGTTCATCCATGTTGGTGGGCTCCTCGACAAGAGCCGCGCACCTCTTGGAGTATTTGGCCAGAGGGATGTTTCGGATGCCGTTGCATTCGACATGTGGTGGAAAGGGCGCGGCATACCCATAACGCGTGCGGGGCTGCAGCGGATTCTCGATGATGCGGGCGTCTTCGTTCCCGAGGAGCTCGCTATGAGAAACCTCGGCCTCTCCCTTTCGGACCAGTACTGGATCTGCCCCCAAGGATCTCAGCTCGCATGGAGTGACATCAATTTCTTTAACAATAGCTTCGAGAGGGTTTCCGATGCGACCGCGCCACATTCTCCTGTTTCCACTCCTGCGGGCGCGCACCCTGACAACACGTCGGACGGCAACCTCAGCAAACGTTGGGTAGTGCGGGGTGGCAAACGCTTGCTGCTCAAGGGAGGCGGGACCAACAACCAGGAGCCGTATAACGAGGTCGTGGCCACAGCCCTCCATCAGAGGATGCTAAAGGCAGATGAGTATGTCCCGTACCGGCTTGTAGACGATGCGGGCACGACCCAGTGCGCGTGCGAGGACTTCCTGAGCGACGAGGAGGAGTTTGTACCCGCCATCTATGTGGACCGGCTTGTTCCCGAGCAGAGCCATCTTAGCCATTACCAGCACTATGTCAGGTGCTGTGAGAGCCTTGGTGTCGAGGATGCCGAGACTGCCCTGTGGAAGATGATCGTTTGCGATGACATCATCGCTAACAGCGACCGACATTACCGTAACTTTGGGGTCATCAGAAATGTGGAGACGCTGGCTTGTCGGCCTGCGCCGATCTTCGACTCTGGCTCATGCCTTTGGGCGGATGTTCCCCTTGCCAGCCTCAAGTGCGGCGAGTTCAGCTTTCGAGGCAAGCAGTTCGATTCAAATCCCGCGCGACAGCTCCTGCTGGTGGGTGACATGGACTGGTTTGAGCCGGGAGACTTGGATGGTTTTGGAGATCAGGCGATTGAGATTCTCGCGCGTAATCCCCTGCTCTCGGAGCGGCTTCCCTACATCAAGCAATCCCTCGAACGACGTATTGCCCGAATCGTGGATATTCGCGAGTGGAGCTGATACGGGGATGTCGTCGAGGCGCTCGATCATCGCAGCGGCCTCGTGCATGCCCAGACGTACTCGTGGTTGTATGCTTTCTCGAGGTCCGGCTTCACGCTGGGCTCCGTCGAGGCGGCTGCGTCCCATGGGCATATGCGGCTCGTGTCGTTTGGCGAGATGTGCGGACTGAGTAGGTAGCAGGTGGTTTCCTTCCTCGCTGGGCTGAAAGATGGGCGGGCTCACTCCGCCTCGAGGAAGGCGCCGGTCTGGCGGTCCCAGAGGCTCTCGTAGGTGCCGCCGGCGCGGCTGAGCTCGGCGTGGGTGCCGTCCTCCACGATCTGGCCCTCCTCCAGCACCACGATGCGGTCGAGGGCTGCGACGGTGGAGAGGCGGTGAGCCACCACGATCGACGTGCGGCCCCTCATGAGGTTCTCGAGGGCACCCTGGACGGCTGCCTCGGACTCGGAGTCCAGCGCGGAGGTCGCCTCGTCGAGCACGAGTATCGGGCAGTCGGCCAGTATCGCGCGGGCGATGGCCACGCGCTGGCGCTGGCCGCCGGAGAGCTTCACGCCTCGCTCGCCGACCATGGTGTCGAGGCCGGCGGGGAGGCGGTCGATGAACTCCATCGCGTTGGCCAGGCCCGCGGCGCGGCGGATCTCGTCGTCGGTGGCGTCGGGCCTGCCGTAGGCGATGTTCTCGCGGATGGACCGGTGGAAGAGGAGCGCTTCCTGCGGCACGTAGGCCACCTGGCGGCGCAGGCTCTGCTGCGTGCAGCGGCTCACGTCCTGCCCGTCCACCAGGACGCGGCCCTCCTGCACGTCGGAGAGGCGCAGCAGCAGCTTGGTGAGGGTGGTCTTGCCGCTTCCCGAGCGGCCCACCAGGCCCACCCGCTGGCCGGCGGGCACGCGCAGCGTGAGGTCGCGGAAGACGTAGTCGTCCGGCGCTGCGTCCTCGTAGCGGAAGGCCAGGTGCTCGAAGTCCACCGCACCCTCGCTTACCACCAGCTCCGGCGCTCCCGGCGCGTCCTCCACCAGCCGCGGCTCGTCCAGGATCTTGGTCATCTCTGCCGCGTCTCCCACGGCGCGGTTCATGCGCTGCATCATCGAGTTGATGTAGTTGAAGCGCATGCTCAGGTTGTAGGTGTGTCTGCACACACATGAGGTCGAGGCTTGCGGGTCGCGTTTGAGCAGGTAGACGCGCTACAACTTGAGGGTGCGTCTCGCAGTCCACCAACAGTCCACCCAAACAGTCCACCAAGTCCGAGGCGGCATCCCGCGGAATCGGCGAGCGGCGGTCCACCGGGCGGGCATGTTGGTGGACCGCGTCATCCCACGAACCAGACGCCGCATCTAGCGAACGTTTCGGCTTCTGAGTTGTGCGTAGAAGCGACTCGCCATGTTGTCCGACCAACCAGGCCGTTTGGACTCAGGTGGACTCCACCTCTCTGCTTGCCTAATGACCAAAGTCAAGTCGCAATTGTGTCTGGGAGCTTCCGCAGCCTAGTTGCTAACACAGCCCATAAGGTCGCCGTCCTACTGGACTCGTCAAGCTCTGCGAGGATCGAGTGTCCTAGAGCATTCCAAAGAAGTCATGTGTGCCGCTGCCTACGGTGACGGTGCTACCACCAGGTACCCGCACTTCTGCCTGCGTGTTTGCAGGGACGATCACACGCAGGTGGAGGGGCTGTGCGCTGTCGCCCGTAGCCGTGCCTAGCTCCCAGGCGACCTCGATGCGTCCATAGGGCGACTCCAGCGACGTTGCGGCGTGCGCGAGCACACATCCCTCCACGTCAGGCGCCACGCGGAAGTGCCGGTACCCAGGCTCGGTCATCTGCAGGCCGCCGATGGTGCGATACATCCAGTCGGCCACGCAACCAAAAGCGTAGTGGTTGTAGCTGTATGTGCTCACGCCACCGTTCTCGTCCACGGCGCCCCAGCTCTCCCATATGGTGGTGCCGCCCATCTCCACTTCGTAGAGCCACGACGGGCAGCCGGTTTGGTAGAGCAGTCGGTACGCCACATCGCGCGCACCGTTGTCGCAGAGCACGTCCATGAGGAAGGGCACGCTGAGGAAGCCGGTATCAAGACGGTCACCGTTGGCGGCGATCATATCGCAGAGGTGGCGCACCATGAGCGCCGCACCTCGTCGGGCACGAGCCCCATCTGCAGCGTGATGACGTAGATGCCCTGGAAGTCGGCGTCCATGGTGCCATCCTCGTGCACGTACTCAGCAATGTAGGCCTCCCGGATTCTGGCGAACAGTTCCTCGTAGCGTGCGGCGTCCTCATCCTTGCCCAAGGCCCGGGCGATGAGCGTCATCATCTGCGCGCTGAAGACGTAGTAGGCGGGTGCCACGTAGCGCATGGTGGCGTATGCGGTGTCGAGCATCGCGGCTGGACGCTCTCGTTCTCGGGCGAGAGGAGGACCAGGTCCGAGCTGGGCCACGAGTCCGTGACCAGGGCGTACGTGGGCGAGGGCTGCCCGGGGTGTCCGCTCAGGAAGAAGTGCTTCAGGGCCAAGGACCCCGACGCCGTGCGGATCCTGCGCGTGAACCCCACCCTCGACGCGTTCAAGAGGAGGGCGTCGGAGATGCTGCGCGCCGAGCGAGGGTCGGAGCTCGGGAGGCGGAGGTCCGTGGACGTCGAGACCATATTTGGCGACATCAAGCGCAACTGGGGCTTCAGGCGGTTCCTCCTGAGGGGCCTCGAGAAGGTCGACCACGAGATGCGGATGATCGCGATGGGCCACAACATTAGGAAGATGGCCTACGCCCTGGCGGTGTAGGGCGTCCCCTTGCCCTCCGTGAAAAAACGCCGGCCCGCAACCACAGCCGATTCTGTGGTTGCGGGCCGACTGTCCAGAGACTTTTGATACAGCCCACATTACAACGTACTTACGCCGCAGGCCCCCTATCGTCTCGCTACGCTCAGAACTCCAGATTGGTGCCCTGCTCGTCCTTTGAGAACATATGGATGACGTTGCCGCCGAAGGCGTACTCCACCTTGGCGCCTGCGAAGAAGTGGTCCTGATAGGGACCCTCGATCTCGGTCGTGGGCACGATGACGATGACGTCCTGCCCGAGCGAGTCAAGATGCACGTGAACCGAGGAGCCCATCATCTCGGACACGTCGACCGTACCGACCAGCGTAGCAGCGTCGCCCGAAGCCAGGGAGATGTGCTCGGGACGGATGCCGAGCGTGATGGACTGCGAGGCCACGTCTTGGGCAGCCAGTCGCGCCTGCTTCTCGGCGCTGGGCACCACAATGGCATCTCCCACGTGTATGCTGTAGGCATTGCCGTCGCGCACCAGCTCGGCATCGAAGAAGTTCATTTGGGGCACGCCTATGAAGCCCGCCACAAAGAGGTTGGACGGATGCTCGAAGACCTCCTGCGGCGTACCGACCTGTTGGACTTCGCCGTCCTTCATGATGACGATGCGGTCGCCGAGCGTCATGGCCTCGGTCTGGTCGTGCGTGACGTAGATGAACGTGGAGTCGATGCGCTTGCGCAGCTTGATGATCTCGGCGCGCATCTGGTTGCGCAGCTTGGCGTCGAGGTTGGACAGCGGCTCGTCCATGAGCAGGACCTTCGGCTCGCGCACGATGGCGCGGCCGATGGCCACGCGCTGGCGCTGGCCGCCGGAGAGCGCCTTGGGCTTGCGGTCGAGGAACTCTGTGATGCCAAGCGTCTCGGCAGCCTCGTTGACCCGGGCATCGATCGCCTGCTTGTCCATCTTGCGCAGCTTGAGCGGGAAGGCGAGGTTGTCGCGCACCGTCATGTGAGGGTACAGGGCGTAGCTCTGGAAGACCATGGCGATGTCGCGGTCCTTCGGGGCGACGTCGTTCATGAGCTGGCCGTCGATGTAGAGCTCACCGTCGGTGATCTCCTCGAGGCCGGCCACCATGCGCAGCGTCGTGGACTTGCCGCAGCCGGAGGGGCCGACGAACACCACAAACTCGCGGTCGGCGATGTCGAGGTTGAAGTCGGGCACGGCAAGGACGCCCTCGTCGGTAATGCGCAGGCTTGAGGCCTTGCGGGCGCCGTCGTCTGCCTTCTTGCGGTCAAAGAGGCCCTTCTTGGACGTGCGCATGCTGTTGGGATAGACCTTCTTTATGTGTCTGAGGCTTACTTCTGCCATTGTTCTTGCGTCCTTCCTAGCCCTTGACCGCGCCTGCCGCGACACCCTTGATGATGTGTTTCTGGCACGCCAGGTAGAAGATGATGACTGGAATGATGGACAGCAGGATCAGCGCCATCGTGGCACCAAGATCCACCGTGCCATAGCTGCCCTTGAGGTACTGGATGTGGATGGGGATGGTCCGATACTTGTTGATGTCAAGCACGAGCACCGGCAGCAGGTAGTCGTTCCACACCCACATGATCTCGAGGATGCCCACGCTGATAAGGGTAGGCTTGAGCATAGGAAGCACGACGCTGAAGAAGGTGCGCACGGGTCCGCATCCGTCGATGGCGGCCGCCTCCTCGATCTCAAGAGGGATGGACTTGACAAAGCCCACAAACATGAAGATGGCCAGTCCCGCACCAAAGCCGAGGTACACGATTGGAATGGTCCAGGGCGTGTTGAGCTTCAGAACATCAGCGGTCTTGGAGAGCGTGAACATCACCATTTGGAAGGGCACCACCATGGAGAACACGCACAGGAAGTAGAGGGCCTTGCAGAACAGCGAGTCCACGCGAGCGATGTACCAGGCGGCCATAGAGCAGAACACCAGAATGAGTCCGGTCGAGAGCACCGTGATGACCACGCTATAGAGAACCGAGCTCTTGAAGGGATAGTTGCCAAAGGTCATGCCCTTGACGAAGTTGGCCATCCCCGCCCAGCTCTCGCTGGTGGGCAAAGCGAACGTGTCCGTCTTGACGAAGGTGTTGAGCTTGAACGAATTGATGACCACGGCCACCACGGGCAGCACCCACAGTATGCAGATGGCCGCAAGCACAACTGACAGGATCGCCTTGTTGCGGCGCTCGGCCGCCAACGTCTGCTGTTTGTCCATTACTGCTGCACCTCCCTCTTGCGCGTGTAGGCGAGCTGCGCCAGGCCCAGCCCCGCAACCAGGACAAAGAAGATCACGGCCTTGGCCTGGGCGGTGCCACGCGCCGCGGTGCTCGAGTTGTAGAAGGTGTTGTAGATGTTGAGGGCCAGCATCTCGGTCGTGTTGATGGTGGACCCGTCCGGCTGGATGAGATAGGGCAGGCCTCCCGTCAGCGCCAGGTTCTGGTCGAACAGCTTGAAGCCGTTGGTGAGCGACAGGAAGGTGCAGATGGTAATCGAAGGCATGACATTGGGAATGATCACCCTGAAGAGCGTCTGCCACTTGGTGGCCCCGTCGATCTTGGCCGCCTCGATCATGTCCTCGGGCACCGCCTGGAGTCCGGCGATGTAGATGATCATCATATAGCCGATCTGCTGCCAGCACATCAGGATGATCAGTCCCCAGAAGCCGTACTTGGTCTCCAGCAGAATCGAGGTGTCATAGTGCGAGAGTATGCCATCAAAGATCATCGACCAGATGTAGCCCAGCACAATGCCACCGATGAGGTTGGGCATGAAGAAGACCGTGCGGTACAGGTTGGACCCGCGGATACCCTGCGTGAGGGCATAGGCCACCGCAAAGGCAAAGACGTTGATGAGCACGAGGCTCACCACGGCGGTGGCTGCGGTGTACCAGAACGAGTGCTGGAAGCTTGGGTCGGCCAGTGCCGCCTGGTAGTTGGAGATTCCGACGAAGGTGGCGTCAGAGGTGATGCGGAACTTGCAGAACGACAGATAGATACCCTGGATGAAAGGCCAGACGAACCCGATCGTGAAGGCAGCCACCACCGGTCCCAAAAAGAGCCACGCCCAACGTCTGGTGGCCTGCGTCTGCGAGTTGCCTCGGCCGATCTTCTTGCTCATGCCCGTTCCTCCTTTCTGTGGGAATGTTCCGGTGCCATAGGGACGCAAGGACGCATGTGGTCGAGCCCCCCGCCATGGCGTACCATGCGCGGGAGCCTAGCCACGTGTGTATGCGAACCGATCTGGGCCGGGGTGGTCTCATGCAACCCCGGCCCGAGGATGCGAAGGCACGACCTTAGGCGTTGGCCTTCTTGTACTGGGTGGCCCAGCCATCGACGAAAGCGGTCCGGACGTCTGCCCAGGTCTTGTCAGACGGATTGGCGTTGTAGGCGTTAAGGGCGCTCACGAGGGCAGCACGGTAATCGTCCACGTTGGGCTGGTAGTTGGTGGCCCAGTCCATCACGTAGCAGCCGTTGGAGGTGTAGTCGGCGGCGTCGTTGAGGAAGCCGTTGGTGGACTCGGCGGCGTTGTTGTAGGGCATGATGCCCAGCTGCTCGACGAGCAGCGCGGACGCGTCGGGGTCGGTCACCAGCCAGACCATGAAGTCGATGGTGGCCTGCTGATCGGCCTCGGAGGCGTTGGCGTTCACGGCCCAGCAGTTCTCGGTGCCGCAGTTCAGGCCGGCCTTCTCCTCGCCGTCTATGCCGCAGTAGTACGGGAGCATATGGATGTTCGGCTGAGCTGCCGCGAGGTCGGCGTAGTCCCAGGAGCCCGTGAAGAAGAAGCAGGCCTTGCCATCCTTGAACTGCTGCGCGGGGTCATGGCCACCGGTGGCCAGCGTCTTGGGCTCCACCGTGGAGTTGTTGATGGCCAGGTCGTACAGCTTCTTGTAGTTCTCGACATAGGTGCCCTTGATGGTGGCGGGGCACTCGTCCCAACCGCCGTCATCGCGCTCCTCGTAGAAGTAGTCGAGGTTGGCAAGGTGTCCGGTCACGCGCCAGCTGGACGAGTCATCCATGTCGGTGGCAACAAAGGCATCAAAGCCCAGCTCGTCGGCGCGCTCGTGGATGTCGGTAACCACGGCCTCGAGGCTTGCGAAGTCCTTGATGTCGGCGATGTCGTGGCCGGCCTTTGCGATGAGGTCGGCGTTGGCGACGATGCCGTAGCACTCGTAGCAGTAGCCCATGGAGACGAGCTTGCCGCTCTCGTCATACAGGTTGTAGGCATCGGTGTTGAGCTCCGACTCGATGGCTGTGCCCTTGAGGTCCAGTGCGAAGTCGCCCCACTCCTTGACGCCAGCGGCATTGCCGATAACGAACATGGTTGGCGCGTCGGTCTTGTCCATCTCAGAGGTGAGGGTCTGGCTATAGGTTCCCGACGCAGCGGTCACGATCTTGGGCTCGATGCCCTTGGCCTCCTTGTACATGTCCTTGATGGTCTGGAGGGTCTCGTCGAGCTCTGGCTTGAAGTTGAGCCAGTACACCTTGCCGGCTGCGGTGTCACCGCCACCCTCGCCTGCGCCACCTGCGCCACCGCATGCGGCAAGAGTGGAGACCGCAATTCCGGCCGCACCAAGGAACGAACGACGGGTAATATTGTTGCATGCCATGAGAGTTCTCCTATCCTGTGTTGCCCAACACATGAACTTACTTGTGGCTGTCTTGGCGCGTCCGGGGCTGTTGCAGCAGCCTCGTACGCGCCCCTTTTCGGACGCTTGACCTAGCTCCTCGCCTTCCCCAAGGTCTCTCCTTCCCTGAGGCTTGTCTCCAACCGCACATGCCGGTTGGGCGTCGTGCCTTCGATAACATCCAACAGGGTCTTGAATGCCTCCTCTCCCAATGTCTCCTGCGGTTGTACCAGCGTGGTGAGCGTGGGTATCGTGTACTGCGAGATCTCGATGCCGTCGATGGCGATGACCGAGCACGCCCCCGGCACACTGAACCCCACGTTATGCAAGGCCTTCATGGCGGCAATGGCCATGGAATCCGCTACGGCAAAAATGGCAGTGATATCGGGACGCGCCTCGAGCGCAGCCAAGGTGCGCGCGTAGGCGGCACTCATGGTGAAGTCCACGGTCTCGAGCACGAGGTCCTCGTCAAGGGGTACGCCTGCATCGACAAGCGCCTGACGGTAACCGGCATAGCGCAGCTCGCTGATCGAGTGGTCGCGCACGCTGTCCAACAGCACCGCAATCTTGGTATGCCCATGGTCTATGAGCAGCTTGGTGGCCTTATAGCCCTCGGCATAGTCATCGATGGAGACAGATGAGTAGACGCTCTTGTCAAGGTCTCCGAACTGGTTGGTGTTGGTGCAGCACACGAAGGGGATGCCGATGGCGTCCCCCTCGGCACGGCTGTAGTCGAAACGGCCGCCAAGGAAGATGAGGCCCTTCAGGCGCTTTGAGCGCACGAGGGTCGCACCAGCGGAGATCTCGTCCGCCCCCACGGGTATCTGGTGCAGGACCATGGTGTAGCCCGCCTCCTCGCACCGCTCTTCGATGGTGCGGATGATGGGGGTAAAGAAGAGGTTCTCTGCGCCACGAACGACCAGTCCGATGGTGTCCGCAGGCGCCAAGACAAGATCACGCGCGCTGTTGTTGGGAATGTAGTGCAGCTTGTCCACCGCCTCAAGCACGCGGGTACGCGTCTCGGGGCTCACGTCGGGATGGTTGTTGAGCACTCGAGACACTGTGCTCACCGCAACGCCGCAGTAGGCGGCAACGTCCTTGATGGTCATGCGTCCTCCCCTCGCAGCTCATTTGGTTTCCCTCGTTGGAAACGTTTCTGGTAACGTTTCCAATACTGTTATATCACCTGTCGCCGGCGATGGCACTGACAATCTGGAAACGTTTCCAGAAATGCGTCGGCGAGCGAGGCCTTTTCCCGAGCGAACGGCAGTGGGCTCGCCCGTCGGGTGGAACATGTCCCGGCATCTGACACAGGTAGGGAAGGTAGCGTGCGCTGGGGGCATACATTTTTGCCCAGCCGACACATGCGGGGAAACCAAGGGACACGCCCTTTTTTGCCTCGCGGGGCAAAAAAGGGCGTGTCCCTTGGTTTCCCTATTGGTCAAGCGTCTCTAGTCGCCAAACACCACGGCCTCGAGCGGACGCAGCGCGCCGCACTTGGTGGCGCCGCACGTTCCCGCAAGCAGCTCCATACCCTCAATGAGCGCCGCGTCGTAGGTCGCCTCCTCGCCCGAGAGGTTTGCCAGCACCACGGCTGCGCTCCCCTCCCCCTGGCGGCGGAAGGCATACACCTGCTCGTCTGCAGACATAAGCTCCTCGTACGACCCAGCCACCAGCTCCTCGCGCTCGTTGCGCAGCGCCGCCAGCTTGCGGTACCACGAGAGCGGGGAGTCCGGGTCGGCGGACTCCGCCTCCACGTTCACCTGAGCGTAGTCGTCGTGCACGGGAAGCCAGGGCGTCGCCGTCGAGAACCCGGCGTTGGCGCTCGCGTCCCACTGCATGGGCGTGCGGGCATTGTCACGGCTGAAGCGATTGCATCCAGCAAGCGCCTCGGCCTCGGTGTGGCCCTCGCTCAGCGCGAACTCGTACTGCGAGCGGGTCTGAAGGTCGTCGAACTCGTCGAGCGACTTCCAGCTGCGGTTGCTGTAGCCCAGCTCCTGGCCCTGCATGACGAAGGGGGTTCCGCGCAGGGTGAGCAGTACCGTGCCCAGGGCCTTTGCCTTGGCGGCAGTTGCGCCCTCGCAGCGGAAGAAGTTGACCGTCGAGCGCGGTTGGTCGTGGTTCTCGAAGAAGATGGGGTACCAGCCGTTGTCGGCCGTGCTCTTCTGGCTCTCGCCCAGCACGCGCTTGAGGTCGGTGAGCTTCCACTCAATGGGGCGGCACCACACCTCGTCCTCGCAGGACACGACCTTGGTGTGGCTGAACTCGAAGAGCATGTCGAAGACGCCGCGCTCGCCGACCCAGTCTCCCAGCTCGTCGGCGCCGACGCCGTTTGCCTCGGCCACGAAGAAGATGTCGCGGCCGTCGCGCACCGCGGCCTTGAACTCATGCAGGAAGTCGAGGATGCCCTCGGTGTTGGCCGTGGCGGCATGGATCGCAGACATGCCGTCCTCGCCGTCGGCCGGGCCATCGGC
This sequence comes from uncultured Coriobacteriaceae bacterium, assembly GCA_902779675.1. Taxonomy (GTDB): domain Bacteria; phylum Actinomycetota; class Coriobacteriia; order Coriobacteriales; family Atopobiaceae; genus UBA1367. Next base: position 21,725 of record CACZCK010000002.1, on the reverse strand, counting down.
AAACACAGGCGGCTTCTTGATGTAGGTGATGGCGTCGATGCGGAAGCCGCCTACGCCCTTGTCGGCCCAGAAGTTGGCGATGTCGATGAGCGCGCGGCGCACCGCCGGGTTCTCCCAGTTGAGGTCCGGCTGCTGCGGAGCGAAGGTGTGCAGGTAGTACTGCTGGCGCTCCTCGCACCATTGCCAGGCGCTGCCACCGAAGATGGAGCGCCAGTTGGTGGGCGCCGAGCCGTCGGGGCGCGCGTCGCGCCAGATATACCAGTCGGCATAGGCGTTGTCGCGGCTCTTGCGCGACTCCTTGAACCATGCGCACTGCTCGGAAGTGTGGTTGAACACCAGGTCCATGACGATCTTGACGCCCTTCTCGTTGCCCTCGGCAATCAGCTGGTCCATGTCTTCCATGGTGCCGAAGGAGGGGTCGATCTGGCGGTAGTCCTCCACGTCGTAGCCGTTGTCGACCATGGGGCTCTTGTAGCAAGGGGTAATCCAGATGGCTCCCACGCCAAGCGAGGCCAGGTAGTCGAGCTTGGCCGTGATGCCGGCGATGGTGCCTGTCCCCTGGGCCGCCGTGTCATAGAAGCTCTTGGGGTAGATTTCGTAGGCGATGGTCTTCTGCCACCAGGCAAGGTCTTGTTTCTTGGTCATACTGAACGCCTTCAATCTCTCATTGTGTCTGAGTCGAGGCCCATGCCTCACACGTCATTGCGAGATAGGGCCATGGATAAACCTGCGTCGAAAGGACGGGCTACGGATACGTTCATGGGTATGGTCCAGGGAGAGATCTGCGTTGTCCTACGGAAACACAGCTGCGCCATCGACTCCTTTATAGCACTTTTGGCTGTGGTTGGAAACGTTTCCGACAGACGGAAAGCCTCCATTCCCCGTTTGAGGACATAATCCGACAGCTGCCTTGAAACTAGGAGACACGCCCTTTTGCCCAGCTCCTCGGCTACCGTCTGCCTGTTGACACGGGAGTGGCCCGCGACAGCATGCGAGGCTTGCCTGCAGGGGTCCGAGGGTGGATCGAAATGCCCTTTGACGAGTTACGGGGTATCGTAGATAACCCTGACGGGGCGTTGTTGTCATGATGAGAGCTGAAAGGGGCGGCGCTCTGCTTAGTCCTCGCTCTCCAGGAACGCTCCGCTCTGCCTGTCCCACAGTGTCTCGTACACGCCGCCTGCCTGGCTGAGCTCCTGGTGGGTGCCGTCCTCCACGATGGCGCCGTCCTCCAGCACCACGATGCGGTCCAACGCCGCCACGGTGGAGAGGCGGTGGGCGACGACGATGCTCGTGCGGCCGCGCATGAGGTTCTCGAGCGCGCCTTGGACCAGGGCCTCGCTCTCGCTGTCGAGGGCCGAGGTCGCCTCGTCGAGCACCAGGATCGGGCAGTCGGCGAGTATCGCGCGGGCGATGGCCACGCGCTGCCGCTGGCCTCCGGAGAGCTTGACGCCCCGCTCGCCGACCATGGTGTCGAGGCCCTTAGGCAGCCGGTCCACGAACTCGAGGGCGTTGGCGAGGCCCGCCGCGCGGCGGATCTCCTCCTCCGTCGCATCGGGCCTGCCATAGGCGATGTTCTCGCGGATGGACCGGTGGAAGAGCAGCGCCTCCTGCGGCACGTAGGCCACCTGCCGGCGCAGGCTCTGCTGGGTGCAGCGGCTCACGTCCTGCCCGTCCACGAGCACCCGGCCCTCCTGCACGTCGGACAGGCGCAGCAGCAGCTTGGTGAGCGTGGTCTTGCCGCTGCCGCTGCGGCCCACGAGTCCCACGCGCTGGCCCGCCGGCACGCGGAGCGTGAGCCCGTCGAAGACGTAGTCGCCCTCGGCCGCGTCGTCGTAGCGGAAGCGGATCCCCTCGAAGTCCACGGCGCCCTGCGTGACGGCCAGCTCCGGCGCGCCTGGCGCGTCCTCCACCAGGCGCGGCTCGTCCAGGATCCGCGTCATCTCGGCGGCCTCGCCCACGGCGCGGTTCATGCGCTGCATCATGGAGTTGATGTAGTTGAAGCGCATGCTCAGGTTGTAGGTGTAGGTGAACATCATGACCAGCGTGCCGGCGCTGATGCCGTACCAGGCGTTGCCTCCCACCACAAAGATGCTGGTCACAAACATGATGATCGTGATGAGCGTGCTGGTCATGGCACCGCGGCGCATGGTGGCGTTCATGCTGATGCGCTCGGCGGCCATGGCCTCGCGATCGGCGTCGTCAAACAGGCCACGTTCAAAGTCCTCGCGCCCGTAGGTCTTGACGGCCAGGATGTTGGTCACGGCATCGGAGAGCACGCCGCTGAGCTTGTTCTGCGCGGCGCTCGTAGCCGCCGAGAGCGGAAGGATGCGCTGGTACATGGTGTAGGCGACGATCACGTACACCACGAGCATCGCAAAGAGCACGCACACAAAGAGCGGGCTTGCCGGCCAAAGCAGCACGATGGTGCACACGATGGAGGCGATGTTGGGAATGAGCGAGTACACCACCACGTCCACCAGCCCCACGTACCCGCTCATGAAGCGGCTGGTCTGGCTCACCAGGCTGCCGCCAAAGCGGCTAGTGTGAAAGGTCATGGACTGGTTGGAGAGCGTGTCAAAGCAGAGGCGGGCCAGATGGTAGTTGCCGTTCATCTCCAGCTGCATGGCAGACCAGTCCTGCAGCTTTGAGCAGGTCTGGCCCACGGCGTTGACCACCAGCAGCGCGATGACGTACGGCGCGAAGACCTCCCACACCTGCGCGGCGGGTACCGCCTCGGCCGAGACGCGGTCCACGATGAGACCCATGACGTAGGTGTTGGCGTAGTTGAGCAGCGCAGTGTAGGTCACGCTGGTGAACACCGCCATGAACGCGGCAAAGGGCTTCTTGCGGGTGACCCACCAAAACCAATGAAGCGTGCGGCGGATGGTCGAGCGCTTGAGCGGTGCGGTGCTGCGTTGTGACATGCGACGCCTTTCCTGGTGTGAGAAGTGCCCCGTTATTGTCGCACGAAGTATGTCGGTACAGCAGGCACGTGAGGGAGCGTGGCGCAGGCCGGTCAAGGCGAGTTTCCGTTCGACCGTAGTGCGTAGGGGAGTGCGTAGAGACGCGGCGTCTTGGCGTACCATGGAGGTGGCAGCCCACTGGGATTAATCTTGCAACTAAGGGAGATGCGCCTATGTCCGCCATCATTCGACGAATAGCGTTGATCGTCTCTGGCTTGCTGGTGCTTTGTGGCATCGTGGCGGCGGTCGTGTTGCTCCGTCGTCCCGCCGAGCTTACGGTGACAGAGGATCCCGCGCCCATCGAAGAGCCAGCACCCACCGAGGAGGAGCCCGAGGCGGAGGCCTCCCAAGAGGAGGCAGCCGAGCCGACGTTGGCGGAGGACCCCTTCTATGATCCGGGAGAGGGGTATCAGCTCGAGCAGGTGGTGGTGCTCAGCCGCCACAACATCCGCTCACCGCTCTCTGCGGCAGGCTCGACGCTCGATATGGCTACGACGCACGTCTGGTTTGACTGGACCTCCGACCCCAGCGAGCTGTCGCTGAGGGGTGGCGCTCTCGAGACCATGATGGGCCAGTACTTCCGCGAATGGCTCGAGAGCGAGGGGCTCATCGAGCAAAACTGGCAGCCGTCGGCCGGAGAGGTGCGCTTCTACGCAAACAGCAAGCAACGCACCATTGCCACGGCGCAGTACTTCTCCAGCGGCATGCTCCCGGTGGGCAACGTGCACATCGAGACCCACGAGGACTACGACACGATGGATGCGGTCTTTACCCCGCAGTGCACGTATCTGAGCGACAGCTACGAGCAGGCCGCGCTCGACCAGATTGCCGAGAGGTTCGGCAAGGGAAGCATGCGCAACGTGGCGGCTGGCCTCAAGGATTCCTACCAGCTCATCTCCGAGGTGGTGGACCTCGAGGGGTCCAAGGGCTATAAGAGCGGCGAGATAGGAAAGCTTGACACCACCGACACCGGTGTGACGCTCGAGGAGTATGAGGAGCCCGCAATGGCCGGCTCGCTCAAGCTCGCCTGCCAGCTGAGCGACGCGCTCGTGCTGCAGTACTACGAGCAGCCGGATGATGCAGCCGCCGCCTTTGGCCACGCCCTCACCTTCGAGCAGTGGCAGCAGATCTCGCAGGCCAAGGACACGTACAACCAGGTGCTGTTTACCGCGCCACTCGTGGCGACCAACGTGGCCCATCCGCTGCTGGCCGAGATCGGCTCCGAGCTCGACGAGCGCCGTCGCGTGTTCACGTTCCTCTGCGGACATGACTCCAACCTCGCCAGCGTCGCGGCAGCCCTGCAGGCGGAGGACTACGTCCTGCCCCAAAGTGTGGAGCAGAGCGTGCCCATCGGGGCCAAGCTGGTGTTCGAGCGGTGGTCGGACGAGGCAGGGGAGCGTTACGCGCGCGTGCGGTTGGTGTATCAGAACACCGACCAGCTGCGTGGCCTCACGCTGCTCACGCCCCAGAACCCGCCCATGTCGTACGACCTGACGCTGCACGGTCTGCAGAAGAACGACGATGGCCTCTATGCCTACGACGACGTGCGCGAGCGCATCCAAGAGGCGACCGATGCCTACGACCAGCTCGAGCAGGACTACCCGCAGGAGCTTGCCGACGCGGCGTAGGCGCCGGATTGGCATGTTGGTTGGTTGCGGAACAAAACGGCGGCCAGAGCATCTGCTCTGGCCGCCGTTGCTTGGCGCGATGTGTGAGTTGCCTAGCTAGCCGTGACGATGTAGGGCTGAATGGCGCCCGCGACGCCCGGGATGGGCATGGTCTGCAGCCAGATGCGACCAGGACCGGTAAGCACGGTGTTGAAGAAGCCCTCGCCACCCAGCAGCTTGTTCTTCATGCCCTTGACCTGCTGGATGTCGATGGAGACGGTGTCCTGGAAGCCAGCCACGTAGCCGGTGTCGATGATCATCTGCTGACCGGCCTTAAGCTCGTACTCGATCAGCTCGCCATCGATCTCGGCAAAGGCGATGCCGCTGCCGGAGAGGCGCTGCATGATGAAGCCCTCGCCGCCAAACAGGCCGGCGCCGAACTTCTTGTTGAAGAAGATGTCCAGGTTGACGCTCGCCTCGGAGGCCAGGAAGGCGCTCTTCTGCAGAATCCAGTCGTTGCCCGGCTTGACCTCGATGGGAACGATCTTGCCTGGGAAGCTCGAGCCAAAGGTGATCATGCCCGGGCCACCCTGTGCGGTGTAGATGTTCTGGAACATGCTCTCGCCGCTGAAGGCCTTGGAGAACATCTTGCCAATGCCGCCGCCCTTGGTCTCCATCTGCATGTTGGGGGTCATCCAAGTCATGGAGCCCTTCTCGGTGATCATCTTCTCGCCGGACTGGAGCTGGCAGATGACAACGGGGAAGCTTCCACCACGGATCTCGTATTGCATGGTTCCTCCTTTTGACGTGTGCTTGCGTACGTAAAAATGCTTCACATAGATTGTTATACCTGTATGGCGTGTTCCGTCTCAACCTAATTCTGCCATCTCTGTTAAACCGCCTCTGAGACGGTTCATGCAAAAGGGGGTATCCCTCATGCGCGAGGCGTGACCTGCGCTTCCGTCCGAGCGGTCTGGCACAATGATGCGTGGAGGGAGGGGTCATGATCATCAACACCGGAGCACGAACCGACACCGCCCAGTGGTATGCCCCTTGGCTGCTGAGGCGCTTTGAGGAGGGGTTCGTCTTTGTACGTAACCCGCTCTTTCCGCACAAGGTGAGCCGCTACGAGCTCGATCCGGCGGTCGTGGACTGCGTGGTGTTCTGCAGCAAGAACTATGCGCCGCTGCTACCGCGCCTCCAGGAGATAACCAGCCGCTTCAACACGCACTTCCACTACACCATCACTGCCTACGGACGCGACATCGAGCCGTTGGTGCCGAGCATCGACGATTCGGTGCAGACGCTCTACGACCTCGAGCGCATTGTTGGTGCCAAGCGCATTTGCTGGCGCTACGACCCGGTGCTGCTCACCGATACGTACACCATCGAGCGGCATCTGGAGACCTTCTCACATCTGTGCGACCGCCTCGCCGGGCATGTGGACCGCTGCATCTTCTCGTTCGTGGAACGCTATCAGAAGCTCGAGCAGAACTTCCCCGAGCTGGCGTTTCCCACGTCCGAGGAGCGTGACGCACTCGCCGCAGGGCTCGGCAGAATTGCCGGGGAGTATGGGATACTCATCCAGACCTGCGGAAATAACGGGCTCTGGCCACAGTATGGCATAGGGTGCAGCGGGTGCACGACGCTGGCGATGCTGGGTGCTGCCAACGGCATCGAGTTCAGGCGACTCAAGCACAAGGGCCAGCGAGCGGGTTGCGGGTGCTTTGAGAGCCGCGACATTGGTGCCTACGACACCTGCCCTAACGGGTGTCGGTACTGCTATGCAAACCGAAGTCCCCAGAAGGCGCTGGAAAACTACCGCACCAACCACGACCCAGAGAGCCCGCTGTTGCTGGGGCACCTGCAGGATGGCGACGAGATCAGCTTCGCCAAGCAGAAGAGCCTGCTCGTGCCCCAGCAGATGACGTTGGGGCTGTAGAGCAGGTTCCGACGAGAGGAGCACGCATGATTCGTACGCCAACGCCCCAGGATGCCCCAGCTCTGTGGGAGATCTTTACTGAGTCGTTGGGATACGCTTGTACGGAGGACGTGATCCGTCGGCAGATTGATGCGCTGGCCGGAAGCGGGCACTGTATCTCGCTGGTCTGGCAGGACGACGAGTCTGGCCGTGTGGGCGCCTTTATCCATGCGCTGCACTATGACACCCTGCACAACGCGGGCGGTTGGGATGTCGTTTCGCTTGCCGTGGCGCCTGACCTGCAGGGGCAGGGGATTGGCAAGCAGCTCCTTGAGGCGCTCGAGGCGCGTGTGCGTGCTGGCGCCGGCACGTTTGTGCGGCTCAACTCGCGCGTGGAGCGTACCGACGCGCATGGCTTCTATGAGCATCTGGGTTACACCTGCGACAAGCTGCAGAAGCGCTTCATCAAGCAGCTTGGCGACCTCGGGGGCGGCGACGCCGCATGAGCTTGTGCTTCTGAACTACCGACAATGCTGTGCAAACGTGTATTTATGTGAAACGTGCTGGGTGATACTCGGACGGGTCGTACACTCGACGAAAACCAAAACAAGTGACAAGTGTTCTACCTGCGGTTATGCCGTTAGCATAGTCAGAGAATGACGTCGAGTGTACGACCCGACAAAATACTGCAAGCCACCAAGCCCTCGGCAGACATGCCAAACGTTGGCCAACTGACGTGCGGTCACGCTGTTTTCGGTACCACTCTTGATGATGCGCCAGATACGCCATAGAGTTGTGGTAAGCAGCACCTTTGCCAGGGCATACAGGGCCGTTCGATCACGGTGTCGTGTAGAAAGGGGTAGCAATGTTTGACGTTTCGACCATGAGCTGGACCAGGGAGCCCAAAGAGTGGGCGATTGACGGGGGCACGGTCTCCATCACGACCGAGCCGGGCACCGACCTCTGGCAGCGCACCTACTATCACTTCCGCAACGACAACGCACCCGCACTGCAGTTCGAGACCAGCGAGCCCTTCTTCTCGTTCTCCGTGCGGTGCGACTTCGCCGATGCCCACCATCGTTTTGACCAGTGCGGCGTCGTGATGTACCTCGACTCCGAGAACTGGATCAAGGGTTCGGTGGAGTACGAGAACGAGGAGTTCTGCCACCTGGGGAGCGTCGTGACCAACCACGGTTGGTCGGACTGGGCGACGACGGAGGTCCCGGTGACCGTTCGGCACATGTGGTATCGCCTGAGCAGGCGAGAGGACGATTACCGCATCGAATGCTCCGAGGACGGCGAGCGCTGGCGCCAGATGCGCGTCTGTCACCTGCACGAGGGAGGCGGCACCGTGCGCCTAGGCATCTATGCCTGCTCGCCCGAAGACTCCAGCTTTACGGCGCGCTTCGCCAACCTCGACCTTGGGCCCTGCGCCTGGGAGGCTCACGACGGACAGGCTCCCGACGAGGAGTAAAGCCACCAGCTGCGACCCTCACGCTTTCAAAGTGGGTGTCATCCTTGATGCCGCATTATAATGCCATTAGTCCGTCATGTATCAATCGTGAAAGGAACACCCATGGCCAAGAAGGAACTCAAGGTCCAGCCGTACCTCGCCCCGATGCCCGTGCTGATGATTGCCACCTACGGCGAGAACGACAAGGTGGACGTCATGAACATGGCTTGGGGTGGCATCTGCGACTCCGACAAGGTGGCCCTCAACATCGGTGCCGACCACAAGACCAGCGAAAACATCCGCGCGCGCAAGGCCTTTACCATCAGCGTGGCCGATGTTCCGCATATGGCCGAGAGCGACTTCTTTGGCATCGCCACGGGCAACAAGATGGGCGACAAGTTCGAGCGCACGGGCATGCACGCAGTGCGCTCCGCCAAGGTCGACGCCCCCATCATCGAGGAGTACCCGCTCACGCTGGAGTGCGAGGTCATCATCGACGACGAGGAAAGTGGCTGGCATCGCGTCATCGGCAAGATCGTGGGTGTGCTCTGTGACGAGGACAAGCTCGACGAGAAGGGCCGTCCCGATTTCGCCAGGCTCAACCTCTTTGCCTTCGACCAGTTCTCCAGTGGCTATTACGCCATGGGCGAGAAGGTCGGCCAGGCATGGAATGCCGGCGCGGGGCTGATGAAAGGCTAGGCTTTCTCACAATTTGCATGCATGGGGGGACGACCTTCGAATGGGCGCGAGGCCACTCGGAGGTCGTTCCCTGTGTATCTGCAGCATGTGCGCGACTCTAGCCAGGAGGGCATGCCCATGCGTGTGCAGAGCTGCGGTCTCTTCGACATCGAGGATTCCAAGTATGGAGTGCAAGCCCGCATGGGTTGGTGTCATAGAGTGGCGTCAGGCACATGGTTGATCGGTCCCATTGGGCGAGGGATGTCATGACTTATGCGCATAAGTGGGTGTACAGTGGACGTATCGCATGTGTGCCTGAGTGGAAACGGGCCGCAAAAGAGGGGGGTCACTATGGGATTCTTTGACAAGCTGTTCGGCAGCAAGAAGCCGGCCAAGCCGGAGGCCATTGCTGTGAGCCTGGCCAAGGGCGCTGTGGGCGCCGTGGCGACGGGTCGCGTGGAGGCGACCGACGCCATCCCCGATCCGGTCTTTGCCGGCGAGGCCATGGGCAAGACCGTTGCCATCTGGCCCGACGAGGGCGTGGTGTATGCGCCTGTGGCAGGCACCGTGAGCGCGTCGATGCCGCACGCCGTGGGCATTGCGGGCGACGACGGCGTGGAGGTGCTCATCCACATCGGTGTGGACACCGTCGAGATGAACGGTGACGGCTTCACCGTGTGGTGCGAAGGCAACACGCACGTGGCCGCCGGAGAGCCGCTCGTGAGCTTCGACCGTGACAAGGTCAAGAAGGCCGGTCACCCCGACATCATCATGACCATCATCACCAACTCTGACGACTACCCCGCACTGGCCAAGGTGGCCGAGGGACAGGTCAAGGCGGGTGACACCGTCATCACCACCGCATAGTGCCGCATCAGAAGCAGTCTGTGCCAGACGGGGCCGCCCGGGGATTCCTCGGCGGCCCCGTTCGTTCGCAAGCCCCTCGCGTATTGACTCGCCTGGCATGCTTTCGCAATTTGCCTGGCGTGCTAGGCTGGGGATGGTATGGACCGCACGATGCGGGAGGATGAGCGCATGAACGAGCTGGGACGCGAGTTTCGCGAATGGGTTGCCGCACGCAAGGTGGAGGGTTGTACGGCGACGGTGCCTGACGGCGACCATATCGTCATAGCGAACGAGGGCCTGACCGGCCAGGTCAACTTCTACGCCTTCGACGACATGCCAGAGGTCGTCGAGCTGGCCGTCACCGAGAACGCCTCGGGCGAGAACCGCTTCTTCCTGCACTTCGAGCTCGAGGACCTTGAGCGTGCCCAGCAGCTGTTTGGCGAGATGGCCAGCCTCCTTGAGGAGTGCCATGACGACGACGGGACCCACGTGCTGCTCTGCTGCACGGTGGGGATGACCACGACGATGTTCGCAGGCAAGCTGACCGAGGTTGCCTCCACGCTTTCGCTGGACTACGCCTTCGAGGCGAAGGCGCTCGAGGATGCCAAGCGCGAGGGCGGCAGATACGACGCCGTGATGCTGGCACCACAGGTGGGCTTCAGGAGGCGCGAGATTGCTGCGGCCTTTCCCGATGCCATCGTCTGCGAGATCCCTGCGCGCATCTTCGCACGCTACGATGGGGCAGGTGCCCTGCGGATGCTGATGGGCCTTTTGGGTGACGACTCCCTTTCCGCGCCTGACCCGCATGACCTGCGTGCGCTCCGAGACGCGCGCAAGGATGCGCCTGCCAAGACCGTGCTGATCATCTCGGTCATACACAGGCCGCGCGGGTCCTCGATCTATTGGCGCCTGTTCGACCACTTCAAGCTCGTGGCGTCCGAAGAGGTCCATAAGCCGACCATCGAGTTGGCCGATATCGAGGATGTCATCGCCACCCTGCACGTCAAGGACATCGACCTGCGTGACATCGACGCGGTGGGCGTCGCAGTGCCAGGTGCGGTGGACTACGGCACCATCACCTTCTCGGGCTTCGAGCTGACGGGTGTCAACATCGAGCGGGAGCTCTCGGGGAAGTTTGGCCTCAGGGTGTTTGTGGACAACAACGCCAATGCCGGTGCGGTGGGCTGCTACGTGAGCCAGAGCGAGTACGACAGCGTTACGCTGCACACCCAGCAGGTCGGGGCGATGGTCGGCGGCCAGGGCACGGTCTGCAACGGGCACCTGCTGCGCGGACGGCGCGGCATGGCGGGGGAGCTGAGTGGCCTCAACTGGCAGGTGTTCCTTAACGCCGAGCGCTTCGCCGACATGGATCTGGGCCTGGAGACACATGAGGAGCTGATGCGCTACTACGAGGAGGAGGCCTCGTGGAGCGGCGAGACCATGCTGCCGATGCTGGCCACGATGCTGCAGGCAAACATCGCGGTTGCGGCGCCCGATGCGATCTTCCTCAGCTACGACTTGGTGGATGACATGAACGCCCTGCGTGGCGAGCTGGCCAAGAGTCTTCCGGACGACCTCATCCCCGACCTCATCCCCATCACCGACTATCACGAGAAGATCTTCCTGGGCGAGCTGGCGCTCGTGCTGCAGCGTCTGACCACCAGCGTCGCCTAGGGATTCGGGAGCCTAGGGATCTCATGACTGGCAAGGCGTGAGGTCGCTTCCCGCCTTGTGAGGCGGGAAGCGACCTCGTCCATGCTTTTGAAACCAGGCTAGTCGGCGTAGGTCACCTGGAAGTTCTTGAAGTTGCCCTCGGTCCCGTTGTCCACGTAGAGGCCCACACCGCCGCGCGCCTCGGCCCCGCCAAACATCTCGTCCACCACGAGTGCGGGGGTCTCCATGTCGTCGACGTAGAACTTGGCGCCAGCGCCGGCGATCTCGGCCTTGAGGTGGATCCACTTGTCCATCTCGATGTCGGCCTTGGCCTCGTAGTCGGCGATGCCGCGCTCGCGGAAGTACGCGAAGGTGTAGCCGGGATAGGAGAAGTACTGCATGGTGTGGATGCGGCGCTGGGGCTCGGTGCAGCTGCGACCGTTGCGCGGGCGCACGTAGAAGCTCTCGAAGCGATCGTCGTTCACGCTCGCGCGGAAGACGAAGCCGATGAAGCCGCGGCAGTCGATGTCTGCCCAGTGCATGAGGCGCGCACGTACGTCCAGCTCGATGGTGCCGTCGTGGAAGTCGGAGCCCACCAGGCGCGCATAGGTGGGCACGTCGGGCTCGGTGTTCTCCTCGGGCTTGACCACGCGGATGAGCTGTTCGCCGTCAAGCTCGGTGAGCCCCACGCTCGTGCCCACGGGCACGTAGGTCTGGTCCTGGAAGATGACGGAGTTGGTCATGGCATGCCTCCTCGGTAGGCTAGGGTACTGGTCCCGTTATGCAAGACACCTGCTGAACGAGCTCTAAGCGCTCGCTAGGAACTCCTTGACGGCTTTGACTGCCTGGTCCAGATGCTGGTGGTAGTTGTGGTCGTCGCCCTCGATGATCACCAGCTTGGCGTTGGCGTACTTCTTTGCGGCATCGATCGAGTAGCTCACGGGCACGGCCTGGTCCTCGTCGCCATGCACGAGCAGCACAGGTCCTGTGTAGCGCGCGATCGCTGACTCGACGTCGAGCGTCTGCGCCACGCGGAAGTAGTTGCCGTTGAGCGATGCTGGCCCAAGGCTCAGGTGGTCGGGCACGTTGTGCGGGTCGAAGGGTATGCCAAAGAACAGGCCCTCGCGCGCCGCGTCGATGAGCACGGCGGCGGGGGAGAGCGGGAAGATGGCCTTGAAGTCTGCAGGCCTCATGCCTGCCACGAGCATGGTGGTGAGGCCGCCCTGCGAGTGTCCGCCCAGGTAGATGCCCTCGACCCAGTCCAGACCCTTGACGTAGTCAACCACAGCGAGCACGTTGGTGATCCACTTGTAGAGCGTGTGCTCGGCAAAGTCTCCGTCGCTGCCGCCGTGGCCGTAGAGCTCCACGCGCAGTGTGGCAATACCCAGTTCGTTGATTGCCTGTGCCACCGCAACGATGTGCTCCTCCTCCATGTGGCCGGTGAGCCCGTGCAGGACAATGGCCACAGGCCCTGGCTCGTTGCTTGGCCGGTCGAGCTTGGCGTGCAGCCTGATGCCATCGTTGGTGATGTAGAACTCCTCCATGGCCCCTCCTTCTCTTGGTGCCCTGCGTCCATTGTACGCTAGCGTAAACTTACGATCTCAAGCGTGGGCCTAAGCGGTGCCCCAAGGTCCTGTAGATCGTCATTTGTGCCGCCTGTCTATGCGCTTGCCATTGACCTGCTGGGATGTAGTGCAATGAAATGATATCGGACGGCTTGTGCCCCTCCTTCGATGGAACCTGCCGCGCTCTTTATGCGCTCGAGGAGCTGATAGACGCCTGAGCGAGCGGCACGAAGCCGACAAAACAAGGCACATTGGCCCGATTGCCAAAGGTGACAATGCGTGGGCGCTCGGGTCATTGTCGTATGCTTTGGCAAAGGGAAGAGCAGGCGCGAGGAGGGGACGGTAATGATCAGGGCGATTCTTCTGGACATCGACGGCACACTGACCAACGACGAGAAGCAGATCACGCCTCGCACGGCGGAGGCGCTCAAGGCTGCCCAGGACAAGGGCGTGGTGCTGGTGCTGGCTTCGGGCCGTGCGGACCAGGGCCTGCATGCCTTTGCCGACGTGCTCGACATGAAGTCGCACGGCGGTGTCTTTGTGGCCTTCAACGGGGCAAAGTCGCTCAACTACCAGACGGGTGAGGCATACTTCGAGCAGGCCATGACGGTCGAGCAGGGCAAGCGTGTGCTCGAGCACATGAAGGGCTTCGACGTGGCCTCGTGCATCGACTATGGTCCGTACATGCTCACCAACGACGCGTACTTCACCATCGAGCGCGATGGCGCCCCGTACCTCATCGTGCAGTACGAGGCGCACAACAACGGCTTTTTGGTGCGCGAGGAGGCCGACCTGGCCGCCAAGGTGGACTGGGGCATCAACAAGATCCTCAACGCTGGCGAGCCTGCGTACTTGCAGGAGCACTGGCAGGAGATGCTGGCACCCTTTGAGGGCGAGTTGAGCGCTATGTTCACGGCGCCGTTCTACTACGAGTTCACGCCGCTGGGCGTGGACAAGAGCCGCGCGCTGCGCGAGACCTTTGCCGCGCTGGGCATCGACCAGAGCGAGATCGTAGCCTTTGGTGACGCGCAGAACGATCGCACCATGCTGGAGTGGGCCGGTTGTGGCGTGGCCATGGGCAACGCCGTAGACGAGGTCAAGGCCGTGGCCGACTACGTGACCCTCTCCAACAACGAGGACGGCATCGCCGCTGCGCTGGAGCACCTGTATCCGGAGCTGCTCGCATAGTTCACTGACGACAACGCATGCAGGCGGGGCGGAAGGAGCTTACCTTTCGCCCCGTTTGCTTGAGCTGGAAAGCTAGGAGCGCAGCGCGCTGACTGCGGCCAGTACCTGGGCGGCGTCCGCGTCGAGCAGCAGCGTGCGGTCCGCGATGGCCGCAGGCGCTATGACCTCGCCGTAGTTGACCTGCGCATAGAAGCCTTGGGGGTTGTTGGCAGCCATCTGCCAGAAGGGGTACTTGATGATCGCCGGGGTGTTGCCGCCCACGCCGATTTCGAGGTAGACGACCCGTTGGCCTTGATGGTCGCGCACGAACTCCTGGTAGCGCCGGTTGGCTGCGTACCAGCCCTCGTCCTGCACGAAGGTGTCGTCGGCGCGCAGGTTCATACTCATGGGCTTGCCGCAGACGGGGCAGGTGGGCACGAGCTCGCTGGGTATGCGCAGGCCGCGCTGCTGCTCGATCATGGCCTTGACGGCGTCGTGGTTGTCATAGGTGCGCTGGTGGCAGGGCTCCGAGCACTGGAACAGGCCGTAGTCGCCCTGCGTGTAGAAGAGCCTCTGCTTGTCGAAGCCCGCGCGCTGGAACTGGTGGTCCACGTTGGTCGTGAGCACAAAGTAGTCCTTGTCGCGTACGATCTTGAGCAGGTCGCGGTAGGGCTCGCCCACGGGGCAGGCGTATCGGTTGTACCACACGTTACGCGCCCAGAATGCCCAGCGCTCCTCGGGCGTGGCGTAGGGGTAGAAGCCGCCCGAATACATGTCGGCATAGCCGTAGCGCTGGCCAAAGTCGCCAAAGAGCCGCTCGAAGCGCTCGCCCGCGTAGGCAAACTCGGGTCCGCAGGCGGTGGAGAGGCCCGCCCCCGCGCCTACCAGCACGGCGTCGGCCTCGTCGATGCGCCGCGCGAGCTCCTTAGCGCCGTTCGAGAAGGTCGTGGTAGATTGCAAGATCCACTGGCTTGAAGACATTAAAGACCACCTCCATGGGGTGCCGCATGCTCTGCAGGTACTCGTCGACCACGTCGACGGCGATGCGTGCCGCCTCGTCGTTGGGATAGTGGAACTCTCCCGTCGATATGCAGCAGAAGGCGATCGACCGAAGGCCATGCTTCTCGGCAAGCGCCAGGCACGAGCGATAGCACGAGGCAAGCGATGCCTGGTCGCGCGGCGTGACGCCTTGCCAACCGACGATGGGTCCGACCGTGTGCAGCACGTGTGCGGCGGGCAGGTTGAAGCCGGGCGTGATCTTGGCCTGGCCAGTGCGTTCCTCGTAGCCCTGCGCCGCCATCTGCTCGGCGCAGGCTAGGCGTAGCTGCACGCCGGCAAAGGTGTGGATGGCGTTGTCGATGCAGCCATGGTTGGGGGCAAAGCAACCCAGCATCTGGCTGTTTGCGGCGTTGACGATGCCGTCCACCGCGAGTGTGGTGATGTCTCCGCGCCACACGTAGACATGCGGCCGGATGGGGCTCAGGTTCTCCAGGTGCGTGATGCCCTTCTCGCGGGCACGCTCCTGAAGGTAGGCATTTTGTACCTGCAAGAACTCCTCGCTAGCGGGCTCGGGCGGGCGCACGTTGAACAGTGCGCGTAGCAGCCTGCGCTGGCCCTCGGCCTCCTGGGGCACGTCGATGCCGGCATATTCCTCACGCTCGGCGAGCAGGGCGTCTATCAGCCAGCGGCGACGCCTCGACTGTGTGTCTGGTGCCATGGCAGCCACCTCCTCGTTACTTGATTGTGCCCCATCGGCTTTGCGTGGCCTGCTCTATCACGGGTGTGTACATGCGGAAACCGTATAATCGAAGCGCATTTGAGAGGCATTGCCCGCACATAAGCGACGGGGTAGGAGACTGCCATGCTTTCCTTCGTCAACGACTATTCCGAGGGTGCCCATCCCGCGATTCTCGAGGTGCTCACTCGCACCAACCTCCAGCAGGAGCCCGGCTATGGTGACGATGTCTTCTGCGCATCGGCCCGCGACAAGATCCGCACTGCATGCGCCGACCCCGAGGCCGACGTGTTCTTTCTGGCGGGAGGCACGCAGACCAACCAGGTGGTCATCGACTCCCTGCTGCGTTCGTACGAGGGCGTGGTGGCCTGCGTGACAGGGCACGTGGCTCAGCACGAGGCGGGCGCCATAGAGTTCACGGGCCACAAGGTGCTCACGCTGCCGCAGCATGACGGCAAGATCGACGCCGGCGAGCTCGACGCGTACGTCTCTGGCTTCTATGGTGACGACAACCACGACCACATGGTCTTCCCGGGCATGGTGTACGTCTCGCATCCCACCGAGTACGGCACTCTCTATTCGCTGGCCGAGCTTGAGGCGCTGCACGAGGTGTGCAGCCGCTGGCACCTGCCGCTGTACCTGGACGGCGCCCGTCTGGGCTACGGTCTGGTCACTCCGGGTACCGACGTGACCCTGCCCGACGTGGCGCGCCTGACCGATGCGTTCTACATCGGGGGCACCAAGGTCGGCGCGCTGATCGGCGAGGCGGTGGTGTTCCCGCGCGAAGGCATGCCGGAGCACTTCCTCACCATGGTCAAGCAGCACGGCGCGCTGCTCGCTAAGGGTCGCGTGCTGGGCATCCAGTTTGACGCGTTGTTCACCGACGACCTGTACACGCGCATCGCCTGCAACGCCATCGAGTGCGCCGAGGTGCTGCGCGCCGCGCTCGACGAGCGCGGGTACCGCTACCTCGTGCCCAATCGGACTAATCAGGTGCTGGTGGTGCTCGAGGACGAACGGCTGGCCGAGCTCAAGCGGAGCGTTGCAGTGAGCTTCTGGGAGCGTGTGGACGAGACCCATACGGCCGTGCGCTTTGCCACCAGCTGGGCTACCCGCATGGAGGACGTCGAGGCCCTTATCCAGCTGCTGTAGCCTGACAGGGGGGTGGCCCAACATCAGGTAGAAGGGCGGGAAGGGGAGTCAAACTGCCCCTTCCCGCCCTCTTGCATTTCGTATGCGTTGGGCTAGCCGATTTGCTCGGTCTTGAAGATGAAGCGCACGGCACTGGTCTGGCCATCCGCCTTGCCCGAGAAGTTGTCGTAGTCCCGGGCGGAGTCGCGCAGGGCGTCGAGGCGATCGGTGATGCCGCCCATGTCGTCATCCATGTCGCGCAGCGCGTCGACGACCTTGGCGATGCCCTCGCGGTCGAAGGTCGAGAGTCCGTCGGTCAGCTGGTCGGAGCCATCGGCTGTGGCCTTGAGCCCGGTCGAGAGCTGACCGAGGCCTTGGGCGAGGGCACCCATGCCGTCGACCATCTGCGGGGCGGCTTCCGAGAGGCCGCCCATGCCGTCTGCCAGCTGCGAGGCACCCGTCGAGGCCTGGGCGAGTGAGGCTGCCAGTTGCGAGGCTCCGTCGCTCACGGAGGACGATCCTCCCGCGACGCCCTCGATGGCACCGCGCGCCGCGTCGAGGCTCGCCTGCGCCCCACCTATGGCTTCGCTGGCCTTGTCGGCGCCGTCAAGCGCCTGTGCACTGCCACCGATCTTGCCCTTGCTCTCGTCAAGCTGCTTTGTGGCGCCGTCGAGCGCCTCGATGTCGGCCTCAAGCCCCTCGGGGAGCTCGACCGTCACGGCGTCGAGGCCACCACGCGCCGCGGCGATCTGCTCTCCCGCGTCAGCCTTGGCTGCGGCGATGGCGGCATTGGCCTGGTCGAGCTGCTTCTGCTGCTCCTCGGAGAGTCCCTCGATCGAGATCGCCTCGAGCTTGTCGAGTTCTGCCGTCGCCTGGTCGAGGCTGCCTGCCACAGCTGCTTTCTGCTGCTCTACGTCCGCTGATACTGCGCTCAGCCCCTCGTAGGCGTCGCTTGCCGCCTCGTGTGCCTTGCTCGCGGCGGTGCTGGCGCTGCCGATGGCCTCTTTGGTGCCCCGCATGTTCTTGAGGGCCTCTTTGAGCTCGTTGACCCTGCTGCCTGCCGTGGAGATGCTGGCCTTTGCCTGGTCCACGCCGCCGAGCGAGGCCTGAGCCAGCTCGCTCACGCCCGAGGCGCCTTCGGAGAGCTGGCCGGCGGCGCCACTGGCAACGGTAAGGCCGTCCGACAGTCCCTTGATGCCTTCGGTGAGCTGGGTCATGCCCGACGGAAGCGCACTGATCTTGGCGATGAACTCTGCCACGCCGCCGTTGATCTGGTCGCTGCCAGAGGCGAGCTGCCTGAGAGCGGTGCCCAGGGTGCTCGAGCCGTCGATGAGCTTGCCCATGGCGTCCTCGAGCGCGTCGGTGCCCTCGCCGAGGTCGCCCATGTCCAGACCGAGGTCGTTGGTGTCGATGTCGGTAAAGAGCTCGGGCGTGACGATGGTGTAGATCGGGTCGAGTGCGAGGTCGGTGACGTCTGCCGAGATCGTGAGGTGGTCGGGGAGGTCGAGGTCGATGGTGTCGGGGTCCAGGTTCAGGCTCTCCTTGAGGCCGGGCGTGGCGACGCCGATTACGGCAAGTGCGTCTCCGTCGTCCACGAGGCGCCCGTTCTCAACTTCCACGTTGCGGAAGACGTCGCCGTCGAGCATGGCTATTGTCATGCAGACGAACGGCGTGCTCATGGTGCGCTGGTCGGAGCCCACCGTGCGGGCGGACTGCGACTCGTTGGCGTAGTCGATGCGGATGTCGAGGTGGCCAGTCGCCCCGGCCAGCTTGCTGGGGTCGACGGGGCTGCCGTCAAGCTGGTAGGAGACGGAGATCTTGACGGGCGGTTGCTGCGAGGTGCTGCCCTCGTAGCTCACCTCCTTGCCGCCCGTGGTCCAGGTCATGGTTCCGTCGGTGCTCTGGGTAAAGGACTGCTTGTCGTCCTTGGGGACGATGTCGGTCAGCGTGGAGCGGTCGGCGAGCTGGTCGGACTGTGCGTCGTTGGCCAGCAGATCCTCGACTGTGACCTGAGAGACGGTGCCGGCGGGGTCGGTCTGCACGTGCACTGTCTCGGTCTTGTCGACCGACGCAGCGGCATAGGCAAGCGTGGGGGAGAGCGGCGCGGTGGCAAGCAGGACCGAGACAAGGACTCCGCCGACTCTGCTCCAGGTTGGGCGTGCTGCATTCATGGTGTGGCTCCAATCGGGCGTGTTGTTTGCCGAAAGTTTACCACTTATAACAATTTATGCAGGCTCATCACGTCGCGTCCATTTGGAGTGCTGTTGAGATCGGGTGGCACGGTATGCCATGCGCCTGTTACGTCTTGCCAATCTCGTGGCCATGTTGTCGTGCCGTCGTGGCATGATGTGATGGTCAAACCACAACAGGGGGCAACCACATGCAGTCAACGTTCTTTGCCATCGTCTCGCGCATGAAGTACATCGACCGATGGGCGCTCATGCGCAGCTCGCGGCCCGAGAACCTCAGCGAGCATGCACTCGAGGTGGCCATGATTGCCCATGCCCTGGCCACCATCGGCAACGTGCGCTACGGTCGCTCGCTCGATGCCAGCAAGGCGGCGCTCATCGGCCTGTACCATGATGCCTCCGAGATCATCACCGGTGACATGCCCACGCCAGTCAAGTATCACGACGCCCACATCCGCGACGCGTACAAGCAGGTGGAGCACGAGGCCGAGCAGACCCTGCTCGCTAAGCTGCCAGACGACCTGCGCCCGGCATACGAGGCGCTGTTTGCCCCAGCCGTCGGCGAGGACGAGGCCTACCTCAGGCGCTTGGTCAAAGCGGCCGACAAGATCAGTGCGCTGATCAAGTGCGTGGAGGAGGCGCAGGCGGGCAACGCCGAGTTCCGCACAGCCGAGGCCTCCACGCGCCGGGCAGTGGAGGGCATGCGCGCCGAGCTACCCGAGGTAGGCGACTTCGTCGACGAGTTCCTGCCGTCGTACGGCAACACGCTCGACGAGCTGCTGTGACGCGCCATACTCTTAAGCGTTCCCCGGCGCGCTGGCGCCAACAGGAAAGGACTGACCCATGGACCTCGACATCCGTCGCGTCATAAAGAGCATCCCCAAGGACTATGGTCCCGAGCAGCTGAGCCCGCTCACCACGGTGTGGGGCGAGTCACTGGGGGAGGTCGCCTACCGCAGCCATCCGCGGCCGCTGCTGGCGCGCGAGGCGTGGCAGACGCTCGATGGCTGGTGGGAGTGCGCCTTTGTACCGTGCGCCGACGCCGGCAAGCAGTGGGGAGACGCCGAGGCGCCAGCCGTCTTCGACCGCAAGATCCGCGTGCCTTTCTCGCCGGAGGCGTCGCTCTCGGGCGTGGAGCGCCAGCTGCAGCCCAGCGAGCTGCTGTGGTACCGACGCACCTTTGTCGCCCCCAGCCTCTCCTCGCGCGCATCCTGCGTGCTGCACTTCGACGGGGTCGACTACGCCTGTGCGGTGTACGTCAACGGCAGCAAGGTGGCCGAGCACGAGGGCGCTTACCTGCCCTTTGAGGTCGACATCACCCATGTTCTGCGCGACGAGCCCAACGAGCTTTTGGTGTGCGTGTACGACCCCAGCGAGACGGGCACGCAGCTGCGGGGCAAGCAGCGCCTGCACCGCGGGGGCATGTGGTACACCGCGCAGTCGGGCATCTGGCAGAGCGTATGGCTCGAGGTGGTGCCACGCACGCACGTGGAGGAGCTCTCGCTCGAGCCCGACCTCGAGACGGGCACCCTCACGGTGTCGGTGCGTGCCAACGGCATCGCCATGCTCAACGTGGGGGTGTTCGACGGCGACGAGATGGTGGCCTCGGGGATCCAGTCGCGTCGCGTGGGTGGCCGCATGACGCTCGACCTCGAGATCCCCGACGTGCGCCTGTGGACGCCCGACACGCCTGTGCTCTACGACGTGCACGTGGCCTATGGCGAGGACGTGCTCACCAGCTACGTAGCGTTTCGGACCATTGGCGTGGAGCGCGACGGGCGGGGCGTGCCCCGCATCTGCCTCAATGGCGAGCCGTTGTTCCTGCGTGGCCTGCTGGACCAAGGCTACTGGCCCGACGGCCTGCTCACGCCCCCGTGCGAGGAAGCCATGGCCTTCGACCTGCGTGCCGTGACGCGCAACGGCTTCAACATGGTGCGCAAGCACATCAAGGTGGAGTCCGAGCGCTTCTATGCGCTGTGCGACCGGATGGGTGTGCTGGTGATGCAGGACATGCCCAGTGGTGGCGACCTTCCCTCCGACCGGTGGTCGCGCGACGTGCCCACCCTGTGGCGTGGTTCCTGGCACAGCCAGCGCGACGACACCGACAAGGGCCGCGACCGCCTTGGCGCATCCGACGAGGCCTATCGCGACGAGTGGACGCGCACCTGCGAGGACGTCATCGGTCGGCTCGCACAGCATCCGTGCATCGTGGCCTGGGTGCTGTTCAACGAGTCGTGGGGCCAGTTCGACTCGGCCGCCGCAACCCAGCTGGCGTGGGACCTCGACCCTACCCGTCCGGTGCTCTCGGCCAGCGGCTGGTACGACCAGGGCGCGGGCGACATCCGCGGCGTGCACAACTACTTCCGCGGCATCCACATGTTTGCCGATCCCTACGCTGGCAAGGACGATAGGCCTAGCCGCGTGCAGATGGTGAGCGAGTTTGGCGGCCTTACTTGGCGCATCGAGGGGCACGCGCAGCTCGATCACACCTACGGCTATGCCGAGTTCGAGTCGCTCGAGGCCTGGCGCGCTGGGCTCGACGAGCTACTGGCGGCCACCGACGCGCTGGAGGCCGAAGGGCTCGCCGGCTTTGTGTACACGCAGCTTACCGACGTGGAGGAAGAGACCAACGGCCTGCTTACCTACGATCGCAAAGTGGACAAGATGGAGCTGTAGCCGCACTTCTGGAGTTCTCTTTTGCGCCGGCCCCTGCCACATTGAACTGCGCCCCAAAACTTGGACGACAATAATACTGGCCCACTAGGCCACCAATCCAAGGGACTGATTCCGGAACTCCTCCGGGGTCAGTCCCTTGAG
>CACZCK010000001.1 GCA_902779675.1 uncultured Coriobacteriaceae bacterium | reverse complement strand
CAGGCGGCCGCCCACTTCCTAAGCGCGACCTGCGAAGGGGGAGCGCGTGGAAGTGGGCGGCCGCCTGTTTGGGCTCTCGGGCCTCACGTACCTACAGGTGCAGTACCCTGTCCTTGATCTCCTGGGTACGGCCCTGGTTCCAGTACTGCGTGCCAATGTAGCCGCAGGTCCTGCGGGCGACGTTCATCTTGGACTGGTCGCGGTTGCCGCAGCAGGGGCACTCCCACACCAGCTTGCCGTCGTCCTCCACGATCTGGATCTCGCCGTCGTAGCCGCACACCTGGCAGTAGTCGCTCTTGGTGTTGAGCTCGGCGTACATGATGTTGTCGTAGATGTACTGCATCACGCTGATGACGGCCTCGAGGTTGTCCTGCATGTTGGGCACCTCGACGTAGCTGATGGCGCCGCCGGGGGAGAGGCGCTGGAAGGCGCTCTCAAAGCTCAGCTTGGTAAAGGCGTCGATCTCCTCGGTCACGTGCACGTGATAGCTGTTGGTGATGTAGCCCTTGTCGGTGATGCCCGGCACGATACCAAAGCGGCGCTGCAGGCACTTGGCGAACTTGTACGTGACGCTCTCGATGGGCGTGCCGTAGACGGAGTAGTCGATGTCCTCGGCGAGCTTCCACTCGGTGCACTTGTCGTTCATGTGCTGCATCACGGAGAGGGCGAACTCGGTGGCCTTGGGGTCGGTGTGGCTGTAGCCCGTCATGTACTTGACGCACTCGTACAGGCCCGCATAGCCCAGGCTGATGGTGGAGTAGCCGCCGTAGAGCAGCTTGTCGATGGTCTCGCCCTTCTCGAGGCGGGCCAGCGCGCCGTACTGCCACAGGATGGGGGCGGCGTCGGAGACGGTACCCTTCAGGCGCTCGTGGCGGGCGCGCAGGGCGCGGTGGCACAGGTCAAGGCGCTCGTCGAAGATCTCCCAGAAGCGCTTCATGTCGCCCGAGGAGGACAGGGCCACGTCGGGCAGGTTGATGGTCACGACGCCCTGGTTGAAGCGGCCGTAGTACTTGGGCTTGCCCGGCTCGTAGTTCTTGGCCTTGGCCACGTTGTTGTATCCGTTGCCGGAGCGGTCGGGCGTGAGGAAGCTGCGGCAGCCCATGCAGGTGTAGCAGTCGCCGTTGCCCTCGGTCTCGCCCTTGGAGAGCTTGTACTCGAACATCTTCTTCTCGGAGATGTAGTCGGGCACCATGCGCTTGGCGGTGCACTTGGCAGCCAGCTTGGTGAGGTAGAAGTACGGGGTGCCCTCGGTCAGGTTGTCGGGTTCGAGCACGTAGATGAGCTTGGGGAAGGCCGGGGTGATCCAGACGCCCTTCTCGTTCTTGACGCCCTGATGGCGCTGGCGCAGCATCTCCTCGATGATGAGGGCGAGGTCGGCCTTCTCCTGGGCGTTGCGTGCCTCGTTGAGGTACATGAAGACGGTGATGAAGGGGGCCTGGCCGTTGGTAGTCATGAGGGTGACCACCTGGTACTGGATGGTCTGGACGCCGCGGGCGACCTCCTCGCGCAGGCGCTTCTCGACCATGACGTCGATCTGCTCCTTGGAGGCCTTGAAGCCGATGGTCTCCATCTCGGCATAGACCGAGCGGCGGATCTTCTTGCGGCTGACGTCCACGAAGGGGGCCAGGTGCGTGAGGCTGATGGACTGGCCACCGTACTGGGTGGAGGCCACCTGGGCGATGATCTGCGTGGCAATGTTGCAGGCGGTGCTAAAGCTGTGCGGCTTCTCGATGAGGGTGCCGCTGATGACGGTGCCGTTCTGCAGCATGTCCTCGAGATTGACAAGGTCGCAGTTGTGCATGTGCTGCGCGAAGTAGTCGGCGTCATGGAAGTGGATGATGCCGTTCTCGTGCGCCTCAACGACGTCGGCGGGCAGCAGCGTGCGCATGGTGAGGTCCTTGGAGACCTCGCCGGCCATGTAGTCGCGCTGCACCGAGACCACGGTGGGGTTCTTGTTGGAGTTCTCCTGCTTGACCTCCTCGTTCACGCACTCGATGAGCGAGAGGATCTTGTCGTCGGTCGTGTTCTTGTGACGCTTCTGGTTCTGCAGGTAGCGGTAGATGATGTACTTGCGGGCAACGGAGAAGCGGTCGAGGGCCATCAGCTGGTCCTCCACCATGTCCTGGATCTCCTCGACGGTCACGGTGTGGCCGGCGGCCTTGCACTTGTCCTCGACGTTGAGGGACGCGAACTTGATGGCGCGCTCGCTGAGGCGCTCCTCCTGGGGGACCTCCTGGTTGGCGGCCTTGATGGCGTTCTCGATCTTGCTGAGGTCGAACTGGACCTCGGAACCGTTGCGCTTGATGATCTTCACGTTGCGTTCCCTTGCGTCTCGTGGGTTGCCTGCGTCTTGCGGTGCCAGGGGGCTCCGCGCGGGATGACATGGTGTCTGGGCGCCTGAGCGCCTGAACTACTATGCCACAACATCTTGTGCCACGTCTGTGTTGAAAACACCACATGTTTGGTGAAAAGCTGTAGAAAAGGCCTGTTGGCGCAGGTAGAAATAGTGCGGCCTAATAAACAATTAATCCGTAAAAAACAAATCCGCCACATGCCGATTTGGCAACCTCTTGGCAACGTTTTTGTGGTTGCGCAGGTGGGGCTTGGGGTATTAGGACGTCTTGCCGCCGAACGTCTGCGAACGGCCTGTGGACAGGGTGTGGAGGCCTGCTGGCAACCCACTGCGGGTGGCGATTTGGACATCGGGGGCGGCTCCTTTTGGACGAAAACGTTGGTCCAAAAGGAGCCGCCCCCGATGGTCGAGTGCCTTTGTCTGTCTTGGGTTGCCTAGCCCATCAGGTCGATGACGGTGAGCCCGAGATCGCTCTCCTCGATCTTCTCGCGGTTGCCAAAGACGCACAGCGCTCGGCGCTCGGGCAGCTGGGCGAGCGCGGGCGCCAGGTCGCGAACCTTCTGCGGCGTGACGGCCAGCATCTGCGTGCGCGACTCGTCACGCCAGCCCTCGGGGCGCTCGGCCAGGATCAGGCTGTCCTGTCTGCGAGCGAGCTGGCGCGGCTTGAGCGGGGCGTCGTGGGAGGCGACCGACGAGACGATGTAGCCGGTGAGGTCGTCGTCGGAAGGCTGCCAGTCCGCAATCCACGGGGCTGCCTGCTCGAAGCGGGCGACGGAGGGGTCTACGGCAGGGTCGCGGTAGGACCAGAACTGCATGCGCCCGTCGGTGCCGTACCTGAAGCCGCAGCCATAGGCGCCGCCCTTCACACGCACCTCGTTCCAGAGGTAGTCGTAGGAGAGGGCGCGCGACGCGATCGTCCAGGACCCGCGGGTGCCCTCGTCGAGCTGGGTGCGCGGCTGGCCCTCGGCCACGAAGCACACGTTGGCCGGGGTGACGAAGGCCTCGTTGCGCACCTGCGGCGCGGGCGGCACGAGCTGGTGCGCGCAGGCCTCCGCGCCGGCCGTGGGCAGGCCCAGCGTGCCGCCGGCCTCCCAGAAGCGTGCGCGGTCCTCGGCACTGCCGGTGATGCTCACAAGCACCTCGTCGGCCGTGAAGATGCGCTTGGCCAGCTGAGCAAGACGCTCGGGCAGCTGCGGCGCACGCTCGTCCCAATGGGCGAGGAGGTCCTTGACGAACTGGTAGTAGCCGATGCCCGAGCAGGCGTCCTGCGCGATGGACGCACGGCTGAAGTAGGTGCCCAGGCGCGCCATGGCTGCGGCGTGGCCCGCGCCTAGATAGCGCTGCTCCATGGATACGCGCCGCTGCTGCAGGATGTCGCGGATCTGGTCGAGCCCGTCGTAGCGGGTGGTGCCCCAGACCTCGGAGGGCAGGGTGGCCAGGGCCTCGACCTTCTCGGCGAGCGCGCTGGCACCCGCTACCAACAGCGGGCGCACGTAGTCAGGGTCGTCGTCCTTGCCATACAGCTCGCAGAAGAAGCTGAGTGCGCCCAGGTTCTCTTCGAGCACGGTATCGAGCTGGGCGGCGCTCAGGCGCTCGGTGCCCAGCTTGGTGAGCACGTCGGTGAGCAGACCCACGTAGGGCAGGTCCTCGAAGGTGAGGCGGCGTAGGTCAAAGTAGTGGTAGGCATACACCACGCGGTGGGTGTCCAGCTCGTGCGCGAGGCATGGCAGCGGAGCGTCGACCCACTGGGCGGGCGTCTCATGCGGGGCGTCGCCAATGTCGTCGACCGACAGGTGCGGCAGGCGCGCCAGGTCCTCGGGGGCGTCCTCGCGCTCCTGCTCCTCGCGCAGGGCCTCGACCTCGGCCTCGATCTGCGCGATGGCAGCATCGTCCAGAGTGGCACGGTAGGCGGCGAGCTCCGCCTGCTCCTCTGCGGCGTCGCCCTCCTCCACGGGCACCAGCTCGATGGCCGCGTGGTGGACGCTGTCGCACATCAGCTCCTGCAGCAGGCGCTCGAAGTATCCACCCTCGAAGCCAGCCTTCATGTGGGCGAGGGCGTCCTCGTAGCGCAGGTAGTCTACGGGATGCTCGTCGTCGTACAGCCAGCTGGAGAGGACCTGCATCGAGTAGGCCACGCCGTCGGAGTAGGAGCCGCCCCAGTCGGCCTCGCGCAGGTTGAACTCGCTCTGGGCCAGTGCCGCGCGCAGGCGGTCGCGCTCAAGGCCCTCGGCAACCAGCTTGGCGCAGGTGTCGCGTACCAGCTGCTCAAAGCGCTCGGCGACGCCGGGCTTGGCGCCCTTGAGCGTCATGAGTATCTGTGGCTGCATGAGGCTGTCGATGAGTCCCACCTGGAAATCGTCGCCCAGGTCAGCGTCGAGCACGGCGCGCTTGAGCGGAGCCTCGTTGGAGCCGGCGAGCGCGTCGAGCAGGATGTCGGTCGCCAGGATGCGCTCGCGGTCGGCAAAGGTGCCCAGCACGAAGGCCAGGGTCACCGAGGCGTTCTCGGGTGCGGTGGCCATCTCCACGCGGCGCATGGGGCTCGCCACGGGTGCCTGCAGGGGCAGCGGGTTGGGTGCGCCGGCGCCGCGGTCGCAGGCGTTGTCAAAGCGCTCGCCCACAAAGGCCAGCTCGCGCTCGATGTCGAGGTCGCCGTAGAGGACGGTGTAGCTGTTGGGCAGGTTGTAGTGGCGGGCGTGGTGGTCGAGGAAGCGCTCGTAGGTGAGCTGCGGGATGGCGCGCGGGTCGCCGCCCGACTCCCAGCGATAGGGTGTGTCGGGAAAGAGGTCGCGCGAGATGTTCATGAAGGCGACCTCGTCGGGGTCGGAGAGCGAGCCCTTCATCTCGTTGAACACCACGCCGTTGTAGGCCAGACGGTCGGCGTCGCGGTCGTACTCGTAGTGCCAGCCCTCCTGCTCGAAGATGCGCGGACGGTGGTAGATGGCCGGATGCAGCACCGCGTCGAGGTACACGTCCATCAGGTTCTCGAGGTCGACCACGTTGGTCGAGGAGACCGGATACATGGTCTTGTCGGGGAAGGTGAGGGCGTTGAGGAAGGTCTGCATGGAGCTCTTGAGCAGGTTGACGAAGGGCTCCTTGACCGGGAAGCGGTCCGAACCGCAGAGCACCGAGTGCTCCAGGATGTGGAAGACGCCGGTGTCGTCGGCGGGCGGCGTCTTGAACGCGATGGCAAAGGATCGGTTGGGGTCGTCGACGGCCAGCCACATGAGGCGCGCGCCGGTGGCGTCGTGGCGCATGACGTAGGCGGTGCCCGTCAGCTCGGGCAGCGGCTCGACGGCGGTGACGGTGAATCCCTGGTGATGAGTGCCTGTGGCGAGCGCCGAGTCGGGCGTCGCGAAGCGGTTGGCGGGGGCGGTGGTGTCGGTCATGGGTCCTCCGTACGGTTTGGCGCATGGGTGCGCTTGTTTCATGCTGCTTACTCTACCCGTCTTTGTGCGGGACGACGCACGGGCGTCCTCTTCTCGCATAAACGCGACAAGGAGACTGGGTGTGAGGTGGCTGGACGTTGGGGAGTGCTTGCAACTCGGGTTGTAGGTGGTTCGGCCATCTGGCGCATAAAAGAGGGGAGCCCGTAGGCTCCCCTCGCTGCTAGATGCAGTTCATCTCGGCTAGCACCGACGAGTACCAAGCCTGCCAGGTGGGCGGGCAGTACCTCTGTGCGGCCGAGGGCGTGATCGTGTAGCCGTACCCTGCGGCAAGGCCTGCCACATGGCTGCGGATGGCGGTGTCCCAGTCGCCCCAGCTGGCGCTGCCCCAACCCCATGCGTTGTGCGAGCGGAAGCAGACGGCACCCTTGGAGCTCTCGATGCACGAGATGGCAGGAGACCAGCGCGGATCCACGTTGTAGTCCCAGGCGGCCTCGGCAAAGGTGCGTCCATGCCCGCCCAGCGGCGAACCGCCGAGGTAGGCGTCGATGCGCGGGGCCCACTTGTTCACGAAGGCGTCGCGTTCCGAGACGATGGGCGCGGTCTGCTGCTGGGGCTCGCTCTGTGGCTGGGACTCCTGAGTCTCGGCCACGGTCTCGGCGGCGGGCTTGGTGGACTCAGGCGTAGAGACGCTGGTCTGCTGTCCGCTGGCGTTGGTAAAGGTCTTGCCGTCCTTGGCGTCCTGCGCGGCGGCCTCGATGGCCTCCTGCGCCGCTCCCTGCTCGGCGTACGCCTGCTGGATGGCCTGCTGACGCACCTCCTCGCGGGCGGCCAGCGCATCGGCCTGCGCCTGGCGCGCTGCATCGAGCTCCTGGTCGGCCTGGGCCTTCTTGGCCGACAGCGTGTCCTCGGCCTCGAGCAGCTCGGCGTTGAGATCGGCGAGCTGCTGAAGCTCGGTCATGTTCTTGGACTGGATGCGATCGAGGTAGGTGATTGTGGCGATGAACTCGTTGAAGTCGTCGGCCGAGAGGATGAGGTCGACGATGCCGTTGCTGGACTGCTGCAGCTTGTAGAGCGTCCGAAGCGAGTCGGCGGCGCGGTCGCGCTGCGCGGGAAGCTGCTCCTCGAGCTCGGCGATCTTGGCCTCGTTCTCGTCGATTTCGCCCTGGATCTGGCTCACGTTGGCGAGTGCCTCGTCGTATGCGGCAGTCGAATCCTCGACACGCTGCTGGAGCTCCTCGTAGGTTTCCGCGCTTGCGGGAATGGGAGACAGGCCAAGGCCGAGGCCGGCGACGGTGGCGGCAATCGCGATCGTGGCGATGCGCTGCACGGGTCGTTGCACGACAACCTCTTTCGTTGGGGACAGGACCGTTGGCACGCTGACGTACCAACAGCTGTCTATCATACCGCTGCATGCCCGATGACATGGTTATTCCATGAGTATGTGGCATCGGCAGCGTTATTGGCAGGGCGAACGTGCGCGTTTTGCGTGGGAGTTGCGACGCCAGGGCCCGCAAGGTGCATCATGGACACCACCGCATCGCATGGGCGAGGAAGGACAAAGCGTGGACATCATCGAGCTTCTCAAGGCAGCCCTCTATGGTCTGGTGGAGGGCATCACCGAATGGCTGCCCGTCTCGTCGACGGGGCATATGCTGCTGCTCGGACAGTTCGTCACGCTCGACGTGTCGCCCGACTTCTGGGACATGTTCCTGGTGGTCATTCAGCTGGGCGCCATCCTGGCCGTCTGTCTGCTGTTCTTTGAGAAGCTCAACCCCTTCTCGCGCAACAAGGACCGCGAGGAGCGCAAAGCCACTTGGGCGCTGTGGGCCAAGGTGATCGTCGCCTGCATACCGGCTGCCGCGGTGGGTATCCCCCTCGACGACTGGATGGAGGAGCATCTGGGAAGCCCCTTCGTCATCGCCGCGGCGCTCATCGTCTACGGTGTGGCCTTCATCGTCATCGAGAACGCGCGCGAGCGTAGCGCACGCGCCCGGGAGCAGCGCCCCGCGGGGCGTCCGCGTCACCTGGTTGCGCAGGTCAACGTGGGCTCTTCTGTCACCGAGCGCGCCGACGCCCTCGCACGTGTGCGCGACATCGAGCACCTCGACTGGCCCACGGCAATCGGCATCGGCATCTTCCAGGTGCTGTCGCTGGTGCCAGGCACCTCGCGCTCGGGCTCCACGATCATTGGTGGCCTGCTTTTGGGCACCTCTCGTGCCGTGGCGGCCGAGTTCACCTTCTATCTGGCCATTCCGGTGATGTTTGGCGCCAGTGCCCTGCGTCTGGTCAAGTTCTTTGTCAAGGGCAACGCCTTCGCGCTGGGGGAGTGGGCCATTTTGGGCGTTGGCTCGCTCGTGGCCTTTGTGGTGTCGCTGCTGTCCATCCGCTTTTTGATGAGCTTCGTGCGTCGGCACGACTTCAAGCCCTTCGGCTGGTACCGCATCCTGCTGGGTGTGGCAGTGTTCGCCTACTTTGGCGCGCGGACGATGGGCCTCATCTAGCGCGCCTTTTGGCCAAGGCATCGTAGCGGCTCTGCTGCCTCGGCGGGCGGGGCCGGCAATGCTACCGTCGCGTTAACTCCTATTCATTTGTGTTTGAATTCCTAGCAAAATGCTAGGATAATCTCCGCAATCGGATTACGCAGCCAGAACAGGCGTGCATACGTGGGTTTTTGTGCGCATGGTCGAGGCGGTGGCCGAGGCGCCCGCGCCGCCCGCCCCCACGGTCAGGCGCGAGCGGAGAGCGGCTCCATGTAGCAAGTCCATTACAGTTTTATGCATTTGGGACTGAATGCGACACAATATGGGTACGCAAGTAATCATGTGCAGTACTACCGACCGGGCTTTGTCGGTACCAACAAAAGGGAGGAACACCATGAAGAACCTCGACGAGCTCATGCTCAGCCGTCGCCAGGCCCTCGCCGCCAGCCTCGGCACCGTTGCCGCCTTCGGTCTTGCCGCCTGCGGTGGCTCCGAGGACGCCCCCGCCGCTGATGACGCTGCGACCGATGACGCCGCTGCTGCCGACGACACCGCCCTCAACGCCGAGGAGTTCGACAAGATCGTCATGAGCGGCCCCATCGCCGACGAGGCCGACATCGCCGCCAGCACCTGGGCCACCAAGGTCAAGGAGGCCGGCAAGCTCCGCGTGGGTGGCGTCGAGACCTCCACGCTCTTCTCGCAGCTCAACGAGGTCGACGGCAAGCATCGCGGCTTTGACGCCGGCCTGTTCCAGCTGCTCGCCCTCTACGTTGTCGGCGCTCCCGACGCCTACGACCTGACCCTCGTGCAGTCTTCCACCCGCGAGTCCGTCCTGCAGAACGACACCGTCGACGCCGTCTTCGCCACCTACACCATCAACGACGAGCGCAAGAAGCTCATCTCCTTCGCCGGCCCGTACTACGTGGGCCATCAGGGCATCCTGGTCAAGGCGGGCAACACCGACATCAAGAGCGTCGAGGACCTCGCCGGCAAGATCGTGGGCGTCCAGGAGGGCTCCAACGGCCGTGCCGTGGTGGAGGAGTACGCTCCTGACGCCGCCGAGATCCAGGAGCTGGGCACCGACGAGGAGCTGCGTCGCGCCCTGGAGCAGGGCCGCATCGACGCCTACGTCGTCGACGCCACGCTGCACATGGGCTCCATCATCGAGAACCCGGGCAAGTACGAGCTGGCCGCCGAGTTTGGTCCCGAGGACCCGCTGGGCATCGGCCTGCCCAAGGACTCCGATGGCGTCGCCTTTGTCAACGACTTCCTGAAGAAGATCGAGGATGAGGGCATCTGGGAGGCCCTGTACATGTGCTGCCTCGGCAACCGCATCGGCGTTACCGAGGCGCCGGAGCCCCCCGCGATCGAGGCCTAGGCAAGCTTTTGCCTGACGGAGCCCGTCAGGCGCTACGAGTTGGAACGTGACCGGGGCCTCCGCGTCAGTGCGCGGAGGCCCTTGCCGCATAAGGTGGCCAAGGTCGCAGGCCGCAGCGACGCGCAGACGCGTCCGCCGCAGCCGTGGCCTGGTCCCATCCTCCAAGAGGAAGGAGGTGCGCATGGGAGTCGCAGAGGTCTTCACCACCTTTGGTGACGTCTATCTCAAGTCGGTGCTCTCTACTTGGCTTATGACGGCCGTCTGCTTTGCCGGCGGATTGGCCTTGGGCATTCTTGCCACGGTACTGAGGGTGTCTCCCATCAAGCCGCTGCGGGTGGCGGGCGACGTCTACGTGCAGCTGTTCCGCAACATCCCCACGGTGTCGCTGCTGGTCATCTTCGTGTATGCCCTGCCGTACCTGGGAGCCACGCTGTCGTACCGCACGTGCCTTCTGTGCTGCGTGATCCTGGTGGTGTCGTCGTTTGCGTCCGAGAACTTCATGAGTGGCATCAACGCCATCGGCGTGGGGCAGATCGAGGCCGCGCGCGCCATCGGGCTCTCGTTCGTGCAGATCATCCGCCTCATCGTGATTCCGCAATCGCTGCGCACCACGGTGCTGCCCATGACCAACCTGCTCATCGCCACGCTGCTCACCACGGCTATGGGCTCGCAGGTGCCCCTCACCCCGCCCGAGCTCACCGGCATGGTCAACTACGTCAACTCGCGCTCGGTGGCGGGCATCTCGGCCTTCGTGGTCTCCGCCATCTGCTACGCGGGCACGTCGGTCGTGCTGGGATTTCTGGGCAACAAGCTCGATGAGAAGGTGAGGATCCTGCGATGAGTGCCAACGTCTCCATGCGGGACGCCCTCTACGAGGCTCCCGGCCCCAAGACGCAGCGCCTCGTGCGTATTGGCACTGCCATCTCGGTGGTGTTGCTCGTCGCGTTCGTCGCCTTCGTGCTGCGCCAGTTCTACGTCAACGACCAGCTCAACCCCAAGTACTGGAGCTTCTTCTTGCGCTGGACCACCTGGCGCTTCCTGCTGCGCGGTTTTCTGGGCACCATCAAGGTGGCCATCACCGCCGGCATCATCGCCATGGCCCTGGGCCTGCTGCTCATGCTGGGCCGCATCAGCCCCAACCGGGCGCTGTCGGCGATCTGCCACGTGGTCACCGACCTCTTCCGCAGCCTGCCCAGCCTGCTGCTGATCTACTTCTTCTTCTTGGTCATCCCCAAGTACGGCCTGCGCATGCCGGCGTTCTGGATGATCACGGTGCCGGTGGCGCTCGCGGCGTCGGGCGTGCTGGCAGAGGTCTTTCGCGCGGGCGTCAACGCCGTGCCCAAGGGGCAGGTCGAGGCGGCCATGGCGCTGGGCATGACCCACGGCAAGATCACGCGCAAGATCGTGCTGCCCCAGGCGCTCAAGATCGTCATCCCCAGCCTGGTGTCGCAGCTGGTCGTCGTGGTCAAGGACACCACGGTGGCCTACGTGGTCAGCTACCCCGACCTCATGCAGAACGCGCGCGTGCTCATCTCCAACTACGACGCGCTCGTCTCCATGTACTTTGTGGTGGCGCTGCTCTACATCGCCGTCAACTACGCAACCAACCAGTTCTCCATCTACCTCGCGCATCGCTCGGACACGCCGGTGATTTCGCGCGTCGACGAGAATCCCGTGTAAGGAGCTGATCGCATGCCCATCCAAACCGCAGAGCCCATCATTCAGATGCGCCATGTCGACAAGCACTACGGTCAGCTGCACGTGCTGCAGGACATCAACCTCGAGGTGCAGAAGGGCGAGGTCGTGGTGCTCATCGGTCCGTCCGGCTCGGGCAAGTCCACGCTCTGCCGCACCATCAACCGCCTCGAGACCATCGACTCGGGCGAGATCCTCTTTGAGGGCAAGCCCCTGCCGCAGGAGGGCAAGGAGCTGGCAGCCCTCCGCGCCGAGATTGGCATGGTGTTCCAGAGCTTCAACCTCTTTGCGCACAAGACCATCCTCGACAACGTGACCATGGGTCCGGTCGAGGTGCTGCACCGCAACCGCAAGGAGGCAGAGGCCGAGGCCATGGAGCTGCTCGCCCGCGTGGGCGTGGAGGCCCAGGCGCACAAGGTCCCCGCGCAGCTCTCCGGCGGCCAGCAGCAGCGCGTGGCCATCGCGCGCAGTCTGGCCATGCATCCCAAGGCCATGCTCTTCGACGAGCCCACCTCGGCGCTTGACCCCGAGATGATTAACGAGGTGCTCGACGTCATGGTCGAGCTGGCGCAGGAGGGCATGACCATGGTGGTTGTGACCCACGAGATGAACTTTGCGCGCCGCGTGTCCAACCGCGTGGTCTTCATGGCCGACGGCCAGATCGTGGAGCAGAACACGCCCGACGAGTTCTTTGACCACCCGCAGTCGGCTCGTGCCAAGGACTTCCTCGACTCTATCAAGGGCCACTAGCGTCACGCACCGGTCGCGCCGGCAGGTGCGCCTGGCAGCCACAATGGACGGGCGCCGTCTCACGTAGGTGGGACGGCGCCTTTGCGTTTTGTGCCTGCAATGCTGGTAGATGCGGGGCTAGCATGCGACTTTCCGCGATAGTTGGACCTGTTAGACGATGTGTGTGGTACGTTGTAACGGTATGGTTGACGCGCGCGAGGTGGTGAACGGTGTACTGCGCTCATTGTGGCATGGAGCTCCCCGACTGGGCTCACTTCTGTGAGCGCTGTGGCACGCGTGTGGAGCGTCCTGCCGCGAGCGAGGATCCCATCGACCACGTGGGCCTCGACGACACCTCGGCGTCCGAGCCGCTCTGGCCCGAAGACGCGGCTGCCGCAGTGGCCGAGAGCGAGACGTTCGAACCCAAGGTGCGCGACCTGCCCACCCTGCTCATGAACCTCAGTGCCGAGGTCGCCGAGTCGGGGGACGACTTTTCCCAGCTTGCCGACGAAATGGTCAACTCGCAGCGCGAGGCGCGTCCCGTGCGGATGGGCAACAGGATCCGCAAGGGTCATGGCGAGGTGCGCGTTCTGGACTTGCAGGCGCATGTCTCCGCCGAAGAGGCCGCAGATGCGAACGAGCCGGCAACCGAGGATGCGGGCGACAGGACGCAGCTTATGCCCGAGGATGCGGGCGACAGGACTCAGCTCATGCCCGAGGGCATGCAGGAGGACGTCGTGCCCTCCGAGTCGGCCGAGCCCTTGTCCGATGCCACCCAGTTGATGCCCGCCGAGCCCGAGGTGGAGGTCGCCGACGGCGAGGAGTCCGAGCCTGGGGTGGACGACGAGCCCGAGGTGGAGGTCGCCGACAGCGAGGAGCCCGAGGCTGAGGAGGAAGCCGATTCCGAGGCTGATGTGGAGGCCGAGCCCGAGGCCGCAGACGAAGAGTCCGATGGCGACGAGTCGGCGTCCGAAGCCGACGACGAGGCCGCCCCGGAGGCTGCCGACGACGACCGGGCACAGGAGCAGGGCGAGCAGACGCCAGCCGAGGCGGGGGAGGACGTCCCCGCCGCAGACGTCGCGGAGCCGAGGGCGTATCCCGTCATCGACGTGGGCGACGACGTGGTCTACGGCTACGACTCGTCCGTGCGCCACCATGTGCCCGACGCCTGGCAGGGGCGTCAGCGTCCGTCGCAGCGCCATGCCAACAACGCCTCCACGCTGCCCATGACGGTGGTGGCTGCCATTGCCGCCTTGGCCATCGTGCTGGGCTTTGGCGTGGCCTACCTGCTGCTGGGTGGGCGCGGGGTCGACCCGGCGGCCGAGGTCGAGCAGCCCGTGGCCACAAAGACCATCTCGGTCAAGGAGGCCAACAGGATCATCTCGTCGATCGACGGCTGGTGGACCACAAAGCGCACCTACGACGGCCGCTACTGGTACATCAAGGACGGCATCATCGAGACCTACGCCGCCGACGGCAATCTGGCCAAGCAGACACTCATCGACCCCGACACCATCGAGCACATGGACGCTGGCCCTGGCGGCATCGAGGGTGCTGGCTGCTACCTGCGCAGCGTGGCCTACTACCTGCTCGACGACGACCCCAATACCCTATATGCCATCGACCAGGACGGCAGCGCCGACGAGGACGCCAACCTCTTCCGCACCGATGCGCCGCCCTTTGCCCCGGCGAGCAGCGACGAGGGCTCGAGTGCGAGCGAGGAGCCAGAGGAGCCTGTGGAGCAGGCCGATGCCAGCGAGTACATGCTCCCCGAGTCCAACGTGCGCGTCTACGACACCAGCGAGCTCGAGGCCCTGAGTGACCACGACCTCTTTGTGGCACGCAACGAGATCTATGCTCGCCACGGCTACGTGTTCGAGGCTGGCGAGCTTTCCGACTACTTTGCCTCCAAGAGCTGGTACCACCCGTCCGACGTGTTCAACGAGGGCGACATCACCGAGGTGGAGCGCAAGAACGTGAGCACCATCCTGGCCTTGGAGCAGTCGCGCGGGTCGCAGTACGTGTAGCGGCTACAAGGAGTCCGACGTGACAAGACGCATTCTGATGGTGTGCCATGGCAACATCTGCCGTTCGACCATGGCCGAGTACGTGATGCGCCACCTGGTGGCCGCACGCGGCCTTGAGGCTGAGGTGCTGGTTGACTCGGCCGCTACCAGCCGCGAGGAGATTGGCGCCGGGCCGCACCGGGGCACCAGGCGCGTGCTGCGTGCGCACGGCATTGCCTGCGGCGAGCATCGCGCGCGACAAATGACGCGTGCCGACTACGCCCGCTACGACCTCATCTGCGGCATGGACCAAGAGAACCTGGCGGGGATGTACCGCATCCTGGCTGGCGAGACGGGCTACGGTTGGAGTTGGGAACCGGTGAGCGCCTCGTTTGCCGCGCAGGCGGACCCGCAGGGCAAGGTGCACCTGCTGCTCGACTGGGCGGCCCATCCGCGCGATATCGCCGACCCGTGGTATACGGGCGACTTCGATCGCACCTATCGCGACGTGCTCGAAGGCTGCGAGGCCCTGCTTGCGGCCATCGTGGCGGGGGAGGCGTGAGTCCCATGCGCAGCCGCGCGCAGATGGAGCTCTTGGCGCCGGCACAGGGGCCCGAGCAGCTGGCCATGGCGTTGCACTTTGGCGCCGACGCGGTCTACTTGGCTGCGCCGCGCTGGGGCATGCGGGCCGGCGCGCGCAACTTTACCGAGGACGAGCTGGCCGATGCCGTGCAGACGGCCCACGCTGCCGGTGCCACCGTGCACCTCACGCTCAACACGGTCATGACCGACGCGGACACAGACGAGCTGCCGGCGTTCTTGGAACGCATCGATGCGATGGGCGTGGACGCGGCCATCGTGGCGGACCTGGGGGCCATGGCACTGGTGCGTGCGCACGCGCCACACGTGGAGCTGCACGTGTCCACGCAGGCCTCGGTGAGCAGCGCGGCCGCGGCCGAGCAGTACGCCCGCCTGGGGGCCCGCCGCATCGTTCTCGCACGCGAGCTGACGCTGGGGCAGATTGCGGAGCTGCGGCGCCGCCTGAGCCGCGAGGTGGAGCTAGAGGTCTTTGCCCATGGGTCGCTCTGCATGGCCTACTCGGGCAGATGCCTGCTCTCTGCCGAGCTCATGGGCCCGGGGCGCTCGGCCTCGTATGGCGCCTGCGCGCAGCCGTGCCGCTGGGGCTGGCAGCTGGTAGAAGACCGCTCGCCCGACCGCCCGGTGGGGCTCGAGATCGACGAGCGGGGCAGCTACCTGCTCTCGTCCAACGACCTCTGTCTGCTCGGCCACCTGGGCGACTTGCGCGAGGCGGGCGTCGACGCCCTCAAGATCGAAGGGCGGGCCAAGGGAAGCTATTACACGGCCTGCGTGGTCAACGCGTACCGGCACGTGCTCGACGGCGACCCGGCCGAGGCATGGCTTGGTGAGCTGGACCTGGTGAGCCATCGGCCCTACTCCACGGGCTTTCTGCTGGGTGAACCCACGCAGAATCCGGGGCGCGTAGAGTACGCGCGCGAGCGCACGATGGTGGCTGTGGCGCGGGGCAGCGAGCCGCAGGGCGATGCGTGGCTCGCCTGCGTGACCTGTCGTAACCGCGCCGATAGTGGCGCAGAGCTGCAGGTCCTGGCGCCGGGCGAACCGGTGCGCAGCCTGACGCTTGCAGGGCTGGAGCTGCTGGGGGAGGACGGCTGCTGGCATGTGGCCGACGCGCTGGTGCGCAACGGCGCAACCTACCGCCTGCGTACGCCCTGGCCGCTCGCCGCCGGCGACATCCTCTGCGCAGCTAACGCTGGCTCAAAAGAACGCTACTGACTCAAAGGGGGGTATCCCTTCTGAGTCAGCACGAGCAGCTTCCTGTGCGCGCGGTGTCGTTGGATTCTGTCGGCGCTTGCCAGTAGTATGGTTGGATGTGCTTTTCCGCCACGTCCTAGGGAGTCCCATGCCCACAGGCCAGCAGTCGCTCTTTTCGTTTGACCAGCCCACCGATCCGGTGCAGCCCACCTACGCGCCAGTACCCGCGCCTTCGTACGCGCCGCCCGCGACCTCGATCGATCTCGATGGGCTCAACCCGGCGCAACACCAGGCGGTGATGTGCACCAAGGGGCCGCTTCTGGTGCTGGCAGGCGCTGGCTCGGGCAAGACGCGCGTGCTCACGTACCGCATCGCGCATATGATCGCCGACGAGGGCGTTCGGCCGTGGCAGGTGTTGGCCATCACCTTTACCAACAAGGCGGCCGCCGAGATGCGCGAGCGTCTTGGTCGTCTGCTGCCCGGCGGCACCCGTGGCATGTGGGTCTGCACCTTCCACGCCATGTGCGTGCGTATCCTGCGCGAGGACGGCGAGCTTTTGGGGTACCGCCCCAACTTCTCGATCTACGATGACGACGACTCCCGCCGCCTGGTCAAGGCCATCATGTCGGAGCTTGACATCGACGCCAAGCAGGCACCGCTCAACAGCATTCGCGCGCTCATCAGCTCGGCCAAGAACGCGCTGGTGGGCCCCGACGAGATGGAGGCCAACGCCAGCTCGCCGCAGCAGCGTGCCGCGGCCCGCGTGTACCACACGCTGCAGCGTCGCCTGGCCCGCGCCAACGCCATGGACTTCGACGATCTGCTGGTCAACGCCTACGAGTTGCTGTCCAAGCACCCCGAGGTGCTGGAGCGCTACCAGGAACGCTTCCGCCAGATCAGCGTGGACGAGTATCAGGACACCAACCACGTGCAGTACAAGATCACCAACCTGCTGGCCGCGCGCTACGGCAACCTCATGGTGGTGGGCGACGACGACCAGTCCATCTACAGCTGGCGTGGTGCCGACATCCGCAACATCCTGGCCTTCCGCAAGGACTACCCCTCCGCCACCGTGGTCAAGCTCGAGGAGAACTACCGCTCTACCGGGCACATCCTCGAGGCGGCCAATGCGGTGGTGGCCCACAACGCCCGCCGCGAGGCCAAGCGCCTCTACACCAGCTCGGGTGACGGCGAGCGCATCGAGGTCTTTCAGGCCGCCGACGAGCGCGACGAGGGACGCTGGATCGGTTCCGAGATCGAGAAGCTGCACGACGCGGGCACCAGCTACGACGACGTGGCCGTGTTCTACCGCACCAACGCGCAGTCGCGCACGCTCGAAGACATGTTCCTGCGCGCGGGCGTGCCCTACAAGATCGTGGGCGGCACGCGCTTCTTTGACCGTGCCGAGATCCGCGACGTGATGGCCTACCTCAAGCTGGTGGTCAACCCCGATGACGATGTGAGCGCCGAGCGCGTGGTCAACACGCCGCGCCGCGGCATCGGTACCACCTCGGTGGCCAAGGTACGCGCCTACGCGGCGGCCTATGGCACCTCGTTCTTCTCGGCGGCACAGGCCTGCATCGCCGAGACGGGGCTTTTGCCCACCAAGGCGCGCAACGGCCTTGCCGAGTTCTGCGGCGCCGTGGAGGCCGGTCGCCACTATGCCGGCGACCTCGCCGACGTGGTGCAGATGATCGTGGAGAAGGCTGGTCTCATCCGCGCGCTCGAGGCCGAGAACACCGTAGAGGCCGACGCCCGCATCGAGAACATCAAGGAATTCTTTGGCGTGGCGCAGGAGTTCGACGAGACCCACGACGATGTGGCCGAGACGCTCGAGAGCCTGCGCCAGCTGCGCGAGGCAGGCATGGTGGGTGGCGCTCCGGCGCCCGAGGTCCTGACTCCCGCGCCCGAGCTGCCTCAGGTGGCGGCCGAGAAGCTGCCCGCGCTCATGGAGTGGCTCGCCCTGCGCAGCGACCTCGACTCGCTGGCCGGCCAGTCGAGCGCCATCACCATGATGACCATCCACTCCGCCAAGGGCCTGGAGTTTCCCGTGGTCTTTGTGGCCGGCATGGAGGAGGGGCTCTTTCCGCACCGCGCGCACGAGGGCGACGGCGCCTCGATCGAGGAGGAACGCCGCCTGGCCTACGTGGCCATCACCCGCGCGGAGCGGCGCCTGTACCTCACCTATGCCAGCACCAGGCGCGTCTTTGGCTCGGTGCAAGCCAACCCGCCCAGCCGCTTTCTGTCCGAGATTCCGGCCGAGCATCTGCACGCCACGGGCATCGGCAGCTCGGGGCTCAGCGGCGTGGGTTGGGAGAAGCGCGGCGACCGTCATGGCACCTACGGCAGTGGCCGCGGCTCGGAGGTGTACGGCGGGCGCGTCTTTGGCTCGCGCACGCGCTCCACAGGCGGCTCGCGCGAGAGCGCCGCGGCACCGGTGCGCCGTCCCGAGCCCATCCGTCGCGACGCAGCCAAGGCGGCCGAGTCCTTTGCCGCTGGCGACCAGGTTGCGCACAAGACCTTTGGTCCTGGCGTGGTCAAGGGGGTCTCTGGCGATACCATAGAGGTGTACTTCACGCGTACGGGCAAGACGAAGAAGCTGCTCAAGGGCTTTGCGCCCATCGTGCGGATTGAGGGGTAGCCATGGGGGCGATGTGGGAGTTCCTGCGCGACACCACCGTCTTTGACGTGAGTCTCGCCGAGCTTGTGGGCAAGGCGATTCTCGTCGTGGTGGTGAGCCTGATCGCCTACATCGCCGACCGCGGGCTCTCACGCGTGGTGCGCCACGTGCTCGAGCACGCCAAGGTGCCCTCGGTCTCCTACATCGTCAACATCATGCGCGGCGTTATCTGGTCGCTCGCGCTGATGACGGCGCTCGAGCCCGTCTTTGGCGTGCAACCCACCGCCTTTGTGGCCGCGCTCGGCGTGGGATCGGTGGCGCTCTCGCTGGGCTTGCAGGACACCATGTCCAACATCATCGGCGGCCTGGCGCTCATGACCAGCAAGGTCATCAAGCCCGGCGACATGATCACCTTTGCGGGCTTCACCGGCACGGTGACCGACATCAACTGGCGCGCCACCTGCGTTGTCGACTCGTACGGGCAGGTCAACATCATCCCCAACTCGGTGATCTCAAAGACCGCAGTGGTCAAGCTGTCGGCGGCCACGCGCGATTGCTGCGTGATGCCGCTGGCCATCGAGCACGGCAGCGACATGGAGGAGGTCCGCCGCGACCTCAAGAAGGTGGCTGTGGAGTGCCTGGGCGAGTGGGTCGATCCAAAGCGCGACGTGTGGGTGACGGTGGTCAACTTTGACCCAGGTGCCATCAACGCGCAGATCAGCGTGCCGCTCATGCATGGCGTCTCGGCCGACCACGCCCGCACCCGTCTGGCTACCGGCCTCACCAAGCGCCCCTGGGTCAGGAAGCCCTAGCCTCGCGCAAAAAGGGTATCCCCCGTGCGCGAGCCCGTACCAAAAGGGGTAGCCCCTATCGGTACAGCTGGAGAGCGCGGGTCACGATGGCGGCGCAGCGATGCGCGGTCTGCTCCTCGTTGAGGTCGTACTCGGTGATGCTGGTGCCGTCGGCCTTGTCCGAGATGGTGCGCACGATGACAAAGGGCACCTGGTTGCGGTCGCACACCTGGGCGATGGCAGCACCCTCCATCTCGCAGCAGCTGGCGTCAAAGGTCTCGGCAATGCGTCGGTTCTCGTCCCGGTCGCACACGAACCGGTCGCCCGAGGCCACGCGCCCGTCCACGATGGTGATATCGGGCAGCACCTCGCGCGCCGCCTGGTGCATCACGCCGCGAAGCTCCTCGCTGGCGGTAAACGCCAGTACACCCAGCTCGGGAATCACGCCGGGCTCGTACCCCAGCCCAGTCACGACCATGTCGTACTGCACGGCGTCGGTCGAGATCACCAGGTCGCCGATGTCGAGCGTTGGGTCCAGTGCGCCGGCCACACCGGTGTTGATCACCTGCGTGGCGCCAAAGTGCCCAATGACGATCTGCGTACACATGGCGGCGTTGACCTTGCCTACGCCGCAGCGTGCCACCACCACGGGCCTACCGTCCAGCAGGCCCTCGTGAAAGTCGCTGCCCGCGACCATGGTCTCGCGATGGTCCTCGAGCTGTGCGACGATGGTGGCGATCTCCACCTTCATGGCGCCAATGATGCCGATCTTCTCTGTCATGGTCCTTGGTTTCTCGCAGACGGTCCAGCGGGCCCTCATGATAGCCCAACGGCGCCGGCCGCTCGCCTAGCGCTCGAGCGCCTCGGCATGGGGCCTGCGCGCCTCGAGGGCCAGCAGCTTCTCCACGTACACGCTGTTGACGATAAGTCCCAGCGAGCTGTGCAGCAGCGCCGCCAACTGTCCGGTGACAGGCTGCCCGCTGATGTCGTACAACTCCAGCTCGGGCGTGGTGACGTGAGGGATGTCCTCGGTAAAGCACGTGCCCAGCATGTGTTCGAGCGCGCTGCACATCGAGTCGTAGGCGCGCGGCAAGTCGATCTGGGCCTCGCGGCACAGCGTGAGGACCTGCGCCACCTGCGCAATGGACAGCACGCGCTTGAGCGAGCACACAAACAGCAGCGACGCCAGATGCCGGCGAGTGTAGCGCTTGCGCGTGGGGGCGGGCATGACGCGCTGCTTGACGTAGTTGTTGACCATCGACCCGGTGATGATCTTCTCGCCGGGCTCGTAGAGCGGGGCCAGCTCGGTGGTGACGATCGAGAGCACCTGGTCGAGGTACAGCTCGATGCGCGGCATCTCGTCTACGCGCGAGATGTGGAGCGTCTGCATGGCCTGCACAAGCTCCGCATGGGCCTGCTCGTAGTCAAACGGCTGCTCTAGCTCGCCTTTCTTGCGTCCTGGCACGACGGGCACCGCCCTTCACCGTGTTCTGCCAACCAGATAATCTAGTATCCAAGACTAGATGAGACCATACGCGGGGTATGATGAGGGAAGTGTACCGTAAAACCAGCGGTCTGGGAGAGACTCATGAATAGCCAGAAGATCGCCCTGCTCACCGACACGGGCACCAACACGCCGGCTAGCTTCTTGGCCGAGCACGACATACGTGTGGCCCCGCTACGCATCAACTTCTCGGACGCGACGTTTGAAAGCGGCGTCGACATCACTCCTGCCGAGCTGGTGGCGCGCCTGCCGCACGAGGTGCCCAAGACCTCGCTTCCCTCGCCGCAGACCATTCGTGACCTGTTTGAGCAGGCTCGCGCCGATGGCTACGAGCGTGCGGTCTTTGTCACGCTGTCGTCGGGGCTCTCCGCCACCTGCCAGACGGTGCGCATGGTAGCCTCGCAGATGACGGGCTTCCCGGTCGTGGTGGTGGACTCGCTCTCCATTGGCATTGCCGCCGGCCTGGTGGTGGTTGCCGCCGCCAACATGATCGAGGCCGACGTGCCCTTCCTCTCGCTGCAGCGCAAGCTCGACGCACTGGCCGCCGACACCCGCGTCTACTTCTCGACCAAGACGCTCGAGTATCTGCGCAAGGGCGGCCGTATCTCCGAGCCGGTCTACCGCCTGGGCAGCATGCTCAACATCAAGCCCGTCATCAAGTGCAACGAGACGGGCCACTATGTGGTTGCACGCAAGGCGCGCGGCTGGGAGCGCTCGCTCGAGACCGAGGTGCGCCTGGTGGTGGAGCACGCGCAGCAGTTTGGCACCGTGCGCCTGGCCATCTGCTGCTCTGACGCCGACGACTACTTCGAGTACCTCGAGGGTCGCCTGCGCGAGGAGCTGGGTAAGATAGGCGTCAACATCGAGAGCATCCTGTACTCCGACGTCTCGCCCGACCTGCTGGTGCACACCGGCCCCGACGTGGT
The DNA here is from genome assembly GCA_902779675.1 of uncultured Coriobacteriaceae bacterium. Taxonomy (GTDB): domain Bacteria; phylum Actinomycetota; class Coriobacteriia; order Coriobacteriales; family Atopobiaceae; genus UBA1367. Next base: position 159,332 of record CACZCK010000001.1, on the reverse strand, counting down.
GGGCATCGGCGTCCAGGGCGTGCGCTAGACGATAGCTGTACCAAGAGCCGCGAGGGCGTCCGCTCCGTCCGCGCCACAGGCTGCAGCCGTGGCGGCGGGGGAGTGGCGCCCTCGCTTTCTCTGCACCTTTAGCTCGTCTTTATGGACAGGATTGGATTCCCCTTGGATACGGACCGCGGTCGGTGGAAGGCCTCTGTTCCGACACGGTAGAATTGACAGCACGAGCAACCGTCGTTCATGGAGAGACATGTCCAATACCGAGCACAATCCTGAGAGCACGAGCAACGCCGCACACCGCAGTGCCGCGCGTCGCCAGTCCATCATCGCCGAGCCCGCGGTGGTCAACCGTCTGAGTACCATGAGCGCCATCGACAAGATCACCTCCAATGGCACCATCGCGGCTGCCGTCATGGTGCTCTCGGCGGTCCTTGCCGTGGCGGTGGCCAACTCGGACGCCTACCACATCGTGCACCAGATCCTGGAGGCCCAGCTTTCGGTTGGCGCAGGGCCCTTCTCGGTGGGCATCTCGGTGGAGGCCTTTGTCAACGACTTCCTGATGGCCGTCTTCTTCATGCTGGTGGGCATCGAGCTCAAGTACGAGGTCACCGTGGGCCAGCTGCGCTACCCGCGCCAGGCGGCCCTGCCCATGCTCGCCGCGGTTGGCGGCGTGGCTGCGCCGGCAGTCATCTACACCCTGCTCAACCTGGGGCAGAGCACCATGACCGGCTGGGCCATCCCCATCGCCACCGACATCGCCTTCGCGCTGGGCGTCATGTCGCTTCTGGGCGACCGCATCCCCGCCGAGACCAAGGTCTTCTTCCAGACCCTGGCCATCGCCGACGACATCCTGGCCATCCTGGTGCTGGCCCTGTTCTATGGCCAGTCGCCGCGCATCTCGTGGTGCGCCGGCGCGCTGGGGTTCATCATCCTGCTGGGGCTGCTCAGCCACTCCAAGGTGTACACCGTCAAGCCCTACATGGCGCTGGGCCTGGGCCTGTGGGTGTGCATGTACAACTCGGGCATCCATGCCACGCTGGCCGGCGTCATCCTGGCGTTCTTCCTGCCCGCGCGCTCCGACGTGCGCCTCACGCGCCTGCGCGACTGGCTGGGTCGCCGCGCCCGCGAGCTCGACGACAAGTTTGACGAGAGCTCCCACGTGCTGGGCCAGCACGACTTTACCCATGCGGCCCTCTCGGTCGAGCGCGTGATGCACCACGTGACCCCGCCGCTCGAGCGCGTGGAGAACAACATCTCGGTGCTGGTCAACTTCGTGATCCTGCCGCTGTTTGCCTTCACCAACGCGCAAGTGCGCCTGGTGGGCGTGGACCTGGGCTCCATCCTGACCGACTGCGTGGCGCAGGGCGTGTTTCTGGGTGCGGTGCTGGGCAAGCCACTGGGCATCATTTCGGTCACGTACCTGCTGGTCAAGATCGGCTTTGCCAGCCTGCCCGACCACGTGAGCTGGAGCCAGATTATTGCGGTGGGCATCATGGGCGGCATGGGCTTTACCATGTCCATCCTCATCTCGGGCCTGGCCTTTGCCGATCCGGCCGAGGTGCTGGCAGCCAAGTGCGCCATCCTGGCGGGTTCGGTCGTGGCGGGTGGAGCCGGCCTGATCTTTGTGTCGGTGCACGACAAGATCAAGGCGCGCAGGTAGCGCTGACATACGGGGACGCGCGCCGCGTGGGGTTGCATGCCGCTGCGCGAAAGAGTCCTGCTCTTTACTTGGGCATGGGCGAGCGTTTGCATGGAGCATAGCCGTTCGTGCTATGCTTTCGTGCGGACTGTCCCTTTGGAGGTAAAATCGGCCGATGCCCGACACCTTTCGCATATCGCTCAGAAACTACCTCGTCATGGTGGTCGTCTGCCTTGGCGCGGCGGCCATTGCCGTGGCGTTGTGGCTGTTCAACCGCGACGTGTCGTGGATCGGCATTGCCATCCCGCTGTTCGTGTACTTTGACCTCGCGCTGCTTTTGCTTACCTCGCTGGGCATGTGGGCCGTAGGGTCGGAGGACGCCGACGCGCGCAACACCTGCGAGCCCATCCTGCGTCGCTACGAGCGCACGGGCAACGTCGACGACCTGCTGTACGGCTATGAGCTGTGGCGCATGGACAGCCACGGCATGGCCACGCGCATCGACTTTCTGCGGGTCATCATCGACATGCTGGTGGAGGACGGCTACGTCTACGAGGCCGCCGACCTGCTCAACGACTACCAGATGCTGGCCACCACGCCCGAAAGCATCCGCGACTACCGCCGCTTCCGCAAGGTGTGCGAGCGCCGCATGGATGCGATCATTGCCGAGGCGCAGGAGCAGGAGCGCAGGTGGGAGGCGGAGCGCCGTGCCGAGGAGCGCCGCCGCGAGCGCCGCCGCCGCGAGGCCCTGGCAGAGGGGTAGAGGCTCGGGTTTTGGAGCCGGAACCACCTAAGACTCGGGTTGTATGCGTTTCGCAATCAGCCGCAGGCTCTCGCGGCTACTCCACCGTTCCGTAGACGTAACCCCAGCCGTGGGCAGTGATGATGGAGTTGAGCTGGTCGCACAGGCGCAGACGCTTGTAGCTCCCCGAAGGCAGCAGATCAATGATCTCTCGCAGGTCATCGCTCAGGTCGTCGATCTCGGCGCGCATGATCACGTCCATACGCGAGACGGACCCCGACGGCCCCACCTCGCGGTACAGGGCATCGACCAGCTCTTGTAGCTCGCCGAAGTCTGGGGCGGGGGAGCTGCCGGCCGGTGCGGGCTCGTGGTGGTTGTAAGCGTATCTTTTCATGTGAGTCATGGTAGCAGGTTCCACACACTGGTTGCGTATACTCTTTTGAGAAGTCGGCGCGGCGGTACCACCCCGCGACACCCGCGAACAAGGGAAGACCCATGAACGTGTACGAGTCCATGCCCACAGCCCAGCTCGACGAGGCCATCCGCCAGCTCGAGGAGCAGGCGGCCCAGATCAAGGCTCGTGGCCTTTCGCTCGACATGGCACGAGGCAAGCCCTCGCCCGAGCAGACTGACCTCTCGCGCCCCATGCTCGACCTGCTGACCTCGGCAACCGAGCTCTCCGACCAGGGTGCTCCGGCAGACAACTACGGCATTCCCGACGGCCTGCCCTCGGCACGCCAGCTTGCAGCCGACCTGCTGGGCGTCGACGCCGCCAACGTGGTGGTCAACGGCAGCTCCAGCCTCAACCTCATGCACGACGCGGTGTGCAACGCCTACACCCACGGCATCGGCGGCAACGCCCCGTGGTGCCAGCAGGGCGAGGTCAAGTTCCTGTGCCCCAGCCCCGGCTACGACCGCCACTTTGCCGTCAGCGCGCGCTACGGCATCAAGAACGTGCCCATCGCCATGACTCCCACCGGCCCCGACATGGACGAGGTTGAGCGCCTGGTGCAGACCGACCCCACCGTCAAGGGCATCTGGTGCGTGCCCAAGTACGCCAACCCCACCGGCATCAGCTACTCCGCCCAGACGGTCCGCCGCTTTGCGGCCCTCAAGCCCGCAGCTCCCGACTTCCGCATCTTCTGGGACAACGCCTACATCGTGCATGACCTCTACGACGAGGGCGACGAGCTGCTCAACATCTTTGACGCGCTCGCCGAGGCTGGCACCACCGACCTGGTCTACGAGTTCGCCTCCACCGCCAAGGTCACCTTCCCCAGCTCGGGCATGGCCTTTGTGGCAGCCAGTCCCGCCGACATCGCCGAGCTGCGTGCCGCCTTTGCCGTGATGCGCGTGTCGCCCGAAAAGCTCACGCAGCTCATGCACGTGCGCTTCCTTCCCAGCGTGGACGCCATCAAGGCCCACATGCGCAAGCACGCCGCCGTGGTGCGCCCGCGCTTTGAGCTGGTGCAGCGCAAGCTGGAGGAGGGGCTGGCAGACGCTGGCGTGGCCACCTGGACCAAGCCGCGCGGCGGGTACTTTGTCTCGTTCGACGGCCCCGAAGGCTCGGCCAAGCGCATCGTGGCCCTCATGAAGGAACTGGGCGTCACGCTCACCGGTGCTGGCGCCACCTGGCCCTACGGGCAGGACCCGCACGACACCAACATCCGCATTGCGCCGACCTACCCGAGCTTGGAGCAGCTGGGCGAGGCGCTCGACGTCTTTGTGGTGGCTACGCGCCTGGTCTCGGCCAAGCTGGCCCGCGAGGCGCGCCAGGCATAGCCACATGCGTTCCTGGCGGTAGCCGTACCAAAAAGGGGTAACCCCTTTTTGGTACGCCATGCTGCGACGTGTTTCTATCAGCTGTATGGTTTGGCGGTGTGTCACGGTATAGGCGCGCACATTCGGTAGAATGAATGGTTGCACAAGCGAAACGCAAACGTGTGGCGCCCAAGCGGCACTGGCGCAGGCATTGCGAAAGAGGAAGTGAATTCATGGCTGAAAAGGGTCCGGGCAGCACCGGCAGAACGGCTAAGAAGCGTCTGGCGCGCGCCAAGATCAAGCCCACCGAGAACGGCATCAAGTCGTCCAAGGGGCGCAAGGTCGAGGAAGAGGAGCAGCTCAGCAAGAGGCAGCAGGCCAAGGAGCGCAAGAAGAAGATCACCGGCATCGCCATTGGCGTGTTTGCCGTGATTATGGCCCTGTCCATGATGCTCCCGTCGCTCACCTACATCTTTGGCAACAACAGTGGCCAGACCGAACAGCAGGAGCAGGAGGCCCAGCAGCAGGAGGAGCAGGCTCAGTCCGAGGACGGCGAGGAGACCGAGACCCTTACGGGCATCGACCTGGTGGACTCCAACTACGCCGCAGTGGTCGACCCGCTCAAGGCCAAGCTCACCGAGAACCCCAAGGACCTGGCAACGCTGCTCAGCCTGGGTAACAACTACATGTCCTGGGCCTCCGAGGCCAGTGGCTACGCTGCCGACGACGCTGCATCGGCGCACGTCAATGAGCTCTACCAGCAGGCCATCGACTACTTCGACCAGTACCTCAAGCTCAACGACTCCGCGGTGGTCAAGGCCAACCGCGCCATGTGCCTGCTGTACTCCGGCGATGCCGACGCCGCGCTCGCCGCGCTGCAGAAGCTCACCGAGGAGGCGCCCGATTACGGTCCGGCATGGGCCAACATCGGCCTGATCCGCGAGTACCAGGGCGACCAGGAGGCCGCCAAGGAGGCCTACCAGAAGGCCATCGACGCCGACCCCAACGACGAGTACGGCGCCAAGAGCTACGCCAACCGTCGCCTGGCGGCCATGGCCGCGCAGACCGGCGAGGGCCTGACCGACGAGACCGCCGAGAGCGCGGCGGGCACGGGCACCAGTGGCGCCGAGGCGCTGTCTGACGCTCTCGGTTCGGGCAACTAGGCCGCGTACCAGCAGCAACACGCAACGAGAGGAGCGCTCATGGCTCTGAGCATTGCCACAACCATTGAGGACCAGACCGCCGTGGTGGTCGCCGAGGGCGAGGTGGACGTCTCGTGCGCCTCCGAGCTGCGTGACGCCATCAACACGGCACTGGAGGGCGAGGCAACCCAGGTGACGGTCGACCTCGCCGAGGTGCCCTACATCGACTCCACCGGCATTGGCGTGCTGGTTGGCGCCGCGCACCGCGCGCAGGAGGCCGGCGTGGCCCTGCGCGTGGCCAACCCGCAGCGCAACGTGCGTCGCGTGCTCGACATGCTGGCCGTCTCGGCCGAGCTGGGGATCGACGACTAGGCGTCAGACACCTACGCAGGAGGAACGCAGTGTTTGGAATTGGTGAAACCGAGCTTTTGATCATCGTGGCCTTTGGCTTCATGATCTTTGGCCCCGACAAGCTGCCGGGCATGGGCCGCACCATCGGGCGTGCGCTGCGGCAGTTCAGGCAGGCGCAGGAGGGCTTTACCGAGGTCGTGCAGACCGAGGTGATGGACCCGCTGCAGGAGGCCATGGGCGACCCGCTCGACAACGGCACACGCAAGAAGCATCGCGCGACCGCCGAGGAGCGTGCAGCGGCCCTGGCTGCCGACGCTGACATCGACACTCCCGAAGGCGAGGCCGCACCCGCCCGCAAGGAGACCTTTGCCGAGCGCAAGGCGCGCCTTGCAGCCGAGAAGAAGGCCCGCGAGGAGGCCGAGGCCGCCAAGCTGGCCGAGGCGCAGGCTGCCGACGAGGACGCCCCCGAAGCTGACGCGCCTGCCGGCGAGCCGGAGCAGGCCGAGGAGCCCGTCGAGGAGCCCGAGGCTCCCGACACCAGCGCCGCCGCGCTCTACGCCATGGGCGGGCAGTCGTCGTTTGCCGCTGCCAAGCGCAAGGCTGCCGAGGAGGCCGCTGCGCAGGCCGAGGCCGAGGCTGCGGCCGAGGCGGAGCCCGAGCCCGCAGCTGAGCCCGAGCCCACGACCGACGGGAAGGAGGCCGGGAGCGAGGAGGCCTAAGGCCAGGCTCCCAACACCAACATGCCTATCGGACCAGCACGCATGCCCTTGATGGACCACCTCGGCGAGCTTCGCCGCAGGTTCACCATCATCGTGGTCTCGCTTCTCGTCACGGCGGTGGTCATCTACTTTGCCACCCCCACGCTTATCGACATCATGCTCGACCCCATCCGCACGGCGCTCCCCGAGGGGCAGGACCTTACGGTCATCAGCGTGCTGGGTGGCTTCACCATCCGCTTCAAGGTGGCCGTGTTTTTTGGCGCCATCGTGTGCCTGCCCATCATCGTGTGGGAGATCATGGGCTTTATCCTGCCTGCGCTGCGCGAGAAGGAGCGCAAGTGGCTGGTGCCCACCGTGGCTGCCATGATCGCCCTGTTCTTTGCGGGCATGATCTTCTGCTACGTCATCATCCAGCGGGCCGCCTTCGAGTGGCTGCTGGCGCAGAGCTACGACTTTGCCAACGTCATCGCCGACGCCGAGGACTACCTCACCATCATGATGCTGCTCGAGATCGGCTTTGGTGTGGGCTTCCAGATGCCGCTGGTGATCTTCTACCTCAGCGTGCTGCACGTGGTGCCGTACAAGACCTTCCGCGAGCAGTGGCGCATCATCTACGTGGGCCTGCTTACCATGGTGGCCATGATCACCCCCGACGGCAGCCCCGTGACCATGCTGCTCATGTTTGCGGCGCTGGTTGTGCTGTACGAGATCGCGCTGGCCATTGCCCGCCAGGTGATCATGGCGCGCGACGGCCGCGAGGCACTCACGTGGAGCCGCAGCGAGTACGAGGACCACGCCTTCGAAGACTAGCCGCACAGAGATAGCTACTTTTGGAAACCACCTACAACTCAGGTTGTAGGTGGTTTTGCATATGGGGGCGGGAGAGGAAGTGCTCCTTCGCGCATAGGGGAGACCACCTATGCGCGTAAGTATCCGGCACCGCCTTACAGATTGGCGGCAAACTGGTCCCAGGTGGCGTCGATGCGCACCTTCTCGGGAGGTAGGCTGTCGTCGCGACGGATGCCCACCAGTATCACGTTGGTATCGTATGCCGAGGTCAGCACGATGCTGTCGCGGTCTTCGCCCTCGGTCATGGTTACCACCGCATGCATCTTGGTCAGCTCGTCGGCGGTGGCAAACGTCGCCGTGGTCTGCTCCTCGCTCTGGTCAAGGTCGCGCACCTCAAGCGAGCGCGACTCCCCGTTGAGGGTAAGCGTGGCGGTATCGCCCTCAACTACCAGCGTGTTTGCCTCGTCGCAAACGCTGCGAAAGGCCAGACTCTGCGACCCGCTCACCGTGCTGGCCTCAAGGCACCACGCGCCCTCGAGCTTGGTGCTGTGCACGGTGACGCTGGCCGTGGGTGCGTCGACAACCTCGCTGGAGCCAGAGGAGCAGCCGCCCAGGCAGGAAAGCGCGAGCGCGGCAGCCGCCATGCAGCCAAGGAGCCTGTTGGTGCGCATGAGACAAACCTCCCAGAGCGGGATGGACCGGATCGGGCCTGGCAGGCCCCAACGTCTGACTATAGCGCTTGTGGCGGCGTACCTGCGGCGCATGGGCCGAAAGGCCTACAGCATGATGCCCATCAGCCAGAAGATGGTGCTCCTCAGGGCTCGGTTCAGCAGGTCGCGTAGCATGATTCCTCCTCGTGTGCGCTGTTGTATGAGCCCATTGTGCCGTGTGGGTCGGACGCAAAAGCGGGCGCAGGCTCGCTGGATGAGAGCCTGCGCCCGCTTGCGGCGCATGGGAGGCGGCCGAAACGGCCGCTGCCAGGACCCTACTCGACGGTGATGTCGAAGTTGAAGTCGAGCGAAGGCGGATCGACCTCGTAGTTGTCGGAGTAGCCATGCATCTGCAGCTGCATGCTCTTGGCCTCGAGGTGGGGGAAGCAGACGATGCCGCTCAGCGACGCGCCCTGCGCGAGCTCGTTGTTGATGGTGGGATACCCGGCGATGTAGTTGTCCTGCACGTTGTACTGCTGGCCGTCCTGGATGATTGCGGCGTCGTTGTCGTACAGCGAGAAGCGCCCGGCACCGTTGTTGGAGAGGGTCACGTAGACGCGCGTCTCCTTCTCGGCGAACTCGATCTTGTCCACGGTGACGCTGTATCCGCTGGCCTCGACGGTCTGTGCAAGATCGACCTGCGTGAGCGTGGGGGCAACGGCCTCCTGATAGGTGACTTTCTCGATGGTGTCTGCCGTCATGGCTGTGGCCGTGACCTCGCCGCCAAAGGCGTTCTCGCCCGTGAAGTTCTCTTCGATCGTGCCCGTGGCGCGAACAAAGTCGTCAGTGCTCAGGCCGGGGTTCTCGCCCGAGATCTGGATGATGGTGTTGCCCTCGTAGTTGTCGGGGTCGGTGTAGATCTGGTACGAGTGCAGGTCGCCGTCGTGCTCGGCGTTAAAGACCTGGCCCGTGACGGTTGCCGTGCGTCCCACAAAGCCCTCTGCGCCATCGAGCCACTGCTTGACCTCGTCTTCGGTGAGCGGAGCGGGCGCCTCCTCCTGGGTGGCCTCAGGCGCGGTGTCAGCGTCGGTGCCGCCACCGCAGCCGGTCAGCACCAGCGTGCCGCAAAGCATGAGCGCTGCAAGAAGACGCATGGGCATAGCTGCCGAACCATTGAGTGTTTGATGTGACATCTCTCATCCCTTCTATAGAGAAGTAAACCTGCTCGGGATGGTAGAGAATGCCTCGGACAAGAAAGGATTCAGGTGAACGTGGCCTGGCTTCTTGTGGTCAGCCCCAGCCGCATCAGCCACCCAGTGTCAGGTACACGCACATGGCGAGGGTTCCCAAGAGCCCAAGCGCCACAAAGATCAGCGGAGGCGTGAACAGCACCTTTATGACTTCGAGGAGGGTGATCGTGCGGGACTTCATCTTGACCCGGTGCCTGCGACCACGCTCGTCCGTCACATACACGTATGGGTTCTCGTAGATGTCGATGCGACCCATCTTTACCACGTACGCAATGGCCACGGGCACGAAGATGCACAGCCAGACAGCGGATCCTCCCGGCTGGAGCCCTTGGGTGCTCAGCCCGTTGAGCACGAAGGCGATCAGCAGTGGCAGGGCAGGTGCGGCAAGTGTCAGCGCGATGGCCCTCGCCGCGCGCCACGGCGTGGTAAAGCGAATGTCCACCTGCGTGCGCACGCCGTCGACGTTCTCAAAGAACAGGGGCTTCACGGGGTCTTCGGCCACCACCTCGGTCGCCTCGCGCAGCATCCCGTCTTCCGCGCGCTCAAAGACCTCGGTGGACGTAAGAATCTTGGGGTCAAGCGTGCGCCGCTTCTGGCCCTCGTAGGCGTTGGAGTATGCGGTGTAGATGACCAGGGCCATGACCAGCGTAAACCCGCCTGCCAAGACCAGCCCGCCCTCCAAGGAGCCCATGAGCCGGCTGGCCACCGCAAGTGCTGCCACAAACACGGCGAGCGTGGCCACGATGGGTCGAATCCACCAGGGCATGGTCTTTCGCACGCGCTCGCTGCGTACCGCCACCTTGCCCGTCTGGCCGTTGACCGCCGCGCACACGTTGCCCGAGCTGATGTAATAGACCGGTAGCAGCACGGGCATGCGCATCAGGTTCTGGGTGCTGGGCGAGATCTCGATGCCCTTGGTCTCCAAGGCCCGCTGGACCACCGGCCGGTAGCTGGCGGCCACCTCCTGCCGCACGCGCTCGTCGAGCGCCTTTGCGTCGATCTCGTCGACCTTGGCCTTGTGCTGCGCCAGGTAGCCAAAGTCAAACTCGCGGAGTTCCCGCAGGTCAAAGGGCTCCATGCCGTTGAGTGTGAGGTTGTCGAGCTGCTCGGAGGTGTTCACAAACACGCTGCTCAAAAACCCGCCGCAGCTGTAGTTGCGGGTCGAGCCCTCGCGCGACACCATGCAGTCGATGGGCCCGCGCACCAGCTCAAAGGGCAGATAGTAGCCCTGCATCTGGTCGAGGCACTGGGAGAGGTGCTTGGCCTCGCGTCTGCGGGCGTTGTGGGCACACCAGCTGGCAAAGCGCTCGCGCGCCTCGTCGGGTGTCAGGCGGAAGGGAACTACGAGCTCGGGGAACTCTGGAATGCGCAGGTACTTGCGCCTGACCAGGGCGCTTCCGCAAAACGAGCAGGTTTGCAGCACCTCGTTCGGGGGAAAGACGACCTGCGCGGCGCAGTTGGAGCAGGCGCAGGTCACGGCCGCAAAGCTGTCTTTGCTCGCCTGCAGACGTTGCCGGTGCAGGGAGCGGAAGCCCTTGCGTTGCTTGAGGGCCAGCTCGACGGGGGTGGTGTTGCCGCAGTAGGCGCAGGTGTAGGTGTGTTTGACAATGTCGTAGGCGGCCGGCGCGCCGCACGAGGCGCACGACACGCTCAGCAGTTCGTAGCCGCGCTGCGCCTGTGACTGCGTCGTGCCCATGTGGCCCCCTCTGTCTGGCAAAACCGCCTTGTAGCTCCCATTATGCCGCAAAGAGGTACTTTTCTTTGGGTCGCATCGAACCGTGGACGGGTGGCCGACTGGTACGCGGTCTAGAACCGGACTTGCGTCGGGTACACTCGCGCTCTCGTGTTTTGCGACGTTGGGCACACAATTGCCGCAAAATGTGTGCCCTTCGAGCCAAACTGCGAGAGGCCGTGTGTACCCGTCAGCACTTCTGTGGGAGTTGAACGAGGGTCGGGAACGTGACCTTTGTTCAACGATGGTGCGGAGCAGAACCAGGTACGATGGCAGCGAGAAGCAGGGAATTGACCCTCGGCACCCGAAGTGATGGGCCTATGCGCCCCCACAACGCACGAAATGCAAGCATGAGCCTACAGAAATCACGTTGTTGGGGTGTGCCGGGGAACGGGGACACCCTCATAACGGCCTTGGCGCAAGCTGAGCCTTGCAGAAGCCACGTTGCGGGGGTGCGGGCCCATCATGGACTGCCGTCATAGTTCCGCGCGTGAGCAGTGGGACGCCTCAGTGACAGTTGCAGCAGCAAGGGGGTCGATGCCTCAGTACTCCAACAGGCGGCCATAGTCGTTCCACTGACCGTACATCTCGCCGCGCTTGGTGTGAGCCACCAGGTTGGTTAGCGCGCGTTGGTATGCGGCGGGGTCGCGGTCCTTGTAGAAGGTTACGTTGTAGGCGCGTACGCGCTGGTAGAGCGCGGGGAACGACCGGAATTTGCTCCACGCGCGGGCGTTTGCGAGTGCGCGTTGCAGGTCGGGATCGATGCGAAAGCTGCGCGGACCCATGGCGGGCAGCACGGCGCGACCGGCGTCGGTCATGAGGCCCAGGGTCTCGAGGCGCCGCACGCGCTCCTTGTTGAGCTCGGTCCAGGGGCTGCGCGGCTTGCGCGGGCCAAACCGTTGCAGGCGCACGCCGCCGATGGCCTTGGTGGTGCTGTCGATCCAGCCAAAGCAGAGGGCCTCCTCGACGGCGTCGAGGTAGTAGAACGTGTGCGGGTTGGTGGGCCGGCCGCGCGTGACGGCCACCCAGCACTCGGGATCGGTGGCGTGGTGCTGCGCGAGCCACGCGCGGAACTGCCCGCGGTCGGTGACGTCGAGTATGTTGAGCAGGTCGATGGACATGAGGCCAGTATATGCGAGCGGGGGAGGAGGCTTGCCTATCCTGCCAGCTTGTTGGTCTTTGTCAGATACCTCGCAGGAATTGGCTCGTGCAGACGCCAGACAATCGACATCGGTCGTTCGCCCTTGTGCGATTGATAGTCCACCAAACCCAGGAAGCAGAACGTTTCGGTGAGACCGAACTCATCCTTGTTGAACTCGCGTACAAACAGTGCGACCTTGCTGCCCCATTCTTGATGATGGATGTAGCGCTGGCCCGTGGGCGAGCTTTCACTTGTAGTTGACTGGCTCTGCCAGTGGAACAACCATTCCGAGATGGAATAGTCCTGGTACATCGTGGTGGGAGAGTAGTCCTTCTCGGCCTTGTTGAGCGTGTTGATGAGTACATCTACCTCGTGCTCTGGTACCCAGCGCACGCCCTCGCGAATGGTGTCCGGACTCATGTTGTCCATGGCGACAAAGATTTGGTCACGTGAGTACGAGCAGTGAAGATCAAGAGGACAGTCGAAGCCAAAGTCGACAGGCTTGTCGACGAAGTCAATATGGTCGAGCTGCCACTGCAGCACCTCGAGAATCTCTCTTGTCATGGTTGGGTTGTTCCAAAGCCTTCCGACCCACTCGTTATGAGAGGAATACGGATTGTTCTTGAGCGACCCTGGCCAGAGCGTGATCTGCAGCATGTTGAGCATACGGCGCTCTCCTGCGCTCATCTCACTGGCCTCGCGTCGATCCTCGAGTGAGATTATGCTCGTGGCAAATCGGATGAACCGTCGAGAGTCGATCTGACAGACGCGTGAAAGAGCCTTAGTCAGTTCAGCCTCATCTGGCTCGCTGAAGTGCGGTCGTACTCCTGCTTCGACACAAAGCCTCGCAAAGCAGTGCTTGAACAAAATGGCTCGAATGTCGAGGTGGTGATACTGCAGGAAATTGCTCAGGCTCAGCTCCTGGCCACTCTCTTCCTCAAACTCTGCAATGCGTGATACAAGACCACGCTTCATGCCAAGAGATTGCCTTATGTTGTCGAGCACATACTCTTTTGCCTTGCGCTCAAGCTTGATGTAGCAGCCTTTTGGCAGGAAAGCGAAGTCGGCATCTACGGCATGCTTCACACTGCCGGCCTCTTCGGGCAGGAGTGCTGCAAACTTCTCCTCGAAACGGTAGCGTTTGTTAGCCTGCCCTATGAAGTCGAGTACCGTTAGGCACTCTTTTCCCGTTTCCGGAGAGAGGCGCAACCCTCGTCCGAGCTGCTGGATAAACACGGTCAGGGATTCGGTCGGCCTAAGGAACAGCACGGTGTTGACTTGGGGAATGTCGACGCCCTCGTTGTACAGGTCCACCACGAATACGATCTTGATCGCACCCGTCTCCAAGGCCGCCTTAGTGCTGCGGCGAGTGGCAGTATCGCTATCGCTTGTGAGTGCCTGGGCCGCAATTCCCGCTTCGTTGAACTGCTCAGCCATGAAGCGAGCGTGCTCCTTCGACACGCAGAATCCCAGACCACACATATCGTTGATGTCGGTGACGTAGCGGTCGACGGCTGCCACCACACCACGAGCACGCCTCTTTGCATGCTCACGGCTGAACACGAACACGTTCTCAAGCTCGTTGCGGTCGTAGCCACCTCGTACCCAACGAACCTCGCTCAAGTCTGTGTCATCCGAGACGCCAAAGTACTGGAATGGCGATAGCAGCTTGCGATCGATGGCCTCCGGCAAGCGAATCTCTGCGGCGACGCGGTTGTCGAACCATGGGAGGATGCTCTTGCCATCCAGACGCTCTGGTGTTGCCGTCAAGCCGAGCAGGGTGCGTGGTGAGAAGTGCTCGAGCATCTCCTGATACGACTTTGCAGCTGCATGGTGGAACTCGTCAACGACGATAAAGTCGTAGTACTCCGCCGGAAGAACATCGATGAGGTTGCGGGAGTTGAGCGACTGGATGGATACGAAGAGGTGATCGAGCGATTCGGGTGTATGAGAGCCGACGAGCAGGTCACCAAAGTTCGGGTCCTTCAGCACTTCGCGGAACGTCGAGATGCTTTGGAGCAGAATCTCTTCTCGGTGTGCCACAAAGAGCAGTTTGGCCCGATGACCTGCGGAGTACCTTCGGCACCAGTCCTGATAGTCGAGAGCTGAGATGACGGTTTTACCTGTGCCCGTTGCGGCGACTACGAGGTTGTGCCAATGACCACCAACCTCGCGTTCCGCGCGGAGCTTGTCGAGAATCTCCTGCTGGAAAGGGAAGGCTCGAACATCAAGGAAATGCGTGATGTTCGGTATGCCTTCTGCAGTACCTTTAGGGTGCAGCTCGTCTTTTATCGCGGATTTGAGGCGTTCAAGCTTAGAGCTGTCGTAGGGTTCGAAGTCGCTCTGCTCCCAGTAGCTTTCGAAGGTCGCTTGCATCTTTGCGATCACGTATGGCTGATCTTGCAGCGTGATCTTCATATTCCATTCCAGGCCTGCGGTTAGGGCAGGACGTGAGATGTTAGAAGAACCAACGTAAGCAGTGGTATAGCCTGTGTTTCTATAGAACATATACGCCTTGGCGTGCAACCTCGTATGTTCCGAATCGTACGAGACCCTGACCTGCGTGTTGGGAAGCTTCGCCAGCTCGTCGACAGCTTTGGGGTCGGTAGCACCAATATAGGTGGTAGTGATGACGCGCAGCTCTCCGCCACGCTCGGTGAAGGCTCTCAGCCGGTCGATCAGCAGGCGCAGGCCACTCCATTTGATGAACGAGACCAGCATGTCAATGCGGTCGGCCGAGTCGATCTCTTTTGCAAGCTCGGTATTGAGCTGTGGCTCTCGGTGTGATCCGGTGAAAAGCGAGCTTTGCGCGAGGGAGGTTTCGGGACGAGACGGCTGCTTCTGCCTGCCCTTTACACGGTCCTGGGATGTGTCGCGAATCGATAGAAGCTGACGCGCTGGTGGCGCGACGAGCTGGTCCGTATCACCCTCTGCATTTTCCTCGTTTGCGGCAGAAAGCATGCGGTTGACAAGTTCGACCTGCTTGTCCAAACCCTTGTTTCCAGCTTGCTGCAGCAGAATCTCGGTTTGCTTAGCGAGGTATGAGGCCAGGATGGTACTTGCCTCAGCTTTGTCCACATCATCGGTCTGGGCGCCTTGCGATGGTGGGAGGGAGGCGAGCTCCTCGTCGAGCTGCTGGTTAACTACCTGTTCGTAGAGGCCGAGCTCTAATGCCATCGCAGATCCCATCGTCTTAGTGCCGTCCTGGCCATATCCTACGAGCTCGAGATCGCCAGATCAAATCGGTGGCTGCTCGGGCCTCGGTTGCGTACGCTTGCTGGGATTCGTGTGCGCTTTACTCGGAGCTCCATCCCTCCTCCCTCCACACCCCCTCCATCCAAGTGCAAACAACGCGCCTTCCGCACGTTTTGTCCACACCTGTCCGCACACTTGGGTATAGTGTCAAAACGCAAAACCATCGTGGTGGCTTATGCCGCTACGCAGCGAGCTAACAAGAAACCAGGAGAACTCACGTGATACTGGTAGTCACAGAGAAGAACGACGCAGCCCAGCAGATCGCGCGGCTGCTTTCCACGGGTGGTAAGCCCAAGGCCGACAAGGTCTACGACACGCCCGTCTATCGCTTTACCGTCAACGGCGAGGACTGGGTCACCATCGGCCTGCGCGGCCACATCATGGCCCCCGACTTTCCGCCCGAGCTGGTATTTGACAAGAACGAGGGCTGGTACGGCCTCACCGCCGAGGGCGAGCACCTGCCCGCCGACCTGCCCGACGGTCTGGCCCGCCCGCCGTACCCCAGCAAGCGCAAGCCCTTCACCGCCAACGGTGTGGACATTAAGGGTTGGAAGGTGCCCAGCCTGCCGTACCTGGTCTGGGCTCCCATACAAAAGCTGCCCGCCGAGAAGGGCATCATCCGCGCGCTCAAGAACCTGGCCAAGAAGGCCGACGCCATCATCATCGGCACCGACTTCGACCGCGAGGGCGAGCTGATCGGCTCCGACGCTCTGCGTCAGATGCGCCAGGTGGCGCCCGATACGCCCGTCAGCCGCGCGCGCTACTCCGCCTTTACCAAGGCCGAGATCGACCACGCCTTTGCCAACCTCGTCGAGCTTGACCAAGACCTGGCCGACGCCGGCGAGAGCCGCCAGTACATCGACCTGATCTGGGGCGCGGTGCTCACCCGCTACCTGACCATGGCCCGCTTTGGCGGCCTGGGCAACGTGCGCAGCGCCGGCCGCGTGCAGACGCCCACGCTGGCCATCGTGGTGGAGCGCGAGCGCGAGCGTATGGCCTTTGTGCCCGAGGACTACTGGGTGGTGTGGGGCGAGCTCGCCCACGACGGCGCGGACTTCCGCACCACGCACGCCACGGCCCGCTTTAAGGACCTGGCCGCCGCGCAGGCCGCCTTCGCGTACGTGGAGCATGCCACGCAGGCGCGTGTGACCTCGGTCGAGAAGAAGAGCCGCACCCAGCGCCCGCCCGCGCCGTTCAACACCACCTCGCTGCAAGCCGCCGCGGCCTCCGAGGGCATCAGCCCCGCCCGCACCATGCGCCTGGCCGAGAGCCTGTACATGAACGGCCTCATCAGCTACCCGCGCGTCGACAACACCGTGTACCCGCGCTCGCTGGACCTGCGCGCCACCGTGCGCACGCTCACCGCCGTGCCGCAGTACGCGCCCACCTGCCAGCAGATCCTTGCGCAGGACAAGATCACGGCCACCCGCGGCAAGCAGGAGACCACCGACCACCCGCCCATCTACCCCACGGCGGCGGCCGATCCCAGCCAGCTGCAGCCCGCGGAGTGGAAGCTCTACAACCTCATCGCGCGGCGCTTCTTGGCCACGCTCATGGGCCCCGCCACCATCGAGGGCACCAAGCTCACCTTCGACATCGAGGGCGAGCCCTTTACCACCACCGGCAGTGTGCTGGCCAATCCGGGCTTCCGCGCCATCTACCCCTTTGGCCTCAAGAAGGACGACCAGCTGCCCCAGCTGGCCGAGGGCGACATCTGCGACGTCAACCACATGCAGCTCGACGCCAAGCAGACCGAGCCGCCCGCGCGCTACAGCCAGGGTCGCCTGATCCAGGAGATGGAGGCCCGCGGCCTGGGCACCAAGTCCACGCGCGCCAACATCATCCAGCGCCTGTATGACGTCAAGTACCTCAAGAACGACCCAGCCGAGCCCAGCCAGCTGGGCATGGCGGTGATCGACGCACTCACCAAGTACGCGCCGCACATCACCTCGCCCGACATGACGGCCGAGCTCGAGAACGACATGACCAAGGTCTCCGAGGGCGCCGAGACCCAAGACCAGGTGGTCACGCACTCGCGCGCGCTGCTGGCGGGCATGATGGACGCGCTCATCGAGCACAAGGAGGACCTGGGCGAGGCCATTGCCGACGCCGTGACCGCCGACGCCAAGGTGGGGGTGTGCCCAAAGTGCGGCAAGGACCTGGTCATGAAGAACTCTGCCAAGACGCGCGGGTCCTTTATTGGCTGCATGGGCTGGCCCGACTGTGACGTGACTTACCCGGTGCCGTCGCGCGTCAAGGTCATTCCCATCGAGGGCGAGGCGGGCGTGTGCCCGCAGTGCGGGGCGCCGCGCATCAAGTGCCAGCCGTTCCGCCAGCGCGCCTACGAGCAGTGCGTCAACCCGGCGTGTCCCACCAACCAGGAGCCCGACATCGTGGTGGGGGAGTGCGCGGCCTGCGCCGCCGCCGGTCGTCACGGCGACCTGGTGGCTCACAAGAGCGAGCGCAGCGGCAAGCGCTTCATCCGCTGCACCAACTACGACGATTGCGGCACCAGCTACCCGCTGCCCCAGCGCGGCACCCTGCACGCCACCGGCGAGACCTGCGAGCACTGCGGCGCGCCAATCGTGCAGGTAGACACCGCGCGCGGCCCGTGGCGCATCTGCGTCAACATGGACTGCCCGGGCAAGGAGAAGCAGGCGGCGTCATCGCGCGGACGCGGCGGGCGTCGCGGTGGCGGTAGCAGGGCAAAGAGCAAAAAGTAGCTGCTCGCGCGGGGTATCCGCGCGGGTCTGACGGAGGGAGCAGGCACGATGGCAGGAACGTTCATCACGCTCGAGGGCATCGACGGGTGCGGCAAGTCCACGCAGATCGAGCGCCTGGCCGAAGCGCTCAAGATGTCCGATGCCGAGGTGGTCTGGCTGCGCGAACCCGGTGGCACGCCCATCTCCGAGAAGATCCGCACGCTGCTGCTGGACCCCGACAATAGCGAGATGTGTGACGAGTGCGAGCTGCTGCTGTACGAGGCCTCGCGTGCCCAGCTGGTGCGCGAGGTGATCGAGCCGGCGCTGGCCCGCGACGCCACCGTGATCTGCGACCGCTACTTTGACTCCACCTACGCCTACCAGCACGGCGGGCGCGGGCTGCAGGAGCAGCTGGTGGACACCTGCAACAAGCTGGGCTCCTGCGGCGTGGTGCCGTCGCTGACGGTGGTCTTCGACCTCGATCCCACCGTGGCGCTTTCGCGCGCAACCACCGGCGGCGCCGACCGCCTGGAGGGCGAGGGTCTGGGCTTCCAGCAGCGCATTCGCGCTGCCTATCTGCACCTGGCCGAGCTCGAACCCAAGCGCGTGCGCGTGGTTGACGCCTCCGGCTCGCCCGACGAGGTCTTCGCGCGCTTTGCCATGGTGCTGGCGGAGGTCGCCGGCGTCACCATCGGCGGGCTGGGGGCCTGATGGCCAAGCCTGCCGGAACCTACCCAGCCGCCCTCGAGGTCCTGAGCGACCAGCCTGCCGTGCGCGACTTTCTGGCCCGCGCGGTGGGGGAGGGGCGCGTCTCGCATGCGTACCTGTTTTTGGGTGCGCCCGGGGCGGGCAAGTCGGAGGCGGCCCTTGCGCTGGCGCAATGCATTGTGTGCCCGTCTGGCGGGTGCGGCAAGTGTGACGAGTGCATGCGCGTAAGGCGTCGCACGCACCCCGACGTGCGCGTCATCGAACCCGAGAGCGCCACGGGCTATCTCGTGGAGCAGGTGCGCGAGCTCATTGAGGACGTGTCGCTGGCGCCCGTGCGCGGGCAGGCCAAGGTCTACATCGTCACCAACGCGGGGCTGCTGCGCAAGGAGGCGGCAAACGCCCTGCTCAAGACCATCGAAGAGCCGCCGGCGGGCGTGTACTTCATCCTTTTGGGCCGCACCGTCGACGCCATTTTGCCCACCATCGTCTCGCGCTGCCAGCGCGTGTTGTTCAAGGTCGTCTCGCCGGTCGCCGCCGCCGAGCGCGTGCAGCGCAAGGTGGGAGCCGACCAGGTGGAGGCGCGCATCGCGCTGGCCGTGGCCGGCACGCCCGACCGTGCGAGCGAGTTCCTGAAGTCGGCAAACCGCCGACAGGTGCGCCGGCTCATGGTGCGCACCATCACCGAGTTGGCCCACGACGACGACTGGGACGTGCTCTGCTCGGCTCGAGCGCTGGTAGAGGCCGTGTGGGAGGCCGTCGGGCGGCCCAAGCCCAAGGCCTCGGGCAAGAAGAGCGCCAAGGACGACCCGGTCAAGCAGGCGCTCGAGGAGCGCATCAAGGGGCAGGAGGACTACCTGTCAAAAGGAGCAATCACGCAGATTGAGAAGAGCGTAAAGCGTGAGCTCACCGCCCGCGAGCGTTCGGGTATGATGGAAGCCCTTGCAGCGGCCGAATCGCTCCTCCGAGACGTTCTGACGTGCTGCGAGGGGGTTCCCACGCCCATCGTCAACCAGGACGTCGCCGATGCCGTCGAACGCATTGCCGCAGGCACCTGCACAGGCGGTGCGGTGCGGGCGCTCGAGGCTGTGACGCATGCCGCAAGCGACATCGCGCACAACGTGAATCCCCAGCTGGCCTTCGAGGTCATGCTCCTGTGTGTCAAGGAGGCACTCGCATGCCCACCGTCATCCCGGTGAAGTTCAAGTACGCAGCTCGCGACCTATGGTTCGACCCTGCCGAGTCGGGCGCCCAGGAGGGCGACCACGTCATTTGCTCCACGGAGCGCGGTGACGAGATCGGTCTGGCTACCATGGATGCCATCGAGATGGATGACGAGCGCCTGCATGCCACCATTGGCGACGCCACGCTCAAGCCCGTGCTGCGCGTGGCCACCGACGAGGACCTCGACCGCGCCGAGGAGCTGGCGCAGATGGGCGAGGACGCCTTTCCCACGTTCAGGCGCCTGGTGGCCGAGTCCGGCCTGGACATGAAGCCGGTGGGGGTCGAGTACCTGTTTGGCGGTGGCAAGGCCGTGTGCTACTTCTCCGCCGAGGAGCGTGTGGACTTTAGGCAGCTGGTGCGCGACCTTTCGCGCGAGCTGCACGAGCGCATCGACATGCGGCAGATTGGCGTGCGCGAGGAGGCGGCCATCATCGGCGGCTTTGCGCACTGCGGCCAGGAGCTGTGCTGTGCGCGCTTTGGTCGGCAGTTTGAGCCGGTGTCCATCCGCATGGCCAAGGAGCAGGACCTGCCGCTCAACTCCACCAAGATCAGCGGTGCGTGCGGGCGCCTCATGTGCTGCCTGCGCTACGAGTTTGAGGCGTACCGCGACTTTAAGAGCCGCGCGCCCAAGCGCAACGCGGTGATCGAGACGCCGCTGGGCAAGGGCAAGATCATCGAGTACGACACCCCCAAGGAGCAGATCGCGCTGCGCCTGGAAAACGGCAAGCAGGTGCGCGTGGCCCTGGCCGACATGGAGGCCTCCGAGGCTGCGCATCGCAAGAGCGAGGAGCTCGGCTGTCCCTGCAGGCCCGACACGGTGACGCGTGCCGCGCTCGACAAGCTGGAGTCGCCCGAGATCAAGATGGCGCTCGCCGAGCTGGACCGTCAGATGGGCGTGCTGCCCGAGGAGACCTTCGACGAGTCCGACATCTTTGTCGAGACCAAGCCGCGCCGCAAGCGCCGCAGGTCTGGTGGCGAGGGTGCCGGTGAGCAGGGCCGTGGGCAGGGCCAGGCTCAGGCTCAGGGCCAGGGTGCGCAGAAGCAGGCCGAGGCTGCGGGCGAGGGTGCCAGCAGGTCGCGCCGTCGTCGCAGGAAGGGCCAGGGTGGCGAGGGTGCCGCCGCTGCAGGTGGCACTGGTGCTGCGAGTATCGAGGCCGCGAGCGAGCAGGCTGCTGCTGGTAGCAGGCGCAGGCGTCGCCATCATGTGGCTGGTGAGGGCGAGCAGGCTGGCGCGGCTCGGCAGGACAAGGCCCAGGGCGGCCAGGATAAGTCGCGGGGCGAGGGTGCTGGCTCCGACAGGCCGCGCGGCATGCAGCCCAAGCGCAGGCGCCGGCCCGGCGACAAGGGTGGCGCGCAGGCGCAGGACGGGTCGCAGCAGCAGAAGGCTGCCAACAAGGCTCCCAAGCATAAGGCTCCCGCGCCGCAGAAGGGCCAGAATCAGGGCCAGGGCCAGCAGGCCAAGGATGCCGCAGGTCAGGATGGACAGCCCAAGCCCAAGCGCCGCAGGCGTCGTGGCGGGCGCGGCCGTGGCAAGGGCGGCTCGGGCTCGGGCGAAGGTGCCCAGGGAGGCGCTCCCGCTAGCGAGTAGGCCTCTGGCATCTGCCTGCCGATTGGCGGCAAGACGTTGATTGATGCATGGGAGTCGCGCATTGGTGCGGCTCCCATTTTTGTCTGCGTTTCGCCTTCTCGGGGTCCTGAAATAAGTGCAGAAAACGCGTGCATTCTGCGTTTCAGCATGCTCTTGAGCCAAAGTGCCCCGATCGGGTACCCCTCAAAACGCAGACAACACGTCATTCTCGATTTGAAGCGTCCGAAAAACCGCAGACAACCCGTGGTTTCGCCTACGGTTGGGAATGCACGCTCCAAGGAGGAGCATCCACCATCCCCCCAATACAAAAGCGGCGCCCAAAGGCGCCGCATCACACTCTCTTTTGTCCGTTCTTGGATGAAGGGCGACTGAGGCCTGGCTAGCTTTCGGAGGTGACATTCCGCAGGCCAATGCGCCTGCACGGGCGCGAGGCCGAGGACGTCACCGCAGGAAGGCTAGCCAGGCCCAGGTCAGGAGTTCTACATACAAGTGTATCCGCCGTCCACGGGCAGCTGCACGCCGGTCACGTAGCTCGAGGCGGGGCTGGCCAGGAAGATCGCGGCGGTGTCCAGCTCGCCCTCCTCGCCGTAGCGCTCCTCGGGAATCATGGTCCTGGCGTTGGCCTGGAAGAAGTCGCTGTCCAGCGTCTCGCGCGTGAGCGGGGTGTAGAAGTAGCCCGGGCAGATGCTGTTGACCGTGATGCCGTACTTGCCCCACTCGGCAGCCAGCGCGCGGGTCAGGTTGACGACGCCGCCCTTTGCCGCGTGGTAGGGCGCGCTGCCGGCGACCTTGTTGCCCACGAGGCCATACATGCTGGCGATGTTGATGATGCGGCCGTAGCGCGCGGGGATCATGGCCTTCTTGGCGCAGGCGCGGGCCACGCGGAAGGTGCCAAAGAGGTCGATTTGCATCTCGCCGCCGAACTGCTCGTCGGTAATGTCCTCGGCCGGGGCCACGGCGCCGGTGCCGGCGTTGTTGATCAGGATGTCGATGCGACCGAACTTGGCGAGGACCTCGTCCACCATGGCCTCGACGTTCTCGGTGCTCGTGATGTCGCAGCGGATGGCGAGGGTCTCCACGCCGAACTCGGAGGCAATCTCGTCGGCGACCTCCTGGCACTTCTCCAGGCGACGGGCGCAGACCACGATGTTGGCGCCCTGGCTGGCGAGCGCCTTGGCCATCTGCACGCCCAGACCACCAGAGGCACCGGTGACGATGGCGACGCGTCCGGAAAGGTCGAAGTAGTTGCGATTCATGGGAATACCTCCTTTGACGATAACCGTTTATGGTTCAGATGGTACAGCACGGCATGTGCGCCTGCATTAGGCACAATTAATGATTTCTGTCATAGATAGTTCGACATTTTGTATGAACAATACCGACGGGTGCCGTCCAGCAT
Organism: uncultured Coriobacteriaceae bacterium; assembly: GCA_902779675.1. GTDB lineage: Bacteria > Actinomycetota > Coriobacteriia > Coriobacteriales > Atopobiaceae > UBA1367. The sequence goes on along the minus strand of CACZCK010000001.1, from coordinate 136,546 downwards.
GTGCCTGCTGGCGATGTGTGCCATGAGCACATGTGCCGGAGTGTCAAATTGGCCTTTTCCCACAGCATCTGCCAAAGCCTTGTTCGGTTTGCCAACGGCCAAGGAAAATGCTGCTGTTGGTGGCAATTGCGTCCGCTGCGGGGCGTATACTGTTTTACGAATTGTCTGGTATTCGCGCGGAACGGGGTGGCACATGTTGCTGCGCGCCTTTCATGGAGTCAATCTTGCGGGGTGGCTCACGCTCGAGCCGTGGGTGACGCCCGAGCTCTTTGCCGACTCCGGCGCCCTCGACGAGCCAACGCTTATCGCGTCGCTGGGGCGTGACCGCTACCGCCAGCTGGTGGAGCGTCATCGCGCCGACTTCATGAGTCAGACCGACTTCACGCAGATCGCCTCGCGTGGCTTTAACGCCGTGCGTCTGCCCGTGCCTTGGTACGCTTTTGGCACGCAGGGCCCCGAGCCCGGCCCGTACGTGGGCTGCGTCTCGCGTGTGGACGACGCCTTCGACTGGGCCGAGGAGGTTGGCCTGGGCGTGCTGCTGGTGTTGGCCGTCTCGCCCGGCAGCCCCGATGAAACAGCTCGTCTGGTGCGCGACCAGGTCGACTTCAAGGAGTACCGCGAAGACTTGCTCGACGTCATTGCCGCGCTGTCCAAGCGCTATGCCTCGCGCATCGGCTTTTTGGGCGTAGAGGTTGCCGACGATCCGGTGGCTCAGGTGCGCCGGGGCTTCTCGTTCACCGACGGTGTGCCCATGCACATGCTGCGCAACTACTACCGCGACGCCTATGCTACCGTGCGCTCGCAGGCGGGCGAGGAGGTGCTGGTAGTGCTGCCCGACGCCGGCCGTCCCAGCGCCTGGAAGAGCTTTATGGCCGCCGACCGCTACCAGAACGTCTGGCTCGACTGCCACCTGTTCCACCACACCGATCACGTGGACGCGGCCGGTCCCTCGGCCGTGCGCAAGCTGGTGGACAGCTCGCGCGCATACCTGGAGAAGGCCCGCAAGAGCGGCTTGCCCACCATGGTGGGCAAGTGGTCGGCTGCGCTGCCCTACGCCGACGCCATGATGACCCCCGAGGGGCAGATCGCCCTCGCGCGTGTGTATGTGTCCGAGCAGCTCACGGCCTTTAGCAGCTGCCCGGGTTGGTTCTTCCAGACCTGGAAGACGTCTGGCCGTCTAGTGGGTTGGGACGCCCGCGTCTCGCTGGCCACCTTCGAGCGCAGGATGCTCGACTGATGGCCGCCCAGGGCCTGCTCTCGGTGGTGGGGACACCCATCGGCAACCTGTCGGACGCCGCGCCACGCGTGGTCGAGACACTGCGCACCTCTGATCTGGTGCTGTGCGAGGACACGCGCGTCACGTCGCGCCTGCTCGCGCACTTTGACGTGCATGTGCCCCTGCAGCGTGCCGACGAGAACGTGCTGGCCCGCCGCGTGGAGGGCGTGCTCGAGCGCCTGTCCGAGGGGCAGCATGTGTCGTTTGTCTCCGATGCAGGCATGCCCGGCGTGTCGGACCCGGGCCAGCGCCTGGTCGACGCCGCGCTCGACGCGGGCCTGCGCGTGGAGGTCGTGCCCGGTCCCTCGGCCGTGACCTGCGCGCTTGTGGCCTCGGGCCTGCCTATGGAGCACTTCTTCTTTGAGGGCTTTCTGCCGCGCAAGAAGGGTGCCATCGCCACGCGCCTGCGCGAGCTGGCGCCCATCCCCGGCGCCTTGGTGTTCTACGAGAGCCCGCATCGCGTGGCCGCAACGCTGCAGGTAATGGCCGAGGTCTTTCCACAACGGCGCGTGGCGCTGGTGCGCGAGCTTACCAAGCTGCACGAGGAGACGGTGCGTGGGCTCACGGGTCAGGTGGCCCAGGAGCTTGCCGAGCGCGATGAGGTCCGCGGCGAGTGCGTGGTGGTGCTCGAGGGCCCGGTGGCGGGGGAGGAGGCACCCGCGCAGGAGCAGGCCCTCTCGCTCGATGAGGCCATTGCGCAAGGCCTGGCGGCTGGCGAGTCAAAGACGCGCCTGGCAAAGCGTCTGGCCAAGGAGCTTGGCCTGCCGCGCTCCGACGTCTACGACCGCATCGTGGAGCTATCGTAGGGCAGTGGGCCCGAGCTGCTTACCTTCTCCCTTTCAGCTTCGTCCGTCATGTGTACAATAGACAGGTTGCAACCTTCGTCATCAGGAGGAGTACCTCATGGCAGACAAGCCCAGCTTCTACATCACCACCCCCATCTACTACGTCAACGCCGCCCCGCACCTGGGCACCGCGTACTGCACCATCCTGTGCGACGTGATGGCCCGCTACAAGCGCGCCATGGGCTACGACGTCAAGTTCCTCACCGGCCTCGACGAGCACGGCGAGAAGGTCCAGCGCGCCGCGGAGGAGCACGACATGACTCCGCAGGAGTGGTGCGACTCGCTCGCTCCCGCCTTCCACGAGATCTGGAAGACGCTCGAGATCAGCAACGACGACTTCATCCGCACCACCGAGCCGCGCCAGATCACGGCCGTGCAGAGCCTGTGGGAGCGCATGAAGGAGGCCGGCTACATCTATAAGGGCAGCTACGACGGCTGGTACTGCGTGCCCGAGGAGACCTACTTCACCGAGACCCAGGTGACCAAGGCCGACGAGGAGCGCCACACCGAGGGCCAGCACCTCTGCCCCGACTGCGGTCGTCCGCTGGAGCGCGTGCAGGAGGAGAGCTGGTTCTTCAAGCTCTCTGCCTTCGAGGATCGCCTGCTCAAGCTCTATGAGGAGCACCCCGACTTTGTGATGCCCGACTTCCGCATGAACGAGGTGCGCACCTTTGTGGAGGGCGGCCTCAAGGACATCTCCGTCAGCCGCACCAGCTTTGACTGGGGCATTCCCGTGCCCTTCGACGAGAAGCACGTCACCTACGTGTGGTTTGACGCGCTGCTCAACTATGCCACGGCCGTGGGCTTCGGCAACCCCGATATGGCCGACGAGTACGCCCGTCGCTGGCCCGCGCAGTTCAATGTGGTGGGCAAGGACATCATCCGCTTCCACTGCGTCATTTGGCCGGCCATGCTCATGGCCATTGGCGAGGCCGTGCCCGAGCACGTGTTTGCGCACGGCTTCCTGATGGTGCGCGACGACGAGACTGGCCAGACCCGCAAGATGAGCAAGTCGCTGGGCAACGCCATCGCGCCGCAGGACGTCATTGACCTGCTGGGCGTGGAGGGCTACCGCTACTACTTCATGACCGACTGCGTGCCCGGCGAGGACGGCGGCATCAGCTTTGGCCGCATGGAGCAGGTCTACAACGCCGACCTGGCCAACAGCTGGGGCAACCTGGTCTCGCGCTCGCTCAACATGAGCGCCAAGTACTTTGACGGCAAGACGCCCGCGCTGGCAGACGGTTGGGCCGACGCCGCCAACCCGCTGCGTGACCTGGCTCAGGGCATCGCCGAGCGCTACAGCTCGCACATGGACCTGCTGCAGTACGGCCAGGCCAAGGACGTGGTCATGGAACTGGTGCACGCCGCCAACCATTACATCGAGGACTCTACGCCGTGGGCGGTGGCCAAGGACCCGGCCCGCGCCGACGAGCTCAGCGCCATTATCACCAACCTGCTGGAGTCCATCCGCATCTGCGCGCACCTGCTGGCGCCGTTCATGCCCTCTACCTCGGCCGAGGTGCTGCGTCGCATGTCGCTCGAGGACGAGGCTGGCACCACCGATCTGGCTGCTGCCTGCGTGTGGGGCGGCCTCAAGGGCGACGTGCCCGTGACCAAGGGCGACGCCCTGTTCCCGCGCCTGCAGAGCAAGTAGGCCGCATCTGCCTGTTCGTCCGTCGGGGACGGTTCTTCCTGGTCGAAGGTTGAGCTCGACCAAGAGGAGCCGTCCCCGACGGCCAAGTTTCGGACAAGGGGGACTGTCCCCCTTGTCCAACTCTCGGACAAGGGGGACAGTCCCCGATGTCCAACTTTCGTGCAAGAGAAGGAGCGAGATGCCCGTGTTTTCCTGGCTGGCGAGCCCGCGCGAGACGCGTGGCGTGCTGGAGTCCTACGGTCTGGCAACCAAGCACCACCTGGGGCAGAACTTCTTGGTCAACGATGCCATCATCGGCAAGATCTTAGGTCTGGCCGAGCTGGGCGACACCGACGTGGTCTTTGAGGTGGGGCCGGGCATTGGCACGCTGACGGTGGCCATGCTGCCTGCTGCTGGCGCGGTGGTGTCGGTGGAGGCCGACCGAGGGCTCGAGCCCGTGCTGGCCGAGACTTGCGCACGCGACTCCGAGCGCTTTGCGCTGGTCATGGGCGATGCCCTCAAGGTCACGCCCGAGACCCTGACGGCAGCGGTCGCCTCGTTGGGCATCGACGGCCTGGCACCCGAGCCCACCAAGCTGGTCTCCAACCTGCCGTACCAGGTGGCGGCCACGGTGGCGCTGCGCTCCTTCGAGCAGATGCCCGCGCTACGGCGCGCGGTGGTCATGGTGCAGGCCGAAGTGGCCGACCGTATGGCGGCCTCGCCGGGCAGCAAGGCCTATGGCGGCTATACCGCCAAGCTCGCGCTGTACGCGCAGCCTACGGGCCGCTTTGAGGTGGGGCCGGGCAACTTCATGCCGCCCCCGCACGTCGACTCGGCGGTGATCCGTCTGGACCGCGCCTCCATGGCCGACCCGGCCACCGGCGAGCCGCTCACGGCCGGACAGATCGCCTGGTGCGCGCAGGTCATCGACGCGGCCTTTGCGCAGCGCCGCAAGACCATCCGCAACTCCATGGGAGCCAGCGGCTTTGACAAGGCGGAGCTCGACGCGGCGTTTGCGGCAACGGGCATCGAGGCCCGCTCGCGCGCCGAGGTGCTGGCGCCCGAGGACTTTGTGCGCCTGGCTGGCGCTCTGGGCTGGAGGTAGGCATGTCAAAGAAGCATCGTCCCAAGGTCAGCGAGCTACTCGCCCTCACCCGAGAGGACGGGTGGCTGTTCCACGACGCAAAGGGCCAGGTCGTGCCCCTGCCGCTGGCGGCTGCGCCTCTGGCAGATACGCATGGGCACCTCACGCACTTTCACCAGCACGAGGCTGGCATGGCGCTGGCGCGTGCGGCCATGGCGGGGGTGGCGCTGCTGGGCGTGCCGGTGGACCCGACCGATGACGCGGCTCGCCCGCAGGAGCTGCTGGCTCGGCTCGACGGCTGGATCGAGGAGGCATCGGCGCACATCGACGAGCTTTCCTCGTGGGGCGTGGAGGTGCCGGCGCACGACCCGCGCACGCTGCTGGAGCACGTGCACGTGTGGGCAGGCGTGCATCCGTATGGGGCGGCTCGGTTCAATGCGAGCATCGAGGCGCACCAGGCGCTCGACCAGCTGCTGGAGAGCCCGCGCACGGTGGGCGTGGGCGAGATCGGCCTGGACTACGGCCCCTACAACCGCACCGATCCCAAGGAGCAGAGGCTGGCCTTTGCCTACCACCTGCGGGTGGCCAACGAGCTGGGCTTGCCCGTGGAGCTGCACCTGCGCGACGCGGACGGCGACCAGGCGGCCGCGGCTCACATTGACGCCGCACAGATCCTGGAGCGCGAGGGCGTGCCCGCCGCTGGCTGCGACCTGCACTGCTACACCTCAAACGTCGAGGTCATGAGGCCGTTTGTTGAGATGGGCTGCTACGTGGCCTTTGGCGGGGCATGCACCTTCCCGCGGTCGGAAGACATCCGCGAGGCTGCGGCGGCGTGTCCGCGTGACCTCATCCTCTCCGAGACCGACAGCCCGTACATGGCGCCAGTGCCCCTGCGGGGCATGGAGTGCGAGCCGGCCATGGTCGCGCTCACGGCGGGCCTGGTGGCGGACGCGCGCGAGCAGGCGGGCGTCTGCGATCGCGCTCAGACCTACCATGACCTGTGGGCAAACGCGCAGCGGTTCTTTGGCGTGCGGGTGGAGGTATAGCGACGCTTTTGCGCGCGTGTGGCCAGGGGCTGAGCTGCCCCGAACGTCTGGTGCAGGTTTATTGCGGTTTTCGAGCTGCTGTCTGAGCGCAATCGCACGTTTATTGCGTTTGAGGGGGTAGCCCAAGAGGGCACTTTTGGGCCCAAGGCACTCCAAGCGCAGAATACGCGCGTAGTCTGCGCTTTTTTGAAGCCCTCATTTTGGCCAAACGCAGACAAAATGCTGGGGTGGCTTGGTGGCTCTCGGTCAGCTCCAGCAGGTCGGCTGGTGGCCTCGGCTAGTCCAGGTCGGCAGCCTCTCGTATAGGCCGATAGGCTTCCACTAGGCGCGGCAGCGACCACGCAGCGTTTGCTGGGCTTGTGGAGGGAAGCCCGGTGCAGGGCATGCTGCACGCGGGCTCGCACAGCTTGCGGTACAGGCGCGTGGCCGTGGCTCCCGTGGTGAACACGGCGCCGATGGGCGCCTCTCGCAGCACGCGCGCGATGTCGTTGGGCTTTGGGTTGGTGATGGACGCGTCGCTCGCGCCTGCAATGTCGCAGCTCTCCAGTACGTCCCACAGCGCCACGCGATGACGTCGCAGCAGGTCATAGCGGCCCTCGTTGGTCTTGGGGTCCTGCTCGTCCCAGAGCGCGGCGAGCACCGGCCAAAAGCGGTTGCGCGGGTTGCCGTAGTTGATCTGGTTCTCGCGCGACTTGGGACTGGGCACCGTGCCCAGCACGAGCACGCGGCTGTCGGGCCAGATCACCGGGTCAAACGACCTCACGCGTCCTGTGGGCATGGCTCCTCCTCCCGGGTCGATGTGCAGACAATCTGGAGATGTGCAGGCTCGTTTGGGCTGGTCGTTTTTGGTGCGACCTACCTCCCAAACGTCTCACTCATTTTACCCGCGGCGATGGTTGCGAAGCGAGCCAGGCGCGACCCTTCGTGCGTCTTTGGTGCGACCTGCAGCGTAGTCTGACCACAACATGGCTCTGCGACCATGGGCTTCCACCTGAGAGGAGTGCCACATGGAAGAGACCAACATCGTGCTCGGACCCGTTACGTCGCTGCTGGTATGGCGCGCAGCTATGGCAGGCATGGTCGACATGCCCTACGAGCCCCTGCGGCGACCTGATCGCATGCGCAGCATCGCGCGCGTGCGGAGCGTGCGGGGGCTCGACGTCATCCGGCAGCTGGAGAGCATGGGGGGCATCCCCCTCGACGTCACCGTTGCCCAGAGCAAACGCACGCACGTCTGCAACAGCCTCGACGTCATCATGCTAAAGGACCAACTGCCGGATGGGTCACTATTCGCCGTGGGCGAAGGCGCGTATTTATGCTCGCCGGAGCTGTGCTTTGTTCTGTTGGCGCGCGGTTGCCCGACCCTGCATCTCCTCAAGCTGGGATGCGAGCTCTGCGGCACCTATAGCATCGCCCCCGACCAGACGGGGAGTTTCGTAAACTGCCCCCAACTCACTACCGTTGCCAAGTTAAGCGACTATGTGACCCGCTTGGGCCACCGCCATGGGGTGCGGCAGGCGAGGGGAGCGCTGGAGTATCTGGCCGACGGCGCCGACTCGCCGCGCGAGACCGCGTTGTATCTGCTGCTCACGATGCCCAACCGCTTGGGTGGCTATGGCTTTCGGAGGCCCGAGCTCAATGGCCGCGTTGATATCTCGGAGTATGCACAAGGCCGGTTGGGCAAAGCCTATCTGCGCTGTGACCAGGTGTATCGCGACAAAAAGGGCAACGCTATTGCGGTGGGGGAGTACGACAGCAATGAGCGTCACATCTACCTCTCCAATGAGGTGGGAGAGACGGTGTTCAATGTGGAAAAGATTCTTTCCGACGACGAGCGACGCGAGGCGATAGTGGAGGCGGGGGCGGAGGTGGTAACGATTCGCACCGAAGACACGCGCATCTTTGCCCAGATGGATGCCAAGGCCATGCGGCTCGGCAGGGCCGCGGGTTGCGAGCCGCGTGCGTCGATAGGTGAGCTGGCATCCAAGCGGATGGGCCTCTTTTATGAGGTGTACGACGCGTGGGTGTGGAGGGACGAGTACGAATTGCTGCGGAGCATGGCGGGGTACACCCGCGTTATCCGGCGCGGCGGCTCCAGGGAGGATGCATGAGCCATGGATGGTACTGTCTGCAGGCGTCGTCTTCGGCTGCACCGGATTTTGTCTGCGTTTGGTTGTTGGGCAGGGTCCAAAAAAGTGCAGACTACGCGCGTATTCTGCGCTTGGAGTGCCTTGGGCCCAAAAGTGCCCTTCACGGAGACCCCCCAAAACGCAATAAACATGCCAAAAGCCATAAGTGTCATCGAGAAAAGCGCAATAAACCTGTTCCCTCGGATCCTGTGATCCAACTGGATGCGGTTGCAACATGGTCCCACGCCGCAAAAGATCCCCGCCATGTCGTTGCCTGATCTTGGCGGCCTTGTCGATGGCCTGCAAGAGCTCATGTGGCCCACGCGCTGCGTGGGCTGCGAGCTTCCCGGCGAGCTGCTCTGCGACCAATGCCGCGCCCACCTCCCATGGATTGACCAGCAGCTTGCCTGCCCCGTCTGCGGAGCACCGTTTGGCCAGCTCATCTGCACGGAATGCAAGCGAGACTGGCCGGTGCGCTCCTGCGTCTGCGCTCTGCCGTTCTCTGGCATCGGCGCACGCCTCGTAACCTGCCTCAAGGACGGGCACGAGCTACGTCTCGCGCCCGTCGTGGCCGCAGCCATGGCCACGGCGCTCGACGAGGCCTCGGCCTGGCCAGCCCCCGATGGAGCCCCGCGCTTTGACACCCCTTCCATCGACGCGATTTGCTTCGTGCCCGCCACCGCCCGCGCCTACCGCCGCCGCGGCTTCGACCACATGGAGCTGGTCGCGCGCGAGCTTTCTTGGCTCCTCTCGCTCCCGCTCGATGACGCACTGGTGCGCGAGGAGGGCCTCGACCAGCGCATCCTTGGCCGTGGCGACCGCGAACTCAACCTGCGCGACACCATCGAGGTCGCTTCCGACGTCTCGGGCATGGACCTCCTGCTGGTCGACGACGTCATCACCACGGGTGCCTCCATGCGCGCCTGCTCCGCTGCGCTGCTCGACCGCGGCGCGACCTCGGTCACTGCCTGCGCGCTTGCACGCGTTTGGTGAGCTGTACGACCCCTCGCCCCTCACAGCTGGTATACTTCCAGTCGTCTCATTCAGGTCTGTGGTTGCGGGAGCCAACGGGGCTTCCTAGTCCAGGGCAGACGAGGCCAAAGGGATCCACGTAAGCTACCGCGTGCGCGCGGGGCGATCATGGCTCGTCCTAGAGGTAAGTCGCACCGCCCGTCATACCTAAGAGGCATCCGGCCTCGCGGGCGAGAGGGCTAGTAGTGAAGGGCGCCACGGCACCCCGAGCAAACGTCCCAGTGCGCGAGTGTGGGGGCAAAGACCAGGTCAGCTGGGTGAGACGCGAGACACAAAATCGGGCGGCATGGCGCCGCGCGAAGGCAAGGGGGTTCGGTACTCATGCGACAGGCTGGTTTAGGTAGGGTTCGTGCGCTGGCAGCGGCGCTTGCCATGACGGTGGCGCTCACAGGGTGCACCATTCCCTTCGTCAACATTGAGGTCCCCTTCGAGATGCCCGACCTCTCCTCGTTGCCGCTTCCCAAGATCGACCTCGAGAACCTCGACATCAAGCCCATCAAGCTGCCCGTCGGTGTGCGCACCTCGGTCGACGAGGCCCGCGCCAACGTGCTCTCTGACAAGGCGTCCACCCTCTCCGACGAGGCGCTTGTCATGCCTGGCTATCTCACGGTGGGTCTCAAGACCACCACGTCTTCGGCGCCCACCTGCGTCGAGGGCGAGTTTGGCGCCGTCTTTGGCCTCGACGTCGACCTAGGCGCCGCGCTCGCCAGCGAGCTGGGCCTCAAGGTGCGCTACGTGCCCGTGATCGATGGCTCCGCGCTGGGCACCGAGTGCGACGTCATCATGAACGGCAGCTCCGACAACCCCGACAGCATCGCCATCGCCGGCACCTACGTCGAGTCTGCCTCGTCGTTCTTCTACCGTGGCGAGAGCACGGTCGTGGTGCCCACCGACCTGGGCGGCAAGAGCGTCGGCATCCAGAGCGGATCGGTCTCCGAGACGGTGCTCAACCGCACCGGCCTCAAGATGAGCCAGCATCCCTACGACAACCTCAACGAGGCCTTCAACGCGCTTGACAATGGCGAGGTCGACTTCGTGCTGTGCGAGGCCTACCCCGGTGGGTACCTGGCCACGCTGCACGAGGGCATCTCGTTCGCTGGCGCGCTTGAGGCTCCCACGACCTCCGGCGTGGCCGTGAGCGCCTCCAACGAGGAGCTGGTGAGCGCGGTGCAGTCCGCCTTCGACACAATCTCGGCCAACGGCGTGTTTGAGGGCCTGCGCTCCCGCTGGGTCGGCGCCATGCCCACCCTTACCACCGACTCCGTGATCCAGGGCGTGCCGGCTGGCAGCGACTCCGCCTCGGCGACCTCGCCCGAGCAGTCCGGCGACGAGGCCAGCGACGGCTCCGACGCCGGTTCCAACGCCATCACCAACATTTAGTGCCTGCTTGGCATCACCAGTCCAACCGGCCAGAAGTGCGGGGCCTGTGGAGCACATCCGCAGGCCCCGCGCCTTGTGTGGCACCTCACCCAAGGGACACCCAGTTTTGTTACCGCTTGCCGACCTGCCACCAAACGGTGCAGCGACGATGTGCCACTCGGCGATTGGCCGTAGCACGCGCACGTTTTTGGGTATGTACTCTATATAAGGCATTGAGCCGCAAGGCTCTCATGGCTTCCTGTACCAGACACGCGACAAAAGGAGGCATCGATGGTCGACATCAAGATCTCGGGACGCAAGATCAGCGTCAGTGACAGGATGCGCGACAGGGTCACCGAGAAGATCGGCGAGGCCCTGCGGGTCTTCGAGGTTCAGCCCATGAGCTGCGACGTCGTGTTGAGGGTGGACAAGAATCCCTCCAACCCCGAGCGCAAGACCTGCGAGGTCACGGTGTTCGTGCGCGACAGCGTGGTGCGCGTGACCGCGAGCTCCACCGACATGTTCGCCGCCATCGACGAGGCTGCCGAGAAGGTCACCCGCCAGCTGCGCAAGTACAAGACCAAGGTCATCGACAAGCATAAGCGCGGCCCGCGCGGCATGGCTCACCCCGAGCTCGAGGCCGTCACCGCCGAGAACCTCAGCCAGCTCATCGAGCCGGCCGAGGAAGACGACCAGCTGGTGCGCGAGAAGATCGTGGACCTCACGCCCATGACCGAGGAAGAGGCCCTGGTGCAGACCGACCTGCTCGGCCACGACTTCTATGTTTTCGAAAATGCCACGACGGGGCTGGTTAATGTGATTTACCACCGTCATAATGGTGGATACGGCATCATCAAGCCCCGTATCGAGAGCGAGGACGACGAGTAGCGTCCTCAAGACAGATTGCGAGCAGCATGGATCAGGAACGCATCTCCAACGAGTCCAGCGCCGCTTCCATAGAGTTTGACAATGCCCCGGCCGACGTCACCAGCGTCGGTCGGGCTTATCACAGGAAGCGCGCCTGCAAGATCCTCGTCGACTCCCCGGCAGACTTCGCACCGGCTGTGGCCGAGCGTCTGGGCGTGAGGGTCATCCCGTTCAGTTACGTCACGCCCGAGGGCGAGTTTCTCGACGACATGTGGGAGACCCGCAACCCGCACGACTTCTACGAGTTCATGCGCAAGAACCCCGATGTGCGCATTACCACCGCCGCCGTCACGCCCGGCCGCTACATGGAGATCTTTGAGGAGGAGCTGGCAGACGGCCTGCCCATCCTCTACCTGGGCTTTACCGGCGGCCTCTCGTCGTCCATCGACTCCGCACGCCAGGCGGCCGAGGCCGTGATACAGGCGCATCCAGAGGCCAAGATCTACGTCCTCGACAACCTGTGCCCCTCGCTTGCTGCGCAGCTTCTGGCCATTGAGGTCGTGCGCCAGGCCGCCGAGGGTCTCACCGCCGAGGAGCTGTACTACTGGGCCAAGGACGCCCGCTACTTTGTGCAGGGCTACTTCACCCTCGACAGCCTCAACTGGCTCTCGCTGGGTGGCCGCATTCCGCCCACGGCGGCCAACGTGGGTGGCAAGCTCGACATCAAGCCCGAGCTCACCTACGACCGCACCGGTGCGCTGTCGCTGTGCGGCATGTGCCGTGGTCGCAAGAAGGCCCTGCGTGCCATCATCCAGGACTTCCGCGAGAACTACGGCCACGACCGCGCCCTGCCCATCGCCATCGCCTCGGCCGATGCCGACAAGGACGCCGACTGGCTCGAGGCACAGATCAGGCGCGAGAAGGACTGCGAGGACGTGGTCATCATCCGCAGCTCGATCTCGCCCGTCATCGGCAGCCACGTGGGCCCGGGCATGGTGGCCGTGGCCTTCTGGGGCGGCGACCGCAGGGAGAAGCTCTCCCTCACCGACCGCATCGCACGTAAGGTCCGCGGTCAGTAACGGGCGCCTCCCACAGAAAGGTGCTGCGCATGGCACTGAGTAACAAGCGCAAGGTTGCGTTTATCGGAACCGGCATCATGGGTGCCCCCATCGCGGGGCACCTGCTTGACGCTGGCTATAGCCTCACGGTGCACACCCGCACCCGCAGCAAGGCAGAGGGCCTGCTCGCGCGGGGTGCCGCGTGGGCCGCAAGCCCCGCCGAGGCCGCCCGCGACGCCGACGTGGTCTTTACCATGCTGGGCTACCCGTCCGACGTGGAGGACGTCTACCTTGCCACCGACGGGCTGCTTCGCGCCACCAAGCGCGGCGCCTGGCTCATCGACCTCACTACCAGCTCGCCCTCGCTTGCGCGCGACATCCACGACGCGGCCGAGATCGAGGACAAGCACGCGTTCGACTGCCCGGTGACGGGTGGGCAGGCCGGTGCCGTCGAGGGCACGCTCACGCTTATGGCCGGCATCGCGCAGAAGGACGCCGAGCCGGTGCTGCCGCTGCTCCAGACCTTCTCGTCGCAGATCCACTGGTTCGAGCGGCCGGGCGCCGGTCAGGTGGCCAAGCTCTGCAACCAAGTGTCGCTGGCCTCGAGCCTGGCTGGTGCCGCCGAGATGCTGGCACTGGCCGAGCAGGCGGGCCTCTCGCCCGAGGCGGTGGCCAAGGTGGTCGGCGCGGGCATGGGTGGATCCGCCCAGCTCACGCGCGTGATGCCCGCCGCCCTTGAGGGCAACTACCAGCCTGGCTTTATGGCGGAGCACCTGCGCAAAGACCTCATGCTGGCCCTGGGTGCCGCCGAGGACATGGAGCTCTCGATGCCGGCTACCGAGACTGTCCTCAACCTGGTGGACATGCTGTGCCAGGTGGGCGGCGGCAGGCTGGGCACCCAGGCCCTCGCACTGCTCTATGCCGACGAGGCTACCTCGACCGCCGCGGGCCTGGACTGGGGCCTGGTGGCCGCCGATCCGGCCCCCGAGCAAAGCCCGGCGCGCCAGCGCTACTTTGTCAACACCACCAATCACCTCTAGGGCCTGCAAAGACTCGCACGGCCCGCGCGGCCTTGGCGCACGCCGCGCACAGAAAGGAACCTGCAACACATGAACGAAACACCCCAGAGCTCGATGGCGGTTCTCATCGACTACGAGAACCTCGCCCTCGGTACTGGCAGACGCAAGCGCAACGGCCACCAAGAGGTCGGGCCCATGCCCGACGTCAAGCGCATCCTCGAGCGCCTCGTGGACAAGGGTCGCATTACCGCCAAGCGCGCCTACTGCGACTGGCAGCGCTTCTCTGACGCAATCACGCCCCTGCACGAGCTGGGCATCGAGCTGATCGAGATCCCCGACCGCGCCTACACCGGCAAGAACTCCGCCGACATCCGCCTGGCCGTGGACGCCATGGAGATCTGCCTCACCAAGGACCACATCGACACCTTTGCCATCCTCTCTGGCGACTCCGACTTCTCGCCGCTGGTCTCCAAGCTCAAGGAGTTTGGCAAGACGGTCATTGGCGTAGGCATGAAGGAGGCCACCAGCTCGCTGCTCACCGAGGTCTGCGACGAGTTCATCTTCTACGAGGACATCGTGAGCGCCGGCGGCATCCCCTCATTCGAGGGCAAGGTCTCGCAGGACAAGTACGAGTGCTACCAGCTATTGTTCGAGACCGTCGACGCGCTGCAGGGCGAGAGCGAGAGCGCCATTCTGGCCTCGCGCCTCAAGGACACCATGAAGCGCAAGCGCCCGCAGTTCAGCGAGCGCAGCTACGGGTATCGCTCCTTTAGCATGCTCTTGCGCGAGGCGGCCAAACTTGGTTTCATAGACATTCATCAGGACTCTCGGAGCGGTACCATCATGGTCGACGGCTTCAAGGAGTAAGGGAAGAGGTATCTACCATGGCAGAGGAAACCACCGCTATGCCCAGTGCTGAGTATCTGGTGAGCGCGCTCGCCGGAGCTCGCCGTCGCTCCCGTCAGGAGGCCGCGCACCATCTGGCGCTGATGGCTCACGAGGACGCCTCGCAGCTGCTGCCGTACGCCGAGGAGCTCATCGACGCGCTGTACCGTCCCGAGGCGCAGACGCGCTGGGAGGTCTTTGACGCGCTGTCCGAGGTCGCGCAGCTCGATGCCGACGCCGTGGCCGAGGGTTACGACGGCGCGGAGGCGTCGCTGTTCGACGAGGACTCCGCGACGGTACGCCTGGGTGCCTTCCGTTTTTTGTGCCGCCTGGGCGCCACCTCGCCCGAGCGCTCGGACGATGCCTGGCCGCTGCTCGACGAGGCGGTGCAGTGCTATCACGGCAACCCCGAGTACCACGACATGCTGATCGCCCTGCTCGAGTTTGCCGGCGGCAACCTGTCGGACAAGTCTCGCGACGCGCTGATCGCACGCGTGAGCTTTGACGCCGAGAATGCCCAGGGCTTTACCAAGGGCTACTCCACACAGATCATCGCTGCGGCCAAGGGCGGGGAGTAGCATGCCGCAAGGCATCCTGCGCGGCGAGCGGGCCACGCGTGGTTCGGCGCTGCGTGTCGTTCTGTGGCTGCTGCTGGTGCTGGCCGCTGCTGCAGGCGGCTTCTATGCGGGGCGCGTGCTGCCGGCGACGCCAGCTGGCCTGAGCGTGGCAGCCATGGGCGGCAAGCTCGCCATCACCGAGGACGAGCTCGACGCGCCTGTGGCCACCTACACCTACGAAGGCGAAGACTGCCAGGTCACCGCACGCGAAGCCATCGCGCAGGCAAGCTCACTCGACGCAGTACGTAACTCCGACGGGACTTATGCCATGCCCTCCGCCGAGAGCGTGATCTCGGCCGCGCGCATGGCTATTGTCGCGCGCGAGGTGGAGGCCCGGGGTATCACGGTGAGCGACGACGAGCTGACCGCCTACGTCTCGGAGACCTTTGGTACCGAGGATATCGCCGGCATGGCCGCGGCCTACGGCATGGACGAGGAGACGCTCCGCGCCCGGCTGGTCGAGTCCGCCGGCATGGCCAAGCTGAGGGCTGAGGTGGTGGGGGTGCCCGCCACCGAGCCCGAGGAGCCTTCCACGCCCGAGAAGGGCAAGGAGCGCGAGGCCAAAAAGGAGTATGCCGACTACATCATCGCCTTGGCGGGTGACGAGTGGGATGCCGAGGGTGACGTGTGGGCGTCCTACGACGGCCCCTACGCCAGCGCGCTCAAGGAGTACGACGTGCGCAATGACGGGGCATCGTACGAGGCGGCGCAGGTGGCCTACACCGTGGCCATCCAGCTGCGCAGCGAGGGTTCGACCTCAGCCAGTACGCAGTGGACAGCTTACATCAACGGGCTGCTCGCCAAGGCCGACCTGCACCTGGCGTCCTTGGTCTCGTAGCAGGTGGTTGCCAGCCGTCGGGGCCAGCAAGAAGCGTGAGGAGCTGCCATGGACGTGGTCGTGAGTGCCTGTCTGTTGGGGGAGGCCTGCCGCTACGACGGCGGCAGCAAGCCGAACGAGGCCGTGCGGCAGCTGGCGAGCCGCGTGCGCGTGCATCCCGTGTGTCCCGAGACGGCCGGCGGCCTGCCCGTGCCACGGCCTCCCGCCGAGCAGGTGGGCGATCGCGTGCAGCTGCGCGACGGGACCGACGTCACCGCCGCCTTTGCGCGCGGGGCTCAGGCCTGCGCTCTGGCCGCCCGCAACTGTGGGGCATCGCTGGCCGTTCTCAAGGCACGGAGTCCCTCCTGCGGCGTCGGTTTTGTTTACGATGGAACTTACTCAGGTAAGCTCACGCGCGGCAATGGCGTTTATGCCCAGCTGCTGGAAGGAGAGGGGATCTGCATGGTGACCGAGGAAGTCGTGGAGAGCTGCAAGCCGTCCGTGGAGCATCCGGTGGCCATCGTCTTGGGCACGGGCCTGGGGCATCTGAGCTCGCTGGTGCATCCGGTGCGACGGATCGACTACCACGACATCGACGGCTTCCCCGCCGACGCGCGTCCCATCAGCGGACACCGCTTTGAGGCCACGGTTGGTACCGTTGACGACGTGCCCGTGGTGGTGTATCCCGGACGCATCCACCTGTACCAGGGCTATTCGGCGGCCGAGGTCACCGCGCTCGTGCGCCACGCGCACCGTCTGGGCTGCCGCGACATCGTGTTTGCCTGTGCCACGGGTGCCATTCCGGGCAATGCGCACACGGGTCTGGGCATCCTCACCGACCACCTCAACCTGACGGGCGTCAACCCGCTGGTGGGCGACGCCAGCCAGCGCGGCCTGGAGACCCCCTTTGTCGACATGTGCGACGCCTACAGCCCCTACCTGCGCACCATTGCGCGCGGCGTGGCCGACGACCTGGGCATTGCCGTGGAGGAGGGCGTGTATGCAGGCGTGGTGGGCCCGAGCTTCGAGACTCCGGCCGAGGTGCGCATGCTGGCGAGCCTGGGCGTGAGCTACGTGGGCATGTCCACCGTGCTCGAGGTCATTGCGGCCAAGGCGCTGGGCATGAACGTGCTGGGGCTCACGCTGGCGGCCAACTACTCGGGCGACGGCTCGGTGACGCACCAGAGCGTGCTCGAGGAGGCGCAGCGCAACGCCGACAGCTTCGAGCGCCTTGTGCGCGGGATCCTGCACCTGCTGTAGGCCATGCGGGCTCCTGGGCGGTTCTGGGAAGTCTGCGAATCGCCGCAACTGGGGCTTGAAATGGGCATGGGTTGTTGGGTATAGTAATAAATCGCTGCATGGCAGCACACATAGGCCGGATTAGCTCAGTTGGTAGAGCGACGCACTCGTAATGCGTAGGCCAGCAGTTCGAGTCTGCTATCCGGCTCCACGACTTTTCGCAGGTCAGAGGGATACAACCTCTGGCCTGTTTGCGTTTGTGGGGGTGCTCCGAACGGTTCAGGTCTACAAGCGGTCGACACTAGGGGGTTAGGGGGTGACACTAGGGGGTTACCCCCTAGTGTCCAGCCCGGGCAGAATGGGGTAGCCCCCTAGTGTCACGGGGAAATCAAGGCAGAACCGTTCAAGAAACGCCGTTAGTGTGTCAACCTTTCCCGCTCGATAGCGATGTTCAATCGACCGACAAGCTCTGAGCTGGGGGTTTCCCGTCCCAAAAAGCACCGAATACTTTCGACGCCTTCGAACGTGACACACTAACGGCGTTACTTGAACGGATTTCACCGCTCTCCAACGGAAAGCCTTGGTGTTTTGGGGATACTCTCCAAAACACCGTGAACCTGACGGCACTTGCTGTCGATGATGGTTGCTAGCATTGCATGGTGACGCTGCAGGAGCGAAGGGGGGCTGTCATGCTCAGCTCGCGGTTCATACGGAGCCTGACTATAGACTGGGACGCCGTGCCCAGGGACTCCTACCTGCGTGGCATCCTCGCGCTCACGCGGCTGGAGTCGCTGGAGTTCTCTTGCGACGTGACCATCTTTGCGGGTGAGAACGGCACGGGCAAGTCGACGCTGCTGGAGGCTATCGCCGTGGCAGCGGGCTTCAACCGCGAGGGCGGAACGCTCAACTATGCGCACAGCAGCTACGACGACGTCTCCGAGCTGCACGAGGCGCTCACGCTCGTTCGTGGCTTCTCGCGCCCACGCTGGGGGCAGTACCTGCGCGCCGAGAGCTTCTACAACGTGGCGACGGCCGCAAACACCGAGTACGCCCTCGGCGGCCCGCCTCTGCCCGACTGGCATGCCCAGTCGCACGGCGAGAGCTTCCTCTCGTTTTTGCGCCACGCCCCCAACCGCAGCCTCTTTTTGCTCGACGAGCCGGAGGCCGCCCTCTCGCCACGCCGCCAGATCGAGCTGTCGGAGCTCGTGCTCGGGGCCGTCGAGAAAGGCGCGCAGTTCATCGTGGCCACGCATTCGCCCATCATCCTGGGGACCGAAGGAGCCCAGGTGCTCTCGTTCGATGACGGTTATGTGCGCGAGGTCGATTGGCGCAAGACCGACGCGGTGCGCGTGATGCGGGACTTTATAGGAGAGCGCCTCGGCTAGCGGCCCTACCACCTGGCCAGCCAGCTGCGGCCCGAGCAGGCACGCACGATGGCGCTGCGGGCGGCGAGGGAGTCGTCCATGGTGCGCAGTGGCACGCGCACGTCCAGCCTGAAGCCAAAAGAGCCATAGCCCTGCTCGATGAGGGCGATGTCCTGCTCGGGGTCGCGCCATTCGGTCACAGCTCGGGTGACGGCCTCGCGGATGTCGCGCTCCACCTCGGCCATGTCGGCTTCGGGATGGATGTCGAGCGGAATGGTCACGGAGCGCGCGGAGATGGGGCTCATCTTGCGCAGCGTGGTGGTGTTGAGCACCGAGTTGGGAATCACGATCACGTCGCCCACCAGCGACCTGATGGTGGTGGATCGCCAGGTGATGTCGGTCACCATGCCCTGGTAGCTGCCCACCTCGATCCAGTCGCCCGGCTCGATGACGTGCGCGAGCATGAGCCCTAGGCCCGAGAAGACGTTGGCAATGGTGTTCTGCAGGCCAAAGGATAGCGCGATGGACCCGACGCCCAGTGCTGCGACAAAGGCCGTGGGTTGGATGCCAAATACCGGTTCGAGCACGGCCAACAAGGCCAGGAACCACACGAGCGCGCGGGCGATGTTGACAAAGATCGAACCGCTGGGCACATTGGCTACCGTCAGCACGCGCTCGATGGCCTTGGTGGCCACGCGCTGGATGATGGCTGCGACTACAAAGACCACCACAAAGAAGACTGCCTTCATCACGAGCTGATTCTGAAAGATGGCCATGCCCTCACCTCGCCCCTTGCTCATCTGTGCACTCTCATGGTAGCTGAGCGGCGGTGCGGCGTGCGCGAGCGCCTGCGGTTTGTCTCGGTTGCGGTGCATGTACCTCTTGGTGCACGGCCAGGAGGCATAGAGAGCATATGCATATGACTTGTAATAGGGTGCGAATGCATTATTGCTCGTTAAAATCGACGCAAGCTGTCAAAGCGCGCGAGACGGGGGACGTATGATCGAGGACTATCGCAAGGCATGCAAACGCGGCCGGCGCGAGGTGGGCGATGCGGTTGCTCAGGGGCGCTACCCATACCTGCCGGCGCTCGACGACATCCTGGAGGGGAGCCGCGGGGCGGGCGAGGTTCCCGTGGGCCTGTGCGAGATTCCCATGGAACTCGTGGTGGGCACCAGGACGCGCGGCCGCTCCAACGTGTTCTCGTGTGGCTTCCTGCCCATTGCCGACGCCGACACCGAGTTTGCCATCAAGTGGAGCCGCCTGTACGACGCGCAGGTGGAGGAGGGCATCCGCGACCCTGTGGTGGTCTACGAGTACCTGCAACGCTTTTATGTGCAGGAGGGCAACAAGCGCGTGTCGGTGCTGCGCTCGCTGGACGTTCCCACCATTGCGGCGAGCGTCACGCGCGTCATGCCCCAGCCCTCCGACGAGCCGCATATCCGTCGCTACCACGAGTTCGTGCGCTTCTATCGAGCATGCCCGCTCTACGGCATCGAGTTCTCGCGCGAGGGCTGCTACGAGCAACTGGCAGCGCTTTTGGGCCAGACGCTCGACGAGCCGTGGTCCGAGGATATGGTCCGGCACCTGCATACCACGCTCTACCAGTTTGAGCAGTCCTACGAGGCCCGCGGTGGCAAGGTGCTCGACCAGACCGTGGGCGACGCGTTTCTTCTGTATCTCAAGTCGTACGCTACGGCTGGCCCGCTGGACGTGTCAAGCCGCGAGATGGACCTGCGCGTGGCGCGCCTCTGGGGGGAGCTGGTCGTGGCGGCCCAGGAGGAGGCCATCGACTACATCGAGAGCCCCATGGAACGCAAGGACGGGATCGTTCCCAAGGCCAAGCGGCTCTCGCGGACCCTGCGCCAAGCAAAGCCCCTGCGCCTCGCCTTTGTGTACGACCGTGACCCTTCTACTTCTGGTTGGACGGCGCTGCACGAGCGCGGCCGGCAGGACCTGCAGCAGCGCCTGGGCTCCGAAGTAGAGACCTCGGCATTCTTTGGCAAGGCATCCGACGAGGACTTTGACCACGCCGTCGCGAGCGCTGTTTCGCAGGGTGCCGACGTGATCGTCACGGCCTCCCCGCGCCAGATGGAGCAGTCGCGCCGAGCCGCGCTGGCGCATCCCGCCACGACGGTCATCAACTGCTCCATCAACCTCTCTTCGAGTGCGGTGCGCACCTTCTATGCCCGCATGTACGAGGTCAAGTTCCTGATGGGCGCCCTGGCAGCGGGCATGGCAGAGAACCATCGCGTGGGCTACCTGGCCACCTCGCCCATCTTTGGCAGCGTCGCCGAGGTCAACGCCTTTGCCATCGGAGCGTCGATGGTCGACCCGTACTGCACGGTTCACCTCAAGTGGGTCGCAGCTGAGGGCTTCGACTGGCAGCGCGAGCTTGAGGACGACGACGTGCACGTGCTTGCCGGGCGCGACTACCCCAACCCGCTGGACGCGTCCGAGCCCTGGGGCCTCACGTGCCTGCACCGCTCTAGCACCACCGAGCGCGTGGCCACGCCGGTGTGGGATTGGGGCCGCTACTACGAGCTGATCGTGCGGTCTATCCGCGACGACCGCTGGCGCAAGGAGGGCAGCAGCCACCGCGACCGCGCGCTCAACTACTGGTGGGGCATGTCCGCCGACGTGGTGCGCCTCGAGCTGGGGGAGGGACTGGCCACGGGGCAGCGCAGGCTGGTCCAGACGCTGCGCCAGGCGCTCGTGGAGGGGCGCCTGCACCCGTTCGAGGGGATGCTTGTGGCTCAGAAGGGCGTCGTGGTGCGCGAGGAGGGCTCGCCGCGCCTCTCGGGTGAGGAGATTGCCTCGATGCGCTGGCTCAACGAGAATGTGGTCGGGCGCCTGCCCAAGAGCTGGGAGCTCTCGCCCGCGGGAGCCGATGCGGTGGCAGCCTCGGGCGTCATCGACGCACAGACCGACGCCCAGGAAGACTAGGGCGGTCGGCCGTGAGGATTCTTGCCATCGCAGACGTGGAGGACGACCTGCTCATTGCGCGCCTCGAGCACGCGGAGCGTGGGCGCTATGACCTGGTTGTCTCGTGCGGAGACCTGAGCGCGGGCTATCTGGATTGCGTGGCCTCCCTTGCCAACGCGCCGCTGGCCTACGTGCGCGGCAACCATGACGTGCGGTACGAGGACGACCCGCATCTGGGCGGCACCAACCTCGACGGCCGCATCGAGGAGTTTGGCGGCCTGCGCTTTGCGGGGCTCGAGGGCTCACTCGACTACCGCGAGGGCATCGTGGGCTACAACCAGGCACAGATGCGCCGCCGCGTGGTGGCGCTTGGCCTGCGCGCCGCGCTGACCGGTGGCATCGATGTGCTGGTGACCCACGCCCCGGCGCGTGGACACGGCGATCTTCCCGACCCGCCGCACCAAGGCTTCGATGCGTTCAATGGGCTGCTCGACTGGGTCCACCCACGCCTCATGCTGCACGGGCACGTGCATCTCAACTATGGCGTCATCGAGCGCGAACGCACCCACCCCAGCGGCACGCGCTTGGTCAACGCCTATGGATGGCACGAGGTCGAGCTCTGACGAGGAACTCAGAGGGTCAACGAGTGTGGCTACCAGTCACTGCATACCTGCGCACCTTTACATAGAGCTGACAATTAGCTAATACAGTCATGCCGTATCATTACAAAGGTTTGCCCCATTTTAACTGCGCGTAAGCGCAAGGCATCGGAGAGGACCTTTCATGAACGGTGTGATGACGGCTACGGCCGTGCTGACCCTCCTTGCTGGTATCGGCGTCTTTCTTACCGCCTGCAGCATGATGAGCTCGAACCTCGAGTCCCTCGGCTCTGACAAGTTGCGCGACCTGTTTGCCTCTGCCGCCAAGAGCAAGCTGCTCGGCGTCGGCATGGGCGCCTTGGGCACGGCGGCCATCCAGAGCTCCGGCGCTACCACGGTCATTGTCATCGGCTTTGTCAATGCGGGCATCATGAGCTTGGCGCAGGCGGCCACCGTCATCTACGGCGCCAACATTGGCACCACCATCACTGGCCAGATCGTGGCCTGGGGCATCAGCGGCGAGGGAGGGCTCTCCTCCACGGTCATCTTCTCGGGCCTGGCGGGCATCGGCGCCTTCATCGTCTCGTTTGCCAACAAAGACAAGGTCAAGACGCTCGGTGGCATCCTCTGCGGCTTTGGCATGCTGTTTGTGGGCCTGTCCATGATGAGTGGCGCCATGGAGGCCTTTGCCGAGCTCGACAGCGTCAAGAGCTTCTTGGCCTCGATCAACAGCGTGCTGCTGCTCGTGCTCATTGGCGCGGTGCTCACGGCCATCATCCAAAGCTCGTCGGTCATGACCTCGGTCGCCATCACCATGGTGGTGGCGGGCCTCATCTCGCTCGACCAGGGCATCTACCTCACCATGGGCTCCAACATCGGCTCGTGCGTGGTGTCGGTCATCGCGGGCATGACGGGCTCGGCCAACGCCAAGCGTGCCAGCTACATTCACCTCATCTTCAACGTGGCAGGTGTGGTCATCTTCCTGCTGCTGGGCCAGGCGCTCAAGCTGTTTACGGGTGGTTCGGTGAGCTTTGGCTCGATCCTCAATGCGCTCTTCCCGGGTATGCCGCAGGTGCAGCTGGCCATGTTCCACACGGTGTTCAACGTGGTGGCCGTGATTCTCATTCTGCCGCTGACCGACCTGCTGGTGAGCCTGGTCACGCGCATGGTTGCCGACGACAAGGCGCCCGAGAGTGCGCTTACCACCTTCTACCTCGATGATAACTTCCTTGCCTCGCCGCCCATTGCGGTCCAACAGGTCAAGAGCGAGATCATGGGTATGGCGGGCATCGCGATGCGCAACTTTGAGGCGGCGGTCAAGATGGTGCGTACCTCCGACTATGCCGACCGCACGACGTTCGACCAGAACGAGGAGGAGCTCAACTACCTCAACCGTGAGATCGCACGCTACGCGTCCAAGCTCTTTAGCGGCCAGCTGAGCGAGGCCGACAGCGAGTACCTCTCCTCGGCGCTCAAGTCCATCTCCGATCTGGAGCGCGTGGGTGACTACTCCAAGCACATCGTGGAGTACGGCGAGGAGCTCCTGGCGCAGGGCGATCGCTTCTCCGATACGGCTCTGGAAGAGATCGGCCTGCTCGGCGACATGGTCGAGACCATCTTTGGTCAGACCATGCGCGCCTACGAGAACGAGGACGAGCAAGAGGTTGTGAACGCAGGCGTTACCGAGCTTGCAATCTCCGACCAGGTTGCCGAGATGAGCGCCAACCATGCACATCGCATCAGCGAGGGAAAGTGCAGCGCGGATGCGGGCGCCAACTACCTGGCGCTGGTCTCCGATGTGGAGCGTGTGGGTGCGCACTTCTACAACATGGCAAAGACGGTGCGGGGTCTCTAGACCCGAGCCGAGAACTTGTACAAAGAGAACCGTCCCCGATGTCCTAGACACTGGGGGCGGTTCTCTTTGTCCGAAGACTGCCTTTACCCCATGAAATTGAACTTATGGGTTGTATTGAACTTCTGCTGTGGTAAGGTGAGTTCAATTTGAACGAGCGGTTCAAATTGAACTTCTGTCCATAAATTGAACTTCTGGAGCAGCATGGACCAAGGAAGCTTTGCCCAACGCCTGGGGGAGGCGATGCGTGCGAAGGGCCTGAGGCAGGTCGAGCTCATCCGCATTGCGCAGTCCCAGGGCGTCAAGCTGGGAAAGTCCCAGCTCAGCCAGTACCTTTCTGGCAAGACCGCGCCTCGCAAGGATACCCTCGCTTTTCTGGCCACCGTCCTCGAGGCAGACCTCGACCCGACGCCGAATACCGAGCCCGCAACCGACACCGTACCTGCAGCCGACCACACGCCCACGTCCCAGCCACAACAGGAGGTAGCACCCATGCGCAAGTTCGACAAATCCAGCAAGCTCGACCACGTGTCCTACGACGTGCGCGGCCCCGCGCTCGACGAGGCCATGCGCATGGAGGAGGATGGCATCAACATCCTCAAGCTCAACATCGGCAACCCTGCGCCCTTTGGCTTCCGCACACCCGACGAGGTGGTGCAGGACATGGCCAGCCAGCTGCGCGACACCGAGGGCTACTCCGACAGCCGCGGCCTGTTTGCCGCGCGCAAGGCCATCATGCAGTACGACCAGCTCAAGGGCATCCCCAACGTCACCATGAACGACATCTACACCGGCAACGGTGTGAGCGACCTCATCAACCTGGTGATGCAGGCCATGGTGGAAACAGGTGACGAGATCCTGGTGCCCAGCCCCGACTACCCGCTGTGGACCGCCTGCGTGACGCTGGCCGGCGGCAAGGCCGTGCACTACCTCTGCGACGAGCAGGCCGACTGGCTGCCCGACCTCGACGACATGCGCGCCAAGGTCACGAGCAACACCAAGGCCATCGTCATCATCAACCCCAACAACCCCACGGGTGCCCTCTACCCGCGCGAGGTGCTGGAGGAGATCGTGGAGATCGCCCGCCAGAACCAGCTCATCATCCTCTCGGACGAGATCTACGACCGCCTGGTGATGGACGGCGAGGAGCACGTGAGCATCGCGAGCCTCGCGCCTGACCTGTTCTGCATCACGTTCAACGGCCTCTCCAAGAGCCACATGATCGCCGGCTGGCGCATCGGGTGGATCTCCATCAGTGGCAACAAGCGCCTGGGCCGCGGCCTTATGGAGGGCATCCACATGATGAGCAACATGCGCCTGTGCTCCAACGTGCCGGCGCAGTCCATCGTGCAGACGGCGCTGGGCGGCTACCAGAGCGTCAAGAACTACGTGGTGCCCACCGGCCGCGTGTGCAAGCAGCGCGACTACGTCTACGAGCGCCTGTGCGCCATGGATGGCGTGAGCGTGGTCAAGCCCAAGGCCGCGTTCTACATCTTCCCCAGGCTCGACCCCAAGAAGTTCAACATCACCGACGACGAGCAGTTCCAGCTCGACCTGCTGCAGGACAAGCGCGTGCTCATCGTGCCGGGCAAGGGTTTCAACTGGGAGACGCCGGGCTACTTCCGCATCGTCTACCTGCCGCGTCGCGCGGTGCTGGGCGAGGCGCTTGACCAGCTCGAGGACTTCCTCAAGTACTACCGCCAGTAAGCTGGCAACAGAGCGAAGTGCGGGCATTCCCGAAAGCAGCTGTGTCGCCTGTCTGGGTGGCACAGCTGCTTCTGGGGAATGTCTGTGCCCTGGGCCTGAGGTACCATCTTGTGGTGTCGAATGGCATATGGGGAGGTGCCTGTGAAGAGACTCTTCAAGCACATGAGCGACGCCCAGATCGAGGTCGGCCTCTATGCGCTTCTGCTGGTGATCGCTGGTTTCTCGGCATGTTTGGCCATATGGAGCGCCGGCGAGCTGTGGACAAGGCTCTGGTCAATGGTGTGCACGATCGCAGGTCCGCTCCTGTTTGGGTGCATGCTGAGCTACATGTTCAACCCGCTGGTCACGCGGATCGAGAAGGCGCTGGCAGGCAGCCGTTTTGCCAAGCGCGGCGCCAGCACGCGTCCCGTGGCGGCGATCATCACCGTCGTGATGCTTGCGCTCCTGCTGCTCGTCATGTTCGGTGGGCTTGCCGCGGTACTCTCAGACGGCCTCGTGACGTTGGGTTGGGGCTCCCTGCAGGAGATCGTCGCTCGCATGACCACCGACTTCGAGGGTTTTACCGCGCTGGTCTCGCAGCGCGCGGAGAGCCTTGGCATCATGCCCAAGGGAAGCATCGAAGACCTTCTGAACACGTTTACCAGCGTCTCCATCGCCTTCACCGCCGTCTGCTTCACGGTCATTTTTACCATCTGGTTCCTCATCGACGGCGACAACCTCTTTGTGTCTACCCGCCGCGTGCTGGCACGCATCCTGGGTGCGCGAGGGATTGACACCGCGCAGATGCTCGAGGATGCCGACAGGGTCTTCTCTTCGTACTCGCGTGGCCAGGCGACCGATGCGCTCGCGCTCGCCCTGCTCGCGACGCTGGCCCTGTTGCTTGCCGACGTGCCTCATGCGCTGGTGGTGGGCCTGTTGGCTGGTATCGGCAACCTCATCCCCTATACGGGCGGCATCGTCGGGCTGGTGGCTACTGCCGTCGTGTGCATCATCGAGCAGGATTACATCAAGCTCGTCATTGGCCTCGTGGTCATGGGGGTGGTGACGCTTCTCGACATCATGGTGATCGCCCCGCGCCTTTTGGCCGACGGGATCCAGCTGCATCCCATGGCCGTTGCCATCGTCATGTTTGTGGGCGGTAACCTCGGTGGCATCCCGGGCATGATTGTTGCCATTCCGCTTGCCACCTGGATCGGCCTCCAGCTAAGCCGGTGGATGGAGGGCACCGACGACGCCGCAGCCAAAGACAGCCAGCGCGAGTGACCATTGGGTCACCGATACTTGAAAAGGACTCCAAAGGGTGTGGTGCAGGTGTGCGAGGTTTTCGACGAGATTCGCCAGGAGGGCATCGAGCAGGGCGAGGAGCGCAGGCTCATCGACGACCTGCGCAGCCTGATGGAGAGGCTCTCCCTCACGGCGCAGGAGACCTTTGACGCGCTCAACGTGCCTGAGGCCAAGCGTCCCCAGTACCTGGCTATGCTGTGACATACGACAAGATCCGATGAGGGCTGACACGGTCGGCAACTATCGTCGATAGCACATGGGCGCCGCCGCAAACGATGCGACGGCGCCCACTGTTATGTTCGTGCCCCTTTGTTCCCTACGCCATCAGCGCAAATGCCTCGTACGGACGCACGACACCAGCCTGTGGGGCATCCGCGTAGTTGCACGCGGCCTCCACCAGGGCTGCGGCGCCGTACTCATCGGGCACCCGCCATTTCACCTCGTGGTCGGTAAAGTTGCAGACCACCAGCATCCGCCGGCCGTCCAGCTCGCGCTCGTAGACAAAGAGCTCCTCGCTTTGGGGCTCCAGCAGGCGGAAGTGCCCGTGCACCACCAGGTCGCTCTGGTGGCGCAGTGCGATGAGCCCCTGGTAGTGCGCAAACACCGAATGCGGGTCGTCGACCTGTGCCTCGGCGTTGATTTCGGCGCAGTTGGGGTTGACTGGCAGCCACGGCTCGCCCGTGGTAAAGCCAGCCAGCGCGCTGCCGTCCCACTGCATGGGCGTGCGCGCGTTGTCACGACAGATCTCGCGCATGCAGGCCATGGCCTCCTCGTGGCTGCAGCCGCAGTCCTGGGTGAGCATGCGATACGCATCGTGTGCCTCGAGATCGTTGACCAGAGTCATGTCCTGCCAGGGGTAGTTGGTCATGCCCAGTTCCTCGCCCTGATAGACGTAGGGCGTGCCCTGCATCAGGTGCAGGCAGGTGGCGAGCATCTTCGCGCTGGTCTCGCGCCACTCGGGACTGTCGTTGCCCCAGCGGCTCACGGCACGCGGCTGGTCGTGGTTGTCCCAGTAGAGGCTGTTCCACGCCACCCCGTCGAGGCCCGTCTCCCAGCGGTCGAACACGGCCTTTAGGTCCACGAGACGCGGCTTGTCGGTGACCCACTTGCCGCGGTCGGGATCGCCGGTGAGGCCCACATGCTCGAACTGGAAGACCATCGAGAGCTCGCTGCCATCCAGGTTGGCATACTTCTTGGCGGTCTCCACGGTGGCGCCGCTCACCTCGCCGACGGTCATGGTGTCGTACTTGGAAAGCACGCGACGGCGCATGTCCTGCAGGTGCGGATGCACGCGCTCGTCGTCGATGAGCGGATAGAGCGGTGCGTAGCCGGTGGGGCCAGGCTCGCCCGAGGGGAAGCTCAGATCCTTGGCAATCATACCGATGACGTCCATGCGGAAACCGTCAACGCCCTTGGCCAGCCACCAGTCCATCATGTCGAAGACCTCGTCGGCCACGCGCGGGTTCTCCCAATTGAGGTCGGGCTGCTTCTTTGAGAAGCAGTGCAGGTAGTACTGCTGGGTCTGCTCGTCCCACTCCCAGATGCTGCCGCCAAAGACGCCGCCCATGTTGGAGGGCTCGTGGCCGTCCACCGCATCGCGCCAGTAGTAGTAGTCGCGGTAGGGGTTCTCGCGGCTGCTGCGGCTCTGGCGGAACCACTCGTGCTCGTCGGAGGAGTGGTTGACCACCAGGTCCATCACGATCTTGATGCCCAGCGAGTGCGCGGTCTCGAGCATCTGGTCGAAGTCGTCCATGGTGCCAAAGCCCGGCCAGATGGCGCGGTAGTCGCTGATGTCATAGCCGTTGTCGTCCATGGGGCTCTGGTACACCGGGCTGAGCCAGATGACGTCGATGCCCAGCTTAGCCAGGTAGGGGAGGCGGCTGGTGATGCCGGGGATGTCTCCCAGGCCGTCTCCGTTGCTGTCTTGGAAGCTCTTGGGGTAGACCTGATAGACTACGGCGCGCTGCCACCACTGCTCTTTCATGTGTCCTCCTCACAATCAACTGCGTCGGCCACCAGTGTACGTCGGCTGCCAGCTCTGCCGCTCTTCGGCGATAATGAAGGGCGTGAAACACGGCGCGTATGGCGGAGATGGGAGACATCATGCTCAAGGCCAACTACCACACGCACACGACGTTCTGTGACGGCGACGAGGCGGCCGAGCGCATGGTGCAGCGCGCCTTGGAGCTGGGGTTTGGCCATCTGGGCTTCTCGGGCCACATGGACGAGGAGATCCACATGGACTGGAGCGCCTACGTCGCCGAGATCGCGCGCCTGCGCGAGACCTACGCCGACCGCATCGATATTCTCTGTGGCGTGGAGCTCGACACGCTCTATGACCCCGACAGCTGCCCCGGCGCCGAGTACGTGATCGGCTCGACCCACTACGTGGACGTCGACGTGCCCTTCTCGCGCGCCGTGGACTATGGCGCGGACGTCTCGCAGCGGCTCTGTGACGAGTGTTTTGGCGGTGACTGGTACGCCATGTGCCGTTCGTACTACGAGCTGGAGGCGCAGGTCTACGACCGCCTGGAGTGCACCTTTGTGGGTCACTTCGACCTCATCACGCGCTTCAACGACCAGATGCAGGCCTTCGACGAGGAGGACCCGCGCTATCTGGGACCCGCGCTCGAGGCCATGGAGCACCTGGTGAGGCAGGGCGTACCCTTCGAGATCAACTGCGGGGCGCATAACCGGGGTCGCAAGGAGGAGCTGTATCCGCGTCGCAGCCTGCTTCGGGCCCTGCATGACTTTGGGGGCCAGATCTTCATCAACTCCGACGCGCACCAGGCGACGTGTCTCAACGGCAGCTTCGACGTGGCGGTGCAGCGGGCAATCGAATGCGGGTTTACGCATGTCAACGTACTTGCTCACAATGCGCGTGGCGGCGTGGAGACACGGCAGCTGGCGCTCGATACGCTGTAGTAGGATCTGTCTGTTCGCGCAAAAGGGAGTATCCCCTGTGCGCGAAGTGTTGGCTGGGGCTTACATGAACAAGACGTCGCCTGCCGAATGGGTGACTACGCCTGACAGGACATTACGTTCTGTTAACAACATATTTCATTTGGGCTGACATCCTATCCGTATCATGGTCGGACCCGAACGAAAGGCCTACCCATGGTCACTTTCTCTCAGTTCCTCGATGCGGTGCAGGCTAACCCGTTTTTGGCGTTGGTAATCGTGCTCGTGATGGGGACCATCTTCGTAAATGGTGCGACGGATGCCGCCAATGCCATCGCAGAGCCCATTGGCACGCGCGCCATTGGCGTTGACGCCGCCATCTGGATGAGCGTCATCACCAACTTCCTCGGTCTGGTGGGCATGACGCTCTTCTCCACCGCCGTCGCCGACACCATGAGTGGCATGGTCGACTTTGGCGGTGACTCTCACGTGGCGCTTATCGCCCTCGCTGCGGCCACCGTCTCCATTGTTACCTGGTCGTCGCTGGCATGGGTGTTTGGCATCCCCACCAGCGAGAGTCATGCGCTCATCGCAGGCCTCACCGGTGCGGCCATCGCCGTGCACGGTGGTATGTCCGGCGTCAACATGGGGGAGTGGGTCAAGGTGCTCTATGGCCTCGTGCTCTCCACTGTGCTGGGCTTTTTGGCTGGCTGGGCCATAGCCAAGGTGATTCCCTACATCTGTCGCAACGCCGACCGGCGCTCGGCCAACGAGTTCTTTGCCAAGATGCAGGTCTGGGCAGCCGCGGGCGCCTCTGCCATGCATGGCGCCCAGGACGGCCAGAAGTTCATGTCTACAGCCATGCTGGCCATCATGCTCTCGCAGAACATGACCGTCGAGGGTGCTCACTTCCCCTTCTGGCTCGAGGTGGCCTGCGCCCTGGTGATGGCTATTGGCACGGGCATCGGCGGCAAGCCCATCATCAAGAAGGTGGGCATCGACATGGTGCAGCTCGAGCAGTACCAGGGCTTTGCCGCGGCGCTCAGCGCCACAGGCGCCCTGCTCATTGCCACCCTCACGGGCCTGCCCGTCTCCACCACGCACACGTCCGGTTCGGCCATGATGGGTGCCGGGGCTGCAAAGGACCCGCGTTCGGTAGACTGGGGCGTGGCAAAGGAGATGGTCATGACCTGGGTCTGCACCTTCCCGGGCTGTGGTCTCATCGGTTTCGTCCTGGCCAAGGTCTTCATGCTTCTGTTCTAGTTTCCGTCCGCCCTGTGCGGCTGCCCCGTCCTACGACCGATTGGAGTTCCCATGCCCCGCGTGAAGAAGGAAGACATCTACTACACCCTGCTCAAGCAGCTTGCCGCTGTTTTGGTTGACGCAGGCGAGGAGTATGTGACCATCATGAGCGGCTACCCGGAGACCTTCACCCGCCTGCCGCGCATGAAGATGCTCGAGACGCGTGCCGACGAGACGGTGCGCGAAATCATGACCCGCCTGTACACGAGCTTCATCACACCCTTTGACCGCGAGGACATTGGCGAGCTTGCGCTGGCCATGGACGACGTGGTTGACCACATGGAGGCTGCCACCATCCGCCTTGACCTGTTCAACGTGCGCGACATGCGTCCCGAGGCCGTTGAGCTGGCCGAGCTCACGCTGAAGGCCGTGGAGGAGATGCAGGAGATGATCGACCACCTGCCCGACTACAAGCGCGACGAGATGCTGATGAAGAAGGCCATCGCGGTTGGCCAGGTTGAGGACGGCGGCGACGAGGTATACGAGAACGCCTTGCGTGTGCTGTTCCGCGAGGACGAGACGCGCGGCAAGGAGAGCCTTGCATGGCTGCGCCTGTTCGACCGCATGGAGCACGTCCTGGACGCGTGCGACCACGCTGCCGGCGTGGTGCGCAACGTGGTGCTCAAGAGCGCATAAGTCACGAGGCTGGTAGGGTCGAGGGGCAACCATTTTGCCACCTTGCACAGATATGCCAAAGCGAGGCCGACGCCGTTAGTGGCGCGGCCTCGCTTCAGCATGCGTGCAGTTAGGTGAAGAGCATGCGGTATCTGCGTGTAGGCGCGCATGTGGGGGTAGAATGCCAGAGTTATGGGCATTCGCGCCCATAGTAGGACTATTTGCACAACAGGAGGTTCCTGAATGGCTGACGAGAATCTGACGAACGACGCCGAGGAGCTGGCGTCCGAGGCCGAGGAGCAGGTCTCCGAGGTCGCAGATCAGGCGGGCGAGACGCTCGTCGAGACTGCCGAGACCGAGGCTGAGGAGGTCGTCGCCGAGACCGCGCCGCTGCTGGACGAGCTCGAGACCGCCAACGAGAAGGCCGAGGCTGCCGTGCAGCATGTGGCCGAGGAGGCCGCGGCGGACGCCGCCGAGCAGGCCGCTGCCGCCGAGGAAGCACCCGCGCCAAAGAAGCGCGAGCGTCGCTCCAAGCAGGCCCGTGCCGAGAAGGCCGTCAAGGAAGAGCTCGTCGCCGAAGCTCCCAAGGCCGCATCGAAGGCCTCTGGGCTGAGCATGCCTGCCTGGATCGGCCTCTGCGCCGCATCGCTGGTCCTGGGCCTGCTGCTCGGTCGCTTCGTGCTGGGCGGCGGTACCGGCAGCACCGACATTGCCGGCAAGACCACCGTCAGCGAGGCCGAGCTCGACAAGACCTACGCCACCTACACCTACAACGGCAAGACCACCGACATCACGGTCCGCGAGGTCATCGAGCAGAACGGCACCGTCGACGCCGCGAAGGACGAGGAGGGCAACTACACGCTTCCGTCAGCCGAGTACGCCATGAACGCTGCCCGCACGGCCATCCTCAACAGCGAGATCGAGAGCCGTGGCATCGAGGTGAGCGAGGAGGACGCCGCCGCGTATGCCGAGACGGCGCTGGGTACCAGCGACTACGACGCCATCGCCAGCACCTATGGCATGGACGCCGAGGCCGTCAAGAAGCTCGTCATGGACAACTGCCGCCTCAACGCCCTGCGCGAGGAGGTCGTCGGCGAGGAGCTGCCCGCGATGCCCGAGGCCCCCGAGGCTGCCGAGGAGGGCAAGGAGGACGAGGCCACCAAGAAGTACGCCGACTACATCATCGCCCTGGTGGGCGAGGAGTGGGATGCCAAGGCCGGTACCTGGGCCAGCGAGGACAGCGCCTATGCCACCGCCCTCGACGGCTATGGCTTCACTGGCGACAAGGCCTCCTACAACGCCGCGCAGGCCGCCTACTACGTTGCCTACCAGCAGTACAGCGAGAAGCAGACCGAGATGACCAGCACTTGGACCGAGTTCCTCAACGGTCTGCTGAGCAACGCCACCATTCAGGTGGGCTCCCTGATCTCGTAGCACACACGTCATAGCAAGCGCATCGGAGCGGCTCCGCCTTGGGTGGGGCCGCTCCTGCTTTGTGCGGCAAGCGATCGCTCCCTCGCGCGAAAGGGGTACTCCCTTTTGCGCGAGGGAGTGCCGTTTCGCGCCTTTGTGTGGAGAGGCGCTGTCGTTCAAACTGTCTTGACAGTTGTCTTGTCAGATTGACAGCATCGTGCCATACTACCCTTGGCGTGGAACTCATACCGACAGGGGGTCTACATGGACATCGCAGCGGAGGTACAGCGCCTCAAGCAGGAGAAAGACGCGGTCATCCTCGCGCACTACTACGTTCCGTCCGAAGTGCAGGAGCTTGCCGACTACGTGGGCGACTCGTTCTACCTGGCACGTCTGGCCCGCACGCTGAACTGCTCGACCATCGTGCTGTGCGGGGTGTCGTTCATGGCGGAGAGCGCCAAGATGCTCAACCCCGGCCGCACCGTGCTGCTGCCCGACGTGACGGCCGACTGCCCCATGGCTCACATGGTGCGCAAGTCCGACGTCGATGCGGTCAAGGAGCGCTACGACGATCTGGCCGTGGTGTGCTACATCAACTCCACCGCCGAGATCAAAAGCTGGAGCGACGTCTGTGTGACCTCCTCCAACGCCGTCAAGGTGGTCCGCGAGCTGCCACAGCACAACATCCTGTTTATTCCCGACATGCATCTGGGCCACTACGTGAGCCTGCAGGTGCCCGAGAAGAACTTCATCCTCAACCGTGGGTACTGCCCCATCCACCACCGCATGATTCCTGCCGAGGTGGAGGAGCTTGAGATGGCCCACCCCAGCGCGGTGGTCGTGGCGCACCCGGAGTGCACCGAGGAGGTCCTGCGCGAGGCCGACTACATCGGCTCCACCAAGCAGATGATCGACTACGTGGCCCAGAGCGACGCACAGGAGTTCATCGTGCTCACGGTGGTGGGCGTGCGCCGCGAGATGGAGCTGGCCACCGCTGGCACCGGCAAGCGCTTCTACTTCCCGCGCACCACGCCCGTCTGCGTCAACATGGCCAAGGTCACGCCCGAGAAGGTGCTCGCCTGCCTGCGCGACGGCACGGGCGAGGTAGGCATGCCGGAATGCGTCGAGGCCGCCACGACCCCGCTCGAGCGCATGCTCGAGCTCGCGGCGCGATGATTACCGTGGGAGCGGGCGCCGTTGCGCCTCAGATCGACATCGAGAACTGTGAGCGCGTGAGCTGCGACGTGCTGGTGGTGGGCTGCGGCGTGGCCGGGCTGTACGCGGCGCTCAACCTGCCTACGCACCTCTCCGTGGAGATGATCTGCAAGGAGGACGTGGCCAGCTGCGACAGCATGCTGGCACAGGGTGGCATCTGCGTGCAGCGCGACGAGGACGACTACGAGCCCTGGTTCGAGGACACACTGCGCGCCGGACACTACGAGAACCGCCGCGAGAGCGTGGACATCATGATCCGCGAGAGCCGGCCGCTCATTAACGACCTCATGGCGTATGGCGTGCGCTTTGACCGCACGGCCACCGGCGAGCTCGACTACACGCGCGAGGGCGCCCATTCGCGGCCGCGCATCCTGCATAACGCCGACCTCACCGGCGCCGAGATCACCACCAAGCTGCGCGAGGCCGTGGAGGCGCACACCAACGTGGGCATCCGCGAGTACACCACCATGCGCGACCTGCTGGTGGAGGACGGCGTCTGCGTGGGCGTGCTCGCGACCGACGGATCCAACGAGTCCCTCATGATCTACGCACGCGACGTGATCCTGGCCACGGGCGGTGTGGGCGGGCTGTATCCACGTTCCACCAACTTCCGCAGCCTCACAGGTGACGGCTGCCGCATCTGCCAGCGGGCTGGTGTGGAACTGGAGCACATGGACTACGTGCAGATTCATCCCACGAGCCTGTACACGCCCAACCCCGACCGGTCGTTCCTCATCTCGGAGAGCTGCCGCGGCGAAGGCGCGATTCTGCTCGACGCGCACGGAGAGCGCTTTACCGACGAGCTTCAGCCGCGCGATGTGGTGACCCAGGCCATCTACGCGCAGATGGAGCGCGACCACACGCCGCACGTGTGGCTGTCGTTCGAGAACGTGCCGCACGAGGTCATCACCGGCCACTTTGCCAACATCTATCGCCGCTGCCTGGAGGAGGGCTACGACATCTGCCGCGAGCCGATTCCCGTGGTGCCGGCGCAGCACTATCTCATGGGCGGCATTCACGTGGACGCGCAGAGCCGCACCACCATGCCGCACCTCTACGCGGCGGGCGAGACCAGCTGCAATGGCGTGCACGGCAAGAACCGCCTGGCATCCAACTCGCTCTTGGAGAGCATGGTGTTTGCGCGCCGCGCCGCGCTCGACATCGCCCGTACGCAGCAGGAGTACAGAGACGGGAGGCACGCATGAACCCCATCACGCTGAAGCTGCAGGCCGAACCGCTGGTGCGCATGGCTCTGCAGGAGGATATTACCAGCGAGGACGTTTCTACGGCCTCGGTCATGCCGCACCCCGCACGCGGGCAGGTGCACCTCATTGCCAAGCAGGACGGCGTGATCTGCGGCCTGGACGTGTTTGCGCTGGCTTTTGAGCTGCTCGACCCTACGGCCGAGGTGCACGCGACCGTCGCCGAGGGCGACGAGGTGACCTGTGGCCAGGAGCTGGCCGTGGTGGAGGCCGACGTGCGCGCGCTGCTCTCGGCCGAGCGCGTGGCGCTCAACTACCTGCAGCGCATGAGTGGTATCGCCACCTACACCAGGCATATGGCGGCACTGTTTGCGGGCACGCGCACGCGCCTGGTGGACACCCGCAAGACCACGCCCAACATGCGCGTCTTCGAGAAGGAGGCCGTGCGCGTGGGCGGGGCGGGCAACCACCGCTACAACCTCTCCGATGGCGTGATGCTCAAGGACAACCACATCGACGCCGCGGGCGGCATCACTCAGGCGGTTGCCGCGGCCCGCGCGCATGCACCGTTCGTGCGCAAGGTCGAGGTGGAGGTGGAGAACCTCGACATGGTGCGCGAGGCCGTCGAGGCCGGTGCCGACATCATCATGCTCGACAACATGGACCACGAGACCATGCGCCAGGCCATGGCCATCATCGACGGTCGTGCCGAGGTGGAGGTCTCGGGCAACGTGACAGCCCAGAACGCTGCTGCCCTCGTGGACCTGGGTGTGGACATCGTCTCGTCGGGAGCCCTCACACACTCTGCGCCGATCCTCGACCTCTCGCTCAAGCACCTGCGGGTTCTGGAGGAGGGCGAGCGATGAACGGACATCAGAGGCGCTTCGAGATCCTCGCGCTGCTCGAGGGCTCGACCGAGCCCGTCGCCGGGGCCGAGATCGCACGGCGCTGCGGCGTGAGCCGCCAGGTGATCGTGCAGGACATCGCGCTCTTGCGCCGCGAGGGCAACGACATCGTCTCCACACACCACGGGTACGTGCTGGTGCATGCTGGCGGGCCTTGCCGGCGCCTCTTCAAGGTGCGCCACGACGAGGACCGCGCGGAGGAGGAGCTCAACGCCATCGTCGACCTTGGTGCGACCGTGGAGGACGTGATCGTCAACCATCGCACCTACGGCAAAATCGAGGCGCGTCTCGACCTGTCCAGCCGTCGCGAGGTGCATCGCTACCTCGACGACCTGCTGTCAAGCAAGTCAACGCTGCTTTCCAAGGTGACGTCGGGCTATCACTTCCACCACGTGTCGGCCGACTCCGACGAGATCCTGGACGAGGTGGCCGCCGAGCTGGCCCGGCTTGGCCTCATCGTTGAGCTGCTGCCCTACGAGCAGGAAGGCGGGCTTGCGGGGTAGCTGACGGTGGAGCGTCCGCACTGGGAATAATTGAGTTTAAAAAAGAGCGCCTTGGCTGAGACGGTCGGGCGCTCGCGTCATATAAAGCATTGAAACGCAAGAATACAAGCGATGTGACGGAGCGCGTCGCATCCCTCAGGAAAGGCGGAACAGAAAATGCAGAGTGTTGGAAAGCGTTCGAAGAACCAGAAGATCCTGCGCGTCATCTCGATCATCGACATCATCGAGGCAGTCTTGATGATTATCTTTGGCGTCATGGCCCTCATGGGCGGCGCTTTCATTGGTGGCGCCGACCCCGCGTCAGTCGCCGAGCTGACGGCAGAGACCGGCATGGCACAGGGCGAGATCGGCAGCATGGTCGCCGGAATGGGCGTCTCGGTCTTCGTCGGAGCCGTTCTGTCGATCATCATCTCCATCTTCGGCCTGCGCGCCTCCAACGACATCAACAAGATCATGCCGGCATGGGTCTTCTCCATTCTCGGCCTGATCGGAAGCTGCGCCTCCATCGTCATGGCGGTCGTCAGGGGCAACCTGGGCGAGAACCTCATCTCCCTCATCGCTTCGCTCGCGCTGGCCGTTATCACCTTCTGGGTCTGCAATAACATCAAGGCTGAGGCTGGCAAGTAGGGCTTCTCAAAAGCCATCCAAGAGAATGGGCGGTCACGTGCAGGCGGGGCCGCCCCTTCGCCGTGACCGCTTTTGTTTCAGTGAGCGCACGATTTGCGCCACGGCGGGCAGGTGGTAGTACCCTGTGAGGCAGTTTGTACGCGCCGCACCTGCGGCAAGGGATTGGAGCCACCATGGAGAAGAAGGACCTCGACTGGGGTAGCCTGACGTTTGCCTATACCCCCACGGACTACAGCTACGTGTGCAACTACAAGGACGGCGCCTGGGGCGAGGACATCCTCACACCCGACCACACCCTGCAGCTGTCCGAGTGCGCGGGCATCTTCCATTACTGCCAGGAGGTCTTCGAGGGCCTCAAGGCCTATACCACCAAGACTGGCGAGATCGTCTGCTTCCGCCCCGATATGAACGCCTCTCGCATGGCAGACTCCGCCAAGCGCATCTGCATGCCGCCGTTCCCCGAGGATCGCTTTGTCGAGGCCGTCAAGAAGGTCGTCGAGGCCAACCTGGCTTGGGTCCCGCCCTTTGGCAGCGGCGCCACGCTCTACATCCGTCCGTTCATGATCGCCACGGGTAATGTCATTGGCGTCAAGCCCGCCACCGAGTACCAGTTCCGTATCCTGGTCACGCCCGTCGGCCCCTACTACAAGGGCGGCGTGCAGCCTGTGGCCCTCAAGGTTCCCGAGTACGACCGCGCCGCGCCTCATGGCACCGGCAACATCAAGGCCGGCCTCAACTACGCCATGAGCCTGTACCCCAGCGTGCTCGCCCACGCTGAGGGCTTCGCCGACAACATGTTCCTCGACCCGCAGACCCACACCTACGTGGAGGAGTCCGGCGGCGCCAACTTCCTGCTGGTCAAGGAGGACGGCACGCTCGTGGTGCCGCAGTCTGCCACCGACTCGATCCTGCCCTCCATCACGCGTCGCTCGCTGGTGCAGGTCGCCGAGGAGATGCTGGGCATGAAGGTCGAGCAGCGCCAGGTGCGCTTCGACGAGATCGACCAGTTTGTTGAGTGCGGCATGTGCGGTACCGCCGCCGTCATCAGCCCGGTGGGCAAGGTTGTCGACCAGCAGGGTGTCGAGCACGTATTTGGTGCAGGCATGGAGCACGTTGGCCCGGTGCTCGCTAAGCTGCGCGAGACTCTCACGGGCATCCAGGCCGGCGAGATCGAGGACAAGTTCGGCTGGGTTGTGAAGGTCGCGTAAGACACTCGAATCTGACGGGAGGGCCCCGCCTCTCCTGCGCTTACCCTCGCGCCACGAATGGGCGCTCGCAGGTCGTGCAGGGGAGGTGGGGCCCTCCCTTCTCGCGTCTCGCTCATGCCTGCCGCATCCTTCGTGCAAAAGGGAGCATCTCCTATGAGCGAAGGATGCCCGCTTTGGCCTTATTGGGGCCTTCACGCTATACTGTGGCGCTAGTTTTGCTCACCTTGATTTGGAGGATGCCTCATGGCACAGATCATCCAGGGAACCGAGGACCTCTATGGCGCCGACATGCGCGCCTGGCAGCGCATGACCGACATCGCGCGCGAACTGTTTGGGTCTTACGGCTTCGACCCGATCGAGACGCCCGCCATCGAGCAGGTGGACACCTTCGTGCACGGCATCGGCGAGTCCACCGACGTGGTGCGCAAAGAGATGTTCCGCGTGTTCTCCGGCGCGCTGCTCCCCGAGGTGATGGAGCGGGGGAGCGAGGCACACCTCAAGCCGCGCCAGCGCATGGCCCTGCGCCCCGAGGGCACGGCGGGTGTGGTGCGCTCGGCGGTGGAGAACAACTTCGTGCCGCAGGGTGGCGCGCCAGCCAAGCTCTGGTATGCCGAGGCCATGTTCCGCGGCGAGCGGCCGCAGAAGGGTCGCCTGCGCCAGTTCCATCAGGTTGGCCTGGAGTGGCTTGGCGCGCCTGACCCGGCAGCCGACGCCGAGTGCATCATCGTGCTCATGGAGTACTTCAAGCGCCTTGGCTTCGACCCCTCCCAGCTGCGTCTGGTCATCAACTCGATGGGCGATGCCTCCTGCCGCCCGGCCTACCGCGACTCCGTGC
The DNA here is from genome assembly GCA_902779675.1 of uncultured Coriobacteriaceae bacterium. Classification (GTDB taxonomy): domain Bacteria; phylum Actinomycetota; class Coriobacteriia; order Coriobacteriales; family Atopobiaceae; genus UBA1367. The sequence continues at coordinate 97,180 of CACZCK010000001.1, read as the reverse complement.
GCCAGTTCATCCTCGACCACGCCGACGAGATGTGCGAGGACTGCCTCGAGCGTGCCGAGCTCAACCCGCTACGCGCCTTCGACTGCAAGAACGCGCACTGCCGCGAGGTCATGGAGGCGGCTCCCAAGATCGACGGCGCCCTCTGCGACGACTGCCGTGCGCACTACGCGCAGGTCAAGCGTTATCTCGACGAGGCAGGCATCGCTTACGAGGAGGACCCGACGCTGGTGCGCGGCCTCGACTACTACACGCGCACGGTCTTTGAGGTAGAAGTTACCGGTGCCAAGGTCGGCGCCATCGGCGGCGGTGGTCGCTACGACGGCCTGATGGAGCTCGAGGGCGGCAAGCCCACCCCGGGCATCGGCTTTGCCGTGGGCTTCGAGCGCATTCACCTCGCCCTCAAGGAGCTGGGCATCGACCTGGCGGGCGAGGCGCCTGGCTGCGTGTACGTGGCTTGCATGCCCTCCGAGCGTTCAGCGGCCTTCTCTGCCACGCTTGCGCTGCGGCAGGCGGGCGTGCGTACCGAGGCAGACTACCAGGGCCGTTCGCTCAAGGCTCAGTTCAAGCAGGCCAACAGGCTCGGTGCTCGCCTCTGCGTGGTGCTCGGCACCGATGAGGTGGCGGCAGGCGTAGCGACCGTGCGTGACATGGTGAGCCACGACCAGGTGCAGGTGCCGCTGACAGAGCTGGCCTCATTTGTCGCGGAGCGCGTCTAGGCGAGATTTGCGCCAAGGGGAAGGCCCCGGCAGATCCTGCAGGTACGGTTTGCACATGAATACGGCTAAATGCACGGGATTTCGTGCATTTAGCCGTATTGTGTGCGATCGGAAAGTAACAATCGCACACAACGGACCTAATTGCACCGAATCCCGTGCAATTAAGCAATATCATTTATTAAACTAGTAGCCATTACGGCCACTGGACAGGTTTTTATTCACATGAAACCCGATTCCATGCATCTTATCTGTTCCGGCTTGCCGATTGCCCGGTAGGGGAGCGCGCTTTTCGTAGCGGCAACGGATCGAGGCGAATGGAAGCCGTCTCTTTGTGTAAAGCCACAAATGTAGGCTGTACCTCATATCACCAATAACAGTTGGACTCGGTCCCCGTGTACGACTATCCTGCCAGTGGCAGATAAGAGTTCAAACCATGGGGGACACATGCTCGAGACGGTGACACTTGCGACCTTTGTCGTGACGCTCTTGACGGGCATCGTACTCGACCTGCCGCTTCTTGCGGTCCTGCTGGTGGGCTGGTTGCTGTTCTTTGACTACGGCCTGCTTCGCGGCCACGACATGGGCTCCCTCGTGCGCATGTCACTTGCCGGCGTGTCCGACGTCACCTCGGTGCTCCTGCTGTTCGCCCTCATCGGCGCGCTCACGGCGTCCTGGCGAGCGGCGGGCACGCTGCCAGCCATCATCTGCTGGTCGGCACACATGGTTACGCCGGCCTCCCTCGTACCGGCCACGTTCCTGCTCTGTTGCATGATGTCGATGCTCACCGGTAGCTCCTTTGCCACGGCGGCTACCATCGGGGTCATCTGCATGACCATCGCCACCTCTATGGGAGCCAACCAGCTGCTGGTGGGTGGGGCCATCATCAGCGGCAGCTTCTACGGCGACCAGTGCTCGCCCATGTCGAGCAGCGCGTCGTTGGTGGCACACCTCACCGGCACTAACCTGTTTAGCAACGTCACGCGCATGGTGCGCGTGGGCGTCGTGCCCTTCGTGGCCAGCTGCCTGCTGTATACGGTGCTGGGCTGGCGGGCCTCCGCTGGCGCGGGCGTTCCCGCCGAGATGACGACCAGCGTGGTTGAGGCGTTCCGCTCGTTCGACCTCTCTCCGGTGGTGCTCGTGCCTGTCGTGGTAGTGTTCGCCCTCTGTATGCTGCGTGTCAACGTGCGCGTTACCATGCTGGCGAGCCTTGCCAGCGCCGTGGTTATTTGCCTTACCGTGCAGCACATGGATGCATCGGAACTCGTCCGGTCCTTGATCCTGGGCTATCGGGCGGCAGACCCCGCCATTGCGCGCCTGGCAAACGGCGGTGGCGTATCGTCGATGGCCGACATTGCCGCCATCGTGACCGTGGCCTCTACCTATGCGGGCCTGTTCGAGGGAACGGCGCTGCTCGAGGGCTTGGGCCGGTCGGTTTCGGCTCTGGCGCGTCGGACGACGCCTTTCGTGGGTGTGCTGGCTACCAGCATCGCCACGGCCGCCATTGCGTGCGACCAGGTGGTGGCCATCATGCTAGTCAGGCAGCTCTGCGATCAGTGCGAGGGCACCGGCTCGGCACTCGCGCTCGACATCGAGAGCAGCGTCACGCTCGTGCCAGCGCTCATTCCTTGGTCCACGTCGTGCGTGGGGATCGTTGCGTTTACGGGCATGCCGCTTGCCAGCACCATGTGCGCTTTCTTACCCATGCTGGTTCCGGCGTGGACACTGGCTATCTCGCTCTGGCAGCATGCGCACCCGACCTTTGTCGATACGCCTGCAGCCCTCTGCATGGGCCTTACCGAAGAGGATGACCTCCGTCGTCTGGCGGCCTAGAGGAGCGGGCGAGAGTCTGGGGTGCATGGCGGTTCGGGCGGAGGATGGGTTCCAAAACGCATACAACCCAGTTTCTCGGTGGTTCCCAACCCTGCCTAGCTCACGGAAACATCTACAACCCGGGTTGTAGGCGCACTTCAATCCTCGCCCTCAAAAGAGAAAACGCCCCGCATCAGCATGGATGCGGGGCGTGAGAAAGGCTCTTTGCCAATGCCTACAGCGGGTTGGTGTAGTAGGCGAGCAGACCGAGGCGTGCGAAGGAGATGAGCGCCGGATCGACCTTCTGGCTGGGGCGATAGGTATCGCTGCTGCCCTTCGTGAAGAAGGAACGGATGGTCTCAAACAGGTTGAGCGTGCTTTCGGACTTCATCATGGCCTACTGCCTCCCTGGTGACGAGCCGCCTCGGCTCGTGTGCTTCTTGACACTCATATTACGAGTCTGTTACAACGAACACTAACTGTTTCTGTCGATACTTATCACAGCCTCGGTTTGTAATCCGGTGCCGTTCGCCGCCCGACTCTGCCCGAAAGGACCCCCATGAACTTCTCGAGTATGGAGTACTTCATCGCCCTGGCCGAAGAGCGCAGCTTCACGCGTGCCGCGCAGCGTCTGATGGTTACCCAGCAGACGCTTTCTGCGCACATCGCGGGCATCGAGCGCGAGCTGGGCGTGCGCCTAGTCAACCGCAAGGTGCCGCTTACGCTCACTTACGCCGGTGAGGTGCTGCTCAGCTACGCGCGACGCTTCGAGACCGACCGGCGCGCCATGGAGCAGGAGTTTGCCGACATCGCTGGCGACGCACAAGGTCTTCTGGGCGTGGGCATTGCCTCCACGCGCGGGCGCCTGCTCATGCCGCGCGCCATTGCCGCGTTCCGCGAGCGCAAGCCTGGGGTGCGCGTGCGCATCGATGAGGCCGAGAACGAGGAGCTGGTTGAGGCGTTGCGCGAAGGCCGCGTCGACATGGCGGTCGCTACGGTGCCACCCAGTGTGCCCGGGCTCGAGGTTCGCCTGCTGCGCACCGAGCAGATCGTGCTTCTGGCCTCGTGGACCCTGCTGCGCACGCTCTACGGAGAGCGTTGCGAGGCGGTGGTCGACGAGGTGTCGCGCTTGGCGAGTCTTGCACCGCTCAAGGGCTGCCCGTTTCTGCTGCTCGGACGTCACGACGAGCCGGGCGATCTCTCGCGCCGTCTGCTGGAGCAGGCTGGTTTGGAGACCGAGGCCACGGTGCTCTCTTCCAACTCAGAGACGCTGGTCGAGTTGGCCATGCGCCACGTGGGTGCCACCTTCGTGCCCTACGACCTCGCGCAGGCCATGGTCGGCACGGGGGAGAGTCGTGCCATGTGCGTGATGGACCTGGGGCCCGATGCGCGCATCGACATCCACATGGCTTGGCGCTCGTCGAGCCACGTGTGGAGCGTGATCGAGGACTTTGCCGACCTGTTGGCAGAGCAGGTCGCCGCAGACGAGGAGACCCTGCGATGAACGGCGAGCCGCTGTGGGAGTCCGTTGACCTGCGCGATGACGGCCTTGTGCTGCGTGTGATGCAGCCGACCGACACGCGCGCGCTGGCTCTTGCGCTCGTGGGCTCGCAGGCCACGGCGCGGCGCGTGCTCGCTCGCGGGCAGCTGCGCAGCAACGGTGCGGTCTTGCGCCACGACGAGCGACTGGCCGCGGGCAGCCTCGTCGAGCTGCCCTTCCATCGCGCCGATGCGCAGGCCTCGCAGGACCCGAGCTTGCCAGATGCGGTGCGGGTGGTTTATCAGGACCCGGTGCTGCTCGCCGTCGACAAGCCTGCCGGTCTGCTCGTGCACGGTGATGGCACGGGAGCCGATACGCTTGCGGCGCGGGTGCGTACACACCTGGCTCGCGAGGGCCGTCCTCCTGTGGCCCAGGCGGTGCAGCGTCTGGACGTGGAGACAACGGGCCTCGTGCTGTTCTCGCTGACCGAGGAGTTTCAGCCAGCGCTTGACGCTCAGGTGGCCGGGCACGAGATGCGCAAGCGCTACCTTGCCGCGACGCGAGGGCGCCTGCCGGTGGCACCGGGCGAGTGGCTGCACGTCGACGAGCCGATCGCTCGCGATCGTCATGATGCGCGGCGCATGCGGGTGGCGCGCTCCGGCAAACCCGCCCGTACCCAGGTGCGCGAGCTGCGGTGCGAGCAAGGGCTGTCGCTGCTGCTCGTTGAGCTGCTCACCGGACGGCGTCATCAGATACGCGTGCACCTCGCCCACATGGGCTGCCCGCTTCTGGGCGACGGGCTCTATGGCGGCCCGCGCCATGATGGCGGGCTCATGTTGCACGCCTGGGAGGAGCGGCTGATGCACCCGGTGACGGGGGAGCGGCTACACCTGCGCACCGACGTCCCCGATCGCTTCGTGCGGCTGTTTGGCGAGGAGCCCTTTGCCTGAGGGCGTCTCTTGCTGGTGCGCTGTTGTTGCGTTTGTGGACGCAGGCTCATCTGCTTGAGCCGCTCGCGCCTCCGGGCGGCCAATCGGGCGATTGAGCGCACGTCAATCAGGCATACTGGACGAAGGGGCATCTGTGAGAGGAGCTGACCATGGCCGATACCATGCGCGGTGTGTACACCAACCTGACCAGCATCCGTCGCGACGTCTTCCGCGAGGTTGCAAGAATTATGTATTCGATCGGTGACCATCCCGAGTGGACGGATGCCGACATCGACGACGAGTTCGATGAGCTGCCGTACAAGATCCTGCCGGGCGATGTGGCCACCTACCGCGAGAGCGTCTTTCTGGAGCGCGCCATCATCGGCGAGCGCATCCGCCTGGCCACGGGCCTCTCGCCGCAGGGCGCCGAAAACCGCTCGCGCATCAGCGCGGGCATCGCGCAGGCCGAGGGCGCTGGGCTTACTTACTACGAGCCGCCCCTGATCAACGTCATCAAGTTTGCCTGCAACGCCTGCGAGGACAACGTCTATCGCGTCTCGAGCGCCTGCCAGGGATGCCTCGCGCACCCCTGCCGCGAGATCTGCCCCAAGGGAGCCATTAGCTTCAAGCACAAGAAGGCGTTCATCGACCATGAGAAGTGCATTGGCTGCGGCCGCTGTGCGCAGGTCTGCCCCTATCACGCCGTGCACCACCACGTGCGCCCGTGCGCCGAGGCCTGCGGCATGAAGGCCATCGGCTCCGACGAGCACGGCCGTGCCGAGATCGACTACGAGAAGTGCGTGAGCTGCGGCCAGTGCCTCATCAACTGCCCCTTTGGCGCTATCGCCGACAAGAGCCAGATCGCCCAGGTCATTCACTCCATCCTGGGTGGCGAGGAGGTCATCGCCGCGGTGGCGCCGGCCTTCGTGGGACAGTTTGGCGGCAAGGGCAACGTGGGCAAGCTGCGCGAGGCCTTCAAGCTGCTGGGCTTCGCGGGCGTCGAGGAGGTCGCCATCGGCGCCGACCTCTGCACGGTCGAGGAGGCGGACGACTTCTACGAGGAGGTCATCGTGGGCGACCAGCCCTTCATGGGCACCTCCTGCTGCCCGGCGTGGTCGGTCATGGCCAAGAAGGAGTTCCCCGAGCATGCGGACTGCATCTCCATGGCCCTCACGCCCATGGTCCTCACGGCCCGTATGATCCGCTCGCAGCATCCCGACGCCAAGATCGTGTTTGTGGGGCCGTGCTCGGCAAAGAAGCTCGAGGCCATGCGTCGCAGCGTACGCTCCGAGGTGGACTTCGTGCTCACCTTTGAGGAGATGGCGGGCATGATGGAGGCACGCGAGATCGACTACCTCAAGCTCGAGGACGACAACAAGAGCGACTTTGACGTGGCAAGCGCCGACGCGCGCAACTTTGCCGTGGCGGGCGGCGTGGCCAACGCGGTGGTCAACGTTATCCAGCGCACGCATCCCGAGGTGGACGTCAAGGTGTACAACGCCGAGGGCCTCAACGAGTGCCGTCAGATGATCAAGGATGCCATCAAGGGCAAGTATCCTGGCTACCTGCTGGAGGGCATGGCCTGCCCGGGCGGTTGCGTCGCCGGTGCCGGCACCCTGCAGCCCATCAAGAAGTCGCAGGCGGCGGTCAAGCGCTACGCCCAGCGCTCGCCGCGCAAGGTGGCCACCGAGAACGCATATCGCGTGCTTATCAAGGCGCTAGAGCGTGACGAGGATGGCAGGGCTATCGATGCCGTGGCCGAGACGACCGAGGCCAGCACGGGCAAGAGGCTTTAACCGGCGCACACTCGCGCATAGGGGATACTCCCTTTTGCGCGAAGGGTGCCCTTTCGGGCTTGCAGGCGTCCCCGCGCACGGGAGGTATCTCCTTTGCGCGGGGACGCATCATCACGTTCTGCACAAAAAACGGTCGATTGCACCAACTTCAAGATGCCCGACGCGCGCGTATGTGTAAACTAATGACGTCCTTGGACACACCTTACACGCAGAAATGGGGCATCCCATGAGTCTTGACGAGACAACCCAGCCGACGGGCGACCTGAGCGAGGCATCCGAGATTCCTGCCGCGCCGCAGCCACTCAATGTGGTGAGTTCCACGTCCGCATTGGCAGACGTTCCCATGGACGATGAGGCCGAGCTGCAGCAGGCGCTCAAGAACCTTGAGAAGAGCCGTGCCGAGAAGAAGCGCAAGAAGCGCATCAAGCTCATTGTGGGAGCTGCCCTGGCCTGTGGCGTACTGGCTGCCGTGCTGGGCAAGGCCCTGTTCGCTCCTCCCGAGGTGGAGGAGGAGTACGTGCCCGAGACGGCTGTGGTCGAGCGGCGCGACTTCGAGAACGTGATCTCGTCCTCCGGCGCCCTCAAGGCGGGCAGCACCGTGGTGGTGACTCCCGAGGTGGATGGCATCATCGAGAGCGTGTCGGTCAAGGAGGGCCAGACGGTCAAGAAGGGCGACCTGCTCTTTACCATCAAGAACGACACCCTCGATAAGGCCGTGCGCGACGCCGCCCAGGACGTGCAGACCGCCAATCAGGGCGTGGCTTCGGCTCAGCGCGACGTGGACAATGCCAACAAGTCGCGCGACGATGCCTGGAACAAGTACTACGCCGAATACAACGAGGCGAAAGCCGCTCACAAGGAGTGGGATTATGCGGTCAAGAACTACAGCAAGGACCACGACAGGTGGCTGAAGCTCAAGGAGGACGCGGAGAGTCTGAAGACCAGCAGCATCGAGCCCATCGCACCCACGGAGCCAGCCTACCCTGATGACGAGGACCACAAGACCGAGTGGGACAACTACCGCACGCTCTACGAGGAATATCTGAAGAACAAGGCCAACTGGGATGCCTACCAGGCAGCGCTTGCGCAGATCGACGCGGCCTTCCCCGAGGGTGAGCCTCAGCCAGCAGGCGCCGAGCCCGAGTTCCCCGAGTCGCCCGATGACACCGCCCTCGTGGCTGCCATCCAGTCGGCCCAGGACAGCGTGACCTCGGCCAGTCAGGCGGCCCAGAAGGCACAGGAGGCCTACGACGAGGCCGTCAAGACGGCCGACAAGCGCAAGGTCACCGCACCGTCGGACGGCAACATTGTGTCGCTCGGCGCCAAGGTCGGCGAGGCTGTGGGCGGTGCCTCGGGCGGTTCGTCCGAGGCCGGGGCAACCGGTCCGCTCGTGCAGATTTCTAACGTCAACCAGATGTCGGTGGACATCGAGGTCAACGAGATCGACATCCTCAACATCCACAAGGGCCAGAACGCCAAGGTCACCTTCTCTGCCGTCTCGGGCGTCGAGGTCGACGCGCAGGTGGCCGAGGTGGCCACCATCGCCACCGGCGGCGGCGAGGGCGGCGGCGTGGTGACCTTCCACGTGGGACTCGTGATTCCCAAGCCCGACGCCAAGCTGCGCGAGGGCATGACCGCCAACGTCAAGATCTACACGGCTGACGTCAAGGATGCCCTGGTGGTGCCCACCGCCGCGCTGTCCGAGGGTGCCAACGGCTACACCGCCGAGGTCGTCGTGGACGAGGAGACCATGGAGACTGAGGTGCATGTGGTCAAGGTCGGCGTGCGCAACGCCACCGACGCCGTGATCGAGGAGGGCCTCGAAGAGGGCGACGTGGTGCTGCTCGGGGCGGGTCTCACAGACAGCTCCGAAGACTCCGGCTTCGCGGGCTAGCCATGCTTCCGGTCATTGACATCCGCAACGTCCACCGCATCTACGAGTCGGCGGCTGGCTACACCCATGCCCTCAAGGGCGTGTCGCTGCAAGTGCAGCGGGGCGAGCTGCTGTGCATCATGGGCCCGTCGGGTTCGGGCAAGTCGACGCTCATGAACATCCTGGGCTGTCTTGACACGCCCACCTCGGGCACGTTTATGCTCGAGGGTGCCGACGTCTCCACACTCACCGACGACGAGCTGGCCGAGCTGCGCGCCACGCGTCTGGGCTTCGTGTTCCAGTCGTTCAACCTGCTGCCGCACGCCACGGTGCTGCGCAACGTGATGTTGCCGCTTGTATATTCCGACTGTCCGGTGGGGGAGCGCCGCGAGCGCGCCGTGCGGGCGCTGCGTGCGGTCTCGCTGCCCGAGCCGTACTATGACCACCGGTCCAACGAGCTGTCCGGTGGCCAGATGCAGCGCGTGGCCATCGCCCGCGCACTCGTCAACGATCCGGCCGTCATCTTGGCCGACGAGCCGACCGGCAACCTCGATTCGGCGACAGGCGATATGGTGCTGAGCACGTTTACCCGCCTGCGCGACGAGGGCAAGACGATCGTGCTGATCACGCATGACCCCGAGGTTGCCGCATGGGCCGACCGTACGGTGCACATCCGCGACGGACGTCTGCTCACCGACGAGCAGGAGCGTGCGCTGCTGGCGGCCGACCCCACCGTGAGGAGCTCCACATGAGGATTCGCGACCTGGTCTACGAGACGGGCTCGGCGCTCGACGCCAATCGCGGTCGTAGCCTGCTGACCATCCTGGGTATCGTCATAGGCATCGGCGCCGTCATTGCCATGACGGCGCTCATCGGCGGTATCAAGCAGTCGCTGGTGGGGGAGATGGGCCTCAACCAGGCGCGCATGGTCTACATCTACTGCTGGCCCGGCCGCGACATCACCCTCGACGACCTTACAGCGCTGGAGCAGCGCATGCCCGAGTACGAGTGCCTGACGGCAGCCTCGTTGGCAAACGCCAAGGCCACCTCGCCGACAAAGAGCGTCGATGTGAGCGTGGAGGGCGTGCTGCCGTCCTACTTCAAGGTGATGGGCGCCAAGACGACCCAGGGGTCGTTCTATACCGACGAGGACGAGTCGGCGTCGGCCCTTGTGGCGGTGCTCGACCAAGCGGCCGTGCACCAGCTCTTTGGCAACCCCGACGAGCCGGTGGTGGGCAAGAGCGTCCAGCTCAACGGCGTATCCTACGGCATCGTGGCTGTGATGGAGTCCAGCTCGCCCATGTCGAGCAACGGCACCGTTTGGCTGCCGTTCTCAACCTGTGCCAGCCGACTGACGGGAAATTGGGCCGTCAACGACATCAGCGGCCTGGCTGCAGAGGACGCCGACATGTCGACCATTGCCAGCACCACCAAAGACAAGCTCGTCTCGTACTTCAATATGGACGAGGAAACTGCCGACGAGGACATCTACGTGCAGACCATGCAGTCGGTCATCGACGAGCTCGACGCCATGATGTCCTCGTTCCAGCTGATGATGACTGCCGTGGCCAGCATCTCGCTGCTGGTTGGCGGCATCGGCATCATGAACATGATGCTCACCAACGTCACCGAGCGCATCCGCGAGATCGGCCTGCGCAAGGCGCTGGGTGCGCGCAGCTCCGACATCACCAAGCAGTTCCTGCTCGAGTCGGTCTGCCTGTGCGTGGTGGGTGGCGTCATCGGCATCGTGGTGGGCTACCTCGGCTCGTTTGCGCTGACCGGCTTGGCGGGTGGCATGTTGGACGTGGGCGGCGAGTCGGCTGCCATCGTTCCGGTGATCGACGTCCAGTCGGTGCTCATGGCCACGGGCATCTGCGTGCTCATCGGCATCCTGTTCGGCTACTACCCAGCGCGCCGAGCCGCGCGGCTCGACCCGGTGGAGTCGCTGCGCTACCAGTAGGCCTGTGGTGAGGCGCCACACCCTCTGGCGCCTTTCTCAATCCATCGATGACATAGGCCCCCGCTGCCAGCGCAGCGGGGGCCTTGTTCGTGCGGCTCTGTGGCAATGGGCCTTACTCGTCCTTCTCGCTCTCGGAGGCGTAGAAGGTCGCATGCGCGAACTCCTGCTCGATGGTGTTGCCATGGATGAACGGCAGGGAGAGGAACTCGTCGACGGTGGGAACCAGCGGGCTGCAGTCCACAAAGTGGTTCTTGTGGTTGCGACGGCTGGTGTCCTGGGCGCGCCAAGCCTCGAAGTTGCAGTCGGTCAGGTAATAGACGTTGTTGTCGACCTTCATGTAGACGGAGTGATTTACGTGCAGGTACTCCGCCAGCTGATCGTAGGAGATGTCGAGAGCCTCCGCTGCCTTCTTACCCATGTCGTGTCCTTTCTCTCAAGGTTCGAAACCTCATGACTCAATGATACCCTCCATGCACCGACGTATCCATGGACAACTTGTGCAATTGGCAAGCGGTGCATGGGGGCGATGTGGGCCAGCTCAGTGCTTATGCAATATGAGATCCGCAACCTCATCGCAGTCGTCGGCGAGCGTGGTGGCGCCTGCCTCGCGCAGCTGTGCCACGCTACGATAGCCCCAGGTGACGGCTATGCAGTCGCAGCCAACGTTGGCTGCCGTTGCCACGTCGACCTCGCTGTCTCCCACGTAGACGATGTCGGCAGGCGTAAGGCCCAGCTGGTGCAGGACCGCGTGGACGGTGTCTGGCGCGGGCTTGCGACGGACGCCCTCGCGCTCGCCTGCCACTGCGGCAAACGCGCCGGGAAAGACGCTGTCCATGAGGTCGCGCACGGCCGCGTCGCCCTTGTTGGAGACCACTGCCATCGCCAAGCCCTCTGCGGCCAGACGGCTCAGCAGCTCGCGGATACCGGGGTAGGGGGCGGTGTGGTCCTCGTCGTGCTCCAGGTAGTAGCTGTTGAAGATCGCCAGCGCCTGCTCCTGGACCTCGTCGGAGGTCCCTTGGGGCACGGCGAGCCTAAAGAGCTGGCGGTAGCCATTGCCCACGTAGCTGCGCACCTCCTCGCGCGAGCGTGCAGGCAACCCCATGGCCTCGAGCGCGTGGTTGGTGGCGAGGTAGAGGTCTTCGAGCGTGTAAAGCAGGGTCCCATCGAGGTCGAAGACGACGGCTTGGTACGGCATGGCGCTTCCTTAGGTCCAACGGTCACAGTGACGCCGCGTGTGGCGCGTGGTGAGCGTATCATGGGACAGTCGGGAGGAAGACCATGAGCCGCAAGACCCCACAACTCCAAGACCCCTCCGAGCAGCCTGCGCCGCGACGCCATCGCCTGCGCAATGCACTCGTGGCGCTCGCACTCGCTGCGCTCTTTGCCCTGGGTGCCTTGATTGTGGTGGAATCGCTGCGTGACTCGGCACGCTCCGCCGCGGAGGCGTACGAGCCCGTGGCGCCCAAGGCGGTCACCGTCAGCGACCGCATGGACGACACGCCCCCAGAGAGCCTCGACCCGGTGGAGCCGGTGCACGTGCGCCTCATGATGGTGGGGGACATCCTCATGCACATGGGCATCGTCGAGGGCGGGCAGCGTGCGGATGGCTCGCGCAACTACGAGCACCTCTTTGCGCCTATCGCCCAGGATGTGGCCGAGGCCGACGTTGCCGCGCTCAACCAGGAGACCATCCTGGGCGGTACCCGCTGGGCGTTTTCGGGCTACCCCATGTTCAACAGCCCGCAAGAGGTGGGCGATGCGGAGGCGACTGTGGGCTTCGACGTGATCCTCAAGGCCACCAACCACACCCTCGACATGGGCTACGACGGCGTGCGCGCCGAGCTCGCGTACTGGGCACAGGCGCACCCGAAGATGGCGGTCATCGGCATGGCCGACCCCGATGGCAACCACGTGGCGCCGGCGGGAGGGACCTCGCCAGCGGGCGCCTACCTCTACGAGAAGGACGACTTCCGCATCGCGCTGCTTAACTACACCGATGTGCTCAACGGCAACGTCGACCCCGCCTTCGACGGCAACGTGGTGTCAATTCTGACCGAGGAGGGCCTGCGCGCCGATGTGGCCGCTGCCCGCGAGCAGGGGGAGGCCGACCTGGTGGTGGTCTTCGCCCACTGGGGCGAGGAGTACGAGACCACGCCGGTTGAGAGTGAGCGGCGCTGGGCCCAGGTGATGCAGGATGCCGGTGTCGATGTGGTGATCGGCGGGCACCCGCACGTGATCCAGCCCGTCGAGGTGCTCGAGAAGGACGGCCACAAGATGCTGGTGTGCTGGTCGGTGGGCAACTTCGTGTCGACGCAGAACGGCGCGGCCAACATGGTGGGTGGCATGGTCAAGCTCGACCTGGTGAAGGACGTCGACGGCGCTCGGGTGGAGGCCTACGAGTTTGTGCCCACGGTCACACAGCACGAGCGCGGCACCACCAACATGTGCGCCTACAAGCTCTCCGACTACACCGACGAGCTGGCGGCACGCAGCGGTGTGAGTGCCGTCGACGGCGGTCGCGGCTCGACCAAGGCCTGGTATGTGGAGTTCTGTGCCGAGGTGCTGGGCGCCTCCTTCGACCGCGACACCCTCTCGGTCCACGGCACGATGTAGCTCCCGTGCCATCGCTGCCGCTGTGGTGTGTGCGTGGGCTGCGCTTCTTTGCCCCGTCGGCACACGCCACCTCAGACCGCCCCGTAACGTAGTACAATCGGCAATCGCGTGCACGCCGTCTACGTGTGCGCGACGTCTGCAAGACTCCGCCCGTACGCGCACGGGGCGGAAACGACGAGAGGACCCGTCTATGAGCTTTTCCCTTCACACCCACACCTGCGGCGAGCTGCGCAGCGACAACATCGGCGAGGAGGTCACGCTCACGGGCTGGGTGTGGCGCCGCCGCGACTTTGGTGGGCTCATCTTCATCGACCTGCGCGATCGCGAGGGTCTGACCCAGGTCTTCCTGGACCCCGACCTGTGCGATGCCGAGACTTTTGCCGCCGCCGAGAAGGTGCGTCCCGAGAGGCCCATCCTGGTTGAGGGCGAGGTGCGTCATCGCATCGAGGGCCAGACCAACCACAACCTAGCCACCGGCGAGATCGAGGTCCTCGTCTCGAGGATTGAGGTCCTCAACACCTCCAAGACGCCTCCCTTCCAGATCGAGGATCACATCGAGACCAGCGAGGACCTGCGTCTCAGGTATCGCTACCTCGACATTCGTCGTCCCAAGATGGCCGCCAACCTGCGCCTGCGCTCCGACTTCACCTTTGCCATCCGCCAGGCGCTGCACGACCGCGCCTTCATGGAGGTCGAGACGCCGGCGCTGTTCAAGTCGACCCCCGAGGGTGCGCGCGACTTTTTGGTGCCCAGCCGCACCCAGCCCGGTCACTTCTACGCCCTGCCTCAGAGCCCGCAGCTGCTCAAGCAACTGCTCATGGTGGGCGGTGTGGAGCGCTACTACCAGGTGGCCAAGTGCTTCCGCGACGAGGACTTGCGCGCCGACCGTCAGCCCGAGTTCACGCAGGTCGACATCGAGATGAGCTTCGTGGACCAAGACGACGTCATGGGCGCCTTGGAGGCCGTGCTTTCCGATGCCTTCTCCAAGGTGGGCGTGGAGATGCCCACCCCGCTGCGCCGCCTGTCCTACTGGGACGCCATGGACACCTACGGCACCGACAAGCCCGACACTCGCATTGGCATGGAGCTCCACGACGTCACCGACGTCTTTGCAGCCTCGGGCTTCAAGCTCTTTGCCTCCGCAGCCGCCGCCGAGGGCCAGCACGTCAAGGCCATCTGCTGTCCGGGGGCCGGCGTGTGGGGTCGCTCCAAGATCGACAAGCTTGCCGATGTGGCTGCCTCGTTTGGCGCCAAGGGCCTGGCGTGGGTGGCCTTCAAGGCCGACGGCTCGGTGCAGAGCCCCATTGCCAAGTTCCTCTCGGAGGCTGAGCTCGACGCCCTCAAGGACGAGATGGGCGCCAACCCCGGCGACCTCGCGCTGTTTGCCGTTGGTGCCCGTATGGCCACCGACGAGATTCTCGGCGGCATGCGCGTGCACATGGCCGACGTGCTCGACGTGCCGCGCGAGGGTCACGACTTCCTATGGGTCGTCGACTTCCCGCTGGTGCACTGGGACGAGGAGCGCCAGGCCTACGCGGCCGAACACCAGCCCTTCACCCAGCCGGTGGAGGAGGACATCGACCGCCTGGAGAGCGACCCGCTGTCGGTGGGCTCGCATACCTACGACTTCGTGATGGACGGCTACGAGGCCGGCGGTGGCGGCATGCGCATCCACAACGCCGATCTGCAGATGCGCATCCTCAAGCTGCTGGGCTTCACCGAGGAGCGCGCGAGCGAGCAGTTCGGCTTCCTGATGGAGGCGCTCGAGTACGGTGCGCCTCCCATGGGCGGCTTCGCGCTCGGCCTCGACCGCGTTTGCATGCTGCTTGCCGGCGCTGACTCGATCCGCGAGGTCATGGCCTTCCCCAAGACCGCCAGCGGCAGCGACCTGATGAGTGCTGCCCCGAGCGAGGTGACGGAGGCTCAGCTGCAGGAGGTTTCGCTGCGCCTGCTGTAGCCCGACGCGCACACAAGAACACGCGTTGTCCGTGGCCACCCCGTGCAGAGGGGTGGCCACGTCGTGTTTTGCGGTGCAGAAGGGCACGTCAGTACCTATACTCATGAGGGAACGTTCGTTACTTGGCGGCAGTTGGACCAGCCAGCTGCAGGAGGATAGCCATGGCAGACAACAGGCGCGCGAGCGCATCGCACGGCAGCGGAGACGCCCCGAGGCGCAGAAGGACGACGCAGGCGGGCACGCCTGCCAGGCGGACTGCGAGCGGGACGGGCTCGGCGGCACGTCGCACCTCGGCCTCCGGCACGCGCGCGGGGTCGGCTCGTCCTGCTGGCGCTGCTCGCTCCGCTGGTGCCGCACGCCCGACGGGCGCCAAGCGTCGCCGCTCGGCCAACGGGGCGGCCAGCCAGGCGCAGGCGCGCAAGTCCATGGCTTACCGCGAGGCGCAGCGTCGCAGGCGCAACCGCCAGACCATCGTGGGCATCGCCGCGCTGGTGCTCGCACTGCTGCTGGTGATCTTTGCGGTGCGCGGCATCGCCGGCTGCGTGAGCAGGGTCTTTGCTCCCAAGCAGGCCGACCAGGCCACGCAGGAGGCGACCCAGGAGCAGGCCAAGCCCAAGTCGGTGCAGGTTGACCTGGTCATGATTGGCGACATCCTCTTCCACTTTGGCGTACGCGAGAGCGGCCTGCAGGCCGACGGCAGCCGCAACTACGACCACGTGTATGAGCACATCTTGGGCGAGCTCGAGGGCATGGACATCAAGGTGGTCAACCAGGAGACCATCCTGGGCGGCAGCCGCTGGGAGTACACGGGCTTCCCGACGTTCAATGGACCGCAGGAGATGGGCGACGCCGAGGCCAAGGCGGGCTTCAACGTGGTGCTGCGTGCCACCAACCACGCCATGGACATGGGCTACGAGGGCCTCTCCAGCGAGCTCAACTTCTGGAAGGAGAAGTACCCCGACATTCATGTCATCGGCGCCGCCGATCCGTATGACGACTCCACCTCCGTCGATGACCTCTACGTCTACGAGAAGGACGGCTTCAAGATCGCTCTGCTCAACTTCACCTACGACCTCAATGGCTACGAGGATCCCGAAGGCGCAGTGTCGATGCTCACCGAGGATCACGTGCGCAACGTGGTGACCGCAGCCGATGCGGTAGCCGACATGGTGGTGGTCTTCCCGCACTGGGGTGAGGAATACAACCTCGAGCCCGTGCAGGAGCAGTACGACATGGCCAGAGTGTTCATGGATTGCGGTGCCGACGTCATCATCGGCGGGCATCCGCACGTCATCGAACCGGTCGAGATCCTCACGGCCTCGGATGGTCGCAAGGTGCCGTGCTACTGGTCGGTGGGCAATTTCATCAGCACAATGGTCGAGAACGAGTGCCTGGTGGGCGGGTTGGCCAAGGTCACCATGGTCAAGGACGAGGACGGCAACAGCTCCGTGACGCAGTGCTCGTTTATTCCCACGATCACGCACAAGGGCCTGACCACCGACATGACCACCTACCTGCTGCGAGACTTTACCGACGACCTTGCGCCGTCCAACTTCTTGGAGAGCAACGGCTCGGACAACTCCGACCTCACGGTGGCGTGGGCCAACAACTTCTGCACGCAGGTGCTTGGCTCCAACTTTGACACCACGAAGGAGCTCATCTACTTTGGGCCCGAGTGGTTTGCGCCCGATACTGCAGGCGGGAGCACCCAGGAGACGTCGGGTGAGAGTGTCGGCGATGTGCAGTCGGAGGGCGAAGGCACCGAGGACGACTATGAGGAGTACGACCAGGCAGCATAGGGTCCCTGGTCGCTCGGACTCGAAGGCAAGGGCGCAGGCAATGCAGCAGTGGTGTTGCGTTGTCTGCGCTTTCTTCTATGGGGAGGATGGCGGTTCGGAGCGCCTACGAGTTGGGTTGTAGGTGGTTTTGAAGACGGGGGTGCGGAGCCGCTTACAACCTCATTTGTGGGTGCTTCCCCATATGTACCTAGGCCTCTCCCTGCCAGCAAGAGTCGTACTGTCGTTGCGCGTGCTACAATGGCCCACCATGACACATGAGACGTTGACATATCGCGACTACGCATGCTTTGCTCGGCTCACCGACGAGGAGCTCACCCGTCAGTGTGAGGCGGAGGCCTTTCATGCGTCGGGCCCAGGCGGGCAGGGGGTCAACACCACTGACTCCGCAGTGCGCATGCGCCACGTGCCCACGGGCATCGTGGTTACGAGTCGTGAGCAGCGTAGCCAGCTGCAGAATCGCATGGCCTGCCTACGCAAGATTCGGCATCAGTTGGAGGTGCGCGCGAGGCGGCCCAAGGTGCGCAAGGCCACCAAGCCCAGCAAGGCAGCCCGTCAGCGCAGGCTCGACGCCAAGAAGCGTCGCTCCGACGTCAAGGCATACCGGCGCAAGCCCGGCATGGACGACTAGGCCCTCGGCCCGCAACAGCCTGCGGCCCGCAGCAGCCCCGCCTGTCCCTACGACCTGACGCGTACCAACAGGTATTGCGCCAGCAGCAGCGAGAACAGCGCCACCATCACCGCGAGGTATGCGTAGACGGCTCCCATGAAGCCCAGTGTGCGCACCAGCACCATCGAGGTTACGGTCACGAAGGCAAAGGCCGCCACATAGATGCGTGTGGCGGTGGCCTGCTCGCGCAGCACCGTGAGAATCTGGAAGAGGAAGTCGATGGCGGCAGCAAGCCCGCCAGCGATCATCATGAGGTACTGCGCCGTGCGGTACGGCTCGAAGTCCACCCCGTAGAGGAAGGTCGAGATGGGGATGCCGATAAGAGCCGCATAGGCCAGAAACACCAGCGTCACGAGGCCGCAGAAGGCCAGCACCGCCACCACGACGAGGTCGAAGCGCGCACGCTTGGTGGAGTCCTGCCAGATGTTGGCCAGGCGTACGAGCTGCGGCTTGTAGACGAAGCCCACCACCATGAGAGCCTTCTGCGCGGGGAAGTAGATGGCGCTAAAGAACACCTGGTCCTCGTAGGGCAGCACGCCCTCCATGGCAAACTTGGGCACCGTCTCGATGAGGTTGAACAGGAACATGGCCGCAAACGCCGGGAAGCACTCGCGGAACAGTTCGCGCACCTCAAGCCACTGCCAGGGACGTGACACAGGCGTCTCGAGCAGGACGAGCGGCAGCGTGATGCCGAGCACCGACACGAGTTCGGATACGGCGAGCACGATGCTCGCGGTGGCTAGGCTCTTGGTCGTCAGCAGCAGGACCGTGAACGCCACGAGGGGGATCACCGTGCGCAGGGACTGCGAGATTCCCGAGAGGTAGAGCTTGTCCATCTGCTGGAGACGGCCCTCGTACACGTCGGCAAAGGCGTCGATGGCGCGATACGCAAATGCGCCGGCAGTGATGAGGGACATGGCGCTGTCGTAGCCGCGCGCCGTGCAGTAGAGCCATCCGCAGGCCAGCATCGCGGCGCAGGTCAAGACGCGCTGAATCTGGTAGGCGGCGAAGGAATCCATCTCATCGACGTCGGATACCTGGTAGGTACGCATGCCGTAGTTGCCCAGCCACAGCATGAGGGTGGCGATGGTGAAGGCCAGGTTGAACCGGCCCGCCTCCTCGGCGCCTGCCAGCTGCGTGGAGACGATGGTGAGGATGGGCAGCAAAGCTCCCCAGAGCGTCTGCCCGACGGTGTTCCACACGTAGTCGCGGCGTGTCTCGCCTGCGGAGTAGAGGCGCGCGTGGTCGCCGAGGGGCACGTGGCCAAAGGCCAGCGCGTAGAGGCGGTCCCACCACTCGTTGATCACACGGCGCAGCATGCCCACGCGGGCCTCGCCGCGTGCGGTCGTGTCGCTTGGCTCGTGGGGTGCGAAGAGCATGGGGTACCTCTCTGGTTCGGATGCGCAAGCCACCATTGTACGTGAGGGGGCCTTGCCCCATGCGTCCGCACGATGAATTCTGCATGATGCGTCCATGCGGCGTGACGCGCCTCGTTGCGCCTCGGCTATGGTGGAGCGAGTCGTTTTGGTGGGCACGTTCGCCCACGCGCGAGGCAAGGAGTGCCCATGGTCTATGAGCCCACCGACGCCGCCCGGGAGATGGCGGTCGCACGCCGCTCGCTCCAGGGCGTCAACGTGCCCGACGCGCTGCGCGACAACATGGCGCTGTTCTTGCGTCTGGTGCGTCGTGTGCTCGGCGAGTACGACGAGGGACTGCGCGACACCTTCGACCAGCTGCTGGCCCATGCGATCGAGGCAAGCGGCGAAGACGTGGCCGTAGTGGATGCCGAGCGTGCCTTTGCGGCCGCAGCGGCGCTCGTCGATACCCTGCCCGTCGACCGCATGACCATGGTGACCAGGGCGTTTGCGGCCTACTTCCACCTTGCCAACATCTGCGAGGAGACATACCGCACCGCCAAGCTGCGCGAGCGCGAGCGCGAGATGCCGCTTGACGCCAGCTCCGACGCCGCCAACGACATCGTGAAGGCCTACCGCCGGCTGGTGGGTGAGTGCGGGCCCAACAAGGCGCGCGTGCTGCTCTCGCGGCTCGAGTTCCGCCCGGTGTTCACCGCCCACCCGACCGAGGCGCGCCGCCGCGCGGTGGAAGGCAAGATCCGTCGCATCGCGCGGCTGCTCGACGAGCGGCCCCTGCTGGCTGGCGCAGACTTGCTGGAGAACGAGCGGCGCATGCTACAGGAGATCGACGCGCTACTGCGCACCTCGCCGATTGCCAGCAAGAAGCCCTCGCCGCTCGGCGAGACCGACGCCATCATCGACATCTTCGATAACACGCTCTTTGACATGGTGCCCGACGTGTACCGCCGTTTTGATGACTGGGAGCAGGGCGAGCTTGCTGGTACGGTGCCGCCCGTGTGCCCGGCCTTCTTTCATCCGGGCAGCTGGATCGGCTCGGACCGTGACGGCAATCCCAACGTGACCGCCAAGGTGAGCCGCCAGGTCTCCGAGCGCTTCCGCACCCACATGCTCGAGAAGCTTGTGGCCGAGACGCGCCGCGTGGGCACCAACCTGACGCTCGACGCGAGCTTCACGCCGCCCTCGCAGGGATTGGTCAACCTGTGGAGCCACCAGGTGGAGATGAGCGAGGCGCTCTCCGCGCGCGCCGAGGAGATGAGTGCCAGCGAGCTGCACCGCGCGGCGATGCTGGTGATGGCCAACCGATTGGAGGCCACCATCGCGCGGACGGCGGACATCATGTACGCCAGCGCCGACGAACTGCTCGCCGACCTGCGTGTGGTGCAGGAGTCGCTTGCGCAGGCAGGCGCGGTGCGCGCAGCCTACGGCCCCATGCAGCGCCTCATCTGGCAGGTGGAGACCTTTGGCTTCCACCTCGTGGAGATGGAGTTCCGCCAGCACTCGCTCGTGCACGCGCGTGCCCTCGATGACATCCGCGCGCATGGCCGGCAGGGGGAGCTCGCGCCCATGACGCGCGAGGTGCTCGACACCTTCAGGGCCATCGGGACCATCCAGCGGCGCAACGGCGTGCGCGCTGCCAGCCGCTACATCGTCTCGTTCACCAAGTGCGCGACCGATGTGGCCAACGTCTACGAGCTCGCGCGCCTGGCCTTTGCCCACGAGGCGGACGTGCCCACCCTCGACGTGGTTCCGCTGTTCGAGCAGGTCGAGGACTTGCAGAATGCGGTGGACACGCTCTCAGAGATCATCCGCCTGCCCGAGGTGCAGCGTCGTCTCGACGAGAACGGCCGGCACCTGGAGGTCATGCTGGGCTACTCCGACTCGTCGAAGGATGCTGGCCCCACCTCGGCTACCCTCATGCTGCACGTGGCGCAGGAGCGCATTGCCGCATGGGCACGCGAGAACTACGTCGACCTGACCCTGATGCATGGTCGTGGTGGCGCCGTGGGCCGCGGCGGCGGTCCCGCCAACCGCGCGGTGCTGGCGCAGCCCAAGGGTTCGGTCAACTGCCGTTTCAAGCTCACCGAGCAGGGCGAGGTCATCTTTGCTCGCTACGGCAACCCACTGCTGGCGCGGCGTCACGTGGAGAGCGTGGCCGGCGCGACGCTCATGCAGAGCGCACCGAGCGTGGAGTGGATCAACACCGAGACAGGTACCGACTTTCTTGACCTCGCCGAACGCCTCGACCAGGCGTCACGCGAGCGCTACCTGCAGCTTCTGCATACCGAGGGCTTCGCCGAGTGGTTCTCGACCGTGACGCCGCTCGCCGAGATCGGACTCATGCCTATCGGCTCGCGCCCCGCCAAGCGCGGTCTGGGGGCCACGTCGCTCGCCGACCTGCGCGCCATCCCGTGGATCTTTTCGTGGTCGCAGGCACGCGTCAACCTGGCCGCCTGGTACGGCCTGGGCACGGCCTGCGAGGCCTGTGGCGACCTCGACCTGCTGCGCCGGGCCTATGCGGAGTGGCCGCTGTTCACCACTTTCGTGGACAATGTCGAGATGAGCCTGGCCAAGACCGACGAGCGACTGGCGCGCACCTACCTCGACTTGGGCGACCGCGACGACCTTACCGCCCTGGTGCTGGACGAGATGGCTCTCACGCGCAGGTGGGTGCTGGCCATTGTGGGCAACGAGTGGCCCCTGCAGAACCGCCATGTGCTGGGACCGGTGGTGCGCATGCGCCTTCCCTTCGTCAACGTGCTGTCACTCACGCAAGTGCGTGCGCTCGCCGAGCTGCGTCTGGGCGACGGCTTGTCCGAGGCCGAGCGCGCACAGCTCACCTACCTCATACTCTGCAGCGTGAGCGGCGTTGCGGCCGGCCTCCAGAACACGGGGTGATGCACATGGGAGCGTCGAAGCGTGGGATCGTACTGACTGGTCTGGCCTTGGCTGTGGTGCTGGGTGGTGCCGCGGTGGGTCATAGGGTGCTCGCGAATCGCCAAGATGCGGCCCAGACCGCGCCGTCCGAGGCCGCGGAGCCCGCGTCGACCGATGCCGACGCGCTCATGCTCGCCGACTACGATGCCACGGTCTACACCGAGCTGGACGAGCCGGTGCTGCTGTCGGCCATTGCCGACGGCAAGCCGCTGGTCATGAACTTCTGGGCCACGTGGTGTCCGTACTGCGTGCAGGAGATGCCCGACCTCAGGGACATCTACGAACGCTTTGGCGACCAGGTGAACTTTGCCTTCATAGACGTCACCGACGGTCAGCGCGAGACGCGCGACAAGGCGGCGGCGTGGCTTGCGGACAATGGCTTCGACGAGCTCCCAGCCTACTATGACACCGACCTCGCCGCCTCGACTGCCTTTGGTGCCTACAGCCTGCCTACCACGGTGGTGGTCTCCGCCGACGGACAGATCCTCACCGTGTCACCGGGCGTGATCGACCCCGAGCTGCTGTCGGGCGCGCTTGCGGGACTGGTGTAGGCATGGCTTACCTCGCCGCCTTCCTCGAGGGGATCGTGACCTTCGTCTCTCCCTGCCTGCTGCCGCTGCTGCCAGTCTACCTGGCCTACTTTGCCGGGGACGCCCAAGGCGTGGCACAGGGCCGCGACGTGCGGCGCACGCTCGCTGGGGCGCTCTGCTTTGTGCTGGGCTTTTCGGTACCCTTCACGGCTGCGGGTGCGGTGGCGGGACTTGCGGGCTCGCTGCTGCTGCGGTGGCGGTCGGTGCTCGATGCGGCCTGTGGCCTGCTGGTGGTGGTGCTGGGGCTCGACTACCTGGGGGTGCTACATATCGGAGCCCTGCAGCGTACGGTGCGCCTCTCGTCGGGTCGCACGCGCGAGGGGCTGCTTGGACCCTTTCTGCTGGGTGTGACCTTTGCGGTGGGCTGGTCACCCTGCGTGGGCACGTTCCTTGCCTCGGCGCTTGGCCTTGCGGCGCAGGCTGCCAGCGCCGCTCGGGGTGTGGCAATGCTTGCGTGCTTCTCGGCGGGGCTGGGCGTGCCGTTTGTGCTCTCCGCCCTGCTGGTGACGCAGCTCGAAGGCGCATTTGTGTGGGTCAAGGGTCACTACGAGCTGGTCAACCGCATCTGCGGCCTGCTTCTGGTGGTGGTTGGCGTGCTCATGGCCACCGGCAGGCTCGGCACGTGGATGGCGCTGCTCGCCGCGTAAGACACTGGATGTCCTCGATAGGTGTGCAAAGGACGTTTATTGCGGTTTTGGATCCGTTGTCGTAGCGGAATCACGTCTTTATTGCGTTTGAGGGGGTACCGGAAAGGGTACTTCTGGCTCAGGGCGTCCTCAAGCGCAGACAAGACGCGTTTTCTGCGCTTTTTTGTGACTCAAGAAAGGGCGAAACGCAGACAAATTGGCAGGTGGGCCTCGTTCCTTTTGTCTGCGTTTGTCGTTTGCAGGCGTCGTCCAGAAGTACATAATACGTGCGAATTCTGCGCTTCGGTGGCCAATGGGGCTTAGTGTCCCTCCTTGGCACCCCCTCAAACGCAGTAAACATTGCTTTTTGCAGCGAGGGTTCACCAGAAAACGCAATAAACAGAGGGGTGCGTCATGCCTGACGTTGGGGCAACTCCCCTTTGTCAGGTGCTTGGCTGCGGGGTTCACCCAGATGTGCTAGGTCCTATTGTTTTCCGGTTTGGCCAGCTCGTCTGCCTGGGCGTAGAGCTCTGCGGTGAGCTGGGGCAGCTCGTTGGTCCAGAACGCGCGCGACCACAGGTGCGGACGGCCTTCTTTGGAAGCCTCGAGTCGCGCGCCAAGCGCGGGCACGAGCGCAAGTGCCGTCGAGACCGCCAGCTCGGGTCCCCTCGCATCGATGCCTAAGACCATGAGGGGCCTCATGAGTCCGTGTACGAGCGAGGCCACCTCGTGCTTGCGCAGGAGCACCGCCAACGTGACGCTGGCGAGCGAGATGCAGGCGAGGCGGGCGAGCATGACGGCGCTGGCTGCACACGCCTCTGCGGTGACGCGCACCGGTCCGAACGCGAACAGCTCCGTGCCCTGTTGCGTACTGGCCACCTGTGCGACCATGGCGATCGCGGCTATGGGCAGAAGCGGGGCCAGTGCGGCCCGAACGGTGCGCAAGGGCACGCGCGCGACCAGGCATCCAGCGCACGAGGCGGCCAGGAGGCAAGCGAACGCAACCAGCGAGCGGGTGTGCATGGCGAGCGCCACAAAGGCGACGAACGCGATGCAGAGGGGGCCAGCTGGGAGGGGAGAGGACGTCGCATCGTCCGTCTGGGGCTGGTCGGTGCAGGAGGATCTGCCGACTGTAGCCGGGACGTCGGTGCCCGTCATCGCAGCCAGTCTGCCAGCCACGATGCCGCACAGCAGTCCTGTGACGCATCCGGCGACGCCCAGCAGCGGAGCGCCGTACCACACCAGCGGGGTTCCCAGCAGCGCCTGCGCTACCAGCAGCTGCCCCGCCTCGTGTGCAAGGGCTCCCACTACCGAGACCATCTCGATGCGCATGGTGCGCAGGCGTGCGAGCGGCACCATGCAGACAAGTGCGAGCAACGTGCCGGTGCAGGAGTAGGCGAGGGTGACGGGATTGCCAAATAGGAGGCTGGTGGCCATGACCTTGACCAGAGCCACCATGGTCGCCGCCCGTGCGTCGCCCTGTGCCAGTGCGACCAGGATGGGCACGTTGGCCAGGCCGAGCCTGACGCCGGGGATGGGAATGGGAACAAAGCTCTCTAGGTAACCAAGGGCCATGGCCAGAGCCGAGAGGGCGCCTACGCGCGTCCAGCGCCGTCGCTCGGCGGGGGAGAGGTCCCTGTCGATGCGTCCACCCATGCTAGCGCGCCTGGAGGTCGACGTCGTCTTTGACGTTCTCCGCGAGCGTGACGTCCATCTCGCCGCCCTCGCTGCCTTGTGGCACGACCTCAATCCACAGCTGGTGGGGCAGGCAGATGATCTGTGCGCCGGGAGCTGAGAGTGCTGGCTGCTGCAGACAGAGGCCGTTGGGGCAGTCGGCGTCGAGCATGCGCACCTTGCCGTCGCGTGTCTCGATGACGTTCGTGCCGAGCGAGGTGGCGATGGTCAGCGCGTCGTCGCGGTCGAGCGGGAGCTCGTGTACCTCGCCGTCTCCGTCGTGCACCAGTGCGACCAGCG
Source organism: uncultured Coriobacteriaceae bacterium (assembly GCA_902779675.1). Taxonomy (GTDB): domain Bacteria; phylum Actinomycetota; class Coriobacteriia; order Coriobacteriales; family Atopobiaceae; genus UBA1367. Next base: position 72,081 of record CACZCK010000001.1, on the reverse strand, counting down.
AGCCGCGCACACCCGACGTCCTGCCGCCCAGAAAGAGCCAAAGAGCCGCAAGCAGCACCGCGACCAGCACGGCGCAGACGATGGTGGCTCGGTTGTCTCTGATCAGACGCTGCATGGGGCTCCGGTCGGTCGATGGTCTGAGAATGGTCGGGTTGCGCGTCGAGGCGTGCCCGACGACGGCCATCATAGCGCTCTGCATCGGGTGGGGCTGTTTTGGTGATCTGTGGCGCGCGCGAATCCGCAGAAAACGACCCGAGGACCATGCTCCTCCACGCCTCCATGGCTGTGGTAGCCTTGCCCTACGCGTCCGATGGTCGAGCGGAAAGGGGGTTGGCGATGGGCATCACGCGACGTGGCCTTTTGCGCGCTGGGCTTGCGCTGCCCGCGCTCCTTGCCGCATGCGGTCGTGCGACCACGACCGAGGACATCCAGACCTCCTTCTTCTGCTTCGACACCGTCTGTGCGATTGGGGGTGTGATGGAGCAGGAGCTGCTCGATGCCGCCGAGGAGCGCTGCCACGAGTTCGAGGAGCTGCTCTCGCGCACGCTGCCCCAAAGCGACGTTAGCCGCATCAACGCGGCCGGGGGAGAGGCCGTCGAGGTGGACCCGCGGACGGCCGACCTCATCGGGCAAGCCCTGACGTACTGTTCGGCCTCGGACGGACTCTTTGACATCACGATCGGCGCGGTGTCGTCGTTGTGGGACTTCCACGAGGGGGTCGTTCCCACGCCCGAACAGATCGCCGCCGCGCTGCCGCACGTGGGGTACGCGTGCGTGCGGGTGAGCGGCACTACGGTGCAGCTCGCTGATCCCGAGGCCCGCATCGACCTGGGTGGCATCGCCAAGGGCTACGTGGCCGACGCGATTCTCGACGAGCTGGCAGGGCAGGGCGTGCAAAGCGCCTACGTCAACTTGGGCGGCAATGTGAAGGTCCTGGGGAGCAAGCCCGACGGCTCTGCGTGGCGGGTGGGCGTCCGAGACCCGCGCCCCGATGCTGACGAGGGCCAGAGCGTGGCGCGCGTCGAGCTCACGGGCGGGTCGGTGGTCACCAGTGGCCTCTACGAGCGGCAGTTCGAGCAGGATGGCAGGCGGTACTGGCACATCCTTGACCCACGTACCGGCTACCCCGTGCAGAGCAACATCGCCTCGGCGACCATCGTGAGCGAGCGCTCCATTGACGGCGACGGCTACACCAAGCCGCTGTTCATGATGGACAAGGACGCGGCCCTTGCCTGGGTGGCGGACCACGAGGGGCTCGAGGCGCTGCTCATCGACGAGGACGGAGCGGCCTCCATGTGCCCCGAAGGGGCCTTCGAGCTGCTGTAGACGTGGCGGTCAGAGAGCCGAGGGTGCGTCTAGAACAGTCCGAGGAAGCCCCTCTTCCTGCAGGGTTCCGAGGAAATCGAGAGCAAGTCGTAGCCGGTCGATGCGACGACCTCGCGAATGCGCGCCTCGTCGAGCGGCTCTTCGGAGACGATGACACATTGCTTGCGCTTGCGGTTGGCCTTGGCGCTCTTGATGGCGAAGTGCTTGCGGAAGGCGTCGTTGATGTGCGCTTCGCACATGTCGCACATCATGCCATCGATACCCACGGTGGTCTGAATCATGCGATCTCCTTTGCGCGGCGGTCGATTTCACGGAGCTGTGCGCGCTGTTTGCGATTCAGCTTCAGGCGGGGTGAGGAACACTGGCTGCTACAGCCGCTACAATTACCGCCGCAGCTGACCGTGTCACATGTCTTTATGGTGCCACGGAGCATGCCGCGGACGATGAGGGCGACGACCGTGACGATGATGGTGACAACGACGATATCCGCCATGTTCAGCGGGAGGTTCTGCATGTTGCTGCTCCTTAATAGCTATCTGCTCCTTATAGGTTACCCTAGGTGAACAAATTCAAACAGTTCACCTGATATTACTTACAAACAATCAATCGTTAGGTGTTCATTGGTGGAGATATGCAAGGCCAAGAAGGAAGGGCCACTGGCTTATACCAGTGGCCCCAGGGAAGGAGTGCTGTCGAGCAGGAGCGCTACTTCACGAGCAGCTTGTCGGCCTCCTGATACTTCTTGATGAAGAGCATGTAGCAGACAAATGCCAGTACGGCGATGGCTGCAATCATGCCAACCGGGTTCATGGCGCCAGAGGTGGCAAGACCAAGCTGGTACACCACGAGAGCTGCGCCGTAGGCGAACACGCACATGTACCCGATGGCGATGGCGGTCCACTTGCCATTGTTCATCTCGCGCTTGATGGCGCCCATGGCAGCGAAGCACGGCGCGCAGAGCAGGTTGAAGATCATGAACGCGAAGGCGGCGAGCTGGCCATGGCCGTTGCTGAAGGAGTCGAAGTCGGCCTTGACGTTGGCCCACACCGGCGAGCCCTCGTCATCCCAGTCCTCGGAGTCGGTGTCGTAGTTGTACAGCACGCCGAAGGTGGAGACAACTTCCTCCTTGGCCACCAGGCCCGTGACGGTAGCCACGGCGGGCTTCCAGGAGCCAAAGCCGAGCGGCTTGAAGATGGGGGCAAAGGTGTTGCCCACGGTAGCCAGCAGCGAGTCGTCCATGGGGTTGACCTCGTCGGCAGTGATGCCGGTACGGGCAGCGACGCTCTCGACGTACTCGTCGGTCACGAGCTCCTCGTTCTCGTACAGGGTGTCAACCATGCCAAACTGGCCGTTGACCGTGCCGAAGCTCTTGAGGCCCCAGATGATGATGGAGGACAGCAGAATGATGGTGCCGGCCTTCTTGATGAACGACCAGCCGCGCTCCCACATGCTGCGCAGCACGTTGCCCACGGTGGGCATGTGGTACGCCGGAAGCTCCATGACGAAGGGCGCGGGGTCACCGGTGAACATGGCAGTCTTCTTCAGCATGATGCCCGAGATGATGATGGCGGCAACGCCGATGAAGTAGGCGCTGGTGGAGACCCAAGCTGCGCCGCCAAAGAGGGCACCGGCGATGAGGCCGATGATGGGCATCTTGGCGCCGCAGGGGATGAAGCAGGTGGTCATGATGGTCATGCGGCGGTCACGCTCGTTCTCGATGGTACGCGAGGCCATAACGCCAGGAACGCCGCAGCCCGTGCCGATGAGCATGGGGATGAAGCTCTTGCCGGAGAGGCCGAAGCGACGGAAGATGCGGTCCATGATGAAGGCGATACGAGCCATGTAGCCGCAGTCCTCAAGGATGGCGAGAAGCAGGAACAGGACGAGCATCTGCGGCACGAAGCCAAGGACGGCGCCCACGCCGGCGAAGATGCCGTCGGCGAGCAGGCCCACCAGCCAGTCGGAGAGGCCCATGCCCTCGAAGATGGCACGCGAACCCTCGGTCAGCCACTCACCGCCCAGCACGTCGTTGGTCCAGTCGGTGAGGAAGGTGCCAAACGGGCCCATGGCAATCCAGTACACGCCGTACATGATGCCGGCGAAGATGGGAAGGGCCAAGATGCGGTTGGTGACGATCTTGTCGATCTTGTCGGAGGTCGTCAGCTCGCCGCGGTCGGCTCGACGCAGGCAGTTGCCGATGATCGAGGTGATGTAGTCGTAGCGCTGCGAGGTGATGATGGACTCGGCGTCGTCGTCGAGCTCGGTTTCACAGGCAGCGATGTCGCCCTCGATGTGGGCGATGATCTCAGCGGAGAGGTTCAGCTTCTGCTGCACCTTCTCATCGCGCTCGAAGAGCTTGACGGCGTACCAGCGCTGCTGCTCCTCGGGCAGGTTGTGAACGGTGACCTCCTCGATGTGGGCGAGGGCGTGCTCGACGGAGCCGGCGAAGCGATGCTGCGGTATGGGCTTGACGCCGCTCTTGGCGAGCGCGACGGCTTCCTCGGCGGCCTCCTTGATGCCCGTGCCCTTGAGAGCGGAGATGGAGACGACCTTGCAGTCGAGCGCCTTGGCGAGCGCGACGAGGTCGATGACATCCCCGTTCTTCTCGATGATGTCCATCATGTTGATGGCCACGAGCACGGGGATGCCCAGCTCTACCAGCTGCGTGGTGAGGTAGAGGTTGCGCTCGAGGTTGGTGCCGTCCACGATGTTGAGGATGGCGTCGGGGCGCTGGTCGGTGAGGTAGTCGCGGGCGACGACCTCCTCCAGTGTGTAGGGGGAGAGCGAGTAGATGCCCGGCAGGTCGGCGATGGTCACGTCGGAGTGACCCTTGAGCTTGCCGTGCTTCTCCTCGACGGTGACGCCAGGCCAGTTGCCGACGTACTGGTTGGAGCCCGTGAGGGCATTGAAGAGCGTGGTCTTGCCACAGTTGGGATTGCCGGCGAGGGCAATGGTAATGTTTGCCATGGGCTTTACGCCTCCTCGACGAGTTCGACTTCGATCATCTCGGCGTCGGCCTTGCGCACCGAAAGCTCGTAGTTGCGCACCGTGATCTCCATGGGGTCGCCAAGAGGGGCGACTCGAATCACGTTGACGACTTGGCCCTTGGTGATGCCCATGTCCATGATGCGGCGTTTGACGGGGCCGGTGCCCGTAAGCTTTACGACCTTAGCGGTCTGACCGACCTTGACCTCTCGCAGTGTCATGTATTGACTCCTTCCTTGCAGGTGCAGGTGCACCATGCTGATAACCAGAGAAATGGCGCCTTGGGCGCTAGACGAAGATCTTGCTGGCCATCTCTTTGCTAATGGCCACGCGGGCGTCTTTGATGGCGCAGATGACGTTGCCGTCAATTTCGCTGATAACGGTGACGGGGGTGCCTACCACAAATCCAAGCCCCTCGAGAAACTGACGTGTTTCTGGCTTTCCGCCGATGCGCGTGATGATGCTGCTCTCACTCGCATGAAGAAGCGTAAGGGGCATAGTGCGCCGCCTTTCCTAGAAGTTCACCGTAACAAACAGACATAAGTTAGCCTAGGTTTATCACAGAGTCAACCATGACTTACAAAATGGAATGGCTGAGGCCAACGTGCAGGGGCCTCGAGTCTGCTAGGGTTTGGTGCAGACACAACGAGGGAGGGCGAGCCTGATGGGCAAGAACAGCAAGAGCAAGAAGCGCACGAAGACGCCGCCGCGGCCTCATACGGGGGCGCTGGATGTGGTGCTTTCGGTGGTTGCCATTTTGCTGCTGACCGGGGTGCGCACCATCGCGGGGCCCTGTTCGCATGCGGATGGGTCGGTTGCCGCCTGTGCCACGGCAGGACGCGTACTCACGGGGCTTGGTTTTGTGGCCGTGGGCCTGGCTGTGGTGCGACTCTTTGGGGCCGACAAGGCAACCAAGCGCAGCTTCGACCTCCTGCTGGCGGTGGTGGGAGTGCTCGTGGCGGTGTTGCCGGGCACAGCGCTCGCCTTGTGTGCCGAGGCAAGCATGCAGTGCCGTACGCTCATGCTGCCCTTTGCCCGCGTGGCCGGTGTCGCGCTGGTGCTGATGGCGCTGCTGTGCGAGTTTACCTGCGATCATGAGGAGCCTACGGGCCGCAAGCGGCGTCGCTAGCCGGCCGGTGGGGGGAGTAATCCCCCGGGCTAAACGAAGGCCGTCAGCAGCGCGTCTGCGCGGATTCACAAACCACTCGAAGAAAGTCCCGATGCCCCCTTGCACAAGAGTTAACCGTGGTGTACTTTAAACGCGAACCAGTTAGCCGTGGTTAACAAATTGTGGAAGGTGGTAGCTATGAGCAAGATCGCCAACGTGTACGGCCGTGAGGTTCTGGATTCGCGCGGCAACCCCACCGTCGAGGTCGAGATCACCCTCGAGGACGGCACCTTTGCCAACGCGCTCGTCCCGTCGGGCGCCTCCACCGGCGACTTCGAGGCTGTCGAGCTGCGTGACGGCGATGCGGGCCGCTATGGCGGCAAGGGCACCCTCACGGCTGTGGGCCACGTGAACAACGAGATCAAGGAGGCCATCGTGGGCCTCGACGCCCGCGACCAGCGCCTTGTCGACGAGACCATGATCGCCGCCGACGGCACCGAGAACAAGGGCAGCTTTGGCGCCAACGCCGTCCTGGGCGCTTCGCTGGCCACCGCACGCGCGGCTGCCGCATCCGCCGGCCTTCCGCTCTACGAGTACATCGGCGGCGTGGCAGGCCACACCCTGCCCGTCCCCATGATGAACATCATGAACGGCGGCGTGCACGCCACCAACACCGTCGACTTCCAGGAGTTCATGATCATGCCGGTGGGCGCCCCCACCTTTGCCGAGGCGCTGCGCTGGTGCTGCGAGGTCTACGCCACCCTCAAGAGCGAGCTGGCCAAGGCCGGCCTCTCCACGGGCGTGGGCGACGAGGGCGGCTTCGCTCCCGACCTCAAGACCAACAAGGACCCGCTCAAGTACATGAGCCAGGCCGTCGAGGACGCTGGCTTCGAGCTCGGTCGTGACTTCCGCTTTGCCATGGACCCGGCTGTGTCCGAGCTCTACAACAAGGAGACGGGCCTCTACGAGCTGAAGGGCGAGGGCCTGACCCTCTCTGCCTCCGAGCTCATCGACTACTGGGAGAACCTCATCGCCGAGTTCCCGATCATCTCGATCGAGGACGCCCTCGACCAGGACGACTGGGATGGCTGGAAGGAGCTCACCGAGCGCCTGGGCAAGAAGATCCAGCTGGTGGGCGACGACTTCTTTGTCACCAACACCAAGCGCCTCGCCAAGGGCATCGCCAACGACTCCGCCAACGCCATCCTCATCAAGGTCAACCAGATCGGCAGCCTGACCGAGACCCTGGACGCCATCGAGATGGCCAAGCGTGCCGGCTATACCGCCGTCGTGTCGCACCGCTCCGGCGAGACCGAGGACGCCACCATCGCCGACATCGCCGTGGGCACCAATGCTGGCCAGATCAAGACCGGCGCCCCGTGCCGTACCGACCGCGTCGCCAAGTACAACCAGCTCCTGCGCATCGAGGACCGTCTGGGCGCTGACGCCGTCTACGGTGGCCTCTCCGCGTTCTACAACCTGCGCTAGGACGTATTCCGCTTAACCCTGCCGTCGGAGTCGTGGCCCTCTCCCCGCGCTCCATACGGCCTTCGCAGGGTGCCGCCGGCGTCTCACCCCCTGGCCGGCGGCACCCCTTCTTCTGGACAAGGAGCTAGCCCATGGATGCATTCGTCGCAGCGGGACTCGCGGCCCTGGTGGCCGGCGTGGCCATTGCCGTGCGCACCGAGCTCGGCCGCAGGCTCGCGCCTGCCGCTCCTGCGGGACGTCTGGCATGAGCGGCCGCCACGCCATGGCCGTGCGTCTGGCCGACGGACTCGGGGCGGGCAGCGACCAGAGCCTCAACGACGTGTGCATCACCTTTGCCGAGTCGCTGGTGAGCAATGCGGCTGGGGTGATTGCTGGCGCGAAGCCCGCAGCCATCTTTAGCATCCCCATGCGCGCGTACAGCGCTGGCAAGTGGCGCCGTCTGGTGCGCCAGGCGCTCGACGAGGCCTTGCGCGCCTACGCCGAGATGCTTCCCGCCTACGGCATGCGCGTGGCAGTGCTCTACCGCACCGACCGCCGCGTGTTTCTGCTGGTGTGGCGTGACTGCGAGCTGGCAGACAGCCTGGGCGACCCAGAGGCCGTAGCCATCCTGCGCGAGCAGGGCTACGAAGGGGTCACGCCGCAGGAGCTGCTCTGCGAGCTGAGGCGGCGCCTGGTGGGCTACTACCATGCGCCAAAGGCTCCGGCTTCGGCCTTCCCGCACGAGATCGGCGTCTTTCTGGGCTATCCGCCCGAGGACGTGCGCGGGTTCATGGAGGGGAAGGAGGCCACGTGTCGCGGCGCCTGGCATGCCTATGGCGACGAGCATGCGGCCAAGAGGCGCTTTCGGGCGCTCGAGGCGCAGGAGCGTCGCTGCCGCAGCAGGTTTGCGGCGGGGGAGCCGCTTCACGCGCTGTTCGCGGCACAGCCCGCGATCTGACATGAGGTAACGATGCCCGCACACAGGGGTGTGGGCTGGAGAGTATCCAAGGAGGATATAGCATGAGCGTTGCAGTTGTGTATTGGTCCCAGACCGGCAACACCGAGGCCATGGCCAACATCCTGGCCGAGGCCGCTGGTGGCGAGGCCATCAGCTGGGAGGACTTCTCCGCCGACAAGTGCGCCGAGTACGACGCCTTTGCCTTCGGTTGCCCTGCCATGGGTGCCGAGGAGCTCGACCCCGACTTCGAGGAGCTGTGGGACGCGTGCAAGGGCGAGCTCGACGGCAAGGCCGTCGTGCTGTTCGGCTCCTATGACTGGGGCACCGGCGAGTGGATGGACACCTGGAAGGACGCTGCCGAGAGCGACGGCGTCAACGTGGTGGAGACCGTCATTGCCAACCTCGAGCCCGATGACGAGGCCGAGGCTGCCCTCAAGGCTGCTGCCGCCAAGCTGGCGTAGCACCCGTATCGCATGACGCTTGGCCGACGGGCCAAGACGAGCCAAGGGACTCCCGGGACGAAGGTTTCCGGGAGCCCCTCTTGTATGCCCATCTGGCATACGCTTCCCCGATGGCCGAAGGGAGGGTGTCTGCAGGCACGTTCGGCGTGATACTGTGTGGCGTTGGCCTGCCGGCCCGTATGCGCCTTCAGCGCGGGGCGTGCGGCTATTTGCGTTCCGACCGACGCCGTGAGAGGGGACTGCCGTGGTAGCACCGTTCAGCTACGTGCTCAACTACTTCCTCTTTGGCATCGCGGGGGTTGCGGTCACCTACAGCATGCTCATCGGAGTCTTCCCATTCCGTCGCCCGCCCGCTCTGATGTGGTCTTACTTTGCGGGCAAGGCGGTAGTGGACGCCTACCTGTGGTACGCGCTTGCACATGGGGGAGCTGGCACCTGGGTGGAGTCGTTTCAGGCTATCTGGGCCTGCGTCCTGGGAATCGTGTCGCTTCTGGTCATATACGCGACGTTCGGCGGCAGCCTTGTTACCGTGGGCATCTGCGCGGTCTTCTGCGACATATTTGCGAGCATGTGTACCTCGATCGGGCTGGTCGTGGCGAACTTCGTCTTTGTCCAACCCATGGATTCGGGCTATATCAGACCCTTCGGCCTGTGGACCATCGTCGCATGCTCGGTGGTGGCCATCTGTGCCTTGCTCGCCCGTGCGCCGATGCTGCGGCTGTTGCGATGGCTGCAACACGCGGCGCAGCGAAACCTCTGGGCATGGGGAACCGCCGTTGCCGGCATGATCGCGTTCACGGTTGGCATAACCCTGCGGCTGACGCGCCTCGTAACCATCGACAACCATATGACGCTCATTCATCCGCTCATGTTCTCGGTGGTCGTCATAACACTGGTGCTGCTTCTCCTGCGCGCGCGGGATATTGCGCGTCGGGAACGGGCGGTGAGGGAGTGTGCGACACTGGTGGCAACCTACAACGAGACCGTCGAGGAGCACCTGCGAGCAGTCGAGTCGGAGCTCTCCGTCTTGGAGGGCAACGGCCGCGTGCTGGGCGTGCTGGGTTCGAAGGAGGGGGACGAGGCTCGGGAGATACGCCGGCTGGAGCAGACCTACCAGCGGCTTCGTGCCGGTACATACTGCGATCGCCCCGCGCTCGACGTCGTGCTCACCGCCAGTGCGCAGCGCCTCCAAGCGATGGGTGTGACCCCGGACTTTAGCGTTGCGGGGGTGGCCGAGGGTGCGGTGGTGTCGGTGACGATGGTCCTGTCTCTGCTCAACCTTGCCAGCGAGGCCGCGGAACGTACGGGTGGGATGCCGGGAGACATCGTGGAGCTGCGCGTTCGTGGCATGGGCAACCAGGTAGTGCTGCGCCTCTCGACGCCCGCGCGATGGGGCAAGCTCTGGGCGCGGAGGTTCCTCTCGTTCCATGACATCGACGGGACGATGGTCGTGCGCGAGCACACCCATGGCGCAAACACGGTGGTGAACGTCATGAGCGAAGGAGTCGCATCATGAGCGTCCTGACGACCATGGTCGCGCTGTTTCTCTCGATGATCGCCCTGGGCATGCTCGCATGGCATCTGGACAATCGCGAGCGCGAGGAGCGGCTGACGAGGGAGGCTCTCGAGACCTCCCAGCTCCTCGACGCTGCCCTCGAGGAACGCTTGGCCGAGATCGACCAGTACCGCCACGACCTGGCGGCGACCCTGCAGCGCCTGGGCCTCGAGCAGGTTCGTGCCGCCGAGGAGCGGGCAGGGGAGGATGGATTCTGAAAAAGGAAAAGCCCGCCCCTTGCGGAGCGGGCTTGTGCCGCCAGGATCGCTCGTGGCGGCAAGTCATTGTGACAGATGACTACTTCTTTGCCTTGCCCTGGTTGGCGACGGCATCGATCTTGGCGGCGATGACGTCCGGGTCGCCGATGTAGTGCTTGTCGACGACGTTCCAGTCCTGGTCGAAGGTGTAGGCCAGCGGAATGGCGGTCGGGATGTTGACCTCGAGGATCTCCTCAGGGGTGAGGTGGTCGAACATCATGACCAGCGAGCGCAGGCTGTTGCCGTGGGCGGCGATGAGGACGCGCTTGCCAGCCTTGAGCTGCGGGGCGATCTCGTCCTGGAAGTACGGCCACGCGCGGGCGATGCAGTCCTTCAGGCACTCGGTGCGGGGCAGCTGGTCCTTCATGGCAACGCCGCGGTACTCCTCGGCGAGCTCGGGCAGGCGCTCGTCGCCGTCCTCGAGGGGCTTGGCGGGCACGTCGAAGGAGCGACGCCAGATCTTGACCTGCTCGTCACCGTACTTGGCGGCGGTCTCGGCCTTGTTCATGCCCTGGAGGGCGCCGTAGTGACGCTCGTTGAGCTTCCAGCTCTTGATGACGGGCAGCCACTCGCGGTCCATGGCGAACAGCACGTTGTTCAGCGTGTGGATGGCGCGCTTGAGGTAGCTGGTGTAGCAGATGTCGAAGTCGTAGCCGGCCTCCTTGAGGGCCTTGCCGCCGTCGAGAGCCTCCTGGACGCCAGCCTCGGAGAGGTCGACATCGGTCCAACCGGTGAACAGGTTGGCCTTGTTCCACTCGCTCTCGCCGTGACGGATGATAACGAGGTGCATCAGGTTGTCTTCGGCCATAGGTGGGTCCTTTCTGTTGTCCCAAGTGCAGTGCACGTACATGCTAGGATTCTAGACCACTCGCAGCGAAGAATCGCCCGCGGTATAGTGTGAGTCAGCCGACAAGTGCCACAGATTCGGTCTTCGGGGTAATCTAGCGCGGCAGCGAGTTGCCATGCGGGTCACGGGAGGGGTGTTGCCTGGGTTGTCTGGGCATGCCGAGGCGTGCGGAAGGAGGGTGCTGACTTGAGCGTCGCCGACGTCATGGTGCTCCTCGTGGTGGGCGTCTTGCTCGCCTTTGCCCTGCGCGGCATACGCCGCAAGGGTTCCTCGTGCGACTCGTGCTCGTCGTCGGCCGCCTGCCATGGTGCGGCAGATGCGCCTGTGGTGTGCCCGCGCACCGGCGAGGCGATCGCCGCCGCCGAACGCAAGGTGGCGGCCATGGGGGAACGCCGCCCAGGCTCGTCCTGAGGCCATTCAGTCTTTTATGGCTATAAGGGGTAACAGAAGCGAAACCCACCGAGGCTCCGATAATTGGTACGCTAGGGCACGTTAGCACAAAGGGGGACGCACCCGCGTCATGTCCAGGGAGGTTGTCACATGAGCGGCGACCACGAGATTGATTTCGTTCTGCGCACCGTCGAGAAGCGCGACATCCGCTTCATCAGGCTGTGGTTCACCGATGTGCTCGGTAACCTCAAGTCGTTCTCCATCTCGTCGGAGGAGCTCGAGGAGGCCTTCACCGAAGGCATCGGCTTCGACGGCTCGTCCATCGAGGGCTTCACGCCCATGGAGGAGTCCGACATGCTGGCCTACCCCGATCCGAGCACCTTCACCATCCTGCCTTGGCGTCCCAAGGAGAAGGGCGTCGCGCGCATGTTCTGCGACGTGCGGATCCCCTCGCGCGAGCCGTTCGACGGAGACCCGCGTTCCTGCCTGAGAGACCTCTTCCGTAAGGTCGACGAGAAGGGCTACGTGCTCAACGTTGGCCCCAAGATCGAGTACTTCTACTTCGGCAACAACATCGACCCGGTGCCGCTGGACTACGCCGGCTACTTCGACCTCACCTCGTCAGATGTCTCCACCGACCTGCGCCGCGAGACCACGCTCATGCTCGAGCGCATGTCCATCCCCGTGGAGTACTCCTTCCACTCCAACGCCCCCTCGCAGAACTCCGTGGAGCTGCGCTATGCCGAGGCCGTGAGCTGCGCCGATAACATCATGACGGCGCGTCTGGTGATCCGCCAGGAGGCCATGGCCAACGACATGTTCGCCTCGTTCATGCCCAAGCCGCTTACCGAGTACTCCGGTTCGGGCATGTTCCTGTACCAGTCGCTGTTTGACCACGAGGGCACTAACCTGTTCTGGGCACCCAAGGAATACCATCCCGCGCACCTCTCCGACGTGGCCCAGCACTACGTGGCGGGCCTGCTCAAGTATGCGCCGGAGTTTGCGCTGGTCACTAACCCCACCGTCAACTCGTACAAGCGCCTGGTCAACAACGGCGAGGTGCCGGTGTATGCCACTTGGGGCCGCAAGAACCGCTCTGCCCTGGTACGCATTCCTACGCACAAGCCCGGCAAGCACAACTCCACTCGCGTCGAGCTGCGCAACCCCGACCCGACCGCCAACCCCTATCTGGCGCTCGCCGTCACGCTGGCAGCAGGCATCCGCGGCATCGAGGAGGGACTGCCCCTTCCCGAGGAGATGAGCGGCAACTACCTCGACCTCAGCGAGGCCGAGGCCGCATCGCGCGGCATCGCCCGCCTTCCCCACACGCTTGGCGAGGCCATTGAGCACTTCGAGTCGAGCGAGCTCATGCGCGAGACGCTCGGCGAGCACATCTTCGAGTACCTGGCTGCCGCAAAGCGCCGCGAGTGGAACGAGTACTGCACCACCGTTACCGACTGGGAGCGCAAGCGCTACTACAACGGCCTGTAGCAGCAGCCACGCTCATTGGCAGAGATGACCAACGCCGCAGGGGCATGCGTCTCTGCGGCGTTGCTTTATGCGCATAGCATAGGTCAGTTATACAGAAATATGCACAAAGAATTGAATACAGGCGTACTCGTATACGTGATTTGTATCAGATTGATAAACACAATGGGATTCCGGGTTCTTTAGTTGGATAAAGCGTCAAGATGAGAGTTCCCAATCGGGTTTCTTGTAACAGGCGGTTCGATAGGAGATAGGTACACCCGCCGTCTCCGTGCCAGCAGACCGCCACGCACACCTCAAGGAAGGGGATATTCCATGAGCACGTACACCACCACCCGTCGCGGCTTCTTTGGTGCCGCCTCCGCTGTCGCACTGATGCTGAGCGCCTGCGGCGGCTCCTCCGACTCCGCCGCCCCCGCCGCCGACGAGGCCGCAGCCGACTACACGCTGGTCAAGGAGGGCACGCTCATCGTCGCCTCCGACCTTGACTTCCCCCCGCTGGACTCCTTCGAGGACGGCGAGGCCAAGGGCTTTGACGTCGACCTCTCCAACGAGATCGCCTCGCGCCTGGGCCTGACCTGCGAGTATCTCCCACCCACCAACTTCGACGCGATTATTCCCATGATCAAGCAGGGCGGCAAGGCCGACATTGGCAACTCCGCTTTCTCGATCACCGAGGAGCGCAAGGCCGAGATCGACTTCACCGACGCCTACCTCGATTCCAACCTGGGCATCGCCGTCAAGTCCGACGCGACGGCCAAGGACGAGGAGGCCCTCAACGCCGACGGCATCAAGATCGCCGTCCAGTCCGGCACCACGGGCGAGGCCTACGCCAAGGAGAACATGGCGTCTGCCACCATCGTGCCGCTCACCACCGTCACCGAGTGCATGGCGGGCCTCTCCACGGGCCACTACGACGCGGTTTGCGCCGACCTTCCCGTGGTGGGCAACATGTGCACGGTGTCCTTCACCGACTGCGAGGTCTCCGTCGAGATTCCCACGGGCGAGCAGTACGGCATCGTGGTCTCCAAGGACAACCCGGGCCTGACCGCCGCCATCAACCAGGCTATGGCTGACATGCAGGCCGATGGCACCATGGACGAGCTCAAGGAGAAGTGGTTCGGCTCGGTGTCCGAGTAGCGCAACGGCAATGGAACGCGGGGCATAGTGCCCCATATCGCCCGCTTGCGGGCAGCATAGGAAGGTGTTTGACATGAGCATGCTCACCCGTCGTCAGTTCGTGCAGGTTGGCTCCATCGCAGCGGCAGGTCTGCTTGCCGGTTGCGGCTCCTCCGGCTCCGATGCGGCCGATGCCGCGCCTCAGGCCGCGGATGGCGAGTACACCGTCGTCAACGAGGGCAAGCTCACCTGCATCTCCAACCTCTTCTTCCCGCCGTTCGAGTCGATGAACGAGACTACGGGCGACCCCGAGGGCTTTGACATCGACGTTTCCAAGTCGCTCGCCGAGCACCTCGGCCTCGAGGTCAACTGGCTCCCCAGCCAGGATTTTGACACGCTGGTTCCCACCATCAAGAACGGCGGCAAGGCCGACATCGCCATTGCCGGCATGACCATCACCGACGCCCGCCAGGCCGAGGTCGACATGTCCGACCCCTACGTCGACTCCAACCAGTCCATCGTGGTCAAGGCCGGCTCGACCGAGACGGCCGAGAGCCTCGACGACGCGTCCAAGACCATCGCGGTGCAGGGTGGCACCACGGGTGCCGACTGGGCCGACGAGAACCTGCCCAACGCCACCAAGAAGCGCCTCTCCACCATCATCGACGCCATGAGCGGCGTGCAGTCGGGCCTCTACGACGCCGTCGTCTGCGACCTGCCGGTCTCCCGCTACCAGATCAAGATGTCCTACTCCGACCTCGAGATCATCGAGGAGATTCCCACCGGCGAGCAGTACGGCATCGCCATCTCCAAGGACAACCCCGGCCTCACCGCGGCCATCAACGCCGCGCTGGCCGAGATGCAGGAGGACGGCTCGATGGCCGCCATCGAGGCCGAGTGGTTCGGCTCTGAGCTGTAGCCGCAACGATCCAGAGGGTCACGTCTGTGGCTGCGGGGCAGAGGCGCACGCTTTTGCTCCGCAGCCGCATGGTCAGTTAGGGAAGGAACGAGAGATGAGCAACACGAGGAGGGGTACCAAGTGGGGCCTTGCGGCGCTTGTGGCCATGCTGGCTGTGGCGTTCGCCCTGGCCGCTCCGCACAGTGCCTACGCGCTCACCACCAACAAGGCAACCGCGCGCCCCAACGAGAACGGCGGATCGGGGGTCATCGGAGGCCTCGCCACGCGCCTGACCTGGGAGGGAACGGTCGAGGAGGGTGAGAAGGTCTCCTCCGTCACCCTGGTCCTGCCCGAGGGTGGCACCTTCGACGGCTCGAGCACCAAGATCACGGTGCTCGAGGGGCTCTCGCGCGCAAAGGTCGAGGGCACCGCCACACCGGCCGACACGCAGCTCGAGGTGACATTCTCCGAGCCAATCGAGGCAGGCTATCTGCTGCGCCTCGAGGTCGAGGGCATGAAGTTCCCCGCTGACGGCGGAGAGGTCAGCGTGGGTGGCAGCTACGTCAACCAGGACGGCGAGCAGCAGCTTGCCGAGTCCAAGCCCATCAAGACCATCGCTAACACGCCGCTGCAGGCGCTTGTGGCCACCCTCGACGAGGCTCCCTGGGTGCAGGCATGGAACTCCAACCCGTTCTTGGGCATGTTCTTCAAACCGCAGCTTCTGGCCACGGCATTTGCCACGCTGGTGCCGGGCTGGCTGCTCTGCCTGCTCATCGTGGTGATCGCCTATCCGTTCGCCATCGTGCTCGGTCTCATCTTTGCCCTGATGAAGATCTCCAAGAATCCGCTTCTGCGCCTCATCGCGATCGTCTACATCAACATCCTGCGCGGTACGCCGCTGTTCCTGCAGATCTACATCATGTTCTTCGGCTTGCCGATGATGAATATCAACATCGACAACAACGTGCTGGGCGTGATCGTCATTGCCATCAACGCGTCCGCCTACCTTGCCGAGATCTTCCGCGCGGGTATCCAGTCCATCCCGCAGGGCCAGTACGAGGCGGCCTCGAGCCTGGGCATGAACTACTTCCAGACCATGTTCGACATCATCCTGCCGCAGACCATCCGTCGCGTCATCCCCACGGTCACCAGCGACTTCATCACCTCCTACAAGGACACCTCGCTGCTCTCGTCGGTGGGTGTCATGGAGCTGATGATGTTCGCCAAGAACCTGACTTCGGTGTCGGGCAACATGACCCCGTACGTGGCAGCCGCCATCTTCTACCTCATCGTGACGCTGCCGCTCATCAAGGCAGTCGGCTACGTGGAGCAGCGCATCGCCAACTCCGAGCGTGGTGGCGGCCCCAGACCCAAGGGCAAGGCGGCGGTCAAGGCCGCAAGCGCCGGCGAGGCCACGCCGCTTCCGAGCGAGCTCGGCGTGCACTTCGAGGCTGCCCGCGACGACGCCTTTGGCACCTCGGTCTCCCCGTTGGCTCCCGTCGCCGTACAGGAGGTGTAGACGATGTTTGGCAAGAATCACGGCCATGGTGGCCTGACCTTCGACGTCCCGCCCGCGATGGATGCGGCTGAGGCCGCACGCATCGCCTTTGACCACGACCTCTCGCTCTCCAAGCACCACTTCGTCGAGGGCGAGCATCCCGTGGTGCGTATCGAGCACCTCATGAAGACCTTCGACGGCGAGACGCAGGTGCTGCGCGACGTCAACCTCAACGTGTGGAATGGCGAGATCGTGGTGGTGCTTGGACCCTCGGGTTCGGGCAAGTCGACCATGCTGCGCTGCATCAACCTGTTGGAGACCCCCACTGCCGGCCACATCCTCATCGACGATGACGAGATCACGGGCAAGAGCGCCAAGGAGGTCGGTCTCATCCGCCGCGACCTGGGCATGGTGTTCCAGAGCTTCAACCTCTTTCCGCATCTCACGGCGCTCGAGAACGTCATGATCGGGCAGACCAAGGTGCTTAAGAAGAACAAGGACGAGGCACGCGCCGAGGCGGTCAAGCAGCTCGAGGCCGTGGGCCTGGGCGACCGCATCGACTACAAGCCACCCCAGCTCTCGGGTGGCCAGCAGCAGCGCGTAGCTATCGCGCGCGCGGTGGCAATGCATCCCAAGGTGCTCCTCTTCGACGAGCCCACCTCGGCGCTCGACCCCGAGCTGGTGCGTGACGTCCTGGGCGTCATGCGTGAGCTGGCCCTCCACGGCGACATGACCATGATCGTGGTCACGCACGAGATGGGCTTCGCCCGCGACGTGGGCGACCGCGTGGTCTTCATGGAAGGCGGCGTGGTGGTGGAGCAGGGTCTGCCCGAGCAGGTCTTCGACAATCCGCAGCACGACCGAACCAAGCAGTTCCTGGGCTCCATCAAATAGCGCGGTTTCGAGTCGCAGGCATCCCGATTGCACGTCAGCGCCACTCCCCAGCGGGTCGACCGTCTGGGGAGTGGCGGTATTTCTGCGTGTGCGTGCTTTGGTCTGCCTGTGAAGGAGATGCCCCAGAAATGTGTGACTTGCAAGCCGCTGGTCGATTTGTGCTAGTCTCTGTTAGTTGTAATGCGTTGTATCAGCGGCTGACCAGATGGCAAGGAGCCAAGGATGCATCATAAGAACATCCTGCTTATAGCCCGTACATCGCGCTTCTACGAGCGCATGGGCGAGCTCAAGCATGCCCTCGACGCCTCTATCCTGCCGGCCACTCCCCAGACCTTTCAGCAGGCTATTTCGACCGGTCAGGACTTTGACCTGGTGATCTTGGACCTCGACGGGCTCGAGCAGGACACGCTCAACGCCGTCGATTCCTACGTCGCAGACAATGGCTTCATCCCCACGCTGTTCATCCAGGACGAGGACAAGCTTTCCAACCTGCACATGCCTGCCCAGGGCCGCAACGACTTCGTTCTGGCATCCGCGGGTAAGGCCGAGTTTGCCGTACGCTGCGCGTTGCTGCTGTGGCCGGGCGAGGAGAGTGCTTCTGCCGACATCGTTACGGTCGATAACATGACCATCAACCTGGCTACCTACCAGGTCTACATCGACAGCAATCCCGTCGACCTCACCCTTATGGAGTACTCGCTGCTTTCGTTTTTGGCCACGCACCCCTCGCGTGCCTATTCGCGCGAGACGCTGCTCCACCGCGTGTGGGGCTTCGAGTACTGCGGTGGCACTCGTACCGTCGACGTGCACATCAGGCGCGTGCGCTCCAAGGTTGGACCGCAGGTGGCTGCCCACATCGTTACGGTGCGTGGCGTCGGATACCTCTTCAAGCTCTAGCTTGACGCGAGCCCTTCGGGGCTCGTTTGCGTATGGTGACAAGGATGGCTTTCAGGAAACTATGAGGCTTGTTCAGCTTGCATGACGAAGGTTGCGTCTGAATCGCCAAGCGTTATAACGGGTACAGTTCCAACGTACCCAAGGGCATGGGCACAGCCCATGCGAAAGGAAGGCGAGAGCCATGGACGACAACACGACCGGACGTCCTCCGTATCCGTTCGCGGACGAGCCGAACGACCAGACGGCCCAGGTGCCGGTGGTCGAGAGCGTACCGACGATGGGGTATAACGACGCCTCCCATGCCGCGGCGAGCACCGCGGCCCAGATTCCCCAGCAGAAGGCCAAGAGCTCCGGTGGCACCATCAAGTCGCTGGTGAGCGGCTTGGTTGGCGGCGCAGTGGGCGCCGTGGCGGTCTCGCTTGCGCTCAATGCGGCGGGCGTCACCGGCACTACCAAGGTGGTCAGGACCACCGAGAGCGCTGCTGGTCCGACCATCAGCATCGAGGCCAACACGCAGGACGCAACCGTGGCCAAGGCCGTAGCCGCCAAGGCCCTGCCGTCGGTGGTCTCGGTCTATGTGACCAGCGCCGAAGGCGCAGGCATTGGTTCGGGTGCCGTGCTCGATACCGACGGCAACGTCATTACCAACTACCATGTGGTCGAGGGTGCCGAGACCGTGTCGGTTACCATCTCCGGCAAGAGCTACGACGCCACCGTGGTGGGTACCGACGCCTCGTCTGACCTGGCTGTGGTGCACGCCGAGCTCGAGGGCGACGAGGTCACTCCCATCGAGATCGGCGACTCCGATCAGCTGGTGGTGGGCGACTGGGTCATGACTATCGGTAGCCCCTTCGGCCTCGACCAGTCTGTCTCCGCAGGCATCGTGAGCTCGCTCTCGCGCAACCAGCTGATGCAGTCCGCCTCGGGCAATACGCTCTATACCAACCTCATCCAGACCGACGCGTCCATCAACCCTGGCAACTCGGGTGGCCCGCTGGTCAACGAGGAGGGCAAGCTGGTGGGTATCGACACGCTGTTCCAGAGCGACACGCAGTCCTTCGCGGGCATCGGCTTTGCCATCCCGGGCAACTACGCCATCGAGATCGCCAACAAGATCATTGCCGGCGAGCCCGTGACCCACGCCTACATCGGCCTGTCCATGCAGACGGTCAACGCTCAGAACGCGCAGGAGAACCACCTGTCGGTTAACCAGGGCGCCTACGTGGCCGAGGTCGCCGAGGGTGGCCCCGCCGAGGCGGCCGGCCTCAAGGAAGGCGACATCATCATCGCGCTCGACGGCCAGGAGATCACTTCTGCAGACGGCATGATCCTGGCAGTGCGCAGCCACAAGATCGGCGAGACCGTCGACATCACCTTCATGCGCGGCGACGAGGAGATGACCGCCCAGGTGACCTTTGGCGACGACGCTGAGCTGCAGAAGCTCCAGCAGGAGCAGTACGAGCAGCAACAGCAGCAGATGCAGCAGCAGGAGGAGCAGTACCTCATCGACAGCCCCTTCGGCCAGCGTCGCGACTACGGCGAGGACATCTCCTACGAGGACGTCATCGACTACCTGTTCAACAACCACAATAACTAGGTAAAGCCCCAACCAACGAAGAGTGACGGAAGGCCCCTCGCCAAAGGCGGGGGGCCTTCCGTCATGGGATGAGTCTCACTCTCAACAAGGACAACCAACTGGGCTTTCGAGGACTGCTGAGGGCGGCTCCCGGCCATCCCTTCCCGCGATTTCCGCAGGCCGCGCTCTTTGCGGCCGAGGACTGAGCGGGAAGGGATGGCCGGGAGCCGCCCCCTCTCAAAAGATCCTAGAATGCGGGCAGCACATCCTCGCCGAAGTTCTCCTCGAGGTAGGCCTTGAACTCGTCGGTCTGCAGCACGGCAACCAGCGCGGCGATGCGCTCGTCGTTCTCCTTGTCGGCGCTGGTGCAGATGATGTTGGCGTACTCCTCGAAGGCGATGCCGCTCGCCTCCTCGAGCACGAGCGCGTCGGTGGCGTGCAGGCCGGCCTCGATGGCGTAGTTGCCATTGATGGCAGCAAAGTCGACGTCCTCGAGGGCACGCGGGGTGGCAGCGGCCTCGATCTCGCGGAACTCGATGTTGTGGGGGTTCTCGGAGATGTCGTTGGGGGTTGCGCCCAGATCCTCGGGGTTCTTGAGGGTGATCAGGCCCTCCTGCTGCAGCAGGAGCAGGGCGCGCGCCTCGTTGGTGGGGTCGTTGGGCACGGCCACCACAGCGCCGTCGGCGATGTTGGCCAGGTCGTCGGACTTGCCGGCGTAGATGCCAAAGGGCTCGTAGTGGATCTTGGCAACCGACACCAGGTCCTCGCCGTTCTGCTCGTCGTAGTCGCGCAGGTAGTTGATGTGCTGGAAGTAGTTGCAGTCGATCTCGCCGTTGTAGACGACCTCGTTGGGCTGCACGTAGTCGGTGAACTCCTTGACCTCGAGCTCGATGCCCTGCTCGGCGAGCTTGGGGGCGGCGAACTCGGTGAGGATCTTGGCATGGGGCTCGGGCGTGGCGGCCACGGAGAGCGTCTGGCTCTCGGCGGCGCCATCGCTGGCGGGCTCGCTGCTGCCGCCGCAGGCAGCGAGGGTGGCGGTTGCGGCGAGGCCGAGGGTGGAGGTGACGAAGTTGCGACGGGTCAGCATGGTTCTTCTCCAATCTGCGGGTGCCCGATGACGGGTCTTGTCTTACTTGCGGTGGTCGATGCGGTTTGCGATGACGTCGCAGGTGCTCTGGATGACCTGCACCAAAACGACGAGGAGGATGACGGTCACGACCATGACCTCGTCCTCGTAGCGGTAGTAGCCGTAGCGGATGGCGATGTCGCCCAGGCCGCCCGCGCCGACGGCGCCGGCGATGGCGGTGTAGCCCAGCACCGAGATGAGCGTGATGGACACGCCACGGACGATGGAAGGCAGTGCCTCGGGCAGCAGCGCGCTGCGCACGATGCGCGGAATCGAGGCGCCACAGGCCTCGGCGGCCTCGATGGCGTCGCGCGGCACCTCGGCGAGCGACTGCTCGATCATGCGCGCCACGAACGGGGCGGCTGACACCACCAGAGGCGGCGTGACGCCTACCACGCCGATGGTGGTGTGCACGATGGCCCTGGTGAAGGGCATGAGTGCTACGAGCAGGATGATGAAGGGGATGGACCTGGTCATGTTGACGATCCACCCGAGGACGGCGTTGAACGCGGGCATGGGACGCAGGCCCGTGGGCGAGGTCACGTAGAGCACCACGCCGATGGCGATGCCCAGCACGTAGGCCAGTGCCGTTGAGACGAACAGCATGGCGAGGGTGTCGACGGTACCCTGCGCCAGCAGCCCGCCGTACTCGGAAACGAACTCGGTGACGTTAGGCATTCCAGCTCACCCTTCCCAGCAGCGCCTTGGTGGTCTCGTCCTGCGGGTCGGCGAAGACCTGCTCCACCGGTCCCTGCTCGACCACCTTGCCGTGCACCAGCACGGTCACGTTCTTGCAGATGCGCTCCACCACGTCCATGGAGTGGGTGATGACAAGGATGGTGGTGCCGGTCTCCTCGTTGATCTGGCGCAGCAGGTCGAGGATCTGCTGGGTGCTTGCCGGGTCGAGTGCCGAGGTGGCCTCGTCGCACAGGATGTACTCCGGGTCGCAGGCCAGTGCGCGGGCGATGGCCACACGCTGCTGCTGACCGCCGGAGAGCTGTGCGGGATAGCTGTCGGCCTTGTCGGCGAGCCCGACGCGTGCGAGCAGCTCTGATGCCTTGGCGCGGTCGTCGGCCGTCACGCGACCGTTGCTTGCCAGGAAGGGGAAGCACACGTTGTCGAGTGCGGTCTTCTGCGCGAGCAGGCCGAAGCCCTGGAAGATCATGGCCACGCGGCGGCGGTATGCGCGCAGCTCGGCGCCCGTAAGGTCGGTCACGTCGGTTCCGTCCACGATGACGTGGCCCGACGTGGGGCGCTCGAGGAGGTTGATGCAACGTACGAGGGTCGATTTGCCGGCGCCAGAGATGCCGATGATGCCAAAGATGTCGCCATCGGGGATGTCGATGGAGACGCCGTCGAGTGCGGGCACATCGCTGCCGTCATAGACCTTCGTGATGTTCTGAAGGGAAATCACTGAGTTACTCCGCTCGATGAGTGAAAGGGGTGTGGATAAAACCCCCTGCCAGAGGCTATCCGTGGAGGCGCCCGGTCCTGCCATGCGCATGAGTCATGGCAAGCTGCCCGGGCTTGGGCATCTCCATCATGGCCATCATCATCGTATGTGCGGACGCGTAAATCATGGTTGAAACCATAGCCGTATCAAAGCCTCTGCGTCAACGTCAGCGCGATACCGAAACCAGACTGTGACACGCTGCACGGGAGGGTGCTCTGGCTCAGTCGGCGTCTCCGTACCAAAAGGGGCTGCCCCTCATGGAACACGGAGCCGATTGATTGACATATACCCCCCATGGGTATACTGTCGGGAAAGACAACGAAGGGACCAAGATGTCGGACTGCTGCCACACCAAGCACACACCACGTTCGGACGAGCTCAAGAGGAGCGTGGAGCGCCGTCTCAACCGGGCCATCGGCCAGCTGGGCGGCGTGAAGACCATGGTTGAGGAGGACCGCTACTGTGGCGACGTGCTCACGCAGCTCGCGGCTGCCGAGAGCGCCATACGCTCGGTGCGACGCCTGGTGCTGCAGGACCATCTGGAGACCTGTGTGGTCGAGCGGGTCCAGCAGGGCGACACCGAGGTGGTCGACGAGCTCATGACGCTCCTCAAGCAGTTCTCCTGACCCACTGTGCACGAAAGGCCACGCCATGAAAGAGACTTTTGACATAACGGGTATGACCTGCGCTGCTTGCTCGGCGCGCGTGCAGAAGGCGGCTGGCGAGGTGGCAGGCGTCACCGAGGCTAACGTCAACCTGCTCAAGAACAGCATGGAGCTGGTCTACGATGGCGACCAGGCCACTGTCGAGGCCGTGTGCGCCGCGATTGACAGGGCGGGCTACGGCGCGCACCCGCGCGCCCAGCGTGCCTCTGCTCGCGGCGAGCAGGCGGGTGTGGGTGACGTCGCGCAGCGGGAGATCGAGGAGCGGCGCAGGCAGCTCATCGCCTCGGGCATCCTCTCGGTGCCGTTGTTCTACGTGGCCATGGGGCCCATGTTCGGCTGGCCGGAGCTGCCGGGACTTGCCGGCATGCAAGGTATGATGGCCAACGCGCTTACTCAGTTGCTGCTGTGCCTACCCATCCTCTTCGTCAATCGGCGCTACTTTGTCATGGGCTTCAAGACGCTCGCGCACGGTGCTCCCAACATGGATTCGCTCATTGCCATCGGGTCGGCCGCGAGCGCCGTGTGGAGCATCGTGCAGACCTACCGCGTGGCGCTCGCCATGGGCGCCGGCAACATGCAGACGGCTCACGAGGCCCTACACTCGCTCTACTTCGACTCCGCTGGCATGATCCTCACGCTCATCACGCTGGGCAAGTTCTTCGAGGCCCGTGCCAAGGGCCGCACCACCAGTGCCATCACGGCACTCATGGACCTGGCCCCCAAGACCGCCACGGTGGTGCGCGACGGCCGCGAACAGGTGGTGCCGAGCGAGGACGTGCGGGTGGGAGACCGTGTCATCGTACGTGCCGGCGAGGCGGTTCCCGTGGATGGCGTGGTGGTCGAGGGCAGCGCCCTGATCGACGAGAGTGCCATCACCGGTGAGTCGGTGCCCGTGGAGAAAATCGTGGGCGACCGCGTGACCGGGGCCACGGTGAGCAGCCATGGTTGGTTTGCCATGGAGGCGCGCGCCGTGGGCGACGACACCACGCTTGCGGGGATCATTCGTCTGGTCGACGAGGCCACGGGGTCAAAGGCTCCCATCCAGCGGCAGGCTGACGCCATAGCCGGCGTCTTCGTGCCTGTCGTGCTGGTCATCGCAGCTGTCACGCTCGTGGCTTGGCTGGCCATGTCGCACGACTTTGCCACAGCGCTCACCCATGCCATCTCCGTGCTGGTCATCAGCTGCCCGTGTGCCTTGGGCCTGGCGACGCCCACCGCCATTATGGTGGGCACCGGGCGCGGTGCGGCAAATGGGATCCTCATCAAGGACGCCGAGGCACTCGAGACGGCCTGCGGGCTCACCACGGTGGTGCTCGACAAGACCGGCACCGTGACTGAGGGCTCGCCTCGCGTCACCGACGTGCTGCTCGCCCCTGGGGCCACCGACGTGGAGCTGCTGTTTGACGTCGCCGCTCTGGAGCGCAAGAGCGAGCATCCGCTGGCGCTGGCGCTCGTGGCCTACGCTGATGAGCAGGCGCCGGGCATCGATGTCGGTGCCGAGGTGCGCGACTTCGAGCAGGTGGCAGGTGGGGGCCTCGTGGCGCAAGTCAATGGCAGCCGCGTGCTCGCAGGCAACGAGGGGCTCATGCACGCCCGTGGCATCGACACGTCGGCGCTGAGCGTGCAGGCAGCTGCCCTGGCGGACGAGGCCAAGACTCCGCTGTTCATTGCCGAGGATGAGCGGCTGCTGGGAGTGGTCGCAGTGGCGGACGCCATCAAGCCCACCAGTGCCGAGGCCATCTCGCGGCTGCGCTCCATGGGCATCCGCACCGTGATGCTGACCGGTGACCAGCAGCGCACGGCCGCTGTGGTGGCGCGTGCCTGCGGTGTGGACGAGGTGGTGGCCGGCGTGCTCCCCGATCAGAAGGAGCGGCACGTGCGCCAACTGCAGGAGGCTGGCGAGAAGGTGGCCATGGTCGGCGACGGCATCAACGATGCGCCGGCGCTCGCCCGAGCCGACGTGGGCGTTGCCATCGGGGCGGGCACCGACGTGGCCATCTCGTCGGCCGATGTCGTGCTCATGCACTCGGATCCGCGCGACGTTGCCACGGCCGTCGAGCTGAGTCGCGCCACCATGCGCACCATCCGCCAGAACCTGTTCTGGGCGCTGTTCTACAACGCCATCTGCATACCGGTCGCCATGGGCGTGCTCAGCCCGCTGGGCATTACGCTCAACCCCATGATCGGGGCCGCAGCCATGGGATTCTCGTCGGTGTTTGTGGTGAGCAATGCTTTGCGGCTGCGCACCTGGAAGCCGGCCGAACACGCTGCGTCGCGAGACGTTCCCGCGGCGCTGGTCACGACAGAGTTGGACGATGCCTCGCGAGAGGCGGAGGGAGACGAGGACATGAAGGAGAAGAAGCTCAACGTCGAAGGCATGATGTGCGAGCACTGCGTGGCGCATGTCACCAAGGCACTCGAGGGCGTCAAGGGCGTCAAGAACGTACGCGTGAGCTTGGACGAGGGAACGGCGGTCGTCGACGCCGGACTGCTGGTGAGTGACAAGGCCCTGGTGACGGCAGTCGAGGAGGCTGGCTACAAGGCGAGCATCGCATAGGTTCGCGGCAAGGGCTGGCTTTTACGGAATGCTCTGTATTGACAGATTAGGTGCGCTATTGGTGCACTCATGCTGATACCCTGCCGTTGGCATCTGACATGGCACGGATGCCACCCCTCCATTCGGCCCCTCACCGGGTGGAGGGCGAGTGCCTGGGTAGCCCGACCCAGGCCTCTCCTCGGTCGCGGGGCCATGCGTTGACGCGCATGGCCCCGCGCTCTATGCTGGGCGTCGCCAATGGCCGGCAAGGTGTCGCGCCGTTCGTGAAGGGAGACGCGCAAGTTGGACGTTCGGAGCCTACGGGTGCTCAACCTCTCTCTCAGCTGCTTCTCGCTTGCGCTCATACTGACGCTCATCATCAGCCTGGCCAATCGCTCCATGCGCAAGAAGCGCTTCCTGCTGATGGTCGCCCTCTGGTGCCAGCTTGCGGGCGTCACCTGCGACGTGGCCGTCGAGGCTTTGTCCGGCATGCCTGGGCCCTTCATCCGTATGGCGCTCGAGGTCCTCACCATGACGGCCGCGAACTTCGGCATCGTCACAGGCGTGGCGATCATGGTCTACATCCACACCGACTCGCACGCCATGCGCGTCGGCGAGCATCTTTCCGACCCATTGATCAGCTTCCTCTTTGCCATCAACGTGATCAACATGGGGCTGCTGCTCTCCAATCCCATCACGCACCTCTATTACCACTATGGCGCGGACAACACCTATGTGAGGGGTCCCTGTCGCACGCTGTACAGCGTCCTTCTGCTCGTCCAGGCCACGCTGATGATCCCCGTCGTCCTGCGCCTTCGGCATCGCCACGGGACCATGACCACGGTCCGCCTGTTGCTCTGCGGTCTGCTGGTCATATCGGGCATTGTGGCCGAGATGGTCTTTGCGCAGGTCAAGACTACCGTGCCAGCGGTGTCGCTCACCCTGGTGCTCTTGAGCGTGGGCGTGCAGACGCGCCTCGAGGAAGACCTGGCGCAGACGCGTGCGGAGCTTGCCGAGAGCCGCGTGCGCCTACTGTCCGGACAGATCCACCCGCACTTCATCTTCAACTCGCTCAGCGCCATAAAGGCCCTCGTGAGCGAGGATGTGGAGCTTGCCGAGCAGGCCATCCAGGACTTCTCCGACTACCTGCGCAGCCATCTGGACGTCATGTCGTCGTCGCGACTGGTGCCCTTCGCCGAGGAGATGGGGCACGTGAGTCACTATGTGTCCCTCGAGATGGCGGACCCGTCGCGACCCATGCAGGTGACGTACGACTTCGAGACGGAAGACTTCATGGTGCCGCCGCTTACGGTGCAGCCGCTGGTCGAGAACGCCATTCGCCATGGGGTGCGCATGCGCGAGAATGGCGGCACGGTGGAGGTGCGCACGAGGCTCGCGGATTCGGGCATCCTGGTGATCGTGCGCGATGACGGCAAGGGCGTCTCTTCGGTGACCGAACGGCAGGAGCACCGGCGAAAGGTGGGCATCGACAACGTGCGCGAGCGCATCGAGAGGCAGTGCTCCGGGTCGCTTGAGGTTGCGAGCACCCCGCAGGGCACGACGGTGACTCTGACGATTCCGAGAGGTGGGGACCTGTGAGGGCGTTGATCGTGGATGACAGCAGGTTGGCGGCATCGTCGCTGCTCAAGACGCTGGACGGCGTCGACCCCAGCGGTGCGCATGCGGCATGCCTCGACGCGGCCAAGGCCTTGACCATCTGCTCGGGCAACGGGGTCGACGTGGTCTTCCTCGACATCGAGATGCCTGGCATCAACGGTCTGGAGTTCGCGCGGCGTCTGAAGATCCGGGCACCGCGGACCAACGTCGTCTTTGTCACGGGCTACCCCGAGTACGCCCTGGACGCCTGGAACACCCAGGCGAGCGCCTTTCTGGTGAAGCCTGTCGATGCCGCAGATGTGAGCCGTGCCCTCTCGTCGCTACGCGTCCGACCGAGCGAGGATACCGAGAAGGGTCTGTTCGTACGCTGCTTCGGCAACTTTGAAGTCTTCTGCGACGGCCGTCCCGTCCAGTTCGAGCGGCATCTCACCAAGGAGCTGATGGCCTACCTGGTCGACCGACGGGGCGCCCTGGTGACGACGGGCGAGCTGCTGACGGTGCTGTGGGAGGGCAAGCCGGACACGCCCTCGCGCAGGTCACAGCTGCGCACGCTCATATCGGATCTGCGCCGCACGCTCGAGGGACTGGGGTATCCCAATGCCGTCCACAAGCGTAGGGGAGGGGTGGCCATCAGGCTCGATACCGCGCAATGCGACTACTATGGCTTTGTGGCGGGCGATCCCGATGCCATCAACCAGTTCCGCGGCGAGTACATGCACCAGTATTCCTGGGCGGAGCCGACGACGGCACTGCTCACAGTGGGCTGAGGATCACTCACGGCCGAACTTGCCCGCCACGGGCGGTCGGGCGATGCGCTACAGTCGTGGATGTCGCTTTGGTTGGCGCATGTGGAGGATCCTATGACTGACAACGCTCAGATGTCCCTGTTCGGTGACTTTCCCGGCGAGGAGGCTGCCGCCCCGCAGAAACCGGCCCAGACGCCGGCGCTGCGCGCGCTCGAGCTGCGCGGCCTTCTCGACCATGCCGCCTACCAGTACTACGCGCTCGACACTCCCGAGATGACCGACGCCGAGTTCGACCGGCTGCTACAGGAGCTGCTGGCCATTGAGGCGGAGCATCCGGAGCTGGTGACGCCCGACTCCTACACTCAGCGTGTCGGTGGTTACGTGAGCGAACAGTTCGAGCCTGTTACGCACGCCCAGCGCATGTACTCGATGGATGACGCGATGGACCTCGGCGAGCTTGACGAGTGGCTGGCGCGCACCGACGAGGCCCTTGGCGCCACGTCGCAGAATCCGGTGGCCTACACCTGCGAGCTCAAGATCGACGGCCTGGGCGTGGCGCTCACGTACCGCGACGGGCAGTTTGTGCGTGCGGCGACCCGCGGCGATGGCACCACCGGCGAAAACGTGACGGCCAACGTGCGCACGGTGCGCGACGTGCCGCGCTCGCTTGCGCCGGCGGGTCTGGCGCGCGTGACCGGCCAGGGCCTGGGCCAGTCCGTCGAGGTGCGCGGCGAGGTGTACATGCCCAAGCGCTCGTTCGTGCGTCTCAACGAGGAGCGCGACGGTGCCGGTCAGCAGGTCTTTGCCAACCCGCGCAACGCCGCCGCCGGCAGCCTGCGCCAGAAGGACCCTAAGATCACCGCCCATCGCGACCTGGCGACGTTCATATACGCGGTGGCCGACGAAGGCCCCATCAGCGTGACCAGCCAGTGGGAGTTCCTGCAGTGGCTGCGCGACTGCGGCTTCTCGGTCAACCCCAATGCCAAACGCTGCCTCAGCGCCCGCGAGGTGCACCAGTTCTGCGAGGAGGCCCTGGCGCACCGCGACGAGCTCGACTACGACATCGATGGCGTGGTGGTCAAGGTCGACTCCTTTTCCAGCCAGGACGCGCTGGGGTTCACTGCTCGCGCGCCGCGCTGGGCCATCGCCTACAAGTTCCCTCCCGAGGAGAAGCGTACCGTGCTGCGTGAGATTCGCATCCAGGTCGGGCGCACGGGCGTGCTCACCCCGGTGGCGGAGTTCGACCCGGTGGTAGTGGCCGGTTCGACCATCGCGCGCGCCACGCTGCACAACATCGACGAGATCAGGCGCAAGGACGTGCGCGAGGGCGACACCATAGTGGTGCACAAGGCCGGAGACGTCATTCCCGAAGTGGTGGGGCCGGTGCTGGAGGGCGCCTTGGCGGCGGAGCACGCCGCGCGCCCGGAGTGGTACATGCCCCCGACCTGTCCCAGCTGCGGCAGCCCGGTGGTGCGCGAGGAGGGGGAGGTGGCCTACCGCTGCGTCTCCATCGACTGCCCGGCCCAGGCGTCCGAGCGGCTCATCCACTGGGGGAGCCGCAATGCCATGGACATCGACGGTCTGGGCGACGAGCTGGTGGGCCGCATGGTGGAGCAGGGCCTGCTCTCTGACGTGGCCGACTTCTACGACCGCCTGAGCGAGGAGGCGCTGGCCGCGCTCGACACCGGGCGCACCTACGAGACCACCAACAAGGATCACGTGGCGGGCGATCCGATCGTGGTCGGTCCCACCATCGCGCGCAAGGTGATGGCGCAGGTTGAGGAGTCCAAGGGCCGAGGGCTGGCACGTGTGCTCTTTGGCCTGGGCATCCGCCATGTGGGGGCCAACGTGGGCGAGGTGCTCGCGCGTCGCTTTGGCTCCGTCCATGAGTTGGCCGCAGCCTCCGCCGAGCAGATCGCGCAGGTTGACGGCGTGGGTCCCAAGATCGCCGAGAGCGTGGTGGAGTTCTTCTCTGTGCCCGACAACCTGGCGGTGGTGGAGCGCCTGCGCGCCGCGGGCGTGGTCCTCGAGCAGGAGGAGCCAGCCGAGGTCGTTCCCCAGACGCTGGCGGGGCTCACCTTCGTGCTTACGGGTACGCTGGAGAGCTTCAAGCGCAAGGAGGCCGGCGATGCGCTCAAGGCGCTTGGCGCCAAGGTCAGCGGTTCGGTGTCAAAGAAGACCAGCTATGTGATCGCGGGGGCCGCCGCGGGCTCTAAGCTCGCCAAGGCCGAGCAGCTGGGTGTGCCCGTGCTCGACGAGCAGGCCCTGGCGCAGATCCTGGCTACCGGCCAGCCTCCCGAGGCATAAGCGGCAAGGAACGCTGGCCACATTGAGACCGAGTGGTGCCCCGGGTCGTCGTGAACGGCCCGGGGCACCTTGTGCGCTTTCAGCTTGCCTTGAGCTGTGTGGCGAGCTCGTTGTGGCGCGCTTGCGTGCGGGAGACCTCAGGGTCGTTTCAGGTTCGCCTCGTATCGTGGTACGCGTCACAGGGAGGTGACGCACATGCCACAGATGGTATTCAAGCGCTACGAGATCAAGTACCAGCTGACCGAGGACCAGCGCGCGCGACTCGAGCGCGTCATGGAGACGCACATGAGGCCTGACGAGTACGGCCCTTCCACCGTGCGCAACGTCTATTACGACACGCCAACGTACCTGCTCGCCCGCCGTTCGGCCGAGCACCCCTACTACAAGGAGAAGATCCGCGTACGCAGCTATGCTCCGGCAGAGTCCGACACGCCCGTCTTCCTGGAACTCAAGAAGAAGTGCGACGGCGTGGTGTACAAGCGACGCTGCACGCTCGCCCTGCAAGACGCCGATGCCCTGCTCGGGGGTACCCGCGCGCCCGAGGGTCAGATTGAGCGAGAGATCGCGTTCGCGGCGAGCCGCTACAAGGGTTTGGCGCCCGCGATGATGGTGGCCTACGACCGCGAGGCGTTCTATGCCCGCGACGACCACGAGTTCCGTATGACCTTCGACCGCGCCATCCGCTGTCGGTGTGCCGACCTCTCGTTGGCGGGCTCTTCGCAGGGGCACGTGCTGACGCCTGCCGATCAGAGTCTGCTCGAGGTCAAGTGCGCCGCCGGCATGCCGCTGTGGCTCGTCGACTTCCTCAGCGCCGAGGGCATCTACAAGGGGCGTTTCTCCAAGTACGGCGCCGCGGTGGCATGGAGGCTCGAGCGCGAGCGCGCCTTTGGCTCGCTGCCCGCCCTTTCGCGTACCAAGCGTCAGGCCCCCAGACCGGAGGGCATCAGAATCGCAACCAGACCGACCGCGCTTGCACGCGTCGCCGCCATCGCCTAGAAGGGACCAATGCACCATGTTCGACTCGATCTTCTCGTCCGTAGACACGACCGCCACGACCACAACCCAGCTCTCGCTGGCGCCGTTTATGGGTTGCGTAGCGGCTGCCCTTGGCCTGGGCCTCGCCCTGGCACTCATCTACTGCTATCGCAGCAGGTACACCAAGAGCTTCGTGGTCACGCTCGCTACGCTGCCGTCCATCGTGGCGGTGGTCATCATGATGGTCAACGGCAACCTCGGGGCGGGCGTGGCCGTTGCCGGCGCCTTCAGTCTGGTGCGTTTCCGCAGCGTGCCCGGTCAGGCCCGCGATATCGCCTTCATCTTTCTCGCCATGGCCGTGGGCCTGGTCTGCGGCATGGGCTACCTTGGGTACGCGCTGCTTATCTGCGCAGTGCTGGGTGGCGCCAACCTCGTCCTGCAGCTGCTCGACTTTGGTGGGGCACGGGGGCGCCTGGACCGCACCGTCCGCATTACCGTGCCCGAGGACCTCGACTTTGTGGGACTGTTCGACGAGGTGCTCGACCGCTACGCCACTAGTCACGAGTTGACGCAGGTCAAGACTGCCAACATGGGCAGCCTCTACAAGCTGGCGTACAACGTGCAGCTGCGTGATGCACGCTGCGTACGCGAGCTGATGGACGAACTGCGCTGCCGCAACGGCAACCTCGAGATCGCAATCTCCTACCAGGAGGCCAACGTCGACGAGCTGTAGCGCGTCGCAGAAATCGTACGTAAGGCGAGAAGCGGAGGGCCAAAAGGTCCTCCGCCTCTCCTTGTTTGGGCGAATAGTGTCGTCGTGCAGGCAGACTAGGCGAGGGGTTCGCCGTCATAGCCACGGCTCACGAGTGCGGTGAGCGCCGCATCGTCGCCGTGCGCGTAGGCACAGGCGAGCGGCGGCCACTTGTCGAGCGAATCGTAGAAGATGTCCGGGAAGCTCGTGGTCTGAGCCTCGCCGGTTAGCGGGTCGCACCAGGGATGGCAGGCGAGGTTGGCAGCGGGGCAGTCCTCGGTCGGTTCGGCGGCATGCGAGAGCGCGTCGAGGCGCGAGTAGCGCGACCCTAGGCGCTCGGCCCCAGCGATCATGCGGCCACGCGGATTGCCCGTCGGGTCGATGGCGCGGTAGACCAGCTCGTAGTCGCGCAGGCAGCCCTCGTAGCGGTCCGGTCCGAGCGTGATGCCAAAGTTCTGCCAGGCAATCTGCGAGAAGATCGTCCCGGCGACGCGGCTCACGCGCTCGGTGCGCGCGAGGTTGGCGTGCGCAGGCGCGTCGGAGATGGTCTGCTGACGGGCGCTCCACAGCATCCAGGTGTCAAGCTCGCTCTCGATGAGCGCGTGCACCTCGTCGTGTGCGTCCTCAAGGCCCACGCCCGCCTCGCAAATGGCCTTCTCCTGGGCGTAGATGAAGGCATGCGCCTCGCTGTCGAGCAGGTAGTGAGCCAAGAGCCCCATCACAAAGGCGCGGGCGACACCTTGGTCGCCAGCAGGAATGTGGGTGACTGCCTGGCGCGCCGACAGCAGGCTCTCCACCACGTGGTCCTGGTGCATGGCCTCGGCGAAGGCGTGACAGGTCTGGATGGCGGTCGGGGTGGCGGTGAAGCAGAAGTAGAAGGGGTCGGGACCCTGATTGCCCAGCAGGAAGGCAAGCAGCTCCTCGCCCTCGTAGGCGGTCTCGTCTGGCAGGCGACGCGAGGCGTCCTCGCCAAAGAGGTGATGGGTGATGATGGCAGGCATGCGTGAGCCCTTCGGTCGTGCGGCCGCGGCACCGATCGCCGTGGTCCTTTCGTAGGTTTTAGGGTAGCGCATGGTCGACAGTTTGGTTGGCGGCAATGCGATGCGTTACACTCTGAAACTTGTTGAGGAGAGGAGTCCGTCATGGGCATAGGGGAGATTCTGCTGCTGGGCCTGGCCCTGTCGGCCGACGCTTTCTCGGTGACCATCTCCAACTCCTTTGTCTATGGTTCCGAGAGCAGGCGGCGGCTTATGCTCATGCCCCTGTTCTTTGGGCTGTTCCAGGGCTTCATGCCCCTTGTCGGCTATGTGCTGGGAGGGCTGGCCGCGACGCTCATCGAGCAATACGCGGGTATCGTGACGCTCGTCATCCTGGGGCTTATTGGCGGCAACATGGTGCGCGAAGGCGCTGAGGCGCTGCTGCACCCAGGTGACGTCGAGGACGAAGCCCCCGCCGCGCGTCTCACGGTGGGACTGCTGATCTTCCAGGCCATTGCGACCGCCATCGACGCCTTTGCGGTGGGCGTGAGCCTCCGCGCACAGTCGGTCGAGATCCTAGGGGCCTCGGCGCTCATCTGCTGCACCACCGCGGCGTGCTGTGTTGTGGGCCTTGCCATCGGCAGGCGGCTTGGGCGCCTGCTGGGAGACCGTGCCGAGGTAGTGGGTGGCCTCGTGCTCATTGGCATCGGCCTGCGGGCCTTTTTGTCCTAGGGGGTCGCATGGGCAGCAGGAAGAGGTCGGCGCAACAGCGCAGGATTGCGGAGTTCAAGGCCGGGCTGGGTGGGCTCGACAACCTGTACGGTCGCGAGCGGCGCCGCAACGACGGCGCCGACGAGCGCAGGGAGGCCGCTCGACGAGCCCGCGGCTGCGAGCGCAAGAACCGCTACGCCACGCGCGCCGATGCCGAGGAGGCCATCGCGCTGTGTGCCGAGCACGGTACCACCGGCTTGCGCTGCTACCGCTGCACGTACTGCCATGGATGGCACCTCACCTCGCATCCGCAGGAGTAACACGCTCGAGCTTCCGAGCCAGCGGGACATGGCCGGCTGTGGCCTCACACGTCCTTGCGGCGGTGCCGTGCGGTGCGCAGACTGCGGGTGAGCCAGCGGCCGTGCCGGTAGTAGACGATGAACATCATGGTGGTGATGGTCCAGGTCAGCGGATAGGAGACCACCACGGTGATGATGGAGTGGTAGCAGGGCACTGCCAAAAGCATCCACGCAATACGCAGCACGCAGGTGCCTAGCACGATGATGGCCATGGGCCGCAGGCTCTCGCCGGTGCCGCGGATCGTGCCCGCAATGACGTCCATGAAGCAGAAGATGACATAGAACGGCACGGTGAGCAGCACCAGCCAGGCGGTGAGGTCGATCACGGTGGCGTCCGTGGCAAAGAGCCGCGCGAGGTCGGGGGCAAACAGGCAGATGAGTGCCTCGGTAAGGCCCATGCCCAGTGCCGCCATGCCCAGTGAGACGTGCATGCCGCGGCGCATGCGCGCGTACTGCGCCGCGCCAAAGTTCTGTGCCGAGAAGGTGGTCGCCGCCATGGCGAAGGCGTCGGACACCAGCCAGGCGACCGACCCGATGCGGCTGCACAGGCCCCAGGCGATGACTGTCTCGGAGCCAAAGGAGTTGACCGTCGACTGGACGACCATGTTGGAGAGCGGGAAGACGGCGTTTTGCGCCGCGAGGGGCAGCGCGCAGGCCAGCATGTCGCGCGCGATGGAGGCGTTGATGCGCACCTGTCCGGGGTGTAGGCGCCATGCGCCTTTGGCACGCATGAGCGAGGCGTAGGTGAGCACCGTGCCTACGAGGTACGACCCTGCCGTGGCCAGCGCCGCGCCGCGCGCTCCCATGCCCAGCTTGGCAACGAGCGCCACGTCGAGTCCCACGTTGATCAGGCAGGTGAGGGCGATGATGCGCGCTGGGGTGCGTGTGTCGCCCACGGCGCGCTGTAGGGCAGCGCCCATGTTGAGCAATACCGGTAGGAAGGCGGACCCAAAGTACACGTAGGAGAAGTCGAGCGACTCGGCGAGCAGCTCTTGCGGGGTGCCTATCAGGCGCAGGAGCGGTCCGGCGCCCATGACGCCTACCACTGCGGCCGCCACGCCCAGCGCCAGCGCGAGCGCAACGGCAGTGTGCACGGCCTGCCGGAGCCGACGGTCGTCTCCGGCACCAAAGTACTGGCTCACGATCACCGAGCAGCCCATGCCCATGCCCATGGTGAGGCTGATGGTGAGGTCGGTGAGGGTGGCGGTCGCCTGGATGGCGCCGAGCGCCTCGAGGCTGGCGTAGCGTCCCACGATGAAGGTGTTGGCCAGCGTGTAGAGCTCCTGGAACACCGCACCGGCGAGCACCGGGACGAAGAGGGACACGAGCTGGCGCCAGATGACGCCCTGCGTGACGTCGAGCGAAGCCGATGTTCCGCGTGCCGCCATGCATCCCTCCCATGCCTGATCACGGCCAACCAGAGCATGGTATCAGAAGCGCCGTCATGGCGGTCTGGCCGCCTGGGGAACAGGGACTCCCGAATACAATGCGCGCCATCCAACACGTGGCTGGATGGCGCGCTGTTTTGCGGGGAGCTTTTGCGTCAGGCTGCTAGACGTAGAAGAGCATCTGGTTGTAGCTGGGCACGGGCCAGTAGTCCTCGCCGCAGAGGCGCTCCATGGCATCGACCTCCTGGCGCAGTTCGGCCATTGCGGGAATCACCTCGTCGCGGCAGAGCGCGTCCTGCTCGGTGGGGTTGGTCTTGCTGTTGGCGTTGGCGGCCAGCTCCTCGAGCCGTGCGGTGAGGTCGTAGATGGCATCGATGCCGTCGGTCAGCCGCTCGATGATGTCCTTCTCGGCGCGGCTGATGATGCCCAGCTCGGCCTTGGTGGCCACGCTCGTGGCGAGGTCGCCGGAATAGCTCATGAGTGCCGGCAGGTACATGTGGCGAACCATGTAGGCCATGGTGTTGGCCTCGATGTTGATGAGCTTGGCGTACTGCTCGGCCTTGGCCACGTAGCGAGCGTGGCACTCGGCCTCGTTGAGCACGCCGTAGCGCTCGAAGAACTTGATGTTGTCGGACTCCATGAGGGCGCCCAGGGCATCGGGCGTGGTCTTGAGGTTGGGCAGGCCGCGGCGCTCGGCCTCGGCCTCCCACTCGTCGGAGTAGCCGTTACCGTCGAAGATGATGCGCTGGTGGTCGCGGAAGGTGTGGCGCACGAAGCGCATTGCCACCGTGAGCAGGTCCTCGTCGGAGCGGGCGGCCACGTAGTCGCAGAAGCGCTCGCACTGCTCGGCCACCGCGGTGTTGATGACCACGTTGGGGTCGGAGAGGTTCTGCTGGCTGCCGGGCATACGGAACTCGAACTTGTTGCCGGTGAAGGCGAAGGGGCTCGTGCGGTTGCGGTCGGTGTTGTCCCGCAGGATGGCCGGCAGCTGTGGCACGCCTAGGTCCATGACCTCGCGGTCGGCAGCCTCCGCATGCTCCTTGTTGATGAGCGCCTCGACCACCGGCGAGAGGGCGTCGCCCAGAAAGACCGAAATGATGGCCGGGGGCGCCTCGTTGGCGCCCAGGCGATGGTCGTTGCCGGCCGATGCCACGCTCATGCGCAGCAGGTCGGCGTGCTCGTCGACCGCGGCGATCAAGAACGAGAGGAACAGCAGGAACTGCAGGTTGTCCTCAGGGTGGGGGCCAGGCTCCAACAGGTTCCTCCCGTCGGCGGCGAGCGACCAGTTGTTGTGCTTGCCCGAGCCATTGACGTACTCGAAGGGCTTCTCGTGCTGCAGGCACACCAGGCCGTGGTGGCTGGCCAGCAGCTTCATCTTCTCCATGGTCAGGAGGTTGTCGTCGATGGCGGTGGAGCCGTCCTCATAGACGGGTGCGAGCTCGTGCTGGCAGGGTGCCACCTCGTTGTGCTTGGTCTTGGCGGGGATGCCGAGCTTCCACAGCTCGTCGTCGAGCTCCTTCATGAACTCGTTGACGGTGGGGCGGATGGCGCCGAAGTAGTGCTCCTCCAGTTCCTGGCCCTTGGCGGGCGGGCAGCCAAAGAGCGTGCGGCCAGCAAGCACGAGGTCGGGGCGCGCCTTGTAGTCCTCTTCGCGGATCAGGAAGTACTCCTGCTCGGGGCCGATGGAGGTGGTCACGCGGCTCGGCGTGCGGCCAAAGAGCTCGAGCA
This sequence comes from uncultured Coriobacteriaceae bacterium, assembly GCA_902779675.1. Lineage (GTDB taxonomy): Bacteria > Actinomycetota > Coriobacteriia > Coriobacteriales > Atopobiaceae > UBA1367. The sequence goes on along the minus strand of CACZCK010000001.1, from coordinate 35,018 downwards.
CGCGCTTGGCCTGGACCTCGAGGGCGTTCTGGCTGCGCAGCAGGGGAGTCTTCTTGTCGAGCGCCTCGCCGGTGTAGCTGATGAAGGCCGTGGGGATGCACAGCACCTCGTCCTTGATGAACACGGGGCTCATGGGGTCCCACACGGTGTAGCCGCGCGCCTCGAAGGTGGCGCGCAGGCCGCCGTTGGGGAAGCTGGAGGCATCGGACTCGCCCTGCACCAACTCCTTGCCCGAGAAGGCCATCAGGATCGTGCCGTCGCCGTTGGGCGTGAGGAAGCTGTCGTGCTTCTCGGAGGTGATGCCCGTGAGGGGCTGGAACCAGTGCGTGAAGTGGGTGGCGCCCTTCTCCAGCGCCCACTCCTTCATGGCATGGGCCACCTCGTTTGCGATGTCGAGGTCGAGCGGCTTGCCGTCCTTGATGACGCGCATGAGCTCCTTGTAGGTGGGCTTGGGCAGGCGCTCCTGCATGTCGGCGTCGGTGAAGAGCAGCTCGCCCCACTCGGCGCTTACCTTGTCCTTGGCCATGGCACTTCCGTTTCGCAGTTGGCGTGTGGTGTCTCCATGCGTACGTTAGCAGAGATGTGAAAACCTGTGACACCCTTCAAACCTTATCCGCACATTGTTACGCAGGGGTGAAGTGCGGCAAATGCGCGCACGGGCGAAACGCACTCGTTACCACGTCCCCCTGGCCGCCCTGGTATGCGAGGTCGCTGGGAGAGGCGTCCGGTGTGCGCGCGGGTACGGATGCGGCCGACAAAGGAGGCCAATTCACATTTGTTTTCCGAGTGTTTTGCCAAGTTTATGCAATGCAATTTGTGTGTTGATTGCTTTATGCCACACTTACGGATAAGCAAATAAAGCCATCTAGCAGGGTGTTGACAGGGCGAAACACGGTGGTAACATTAATTTCAGATGTTACAGAAGTGTTTCGTATCCTATAGGAGAGCAGTCATGGGCGCCTTGTACATCATCATCGCCATCACCCTCGCGGGTGTCGTCAACGAGCTCGTCTCCACCATCGCAGGCAATGGCATGGCGGGCGAGTACGACTACCACTTTGCCCCCGGCGTCGGCGCCGTCTTTGGCGCCAGCTCTGGCAAGTAGCCCCGTACCACATAGATCGGCCGACTCGGACGGGACGCCGCACCGCTCTGGCGAGCGGGGCGGCGTCCCGTTGCGTATGCCGAGGTCGCACGCGATCCGACGTGGCGTGCGAGTGATGGCTCCCGCGCCCCCGCAAGGTGCCCGCCCTCTTGTCGGGCGTGCGCGGTACAATCGGGGGCACCCGACACGAGAGGACCATCCATGGCAGACACCTCCACGCCCGCGCGCCGCACCATCGCCGTCATCGACGGCAACTCCCTCATGCATCGCGCGTTCCATGCCATCCGCCAGCCCATGAGCGCGCCGGATGGACGCGCCACCAACGCGCTCTTTGGTTTCTTCAACATGTTTATCAAGCTGGTGGAGACCTTCCAGCCCGATGGCGTGATCTGCGCCTTCGACAAGGGCAAGCCCGCTGTGCGCATGGAGATGCTGCCCCAGTACAAGGCGCAGCGCCCACCCATGGACCCGTCACTGCACGAGCAGTTTCCCATGGTCAAGGAGCTGCTGCGCTCCCTCGACGTGCCGGTGTGCGAGCTCGAGGGCTGGGAGGGTGACGACATCCTGGGCACGCTGGCGCGCCGTGGCGAGGCGGCCGGCTACGAGATGTACCTCTTCACGGGCGACCGTGACATGTATCAGCTGGCCACCGACAACGTCAAGATCGTGAGCACCAAGAAGGGCGTCAGCGACGTGGTCATCATGACGCCCGAGAGCGTGGACGACCTCTATCACGGCATTACGCCCGAGCTCGTGCCCGACTTCTATGGCCTCAAGGGCGACACCTCCGACAACATCCCCGGCGTGCCGGGCATCGGCCCCAAGAAGGCTTCGCAGCTCATCGTGCAGTATGGCTCGCTCGACGAGGTCATCGCGCATGCCGACGAGGTCAAGGGCAAGATGGGCGAGAACCTGCGTGCCCACATCGACGATGCCCTGCTCTCGCGCAAGGTGGCCACGATTCGCACCGACGCGCCGATCGATCTCGACCTTGCCGACGCCAAGTTTCCCACGTTCGACCCCGCCCAGGTGGTGGAGGCCTTCAGCGCGCTGGGCTTCACGGGCATGACCAAGCGCCTGGTGCGCCTGGGTGGCGAGGATGCGCTCGCCGCTGCGGAGGAGAGCGCCCCCACGTTCTCGCTGCCTGCGGTCATCGACGATGTCACCGAGCTGCGTGCGGCAGTCATCAACAAGACGTGGGTAGGCGTGGCACGCGAGACCAAGGAGGCGCCCAAGAAGCGGGGCCAGATGAGCCTGCTTCTGGACGTGGAGCCTGAGGAGCCCAAGGCGTTCTGGTTCGCAACGCCACGGGTGATGATGCGTCTGGAGGGCGACGAGGCCTTGGGGCTGCTGGAGCGCATCGTGCGCTTGGGTTGTCTGGTGTCGGGCGACGTCAAGGCGCTGCTCCACGAGCTGTGCCCGGTCGACTCGTCCGAACCCGCGCTGGTCGAGCCCCATGAGGTCGACCCAGCGCGCATCTTTGACGCGGGCGTGGCAGCCTACCTCGTCGACTCCGACCACGTGCAGGTCAAGTCGTTTGCCGTGCCCGATCTGGTGGAGCACTACCTGCAGACGTCGCTTCCCGAGCCGACCGACGATCTTCCGCAGGCGGCCCTCGAGGCTGCTGCGGCAGCGGTGCTGCGCCAGGTGCTTGCCGACGTGCTCGAGAAGGATGGCTCCGCAAAGCTCATGGACCAGATCGAGATGCCGTTGCTGCCGGTGCTGCTGGCCATGGAGCGCACGGGCCTCAACGCCGACCCGGCCATCCTGCGCGAGCAGTCCGCCGAGCTCGGCGCCGAGATCGACCAGATGGTGGCGCGCATCCACGAGGCGGCGGGGGAGGAGTTCAACATCGACTCGCCTATGCAGCTCTCGCACGTGCTCTTTGACGTGCGCCACCTGCCCACCGCGGGCCTCAAGAAGACGCGCACGGGCTTCTACTCCACCAATGCCAAGGTGCTCGACGACCTCTCGTACGATCCGCTCGTGCGTGACGTGCTCGACTACCGCGAGCGTGCCAAGATCCGCAGCACCTATCTCGACGCCCTGCCCGCCCTGATCAGGGGCGACGGCCGCATCCACACCTCGCTCAACCAGACGGTCGCGGCCACGGGACGCCTCTCCAGCTCCGAGCCCAACCTGCAGAACATCCCCACGCGCTCGGCGCTGGGTCATCGCGTGCGCACGGCGTTCACGGTACCCGAGGGCAGCGTGTTTCTGGCTTGCGACTACTCGCAGATCGAGCTGCGTCTGCTGGCGCACCTCTCTGCCGACGAGCATCTGGTGGCTGCCTTCAACGAGGGCGAGGACTTTCATGCGGCCACGGCGGCGCGTGTCTTTGGCGTGCCGGTCGACCAGGTGACCCCGCAGCTGCGCAGCCGCGCCAAGGCGGTCAACTTTGGCATCGTGTACGGCCAGCAGGCCTTTGGCCTGGCCAGCTCGCTCAAGATCGGCCGAGCCGAGGCGCAGTCCATGATCGATCGCTACTTCGAGGCGTACCCGGGCGTGCGTGCGTTCCTCGACGAGCAGGTGGCCTTTGCCAAGGCGCACAAGTACGTGACCACCCTGTACGGGCGCAAGCGCCATACCAAGGACATCGACAACCGCAACTTCCAGCTGCGCTCCTTTGCCGAGCGAACGGCCATGAACCATCCCATGCAGGGCACTGCGGCCGACATTATCAAGATCGCCATGGTGCGCGTTGCCGAGCGCCTGCGGCAGGAGGGCCTGCACGCCAAGCTGGTGCTGCAGATCCACGACGAGCTGGACTTCGAGGTGCCCGAGGCCGAGGTGGAGGCGCTCTCGGCGCTGGTGCGCGAAACCATGGAGGGCGTGGCCGACCTGCGCGTGCCGCTGCTCGCCGACGTGAGCGTAGGCGCCAACTGGGCGGAGGCAAAGTAGCGTGGCGGCAGCGGACGGCGCCATGATGCGCGTGACGGTCTACACCGACGGATCCTCGCGGGGCAACCCCGGGCCAGGCGGCTACGGAGCGGTGCTGCTCTACACCGATCCCGCAGGTGTGGAGCATCGGCGTGAGCTGAGCTGCGGATATCTCACAACCACCAACAACCGCATGGAGCTTTTGGCCGTGATCGTGGCGCTCGAGGCGCTGCTGCGGCCTTGCGAGGTAGAAGTGCACAGCGACTCGCAGTACGTGGTCAACGCCTTCAACCAGCATTGGGTGCAGGGCTGGCTCAAGAAGGGCTGGAAGAACTCCCAAAAGCAGCCGGTCAAGAACGTCGATCTGTGGAAGCGTCTGCTCGTGGCCATGGAGCCGCACCGGGTGAGCTGGGTGTGGGTCAAGGGGCACGCCGGCCACGAGCTCAACGAGCGCTGCGACCAGCTGGCCACCGAGGCGGCCGATGGCCTGGCCGGGCCCCTTCTGGAGGACGAGGGGTTCGCGGGATAGGGGACTGCGGCCGCGTCGTTGCGGCCCCAAGGCTCCTACACCTCGGTCTTGCCAATCATGATGTTGAGGATCTCGATGTCGGTGGGCTGCATGCCCACGCGGCCCACGTAGCCCATGGCGCGAATGGATTCTTCGGGCGTATCGCCAACAAGACCGTCGCCGGGCTTGAAGCTCACGCCCGTGAGCGCCTGGTCGCAGCCGAGGATGGCCGCGTCCACCGCAGCGCTGATCTTGGCCGCACAGCTGGGCTTGGCGCCGTCGCACACGATGCCGCCCACGTTGACCAGCGTGTTGACGACGGTGGCCTCGAACTGGTCGAAGTTTCCGCCCCGCAGCAGGCAGATGCCCGCCCCGGCGCCGCAGGCCGCGCTCACAGCGCCGCAGAAGGCCGAGAGCTCGCCGATGTAGTACTTGACGTGCACGGCGGTCAGGTCGGAGAGAGCCACCGCGCGTACGAGCTGCTCGTGGCTCGCCCACAGCTCATGGGCGTACTCGAGCACGGGCATCGAACAGGTGATGCCCTGGTTGCCACTGCCGCAGCAGATGACCACAGGCATGGCGCAGCCGCTCATGCGAGCGTCAGAGCCTGCGGCAGCGCTGGCACGGGCCTTGCAGGTGATGTCGTTGGAGCGGCTGCGCAGCAGGGTGCGCCCGATGTTGGCGCCCCAGTCGTTGCGCAGGCCCTCGTCGGAGATGACCTTGTTGGTGGTTATCTGCCCGCTGATGAGCTCGTCTATGTCGGCGAGATCGCAGGTGGTGGCAAACTCCCACACCGAGGCGAGGGAGAGTCCCTCGCGCGGATCGGCTACGTGGACGGTGGGGTCTGCCTCATGGGCCGAGACGCCTGCCACGGTGACGGGTGCACCGTCGAGGGTGAGCTCGGTCACGTTGGTGTGGCGCTCCTCGAGACGTGCGATGGCGTCGTGGCCGTCTGCCGTGGCCACGACGCGAACATAGAGGTTGGGAACCTCCTCGACGAGCTCGACGGAGCACGCGCCGGCCGAAACGAGCTGCGCCGTCTTGGCGCGGGCGGCCTCGTCCGCGGCCTCGAGCACTTCGAGCGCACGGGTCTCGTCGCCGCCGACGGCGCCGAGCAGGGCAGCCGCCTCGATGCCGCGCATCCCGCCCGAGTTGGGTACCGTCACGCTTTTGACGTTCTTGACGATGTTGCCGCTGCAGGCCACCGTGAGGTGCTCGGGCATGGTGCCCAGCGCCGCGCGTGCGAGGGCTGCGGCATAGGCCACGGCGATGGGCTCGGTGCAGCCAAGTGCGCAGACCAGCTCCTCTCGGAGAATGGCGATGTGGTTGGCGTAGGCGGTGGCGTCCATGGGGGCTCCTCACGTGCGAAAAGGGTCGCATTCATGATAATGCAAGCATGATGGCGCGGACAAAGCCGCGGTGGGGGAGCAGCTGCGTTCCGTTCGTCAGGCGCATGGAAGGAGCTGGGAGCGCCCTCATCTAGAATGGGCGCGATCCTGTGTTTGCCTGACCCCTCGTTGTTCAACCGCTATCGCGCCAGCACGCAGGAATACGCCAATCTGGCCTTCTGGCACATCTACCAGAACGGCGGCAAGGTCGAGTTTGGCAATTGGAAGCTTGGCAACGCGCGCGTCAAGGCTACCAAGCTCGATGCCGCTACCGACTACCTGACCGATCGCGTAGTAAAGAGCTGGTCCAACCTCAACAGCACCGATGGGTGGTACCGCTACAAGAAGGGCTACGTGTACACGCAGGTCACTGGCGGAAAGTGGATGTGCGGCCCTGCCGTGGCAGTCTATGCGCGCGACAACGGAGACGGATACCTGCGCGTGGGGTTTGACGGCTACTACTATGACAACAGCCAGACGGGCTATTCGGTGGGCGACGGCAGTCAGTACAGTATGACCGAGGACCAGCTCAACAGGTTGCTGGGGGTGCGTGGGCCCAATGGCTACGGCACGGCGATCGTCGACTACTGGTGGGCAAACGGCAAGTGGAACTTCAGGCTCGTCTCGCTCACGGTGTTCATCGCCTAGGCAGGCGTCGCTTTTCCTGACGCCTAGCTCGAAGGTGTTGCCCTCTTGACGCACTGGTATGTCGTTTCGAACCGTGGTCAATTTACCTGCGCCAACCTTGTGCCAATAAGCGACACAACTTGAAGAAATCCGCGGTTCATGCTTGAAATGTGGCGGCTGAAACTAGTACTCTTAAGAGCGCATGAGTAGGAAGCTCATGCAACCGTATCTGTCGGCCCCCGAGAAGCATGTACGTTTCCAACCGCGACCGGGCAACCCGCCCAACGCCCAGGCAGCCATCATGGTGATCGGGGCCCCGTTTCCGAAAGGGGTCCACCTTTGAGTGAGATTCAGAACTCGTCCATCTTCTCCCTGGACGACGTGTCCGATGAGGAGATGAACCAACTCATCGACGGCACCATCACCGCCTTTGACGAGGGAGATCTGGTCACCGGCACCGTCGTCAAGATCGAGCATGATGAGGTCCTGCTTGACATCGGCTTCAAGTCCGAGGGCGTCATCCCCTCGCGCGAGCTCTCCATCCGCAAGGACGTCGATCCGTCCGAGATCGTTGCCCTGGGCGACGAGATTGAGGCGCTCGTCCTGCAGAAGGAGGACAAGGAGGGTCGCCTGATCCTCTCCAAGAAGCGTGCCGAGTACGAGCGCGCCTGGAACCGCGTCGAGGAGAAGTTCAACGCTGGCGAGAACGTCGAGGGCGAGGTCATCGAGGTTGTCAAGGGCGGCCTCATCCTGGACATCGGCCTGCGCGGCTTCCTGCCCGCTTCCCTGGTCGACCTCCGTCGCGTCAAGGACCTCACCGCCTACATGGGCACCCGCATCGAGGCCCGCGTCATCGAGATGGATCGCAACCGCAACAACGTCGTGCTTTCCCGTCGCGTCGTGCTCGAGGAGGCCCGCAAGGCCGAGCGCTCCGAGATCCTCTCCAAGCTGCAGAGCGGCATGAGGCTCAAGGGCACCGTCTCCTCCATCGTCGACTTCGGCGCCTTCGTCGACCTCGGTGGCATCGACGGCCTCATCCACATCTCCGAGCTCTCTTGGAACCACGTCAACCATCCCTCCGAGGTCGTCAAGGTCGGCCAGGAGGTCGAGGTGCAGGTTCTGGATGTCGACCTCAACCGCGAGCGCATCTCCCTCGGTCTCAAGCAGACCACCGAGGATCCTTGGCGCACGCTGGTCAAGAAGTACCCCGTGGGCGCCATCGTCGAGGGCGTCGTCACCAAGCTGGTCACCTTCGGTGCCTTCGTCGACCTGGGCGACGGCGTCGAGGGCCTGGTCCACATCTCCGAGATGGCCAAGCAGCACGTCGACGCTCCCGCGCAGGTCTGCGCTGTGGGCGACACCGTGCAGGTCAAGGTCATGGAGATCGACCTCGACCGTCGTCGCATCTCCCTGTCCATGAAGGCCGCTGCCGAGACGCTGGGCGTCGAGGTCGAGGTCAAGCCCATGGACAAGCCCGAGGAGGCCGAGGAAGCTCCCGTCGAGGAGTAGCCAAACGGCTAGACTCTAGGGTCGCATGAGCGGGGCCGCCTGAGGGCGGCCCCGCTTTCTCATATGCAGTCGTGTCGGGCGTATTGCGTAAACAACATAAGAAATGATTGCAATCGACGACGGTGCGGCGCAAAGAACCAGTAAAGTGGTCATGATAACCGCGACACACGATTGAGGTTCTACATGGCTGCTGTTGGTGAGGCATTTGCGGTGCGCAGGCCGCTCATCTGCGTGACCCCGCGCTGGTTCGCCCCACACGACATCTTCTGCGCGGGCGAGTCCATTGGCGACGTGTTTATGAATGCCCTGCTCGATGTGGGTGCCATGCCCGTCATGATGCCGATCACCAGCGACCGCGGCCTCATTCGCCAGTACGTGGAGCTCTGCGACGGCTTCATCTTTCCGGGCGGACACAACGTCGACCCTGCCCTGTGGGGGGCGTCACTGGAGGTGCCCGACATGCGCTGCCCGGAGCGCGATGGCCTCGAGGTGCCGCTGATGGAGGAGATCCTGCAGGCCGACAAGCCCTTCTTGGGCATCTGCCGCGGCATGCAGGTGCTCAACGTAGTGCTCGGTGGCACGCTGGTGCAGGATCTCACCACCCTCGAGCCGCAGGGCCGCAGCCGGCTCTGGCCTCACACGACCATCCTCGATAGCGCCGCCCATCCCGTAAGGGTAGAGGAGGGATCCCTTCTGCAGCAATGCCTGGGTGGCGAGAGCCTCGTCAAGGTCAACTCCAGCCATGGCCAGTGCGTGGGACGCCTGGGCGAGGGGGTGCGCGTCTCTGGGCGAGCAACCGATGGCATCGTGGAGGCCATCGAGGTGCCGGCCAAGCGCTACTGCCTGGGCGTCCAGTGGCATCCCGAGTACACCTGGGAGCTCTTCGGACACGACCGGCTGCTGTTCAAGAGCTTGGTGGACGCTGCGCGCTAGGCACGACTGCAGGCGGTGTCGCGAGAGCGGCCTTTCCTTCCTCGCTTTCTCGCCCTTTTGTCGAGTTTGGCACTCGCTCGATACAATACGGATAAAAGTGGGATAATGTATAGTTCCGTCTGGCAATATGTCGCCAAGGACGCGCTGAGGCGCGTCGGGCACGCGAGTCTTAGGTGGTCACATGTCCAATCAATCATTCTCCGAACGCCTAACGGCCTGGATGCGCGGACGCTACGGTGCCGACGAGCTGGGCAACGTTGCCGTGGGCATCTCGATCGTCCTGCTGGTGATCAATGCCTTCGCGCACACGCGCGTCTTGAGCGTGATCGCCCTCGCGATGGCAATCTACTCTTGCTGGCGCATGTCGTCCAAGGGCATCGCCAAGCGTCGAGCCGAGAACCGCGCCTTCCTCAAGCTTATCGGTCCTGCTGCGCGCCTGCTCAGGAACCCCAAGGGCGCCATCGACGAGCATCGTACCTATCGCCATCTTACCTGCCCGTCGTGCGGCCAGCAGATGCGCGTTCCCCGCGGCAAGGGCAAGATGCGCGTGACCTGCCCCAAGTGCCATCAGAAGTTTGACGCTCGCTCATAGCGGAGCCGCCTGTGTTGACGGTCTTCCTGGCCGGGGGCATTGGCTCCGGCAAGTCGACGGTGGCCGCCCAGCTCGAGGAGCTGGGTGCCTGCCGCATAGACCTTGACCAGCTCTCGCGCGAGGTGCTGGCGGCAGGGTCGCCTCTCAATGAGCGCATCGCTGAGGTCTTTGGTGCCGACCTGCTTTCGCAGGAGACCAGGGAGCTCGACCGACGCCTGCTGGCGCAGCGGGCGTTTGCCACGCCCGAGGATGCCGCGCGTCTCGAGGCGCTCGAGCTGCCTGCCATCGGCGCGCTTCTGCGCGAGCGTCTGCAGTGCCTCGCTGCTGCAGACGATGCCCCCCGCCTGTGCGTGGTGGAGGTTCCGCTGCTCGACCGTATGGGCGAGATGCTCTCGCTTGCCGACGAGATCGTGGTGGTGTGCTGTCCACTCGAGACGCGCCGCGTTCGCGCCGTGAAGCGCGGTATGACGGCCGAGGACTTTGACGCACGCGTGGCCAACCAGCCGACCGACGAGTGGCTGCGTGATCATGCCACCTGCGTCATCGAAAATGCCGCGGGACCGGAGGAACTGGAGGCGCAGGTGCGCATCTGGTTCGACACGCATGTCGGGGAGGTGGCGCATGGGTGACAAGGTGCGCTTCTGGCGCTGGTACCGCACGGTGCCCATCCTCGCCATGGCCCTTGCCAGTGCGCTGAGCTTCGGCCTTGTGGGGCTGCCGCAGGAGGCCGTGCGCCGCTATATCCTTCCGGTGCACCATGAGTCTGCCATCGTGGAGTCATCGATTCGTCACGGTGTAGACCCCTTGCTGACCTGCGCGATCATAAAATGCGAGTCCAACTGGAACGAGGCGGCCGTCTCGGACGCGGGTGCCGTGGGGCTCATGCAGATGATGCCTGCCACGTCGGCGGAGCTCGCCGAATGGGGCGTGGTGGACGTGTGGTCGTACGACCCGTCCAACCTCACCGACCCTACGACCAACATCGAGTATGGATGCGCCTACCTCGGTCAGCTCCAGCTGCGTCTTGGCTCGCTCGACGAGGTCGTTGCTGCCTACAACGCGGGGCCGGGCTCGGTCGAGCAGTGGCTTTCGGGTGGGGGCGACATCGCCGACGTCATCGACTTCCCCGAGACGGCGCTGTACCTTAAGCGCGTCAACGAGACCTACGAGCGTTACCAGCAGCTCTACACCGAGACGCTCGACCCGCGCTAGGAACGCAGCAACAGAAAGTCCAAACGAAGGGCCGCCTCTCCCTCGCACTGGGGAAGAGGCGGCCCTTCTGGTGAGATGGGTTGCGTGCCCGATGCTATGCGAGCACGTTCAGCGAGCGGTAGACGCCCATGACCACATCATCGCTGTTCATGCCAAAGAGCACGGCCATCAGAGGCCTGGCCGTGATGAGCGCGCCGCCGTCCATGCAGGCAACCGCCGCTGCGAGCGTGTTCTCGCCGTCGGTGCGGACGCAGCCCAGCGGGATGCCCTCGCGGGCGAGCAAGGCGTCGGCTTGCTCGTCGGTGGGACGCTTGAGGTTGGGCGTGTTGGCGAGCAGGTCGTCGAGCTCCTCGCGCGCCTGGGAGGCCATCTCGGTGTCCCAGGTCAGGGAGCGCTGGTAGCAGGCGGCTGCCAGGTCCTCGCGGCCCAGCTTCCACTCCATGTAGGCCAAGCGGTAGTGGCAGATGGCGGCGTCGCGCGGGGTGACGGCGTGCTTGAGTGCCGCGATGATGAGGTCGGCTGCCTCATAGATGCGCGACTGGTCCTCGAGGATGCGCACCTTGCGCATGGTTGCATAGGTGGAGGTGGGGGCCAGGCGCATGCAGATCTCTGCGTGCGCAAGGGCCTCGTCGTAGCGGTCGAGCATGCCCAGCGCGATGGAGGCGTTGCTGTGGGCGTTGAAGTAGGAGTCGGGCACCAGGCGGATGTCGCGTCCGTCCTCGTCGATGACGGCGTTGTGCTCGATGCGCTCTGCTACGGACCCAAAGTAGCGGTAGACGGTGGTCTCGTCGTCGAGGTAGGCACCCATGTCCTCGATGGGGGCAAGGGCCTCCTCCAGAATCTTGACGGCCGCCTCGGGGTCCTCGGGGCCGTCGGCCTCGTCGAGCAGCTGGCTGGCACGGGCCACGGCACGGTCGAGGGCCGAGCCATAGCGGAAGAGGTCGCCGATCGCGTCGAGGTCGTCGAGTTCCACCTTGCCATCGACCAGCGCCTGCGCCGTGCGGTTGCAGGCCTCGGCCACCGTGATGTCGGTCGCGGTGTTGCGCGCGGCCATGAGCTTGGAGACCGCCTGCTCGGTGGTGCCGCCGAGCTCCTTGCGTAGCGACTCCCACGTGGCCACGCGCGCGGCGCTCTCGTTGATGCCCAAGTCGCAGATGCGCTTGGCATGGCAGGTGCGGGCGATGGCCTCGGTTGCGATACGCGTGTCGAGCTCGGGCAGGATGCGGGACTCCTCGGGCGTGAGGGCTTCGTCGCTAAGGCTGGCGAAGGGCTCGACGGGGGCAAACCAGGAGCCGTCGAAGGCGGCGCGGATATGCTCGTCGGTGGGGAAGCCTCCCTCGATGGCGGTGCCGGAGGCCACCTCCTTCAACCGGCCTATAATCGTGCGGTCGATGTCGAGCGAGACGAGGGTCTCGTCCTTGGCGTGCTCATGGCAGTTGACCACCACGCGCCTGACGCGCTCGGAGGCATCGAGTGCCTGCGAGGCGAGCAGAACCGCAAGCCTCAGGGCGTAAGCGCGGGCAAGGCCCGCCTGTAACGAGGCGTCGGGCGTAAAGATGGCCATGCAGGCGCGGCGCGGAATCTCGAGGGAGAGCAGCGCGAGGCCCGTCTGGATGTTGAGGCGCAGGTCGTACACCACACGGAAGGGCACGACGGCACATTCGGCCGCGTTGCACACGACCGAGCGTACCAGCCAGTCCTGCGTGGTGCCCGAGGGGTCGGTGGTGTGGTAGCAGGTGCGCAGGCCCTCGTCGGTGAGGTCGCCACGCTTGATGTCCTGCGTGACCATGGAGCGCATCAGCTCGAGGCAGGCGTCCTGCGCCTTGGGGTCGTCGACCGAGCGCGTACGCACAGCGGGAAGGTCCTGGTTGATGCCGAGCGCGGCCTCGGCGGAGACTAGCGTGTCGTACTGGCGCTCATCGAGCCCGTCGACACCGAGGCGGACCCAGAAGCGCCCGTTGCGCGAGAGGCGCCCGCCCTCGCAAGCAGGAGCGTCGGTCCAGTCCATGACGCCGGCTGCCTCGAGCATGGAGGCGAGGTGTCCCTTGCTGCTGGGGGTCGTAGCGGCCTCCTCGTGGCGGACGAGGTCGCGCAGGGTGGCAAAGAGGTCGGACGAGCGGAAGACAAGCTGCGTGATGTCGTCCTTGGGTGCCTCGCCGCTGGCGCTTGCACTCGGCTCGGGGGTGGGGGTGAGCGGGAAGGTGGGTGTCTCGGTGAGCGGGACGGACGAGACGATGCGGTCATCGCCGCCGCCAGCCTCGATCCGTGCCGCCCTCGCCTTGCCCGACGTGGGCTCGATGGCCTTCATGTTGTGGGCCTGCGTGGCGATGATGTAGATACCGCCAGCAATGGAGCTCAGGGCGAAGGGCAGCAGAATCAGGATGGATGCGTCGCCCTCGAGAGTGATGCCAAAGGTGGCGATGGAGAGAATGAGGCCCGACAAGATGAGGATCGACCCGAGGATGATGAGCAGCACGCGGCCAAAGGTGCTGCCGCGCTGGCTGGAAAGGATGGTGTCGAGGGGGGTCCTGCGTGCGGTCATGCGTGCTCCAAACGTCTGGTGCGGTAGTGCGTACCCATGATTCTATCGTGTAGATGCGACAAGAGGGGCCACGGCGGAGACGGGAAGACGACGCTCGCGCTGTGTGACGCACCATGGGCGTTTCTGGGGATGGCTGGTGTGACGCGAGGGGAGGTAGTACACTCGTTCTACCGAACGAAGGAGGGACATGGCACAGGATCGACAGGTCGAGCGCTTTGGCGGCGAACTCAGGCGCTTTGGGCGCGAGGATGGCGACGAGCGGCTCGAGGTGGTGAGCCCCTACGAGCCGGCAGGCGACCAGCCCCAGGCTATCGCCAAGCTCGCGAAGGGCGTCGAGGACGGCCTGCGTTACCAGACGCTGCTGGGTGTTACGGGCTCGGGCAAGACCTTCACCATGGCCAAGACCATCGAGGCCGTGCAGCGCCCCACGCTCATCATGGAGCCCAACAAGACGCTGGCCGCGCAGGTGGCGAGCGAGATGAAGGAGCTCTTTCCCAACAACGCCGTGGTCTACTTCGTGAGCTACTACGACTACTACCAGCCCGAGGCCTACGTGCCGCAGACCGACACCTACATCGAGAAGGACGCCTCCATCAACGAGGAGGTCGAGAAGCTGCGCCACCAGGCCACCTCGAGTCTCCTCTCGCGCCGCGACGTCATTGTGGTGGCCTCGGTCTCCTGCATCTACGGCATCGGCAGCCCGCAGGACTACGCGGGCCTGGCGCCCTCGGTGAGCAAGGACGTGCCACTCGAGCGCGACGACCTCATCCGCGACCTCATTGACATCCAGTACGACCGCAACGACTACGACCTCCAGCGCGGGCACTTCCGCGTGCGTGGCGACACCGTGGACGTCTTCCCGCCCTACGCCGAGAACCCGCTGCGCATCAGCTTCTTTGGCGACGAGGTCGAGCTGATAGCCGAGATCGACGTGGTCACAGGTGAGCTGGTGCGCGAGTACGATGCCATCCCCATCTGGCCTGCGTCGCACTATGTGACGGAGCGGCCCAAGGTGGCCCATGCCCTCAAGACCATCAGCGACGAGCTCGAGGCCCGCGTGGCCGAGCTCAAGGCGGCCGACCGCCTGCTCGAGGCCCAGCGCCTCTCGCAGCGTACGGCGTACGATCTCGAGATGCTGGAGACCATGGGCTTCTGCTCGGGCATCGAGAACTACTCGCGTCACCTGGATGGCCGCGCCCCCGGTGAGGCGCCTTACACGCTGATTGACTACTTTCCCTCCGACATGCTCTGCATCATCGACGAGAGCCACGTGACGGTGCCGCAGATCCGAGGCATGTACGAGGGCGACCGTTCCCGCAAGGTCACGCTGGTGGAGCACGGCTTCCGCCTGCCATCGGCGCTCGACAACCGCCCGCTGCGCTTCGATGAGTTTGAGCAGCGCATCCCGCAGTACATCTACGTCTCTGCCACGCCTGGCGACTACGAGGAGCGCGTGAGCCAGCAGGCCGTGGAGCAGGTGATCCGGCCCACCGGCCTGCTCGACCCCAAGGTCGACGTGCGTCCGGTGCGCGGACAGATCGACGACCTCATGGACGAGATCAAGGTCCGCACCGACAGGGGAGAGCGCGTGCTGGTGACTACGCTCACCAAGCGCATGGCCGAGGACCTCACCGACCACCTGCTCGACGAGGGGGTCAAGGTCAATTACATGCACTCCGACACCGCCACGCTCGATCGCGTGGAGATCATACGTGATCTGCGCGTGGGCAAGATCAGCGTGCTGGTGGGCATCAACCTGCTGCGTGAGGGCCTCGACATCCCCGAGGTAAGCTTGGTAGCCATCCTCGATGCCGACAAGGAGGGATTCCTCCGCAACCGGCGCTCGCTGATTCAGACCATGGGTCGCGCGGCGCGCAACGCCGGCGGCGAGGTCATCATGTACGCCGACACCATCACCGACAGCATGCGCGAGGCCATCGACGAGACGGCACGGCGTAGGCGTATCCAGGAGGACTTTAACCGGGAGCACGGCATCGTGCCCAAGACCATCAAGAAGTCGATCACCGACGTAGCCAGCTTCATCGCCGAGGCCGATGCCACACTGGAGGGCAAGGGACGCAGTCGGGGTGACTCGTTGGGCCATGGCGCGTTTTACAGCGGGTCCGACGGCGCGCCAGCAGACGCCGCAGCCGAGCGCGAGCAGACGGTGCGCAGCGTGGCAGACGAGCTCGCTCAGCTGCCGCCAGAGGAGGTCCAGGAGGTGCTCGCCTCGCTCGAGGAGGAGATGACGGCTGCGGCTGCAAGCATGGACTTCGAACGTGCCGCCCAACTGCGCGACCAGGTGGTGGCGCTGCGCGGAGCCCTGGAGGGCGAGAGCGAGGAAGACGTGATTGCGCGTCTCAAGCGGACCGACCGCAAGGGCAGCGCGCATGCCACCCGCCGACGCTATCGCAAGCACAAGAAGTAGGCAGCCTTTGGCACGTGGAGGCGCACAGCAGTCTTTTCGCAGGAAGCCATGGTAGAATCGTTGGCGCTGCCTCGCCGAAGGGGGACGAGGCACGCCCATGCGAAGGAGCCCCATGCCCGAGGCGTTCAAGAACATCATCGACTATGTCTGGAGTCATCCCGAGCCGTTCTCCGAGCGGCAGCTGTGTCGCGTGGACAGCCTGGTGCTCTCGCAGCTCAGCTACTTCCAACTGCCGTCTGTTGCCGTGGCCGCATGGGGCTGGCAGGGCATACCCATCCACGACCTGTGGCGCAGCGACTGGCTCGACGAGATGACCGACCACATGTACGACCCGCCCGGAGCGCGCCGTCTGGCCGCGGCCCTCGCCGCGAGCCCGCGCTTTAGGGACGTGCGGATCTTTGGCTACGTGATGCAGCTGGACCAGCAGACCCAGATGCAGTTCTCGGCCATGTCGTTTGGCCTCACTCCCGATGAGACCTACGTGGCGTTTCGCGGTACCGACAACACGGTGGTGGGCTGGAAGGAGAACCTGAACATGGCCTTCCAGGTGCAGGTGCCCTCACAGGCGCAGGCGCTGCGCTACTTTGAGCGCGTGGCCAACCGTGTTCCGGGCAGGCTGTGGGTCGGCGGCCATTCCAAGGGCGGCAACCTGGCCATATACGTGGGCATGACCTGCCAGCCCGAGATACGCAAGCGGCTGGCGTGCTGCTTCTCGCACGATGGCCCCGGCTTCACTTCGACGATGCTGGCAGAGCTCGACAGCCGCGGCGAGGAGGTGGCGGTCGACAAGACGGTGCCCAAGTCCTCCATCTTTGGCATGCTGTTCGAGCAGGGAGAGCAGGGAGCCGACGTGGTGCGCAGCGCCAGCAGCGGCTTTGCACAGCACGACCCGCTGAGCTGGGAGGTCGACGGCTGCGACTTCGTGATCGTGGACCGGCTCGGTCGCACGGCCGCGTATCTGGACAACTCGCTCAACGCATGGATCGACCAGGCGACTCTGGCAGAGCGTCAGCGCTTTGTGGAAGCCGTGTTCTCCATCATGACCGCGGGCGACAAGAAGTACACCCACGAGATCCGCACCGACTGGCGTACCACGGTGCCGCGCATGGCGCGTGCGGCCATGGACCTCGAGCCAGAGATGCGCGACGTCATGGTGGGGGAGCTGCTCGGGCTGCTCAAGGAGCTCGCACCGGGCGGCGAGTGACGGGTGTGGCGATACCGCGTGCTGCTAGCGTCCGTCGCGTGCGCCGATGAGCCACTGGGCGCAGCGGATGCCGTCCGCTGCGGCACTCATGATGCCGCCAGCGTAGCCGCCGCCCTCGCCACAAGGGTACAGGCCGCAGATGCCCAGCGCCTGGCCGTCTTGGTCGCGCGTGACACGAACCGGCGAGCTCGAGCGCGTCTCTACGCCCGTGAGCACGGCATCAGTCGCATCGAAGCCCCGCAACCGACGACCCATGAGCGCGATGCCGCCGCGCAGGGTCTCGGCAACGTAGTCGGGAAGGCATCCCTCCACCGAGCCCCAGGCCACGCCGCGTGGATAGGTGGGCGCCACCGCTCCGCCGGCGCTCGACGGGACTCCCTGCAAGAAGTCACCGACCAGTTGGGCGGGCGCCACGTAGCCGCCGCCACCCGCCGCGAAGGCAGCACGCTCGCACGAGCGCTGCAGGGCGATGCCCGCAAGCACGTCGTCGCCCGGCAGGTCGGTGGGGAGGACGTTGGCGAGCAGGCCGGAGTTGGCGTTGGTGCCGGCTCGGTCGGAGAGGCTCATGCCGTTGGTCACCACGCCGCCCTCCTCGCTGGCGGCCGCGACCACGTAGCCGCCCGGGCACATGCAGAAGCTGAAGGCGCCGCGTCCGGAGGGCAGGTGCACGGCTAGCTTGTAGGGGGCGGCACCCAGTGCGGGGTGGCCCGCGGCCGAGCCGTACTGGGCGCGGTCGATGTCGCGCTGCAGGTGCTCGATACGCACGCCCATGGCAAAGGTCTTGCGCTCGAGGAATACGCCGCGATCGCGCAGAAGCTGGTAGACGTCCCGAGCCGAATGCCCGCACGCGAGCACCAGCTGCGTGGTGGCCACGCGCTCCTCGTGCACGTCACCTGTCGCCTCATCGCGCGAGGCGAGCGTGACGGCGCGCACGTGGCCACCTGTCACGTCGAGGTCGACCATGCGGGTACGCAGGCGCACCTCGCCTCCGAGCTCGTCGATGCGCGCCAGCACGTTGTGCACTACCTTGGGCAGGATGTCGCTGCCTACGTGGGGCTTGGCGTCCCAGAGGATGCGCTGCGGTGCGCCGGCGTCCACCAGCGTCTGCAGGATGAGCCGGTGCGAGGGGCTCTTGGTGCCGGTGGAGAGCTTTCCGTCGGAGAAGGTGCCTGCCCCGCCGAGCCCGAACTGGATGTTGCACTCGGGGTCCAGCACACCCGTCTGATTGAAGGTCTCGATTGCCGTGGTGCGCTCGCGAGAGCCGTCGCCGCGCTCCACCAGGAGGGGGGAGAGGCCCGCCTCGGCCAAGGCCAGCGCGCAGAAGAGCCCCGCGCATCCGGCACCCACCACCACAGGTCTGCTGCCTGTCGACGTGGAGGCTTGCGGCCAGCCGAAGGGCTGGTCGTCGACCTGTTTCAGCTGCTTGCCTGCGCGGCGCTTGCGCGCCTTTGCCAAGAGCGCCCGCTCCGCGTTGACGCCGCCTCGCAGGGCGATGCGTGCGGTGCAGGTCAGATGCACGTCGCTCTTCTTGCGTGCGTCGACGGAGCGCTTGCGCAGCTCGACGGAGACCAGGTCGTCGAGTGCGAGGCGCAGCATGCGCAGCACGGCGCCGCGCACCGCCCGCAGTTCGGCGCCGTCGCTTCCGTCGAGGCCGTCGAGCGCGATTTTGATGCCCGAGACTTCGATCATGACAGCGCCCATCTGGCGGCGGCCTCTCCGGCCACCATGCCACTCTTCCAAGCCCAGCCGAGGTTGTAGCCGCCGCAGTCCGCGTCCACGTCCAGCGCCTCGCCACAGGCATAGAGCCAAGGCAACTCGCGCGCTGCCAGCGTTGCCGGGTCGAACTGGTCGTTGCAAAGGCCGCCACGTGTGACCTGTGCATGCTCGGTCTCGGCGGGGCCGGTCACCACCAGGGGAAGGGACTTCACAAGTGCCATGAGGGCGGCCGAGTCGGTCTCGGCGGGCTTGCGCTCGGGCCACTCGACGTGCCAGCGCCTGCGTGCCAGCAGCTCGAGCTCGGCAGCGATGAGCGGGTCGAGGATGCCGTCGAGGCATCCCGTATCGAACGATCCTGTGCCAAAGGGATCTACCAGACGCTGCAGGTCGGAGGCGGTCACGTCGGGAACGAGGTCGAGCTCCACCAGGTCGCCGGCCTCGGCACGACGCGAGAGGTCGAAGGTCACGATGCCCGAGATGCCATAGGAGCGGAACAGCACCTCGCCGCGCTCCTTCCAGCTGGGAAAGAACGAGTCTGCCTTGGTCAGACGCGCTTCCGCGTGCACGCGGCGGCCATCGAGCGCAAGCACGGGCGAAGGCTTGCAGGCCAGCGGGCACAGGACGGGCCTGCGCGGCGTGGTGATGAGGCCAACGTTGCCGATGAAGGGCTGGGGCTCGCCGCCACTGGCGAGGATGACGGCGCGCGAACCGGGCAGCAGAAACGCGCCCGACTCGTCGAAGGCCTGAGTAAAGGACAGCTCGGCCATGCCGGCGGGTAAGGTGGAGCTGCCAGACGGGTCGTAGTGGGTGGCGGGGCCAAGCTCTCCCAGCCACTCAGCCTTGATCCAGCAGACGTCGTGGAACTCGCGTGCCGGGGCAAGCACCACACCCGCCCTGCGGGCGCGGGCCAGAAGCACGTTGCGCACGCTTGCGGCCTGGCGGCTCAGCGGATAGAGGCGGTCGTCTTCCAGACTCCAGCGCAACCCGCTCTCGCGGAAGAAGGAGAGCACGTCATCGAGCCAGCGCGTGCCGCAGACGGCTGCCACGAACTCGGGATCGTTGAAGCGGCGGGGGTCGAGGGCGATGTTGGCGAAGTTGCACCTTCCGTTGCCTGTGGCCAAGATGGAGCGGCCGCATTCCAGGTCGCGCTCGAGGACCACCACCGAGGCGCCCGCCTCGGCCGCCACGATTGCGGCCACCAGACCCGCCGCGCCGCCGCCGATCACGGTGACGTCGCAGTCCATGGGCTGGTCGACCGCCGCTGCGTCGCGCAGCAGCCGCTCGCGCCTGGCGGCGCGTGATTCCCTCTTGGCCATCGCATCCTCCCTGATGTCGTCGGCCTTCGATTTTACCGCACGGAGGCGTGAGGGGCGGGTTGCGGAGGTGACCCGGGTCTCCACGAACGTGCCCGCACGTTGTCTGCGGTTTCCGCTTTTGTCATGGTCTAACAAGCACAGACAACACGTGTTGTATGCGTTTTGACGGTGGTGGGTGCGCGAATGGGCTCATCGGCCACCCTCTAAACGCAGACAATCGAAGGCGCGGCAACAAGACGCATCCCAAAAGCGCAATAAACGTCGATTCTGCTGGCGAGGCAAGAAAGGGGCGCAGGCGATACATCGTCGCCTGCGCCCCTGCGGTATGCGTCTGTGTCTGATGCCTACTCCGCGTCGTGGTCCACGATGATGGCCACGGCGTCAGGCAGCATGCCCTCCGGCAGGCTCTGCTCGATGTCGCCCCTGTCGCAGGCCTCTGCGATCTTTGGGTCGATGGGCAGCTGACCCAGCATATCGATGCCATAGAGCAGGCAGGTCTCGCCCGCGCGGCTGGGGCCAAAGAGCTGGTGGCGCTCGCCACAGCTGGGGCACTTGAAGTAGGCCATGTTCTCCACGAGGCCCACCACGGGGATGTTCATCATGGCGGCCATGTTGACGGCCTTGCCGACCACCATCTGCACCAGGTCCTGCGGGGTGGAGACGATGACCACGCCCTCGATGGGCAGGCTCTGGAACACGGTCAGCGCCACGTCGCCCGTTCCCGGGGGCATGTCGACCAGCAGGTAGTCGAGGTCGCCCCACATGGTCTGCTCGTAGAACTGCTGCAGGGCGTTGCCCAGCACCGGGCCGCGCCACACGACGGGGTCGGTCTCGTTCTCGAGCACGAGGTTGGTGCTCATCATCTTGATGCCGGTGGAGGTCTCTGCCGGCATGATCAGGTCGTTCATGCCACGGGCGCGGACGTCGGACAGGCCGAACATCTTGGGAATGGACGGGCCGGTGATGTCGCCGTCCAGGATGCCCACCTTGTAGCCGGCGCGCTGCAGCTCGATGGCAATGATGCCGGTGACCAGCGACTTGCCAACGCCGCCCTTGCCCGAGACCACGCCGAGCACATGCTTGATGCGCGAGTAGTCGTTGAGCTCGAACTGGCTGATGCCGTGGTTGGGCTGGGTCTTGTGGGCCTGCTTGCGTGAGGCCTCGAACTCGCGGCGAATGGCCTCTTCCTCTTCGGGTGTCATGGGTTCCCCTCTCCAAAGTCGCGTGCAACGCATATGATTCTACCCAATGGCACCGATTCGCATGCGGAGGGAAAGACCATGGCCAACATCATCGACTACGCGCGCCAGGCGACGGATTCGTTTGCGCAGCGCCCGCTGTGCCGTGTCGACTCCCTGTGCCTCAGTTGGCTTGCCTACCTACGCTATCTCGCGACCTTGGGGGCCGACTCGTTCGAGGGCGTGCGGCTGGCCGACCTTGCCGATCCGGCGCTGTTGCCCCTCGAGCTCTCGTCGTTGCACGACACGGAGCGGTCCGAGCAGCTTGTGCGCGCAGTGGCGGCGTCGCCGCGCTTTGGGGAGGTGCGCGCATATCTGCATGCGAGCGAGTCGGACGAGGAAGAGGGCAAGCAGTTCTCGGCAACGGCCTTCCGCCTGCCCGACGGCCTGGGGACCTATGTGGCGTACCGGGGGACGGACGACTCGCTGGTGGGATGGAAGGAGAACTTCCGCCTGGCCTGCGCCACCGCCGTACCCGCGCAGCGCCGCGCACTGAGCTATCTGGACCAGCTGGCCTATGTGGTCGACGGGCCGCTGTGGGCGGGTGGCCACTCCAAGGGCGGCAACCTGGCTGAGTACGCATGCCGCATGGCCACCGATGAGGTGCGCGAGCGCATCGTGGCCTGCTACACGCACGATGGGCCGGGCTTTCGGGCCGAGGTGCGCGCGGACGAGGGCTGGCATGACGACGTGCCCGTGCACAAGACCGTCCCACGCGCGGCGCTGGTGGGGATGCTCTTCGAGCGCAGCCAGCAGGGCATCACGGTGGTGCGGAGCTCCGCCGCAGGCGTGATGCAGCACGCTCCACTCTCGTGGGAGGTCGGCGGAACCGACTTCGTGTGCGAACAGGGCATGGACTACGACGCCTGGAAGCTGGCGCAGCGCCTCAACGACTGGCTCTGCGACATGTCGGCGGAGCGCTGCGAACGCTTTGCCGAGCTGCTCGGATGGCTGGTGGACGTGACGGCCGAGCCGTCGTTCTCGTCGCTGTTGCGCCGCTGGTCGACCAACCGCAACGCCATGCGCGCAGCCCTTGCCGCGGCGCCCGCCGACGACCGTGCGCTGTTCGAGCAGACCATGGACGACCTGGTGGCCACGGTGCTGCTGGGCTCGCGGCAGGAGCACGGCATCACCGACGACGACACGCCTGCGGCTGCGGCCAGTGCTGCGGCGCGCAAGATCGAAGACCTCTCCGCGAGGGCAAACGACCACCTCGCCAAGCTGGAGCGCCTGACGGGCGGTCGCTGACGTGCGGAGTCTGCCGGAAGTGGGCTAGCGTCCGAGAATCAGGCGGGTCTTGTCGAGGAAGACGTCCATCTCCTGCGGCGTGCCAATGGTGATGCGCAGCCAGTTGGCGATGCGCGGGGCGTCGTAGTAGCGGGTGAGCACGCCCTCCTCGCGCAGGCGCGCGCACCACGTGGCGGCTTCCAGCGTGGGATGCGTGGCAAAGACGAAGTTGGTCATGCTCGGCAGCACGGTAAAGCCCAGGTCCTCGAGCGCGGCGGTCGTCTGAGCGCGCGTCTGGCAGATGGCGCTGGTGCACCGCTCAAAGTAGGCCTCGTCCTCGAGCGCTGCGATGCCAATGGCCATGGTGGGCGCCGAGAGATTGAACGGGTTGAAGCTGAACTTGATGTCGTTGAGGTCGCGGATGAGGTCGGCCTGTGCCACGCACCAGCCGATGTGCGCGCCGGCGAGGTTACGCGACTTGCTCATGGTGTGCACCACCACCAGGTTGCGATGCGTGCGCACGAGCGGTGCGCAGGAGGTGCTGCCGTAGTCCACGTAGGCCTCGTCCACGATCACCAGGCGCTCGGGGTGCGCCGCGCAGATGCGCTCCACGTCGCTCGGGGCGATGGCCAGGCCGGTCGGGGCATTGGGGTTGGGGAACACCACCGTGCCGTCGAAGGCCGCGAAGGCGTCCACGTCGAGGGTAAAGTCCTCGCGCAGCGGAATCTGGTGGCCGTCCAGACCCTGGGTCATGGAGAAGTCGCGGTAGAAGCCGTAGGTGACGTCGGGGAAGGCGATGCGGCTGCCGGGCTCGCAGAAGGTGAGCAGCAAGAAGCCCAGGACCTCGTCGGAACCGTTGCCGCAGAAGACCTCCTCGGGCGTGAGGTCGAGGGTGCGCGCCACCGCCTCGCGCAGGGGCATGCAGTGCGGGTCGGCATAGCGGCCCAGCCCCTCGGCCAGCTTGGGGTCGGCAAGGGCTGCAGCCACGCCCGGACAGGGAGGAACGCTGGTCTCGTTGGCGTTGAGCTTGACGTAGGTGCGGTCCTTGGGCTGCTCGCCGGGAACATAGGGGCTGAGGCCCGCGTACTTGGAGGCAAGGAACTCGCTCATTGTGTGTTCTCCCGTCTGATGCGGTATGGCGCGGCCCGTCGCGTCATGCGACGAGCCGCGCCGGATGGTGTGCTGGGGCGCTGTGCTACTCCAGGGTGCGCAGGAAGCGGCTGATGGCAGCCAGACCCTCGCGCAGGTCGTCGGTGTTGTCGCTGTAAGCGTAGCCGATGCGCATGCTCTTGGGCTCCTCGAAGGCGTCGCCCGGCGTGACCAGCGCGCCCTCGGTCTCCATCATGCGGACGCAGAAGTCGTAGGAGTCGAGGTCGTAGTCATAGTAGACCAGCGCGGTGGTGCCTGCCTCGGGCTTGACGAAGGAGAGGTGCGGTTCGCTCTCGACCCACTCCTCCAGCACGGCCAGGTTCTCGCGCACGATGCGGCGGCTGCGGGCCAGGATCTTGTCGTAGTGCGCCAGGGCGTAGGCCGCCACGGCCTCGTCGAACATGCCGCAGCTGATCAGGTCGTAGTCGCGATGGGAGAGCAGCTCGTGACGCAGCTCCTCGCTCTTGGTGATGCACCAGCCCAGGCGGATGCCGGCCAGGCTCCACACCTTGGACATCGAGCTGGTGACCACTGCCTTGTCGTAGAGGTCGATGGGGCTGGTGGTAAAGGCGTCGTCGTCCTGGACGAGCAGGCGGTAGACCTCGTCGCACATGAGCCAGGCGTCATACTTGCGGGCGATGTCCACGATGACCTGCAGCTCCTCGGCGGAGAGCAGCGCGCCGGTGGGGTTGTCGGGGTTGTTGATGCAGATGAGCTTGGTGTTCTCGTCGCACAGGGCCTCGAGCTTGGCGGGGTCCACGTGGTAGTGGTCCTCCTTCTCCAGGTGCAGGAGCTTGAGCTCGGCGCCGCACATCTCGGGGATGGAGTAGAGCTGCTGGTAGGTGGGCATGATCGAGACCACGTGGTCGCCGGGGTTGACGAGCGTGGAGAGCACCAGGTAGTTGGCGCCTGCCGCACCGTGAGTGGGGATGACGTGCTCGGGCTTGACCGTCTGGTACAGGCCGCAGACGCCCTTGAGGAACTCGGGGTTGCCCTCGATGTCGCCATAGGTCAGACGGCGTGCGGCGAACTGCTGCATGAACTCCTCGCGGCTGCCGCCACAGATGTCAAACAGCTGGTCCAGCGTCACCGAGTAGGTGCAGGTCTCGGCCACGTTGTAGCGGCACTTTGTCTCCCACTCGTTCATCCACTGCTCTACCTTGAAGTCCTTGATCTGCATGGTGTGCTCCTCTTGCTATGCGTGTCGCTTGGTTGCCTGTCTGGTTGTCTCCGCCTACATGCAGGTATAGCCGCCGTCCACGGGCAGCTGCACGCCGGTCACGTAGCTCGAGGCGGGGGAGGCCAGGAAGATGGCGGCGGTGTCGAGCTCGCCCTCGTTGCCGTAGCGCTCCTCGGGGATCATGGTGCGGGCGTTGGCCTGGAAGAAGTCGCTGTCGAGCGTCTCCTTGGTGAGCGGGGTGTAGAAGTAGCCCGGGCAGATGGAGTTGACGGTGATGCCGTACTTGCCCCACTCGGCGGCGAGCGCGCGGGTCAGGTTCACGACGCCGCCCTTGGCCGCGTGGTACGGCGCGGAGCCGGCGACCTTGTTGCCCACGAGGCCGTACATGCTGGCGATGTTGATGATGCGGCCGTACTTGGCGGGGATCATGGCCTGCTTGGCCACGGCGCGGGCGACCTTAAAGGTGCCGAAGAGGTCGATCTGCATCTCGCCGTCGAACTGGGCGTCGGTGATGTCCTCTGCGGGGGCCACCGCTCCGGTGCCGGCGTTGTTGATCAGCACGTCGATGCGGCCGAAGCGCTCGACGACCTGCGCCACGGCGGCGTCGACGTTGGCGGTGTCGGTGATGTCGCAGCGGATGGCCAGCGTCTCCACCCCGAACTCCTCGGCGATCTGGGCGGCCACCTCGTCGATCTGCTGCTGGCGGCGGGCCATCACGACGATGTTCGCGCCCTGGCTTGCGAGTGCCTTGGCCATCTGCACGCCCAGGCCGCCCGAGGCGCCCGTGACGATGGCGACGCGTCCGGTGAGGTCGAAGTAGTTGCGGTCCATGATGCTTCCTTTCTTCTCTGCCAGGCCGTCAGGCCCGCATGAATACCCTTGGTTTCCTGCTACCTGTCGTAGATGGGCTACAGCTCCACCGCGACGCCCAGGCCCGCCTCGACGGCGCGCTCGTAAGCTACCTTGGAGCTGGCCAGGTCCTGCACGGCGATGCCCGAGGTGTCGAAGACCGTGATCTGGTCGTCGCTCGTGCGACCCTCCGCCTTGCCTGCAATGACCTCGCCAAGCTCGGCAACGATGTCCGCCTCGGCGATGGCGCCCTCCTTGACGGCCACCTCCAGCTCGCCGGAGGTGATGGACTGGGCGCGGTCGTCGACGTACAGGCGGGCAGCGGCGTCGAGTGCGGACTCGATCTCCTGCTTGCCCTCCATGTCGGCGCCCACGCAGCTGATGTGCGTGCCCGGGCGGACCCAGTCGCGTCTGATGACGGGCTTGGTGGCGGGGGTGATGGTGATGATGGCGTCGGCGCGGCCACAGGCGGCCTCACCGTCGGCGACGGCAACGATCTCGTAGCTGCGGTCGATGCCCGCGGCCTTCAGCATCGCGTCCACCTTCTCGCGGATGCCTGCCACGCGGGCCTCGGGCGCCTCGTCCTTGCGCGGGTCCCACATCTCCACATGATCGATGCCCGGGCAGGCTGCCAGCACCGCGGCAACCTGGAAGGCGCTCTGGTGACCGACTCCCGCCACCAGCAGGTTCTTGGCGTCCTTGCGGCCAAGCCACTTGATGCCCAGCGCGCCGGCCGCTCCGGTGCGCAGGCCAGTGATGGCAGAGGCGTTGAGAAGCGCCAGCGGGGCACCGTTGGCGTTGTCGCAGATGAGCGTGGTGCCATAGATCTCGGGCAGACCCTGGGCGGGGTTGCCCGAGAACCAGGCAGTCAGCTTGAGGCCAAAGAGGCCCGAGGCGGCCAGCTCGCCGGAGCGAATGTCCATGTCGGCCACGCCCGGCTCGAAGGCCGCATACACCATGGGCCATGCGACGCCGTTGCCCTCGGCCTTCTGGCGGTAGGCGTCCTCGACGGCCTCGATGGCGTCGGTGATGGTAAAGACCTGCGCGATGTCCTGTGCCGATAGAATGCGGATGCTTGCCATGGATTCCTCCTTCGTCCGCCATTGGCGGTCCTGTTGGTGTGCACCCTAACTCTACGAAGGCAGGCTTCCAAAGAAAAGGGTCATTGTTTGTGTGGACCTATAAAAGCATGCGGCAACAATTGACCAACAAACGTAATAGATGGCTCAAATCTAACTTGTGACTGTGTACAATTACAATAGAATGACTATAAGACTGGAATTCAAACCAAAGGGTCACAAGATGCATTTCACCGTTTCGGACTTCCTCAACACGCACGAGCACCAGGTGCGTCTGCTTGCCGGGCAGGGCGGCCTCGCGCGTCCCGTCAGCGAGGTGGGCATCCTCGACTACGAGCTGGTGCCCGGCCTCACGTCGCGCTACCAGCGGAACAACTTCTACGAGGGGCAGCTGGTGCTCTCGACGTTCCTCTATGCGCGCGAAAGCCCCTACCTCATCACCGAGGCGGTGCGCTACCTGGCGTCGGTGGGGGCATCGGGGCTGGTCATAAAGAACGTGTTCCATCTCGAGCTACCGGATGCCGCCCTGCGCTTTGCCAACGCGCGCAACCTGCCTCTGATGGTGGTCTCCGACGAGGAGCTCTTCTTCGACCAGGTGATCATCGACGTGGGCCTGCGCGTGCGGGAGCTCTCCGACTCCTCCTTTGCGCAGCGTACGATCGACGCGCTGCTGCGCACCGAGGGAGACTCGACCGGCGTGCGCACGCATGCCCTGCGCCTCAACCCGTCCTTCGAGGAGGAGCACGTGGCGCTCTTCGCCCAGGCGAGCGACGAGTACGCGCAGGACGTCGTTGCCGCCTTCGGGAGCCGCGACGTCGACGACGCGCGCGTGGGCGTGCGGAGCCTGCTGTGTCCCTTCGACGAGGGCTTGCTGCTGGTCGTCTCGGCCGACGTGCTGACCGACGCCCGCGTGGACGAGGCGGCCGACGCGCTGCGCGCCGAGATGCTCGCGCTCGGCATGTCGGGCCCCATCGGGGTGAGCCTCGCGCATCGGTCGCTCGACGAGCTCGGGCAGGCCATCCTCGAGGCCATCCACGCGCAGCGCATGGCCCAGCGCAGCGGGCACGACCTGGTGCGCTACGAGGCGCTCGGCGTGCTGCGGGCCGTGTTGCCACACGCCACCTCGGACGCCATGCAGCGGTTCTCAGGCGCCATCACCGGGCCGCTCCGCGACTTTGACGCAGAGAACAACGCGCAGGTGACGCGCACGCTCGAGGCGTACCTGGAGTGCGGGCGCTCCGTGGGCGATGCGGCCGTGCGGCTGGGAACGCACCCCAACACCGTGCGGTACCGCCTCGGCCAGATCGCGGGCATCTGCGGGCTCGACTGGCGCGTCCCCGAGCAGATGGAGCAGCTCTCGCTGGCCTGCGCCATCGAGCTGGCAGCCCAGATCCAGTGGTCCTAGCGCGGTCGTGTCAGGCCACCGAACAGATTCTGCACTCCCTGTGATTCCCGGCATGAGAACAGATGTTCCGTGTTCGCAGGGCTAGACTAGAGCATCAGGCCATTGGGGTGGGGGAGCTGTGCCCCATCCGTCTCACGAACGAAGGACGAGGTCGGTCATGGCATCTGATTCCATCGTTATCCGTGGTGCGCGCGAGCACAACCTCCGCGACATCGACGTCAAGATCCCCCGCGACAAGCTCGTGGTCATCACGGGCCTGTCGGGCTCGGGCAAGTCGAGCCTCGCCTTCGACACCATCTACGCCGAGGGGCAGCGCCGCTACGTGGAGAGCCTGTCGAGCTACGCGCGCATGTTCCTGGGGCAGATGGACAAGCCCGACCTCGACTCGATCGACGGCCTGTCGCCGGCCGTCTCGATCGACCAGAAGACCACCAGCCGAAACCCCCGCTCCACCGTGGGCACCGTCACCGAGATCTACGACTACCTGCGCCTGCTGTACGCTCGCATCGGCACGCCCCACTGCCCGGAGTGCGGACGCGTCATCGAGCGCCAGACCACCGACCAGGTGGCCGACAAGGTGCTCGCCCATGCGCAAGGCCGCCGGGCGCTGGTGCTCGCGCCGGTGGTGCTGGGCCGCAAGGGCGAGTTCACCAAGCTCTTCGAGGATCTCTCGCACGAGGGCTTCAGCCGCGTGCGCATCGACGGCGAGGTGCGCGACCTGGGCGGCGACGAGATCAAGCTCGACAAGAAGTTCAAGCACACCATCGAGGTCGTGGTCGACCGCGTGGTGGTGCGCGAGAACTCGCTCGGCCGCATCGCCGAGGCCGTGGAGACGGCCACCCGCATCGCATCCGGCCGCGTGGGCTTCTTCCTGCTGGCCGACCGCAACAACCCCGATGAGATGCCCGACGAGCTGCTGCAGTACTCGCTGGCCTTGGCCTGCCCCGAGCACGGCCACTCCATCGACGACCTCCAGCCGCGCGACTTCTCGTTCAATGCGCCCTACGGCGCCTGCCCCGACTGCGATGGCATCGGCACGCGCCGCATCGTCGACGCCGGCGCGATCATCGAGGACCCGACGCTGTCGGTGTCGGAGGGTGTTTTTGGCAGCCTCTTCGACCGTTCCAACTACTATCCGCAGATCTTCTCGGCTGTGTGCGCGCACCTTGGCGTATCCGACGAGACGCCTTGGAAGGACCTCCCCAAGAAGGCGCAGGACGCCCTGCTCGACGGTCTGGGCAACACCAAGATCCGCGTGGACTACCACACGCGCGACGGCCGCGACACCCACTGGTTTACCAAGTTCAGCGGCGTGCGTTCCATCCTGTTCGAGAAGTACCAGGAGACGACCTCCGACACCATGCGGACGCACCTCGAGAAGTACATCCGCGAGGTGCCCTGCCCCACGTGCCATGGCGCGCGCCTCAAGCCCGAGTACCTGGCCGTTACGGTGGGCGACAAGAACATCCAGGAGGTCTGCGACCTTTCCTGCCGCTCCTGCCTCGAGTTCTTTGAGGGGCTGCAGCTCACCGAGCGCCAGCACCTCATCGGCGCGGCAATCGTCAAAGAAATCGTGGCGCGCCTGCGCTTCATGGTCAACGTGGGCCTCGACTACCTCACGCTCAGCCGTGCGGCGGCCACGCTCTCGGGCGGCGAGGCTCAGCGCATCCGCCTGGCCACGCAGATTGGCGCTGGTCTGATGGGCGTCCTCTACATCCTCGACGAGCCCTCCATCGGCCTGCACCAGCGCGACAACGACCGTCTCATCGACACCCTGCGCCGCCTGCGCGACCAGGGCAACACCGTCATCGTGGTCGAGCACGACGAGGACACCATCCGCGCTGCCGACTACGTCATCGACATGGGGCCAGGTGCCGGTGAGATGGGTGGCGCCATCGTGGCAGCGGGCACGCCCCAAGACATCGCGCACAACCCCGACTCGCTCACGGGTGCCTACCTCACGGGCCGGCGCATGATCACCATCCCGGTCAAGCGCCGCAACCCGCGCAAGGGCTCGCTCAAGATCACCGGCGCCACGGCCAACAACCTCAAGAACGTGAATGCCAAGGTGGAGTTCGGCACCTTCACCGTGGTTACGGGCGTGTCGGGCTCGGGCAAGAGCTCGCTGGTCACCGATACCATCGCCCCGGCGCTCACCAATGCCGTGCATCGCTCCAAGCGCTTCGTGGGCCCCTACAAGAAGATCGAGGGCATCGACAAGATCGACAAGGTCATCGACATCGACCAGAGTCCCATCGGGCGCACCCCGCGCTCCAACCCCGCAACCTACATCGGCCTGTGGGACGATCTGCGCGCCCTGTTCTCCAGCACGCCCGAGAGCCGCGCACGCGGCTACAGCCCCGGACGCTTCTCGTTCAACGTGCCGGGCGGTCGCTGCGAGGCCTGCAAGGGCGACGGCCAGATCAAGATCGAGATGAACTTCCTGCCCGATATCTACGTGCCCTGCGAGGTGTGCCACGGCAAGCGCTACAACCGCGAGACGCTCGAGGTCACCTACCACGGCAAGACCATCGCCGACGTGCTCGACATGACGGTGACCGAGGCGCTCGCCTTCTTTGCCAACATCCCGCGCATCAAGCGCAAGCTCGAGACGCTGCACGACGTGGGCCTGGGTTACGTGCACCTCGGCCAGCCGGCCACCACCCTCTCGGGTGGCGAGGCCCAGCGCGTCAAGCTGGCCAAGGAGCTGCACCGCCAGCAGACGGGCAAGACCTTCTACATCCTCGACGAGCCCACCACCGGCCTGCACTTCGATGACGTGCGGCAGCTGGTGGAGGTACTCGACCGCCTGGTGGACGCAGGCAACACCGTGCTGGTGATCGAGCACAACCTCGACGTGGTCAAGATGGCCGACCGCATCATCGACCTCGGCCCCGAGGGCGGCGAGGGCGGCGGTACCATCGTTGCCTACGGCACGCCCGAGCAGGTGGCGCAGGTGCCCGAGAGCCACACCGGTCAGTACTTGGCCCGCATCCTCGAGCGCGACCGCGCACGTCAGGAGGTCTAGCCGTGGCGCGCAAGGAGAAGCTGGCAAAGACCAACGCAATGCGCGAGCTGGAGCGAGGGGGCGTCGCCTTCGAGGCCCAGGCCTACGAGGACGACGGCAGCAACGCGACCGGCTACGGTGTGCACGTGGCCGAGGCCCTGGGAGAGGACCCTGACACAGCCTACAAGACGCTCGTCACCGTTGCGCCGTCGGGTGCGCACGTGGTGTGCTGCATTCCGGTGGCCTTCGAGCTCGACCTCAAGAAGGCGGCCGCGGCGGCGGGGGAGAAGTCGCTGGCCATGCTGCCCATGAAGGACCTCGAGGCCACGACCGGCTACATCCGTGGCGGGTGCTCTCCGGTGGGCATGAAGCGGCAGTTCCCGACGCTCATCGACGAGACTGCGCAGCTCTTTGACCAGATCGGCATCTCGGGTGGACGTCGCGGGTTGAGCCTGCGCGTCGACCCGCTGGCGCTCGCCGCGTTTGTGGGCGCGACCTTCGCAGACATCACAAGGGAGATGTGAGCACATGGCTAAGCACTTGGCGAGTGAGGACGAGCGTCTGGCGCCGGAGTCCCTCGAGGCCCCGGCTGTCACGGCGGAAGCTCCCGCGCCACAGGAGGAGGGATCCGACGAGGCGCGCGACGCCCAGGTGGGCCGTTCGACGGCCCTGATGAGCGCACTGGTTATCGTGAGCCGCCTCACGGGCTTCTTGCGCACTTGGGGCCAGGCCTACGCCCTGGGCGTCACGGTCACGGCAAGCTGCTACTCGGTGGCCAACAACCTGCCCAACCAGCTCTACGAGATCGTGATCGGCGGCATGCTGGTCACAGCCTTCCTGCCGGTGTACCTCTCGGTCAAGCAGCGGGAGGGCACCAAGGGCGCGAGCGCCTACACCTCCAACCTCGTGTCCATCGTGCTGGTGCTGATGGGTGCCGTCACGCTACTGGGCTTCGTCTTTGCCCGGCAGGTCGTCTGGACGCAGTCGTTTACGGCTACCGAGGAGTTCGACTCCGACCTCGCCATATACTTCTTCAGGTTCTTTGCCATCGAGGTGGTGCTCTACGCGCTGTCGTCCATCTTCTCGGGCGTTCTCAACGCCGAGCGGGACTACTTCTGGAGCAGCGCCGCACCCATCTTCAACAACTTCGTGACCACGGCCTCCTTCATCGCCTACGCCAGGCTCGTCGACACCAACCCGCAGCTTGCGCTGGTCATCCTTGCGCTGGGCAACCCGCTCGGCGTGGCGGTTCAGGTGATCATGCAGATGCCCAGCCTGCGCAAGCATGGCATCAGGCTCACGCCGCGCATCAACTTGCGCGATCCCTATCTCAAGGACACGCTGTCCATTGGCATCCCCTCGCTGGTGGTCATGCTCTGCTCGTTCGAGACGGTATCGGTCATGAACAGCGCCTCGCTGTCGGTCACGGCGGTGGGAGCGTCGGTGTCCTACTACGCGCGCCTGTGGTACACCCTGCCGTACGCGATCCTGGTGGTGCCCATCACCACGGCCATGTTCACCGAGCTCTCCGACAGCGTCTCGCAGGGCGACATGGCGTCATTCCGCCGCGGCGTTTCGTCGGGTTCGTCGAAGATCGTGTTCATGATGGTTCCGTTCGCCCTGTACCTCATCGTGTTTTCCACGCCTCTCATCAGGCTGCTCGCCGCCGGTCGCTTTGCCGACGATGAGATCGCTATGACGGCCACCTACCTCATGGCGCTCTCCGTGTCGCTGCCGGTCTACGGCATCTGCACCTACCTGCAGAAGGTGTGCTCCTCCATCCGCCGCATGGGCCTCTACGCTGGCGCGCACGTGGTGGCTGCCGTGTTCCAGACCATCGTTTGCCTAACGCTGGCACAGCGCCTCGGCCTGTGGATCGTGGCGTTCAGCAGCACCATCTACATGCTCGTGGTCGATGTCGTGACCTTCGTCTTCCTGCGTCGCTCGCTGGGGCCGCTTGGGCTCGGTGCCGTCGTGGCGGCCCTGCTGAGAGCCTGCGTCTTTGGTGTGGCGGGTGCCGTGGTTGGCGCACTGGTGGTGCGCTTCGCTCCGTATGTGCTGGGGTCGATTCCCTCCTCCACGGTCAGGGCGCTGGCCACCGTGGTCCTTGGCGGCATTCCTTCGGTGCTGGTCACCTTTGGCCTGGCCTTTGTCATGCACGTGCCCGAGGTCGCCGTCATGGAGCGCCTTCTGGCTCGCATCACGCGCCGTCGCTAGGCGGTCCCATGTCGTTTCGCCGTTGTTAACGGATGGGTGGATTGCGTCGGCGGGCACTTTAGCATGCTAAAGTAGCTCCGACACATGATGTAACAGCATCGGAAAGAATCCCCGCTTGTGCCGTGCAGCCTGGGCCCGATGACCCATACTGCCCATGCGGCATAACAGAAAGGAAACTACGTGCAGATGGCAACCCCCAGCGGATTCCGCGACATACTGCCCACCGAGGCGGTGGCTCGCGAGCGCATATCCGACAAGGTCAAGGAGTGCTTCTCGTCGCATGGCTACCTGCCTGTCGAGACGCCGATGCTCGAGATCAAGTCGTCTTTGGAGCGGGGAGGCCGCGTGCCCGAGTCTCCCTTCCAGCTCTTTGACTCCGACGGCAGCCTGCTGGTCATGCGCCCCGACATCACGCTCGCCATTGCGCGCATGGTCGCCGGGCGCATGGGCGACGCGACACTGCCGGTGCGCCTGCGCTACAGCGCGCCGGTGGTGCGCGAGGAGTCGACGCTCTCCGGCCAGCCGCGGCAGTTTACCCAGCTCGGCGTCGAGCTCGTGGGAGGGGAGGGCGTGAGTGGCGAGGCTGAGGTCATCGCCCTGCTGGCTGAGGCGCTTCGCGCCCTCGACGTCCCCGACTGGCGCATCGTGTGCGGGTCGGTCACACCGCTCACGGCGCTCCTCGACGCCTGCGCACCAAGCGACGCCTTCCGCAGCCGCGTGCTCGAGCTGGTGCATCAGTCCGACCTGGTGGGTCTCGACGAGTATGTCTCCGCGGCAGGCCTCGAGCCTGCGGCCGAGCGGGCGCTCTGTCGCCTGCCGCGTCTGGCGGGCACCGAGGACGTCATCGACGAGCTCGACCTGGCCGATTACGATGAAAGCCACGCCTTCGGCGAGATCTACGAGATCCTGCTGCACGAGCTGCAATCCGCCGGTTCCTCGGGCGAATTCTACACGCCCCGCGCGGTCACGCAGTTCATGGCGAAGATGATCAGGCCGAAGATCGGCGAGACCATGGCGGACCTGGCCTGCGGCACGGGCGGCTTCATCACCAGCTGGCTGAACGAACTGGAGCCGCAGATCCAGACCACCGACGATCAGGAGAAGTATGCCCGCTGCATCTACGGCATCGAGAAGAAGCAGTTTCCCTACATCCTCTGCGTCACCAACCTGCTGCTGCACGGCATCGACGAGCCCAACGTCTACCACGGCAACGCCCTGACCGTCCACGACCTGCTGGATTATGGCGAGGACGAGGGCTTCGACGTGCTGCTGATGAATCCGCCCTACGGCGGCAACGAGAAGGCCGAGGTCAAGAACTTTTTCCCGCCGGACCTGGCCAGCAGCGAGACGGCGGACCTTTTCCTGGACGTGATGATGTACCGCCTGAAGCCCGGCGGACGGGCGGCGGTGGTGCTGCCGGACGGCTTCCTGTTCGGCACGGACAACGCCAAGCTGAACATCAAGAAGAAGCTGCTCACGGAATTCAACCTGCACACCGTGGTGCGCCTGCCGGGCAGCGTGTTCTCGCCCTATACCTCCATCACCACCAACATACTCTTCTTCGACCGCACCGGCCCCACGAAGCAGACCTGGTTCTACCGCCTGGACATGCCGGAGGGCTACAAGCATTTCTCCAAGACCAAGCCCATGCGCCTGGAGCACTTCGCGCCGGTGATGGACTGGTGGGAGCACCGGCAGGCAATCACC